>OY969576.1:0-1901429 GCA_963701245.1 uncultured bacterium
GTATCGGGAGGTGCGGTAAACCTTAACAATAGTTCTAACTTCTCTACCAGTATAAACACCGGTACTTCCACTGGTGCCGTCAGCATCGGTAATACCTCCGATACTGGTGGCGTTGCAATTAATTCAGACGCCGCTTCCAACTTCACTACAGCTACTGGTCTCCTTACCTTACAGGGAGCTGGCGGTGTATCGGTCTTGACTCCAAATGCTTCAACTAGCAGTGGCATAACCATTCAATCCGGTAATGCAACCACATCAGGCAATGTGGCCGGTACGGTACTTATTGATACTGGTACCTTTAGTGGGGCGGGGACAGGCACCATAAGCATAGGTACCTCCAATGCCAGTGCGATCAATATAGGCAATAACACTTCGGCTACAGTGACTACTCTTCAAGGCGGAACAGGTGTCGCTGGCATAGATCTACTCGCAGGCATCGGTGGCGGTACCACCATCACTGCTTCCACGCCTTCCTCCGTCAGCAGTGGTGCCGGTACATCTGCTGCTACCACCTTGACTGTCACTGGCGCAACCGGTGGTGCTGATACCGCGAACAGTCAAACAGCTGGTACTGGTGGTGCTCTAAGCTTTACTGCTGGTACTGGTGGTGCAACGACAGGCAACGCTACCTCAGCCGGTGGTGCCGGTGGTGCCATCAGCCTGACGACCGGTGCCGGTGGTGCCGATACGACTGGTGGTGCGAATGGTGCCAACGTTGGTGGTAACGGTGGTACCTTCACCTTACAGGGAGGTGTCGGTGGCAATATCTCTACAACTGCTGCCGGTACAGCTGGTACTGGTGGTAGCTTCACGATCCAAGGTGGTAACGGTGGTACTGCAGTTTCTGGTGCAACGAATGGCAATGGTGGAAATATTACCCTATCTGCTGGAGCTGCTGGGGCAGGTGCGGGTACGGCAGGTAGTGTCGGTTCGGTTATTGTCAAGAATCAAAGCAACTCGACAACTGCCTTCCAGGTACAGAACACCAGCGGTTATAACGAACTCAGCGTTGATAGCACAAGTAACAACCAGGTTATCCTCGGTGCCTCCAATCATATCAATGGTCTACTGACCTTAGAAAACTCCACTAATGGTGATAGCGTCTCCATCTCTGCTGCAAATCAGACAAGTAATAACGTCGCCCTGTCTCTACCGAACGACAGCAATACGACAGACACCGTCTGTCTCCAAACCCTATCTAACTGTAGCTACTATCAAAGCTCTACGAATAACTACCTAGTACAAGTACCAAGCAGTAATTCAGCTGGTGTTCAGGGTGCAGATGTCATCTCACCAACGGCACCTAGTATTGTGGGACTCACTGTCAATGGGACGACCAATGCAACTAATGCGGTCGCTGCTCAGTTCAACCAAGCCGGCAACGCTGATGATGTCCAAGTCGTTACGACCAGCTCTGGCACTCAAACCAATGGTCTACTAGTAGAACGTAACAATGGCGTCACCGGTGCCACAACCAGCCTTCTCCATATCACCAACGCAGCTGGAACAGTCACCAACGCTCTGACTATTAGTGGTACCTACACCACACTCATCAATGCACCAACCTTCAATGTCAGTAACGCTGGTGTGGTGACCCTGCAAGGTAATCAAGCTCCAGACATCACCACAAACAATGTCTCCAGTGGCACCGCCACCAGTATTGCCATCCAACCTGGTAGTACTTCTACTAATAGTGGTACATCAGCAAACCTTACCTTACAAGGTGGTAACGAGACAGGAACTACTTCTACTGGTGGGAATGTAATAATAAATGGCGGTAGCGGTACTACTACCAATGGTGCAGTGAGTATTGGGACAGCTACAACTGCTAGTGTCACAATAGGCAATACCAGTCCTACGACAGTTACCCTTCAAGGCCAAGGAATCACTGACACTCTCACCGGCAGTGCAACTGCACCAAGTGATGTAGTGAAGACATCCACTAACTCTACGTCTGCTTTCCAGGTACAGAATGCCAGCGGTGCCAGTGGGCTTCTGCTCAATGCAGATACTACCAACATGCGTCTTGGTGTTGACGTAACCTACGCTACCATGAGTTCACCTACTGGCTTGAATGCCTCAGCAGCCATCGGCAGTGGTGGTAGCCTGGTCAACACTACGATCTACTACTACAAAGTGACTGCCATTGATAGCCTTGGTGGCGAAACTACGCCTTCCACCGAACAATCGGCCACCGCCACCGCCTCCGGTATTATTAACTTGTACTGGACTGCCGTAACAGGAGCTTCTGGCTATAACATCTACCGGTCTACAACTTCTGGTAGTGAAGTGTATCTCACTACCGTACTATCTAACTACAGTCCCGGCAGTCCCTACCAGGACACTGGTACGATTACCCCAGGCACTGCCACACCACCATCAACGACAACTGCCTACGTCAGTACCAATGTCAGCACCAACCAAGGCCAGTTAACGGTTGGTGGTAGTGGCACACCGACTGGACAATTGTATGTATCTGGTGAGGTGCCAAGTGCAGCAGCTGGTTCGGCAGCAACTGGCTCTAATCCAACTGAGGTATACGTGCAGGGCAACTATGCCTATATCGTAGATCATACCACCAATAATTTACAGATATATGACGTCAGTAACCCAGCAGATCCAGTGAAACAAATAACCACAACTACTGGAAGTACGCCACAGGATGTCTTTGTCTCCGGTGGCTATGCCTATATCACTGACTCCAATGCCTTCCAAGTTATAAATGTCTATAACGTACACAGTCCGACCATAGACAGTACCACGGCTATAGGACCATCCGGCGGAACTAATCCATATGGCATCTACGTCCAAGGTGACTATGCCTACGTGACTGATAACTTAGCCCAGAAGTTAGACATTTTCAACATCAGTAACCCGAACGCTCCGTTCAGTATTGGCAGCGTCGGGACTACTAGTGCTCCAAGAGATATTTATGTCCAGGGACAGTTTGCCTATGTCTCCGAGCACGGTGGCAATCTGATACAGATATTTAATGTGAGTAACCCAGCCAGTCCCTTTAGTTCTGGCTCAGTAACCACCAATGCCGGTCCCCAGGATGTCTACGTCCAAGGTCGCTACGCCTACGTTACTGACAACTCAGCGAATAACACCTTGCAAATTATTGATGTCTCTAATCCCGGTAGCGCGACGGTGGTCGGAAGTATAACCACAGGTTCTGCCCCCCAGGATGTCTACGTCCAAGGCCGTTATGCGTATGTGACAAATAATAGCGCCAATACTCTCCAAGTCATTGATGTTTCCAACCCAGCTGCTCCATTCAGTGTCGGTACAGTCACAACCGCTACTGGTCCATATGGTGTCTACGTAAATGGTGATTACGCGTTTGTGACAGACAACACTGCTAATAGCCTACAAACCTTTAACTTAGGTGGTGAGTATAGCCAACAACTAGCGGCTGGTGGTATTACTACGGGTACCCTGCAAACGAATGGTGATGCTACGATCAATGGTGATCTTGCCTTACAAGGTGGTTTGAGTGTGGGAACAAACACCAATATTAGTGGTAACTTAGGAGTCACTGGTTCCACCTATATCCAGGGAGCCGTCGGCATTGCAGGTGGCATCCAGGGCGGTGTTACAATAAACAAAATCTCTACCCCTGCCGCTCCAACCGTCACACCGACCTGTGTCAGTGCGTGTACCGGGTCGTATAACTATACGGTGTCCGCTGTCTCTGCATCAGGTGGTACCACTCCAGCTTCTACGGCGGGGACTACGGCAGTCCAAAACACGACCCTGAGTGCCAGCAACTACAACGTGGTAACATGGTTGCCGGTAGCTGGAGCGGTATCCTACAACCTCTATAGAACCGTTGGTGGCGCTTCACAAGGTCTCATTACTAATACCAGTGCTACCACATTTAAAGATACGGGAAGTGCAGCAACGAGCGGTGCTCCCACCCTTGATACCTCCGGTCAACTGACAGTAAATGGACCAGCAACTTTCGAAGATGACACCAACTCTGCGACTGCTTTCCAGGTGCAGAATTCCAGTGGTTATGACGAACTCAGTGTTGATTCTTCGAGCAATAACCAGGTTATCTTAGGTGCATCCAGCCATATTAATGGTTTACTTACTTTTGAAAACTCTACGAATAGCCAAACTGTCTCTCTCTCAGCTGCAAATCAAACGAGCAATAACGTTGCTCTCACCATACCGAATGACAGCAATACCACCGATACTATTTGTCTCCAGACATTAGCTAACTGTTCCAGCGTTGGTGGCGTCAGTACCTACATTAATAACCAGACGACACAGCAAACAAGTGCTAACTTTAATATTCAAAGCTTGACTGGTCAGGTAGCTGCTAAGATTCAGGGTGCCAGCGGTCAAGACATTATTGATTTGTATAGCAGTGCAAGCAGTACGACTCCAGTAGACAGCTTTAACAGTGCTGGTGATCAGGTGTTTGGTACCGCAGTCACTGGTAATCTCATTTCTGTGGCTACACAAACAACATCGAATACCGCCGGTACAGCCTTAAGCCTTCAGGGTGCAACGGGCAATGGTACCGGAGCTGGCGGTGCGATTTCTCTAACGGGTGGGGCGGCCGGTGGAACGGCAGGTGCCGCTGGCGGAGCCATTACTCTACTTGCAGGTAATGGTACTAGCGGTACTACTGGTGGTGCCGGTGGTGCCATAAATATTACCAGCGGTAACGGTCAAGGTAGTAATGTGCAGAATGCTGGTACGGTATCAATTGACACCGGCACTGCCGTAAATGGCGGCACCGGCACAATTAGCATTGGCACAAGCAATGCATCTATTATTAATCTGGGAAATACAAATACTGGAACTACCACTACTCTTCAAGGCGGAACAGGTGTCGCTGGCATAGATCTACTCGCAGGCATCGGTGGCGGTACCACCATCACTGCTTCCACGCCTTCCTCCGTCAGCAGTGGTGCCGGTACATCTGCTGCTACCACCTTGACTGTCACTGGCGCAACCGGTGGTGCTGATACCGCGAACAGTCAAACAGCTGGTACTGGTGGTGCTCTAAGCTTTACTGCTGGTACTGGTGGTGCAACGACAGGCAACGCTACCTCAGCCGGTGGTGCCGGTGGTGCCATCAGCCTGACGACCGGTGCCGGTGGTGCCGATACGACTGGTGGTGCGAATGGTGCCAACGTTGGTGGTAACGGTGGTACCTTCACCTTACAGGGAGGTGTCGGTGGCAATATCTCTACAACTGCTGCCGGTACAGCTGGTACTGGTGGTAGCTTCACGATCCAAGGTGGTAACGGTGGTACTGCAGTTTCTGGTGCAACGAATGGCAATGGTGGAAATATTACCCTATCTGCTGGAGCTGCTGGGGCAGGTGCGGGTACGGCAGGTAGTGTCGGTTCGGTTATTGTCAAGAATCAGGCAAATTCAGGTACTGCTTTCCAAATCCAGAATGCCAATACATCGCCTGTATTCGAAGCCGGAACAATAACGAACACCACGAACTTGATAACTAACCCAGGGTTTGAAGGTGGTTCGACTGGCTGGTCAGCTTCAGGAGGTGGATCTGGTCTTTCGGTGACCCAGAATACGATTGTGGCAAATACGTACGATAGCGTCGCCAGCTTGAAAGTAGTGACTGCTAATGGTACTGCGAATACTGGTGCCCAAGTTTCAAGTGGTGCTGGTGGATTCACCACGACTATTGGCGCCGGAACCTATACGTTGGGCTTTTATGCAATGGCAACAACTAGTAATTTCAGCACCTTAAATGTCACGATTACAGGGGGCGGCGCACCAGCGTGTATTACCGGAGCTACAGTAGTCACAACAGGATTTACTCACTATACCTGTACATTTACCTCTGTGGGAAGCAATGTGAGTAATATCTTATTCGTCGTCAGCGATACGACGCAGCATACATTTTATATTGACGGTGTACAGCTGGTCAGTGCAACCAGTCTATCGCCATACCAGGTCGGTTCCTTGTTGCTTAGGGGTGCCATAAGCAGTCCGGTAGAACTTCAAGACACCACTAATTCCACAACAGCCCTACAAGTAGCAAATGCTGCAGGCAATGACCTACTTTCTGTTGATACGTTGAATGATCAGGTTATATTGGGTAACACTTCAACCCAGACAGGTAAACTGTCCTTTGACTACAGTGGTTCATCCGGTGGTATAAGTGTCGTTCCAGCTAATCCAAGTTCAACTTCATATACCATTACTCTCCCAGCTGCAACAGGTACGGTCTGTCTTGCGGTAACGGGTGGCGGAAACTGTAGTGCGTCGGGAACTGGGTACGTGCAATTTGCTCCAACCGCTGCTCAGCAAGATAGTTCAACAAGCTCATCAATTTTCATAGATAAGACCGGTGCATCCGGCAACTTACTTCAGCTACAAGTAGGTACTGGTACTCCAACTAACGAGTTCACTGTAGGCTATAGCGGTCTAGTAACGCTTCAAGGCGGCTTAACGCCAGATGTCACTACTGCAAGCGCAAGTAGCGGATCGGCTAATAGTATTACTATTCAGCCTGGTGGGACCTCAACAAACGGTGGTACCGCAGCAAACTTAATATTAGATGGCGGTAATGAATCGGGAACTGCTACGGCTACTGGTGGTAATGTAAACATTGATGCTGGTACTGGTAGTAGTTTTGCGAGTAACGGTGTAGTCAACATCGGTACCTCCAATGCCAGTGCGATCAATATAGGCAATAACACTTCGGCTACAGTGACTACTCTTCAAGGCGGAACAGGTGTCGCTGGCATAGATCTACTCGCAGGCATCGGTGGTGGAACGACAATAAAAGGGACTACGCCTTCCTCCGTCAGCAGTGGTGCCGGTACATCTGCTGCTACCACCTTGACTGTCACTGGCGCAACCGGTGGTGCTGATACCGCGAACAGTCAAACAGCTGGTACTGGTGGTGCTCTAAGCTTTACTGCTGGTACTGGTGGTGCAACGACAGGCAACGCTACCTCAGCCGGTGGTGCCGGTGGTGCCATCAGCCTGACGACCGGTGCCGGTGGTGCCGATACGACTGGTGGTGCGAATGGTGCCAACGTTGGTGGTAACGGTGGTACCTTCACCTTACAGGGAGGTGTCGGTGGCAATATCTCTACAACTGCTGCCGGTACAGCTGGTACTGGTGGTAGCTTCACGATCCAAGGTGGTAACGGTGGTACTGCAGTTTCTGGTGCAACGAATGGCAATGGTGGAAGCATCGGCATTCAAGGCGGTACGGCTGGAGCCGGTGCTGGTACTGCTGCCACTAATGGTGCCGTTAACATCAACAATAACTTCAATGGCGCAACGAACATTAATACTGGTAGTAGTACGGGAGCGGTAACTATAGGCAATAACGGTAATGCTGCCAATGCTGTCACCATTGATGCCGGTACTGCAGCCGCTAGCATCCAGATCGGTAATTCTACTACAAGTCATGGTATTGAGATTGGGACGGGAGCAACCGTTGCTAGCGTTGACACGATTCTTATTGGTTCTAATAACTCAACTTCTACCACTACTCTTCAAGGCGGCAGCAGCTCAACGGCAGTAACCATTTTTGCTGCAGGCACCGGAACAGTTAGTATTGCCAATAACGGTACCGCCAATACTCTAGATCTAGGGGCGGTTAGCAATGATGCTGCAAACACGGTTAATATTAACAGTTATACTGGCGGCACTGCTGCTAAGGCGACAAATATAGGTAGCCTAGATAGCACTAGCTCTACCACTCTCCAAGGCGGTACCGGCACCAGTGCGGTAACAATTCAAGCTGGCAACAGCGGTACTATACTTATTGGTAACCAAGCCTCCTCAACGGCCAATACCATCACCATTGGTACCACTGGCTCTAGTACCAATAGCGACAACGTCACTATCGACAATACTTCTGGCGCTAACACTGCCAACATTACTATAGGTGGTAGCTCTAATACTGGAACTACTACCCTTCAAGGCCAAGGAATCACTGACACTCTCACCGGCAGTGCAACTGCACCTTCAGATACTTTGAAGTCATCCACTAACTCGAGCACTGCTTATCAGATCCAGAACGCCGCAGGAGTTAATCTTCTCAATGTCGATACATCTGGCGGTAACGTCAATCTGGGTATCGGAGGCTCGCTACCGCCATTTGGCTACACGACAATAGGTGGAACTGTAGATACTCTTACTAATTTTGCAACTACAATCTCTGCAGATAGGTTCACTGCTTCCTACACGGGGTCACTCTCATCAATCTCGGTGTACGTCAGTAGTCTGGACGCGACCAACCGAAGCTACCTAGTGGGTCTCTATACCGACAGCTCTTTTATGGGCAATCCGGACCCAGGTACTCTCATTGCCTCCAGTGCCGTCAATACCCTCAGCGGCACCCCGGGTTGGAATACGGCCTCAATCCCGGCCGCGGCGGTGACGGCAGGCACACATTACTGGCTGGTGTACTGGACAAACACCACGAGTAGTACTAAGAACGAAGAGTCTTATAACTCGGTCACGGGTGGGATGATCGACGCCGAAACAGACACCTTCGGTAGTGCCACCATCTTGCCATCGACCTTCGTTCCAGCTGGCGCACCCGTGTCCAATATTTCGCATAGCATTTATGCAAGTTATGGGACAGGCAACTATGCCATAAGTCTGTCGAATAGTGGGAGCCTACTTGCAACTGGCGCAGCTACTTTTGAGGATGCCAGTAACTCCACCACCGCTTTCCAAGTCCAGAATGCTAGCGCTGCAAGTGTCTTGGGTGTGAATACAACTGCTGGATCCGTTGCACTTGGTTCTTCTAACGCAGTGAATGGAGATCTTGTCTTCAATAACTTCGGCAATACCAATACTGTCCAACTTGTATCTCCGGATGGCGTTGGTGGTACCGGAGCTGGTATTGCTCCGACGAGCAGCTACTCACTTGTATTACCGTATTCAGCTCCGAGTGGTGGTCTCTGTCTTGAAACGAGTACTACATTTTCCACCCAGCTGGTATTTAGTGCTTGTGCGAACTCAAATGCCAGTATTACACTTGTCGCTGGTTCAGTGGCTGATGACACGACGACCACAGCGACTCAAACATACACTCCTACTAACGTCGGAGACCTGGTGACAGTACAATTGCTACTCCCGCAAGCGACTAATGATACAGTCAGCAGCATTGCAGAGCCTGACATGGTTGGAGGAGTATTAACAAAAGTCGCAGCAAGTCCATACTCTTCAGGCAACTACGGCCGTGTAGAAGAATGGATGGGTACCGTAGCCTCTACTTCCGCAACTAGCGGTAACAACACGATGACCTTTACCTACGCAGGTGGTAGCCCAGCTGCGGGTTATGAAATTGAAACTGAAGAATATACAGCTGTTGGTGTTAACGCTGGTACCACTTGGGGTGTTGATACAGCCGGTGCAAATGGTAATGCGATAGCTAACGCCACGATGGCCTGGACAAGCAACCTAACTGCCCAGGATGCAGGTGAGGCTTACGTTGGTTATGGTCAGAGTGTGGGTGGTGATGGCACTACTACTTGTACCGCAAGCTTTAGTTGTACGGTGACCACAAAGACAAATGTTCTAGCATACAACCTTGATACCGCTGCCGATACAAACTATTCACTGACTGATACACAGTCGGCGAGCAGTAAATACAATACTGTTGGTGCCATCTTTGTCGCCTATGTCAGTAGTACGGCTATTAACAATGAGACCAATGTTCAGGAAGCGAACTTCAATGTACAAGCCGGTAGCAGTGGTACTGTTGCAGGCGTTTTGCAGGAAAATAGTTCAAATAACGCAGACATCGAAGATTACTACGGCAGCACAGGTACAGAACTCTTACAAGTCGAAAACGCTGGTCAATTGAATTTTGATAGTGCTAATACGATATCAACAAGTGCAGGAGCTTTAACACTTCAAGGATTTAGCGGCACTACAATCAACACGCCTGCGGCAAGCGGTGCGGCGACCGGCAACATCAGCCTCACGACTGGTAATGTGACGTCTGGCGGATCTGCTTCCGGAAGTGTGTCAATAGATGTTGGTACATCGACAGGAACTGCAGGCGCAATATCAATAGGCGACTCAAATGTGGCATCTGCGATAAATATTGGTAACACAATAAGCGGAAATACGTATGCTTCAACTGTCAACGTCGCTACTACAAGCAATGCAACGAATGTACAGAGCGTTACAATCGGTTCATCTGCTGCAAATACAGGCAATACGGTTAAGCTGCAAGCTGATGCCACCACGCAAACATTAACGAATACCGGCGATATCATAAAAACAGCTACAAATAGTTCAACTGCTTACGAAGTGCAAAACGCTGATGGAGAAGCTGTTTTGCAAGCAAATACTACCGCAATAGTGAACGGCATTACTAACTACATTAGTGATAGCGAATTTGCCTTAGGTAGCGGAAACTGTCCGTTAACTGACTGGACATCAGTTGGAAGTCCGACAACCTGTGCCCAAAATACCACTGCAGCTGATTCATACGAAGGTGTCACCTCCTTGAAATTAGTTACTACAACCGGCAGTCCGCTGCACCAGGGTGTTGCAACGACTGCCTTTACGGTTGCTTCACCACCTACCGCTGCAAGCGGAGCGGGCGAGTACTATGCGGTATCGTTCTACGCGATGCAAACCGCTGGCGCTACTTTATTGACGGGTTCTAACTTCCAAGTTATTGCCGCAGGTGGTGGTAGTCCGACTGGTGCATGTACGATTAATGGTTTAGGCACAAATGCATTATCTGCTACCTACTTCCAACCAGTAACCTGTGACTTAACGTTCACTTCAGGTACGGGCATCACTTCAATTACGATTGAGACGACCGGTAATGTCGCCACTGCAGATACTGTGTACATGGACGGTGTTCAGTTACAGCAAGTAACTACCGCAACGGGTACAGCTACTGGTTTGGTTGAAGGAGGGATTGCCCTTACCGGAGTAGTAACTAATCCGGTGACATTACAAAACGTCAGTAACTCAACAACAGCGCTTCAGGTACAAAATACCAGTGGTAATGACGTCTTGGACGTCAATACGGCAGCTGGTTCTGTTGCGCTCGGTGCTTCCAGTACTGTCAACGGAGACCTAGTCTTTAATAGCTCTGGTAACGCTAATGCAATACAGCTTGTTGCACCAAATGGTGTTGGTGGGAATGGTGCCGGAATTGCCCCAAGTGGTTCTTACTCACTTGTATTACCGTATTCAGCTCCGAGTGGTGGTCTCTGTCTTGAAACGAGTACTACATTTTCCACCCAGCTGGTATTTAGTGCTTGTGCGAACTCAAATGCCAGTATTACACTTGTCGCTGGTTCAGTGGCTGATGACACGACGACCACAGCGACTCAAACATACACTCCTACTAACGTCGGAGACCTGGTGACAGTACAATTGCTACTCCCGCAAGCGACTAATGATACAGTCAGCAGCATTGCAGAGCCTGACATGGTTGGAGGAGTATTAACAAAAGTCGCAGCAAGTCCATACTCTTCAGGCAACTACGGCCGTGTAGAAGAATGGATGGGTACCGTAGCCTCTACTTCCGCAACTAGCGGTAACAACACGATGACCTTTACCTACGCAGGTGGTAGCCCAGCTGCGGGTTATGAAATTGAAACTGAAGAATATACAGCTGTTGGTGTTAACGCTGGTACCACTTGGGGTGTTGATACAGCCGGTGCAAATGGTAATGCGATAGCTAACGCCACGATGGCCTGGACAAGCAACCTAACTGCCCAGGATGCAGGTGAGGCTTACGTTGGTTATGGTCAGAGTGTGGGTGGTGATGGCACTACTACTTGTACCGCAAGCTTTAGTTGTACGGTGACCACAAAGACAAATGTTCTAGCATACAACCTTGATACCGCTGCCGATACAAACTATTCACTGACTGATACACAGTCGGCGAGCAGTAAATACAATACTGTTGGTGCCATCTTTGTCGCCTATGTCAGTAGTACGGCTATTAACAATGAGACCAATGTTCAGGAAGCGAACTTCAATGTACAAGCCGGTAGCAGTGGTACTGTTGCAGGCGTTTTGCAGGAAAATAGTTCAAATAACGCAGACATCGAAGATTACTACGGCAGCACAGGTACAGAACTCTTACAAGTCGAAAACGCTGGTCAACTTAATTATGATACTGCCAATACAATTTCTACCACTACTGGAAGTCTGACATTGGCACCAGGAGGCGGAAGTGGAGTAGTGGTACAACCAACGTCTACTTCAACAACTGCTTTTGCAGTACAGAATACCTCAGGCGCACAATTATTAGACGTTGACGATACCGGTCTTACGACAAATGTTGCATCAGACGCTGGAGCAGAAACCACTGGTGCCACCTTTACGACAGATTGGACCGCTGATGGTGCAGCAACAATTACTCAGGATACTACTGCTGGACAATATGAAAGTGGTGCAGCGAGCGTAAGTGTCGCAGTTACTTCGGGGTCTGGTAACCGTGGGGTTGAAAACCTTCTCAATACTACGTTATCTAATAGTACGACTTACCTTGTAAGCTTCTCTGCAGAAGCGTCAGCGGCCGGTCCGTATATCGATATATCAGGCAGTTATCTTTATAATGGCACATCACCTGATACTGGCACAGGCTCTGCAGATACCTGTTCAAATGCAAGCGCCGGCTGGTCATTCACTAATACGTGGTCCAAATATACGTGTTACTTTACAGTAAGTAGCAGTAATACCCCGACGTCTGCAAATACCTTTGCAATTTACGGGACTGCAAATCACACTATATACTTCGATAACTTAAGCATTGTTGCTCAAAACAGTTCCGGAGCTTTGAATGTAAATCAACTTCGAGTAGGTGGCGTGGCTGGACAAGGCTTGACACTGCTCACTGTAGATACGTCTGCCGCTCCTCCAACAACTAGTACTTCGGCCACAGCAATGTTGGGATCAATGTACTTTGATACTACGGCGGGTGAGCTGGAATGTTACGGAACTTCAGGTTGGGGTGCTTGTGGAGCTGCTCCGAGCGTCAGCGTGAACTTGATACCTGAATACCAAGGTGTCGTACTTGATGGATCACTGTTCAGTGGTTTTGATATTGGTACTCTTACGTCTGACCTTTGTTCTGAAGCTTTGGGTATTAATACGACCAGCGGTGACCAAACCTGTTCCGCGACATCAGATGAATACAACTACTACAAATGGACTTCGCCTCAGACGAATCCTAATAGCTATAGCATGTTTGTCCGTTACCAAATGCCCGCAACATTTAAGAACTTCTCAGCTCAGGGAACAATTAAACTTACGGCCCGTAGTACAAGCGTTGCAACGGTGAGCGGTGGTAGTGGTATAACTCAAAATGGCGTCCGATACTCTATGTACTATATCAATAGCTCAACTGGAGCATTAACGCAGTGTGAAACAGGTACAACGCAGGTGACTACTACAGCAAACACCTGGCAGACAGTTTCGCTCTTCTCTGGCGCCAATAATGAGCAAAACTGTACTGTGACAGGCGGTGGCGGATCTGGAGCAGTAGGGCCAAACTCAATAATAGTATTTAAGATAGATGTCACTGCCGACAGTAACTCTGACTCATACGTAAGTAACTTGAGCTTTGTTACTACGGGCAAATAGACTAAAAAACTTTACATGGTAACTGTGACCGAACGAGTTTGTTTAGAACCTCTATTTAGTAATAAGATGCATGGTGACATCCACGATTTTAATAGCACTTATATTGGTAATACGTCTAACACTTCTTACAGTGATTCGTCTCTAACTACGAATGGTACTGATGATGGCACCTATATCTATACAGTTACAGCGGTCAATAGTAATGGTGAAAGTTCTCAGTCTAATTCAGCTTCCGTAGTCTATGACACAACTCCTCCAGTCGTCACTATTACTGGAGCCATCAATGGCGAAACTTATTCAGCAAGTAATGCTCCTAGTCCCGCCTGTAACACAAGTGATACATTATCAGGAGTCTTTACTAACGCTTCGCTCAGTATGTTTATTGCTGGCGATAACTATACAGCAACTTGCACGGGAGCTTCAGATAATGCCGGAAATAGTACGCCAAGTGTGAGCACGACTTATACAGTATTGCCAGCCAACTATACATTAGTTAATCTCACCGACTCCAATAACAACTACTTAAATGCTGCTAAAGTTACCATAGAGAATTCCTTTAGTCAGATCACTACACTTAGTACCGATAGTTTTGGTAATGCTTATCTTAACACCGCACCGGGTACCTACAAAGTAAGCGTGTACTACGCCAATGGTTATGAGAGCCAATACATTACAGTAAGTCCCAATGGACCTAATAACATAAATTTCATGACCGTCCCCGTAACAGTTAGTATTAACGATCCTAACGCTGCTGATTTAAGTGATGCTACTGTTGCCCAAGCTGGCAACACTGGTACTTTTGGATCAAAGCAACCGGTCAATGGTAGCGGTCAGATTACTCTCCAGGTGCTACCCGGTACTAACTACTTTACGGCTTATGTTGACAATGGTGACGAAGAGCAGTCTATTATGGCCACCACCTCAGGGCCAGATGATGTTACCTATAATACGGACCCAGTCCAGTTAATTGTTACAAAGAATGGCAATCCACTATCAACAGCTACCGTTAAACAAGCTGGCAACACTGGGGATTACGGTAGCAGTCAAAACGTCAATAGTGGCGGCCAGTATACTTTCAATGTGCTGCCTGGCACCAACTACTTCGAAGCCTTTGACGGACCGAACAACCGTACTGAAGAAAGGTTAGTTGTGACAGGAGGTACAATTGCTACTATTGCGGTCAATTAGATCAGTCCGTACTTAGATATAGTATGATTTATAATTGCAAAAAGGTAACAGGAAGTTCTATCTATAGTATTGGAGTCGACACGAATCGTAACTAGTTACTTTAACGGGATAAAGAAAACCGTACTTTTTCCGTATTGTAAGATGATATTATCGTATATATTAACTTCATTTTCATTTAATTTTAGTAATTTAAATCAAAGCCCTGTTGTTGTTCATCTTGAAAATCCATACCATTTCGTAAGCGTGTTTGTGGAGCAGGGGAGTAGTAGAAATAATATGAGTTTACTGATGGTGGGGAAGAATCTGGGAATGTAAAACTCTTAGTTTGAGTCATACTGAATGTTAATTGCAGGTATCGGTTTAAGAACACATTCGTATCACTAGCGTTATATGCGTATACATTTGTGACTGTACCACTAGTCACATTAGGTATGGCTGTTGAAGCTCCCCAAGAATTAGTCTCGAAGGTGCTTGTAATATAACTTGCTTGCCAATACTCAACATTGACACTGTCGTTTTGGGCATTTGTCACAAAAGCTAAAAATAATTCTGGTTCAGCGTCTCCACCTAAATCCGCATATCTCGTGAAAAAGCCACCTATTACCTGAGATTGTTCTCCGCCGTACTGGATCACATTAGATGTGATTATATCTGCATTACCAGTTTCTGTGCCGCAGTTGTCACCACCAGATAAGTAATAATTGCCGTTATAATAGGCGCTTCCCATTGACATTCTGGCAGTAGTAAAATTATTTACACCTGTGGTCCACGGACCGAGATTACCGGTACTTAATATTGGCGCAATGTAGGTATATGAACTACAAGATGCGGTCGCAATTGTAGTACTGGTATTACCGCCAAATAGAAATATATACCCATTGGCGACGGCCGAACCCATAAAACTCGTAGGTATAGTGAAATAACTGGTTGTAGCCCACGAACCATTGGAGTTGCCAGTGCTGGGGTTGATAGGTATAAAATCAACTTCATTGTAAGATGCTGAAGATGTATCACCTCCAAAAACGTACAAATAACCACCTGCTGCAACAACCGACACACCGGCGCGGCCCGTTGTGAGGCCGGTACCAAAAGATGACCAACTACTAATTGTGCCAGTAGTGGGGCTTGGTTGCGCATAATAGACGGTTGTTTGAGGAGTTGGAGTGCTACCACCTGCTGTTCCACCGACGACATATAAGGTGCCACTAAAACTATCACAACCCATTTGAGTACGAGCTGCCGTCAATACCGTAGTTGTGCTCCATGCTCCTGGCGCGCCAGTAGCTCCGATTAGACTATATGAAACTGTGGTGAGTGCTGGATTTGTAGAACCGGTAGTTTGACCACCAATATAATAAAGATAGCCATTAGCTTGCATCAAACAACCAAAAGCTGAACCTCCGGTCAGCGTTGGACCTGCGGTCCAGGTTCCTACCGAACCATCGGGATTAATCGGTGCATAGAAATTGGAAGTTGATGAGGTGCTATTTACGGTCGTACTACATGATGGGAAGGCAGCTAATGAAAATCCACTGCTACAACCGCCAGCGGTATAGATGTACCCATTATAGGCTACGGAACCAAGACCGACACTATTGGCTGTGCCGCTATAGGTATTCGAGGCATTCGTCCAAGACCCAGTACCATCATTGTCGGCATTGTATATTTGAAATATTTGGGTATCGTTATTGGAGGTTGAACCATTAGCACAGGTTGTTGGCGGATTACCACTGTAACATCCACCGACGACATAGGCAGTGCCATCAGCAAATGTCACACCCCCATCCCACTCCTTTGTTGCTAACACCTGTGAAGACGTGGTTTCTGAAGTTATATTGCCAGTACTTAAATCAATCTGACCAATATCAATGTTGGGCGAGGTGATGTTTACGTCGCCATCATGGCCTCCGACCACATACAAGTAATCGTTATAAGCAAGAGCCATAGTTCGTCTCAGGGCAGCATAATAACCAATTGCCGTACTATCAGGTAAATACGATGTCGCTGCAGTCCAGGAGCCGAGCGTACCAGGCGTTGCGATGTCCATATACTCAATAATGACCGATTGTCCATTATTACCACTGGCGCCACCGATGAGATATATGTGGTCGTTATACATAGCGATTCCCATTGCTGCCTCACCTGGGTAACAGTCATTGGTGGTGTTTAATTTATTGGCACCAGTACCAACACTTGTACAGGCTGCAACCTGTGCTACAGGGAGATTATTTGCGGTAGCCGTAAGGTTACCTGTCGGACCACTCGTACCTATTGCAAGTGTATAAGCTGATCTGTAGTATGTTGAGCAACCTGCCGCATTGTGTCCGGCAGAACAGCCACCAAAAGCATACAAATAGCCTCTATCTGCAACCGCAGACATAGAATAGGTTCCTTGAGTCAGGGTATGGTTAGCCCCCGTGTAGGCGCTGAAGTTACCGGTCAAATCGTGACTAGATGTACTGAATTGCGCATACCAAACAACATCCGCAGCCGAACCGGTGGCAGGGAATGTCGAGGCGAAGTCAGTACTACCAAAATAATTATATCCACCCACGACATACACATAGCCGTCGTATACTGTTGCCGCTTCATCAATGGCAGCTACGCCGCCCGTAGAGCCGGAACCAGCATTGATTGTATAAGCGCTTGTAGACCACGCTCCGATTGATCCATTACTACTTATTTGTGCGTAGTAGATTGCATCTGAAGTATCGGCTGTTCCAGCATCACAGCTAGCTGTGATGCATCCCCCGATGGCATAAAGGTAGCCATTGTTGACGACGGCAGCATCTTGATAAAGACCATCCGGCAAGGCAACTGCTGAGCCTCCGCTGGTCGCATTTGCAACTGGACCAATTTGTCCGGCACTTTGTATTTGTGCATATTTCTGACTATTTAGGGTATCAGTATTCGCGCAGCTTATGTTTATACTGGCCGTGGTATTCATTTGAGAACAACCCGCAACATCATATAGGTAACCACCAAATACCTCTAAACTTCCACCAACCTCAGTATCGCTGTTGCTACTTGCAATAAGGGACCAAGGTCCAAGTGTTCCATCGGCGTTAATTTGGGCAACGTAGGTATTGCCTGATACGTTTCCGGCAGTTGTATTACAGTATAAATCAGTCGTATTTACCGAAGTACAGCCGCCGCTCACATACATATACCCATCATTGACGGCAGAAAAACTCCCGCCTCCTAAGTTCGAGAGGGTTAAAGATGTAATTGTTGGTTCATCTGCACTGACAAAAGTATTGGATAAACTAGTCCAGCTGCCATATATATCACCAATATTAGCGCCACTTTCGGATATAGCTGCTTCATAGATTGTTGATAACGGGGTTGTGCTATTCATCCCACCTACCACATAGATATGGTTGTTATAGATTTGCACGTCGTCGTCATAGACAGCTTGTGGCAAAGCAGGGGTGGTATAGGTACCCACTGTTGTGCTTGACCAAGTACCAACACTGCCATTCGGATTAATAGGGGCATAGTAAACGTACGCTGTACTACTGTTACCAGAGCTTGAGCCCGATGTGTTTTGGCCTCCAACTACGTATATATAATTATCGTAAATTGCCGCCCCGAAGCTACATAGTGCAGTTGGCATCGCTGTTGTTGAGGTCCAAGTTGACGCCAGTGCTCCATTTGGCTGGGTCGGGTTATAGTAGACATTTGCTGTTGGGCTCGCACATCCCGTACTTGTGGTTGATCCTCCGAGAGTATACAAGTACCCGTTATATGTCAGTAGCCGGAATTGAGATAGATTTGCAGGTAAAGTTGTAGTTGTTGACCATGCACCAACCGTGTTATCGGCTGTTGATATATGGGCATATTCTATGCTGTTTAAGTTTGATGACGAGTTATTTCCAGCCCCTCCGGCGACATAGACGTATCCATTAGAAATTACCGATGAGTCTAAAAAGCGGGCAGTATTTAGATTATTTGCGTTGGTAGTCCATCCAGTAGAATCGCTAAATACCCCGCCATTTACTGCTCCACGGTTAATAGATCCATTGGATGCGTTAAAATCGACATTTGATTCGCCGTTTGTATCACGAAAAATCTGGGCAGCACTCTGGACGGTAACGGTGGGGTCGATATCGATTGGGTAGAGCGCCTTATTAAGATTAGTTGCGGTTAGGCGTAAAATGGTACCTTTTGTTCCATCATTTAAAATAGAGTAGAAGGCATGCACAACACTGGTGCCACGATTTGTTTCACGAACCGTCGGGGCTGGAATGGTAAAAAGTAATTTATTTTTCTTGGCATGTAATTCAGCATTTGCTAGTAACTTCGCATCTTTTGCGTTATCCGTAGACGCACTACTAAAATGAGAGAGACTAGAACCGTACATGTTAATAGTGCCATCTGATTCTTCTTTTGCGACCATACTGTTGCCGAGTGACAGTTTATAATCGTACGTCACAGAGTTTCCGGGTGAACTTTGTAAAACAAGGTCTTCAAGCATGTCAGCCGCTTGAGGCGAGTAGACAAGCTGTCCAGTCCCATTTTCAAAACTATAGTATACGTGCGAAGATTGTTGTTTTGCGGTATGTAAATCAAATTCAGGTGTCATTTTAAGAGTGATATTGTTTATAGGATCCGTAACTGAGACACCATTGTCCGGATTGGTTGGCATTGATGCTTTCATCATTGTTGAGCCACTGGAAAGGGCACTACTGTTGATAGGTGCTGACACCGACGGGTTATCGGATTGCTGAAATTGATACGCGGCTGCCTGGTTGCTATAACTAATATCCTTTTCAAGCACTGGATCATCACTTGGCAGTAGTGCGGATTCTGACGGCGTCAGAGGGTATGTTCTATCGGCGAGCCTTTCAGTAATAATCGGTAAGATGTAGGTGAAAATTACGACTAAAACTAAAACAAATATAACGCTGCGCATTACAAGTTGTGTCCGTCGTGAAACTTCAATTAGTCTAATGTGAACGGACAGCTGCGTTTTGTTAACTTTAATGTTTAATTTTAAGTTGTCAGTACGCCATATACGCCGCTTTTGCTTTGTTTTAGTTGCTCTCGGCTGTCTTAGTTTCATTTTTATTTATTCTTGTTGTTTTCGATCAATTTGGGCCTTTAAGTCGTAGTAAGGCTAAATGCAATTGACTCTTGTTTGCTCACCATTTTTATCTTATTAACTGGATCCTGTGTTCACTACAAAATACCCATGAACTGGTTATGTCAATAATAACGATTTTTCCCCTCTTATGCAACAGGGGAGGCAAATAGGAACGTAATAAGCAATATAAATTCCAAGCTTGACCTTTTTCGTTATAATTGTAGTAAAGGTATGGATACAAACAGATTTAGAAGAAATAGAACAGATTATTCTGCACCACAGCGCAGGCATTCTTCGCAAGTACCGAAAAACCCAGCCAGACAAAGCTATCCCGGTCCTCAGCCAAATCCTACTCCTATTGCATCGAATCCAACTTTAACTCCGACTCCGACTGTTGCTCCGCAACAATATGTACAGCCAAAGCCCGAGCTATCATACCGGCCAGAGCCGGTTCAGTATCCATCTATAGAACCAGATAATTATGACGAGGCTGGTTACACTAATAATATTCAGAGTGAGGAAAAGATAGACCTTAACGAACCATGGAAAGGTGGTTGGTTAGAATCTATCTCGCCACCGAATCAAAGTACTGATGCTTCCCAGACGAATGATGTTCCAGAAGCAGCAGAAATGAGTCAAACTTTACCATCCGCAACAAGTAATATTTCGATACAGATCAACATGCCGAAATTACACTGGCCAAAAATAAAGTTACCGCCGTTACCGTATAAAAAAATTGCTATTTGGGTTGGAATTGGAATCGTCTCGCTGGTAATTATTATCGGAGCGATTTTTACTGTGAAGCATTTCTTTTTTAAACCAAAACCAGTAGTAAGTATGGGCGCTTCACAGGATGATGCAGCTATTCTAACCAGTCCAACGTTTAAACCAGTGGCACCGAAGAGTAAGCCGAACCTCGCACAGGGTAGTTCTCAAGCAACTTCATTTGATGGTAAATTAGATAGTTATAGTTTTACGGATTCACTAAATGGTGTGCCTCTGACAGTGAGTCAGCAGCCTATACCGGCGACATTTAGTTCTGCGTCACAGGCACTTTCATCTGTCGCAAAATCAATGAATGCCAAAACAATAATTCCTACTTCTAGCGGATTGCCGGCCTATGAGGTGTTTAATGCCAACACCAGTATCCAGTCACTGGTCTTTACGATGAACAATTTACTCATTTTTATTCAAAGCAATTTCCAGCATAGTAACGCAGAATGGACAAACTACATAAATAGTCTAATTTCCTGAGAGAATATTTTACGACTTTACTTATTGTTGACTTAGCTTTAGAATTCTATTAGATCCTAATTTAAAACAAAAACAGGGTCAAACAAAAACAAAAAAAGGGAAAGAAATGAACGGCTACGGATAATTTATTATGCTGTGCAAATATAAATATTTGCGGATGTATGTTTAAGCATGTAAAAAATAAAAATAAAAAGAAAAATATTATGAGACCAGTCAAGAAAAAACAAGACGACAGGTTACTGAAGCAATTGCCAAGACCCGAAAGGCTACGGCAAGAACAAATACGAAAAGCTATATTCAGTGATCTGTCTTTTAAGACAGTTTAGCTTAAGATTTTAGGCTAGTGCCCTGTTAATTTTAATAAGTAACAGGTCAGTTTTTCATGAGCACCATTAATCTGTGGTGTGTTTTGGTATACCTTTTGTCTATGAGGTAGAGTATTAATTTATAATTTCAAAGTAGCAATATAAGGCTAGCTAAATAGTACTAGTACTGAAAGGTTATCACATTTTTGGTGTGCCGATTAATGGTATACTTAACTAGGATTATTAAAGCTATGACACAAAAAATAATTTCTGTTGTGAATCAAAAGGGTGGAGTAGGTAAGACTACTACCGCAATAAATGTCGCTGCTCAGTTAGCGGGTGAAAAGCAGGGTAGTGCCGTCCTTTTAATAGATTTGGACCCACAGGGGAATTCTACGAGTGGTCTTGCAATTCCAAAAGCACAGTCAGATTTAACTACCTATGATGTAATTCATGGTGACCAGTCTATATCAAATGTAATTGTAAAAACTAATGTCGCACAATTATACGTTGTGCCAGCCAATACTAACTTAGCTGGTAGTGAGGTGGAGCTTGTCAATCAGCAAGATCGGGAATTTATATTAGCAAAAGCCATAAATAAAATAACTGAACAATTCAAATATATAATTATCGATTGCCCGCCTTCACTTGGACTACTCACTATTAATGGATTAACCGCAGCGAACAATGTACTTATTCCAGTACAGGCAGAGTATTACGCATTAGAGGGTTTGTCCCAACTATTGAATACAATTTCTGTAGTTAAACAAAGCACCAATCCTCGACTTGAACTATTGGGAGTAGTATTGACGATGTTTGACAAACGAAACTCACTAAGCAATCAAGTTGCGAGTGAAGTACGTACCTATTTTGGTGACAGGTTATTTAAAACCGTTATTCCGCGTAATGTTCGTTTGGCTGAAGCACCAAGTTTTGGTCAGACGATTTTTGAACATGATCGCTGGAGTAAAGGCGCTCGTTCATATAAAGCCTTAGCCAAAGAAGTAAGAGATCGATTAAATTAGATCGTGCTCTATTGGTCGTAAATATTAGCAGAATGCCAATTATGCTATAGTGAGGAGACTATGGCGCAGACACCAAAAAGGGGTTTAGGGAGAGGATTCGAATCACTACTCGCACCTGATTTTGACAAGGCTAAGTTGCTATCTTCGGCTGATGATCATATTGAACGGCTAAGTGTAGATAAACTTCGGTCAAACCCATTTCAACCTCGAAAACATTTTGATGACAGTGCATTAGATGAATTAGCTCAATCCATTAAACAATATGGGATAGTGCAACCAATAGTTGTGAAGCCGGAAGATGATGGGTTTTATGAGCTTATTGCTGGAGAAAGACGATGGAAGGCGGCTATAATAGCCGGCTTAGGAGAAGTACCAGCTATTATAAGAAGCAGCGAGAAACTCGAACAACTCGAAGTGGCGCTCATTGAAAATGTGCAACGAGTTGATTTATCACCGTTAGATCAAGCTGTGAGCATTGAACGATTGCATGATCAGTTTTCATTTTCTTATGAAGAGCTATCTAGGAGACTCGGAAAAGCACCATCAACAGTCGTAAATATAGTCCGTCTACTTCAATTACCCAAAGATGCCAGAGAGGCGTTAGATCAACAACTAATTAGTGAAGGTCATGCGAGGGCGATATTGGCACTTAAGGACCAACCTCAACTACAAAAACACTTATTAGCTGCGATAATCAATAATGGTTGGAGTGTTCGACAGGCTGAGCGGTATGTTATCGGAATTAAAAAAGGTGCGAAAAGCAATAAGCAAGCCCAAGCAAAAGTTCAGACCGAATCTCCGCTTACGATAAAACTAGGAAAACGACTTAAAACTTCTGTTCAAATTAGGCGAACCGCCCATGGTGGTTTACTTGAAATTGGCTTTCAGACAGAAGACGACCTCGAACGCATCATCAATTCATTTATTAATTAAATTAGAATAGTTTAGCTTCGTTCAGAGGAAATACACGAATTACAAGTTTTCCTACAATTTGATTCGCATTAATTGGGCCAAAAGCTCTAGAGTCCAGAGAATCAGGACGATTGTCGCCGGATACAAATAGTTGATTCGGTCCTAAAGTGACATCGATATTTCCAGATGTAACTGGAATAGCCACATTTTTAAAATAGGATAATGTTTTGTCCGGATCAAATCCGTTTGGATGAGCTTTGTTATAGATGGTATATACCCCATTACTGACAACCACTCGTTCGCCAGGTAAACCAATGACTCGTTTTATGAGCTGTTTTGTATTTTGTTGACCGAATTGACTTAGCCCACTTTCGGTGAAAACGATAATATCACCACGGTTAGGTATATAGGAATGGCCTGTAATATCCGACCACGTCCGGGGGACTTTCCATATAATGAGTTTATCGGCGTTTTGCAAGGTGTTTTCCATGCTTGGGCCATCCACTTGGTATGATCGAAATACGAAAGCAATCATGAGCAATGCTACCAATAGCGCAGTAGCTAAAATGCCGACTGTTGAGACTAGCTCACGCCAGGCAGAGGAAGTGTTCTCTTTTTTAGAACCTTTACCACTTACCGCAACATTTTTTTCTGATTGCGGAGCGGCCATAACAGATTCAACGGGTATTTGAGATGAGCTTTGATCTTCGACTGATGAACTTTCAGGTGGAGATTTCACATCGTCCCGCGAAGTGGATTTACGAGGTGGAGTAATATCATTAATCATATCCAAAGCTACACTATAGCATACGTTACCTCTATCTCAGGCACATATTTAGATGTGTTTAAGTATATTCTCAGAAAGTGAACGAATTGGTAAAAATTTAATACTCTTTGCTTACTTGATACCTTACCCATAATGTACTCTCTGTTGGATAGGGGTTTACAGGGTAGTTGTTAATAACTATACTGGTTATGGCTATTGAGATGGACACGTCCCGATTTAAAAGGCGTGCAATACAAACACGACGCCAATTAGTAAAACCGTCCTATGGAAATACAGAGTTTGTGCCAAGGACTAGTTTGCCACGCTCTATTACCAGGGATAAAAGTCCCGATTCTGAACGGCACTTCTCGGGTCCAGTGTCGCCACAACCAGAGGCTATACCGTCTACAAGTATTGGCGATGCTCCCCAGGCAGACTATCCATTGTTAGAAGAGAATAGGTCAGAAGATGTCACTTCACAAAATGTAACAGAACAAATTCCCGAAGTTCCTGCTTCGGAACAGATACACTCCGGCAATAATCAGTTTCAGCAAGTGATCGAAATCAACATGGATTTACCTGGAGATCCTAGTTATTTGAGGGCCAAAACACCAATAGTTCATGGTAGCCGTCGCAGAGTAGGTCGGCGCTTATTATTTCGAGGTGCTGTACTAGCATTGGCGTGCATCATTGGTCTGGGGGGATTGATGTTCTCGCAAGATTATTTGAAATTGCATAAGGCGTTTAAAGGAGGCGCTCCGACCGCAGCGTCTTTAACTGTTGGTGTCAATCCGTCGCTTTTAAAGGGGGAGGGTGATGGCAGAATAAATATTCTATTACTCGGAAGAGGCGGTGGTAATCACGATGGTCCCGATTTAACGGATACCATGATTCTAGCGAGCATCGATCCGGTTAACCATACGGCAAGTCTAATAAGCATCCCAAGAGATCTATGGATTGATATTCCAAATGAGGGAGCAATGAAAATAAACGCAGCTTGGGAAAGTGGAGAGTTTAGCTACTTAGGCAGTGAACAAACTGGAAGTACAAATGCAAATGTCATCAACGCTGCCTTTAGTCAAGCAGATCAATCAGTTGAGTCTGTTTTAGGAGTGCCAATTGATTACAATATGATTATGAATTTTCAAGCGTTTCAACAAGCGGTAAATACGGTTAATGGGGTAATCGTTAATGTGCCGACTTCGTTGGTAGACCCAACAATGGCCTGGGAGAATAATAATAATCCGGTACTTGCTCAAGCTGGACTACAGGCATTCGATGGTGCACAGGCGCTTAGTTATGTGAGGTCGCGTGAGACAACAAGTGATTTTGCGAGAGCTCAGAGACAACGAGCAGTCTTAGTTGCCTTAGAAAACAAAGTTGAAACGCTCGGTATTATTAGTAATCCGTTAAAACTTTCCAGTTTGTTCGGTGAATTCGGCAATAATGTGGCAACCGACTTATCAATGACAGACGCCGCTCGACTCTATTCAATCATTAAAGACATAAATACCAACAACGTTACCTCAATAGGTTTAGCAGATCCTCCTAACAGTTATATTGCTACTGGTCAATTGGATGGACAAGCAATTGATTTGCCTACTGCCGGATTATTTAACTATAGTGCCATTCAAACTTTTGTTCGGGGTCAATTGAAAGATCCGTATATATTAAATGAAAACGCCAAAGTGCTTGTCTTGAACGGAACATCGGTTCCCGGTCTCGCAACCAATATGGCGAATGAGCTAACGTCGTATGGCTACAATGTAATTGGAGCATCAAATGCACCAAATACTGGCTGGACACAAACAACTTTAGTAGATTTATCGAACGGAAAAGATAAATACACACTCCATTATCTAGAACAACGATTGAATGTGACAGCGGAAAATAAACTGCCAGACAATAGTATCCAGACGAATGGTGCCGATTTTGTTATTATAATAGGCAGTAATGAGACCACTACTCCAAAAAATTAAACCCGCTAGCGGGTATTCACACTTTTTGCATCTCGCTCTTCTGATTATTTTACCAGCCGTTATTTTTGTACTTGTTCGACTAGACTTTGTTCAGCTGGCGCTCAGCATAATCGTGTTAAGTAAATGGCGTATGTTTGCTGTGCGACCCCGGTTTTGGCCAGCTAATATCCGCGCTAATGCGGTAGATATTATAGTTGGCTTATCAGTAGTTCTGTTTATGAGTCACAGCGGCAGCCCTTTTTTGCAACTCTCTTGGGCGGCCTTATATGCAGTTTGGCTAGTCGTAATAAAGCCAGGATCAGGTATGTTGATGACTTCGCTCCAGGCATTTATTGGTCAAATATGCGGACTAATGGCTTTGTATCTAGCCTGGGCAGGTGGTCCTATCTATGGTTTGACGTTTGCTACAGGTATGATCTGTTTCTTAGCTGCACGTCACTTTCTAGATAGCTTCGATGAACCATACGCTCGGATGTTGGCGTACTTTTGGGGTTACTTTGGCGCTGCAGTTGGCTGGTTATTGTCTCATTGGCTGTTGTTTTATTCAGTTGTTGCACAACCAACGTTACTGCTTTGTACGCTTGGATACGGCCTAGGTGTCTTATATTATCTAGACCATAATGATCGACTCAGTAAGGGCGTACAGCGACAAATTGTTTTTATTATGATAGCCATCGTACTCGTTGTTTTGGTATTTTCCGACTGGGGAAATAAAGTGGTATGACAGAGGCTGGAAAACATTTATTAATCAGCTGTCTGTAATAGATTGACGATTAACTAGTTTCGAAAATCATAACAACAGAGGTGGGAAACATTATTTATTTTAAAGAAAAGGGAAGTCATGGGCGATAAAGTAAGTAAAAAAGAAGACACTAAAGTGGAAAAATCATATTCAGTATCAAGTTCTTCGACTCGTTCGCCTCGTACTGTCAGTTTTACAGTGCCCACAATACCAAAACCAAACTTTACAGCGTTAAAAAAGACTGATTTTGGTCGGTGGCGAGCGGGAATTGTTGTTGGGTTGTTCATTTTAGTTGCTATTTTTAGTGGTTTCGTGGGGGCATGGATCGATACACGAAATGGTAATGGCCTCACCAGCTCAGCAACCGTGAGCAGTGAAAAGAAAATAGTAACCAGCGATAGCCAGTTAATTAGTCAGATTGCTAGTACTGTCGGTCCAAGCGTCGTGAGCGTCAATGTGAGTATTAATTCTAGTGGATCGAGTACTTCGGGTTCAGGCACTGCCCAAGGTGGCGGATTTGGTTTATTTGGATTTTCGCAACCCGAGGAAGAACAAGCTGCCGGTACGGGAATTATTATTAGTAGTTCAGGTATAATTATAACCAATCGTCACGTAGTACCGGTTGGTACGACGAATGTGAGCGTAACGCTCAGTAACGGTACTGAGCTCAAAAACGTAAGTATTATTGGTCGAACTAGTCAAAGCAGCAGTTTGGATGTGGCTTTTCTAAAAATCAATGATGCCAAGGGGCAAAAACTTATCCCGGCTACTATTGGAGATTCTTCGACGGTAGATGTCGGCGATAACGTCGTTGCAATCGGTAATGCTTTAGGCCAATTCCAAAACACAGTTACGAGCGGAATTATCTCTGGATATGGCCGATCTGTACAGGCGAGTGACAGTGGGGGGAGTAGTACCTTTGGAACGAGCTCAAGTACTGAAAATCTTGATGATTTATTTCAAACCGACGCTGCGATTAATGAAGGTAACTCTGGTGGTCCGCTCGTGAACTTAAATGGACAAGTCATCGGTATAAATACGGCTATAGCGGGTAATGCTCAAAATATTGGATTTGCTATCCCAATAAACGATGTCAAAGGGCTCATTAATCAGGTACTGAAGTCAGGATCATTTTCGCAACCGTATCTTGGAGTAGACTATATACCGCTAACTGCTGATGTGGCTGATGAGTATAACCTAACTGTCCAAAACGGAGCTTTTATTGCACCTAGCTCAAATGCGAGCTCGCCTTCTGTAATAAGTGGTAGTCCGGCAGCAACAGCCGGTCTGCAAACGGACGACATAATTACTCAGGTAGATGGGGTCAATATTGGTCAAGCCAATAGTCTTACAAGTTTACTAGATCAATATGTCCCAGGTAATCAAGTCACGCTCACTGTTCTTCGAAATGGTCAAACGCTACATATTAATGTGACGCTTGGTAGCATACCTGAAAATTAGTTTGATACGATTTGTATTCAACAGTTGATTTAGTTTGATATATTGACTAATTGTTGCCTGATATATAAGGTTTTGTACTGGGCATTTTCATTAAAAGCACGATCACGGAACGTTTAAGTTGCATACTAATAGTCATATTTTACAAACGGTGACAATAACCGAGGCGAACATGCTAGAAAAGTCTCAGTTATGCTTGTAGGCTTGCACTAAACCGTCAGTTTTGACCAAATGATAGCTATATTCGGCTGCAATTTTAGCAAGAGTTTCATGCTGAAACAAAAGTGACTCATATAAAATATACAACGGCATATTTGAGCGATTTAATAATTGTTTGAATAGCTTTCGATATATATTTAGACCGTCAGAGCCTCCGAACAGAGCGATTTTTGGTTCGAACTTGGCGGCTTGGTTTATTTCATAATCATCTGGCACGTAGGGAAGGTTGCACAGTAGTACGTCATATGAATTTGCTAAACTAGCAATCAAATCACTCTCTATTATGCTTATGTTTAGTGTAAATTTATCTACATTAGTTTTTGCTACTGTGAGAGCTTTTGAGTCTATATCTACCAGGTCTACAGACATATCAGGCAACTCCAATTTAACAGAAATTCCAATTGCTCCACATCCTGTCCCAATGTCGGCAATTGACCAACGCTGATGGCTATCTAATTGGGATTTGCTGGGAGAGTTGATATTTACATAATTTGAATAAAGTGTTTTTATAACGTTGATAAAGCTTTCCGATTCTGGTCTCGGGATAAGAACATTTGAATTGACTAAAAAATTGTAGCCATAAAATTCGCTATACCCGCGAATATATGCTATTGGTTCATGTTTTAAACGTCTTCTGAATACATTATTAAGATTCCTTATATTTTCAGGCGATATTTCAACATCTGGATTTGCTAATATGTGTGCCCGGTCGAGTCCGAGTGAGTACTCTAATAATAAAAGTGAATCTATCCGAGCTGAATCAATCCCGTTAGCCCGTAGTGTTTGTTGCGCTTCTAGAAGCCAAGCATTAATTGTCATTAGAGGGGTTTAAAATTCTTTCGACAATGTTATCAATGGAAGGATGTACGTTAATTGGAATAGCACCGTACTCGATTAAGCTTTGTTCAAAGTGAGTATGAAGCGACATTATATCAGTCAGTTCATCTTTATCTTTACCGTAGGGCGTACTGGAACGAAGCAGTAGTCTATTTTCCAATTCGACTTCATCAAGTAAAAGGATAAAAATTTTGTCAAATAATGAGTAAAATTCTTCCTGATTGTCGGCGAGTGCACAAATATAAATATCCTCAAATGAATTTATGAGGCCTGTCACCCTATTAACGTCCCAATTGTATGAACCTGTATTGTCAAACCAACCTCGAGGTACGGGAGAGGGAACCGCAATTCTTTTACCAGAGTCGATATCCTCGGCATGCATATAGTTTCGCATAGCCTCAGTGTCATAGGCATGACGACCCCGTATTTTTAGAGCTTTTGCAATTGTTGATTTGCCCGTTCCAGGATAGCCAGTAATGAGGACTTTCATATCCTATAGTAAACAATACTTAACAAGAAAATGTTATTAATTTTCTCCACTAATCAATTCGTGTTCAGCAGCTTGAAGGTGCTCAATGATGTCATCAATATCACCTGCCAAGGCGGCAGAGATGTTCGAGCGGCTGTAGCCAATGCGATGATCAGTGATTCGATCTTGGGGGAAATTATAGGTACGGATCTTCTCTGATCTGTCGCCTGAACCAATTAATTTTTTTCGAGCAGCTGATAACTGTTGCTGATCGTTGTCGATCTTTTGCTGTAGTAAGCGTGATCTCAATACGCTCATTGCCTTAGCTTTATTTTTAATCTGGGACTTTTCGTCCTGATTTGAGACGACCAATCCAGTAGGCAAATGCGTAATGCGCACTGCAGAATCGGTCGTATTGACGCTTTGCCCACCGTGCCCACCGCTTCGATACACGTCTATTCTTAGGTCTGATGGTACTATTTCGATATCCGTTTCATCTGCTTCAGGCAGAACCGCAACTGTTGTCGTTGAAGTGTGGATTCGACCTTGGCTTTCGGTTACGGGAACTCGCTGGACACGATGTACTCCTGCCTCAAACTTTAAGTTTTTATAGGCATTACCACCGTGAATACCGAAGATTATTTCTTTCAAACCACCCACTTCATTTGGCGTTTCGCTTAACAGTTCTAATTTATAATTATGTGTTTCCGCCCACCTTGCATACATTCGATATAGTTCCTGGGCGAATAAACTTGATTCGTCGCCTCCGGCAGCTGCCCGTATTTCAATAATGACATCTCGTTCATTATTTGGATCACGAGGGGTCAATTCCTCTATAAGTCGATTTTCGTTATCGGCTATTCTGACATTTAGCTCATTTACCTCAATTCGTGCCATTTCCTGCATTTCGGAATCCGGGTTTTGTAGTAACTTTTCTGCTTCGGTTTTCTCGTGAGCTAATTTATTTTTTTCATCAAATAAAGATAAGACATTTTCAAGTTCTGCACGGCGCTTGGCGAGCTTAGAATAATTTTTATCACTAAAAATAGCAGGATCTGCTAATTTAGTTTCCAACGACGCAAGCTCTTTTCTAAAATTTTGTTCTTTCAGGTCCATAGTCTAATCCAGTATAGCTCAGTTGTGGTTTAAGGTTATATGACATAATTTGAGTTATGAAATAAAAAATAAGTGTCGACTATTTGCTTCGACACCTATTGTAAGAGGCTCGCTATTTAGAAGGCTTACTAGCTTCTGCTTTGGCTTCTGCTTTGGCGACCTTAGCTTGATAACGATTGGCGGCTTTGGCGGCTTTGGCGGCTCGTTTTTCTTTTGCGGCTGCTCCAGCCGCAGCACGGGCCTTAAACTTATCTACTCGCCCTTCAATATCCAAAATACGCTCTTCTCCAGTAAAGAAGGGGTGAGATGCGGAGCTTATATGTACTTTAACGAGTGGATACTCAGTGCCGTCTTCCCACTTAGTGGTCTCTTCAGAAGCTACGGTAGATCGAGTTAAAAATCGTGATCCATTATTAAGGTCTTCAAAGACTACTGGTCGATAATTGTCTGGGTGAATGCTTTTTTTCATAATTGAGTACTGAGTTTACCACATCTGTTAGGGAGTGGTCAACTTAACTTTTGAGTAATACTCATATAAGTATACGTGAATGTGACCAAACATACGTAACGAAGTGGGCGTTGAATAAATAATTTACATCTGTTATACTTCTACTACTAAATTATTAATCAGATTGGGGTTTCATCCTCTTTTACTGGTTGCCGTGCAGGCAGGTAAAGGTACCCAATTGTAGAGAAAGGATAGAGTAGAAAATATAATGGCTAATGAAGTAGATATCAAACAATTACTTGAAGCAGGTGCTCATTTTGGTCACAAAACCGAACGCTGGCACCCTAAAATGGCTCCCTATATCCACAGTAAACGTGGAGGGACTCATATTATTGATTTGACGAAAACAGTTGTGAATCTAGAAGTTGCACTGGACTTCATTACTAAGATTGCCAGTGAGAATAAGCAAATATTGCTTATAGGTACCAAGCGCCAAGCACAATCAATTATTAAAAAACTCGCAGAAGAAACTAACATGCCTTATGTGACTGAAAGATGGCTCGGCGGCATGCTGACAAACTGGAACACCATTGGTGGTCGAGTGAAGCACTTAAAAGACCTCGAAGCACGTATGGCTACCGGGGAATTGGCAAATAAGTATAACAAGCTGGAAGTTCAGCGATTTCAGGAAGAAATTGATCAAATGAATATCGTTTATGGTGGCGTCAAAGAAATGAATTCGCGCCCGGGTGCGCTATTCGTAGTTGATATTGTAGGCGATATAAACGCGGTTCGTGAAGCAACAAAGCTTGGTATACCAATTGTGGCTATTGTCGATACAAATGCCGATCCAAGTCTTGTCACATATCCGATTCCGGCCAATGATGATGCAATTAAAACTATTCAATTAATTGCTGATTACCTGAAATCAGCAATTGAATCCGGTAAGGCCAAGGGTCGGAAGGTAGTTGATAAAACTGAAGTTAATGAACAAAAAGTCGAGGCTGTTAAGCCGAAAGCTGCGGCGCTATCTACAAAATCAAAAACCGACGCAAAAGCACAAACAACAGCCAAAGAATAAGCTTATTAGAAAAGGAATACTACTACATGACTGTGAATATAACTGAAATCAAGCGATTAAAAGATTTAACAGGAGTTGGGCTGACTGACGCAAAAGCAGCATTAGATGAAGCGAATGGTGATTTTGATAAAGCACTCGCTGCGATGCGAAAAAAAGGTCTCACTAAGGCTGAAAAGCGTGGCGAGCGAGAGGTAAGAGCAGGTCTTATTGGTACCTATAACCATGATGGAAGAATTGGTGTTCTTGTAGAAGTGAACTGCGAAACTGACTTTGTCGTACGTAATGAGATTTTTATTAACCTAGTAAAAGATTTGGCCTTGCATATCGCCGCGTCTAATCCCCAATATGTGAGCACGCAAGATGTGCCAGAGAGCGAATACAAAAAGGCAGAGGAAGAGTTCAAAGAAAAGGCTAAAGCCGACGGGAAGCCGGACGCGATGGTTGTAAAGATAGTCGAAGGTCAAGTAACAAAGCATTTTGGCGAACGCAGTTTGCTAGAGCAGCCGTTTGTTAAAAATCCCGACCAAACGGTAGGGGATTATATAAAAGAACACATTGCTCGACTAGGTGAGAATATCGTCGTTCGCAGATTTAACCGGATGGCGTTGGGTGAAATTTCCTGAATTCCAGGGGTATAGTATACTAAACGTCAGACTTAATCGAAGGTATACGTATGAACCCCCAACAAGTTATTCAGGATACAAGAACCAAACTAACGCAAGCAGCCGAGCATTTTAGCACCGTCTTAAAAACGCTTCGGACCGGAAGGGCAAATGCCAGTATGCTCGATGGAATAAATGTCGAAGCATATGGCAGTACTATGCCTTTGAATCAGGTGGCTAACGTAACCGCGCCGGAAGCTCAGCTTCTGCAAATTACACCATTTGACCCAAACAATCTGCAAGCAATCGCTGGTGCAATTCGATCAAATCCTACGCTAGGTTTTAATCCTACCGATGATGGACGAGTTGTACGAGTAATGGTGCCACCCCTTACTGAAGAACGACGTAGAGAATTGGCAAAGCAGATAGGTCAAAAGCAAGAAGATTGCATGGTGACTATTCGTGCCATTCGTCACGAGGCCTTGGATAGTATTGATACTGCAAAAAAAGATAAACAAATCGGTGAAGATGAGGCGAAACGTTTAGCCGGCCAGATAGAAGAAGCAATGAATAAAATACGTGCCGAAATTGATAGTTTAGCCAGCGCAAAAGAAAAAGAGATTGTAACGCTCTAGTCTAATATTTCATTCAATTTAGGGCTAGCTGATAGTTTGCTGATTATTCTGGCCTTTCGAAGCTTTGATGATTTATCATAACCCTTTATAATCAATAGTCGATGTCAATTCTCTGGTTAGTAGTGGGCTTGATCCTGTTTATATTACTCGTGGTCGTACACGAGTTTGGGCACTTTGTTGCCGCCAGGCGAAATGGAGTTGAAGCGGAAGAGTTTGCTATATTTTTCGGCCCTAGTATTTATTCGCGAAAGATGAAGTCTGGCTGGAAGTTTTCTCTTAATATCTTGCCGCTTGGTGGTTACGTAAAATTAAAAGGAGAACACGATAGTGACACCCAACCAGGTAGCTTCGGAGCGGCAAGCCTATGGGTCAAGACCAAGATAATGGCGGCTGGTGTCTTTATGAATTTAGTCATTGCATTAGTACTTTTCCTGATTCTTGCGGCTACCGGAATGCCTAAGTTAATCCCGAATCAATATACGGTAAAACGAGATACTCAACTGGTTAATCAAAAAGTACTTGTCGGTTATGTATTGCCGGGTTCTCCAGCGCAAAAAGCCGGACTACAATCCGAAGACCAAATTACAGCTATCAAATTGCCAAATTACAGTCCAGTGGATGTGACTAGTGCCTCAAATCTACCGATGATTACAAAAGATTTTGCCGGCAAAACAGCCTATGTTTATTACATTAGAAAAGGGGTTGAACAGCAGGTGTTAGTGACCTTTTTAACTCAAAAAGTTGTTGCGGCGAGCCAAAAGACGAGTAATCCAAAAGGCTATTTAGGTATCTCCCCGACCGAACTTACGATTCAACGCTCAACTTGGTCAGCGCCAATTGTTGCAATAGGGCTTTCCGGGCAGATTACAGCTTTAACCTTTCAAGGCATAGGTCATGCGATTGGTGGGTTAGGAAGCTTGATTGCTGGCGGTGTGACCGGCAATAAAGTTGCTCGTGAAAATGGACAAACTAACGCCTCAAGTCAAGTGTCTGGTCCGGTTGGGATATTTGTAATACTAAAAGATGGCAGCCAGCTGGGATTTCAATATATGTTATTCATTATTGCCATTGTTTCTTTGACTCTCGCGATAATGAATCTCTTACCCATACCTGCACTAGACGGGGGTAGGTTGTGGATTATGCTCATATCACATGGCCTGAAAAAACCTTTGAGTGCCAAACGCGAAGAAGCAATTAATGCTATTGGTTTTGCATTATTAATCGCTATCATTATTTTAGTAACCAACGTTGATGTCCACAGATTCCTCTAATTCCGAACATCCAAAAGATGATAAGTCATCGAAAGTAGTTGCTCACATCCAAAAATTTAAGACTTTGAGCATTCCGTGGAATCCATGGTTGGCAGTCGGTTTTGTGGTATTTGTTTATTATTTATCTCAAATTGTTGCTGGATTACTTATTTCTATTTATCCGCTGCTTAAACACTGGTCTAGTACCACGGCTAATGCCTGGGTTTCAAACTCTATAAACGCGCAGTTCTTTTATATTTTATTCGCTGAGGCCTTTACATTGGGGGCGTTGTACCTATTTTTACGCAGGTATAAAAAAACTTTTCGAACAATCGGTTTACACCGCCCGACTTTGCGAGACCCCTTATATGGATTACTTGCAGTGCCTGTCTATTACATCATTTATTTAGCAGTAGTTGCGTTAATTAGTCACTTTGTCCCAAGTTTAAATGTAAATCAGCAGCAAGAAATAGGTTTTACTAATGTACATGGCGCAGCTCAGCTTATACTCACCTTTATTAGTCTTGTAATATTGCCACCATTTACCGAAGAAATACTAGTCCGAGGATTCTTATACAGTAGTTTAAAGAAGGGAATGCCGCAAATAGCAGCGGCTATAGTGACGAGTGTGCTTTTTGCAAGCGCACACTTGCCCGAAGGAGGATCAGCCGGGCCATTATACATTGCAGCCATTGATACATTTATTTTGAGTTTAGTATTGATTTACCTTCGCGAAAAGACCGGTAGTTTATGGGCGGGCATTACTTTGCATGCGCTCAAGAACGGTATAGCCTATGTGGCCCTCTTCATAGTTGGCGTTCACTAGGGTACAATAAGTCGTAATGAAGTACTTCACATGTTTTAAAGCTGTACTCCCGGCATAGTGCCGTATATCTTTTCGCAACTAAAATTCGTATTACTGTAATTAAGGATTAACCATGAGAGTTACACAATTATTTGGGAAACCTTCTAAGAATGAAGGGATTGATCTATCGATCGTTTCTAATCGACTGTTGACCCAAGCCGGCTTCATTCGGGAGTCAACGGCTGGGCGTTATTATCTTTTGCCACTTGGTTTGCGTGTTCATGACAGAATCGTGCAAATTATTCGCAAACATATGAATGAAATTGGCGGTCAGGAAGTGGTAATGCCGATCCTACATCCACTTGAACTATGGCGTGAAACGAATCGAACTACAACTGCTGGATTTGAACTGATGAAAGTGAAAGACAGGCGAGATGCTGAATTTGCTCTGGGTGGGACTGCCGAAGAAATGGCTGTTGATTTGGTCAGAAAATTTAATATAAGTTACCGCGATTTACCACTTCAGATATATCAATTTTCGATGAAATTTCGCGATGAATTGAGAGCTCGAGGGGGTCTGTTAAGAGTTCGAGAATTCGTCATGAAAGATGCATATAGTTTCAGTACTGAAGAAGAATTTGAAGCTCTCTATCAAACGTATTGGGATAGCTATAAACGCATTTTTGAAGAAATTGGACTCGATGTAGATGTCGTGGCAGCCGATAGTGGCTATATAGGTGGTGATTATTGCCATGAGTTTGTTGCTGAGTGCAATGCTGGTGAAAGTCGTTATTTCATTACAGAAGACAGAAGCTACGCAGCTCACGAGGATGTGGCAACTTTTGAGAAGTATGTAGAGCATAGTGACGAAGAACTGAAACCAATGGAAGAAGTAGAAGGTAAAGGCATCATAGGCGTTGAAGAACTGGCTAAGTATCTTCAAATACCGGTCGAAAAAACGACTAAAACCATACTATTTGAAACAAATAAAGGTGCCGTTATTGCCGCCGCTACCATGGGGCTCTATGATATCAATATAACCAAGGTGCAACACATAATTGGGGGAGAAGAATTAAAACTAGCATCGCCTGAAACGGTAAAACGGGTGACTCACGCAGAAGTTGGTTATGCGGGTTTTATAAACTTGCCCAAAGAAGTCCGAGTCATTTTAGATGAATCTGTACGAGGACGGAAGAACTTCGAGCTTGGATCAAATCATACTGACTTTCATACTATAAATGCAAACTTTGGACGGGATTTTCCTGAACCAGATATGTTTTATGATATTGCTATGGCGAAAGAGGGCGATAAGGCACTCGATGGCAAAGGCGTACTCATTGAAAAGCGAGGCATCGAAGTCGGTAATATTTTCCAACTCGGCTATCATTACAGTAATCTAATGCAAGGCGCTGAATATACTGATGCGCAAGGCAAACGACAAAAATATTACATGGGTTGTTATGGTATAGGTGTTGGGCGCACGCTCGCAACCGTCGTCGAACGATTTCATGATGATAAAGGCATTATATGGCCAAAATCAATTGCGCCTGCAGATGTGTATCTCATCGCTATAGGGCAGAGTCAGGCGGTTACAAGCCAAGCTGAAGAACTATATACTACCTTACAGCAAGCTGGTGTCGATGTACTGTATGACGACCGTGATGTGAGACCTGGAGAAAAATTTGCTGACGCTGATTTAATTGGTATACCAATCCGTATTGTCATAAGTGATAAAACGGTTTCAGCCAACGTTTACGAACTAAAAGAACGATCCGATAACGAAGTAAAACAGCTAAACCTGAACGATGTACTTAAAACGTTAGGTGTTAGAAGCTAGTGCTTGCTATAATATGCCTAATTCGCTATTTTAATCAGTAAAATCAAGCGAATCTCAAGGATGTAAGAAGGGAGTTGACCATGAAGAAGTTGTTTCGATTGACTCAGAGTGGCGTAGATGAACTGAAGGACGAGCTCGAAAGCTTAATTGGCAAACGAGCTGCGCTGGCAGATGCTATTAAAACGGCGCGCGAGTTAGGAGATTTGGCCGAAAATGCAGAGTATCAATCAGCTCGAGCAGACCAGGAGCGAAGTGAAAGTCGAATTGCTGAAATTGAAAATATTTTACAAAATGTCTCAATCATTAAAAAACCTAGTGGCGATAATAAAGTACAGCTTGGGTCGACGGTGAAACTGAAAAATGACGGTAAAATGAAGCAATTTCAAGTGGTAGGCACTGTAGAAGCAGATCCATCCAATGGCAAAATTAGCGATGAGTCTCCTATCGGTAAGGCATTGCTTGGCAAAAAGATAGACGAATTGGTAGAAATTAAGACACCTGCTGATACGACGACATATAAAATTGTCGATATTTCTTAGGTATACATTCTTTTGTTAATCGATTAAATCCAAACAATTTCATGTACAAAGCTCTCATTACCGATCTTGATGGAACGGCAGTAAAAGTGGCATCCGACGGCACTGATGTTGATGAGCGGACTACAAAAGCAATAATGTCAGCCTCAAGGTTGGGTTTATATGTATCCTGTGCAACGGGTCGTGATTGGGAATTGGCGGCACCCGTCATTAAGCGATTGGGCTTTTCGGGTATGTGCATTATAGAGGGGGGTACGAGGATTGTGAATGCCCTAGATGGAGCGGTAGTTTGGGAAAAGTTTTTTGACACCACTACACCTGCTGAAGTACTCAAAATTTTTAAAGCCGTCCCAACTGAAGGCTTATTTATGAGCTCGACGTATAAGCATAATCCAAAAATAAATAATGTAAAAAGGGTAAGCAATCGACAGCGCTATATGTATCTACTGAACGTTGATGAAAGTGTGGCTATCGCTATGGCAAAAGCATTAAATGAACTACCAGACGTCGTGGCACATTTAACGCCATCCTGGATGGGTGGTCTTCGGTATGATATTCATGCCACTCATAGCGAAGCGTCAAAAGAGCATGCGATAAAAGAATGGCTCAAATTGGTGAACATCGACAAAAACGAGGCAATAGGAATGGGGGATAGTGGTAATGATCTGCCTATTTTTGAGGCAGTCGGATTTAAGGTGGCGGTTTCAAATGCTACGCCTGAAGTTTTAGCGCAAGCGGATTATATTGCACCAGCAGCATCTGACCATGCTTTAGAGCATGTGATTCACAAATTTCTAATGAGGTCCAATTTAGAAAAATTGAAAGCAAATCACTAAAATTCTATTCATTTTTCTGCATTTTTCTTTCAATTTATCGAAAAATATCACTGATTTTGTGAAAAACATCAATTTTAGTATTGCGCTTACCATGCCATGTCTGCTAAATTTTATAAAAGTGTGAAAAAGAAATTACCTATTAGTGCACAGAATAAAGCAAACGGAACTCGCTCCGAAGAGAGCGATTTTTTTAAATTAACGAATAATACACTTTGCTTGGAAGACGGCACGGTATTTGATGGAGTGTCACCAATAGGACAGTCTCTGGCAACCTCAGGCGAAATCGTGTTCAACACTGGCATGAGCGGATATGTTGAATCGCTGACAGATCCATCGTATGAGAGTCAAATCTTAGTTTTTACGTATCCATTAATTGGTAATTACGGCGTACGACTAGCGGATGTAGAGTCAAGTAAGATTCAAGTTCGAGGAGTTGTCATGGGTCATTTAGATACCACTTATAATCCCAAGGTAGCTGATATGAGCTTGCCGCAATGGCTAAAAACACAATCAATATTCGTATTGTCGGGTGTTGACACCAGATCATTGACGAAATACTTACGCTCCCAAGGCACTATGCAAGGCACATTAGGATCACGTACATATTCGACAAATCAAATGAAGGAAAGTAGAGACAAATCTCAGAGGATTGTTAAAGAATACAATCGATCGGCTACGAAAAAAATAATATTGATTGATTGTGGTGCGAAAGAGAATATTCTACGATCGCTTTTACGACGTGATTATCGCATAAAGCGGGTAAGTGCGGGTTATGATTTTACTGATGAAATATATGACGGAATAGTTATATCGAATGGACCAGGTGATCCAACAGATTACACTGAGACAATTACTATCGTTGGAAAAGCTATGACAAAAAATAAACCGATCTTTGGCATATGTCTCGGCAGTCAAATAATGGCACTAGCTGCCGGGGCACAGACTTACAAGCTAAAATTTGGCCATAGGGGACACAATCAACCTTGTATTGATATACATAACCAGCACTGTTACATGACAAGTCAAAACCATGGTTATGCGGTTGATGAACATTCTCTACCACCGGACTGGGAAGTGCAGTTTCGTAATTTGAATGACCGTTCCGTAGAGGGCATCCGACACACATCGAAACCATTTTTCGCAGTGCAATTTCATCCTGAAGCGTCCCCAGGGCCAACCGATACAGCATGGTTATTTAATCGATTTGACGAGCATTTGCATGAAATATAAAAAAATAGCCATAAAAAAAGTTGTTATTTTAGGGTCGGGTGGTCTCCGGATAGGTCAAGCCGGAGAATTTGATTATTCGGGATCACAGGCTATTAAAGCACTCAAAGAAGAAGATATTAAAACGGTTCTCATAAATCCAAATATTGCGACCGTTCAAACTGATCACTCAATGGCTGACAAAATATACTTTCAACCCTTAAATGTGGCTACCGTTACGAAAATTCTTGAAATTGAACGGCCGGATGCAATCCTTTTGAGTTTTGGCGGCCAAACTGCACTAAATTTGGGTCTCGCCTTGCACGATACGGGGATTTTCAAAAAGTTAGCTATTCAAGTTCTTGGTACACCGATAACTTCGATAAAAACAACCGAAGATCGTAATTTATTCAAAGAATCTTTGCATGAAATCGACATTAAAACAGCTCGAAGTATTGCCGTTTATTCCCCAAAAGAAGCATTAGCGGCAGCCCATAAAATAGGTTATCCGATTATGATGCGATCAGGTTTTAGCTTAGGAGGGCTGGGTTCAGGACGCGTCGATTCAGATAAGGAATTAGTGGCGCGGGTATCGGAAATTTTTTCTTATGTGACACAAATTCTAATAGAAGAATATTTGGTTGGTTGGAAAGAAATTGAATATGAGGTAGTAAGAGATATAGCCGGTAACACCATTACGGTATGTAATATGGAAAACATGGACCCCATGGGGGTGCATACTGGTGAGAGTATTGTGGTGGCACCATCTCAAACATTAACCAATAAGCAATATCATGAGCTGCGAGAGATAGCGATTAAAACAATTAATCATCTTGGTATTATCGGTGAATGCAATATTCAGTATGCGCTACATCCGGTAAGCGGGGACTATCGGGTTATTGAAGTAAATGCCAGACTTTCACGTTCGAGCGCGCTCGCTTCTAAAGCGACCGGTTATCCGTTAGCCTTTGTTGCTTTGAAGCTGGTGCTCGGTTATAAATTGTATGAACTTAAAAATGCCGTGACCGGAACCACATCGGCGTTTTTTGAACCAGCGCTCGATTACATTGCCATTAAAATTCCTCGTTGGGATTTGACCAAGTTTAAATCTAGCGAAAGTTTAATCGGCTCAGAAATGAAAAGTGTTGGGGAAGTAATGGCCATTGGTCGCACTTTTCCCGAAACTTTGCAAAAAGCATTACGGATGCTCAACATTGGCGCTGACGGCCTTAGCCAGCATTCGTATGTAATTTCGAACCCCGAGAGCGAAATTAAAAGACCAACGTATCGCCGAATTTTTGCGATCTATGAATCGCTAAAAAGAGGTAAATCTATAGCATCTATACAAAAACAATCATATATTGATAGTTGGTTTTTGGAGCAAATCGAATCCATAGTAACTGTAGAGCAAGAATTACTAAATGCTCGCTCGCTCAGCACACCACTTTTACGTCGGGCCAAAGAATCAGGTTTTGCTGATAAGGTTATTGCCGTACTTCGAAACACGACCGAATTAAAGATTCGCGAACGTCGTCTAAAATCCCACATAGTACCAGTAATAAAGCTTATCGACACGCTCGCTGGAGAGTTTGATTCAGTGACCAATTATTTGTATACAACTTATCACGGTGTATCAGATGATGTGCAAGCACTCAATAAAAGTATTATGGTAATTGGTTCCGGTCCGTACTGTATTGGCTCATCGGTGGAATTTGATTGGAGTGCAGTAAATACTGCACAGACGCTCCACGATCAAGGTTTCCGATCGATTATCGTTAATTCTAATCCAGAGACTGTATCGACTGACTTTGATCGGTCAGATCGACTTTATTTTGAAGAGCTGACGTTTGAACGAATTCAAGATATTGCGGACTTTGAACATTCTCCAGGGATTATTATTTCGGTTGGAGGCCAGATTGCCAATAATCTTGCTATGCCACTCCATAGTGCGGGGTATCCAATTCTAGGTACATCACCTCGAGATATAGACAGAGCAGAAGATAGAAATAAGTTTTCCACGATGCTCAACAACCTAGGCGTGGACCAACCTATCTGGAAAGAAGTGACTGATATACAATCTGCTCGCAAGTTCGCTGCTGAAGTTGGATATCCGATACTCATTCGACCATCATATGTTTTGTCCGGAGGAGCAATGAGCGTCGCACGAAACGATGTTGATCTAAAGAAATATTTAAAAGCCGCTATCGTAATGTCGCGTGATCATCCGGTGGTGGTTACTCAGTTTATTACGAATGCAAAAGAACTCGAAATAGATGGTGTGGCGAAAGACGGGAAGTTATTAATTTATGCTATTTCGGAACATATTGAAAATGCCGGCATTCATTCAGGAGATGCAACTGTAGTGTACCCAGCTCAATATCTATATGTTGAAACGATTAGACGAGCAAAGTTAATAGCTAAGCAAATCATTCAAAATTTACATATTGCCGGACCATTTAACATACAATTCATTGCAAAAAATAATGAACTTAAGGTCATTGAATGTAATGTTCGTGCTTCTCGATCCTTTCCATTTGTGTCGAAAGTTTCGGGATATAATTTTATTGAGATAGCTACCGAGGCAATGCTGGGAATAGATAGACATAAAAGCTACCAGACTTTGGAGCTCGATCATGTAGCGGTAAAAACTCCGTTGTTTTCATACAGTCGACTGAAAGGCACCGATCCGGTTGCGGGAGTAGAAATGGCCTCTACTGGAGAAGTAGCATGTTTCGGCTCAGATCTATTGGAAGCATTTTATGCATCTTGGCTCGCTACTGAACAGAACGTCGCAGGCAAGAGTATTTTTATTAGTGTTCCTGATGAAGATAAGCATAAAATTTTAGCCGAAACAAAGCACTTAGTCGAGAAAGGCTGGAAAGTCTATACGACCAAAGGCACGCATGATTTTTTGCGCAAAAAGAATGTGCGAACTATATGCCTAAATAAAATTCATGAGAATACCGAACCGACCGTCACCTCTGCAATCCAAAAGCACGATTTGGATCTAATGATTTGTGTGCCGGCGCTATCGGAAGCAGACCAGGATGCTTATAAAATTCGTCGATTGGCTATAGACAATTACGTTCCTCTTATTACAAATGCCGAAAACGGTAAATTACTGCTCAATTGTTTGCTCCGCGATAACTTACGCAACAATACGCCAAAAGCATGGCATGAGTATGTGGTACTTTAATAAATGATTACAGAGAAATATGTTTTTATAAACTAGCTGTTCTCTGGATACTTCGCTATACTGTTAACGAATTATGGCCAATCTAAAAGAGCTCCGGGATGAAAGACTTCGCAAGTTATCCGAGTTGAAAAAACTTGGAATTGATCCATACCCCGCAAAGTCAAAACGTACCCATCCACTTTCAAAAATCTCGACAGATTTTGAAACACTCCAGAACCAGGAGGTAACGGTTGTTGGACGTATTCAAAACATTAGAAAATTCGGAAAGATTGCCTTTATTGTTATCCAAGACCAGACTGGCAGTACGCAATTGTTTTTAAAAAGTGACACTGTTCATGAACTTGATTCTGATAGCCAACGCATTGGTTATAGCCAGCTACCACTCATAGACCCTGGAGACTTTATCGAGGCTACCGGCAAAGTAATTAAAACACAAACCGGTGAAGTATCCGTAGAAGTGACCGAGCTAAAATTATTAACCAAATCACTTCGACCAATGCCACTTGAAAGGGAAGGATTTACCAACAAAGAAGAACGATTTCGTCGTCGATACATTGATATGAACGTCAATGCTGGGGTTCGTGAGCGGTTTATACGGAGAAGTAAATTTTGGCAGGCTACGAGGGATTTTCTAAATCAACATGGTTTTACGGAAATCAATATCCCGGTACTTGAGCATACAACCGGTGGAGCAGACGCAAATCCATTCGTAACACACATGGATGCCTTAAATCAGGAATTTTTCTTACGTATTAGTCACGAGCTGCCCTTGAAACGATTAATTGGGGCTGGTTATGAGAAAGTCTATGATATTGGACCTCGCTTCAGAAATGAAAACTATTCCGATGAGCACTTACCTGAACATGTCGCAATGGAGTGGTACTGGTCATACGCTGATTGGAGAGATGGTATGCACTTTATGACGGAAATGTTCCAGCATGTACTGAAGTCTACTTTTGATAATCTACAATTTAAATTAGGTAAATTTGACATTGATCTGAGCGGTACATGGGAAGAGTGGGATTATGCTGATGTTATTCAAAAGCATTATGACATTGATGTTTATAACTGCACCCTTGATCAAGTAAAAAAAGCATTGGCTGACAATAAGTTAGAGGTTGAGCAGACAGAAAACATTGCCCGGGGCATCGATAAACTCTGGAAGCATATTCGAAAAGATGTAGCAGGACCAATTTGGTTAATCAACACACCTCTCTTCATAAGTCCTTTAGCGAAAGCAAACCCTGAAAAACCCCAAACTGTTGAACGCTTTCAGCCCGTTATTGCCGGCACTGAACTCGGAAATGGCTGGAGTGAGCTCAATGATCCAATTGACCAGTTGAATCGATTTATCGAACAACAGAAGATGCGTGATGCCGGCGATGATGAAGCTCAAATGTTGGATATCGATTATGTTGAAATGCTTGAGTATGGCATGCCGCCGGCGTGTGGTTGGGGTTATAGTGAGCGAGTGTTTTGGATTTTTGAAGGCGTCACTGCTCGCGAGGGTGTTCCTTTTCCTCAACTGCGCCAAGAAATAGACGAAGTAACAAAATCAATTTATCCTGAATTAAAATTGAGCTCAGGTGAGGCGAAATCGTCATCTAAGTCATGATTGACGTAACAGACGACGAGTTTCAATCTCTGATCAATGAGGCTTTAGAGTCACTGCCTGGGGAGCATGCCAAAAATATTGAAAATGTTGCTATTCTCTATGAATACGAACCAACATTAGAGCAACGCCAAAAATTGTTGCTTCGAAACGATCAAACACTATTAGGTTTATACGAAGGTTTGCCCTTATCACAAAGGCAGGGCTCAACAACAATATATCCGGATAAAATTACGCTATTCAAGGGCCCATTATCGAGGATGTCTTCGTCGATCCCGGAACTAAAAGAGGAGATTAGACATACGCTTTGGCATGAAATAGGGCATTACTATGGACTAAACCATGATCAAATTCGAAAATTGGAACGTTAAGATTAATATAACTTTAACTTGCTGTGTGGCATAATTGTTTCAATAACATAAATGAGTGAGGGATTTGAAAATGAAAGCTATTTGGAATGGACAAGTGATTGCTGAAGCCGACAAAGATGACTTGATATATATTGAGCAGAATTGGTATTTTCCACCAAGCAGCGTCAAGAAAGAATTTTTACAAAAAAGCGATACACCTTACAATTGTCCTTGGAAGGGTGTGTGTCAGTACTTTAACGTTGGACAGGCAGACAATTGGAGCAAGGATGCAGCCTGGAGTTATCCTGATCCTAAACCATCCTCGCTTGATATAGTCAAGAAAGACTACAAAGATTACGTAGCTTTTTGGCGTGATGTCCAAGTTACCGAATAGATACTTATACGGTCTCTAACTTAAGTTTTGTTGCGAATTTTTGACGCAATTTTTGAATTTTCGGATTGATAATCACCTGACAATAACCAACATTCGGATTCTTGCTATAGAAGTCTTGATTAGATTCATCTGATGGCCATAATTTTTCAAATGGTACAATTTGAGTCACAATCGGGTCTGACCATAATTTTGCAGCATAGCCCTTTGTTACTTCATTGGCTGTCTTTTTTTGGTCTTCGCTATGATAAAAAATAACTGAACGGTATTCTTCACCGACATCGTAACCCTGTCGATTTAGTGTTGTCGGATCATGCATGACATAAAATATTTCTAATATTTCACGGTAGGATATGACTTTTGGATCAAATGTTAGTTGTACTACCTCGGCATGCCCAGTAGCGCCTTGGTAGACTAATTCGGGACTTGGGTTATCGACGTGGCCACCACTATAACCGGATACGACGGATTCAATACCTCTCACTCTTCTGTAAAAAGCGTCCAAACACCAATAACAACCTCCGCCTAATGTCGCTTGTTCCATAGCTATATTATACCCCCGATAGTAATTCTTATTTGACGATATTGCGTCCAGCGTGTTTTATTAATCAGTAAGAATGAGCACAATCATTTTTGATTTTGACGGAACTATTGCCGATAGTTTCAAAGTAGTTCTTGATATCTTTTATGAACTAACTGGCAAAGAACCCTATGACGAGGAGCAAATCTCCAAATTTAAAGCCATGTCGATGAGAAAGGCAGTTAAGGCAGCTCATTTACCACCACGACAAATACCTCGTTTGCTTATAAAAGGGCGTACGCAAATGAGTCAACGACTCAATGAATTAAAACCATTTCCGGATATAAAACAAGTACTTAAAAAGTTGCACGATAATGGCCATAACTTGCTTGTCATTAGTTCCAATAGCCAATCTAACGTACGATCATTTTTAAAAGAACATAAACTTGATGCATATTTCGATGGAGTGTACGGTGGAATCGGTTTACTGAGTAAGGCAAGCGCCCTGAGAAGAGTACTACGGATAAACAAATTAGCCGCCCAAGATTGCTACTATGTTGGAGATGAGATTCGCGATATACATGCAGCAAAGCGGGCTCATATTCGATCTATTGCGGTGACTTGGGGATATAACGACGGGGCTATACTCGCAGCCAGAAAACCTTTTATGACGGCAGATTCACCAAAAGATTTGTTACATCTCAGCTAAAACTCTCCATAAAGTTTGTTTTCCAGTACAATACAATGACATGCAGTATGTGAGGCAACATTCTAAACCATATCGTGTTGGACAAACGACACCTTTTAAAATAAGTCGCAGCAAAATTGAATTATTTGCCCAATGTCCACGCTGTTTTTGGCTTGATGTTCGCCATAAGATAGTGCGTCCGAGCGGCCCTCCGTTTAATATAAACAAAGCTATCGATGATTTATTTAAAAAAGAATTTGATGAATACCGGTTAAAAGGTCAGCCGCACCCATTAATGACCGATAACCGGATTAAAGCGATACCGTTTGCACACGCCAATCTAGATACCTGGCGTATGAACTTTACTGGGGTTGAAGCGGTACATAAACCAACGAATCTTCACATTTTCGGAGCAGTTGATGACGTTTGGGTAAATGATGAAGGCGAATTAATTGTCGTAGACTATAAGGCTACGGCAAAGCCCACTGAGGTATCAATCGATTCAGGTTGGCAGGTAAGTTACAAAAGACAATTAGAGGTCTATCAATGGCTGCTACGTCAAAACGAATTTAAGGTACAGTCAGTTGGTTATTTCGTGTATACAAATTGTCGTCTTGATTTAGCTGGATTTAACGATCACCTAGAATTTAAAACGAAAGTCATACCGTATACTGGCGATGATAGTTGGATAGAACCGACACTCGTCAAAATCAAAAAGTGCATGGATAGCAATGAAATGCCGCCAGTTGGTAGTTCGGCGATGGGCGGCGAATGTGAGTACTGTGCTTATGCACGATCGAGAACGGGTTTGACGCTCCAAGCTCTTCGAGCTAGTAAATTGAATAAATAGATAAATTTTCTTCTTCTTGCTAACAGATGCGCTATAATAGCCAAATGCTTGACATTCAATACATTCGCGAAAATGCCGATCTGGTAAGTGAGAAATCCCGGCAAAAAGGATATAAGGTTGATGTACCGAAACTACTAGAGTTGGATAAACGTCGAATTCAATTGACGCAGGACGTTGAAAAAATAAACCAACAACGCAATCAATTGGCTGATGCAATCCAAAAAACAAAACCGACTTCAGAACAAATTGAGCACGGGAAAAAGCTTCGTGTAAGTCATCAATCTGTTGGTAAAGAGTTGGCTGACGTAGCTAAAGCATACGAACAACTTTTAAAGTCTATTCCAAATATGCCAGCAGACGATGTACCTATTGGCGCAAGCGAAGACGAGAATGTAATTGTGAAGCAAATTGGTGACAAGCCGAGTTTTAACTTTGAGCCAAAAAATCATTGGGAAATTGGTGAAACAAAAAATTTAATCGATAAGGCCAGAGCTGCAAAAGTTACCGGCAGTCGTTTTGCCTACCTACGGGGTGATTTAGTTCGATTGCAGTTTGCAATTATTCAATTTGTAATCGCAACGCTTGGTGACGAAAGCATCCTTCAGAGATTAATCGATGACAATAAGCTACAATTGACGTCCAAAGCCTTTGTTCCGATTTTACCACCGGTCATGATTCGAGAAGATATTTACGATCAAATGGATCGATTAGAACCTCGAGATCAACGTTACCACATAGAAGGCAATGATGATGATCTTTGGCTGATCGGTAGCGCCGAGCACACACTAGGCAGTATGTATGCCAACGAGATTATTCCCGAGAAAGATTTGCCACTTCGTTATATCGGATATTCAACGAGTTTTCGCCAGGAAGCGGGTACCTATGGCAAGGACATGGAAGGCATCCTTCGCATGCATCAGTTCGACAAGTTGGAAATGGAAGTCTTTAGCGCACCAGAAACGAGTCGCGATGAACACTTACTTCTCATCGCCATCCAAGAATATTTGATGCAACAATTGGGTATACCATACCAGGTACTCTTGAAATGCACTTTTGACATTGGAAAACCAAATGCTCGCGGAGTCGATATTGAGGCGTGGTTGCCAGGTCAGAATAAATACCGAGAAACACACACTGCAGATTATATGACCGATTATCAGGCTCGTCGGTTAAAGACACGTTTACGACGGAATTCAGGTGAGACTGAATTACTACACACTAATGACGCAACGGCATTTGCGTTAGGTAGAACAATGATTGCCATTATTGAAAATTATCAGCAAGCTGATGGTTCGTTTGCTATACCGAAAGTGTTACAGCTATATATGGGTGGGCAAAAGGTCATCTAATTAAGAGTATCTTCTACGTCATCACAGAAAAAGACGGGCTTTAGTAGGCGTATAATAGGTAAATAGATTACCTTGTTGTTGCAATTTAAAATTAAACATATAAGGAGGGTAGTATGCTGAGCAAATTTGAGATTCAAGGCGTACATGTAACCTTAGATGATAATTTACGTAAATATGTTACGAAAAAAATCGGTGGACTTGATCACTATCTTTCCAGACATAACCGAGCCAGCGCGCATGGCGAAGTTTTTCTAAAAGAAGGCAAGTCAAAAAATAATACCAGATGCACTTGTGAAGTGAATTTGTATTTGCCTCATGAAACGATAAATATCAAAGAGAGTGCTTATAACATGTATGCGGCTGTCGATATTACCGAGGCCAAGTTAAAACAGCAGCTTCAAAAGTATAAAGATTTACATCAAAACGGGAAAACTCATAGGCACCTATTTGGCCGTTTTCGTCGAAGATTCGTATCCACTGGCAAAACTCGCGGTTATTTTGCAGATTAGGAATAAAAAATATCGCATTTCTCTCGAGAAAACGATATACTATGTTCTAGAACAAATCTTGAGATACATTATGATGGCGCAAACCATTGTAAGCTGCTAAGAATACTAATTTGAAAGCATTTGCATTTGGCCTTGGCTACATCATCTATACCATCTCAAATTGATACGGTTTGCATTGTCCGCGATTAAGGGAGGAATAGACCGCGTATGAACATTATCATTAAAAAACTTCTCGGTGATCCGCAAGCTAAGACCATTAAACGACTGCGGAAGCGAGTAAAATTAATTAACGACCGGGCTGACAAGTACGCCAAGATGAGCGATACTCAGCTCAAAGAACAGACGCAAGTATTAAAACAACGACTCAAGAAAGAGTCGCTTGATGCCATTTTACCTGATGCCTTTGCTGTAGTTCGTGAAGCAGCGACACGATCTTTAAAGCAGCGACATTTTGACGTTCAGCTGATCGGCGGTATGGTCCTGCATGAAGGTAACGTCAGCGAGATGAAGACCGGAGAAGGAAAAACATTAGTCGCGACTGCTCCAGTGTATCTGAATGCATTAACCGAAAAAGGGGTTCATGTTGTCACTGTAAATGATTATCTCGCTCAACGAGACGCTGGCTGGATGGGACAAGTATATAACTTCTTAGGTCTCCGCACTGGAGTTATTATTGCCGATCATAGTTACATCTATGATCCGGACTATACCAATGTTGAACACGAGGACGAACGTTTCCGTCATTTAAAACCATCAACTCGCCAAGAAGCGTATGCGGCTGATGTGACCTATGGAACAAACAATGAGTATGGCTTCGACTACTTACGAGACAATATGGTTCGTGAAGAAGATCAATTACGTCAGCGAGATCTTCACTATGCAATTGTCGACGAAGTGGACTCCATACTTATTGACGAGGCTCGAACACCACTTATTATTAGTGCACCGAGCGTAACCAGCGGAACAGCGTATGCTCAGTTCGCAAAAGTGGTGCGTCAATTAAGCAAAGAGAAACATTTCGAAACTGATGAAAAACGAAAGACCGTCATCCTAACAGATGCTGGCGTTGAAAAAATACAACGAATACTTGGTATCGAAAATCTCTACGGCAGTGAAAACATCCGCACCATTTATCACTTACAACAGGCTCTTCGGGCATTTGCCTTATTTACCCGAGACAAAGACTATGTCGTGACTAAAGAAGGTGAAGTGGTGATCGTTGATGAATTTACGGGCAGGTTATTGGCTGGTCGTCGTTATAACGAGGGACTGCATCAGGCAATTGAAGCCAAAGAAGGGGTAGAAGTTCAGCAAGAGAGTATGACGCTAGCAACTATCTCATTTCAGAATTATTTCCGATTATATGAAAAATTAGCTGGTATGACTGGAACGGCGATGACTGAAGCTGAAGAGTTTCATCAAATATATAAGTTGGCAGTAGTCGAGATTCCATCGAATCGACCTATCTCGAGACTTGACCGACCTGACCGAATCTATCGTAATGAAAAAGCTAAATTTAAAGCGATTACTCGGGAAGTACTAGCGCTTCACACCAAGGGCCAGCCAGTTTTAATTGGTACTGTATCAATAGAGAAAAACGAAGCACTGGGGGCGATGTTAGATAAAGCTGGTATTCCACACCAGGTATTAAATGCAAAAAATAATGAACGTGAAGCGAAGATTGTCGCACAGGCCGGAGAAAAAGGGGCTGTTACTCTAGCCACCAACATTGCCGGACGAGGTACGGATATTGTTTTAGGTGAAGGCATAACTGAAATAGGTGGACTGTTTGTGCTAGGAAGTGAACGACACGAATCACGTCGAATTGATAACCAGTTGCGAGGTCGCTCAGGGCGGCAAGGCGATCCTGGAGTTACTCAATTTTTTGTCAGTACTGATGATGACTTAATGCGTATATTTGGTGGCGAGCGAATAGGCAATGTCATGAACAGACTGAGCATTGATGACGATACACCTATTGAGAATCGCATTATTTCGAAAAGCCTGGAAGGCGCTCAGAAAAAGGTTGAAGGTTATCACTTTGATCAGCGTAAAAGCGTGGTCCAATACGATGACGTGATGAACCGACACCGCAAAGCGACATATGCTATGCGACGAGAAATATTGAAATCCAAGGATATTAGTAAGCGTATTCATATATTTATTGATGAAGAAGTTTCAGCATTAGCCACTTCGGAACTTGTGACCTCAGACCAGTTTGAAGATGTGCTTAGAGAACTATTTCCGTTTGACGAAGCAACCCTTGATCGACTTTTTGATAGTGACGCGACAAAATTTGCCAAGGTTTTACTCACAGAATCAAATGAGCTCTACACCACACAAGAGATGGCCTTTACAAAAGATATTATGCGTAAAGTGGAGCGTGATATCTACCTACAAGTGTTAGACAATCTGTGGATGCAGCACCTTGAAAATATGGATCATTTACGAGAAGGTATCCACTGGATGAGTGTTGGCCAACAAGACCCCTTGGTTGAGTATCGTAGACGCGGTCAACAATTATTCGAAGCGATGCAGTTGACATTACGGCATGATGTACTGAGGGCTATATTCCATGCTCAACCTATTTCTCAGGAAGATTTAGATCGAGCAACTGAAACAGACTTAACACGGGCAGCTCGAGGATCGATTGAAAACGCCTCTCAAATAACTAATGCTGATTCGGAATTCGAAGAAACAGATTTCTCCGATAAGAAAGTGACTGCGGACGTAAAAAAGAAACAAACAAGTGAGCGCAAAAAAGCGCATAAAAATGAACGTAAACGTAAAACGGCGGCAAAAAGGAGAAAAAAATAGGGCAAGAGAACCTTCAAAAGTTCACTTCGCTAAAGGATAGATTATTTATGCGACATACGGTAACCGAAATTAGTTTAAAAAATGGTGCAAAAGGATTGTTGATCCACATTGCTGATGCCTCTGTTATGACATTTGATGTCAATTTCAGAGCCGGGGAGTACTTAGTTGACCCTGCAAAGTGGGAAGTCCCTCATCTTATGGAACATGTTCTGCTTGGAGCGAATGAGCTCATTCCTAGGGCGAGAGATTTTCAGGCTGAACTAGAAAAAAATGGGGCATACAGCAATGCGACCACTGGTGTCTACGATATTGCTTATGAAGCAGAGTGTGCAGACTTTGAATGGGATAGGGTGCTCGGCCTCCTGTTAGTGGCAATTACTAAGCCATTATTCTTGGAAGAAGAATTTAGGGCAGAGTATGGCAATGTTCAGGAAGAAATGGTTGCACGCAGCAATAATCATTTTCGTCGACTCAGTTTAGAGATGCGTCGCAACCTCGGTTTAATTGCAAAAACGGATAGCGAACGTTTATTACTAATGCAGAACGTTAGCGTTAACGACGTGCGTGATCATTATGCGAGGACGCATCATGCTCCTAATATGCGGTTTGTCATTGCCGGTAACTTAACACCAAGCCGTCGAGAAACTATCACGATGCTCTTGGACACAATTGATTTACCAAAAACCGGTCGACGCTTTGCGCTGCCTCATGAAAAACCCCATCATGTGGAGCAAGCTATTTACGTACCGAACGAAACCGTAGAGAATTTATATTTTTATATTGATACATTTAAGCGCACTCGATTGCGTGATCCAGAAACTGATGCGCTAAATTTGGTTAATACTCTGCTAACTGAAACGCTCTATTCAAAAATATTAGGTACTGCGCGAGAACGTGGCCTAGTATATGGCATGAGTTCAGGCTTATCGGCAACGAAAGACGCTAGTAACTGGTGGTTTGGTGCGCAGGTTTCAGACAAAAACGCCGCTGCACTACTAAATATAATCATCGAGGAATTATCTAAGGTTATGGGTGGGGATATTGCTGATGAAGAAATTGAGTCAACAAAACAGTATGCCCTAGGTAGGTTTCAGCGAAGTGCTCAAACGGTAGGTGGAACTTCATCTGGGTATGCAGGCAGATATTTCTTTGACGGGGTAGTAGATAACTATTATCAAGTTCCAGCGCGCATTCAGGCAGTAACCAAACAACATATTATCGAAGTGACACAGGCTATGTTTACAGAGAACATATGGGGTTTTGGTGTCTTAGGAAATTGTGGTGAAGTATTTGCCAATAATTTACGACAGCAATTGTTGCCGCTTTGGTCAGGCTACACTGTCGCTAAAGCAGCTAGTAAGGTTGCAACACATGGACGAGCGCGTTAACGAATTACAAACTCAAATAACTGATGTTTGGCAAAAACTCAATATTGATAACCTACAAGCTGAGTTAAATAAATTAAAAGCTGAAAGTAGTACGTCAGATTTTTGGAATGATACTACACATGCTCAGCAAATAATGAAACGAATATCGAAATTAGAGAGTCGGATCAAACCTTGGGTTGATTTAAAACATAATGCTGATGAACTTTATGACCTTTTTAACTTACGTGACAGTTCACTATTAAAAGAAATAGAAACGCAATTGCATGAAAATGAAGTGCAATTCCTGGCTCTTAAGAACGAATTAAAATTCAATGGATTGTATGATGATCACGATGCTATTGTAAGTATATTTGCTGGAGCTGGAGGTACTGATGCACAGGATTGGACACAAATGTTGTTCAGAATGTACAGTCGGTATTTTGAAAATAACAGATGGGGTATAACTGTAGTTGATGAATCCGTTGGGGATGAAGCCGGTCTAAAAAGTGTGACAATGACAGTCGAAGGCCCGTTTGCATACGGCAAGTTAAAAGGTGAGCATGGTGTGCATAGACTTGTCAGATTAAGTCCCTTCAATGCTGACCATCTTAGGCAGACTAGTTTTGCGAAGGTTGAGGTTATGCCTAAAATTGAACGACCCGACGAACTAATAATTGAGGATCAAGATATTAAAATCGATGTCTATCGAAGTGGTGGCCATGGTGGGCAGAGTGTTAATACAACTGATTCTGCAGTACGGGTCACGCATATACCAACAGGCATTAGTGTCGCGATTCAAAACGAGCGAAGTCAGTTGCAGAATAAAGAAGTTGCCATGACGATCTTACGATCGAGGTTAGCCCAATTACAACTTGAACAACATCAAGAAAAACTGGATGCCCTTAAAGGACCAAATCAATCCGCTGAATGGGGCAACCAAATTAGAAGCTATGTCTTACATCCTTATAAACAAGTGAAGGATTTGCGTTCACGCTATGAGACGTCTGACCCTGAAAAGGTTTTAGATGGTGAACTTGATCCTTTGATTGAAGCCTATCTAGACAGTTCGCTCAGCCACTAATTACGGTAAAAAACAAATATTTATCTCGGTAATGTCGTAATTGGAAACTATATTTACAGATACATTAATTATCGAATACACAAAATAAAGATATTTTATTTTCCTTGATAAATGGTGGACATAATCTATGCAACTTACTGTTGCTATTAGAATGAGTGTGCAATTATTTGTAAAAATGAATTAAATAAACCAACACACCAGATTCCATTTATGCTAAAATAATAGGTAATGATTTTGCTTGACCGGGTGACAAAAACATACAGTCGCAACATGGGGTCAGCACTGGATCGCGTGAGCCTACACGTTGAACCGAAGGAGTTCGTTATTGTAGTTGGTCAAAGCGGTGCAGGCAAGACAACTTTGTTGCGCTTACTTACGCGTGAAGAGCGTCCGACAAGTGGCAAGATTATTGTAGGAGGTATTGATTACGACAAGTTAAAAGATAAAGATATTCCACTACTGCGTCGCAAGATAGGTGTAGTCTTTCAAGATTTTAAATTGCTTCCAAATAAAAACGTATTTGAAAATATCGCATTTGCCTTGGAGATTGTAGGAATAAGTAATCGAGAAATTCGTCATACCGTACCGAAGGTCTTGGAGATTGTAAATCTTAAGGGAAAAGAAAAAAGGATGCCCTACGAACTGAGTGGTGGAGAGCGTCAAAGAGTTGCAATAGCTCGGGCAGTAGTTCGACAACCCCGCATCTTAATTGCCGATGAACCAACCGGAAATTTGGACCCAAAGCATGCTTGGGATGTAATAAAAGTATTAGAAAAAATCAATCGCTACGGCACGACAGTGTTGTTGACGACTCACAATCAAGAAATTGTCAATAAGTTGAAACGTCGTGTAGTGACGTTAGAGGCAGGAAAAATCCTGAGCGATCGAGCAAATGCCGGGTATAAGGTGTAAGGATGCAGCAAAAACTTATCACGCTTTCAAGAATCATACATTCGGGGCTGGTTAATTTTGCACGCAATTTAAGTCTGGCCGTCGCTGCCATGGCGGTTATGGTAGTCACCCTGACAATTGTGTTGTTTTCCCTAGTTACGAATGCGACATTTTCAAATACCATAGCCCAAATTACTGATAAAATTGATATCTCGGTATTCCTCAAAGACGCCGATACTCCTGCACAAACCAATCAATTACTTGCGCAAATAAAAGCTCTACCAAATGTAAAAAGTGTGAGCTACCTTACCAAAGCACAGGCTTTACAAGAGTACGAGAATCAGAATGCTGGAAACCAACAGCTGTTGACTGCCATAAATGAAACGTCAAATCCATTACCAGCCACGGTGCTTATTAGACCAATTAACCTGAATAGAATTCAGGATATTAAATCGTTTCTGACAGAACCAAATATTGCGGCGCTACAGTCTGATCAGCCAAGTTATAGTGGCGAAAGAGAGGTGGCCATCAATAAAATTACTCATGCAACTGATGTTTTGCGTGAGCTTGGTGTATTTGCGGTCATAATATTTACAATTATCTGTGCTCTTATTATCTTTAATACAATTCAGATGGCTATCTTTAATCGTCGAGATGAAATTACAATTATGCGATTATTGGGAGCAAGTACGAACTATATACGTGGACCATTTGTTGTCGAAAGTGCAGTATATGGCATATTGGCGGCCGTATTTTCCGTTCTTATTATTAACTCCGCGTTTGTCGCTGCGAGCGGGGCTTTGCAAGCAAGTTCGCTGGGATTATTAGATATTAGCTACGCTAATAGCTACTTTGACCAACATTTCTTCCTATTTTTGGCAATTCAGCTAATGGTTGGTATAGTAATTAGTACCGTATCTTCAGTCATTGCCACCAGACGGTATCTAAAGTTCAAAACGAAATAATAGCCACGTAGCGTATCAAAAAGTAACTAAATGAAGCGGTAATTAGAGCTACCGTTGTTACGCATCAACTCAGGAGGGTAGAACAGATTGATTGGTTATGTTAGACTAAACTTAAGCATATCTAACACTAAAACTATGCCAAATCTAAAAAAAATAAAATCAAAATTTTTAACTAAAGTTCGCTTCATTGCCATAGCTGTGGCGCTGGTTGGATTAGTTGGCGGTGCGAGCCTTGTTCATGCCGACCAATACCAAAGTCAGATAGATGCATTACAAAATCAAAATGATCAATCTCAATCTGTAATAAATTCACTTACCTCACTAGCGACAAGTTATCAGAGCGCTATTAGTCAGTTGCAGGCTCAAGTCAGTGCGTTACAGGCGGCTCTTGCCGTTAATGTGAACAAACAAGCTTCCTTACAGGCGCAAATTGCATCTGTTCAGCAACAGATCACTGAGAAAAAGGGACAACTCGGGGCAACGATTAAGGCAATGTATATTGAAGGTCAAACTTCAACTATCGAAGAACTCGCAAGTAGCCAAAATCTGAGCGCCTATGTGGACAAACAAGAATATCAACAGACTGTACAGGATCAGCTCAATACGACAATAAACCAAATTTTAACTCTTGAGTCGCAACTGCAACAGCAGAAAGAGCAGCTTGACATCGTGGTCGCAACTGAGCAGCAGCAAAATAACCAGCTCAATTCAGCCGAGCAACAACAACAGGCTTTGCTCAACTATAACCAAGGTCAGCAAGCTGCATACAACCAGCAAATATCGTCTAATCAACAGCAGATTGCAGCTTTACGCGCCGAGCAAATTGCGGCTAACCATAAACTTGTCAGTAATGGTGAAGTCATTGCCAGTGGTTCATGTGGAGGAAGTTATCCAGCGACGGCGGTGTCCAGCGGCGGTAACTGGGGTTGTGATTATCCACTTGATAACACAATCGATAACTGGGGAATGTATAACCGAGAATGTGTAAGTTATACCGCCTGGATGGTGTACAAAACATATGGCTACATGCCCTATTGGGGTGGTAATGGTAATGCTAATGAGTGGCCAGCAAATGCCCGCGCAGCTGGGATTCCGACAGGTTCGACACCAAAAGTTGGTTCAGTTGCCATTTATATGGGTGGCGGCTCAGATCCGTTTGGCCATGCAATGTGGGTGACTGCAGTGAATGGTAATGGCACTATTACTGTGCAGCAGTACAACCTCTATTATGATGGCAACTACTACGAGACGACTATACCGAGCGCCGGGCTTGTATACATCTATTTTGGCGGTTAAATCGAAGCTGAATTAACTAGGCCTATAAGCATAGTTTTGCTATAATCAAACCTAATGAATCTAAAAGGAAAAACGGTGGGAATTAGCCAACGGCTTGGCAACAATCTGGCGATTCGAGTAGTTCTTTGTGTTGTTATCTGTGTTCTTATTTTCTGTTTAGGGGTTGCCTATGGCGAAGGCAGAATAAGTGTCACTTTTCCCTGGGGGACAAAGCCGGTAGCTACTGGACTACCCGCGCATCTAAATTACACAACCGTTGATCAGGTCTATCAGTCATTGAAAGACAATTATGACGGACAGCTCACAGAGACGCAGTTATTAAATGGATTAAAACACGGTTTAGCTGACGCAGCGAATGATCCTTACACCGAATATTTCACACCGAGTGAAGCATCGCAATTTAATGATGAATTAAATAATGCCTTTAGTGGTATTGGAGCGGAACTAAGCAAGAACAGTGACGGATATATTGAAATAATTGCGCCGATAAGTGGCACTCCGGCAGCACAAGCTGGATTACAAGCTGGCGATGTCGTTACGAGCATAAATAATACATCTACATCTGGTATGAGCGTTGATGATGCTGTAGATAAAATTCGGGGTACCGCCGGCACAAAAGTGACGCTCGGCATTTTGCGAAATTCAACGCAAACACTGACTTTGACCATTACCAGGGAAAATATCACCATACCAAGCGTTAATACCAAGATTCTTCCTGGCAACATTGGGTACATGCAAATCAGTACATTTGCTGACGATACCCAGAACTTATCACAGCAAGCGGCACAAAAATTTAAAAATGAAAACGTGAAAGGAATAATCCTCGATTTGCGAGATGATCCAGGTGGTCTACTCGATGCTGCGGTTCATGTTTCGAGTTTGTGGTTAAGCCCCGGGCAATTAATCCTCCAAGAAAAACGCGGTAATGTTGTTGTCCAAAGTTACTACGCAGAAGGTGGGGATTTACTTCACGGAATTCCGACGGTCGTGCTAATTAATGGAGGCAGTGCATCAGCCTCAGAAATAACTACCGGTGCTTTACATGACAATAACGATGCCTATGTTATAGGGCAAAAGAGCTTCGGGAAAGGTGTCGTACAACAGTTAATAAACTTTGGTGACGGATCGCAACTAAAAGTTACAGTAGCGAGTTGGTATCGACCGGATGGTAAAAATATTAACCACTTAGGAATTACACCGGATAAGACAGTCGTTCTTTCAAGTTCGGACATTTCTTCTGGTAATGATGCCCAATTGCAAGCTGCTGAAGCATATCTGGCTGCACACTAGTTGATATCGCCAGCTATGGGTGATATAAATAATAGCTTGATTACAGAAGTAAAACAGTGTAGCATTAGTACAATAAAAGGAGGCGAACAGTAGGCGTGGCAAAAAAGCCAACCAAGTATGTATTTGTTACAGGTGGTGTAATATCCGGTTTGGGCAAAGGAATAACAGCCGCTTCTATTGGTAACCTTCTAAAAGCACGTGGTCTTCACGTCAATCTCCAAAAATGCGATCCTTATTTGAACGTCGATGCAGGCTTACTAAATCCACGCGAACATGGGGAATGTTTTGTAACCAAAGATGGTGCTGAAACTGATCTTGATTTGGGACATTATGAACGCTTTGTTGATGTTGAGCTGACAAGTGTTTCAAGTTTAATGAGTGGTCGTGTGCTATTAAAGTTAATACAAGACGAACGAGCTGGTAAATTTGAAGGCGACGACGTTCAGATCATTCCGCATCTAACTGGTGCAATTCAAGATTATATTATTGAAGCCGGTAAAGACTACGATGTGTTAATTGTAGAAATAGGCGGCACAGTAGGGGATTATGAGTCACTCGCGTTTATCGAAGCGATACGGGAATTAGGAGTGCGAGTTGGTTTGGAAAATTGTGCATATGTTCATGTAGTGTATCTGCCATATGTAAGTGCGAGTAATGAAATAAAAACGAAACCAGCTCAGAATTCGGTGCGTGAATTACGAGGCTTAGGCGTGACACCAGATATTCTCGTAGCTCGTAGCGAGTATCCCGCTAATGATGCAGTGAAACGCAAATTGAGTTTGTTTAGCGGTGTTCCCGAAGGTGCAATCGCGTCTTTACCCAATGCTCGAAGTATTTATCAGGTACCGCTTACATTGGAAGATACTGGTATCGCTGATGTGATTGCTAAAAAACTGAATCTTAAAGTTTCGAAACCAGATCTAAAAGACTGGCGTGCCGTTGTTGCTCGAGCCACCGCACATCACCCAAGCACTATTGAAGTAGGTTTTGTTGCGAAATATATGGATAACACCGATACGTATATGTCTGTCTTTGAAGCACTTAAGGCGGCAGCCTGGCATAACGGCAGTATGATAAAGATAACCTGGGTCGATGCATCAAAATATGATCAGTCTGGTGTGAGTATTACGAATGTGCTTAAAAAATTTGATGGCATTCTAGTACCCGGCGGATTTGGCACGCGCGGACTAGAAGGAAAGATAAAAGCAGCACAATATGCAATGACCAAAAAGGTACCATATTTGGGTATATGTCTGGGGCTTCAAATGGCAGTTATTGCCGCAGCCCGAAATGCAGGTGTTTATGATGCAACCAGTTTTGAAATAGATCCACAAAGCGAAAATATTGTTATAGACACTATGGCCGATCAGATCGATAAACACATGACGGGCGGGACAATGCGTTTAGGAGATTATGATTGCGTGATAGAAAAGGGGAGTCTCGCAGCAAAAGTGTATGGGTCTACTAAAACGGTTGAGCGTCATCGACATCGAGGTGAATGCAATAATACCTATCGCGATTTGTACGAGAAGTGGGGCATACGGGCAACCGGTATAAATCCAGAAAATAATTTAGTAGAAATTATTGAAGGAATCGACCATCCATTTTTGCTCACGAGCCAATTTCACCCTGAATTCAGGTCACGGCCGAACCGTCCGCATCCTATGTTTGATGGATTTGTAAAAGCCATGCAACAAGTTAAGACCAACGCACTCGAAAAAGCTGTGGTCAATAAGAGCTAACAAAGCGATTGATCAATACCAATTGATGGGTTACCATGAACAGTATGGATTTAGCCCAAGCTTCATCTACAGAAGATCCTAATGCTCCAAAAACTCATCCGAAGAGGATTTTGTTAGTTGAAGATGATGATGCGTTAGCTAATGTGTATGTCACGCGTTTGCAGGCGGAAAACTATGATGTTCGACGAGTTGCTAACGGGGAGGACGCCCTAGCTGCCGCCTTGAATTACAATCCTGATCTTGTACTGCTCGATGTAATGATGCCAAAAGTAAGTGGCTTCGATGTCCTCGATATACTACGAAACACACCTGAGACTGCTAACTTAAAAATAATCATGCTTACTGCTTTGAGTCAGGACAGTGATAAAGAAAGAGCTGAGTCTCTGGGAGTAGATGATTATCTTGTGAAGTCACAAGTTGTGATAGCCGATGTAATAGAGCGTATCAGACACCATCTCGGCAATTAGACCCTAGACCTATTGTTTGAAATTTATTTTACACTCACGAAAGTACGACGAACTGTCTTACCTGAAAAACGTCTCACTTTTTTTGTCTCGAAGGCTACGACGCCGTCTTTTTTAGCATGAATAGTGTAATTACGACTTACGCTCGTGCCGACGCCGGCACGTTTGCTTAGACCAACTTGTCGAACAATCACTTGACCAGTTTTAACCTTTTCACCACCGAATAATTTCACACCTAAACGCTGACCAGCGCTATCGCGAGTATTTTTGGCGGTACCGCCTGCTTTAACGTGTGACATGTGGTCTCCTTACATGTATATCAATGTTTACTTGTGGTGAGAACTAGTAGTTCTCGGGCAACTAACTGATCGGAACGATAATAGACTAATGTTTCACTCCGAACATGAGTAAAGCTCGTACGATTATAGCCCAATTCGTGTATCTGGTCAATAAGGGGTAAATGAGCGAAAGAATTCGGGCGAATTTGCCAAGCGGGAACAGCTAAACACAACCTTGTACCACTTGGAATCTGATTGTGTATATTTTGTAAAAATTTTTTAATGATCGTGTTGCAGTCTGCAATAATCTGACCTAGTTCATCTTGTGGGGGTAGTTGCTTAAGAGGGCGTCCTAAAGTGGTTTCGGAAGCGACAAAAGAAATATTGTTTTTCCATTTGTAATTAGCGGCATCTGCTACTTCCAGAAGAGGTGTCGAGTTTATTTGATGCAGGTTTTTCAACCAATCTATATTTGCTTGGGTATAGTCAATCATGCGTGGATTCTGATCAGTGCCATACACTTCATATCCATCTAACAGTGCCTCTTGCAGTATGACTCCAGTACCACAAAAAGGGTCGAGTATTGTTTGTCCTAACTGTGGCCTTGGTACTGCTTGATCAATCGGAATATCACAAATAGACTGCATTTGGTTTGGAGTTAAAATGCCGACCGACAGGTTAATTATTAATTGTGCAAGTTTTGGCGGAAGCATGCCAACCCTAGTATCACGTTTTGGCCGATTTCGATCGCGTTTAGCATATGCGTTAATGTCTTGAACTTTGACTGTTTGAGCAATAAAAGTTTCTTGGCCTTGCTTTATGCAAATCATATCCCAGCCCAGTTCGCTGGTTAATTTGTTGTAGATAATTTGAGCGGTAGAAAGTTCCAAGTTGGTACTAGGTACTAAACGTACTGATCGACCGCTCCTTTGAATTGCTTTCTTGATACTCAAACCACTCGCTTGGAGTTGTCTGTTGCTTATGTTAAAGCCGATGGCGCTCAGACCAAGTCGCATTTTTCCTGGAGGCATTACTGCAGCATGACCGGGAGATTCTTTTTCGAGAAATTCTACTATTTCAGTCCAGTTGGAAGTCGAAAGTTTTGTTAAATATTTGCAAAATTTAACGCTCCCTCCCAGTCGATCAAAAGTGACTAAACAGGGATCGACGTCAAGCAAGACTACACCGGGTGAAATGATAGAAATTTTGTCAGGACCATAGAGACTTTCTAGTTCGGCAATACCAAGTTCAGGTTGCCGCCCAAGTACCATAAGGCTTTGCATTTGTTAAGTATAACTCGTTTCACTAAATTGAGTTCTAATCTGCTGACACTATGAAGCTATTTGGCTATTGGTTAGTCGAGTATAATGGTGGCAATGAGTCCTCAAGTGTCCACCGCTCGTCGCTGGAAAGTTATTCTTAATATTGTCACTTTGGTGGCTTTGGTGTTTCTGATTTATGCGATTCGACATCAACTTGTCGATACTACTAAAAATCTCGATAAGGTAAATGCCTGGGCGCTACTGTTGATGATACCGATTGAAGTAGTGAATTATCATGCCCAGGCGAAACTATATCAGCGCCTTTTTAAAATTGTTGGGAATAAACTGTCCTATTGGTATCTCTTCAAAATGTCGCTTGAATTAAATTTCGTGAATCATGTCTTTCCAAGCGGGGGAGTTACCGGCATTTCTTATTTTGGAGTCCGTTTGCGGGACGGGAACAACATTAGCGGTGGCAAAGCAACATTGATCCAAGTTATGAAGCTCGCATTAACGTTTCTTTCTTTTGAATTACTCATCATTCTTGGTTTGATAAGTCTGGCCATTGTGGGCAGTGCCAATGATTTAACTATTCTCGTTGCAGGATCGCTTACCACGCTTCTCATCGTGGGCACGTTTCTTTTTGTCTACGTCGTTGGCAGTAAGCAACGAATTAATAGTTTCTTCACCTCTCTCACGAGAGGTATTAACAGACTTATCCATATAGTCCGACCAAAGTACCCGGAAACAATTAACATTACTCTAGCGAGAAAAGTCTTCGATGATTTTCATGATAATTACGATTTATTGAAACGCAGTCGTCACGAACTCACCGCGCCTTTTTGGTATGCCTTACTTGCGAATATTACAGAAGTAATGGCGCTCTATGTCGTCTATATTGCGTTTGGACAATATGTAAATATCGGAGCCGTGATTTTAGCCTATGGAGTTGCAAATTTTGCTGGTCTTGTTTCAGTCCTGCCAGGGGGTGTTGGTATATACGAGGCACTTATGACTGCGGTTCTAGCGAGCGCTGGCGTACCAGCGGCGGTCAGTCTGCCGGTAACGGTAATGTACAGGGTTGTGAATACTCTAATTCAGTTACCACCAGGTTATTATTTATATCATCAGAGATTGGTTACTGGTGACGTAATTGATAAAGGCAATTATCTCAATGATGGACAACAATATTGAATGTAGTGTCAGTGAATTTGTCGCGATACTCAATCAGACATTAGAGTATAGTTTTCAAAATATTGTCATTGTCGGCGAGTTGGCTAATTTTAAAGTAAATCGAAATCGTTGGGTCTATTTTGATTTAAAAGATGAGGCAGCAGCTGTAAACTTTTTTGGGTCCGTGTATCAGCTGCCAGGACCCTTAGAAGATGGCATGGTACTGAAAGTTCGAGGAACGCCACGCTATCATGAACGATATGGTTTCAGTATCTCGTTCCAGTTTATCCAGCCTGCCGGCGAAGGTAGCATTCGGCGGGCAGCTGATTTATTAAAAGCAAAATTGCTAGCTGAAGGTTTGTTTGATGATGCACGCAAACGTCGAGTACCTTATCCGCCAAGAAGTATTGGGCTGATCACTTCAAAACAATCAGCTGCCTACGCAGATTTTATAAAGATTTTAAATGTCAGGTGGCGTGGTATAGATATATCTTTGATAGATACATTGGTACAAGGTGAGCAAGCACCGGCTCAGATTATACAAGCAATCGAACATTTTAATGCCCAAGCCAATCCTCCGGATGTGATTGTGCTCATTCGTGGTGGTGGTAGTGCGGAGGATTTGGCGGCGTACAGTACGGAGCAAGTGACGCGAGCAGTAGCCGGCAGTCGTATGCCAACAATCGTGGCAATTGGACATGAAATAGATATATCACTTGCTGAATTGGCTGCCGATATTCGAGCCAGTACACCGAGTAATGCGGCTGAAATTTTAACCCCCGACCGAATACAAACGAAGGCCCAACTTGGAGTAACCAAAAATCATCTCACGGACATTAGCCATCGTATTTTGCGTCAACATAAAGATTCACTTCGCGAGAATGGTCTTCAACTTGTTCAAGCACTTGAAGTTAGGTTGCTGAATGCACATCAGCAATTAATGCAACAGTCTGCTTTACTATCGATACTTAGTCCGCAATCAACGTTGCGCCGAGGGTATGCGGTAATTCGGCTGGAAGGGAAGGTAGTGAGGACTGCGCGTGAAGTGAAACCTGGTACTATGGTGGAAGCGCAATTAGCTGATGGTACGTTTAATGCGAAAGTGATATCGTAATGCCTAAAAGTAATGCTCCACCACCTTCCTATAATGATTTGAACAGCGAACTCCAGACTATTATTGCTGATATGCAGCAAAATGATCTCGACATCGATAAAACAATCGTAATGTATGAACGGGGAATGCAAATAATTCAGCAATTAACTGAGTATCTGGAAAAAGCCGAAAACAAAATTGAAGATCTCAAACTTAGTTTTCCTAACGAATGATGTGGCTGATCACTCTAGTACTTCTTCTAATTATCTTAAGTTTTGGATTTGTACTTTTATTCGGTGCTCCATACTTACCAACGCTTACGACGCAAGTTCGGATAGCATTGAATGTAGCAGACTTAGAGCCTGGACAAGCACTACTTGAATTAGGATGCGGAGATGGCAAAGTTCTGATTGCGGCGGCCAAAAAAGGTATTTACTGTGTCGGGTATGAACTGAACCCACTGTTATTTCTGATAGCATGGGTACGCACCATACGTTACCGGAGGTATGTTCGTGTCGTATTAGCAAATTTTTGGCAGGTTGAATGGCCGTCAACGGATGTAATCTTTGTGTTTCTTCTGGATAAGTATATGCATAAGTTAGATGACCGTATCGGTCGTTATGGCCATCGCCCTGTTCGACTTATTAGTTTTGCATTCAAAATACCCAACCGAAAACCGGTTGAATCGCGCAAGGGTATTTATGTTTATGATTATGATTGATACTTGCGAGCTTCGATAAACTTCGCTAACATGGCCATATGGTAAAGCATAATCAGAATGGTTCTATCAATGGACTATTCTTGGTACTCATTGTGACAGTGCTGTTGTTAATAGGGGCTGTTGTCTTCGGCGGTGTAACGTACAGCGGGGAGCAAAAGTATAAAAATGACCAAAATCAAGCCGTAGCTGCAGCAATTAGTCAAGCAAAGTCAGAGCAGCTTGCATCCGATACCACTCAATTTACAACTGAAGAAAAATCACCTTTACAAGTTTACGACGGCCCAGAAGCCTATGGCAGTATCGTAGTCTACTATCCAAAAAGTTGGAGTGGCTATGTGGATGGCACAGGTAACGGACAAGCACTGGTTGATGGGTATTTTTACCCCGGAATAGTTCCCGCTTTAAGTGCGCCGACGTCGGTTTTTGCGCTGCGGGTCCAAGTTCAGAACTCAACATATAGTTCTGTAGCCCAAGGTATTCTAAGTCAACAGCAAAACGGTACTGTCAAAGTAACCCCGTATTCATTACCAAAAGTGCCTAAAATAGTTGGCATGAAAGTTGTTGGCCATCTTGGTAACGGTAAGATCGGTACAGAAATTGTTTTACCGGTTCGAAGCGAGACTATCCTACTTTGGACCGAAGGAACGCAGTATGTTAATGACTTTAATACGTACGTCTTACCCAATTTTAGTTTTTCACCTTAAGTAGGGTAATTTCCAGCGATAATCAGCCAACGCTTCCTAATACGTTATTGAGAACCATGCTTTTTCAGCTATACTAAAAATTGTAAGTTTTCTCATATAATGGGGGTCTATGGTTCGAAACACCGAATCAGATATTTTATCTCAACAACTTTTGTTGAGTATGGTAGAACAGTTAAAGTTGCCCTTACTGCAGATTGCACGAAAAGCAGAGCATGGTCGGATGGGAGGCGAATGTGACATTGAGCATATCCAAACGACCGCTGATAATGCTTTACAATTACTCGATAGTTATGCTCTTGGGGTACGTCTTAGTTTGTATCCCCAACCTTTAGACTTTGAACCGGTTTCGATACCTTCAGTACTGTATGACACCGGACAGCAGCTGGATAAACTTGCAAAAATATATGGGGTTGGTCTGGAATTAAATGTGGCTGGTCGTTTTGGTCCGGTTATGGTGCATAGGCAAGCTTTGCAAGCGGTTTTAGTAAGCTTGGGTGCGGCACTGATCGAGGCTTTGCCAGCTCTCGAAAGCCCACAGCTTAAACTTCAGCTTGCAACACATCATTGCCGCTATGGTATAGTTGCTGGACTTTATTCTGATACCGAACAACTCAGTAGTGAGACGTTACGGCGAGGGCGCAAATTACAAGGTAAAGCTCGTCAGCCGCTAGCTGACATTAGTTACAATAGTGGTGCAGGGATATTTGTCGCGGATGCCATATTACGAGCCATGCACCTTGAATTGAAGGTCTCAAGGCATCACTGCTTATATGGCTTAGGTACCGTATTGCAACCCAGCAATCAACTGCAGATGGTTTAATCATTTATAAAGTAACCTTGAATAGATGGCACAAATCCTTTTGATTGAACCCGATCATGTGCTTGGCGAAACGTATCGGCAAGCATTTCTTCATTTGGGCGATAGTGTCATTATCTGTTCTAGTGCTCAGTCAGCAATTACCGCGGCTGATGCATTGCAGCCAGATATTGTAATTTTGGAACTCCAACTTATTGAGCATTCGGGTATTGAGTTTCTTTACGAATTCCGCTCGTACCCGGAATGGCGGAAGATACCAGTCATTGTGCTAAGCAGTGTTCCGCCGGCTGAATTTGGCAGTAGTCGAGATATGCTAATAAATGAACTTGGTGTAAGTATTTACCACTATAAACCACAAACGTCGCTACGAGGGTTACTGGCCTCCGTACGTACGTTTAGATCTTTGCTGGCGTGAAGCAACAAATAACTACTGGTATTGTTTTGACTCGAGTTGACTATGGGGAAGCAGATCGAATACTGACCATACTCACGCCTGACCAGGGTAAATTACGTTTAATGGCCCGGGGTGCACGGAAGATTAAAAGTAAAGTTGCTGGCGGAATCGAATTATTCAGCGTCAGCGAAATCAATTATATGCATGGCAGGGGAGAGATAGGGACACTCTTATCTGCTCACTTGCAAACGCATTACAATGGCATTTTAACGGATATCGACCGTGTGCAGCTCGGGTATAAATTAATCAATATGTTACACCGGGCAACCGAAGATCAACCAGAGCCAGAGTATTTTATGCTTCTCATGTATAGCTTTACTGCGCTTGCTGACCACCAGATTGCCACAAATTTAATAGATATTTGGTTTCAGGCCCAACTTCTCAAAATAGGTGGACACACTCCTAATTTGCATACGGAGGTGAATGGTCACGAATTACAAGCTGATAAAACATACAATTTTGATTATCAGCAAGTAGCATTCTTTGTAAGTGGTGAAGGAAAGTTTACCCCGGATCATATTAAATTACTGCGTCTTTTTTTCGGACCAAATACACCACAAGCTATTATTCGGGTAGATCAACTTGAATCTTTATTTCCGCAGATCGCACCACTGATCACTATATTAAAAACAACATATACCAAATCATAAATTTACCTATATATAAAGATCAGATATTGATCTTATGAACAGTGTCGCTCATCTGTTACAATGGATGTCATGGAAAATAGTACGACTTTAGAAGATATTGTGAGTTTATCAAAACGAAGAGGGTTTGTTTTTCCTGCCAGCGAGATTTACGGTGGTTTAGCAGGCTTTTATGATTACGGTCCACTTGGGGTTGAGCTTGCCAATAATATTAAACAGACTTGGTGGCATGCCATGGTCCGTGAACACGATAATATTTTTGGTGTAGATGGTGCCATTATTCAAAATCCCAAACTATGGGAGGCTAGTGGTCACGTCGCTGGTTTTACTGATCCGATGGTTGATTGTTCAAATTGTGGTGCGCGGCTTCGTGCTGATCACTTAGCAAAAACCGATTCCACAGACCTCAATGAATTGAAAGAATTATTAAAAGATGTCGCTTGTCCAAACTGCGGTAAAAAAACGCTATCTGAACCAAGAAAATACAATATGATGATGCGAACTTGGGTTGGACCGGTTGAGGATGACAGTTCACTCGCATATCTCCGACCCGAAACAGCAGGTTCAATCTTTACGAATTTTGACAATGTCAGAGAGACAATGCGTGCCAAATTGCCATTTGGTATTGCTCAAATTGGTAAAGCTTTTCGAAATGAAATTAGTCCAAGAGATTTTATTTTTCGGGTGAGAGAACTCGAGCAAATGGAAATGCAATACTTTATCAAGCCCGATATGCAAACTGATGCATATCAGATGTGGCGCGATTTTGCGTGGGATTTTGTGACAAATCGAATGGGTATCTCGGCAGAAAATTTGCAATGGCATGAACACGATGAAAAGGAAAGAGCTCATTATGCTGCTGCGGCACATGATGTATACTTCAAATTCCCGCAAGGCTTTAAAGAGCTTCTAGGGACCCACAATCGGACGGATTATGATCTTAGTAATCATCAGCGAGTTAGCGGTAAAGATTTACAATATTTTGATGAAGAAACCCGTCAAAAATTTATTCCCTATGTCATTGAATCCTCAATGGGTCTCGGCCGGATGTTTTTGGCTGTGTTGACAAACGCCTACACTGTGGAAGATATTAATGGCGAGAAGCGAATCCTATTGAAATTGAAGCCATCTTTGGCGCCATATAAAGCATCGGTCTCGCCGCTATTGAAAAACAAGCCAGAACTGGCAACAAAAGCTCGTGAAGTATACGATTTACTCAAAAAGGAAATCGGTCCGGTCATGTGGGATGATAATGGCAATATCGGAAAACGATATCGACGCCAGGATGAAATAGGTACACCAAATTGCATTGTGATCGATTTTGATACTATCGAAGGTGATTCGAAAGACACAGTGACAATCAGAGACCGTGACACGACGAGCCAGGAGAGGATTCAAATTACTGATCTTGTCGCACACATTCAAAAGACATTGGCCTAACAGAAGCGCCTCTAAGACTTCTATATGGACACGACTCGTGAAACGGTGCATAATCGGTGGTATTAGCATAAGCTCTATATTGCTTTGAAGGGAGTACGGATGACAAATGTGTCGATAAATCTATGGGCAGTTTTGCTCGCTGCTATTTCTAGTATGGTGATAGGGTCGATCTATTATGCGCAGTCAGTTTTCGGAAAACAATGGTTGAAACTCGCTAAAATTAATCAAAAGGATTTTGCAAAGGAGATGCCCAAGAAAATGCTAGGACTTTTCGTGGCTGCATTAATTACTGCCGAAGTAGTTGCTTACTTTACTTTTTTATACCATAACTTTCTACAGCAATCATGGTTCATGTCAGGTGCTATTACGGCGTTAATTTTATGGTTGTTGGCAATGACTACACTGTTTATTCATAATACGTTGGACCAGCGCCCAGCTAATTTGACCTATTTATCAATGGGAAACCGGTTACTATCCTTATTGGCGATGGGGCTGATTATAGGTTGGTTGCATCCGTAACAGTATCTTCTTAAACAATAGTACTCATACTTCACAGTACAATTTTGAGGTTTCAAAAAGCCGCACGTGGAGAAAAATACGATGCGATGGTACAATCGGTAAACTATGAGACAAAAACAAGCCCTTACTATATTAATGTCAGGTCAAAATGTGTTCTTAACTGGTTCTCCTGGAACTGGTAAGACGTATGTCCTGAATAAATTCATTCAACTGTCGATAGCCGCTGGAAAACAGGTTGCTGTCACTGCCAGCACTGGTATTGCGGCCAGTCAGATAAACGGTACAACAATTCATTCTTGGTCAGGACTTGGGGTGCTTGATCGAATAGGCAAAGAGGAGTTACAGCAGTTCCGTCAAAATGATCGGCTTAAAAAACGGTACTTATCGGCAGATATTTTAGTTATTGATGAAGTGTCAATGTTACATGGAGATAGACTCAACATGGTGAACCAAATGGCAAAAGAGCTACGCGAAAGTGATGCACCTTTTGGCGGTCTACAAGTAGTTTTAGCAGGTGATCTATTTCAACTTCCCCCCGTGACTCGCTTTTCCAACAAGTATGACTTTATACATGGATCTTCGTCCTGGATGGAATTGGATGCCAAAATTTGTTATTTGCAAGAGCAATACCGACAACAGTTAAATGACGATTTATTGCAGGTGCTTGAAGCTATGCGCAGTGGAGAGTTAGAAGATGTTCATATCGAGTTGCTTACGTCACGAGTACATGCCAAACCACAGCAAAATGATGTTGTGACTCGTTTGTATTCTCACAATATTGATGTTGATGTGATTAATCAGGGTTACCTGCAGAAACTCTCAGGACAAAGCAATTTTTATCGAATGATGACCAAAGGACGTCAAGCGAAAGTTGAACAGTTAGCGAAAACACTGTTAGTGCCAGAGATTTTAGAACTCAAAGAGGGTGCCGAGGTAATGTTCGTAGCAAATAATTTTGCTAACGGCTATGTCAATGGCACCAGAGGCACCGTGGTAGGCTTCGATAGTGATATCCCAATCGTTCAATTGCGAAACAAAAAACAAATATACATTGAACCGTATACCTGGAACCTTACAGAAGATGGCAAAATGAAGTCAGAAATTACTCAATTACCCCTGCGACTTGCTTGGGCGGTGACTATCCATAAGAGCCAAGGGATGAGCTTGGACGCAGCCGAGATTGATTTATCAAAAGCATTTACGCCCGGCATGGGTTATGTGGCCTTATCGAGAGTGAGAAGCATTGACGGACTCTACATTAACGGCATAAATCAAATGGCTTTGGTGATGAATCCGCTTATTTTTGAAATTGATAAGCAATTTCGCCTTTCGTCTAAAATTTTAGCTGAAAATACACCTGATCTTTTGGAGGAATCGCTTATCCCACAGTCTACAAAACCAATTGTCGATGAACAACTCTTCGATAAATTAAAAAAATGGCGGTCAGACAGAGCCATGCAAGAAAATATTCCAGCATATATGATCGCCCATAATACATCGCTGAGCGCCATTGCCGCGCTTCTACCGGAAGATACCAAGCATTTGCTGCTCATACCCGGCTTTGGAGCTAAAAAAGTTGATAGCTATGGTCAGGAAATACTTTCGGTTGTTCGCTCCCATGCACCAAAGAAATAACTGAGTGATTGTAAATGCCGATTTTAGATAGTGTTAGACTAGTAGCATGAGGCGAAAGTCGAAGCGTCCCAATGTATACGCCTTTATAGATAGTCAAAACTTAAATCTTGGCGTCCAACGGATGGGTTGGAAACTTGATTGGCGAAAATTTAGGCAGTATCTGACTGATACTCACCATGTCACCACGGCATATATGTTTATTGGTTACATGAGTGAAAACGAATCAATGTATGAGTATATGCACGAACTCGGCTATCTCGTCGTTTTAAAACCAACTGTCGATGTAAAAGTGATTCATCCTCAAACGAATGATATGCAACAGACAACTCCAGTAAAAGAAACCGAAGAGCAGAAACCGATGATTAAAGGTAATGTCGATGCCGAACTGGTTTTGTACGCAATGAAAGAAATCAATAATTATGATAAAGCGATAATAGTATCTGGTGATGGGGATTTCTTTAGTCTGGCCGAGTACCTTATCGAACAAAACAAATTGCTGCATATCTTAACGCCAAATTGGCAATACTCCAGTTTGCTGAAACCGTTTGAGTCAAAGATTATACGACTCGACCAATTACGTCGCAAGTTGGCATATCATGACTACAAAGGTAAAAAAACTGACAAAAAATAATTTTGTCATAAGTAGTATCGCTTCCAGTACGTTATTTATTTAACTGCTAATTTGCTATTTTTTCTGATATAAATAGATACCTTACGTTTGCAATAAATAAAGGGGAGGGGCCCACGATGAAAATAACAAAATTTGAACACGCCTGCTTATTGGTAGAAGCGGGTGGACGGGTAGCTATTTTTGATCCTGGTGAAATGAGTGAATCAGCCCTGGATGTAAGGAAGCTTGAGCAAGTTGATGATATCTTTATAACTCACGAACATTATGACCATTTTAGCTTGAAGTTAGTCAGTGCGATTCATGGCAAGTTTCCAAATGTACGTATTACGTCTACAGAATCAGTTGTAAAGCAACTAGCCGATGAACATATTAATGCGTCTCAAAATGCGCCACTTGAGGTTGGGTTTTTTAATTCACCCCACGAAGGCAATCCACCATTTCTAAAACCACCCGAGCAGATCGGTATTCATTTCCTAGACCAATTTAGTGATCCGGGGGACAGTCTTAGTTTCGACGAAACAAAACCAATTTTAGCATTGCCCATAACGGCACCATGGGGATCAACCTTAGCAGCTGTTAATTTAGCACTCAAGTTAAAACCAAAATTTATTGTACCAGTTCACGATTGGTTATGGCGTGATGAAGTTCGTAAAGGAATGTACGGACGATTAGAGCAATTATTCAAAGACTATGACATTACATTTTTGAAACTGGAAACTGGCATGCCTATAGAGTTAGAGCTATAAAATGAAATCGTACATCCTTAATACAGGTAAAAAAATTCCAGCTATTGGGTTTGGTACCTGGGAAGTAGCACCTGATTCTATGGCAGAGCAAGTTGTTGGGAAAGCGCTTGCAATTGGGTATAGAGCCATAGATACTGCCCGTATCTATGAAAATGAACGAGGAGTTGGTCAGGCTATACAGCTATCACATATCGACAGAAACGAACTCTTTATAGCCACAAAATTGTGGAATGACGATCAAGGATATGAACGAACCCTCAGTGCATGCACGAAAGCACTCGTTCGGTTAGGCTTGGAATATCTTGACCTCTACCTTATTCATTGGCCCGCGACAAGCAAGCGGAGTGAAAGCTGGCGAGCATTTGAGCTACTCTTGAAGGATGGCTTGATACAAGCTGCTGGAGTGAGCAATTTTACCGTTAGACATTTGAAAGAACTACGCAAACGCAGTCAGCTCGTACCAGCAGTAAATCAAATTGAATTCCACCCCTTCATCTATAAACAGCAAAAGAAGATTTTAGACTACTGTAAGGAGCAGGGAATAATAGTAGAAGCATACTGCCCGGTACACCGGCTTGCGAGTGAACACCATCGAATTATTAATCGTATTGCTTTAGAGCATGACAAGACACCCCAGCAGATTATTTTGCGATGGTGCTTGCAACACGGTACCGTTCCGTTAGTTCGTTCTACGAACAGTCACCATATCGCAAGCAATTTCCAAGTATTCGATTTCAAACTAGACCCAACTACTATGGAACGATTAAATACGTTGAGCGATGGTGTTCGAGTTACTTGGGATCCAAGTAATATGCGCTAAAATAGACATGTGAAACCTGCTGAGCCGAGTATTGTCATTATCGGAGGTGGAACAGGTAGCTTTACGCTACTTAGTGCGCTAAAAACGCATGCGGTACAATTGACTGCACTAGTTAGCATGGCTGACAGCGGTGGATCAACTGGTGTGCTTCGAGATGAGCTAGGCGTACTCCCACCCGGTGACGTACGCCAATGTTTAGTTGCCCTTAGTACGGCGCCTGAAGAATTACGTGAATTATTTAGTTTTCGTTTTCCGGAAGGAACGTTTGGTGGCCATTCGTTCGGCAACTTATTTTTGAGTGCCGTTGAGAAAATGACGAATAATTTTGATGATGCAGTCAGAATAGCCAGTGATGTGCTCAGAATACGGGGAAGAGTGTTACCGATAACCTTAGAGAACTGCAACTTAGTGCTTGATACTGGAAACGAGAAAATCACAGGCGAGTACCAAATTGCGTATACTACATTTTCACATTCAAAGGAACTTAATCTATCTCTCGAACCAACAGCACAGTTGACTTTAGCTGCTCGAACAGCCATTAAAGATGCCGATTTGATCGTTATCGCTCCCGGGGATTTGTATAGTGCACTGGCTTCAGCTCTCCTAGTGCACGGAACGGGTCCCGCTTTAAGACAAACGAAAGCAAAAGTTGTCTTCGTATGTAACTTAGTAAATAAACCAAACCACACTTACAATTATTACGTCCATGATTATGCGAATGAAATTGAGCGCTTTGCGGGTGATAAAATTCTTGATTATGTGCTTTACAACATCGATCAGCCGGATGCTGCACTGTTAGCAAAGTATGCATTAGAAGAAGAGTACCCGGTGTTAGTCGATGATGATAAATTAGAAAATGCTGACTATCATGCTATAAGCGGTAATTTTCTCTCGAGGTTAGAGCATAGACGTAATCAACAAGATATATTTATTAAAAGGTCGCTTATTCGTCATGACGGCGAAGCGGTTGCTCAAAAATTACTGCAGCTTATTACAAGTAAAGATGCATAAGTTGTCCACTACTAGAAATTAAGCTACTTCAACTTGTCGGTAGATAGATAGCAAAGCCATAAGATTGACAATATTAATATTATTTGATATTATTTTTTTAAATGTCTCATAAAACAAAAATCGGTTATATGGATAAGACTGTCGGACGGATTTCAAAAGTATCTGAGCAAATCGGCATGTTACTGATGACTGCAGCAGCAGTTACTGGCATGCTTGAACTACCTAGTCATCCAAATAATCGTGTAGTCGTACCGAATCAACCAACATTTGAAATGTCGAATGTCTCTGACGAATTAAATAACCCAATCCGTCGTGAAAGAGAAGATCCCGCACCGCACTACATGAATTACAGTGTCACTCAACGCACTCATTCACGAGCAGCTAATAAATAATTAATTTTAATAAAGCGCAAATAGCGTTCTAATTAACTGTGTATACACTAAATAGCCACCGTATTTAAAAGCTCTGGAAAAACTGTGGAAAAGTGGTGTTAGAAACACCACTTTTTTACTATTTCTCACTTGTAGTGGGTGAAGGTGGGTAGTACACTCATGTCAGTGGGTAATCGTGGGTCAGCTAGCAATCCCCATGAAAATAAAAACCACTAGAAAATAATTAAGGAATGGCGCGGGTAGATTACTTCGAACGAAAACTCGACGACAAGCGGCGGCTAACCATACCAGCCGAATTGCGAAGCGAGTTTAAGAGCGGAATAGTAGTGACTCGCGGTTTTAAGCAATATCTTCACCTATACCCAAAATCAGTATGGGATGAAGATGTCGAACCACTGCTTAAAAGCAATATCCTGGATGAGCAAACGGCAGATTTAAATGTACAATTTCGGATGGGCAAGACAGAAGGGGCTATTGACGACAAACAGGGTCGCTTTAGTCTTGAGCAGCATTTGCTTGATTATGCCGAAATTGACCGGGACGTCGTAGCCATTCGAGCCGGAAAGTATTGGCGGCTTATGGCAAAATAACATTTATTTAAGCTCAGTTTGTACGATCCTTAACAATTTAGAAACAGCACGTTAGTTAACCACGTAGAATACCTATGTTTTTGAAGAACGACTGGACAATGAATAAACTCATCGTCTTGTCAGCTTTTGTTCAAGAACAGTAGGTAAGATAGTCTCTCGAGGTCAACTATTCGGCAGCCAACAAGTGGAACTAGATAGGATAAACCACGATAAAAAACCTCGCACATTCTCTAAAACACCTCCCAAAACTCCACCTCACACATAAGTCTCTCAAACTCGACTTGGCCAAATTGTATTTATTTACGATGTAGCCTTGTCAAACAAAAACAAAAACTATATACAAAAACAAATAGTTGACTGCTGATTAGGTGACCTTGCAAAAAAACAAAAAAAGCATGCAAAGATGCACCAAAACAAACACCCAAACAAAAACAAACACGTCCCAGTACTGTTAAATGAAGTCTTGCTATATTTAGAGCCTAAACTAGGGGAATCATACCTCGATGTAACGGCCGGATACGGCGGGCATGCGAAACAAATACTGGCACGAACAAAAAATTTTAAAGATAGTGTTCTTATTGACCGTGACCTTGAAGCAAACCATGCTTTAACCGCGGAATTTAAAAACACCTCAGTAAAAATTCTTCATGATAATTACTTTTCGGCAAGTCAAGAACTTATCAGCGAAGGCAAGCAGTTTGATTTGATATTAGGTGATTTGGGCGTATCGTCACCGCACCTTAACGAGGGAATGCGTGGTTTTGCCATTCACTCTACGGCTCCTTTGGATATGCGTATGGATCAACGTCAAAAACTTGATGCCTATCAAGTTGTGAATACATACTCTGAAGCCAAACTGGCTGGGATTCTCACCGATTATGGTGAAGAGCCGAAGGCAAGACAAATAGCACGTGCCATAGTAATAGCGCGACCAGTAAGTTCGACAACTGAACTTGCTACCATAGCAGCTAGCTTTTGGCAGGGACCACATCGGAGTCATCCGGCGACACGAACGTTTCAAGCGATTCGAATTGCCGTGAATGACGAATTGCGTTTGTTACAAGACGCTTTACCGGTCTGGGAAAAGCTATTAAAACCGGATGGTCGGATTGTCATAATAAGTTTTCATAGTTTGGAAGACCGAATTGTGAAACGAGCCTTGCAAGAAGCGGGCGGCGATCGTTATGACGCGACATTAAAAATCTTGACGAAAAGTCCGGTAACTGCTTCCGCCGAAGAATTAGCTTTTAATCCGCGCGCTCGAAGCGCAAAGCTTCGCGCAGCAGTGAAAATAAAAACAAAAGAAAGGGAACGCTAATGCCAATTCAGGTTAAAAGTAGCTCCCGCTTGTACCGAGTCCACGTCAAAGTGGCCTAGGATAAGTCACAGCAGTCTAGCCTCGGTCAAAATAACCGAGGCTAGATATAAAAATAAAACTAAAAAACAAAAATAAACATGACATATTCAAGTAGCTTAGCTATGAATCGAACACGTTTTAGTGGGCGGAATCAAAATTCAGTCAGTTTTCGGACTGAAACTCACCGACTCGGACCAGTCAGTAATACAATTATTTTAATTGTTCTGGCTTGTTTACTTGGGTTTGCCTATTTAACTCAGGTTACTAAGACAAATGCTTACGGTTATCAAATAAACGGTTTACAGCAACAACAGTCTCAACTCAGCACCGAAAATCAAAATCTACAGGTCGCTGCCGCTCGCTTGGAGTCACTCTCCAAAGTACAAGATAGTGCCGTAGTGAAAAACATGGTACCTATTACGCCTTCTGGCACGATTACTAATTAAACGAGTTATTTTGCAAGTTAGAGAAGTACTTCGTGAGCCGTGCTTGCTTATTTTACCTTGATTCTTGTTCATTTTAATGGTGTTGAAGAGGTATAATAGATGTAATGGCTTTGCCAAACAGAAACATAACAAACGTTGCAGTTGAACGGGTGCGCATCTGGTATTCGCTTCTTATTTTAATTGTGGTGATCTTCTGTTTGCGGCTATTTTACGTACAAATTATCCATTATAACTACTACAAAACAGCCGCCCTAAAAGACCAACTCAAGCAGTATCAAATTCCAGCAACGAGGGGTTTAATAGAAGCTCAAGAAGGCAACGGTATTGTCCCAATTGTATTAAATCAGCAACTCTATACTTTGTATGTTGACCCTACACTTGTGAAAAACGTCGACAAAGTCGCTGCGAAAATCGCTCCAATCATCGATGGACAGGCACCCAATCTTGTGTCACTTATGAAAACACCGGGCACGAGATATGTAATTCTTGCACACAAGCTAAGTGCGACACAAAGCAATCAGGTCTTGAGTTTTAAATATCCCGGTTTGGGTACGCAATCTCAAGATTATCGGGTTTACCCACAGGGTAGTTTAGCGTCCCAGGTACTCGGTTTTGTGAATAATAACGGCGTAGGTGAATACGGAATGGAGCAGGCCTTAAATCCAGAACTTGCGGGTACACCAGGTCGCGTGAAAGCTGTGACAGATGTGAATGGTGTGCCTTTAGCGGCTACTAAGGGCAATGTTGAAACCCCGCCAAAGGACGGGGATACTGTCGTGACTACTTTAAACTTGTCGATGCAATCTCAAATGGAGCAAATTTTGGCCCAGGAATACCAAAAAACGAAGTCACAAGGTATAAGTGCAATTATTCTTGATCCGAATACAGGCCAGATAAAAGCCATGGCCAATTACCCAACGTATGACCCCAGTAATTATCAAAATGTATCTAATCCGGCGCTATTTCAAAATGCGGCCGTTGCCAATGCGATTGAACCAGGTTCAACAATGAAGACTCTCACTACATCAGCAGCTCTCGATCAGGGCGTCGTACAACCGAATACGACGTTTTATGATCCAGCTCACTGGGTTGTAGACGGCTTTAATATTACAGATATTGAACAGGATGGTGGAGCAAGGGAGCAAAGTATTGCTAGTATTTTGGCTTTATCTCTCAACACTGGCGCAACATGGATGCTTATGCAAATGGGTGGTGGTCAAATCAATGCTAAAGCAATCAATGCCTGGCACAATTATATGGTCAACAATTTCAGGCTTGGTCAAGTCACCAACGTCGAACAGGGCTATGAATCATCGGGCTATGTTCCGGCGGCAAATCTAAGTGATCCGAGCATTGATCTCACCTATGCCAATACTTCATTTGGTCAAGGTGTGCAAATTACCGCACTACAACTTGGCTCTGCTGTTGCGAGCGTTCTAAATGGCGGAACCTACTATCAACCAACCTTAGTAAGTAAGACCATTAGTAGTACGGGCAGCGTTACCGTGAATCAGCCAAAAGTACTGGAGCAACATACTGTCAGCCCTAAAGTTGGAACGGAGATGATTCCATTGCTCGAGAATGTCGTGACGACCTATTTCCATGAAGGTTTCAGTTACATGTCATATCCGTCACAATACTCTGTTGGAGGCAAGACGGGTACTGCTCAGATTGCCCAACCTGGTGGTGGATACTACGCGAATAAATACAATGGTACTTACGTGGGTTTTGTGGGAGGTGACAAACCGCAGTATGTTATAGTAGTTTTCAATATAGAGCCAAATGTTACGGGATACGCAGGATCAAACGGTGGTCAACCGGTGTTTGCGGACTTGGCGCATATGCTCATAAATGATTCATTCGTTACGCCAAAGGGCCAATAATAGATGTGAAATGTTATAATTCAATGTAAAAAGAATTAGGAAATACCCGCTATGCACACCTTGCACATTGTCATCTCTCAAAAGAGTTTAATTCGAATATTTTTACTAGGCTTTTTTAGTTTCGCTTTTAGTATGCTAATTACGCCGATTTATACAACCGTCGCCTATAACCGTAAGTGGTGGAAACGCCAGCGTACTGAGGCCTGGTCCGGCGGAAAAGCCTCCGTGTATCAAAAACTACATGCCGCCAAACATAAACGCGATATTCCAACTATGGCCGGTTTGATTTTTGTCATCTCGGCAGCTGTGACGACACTGGTATTTAATCTAAGTCGCGGACAGACTTGGTTGCCGCTTGCCGGAATGCTCGGGGCAGGAGCTATAGGCTTGATTGACGACATAATGAATGTGAGAAGTACCGGCGGAGTGGCCGGTATGAATGCCCGGTATAAGTTTTTGTTGTATAGTGTGGTCGCCGTTATTGGAGGTTGGTGGTTTTATAGTAAACTTGGGGTCCAGTCAATTTACTTGCCATGGGTGCATGAGTGGCACATTGGTATCCTAGTGATACCTCTTTTTTGGCTGGTAGTTATTGCCACGGCTAATGCGGTAAATATATCTGATGGACTGGATGGACTCGCAGGTGGCCTTCTCACTTCTTCGTTCATGGCTTACACGGTCATCTGCATGGTCGAACATAAATACGTACTTGCGGGATTTTGCCTCACCTTGATAGGTGCGCTACTCAGTTATACCTGGTTTAATATATATCCGGCTCGATTTTTTATGGGTGATGTAGGGGCCTTTGCGCTTGGAACAGCTTTAGGTATTATCGCTATGCAAACGGATACGATTTATGTGCTACCGATTATTGGGGCAGTCTATGTTTTGGAAACGGGGTCCGTCATTATAAATCGGACGTCAAAAAAATTGCGTCATGGTAAAAAAGTATTTTTATCGTCGCCAATACATCATCATTTTGAAGCAATTGGCTGGCCAGAGACAAAAGTAACTATGCGTTTCTGGATCCTCGGGCAAGTCGCAAGTGTACTAGGTATCATCGCCTTTTTATTAGGTGGTAGAGGGTAGGGGATGTGTCGCTTATATGTTGTGATTACAAAAATAAAAACCATGATAAAACAAAACAAATATAGTTATTTTATAATCCAAAACCTTACGTGGTTTACTCGATCGGAAGTCTAACGATGAGACCACGACATCTACCTAGGCAAAGAGACCGATTTCAAAAGCTTGATTTAAATCTTGGTCGCAAACACCGGCCAGACTATTGGTTAGTAATTCTCTGTGCCATCTTATTATCTATCGGTGTGGTTATTATTTATGCGATTAGCCCGGCTCTCAGCATTTCTAATAATGTCAGTAGCAATTACTACGTTTCAAAACAGCTTATAGCCATATTCTTAAGTATCATTGCTTTTATAGTATGCGCGAGGATACCACTCAACTGGTGGCGGCAAGCCTATAAACCACTGATAGTCATCGCTGTACTTGCGACGTTGTTGGCTATGATTATTCCTGTAAATCCATCTTATCCAGCTCACCGTTGGGTGCGACTCGGAAGTTTTTCATTTCAATCAGTAGAACTTGTAAAATTTGCCCTCATAATTTGGCTTGCTGGCTTTTTGGCGGATCGGATTAGAAGCGGTGTAATAAAAAGCACTAGACTCACCTTGTGGCCGCTGGTGCTTACAGTGTTAGTAATCGGTGTTATCATTGCGGGCATTCAAAGTGACCTTGGTTCAACCGGTGTGCTCGTTGCAGTGATTGCGACTATGGCATTTGTTGCCGGACTGCCTATGCGACGAATATTGTTGATAGGGGGGATTATAGTTATCGGACTAATTTTAGCTATTTCAGCGATTCCGTATCGTCGAGCTCGTCTGGAAGCTTACTTACACCCCACGGAAAATTGTCAGACAACTGGTTATCAGGCCTGTCAGGCAATTATTGCAGTTGGTTCTGGTGGCATTGTAGGCCTTGGCTTAGGAAGCAGCGTACAAGCCTATGGCTATCTACCAGAGGCTTCTAATGATTCGATCTTTGCAATTTATGCCGAAAAGTTTGGTTTTATCGGGAGTATTATACTCTTGCTATTATTTGTAGCCTTTTTCAGTCGCCTCAAGACAATCGCTGAGCGTTTAGATGACGACTTCAGTCGATTACTTGTCATAGGTGTACTTGCTTGGTTAAGTACCCAAGTATTCATTAATATTGGAGCTATGATTGGAGTATTGCCCCTAAAGGGTATTACGTTGCCGTTTATTAGTTATGGTGGAACGAGTGTGGTATTTGCTTCGGCTGCTGTCGGTTTGGTGTATCAGGCATCACAGTACACCTCTTTCGTCGCTCCTCGAGTCCGTACAGAGTCGCTGCGTAGTTTTACAAACGACAGGCTAAGGAAGTAGGCATGACTAAACCGGTAATCATTTTAACCGGCGGCGGATCCGGTGGTCATATCACTCCAATCCAAGCAGTGGCTGCCGAAATAAAGCGACAGCGTCCTCAATCGAAGATTATTTACGTCGGCCAAACTGGTGATGGACTAGGTGACATACCTCGCCATGATCCATCAATTGATGAATGCTATACCGTCAGAGCAGGAAAATTCCGCCGTTACCATGGAGAGGGATTGAAACAGCTGCTTGATCTGCCGACAATCTATAAAAATATACGCGATGCGTTTTACGTAGTGATTGGCTATTTTCAAAGTCACAGACTTCTCAATGGGCTTAAGCCCGACATTATCTTCGTAAAAGGTGGGTTTGTCGGGGTACCGGTTGGGCTCGCAGCAGCTCGATTAAAATTGCCGTATATCACCCATGATTCAGACGCTATCCCTGGACTGGCAAATCGCATTATAGGTCGTTGGGCAACGCTTCACGCCGTGGCTTTACCGACCGAAGTCTACACCTATGATCAATCAAAAACGATCTCAACCGGCATTCCTTTACAAGCTGATTTTAGACCCGTTACAGAAGAGTTAAAACGAACGTATCGTCGGGAAATAAAAATTGATGAGGCTAAAAAGTTACTTTTTGTTATCGGTGGGGGGCTCGGTGCTCTCACTATTAACACAGCGATGACTGAGATTTTACCGCATTTGCTTCACGAATTTACTGATCTTGAAGTAGTTCATGTGGTCGGCCGAGCTCACCTAGACGGCATTTCGGCGACATATAAATCTATTCTAGGACCTAAAGAGCAGGGAAGAGTGATGCTGTTCGGCTACTTGCCGGATGTCTATCGTTATAGCGGTGCAGCGGATATCGTGATCACGAGAGCCGGTGCGACAAATTTGGCCGAGTTTGCGGTGCAGGGAAAAGCTTGTATCGTGATTCCTAGTCCCTATTTAACAGGGGGTCACCAACTTAAAAACGCTCAGTATCTTAAAAATCGTCAAGCAGTCGTTGTGGTTCCGGAAACCGAAGTAACTGACGATGCTAATCGATTGGCAAAAATTATAAGTTCGTTATTAAAAGATCCATCGAAACGACGAGAACTTGAAAATAATTTTTTCGAATTTGCCAAACCAGCTGCCACTAAGGAACTAGCTGATGTCATACTGTCATATGCAGAGCATGAAAAGTACCGGGTAGAGAACCAATCATGAAGCTGTTTAAAAAAGATCAAACACCAACAAGGCAGCGTCGTATATCAGATGATTTAGGACGACCTGCACCGAATTTATCCTATCACTCAAGACGTACTGATGAAGATTTAAATACTGGACGTAAAATACAACGTACGGAGTCTTTAAAAGCACTCAGTTTCAAACGTATGCTATGGTTTCATAGAGTGATTTTAATTGCCGTTGTCTTAGTTGTCTTTATCGGTATATTAGTTTCGCTTCGCCTCTCTTCAGATGCCCAAATAAGTTTAGAGAGTAACGATACGAGCGGTTTATTTGCCCAATACCACTCAGCCTATCAGACAGCTGTCCAGTCTATGTTTGCGAGCTCAGTCTGGAATCACAATAAGATAACCGTTAATACCGACCAGATTTCTCAGAAATTAATGACTGAATTTCCTGAGCTGACGGATGTGAGCATTACTATTCCATTTTTAGGTCACCAACCAACCGTGTATGTAAACATATCGCAACCAGCACTTGTTTTAAATGATAATAAGGGTTCATACGTACTAGATAATAGTGGTAAGGTGCTTGTAAATAATGATTCCTCGTCGTCGTTTGAGACACTTAATTTACCGAAAGTATCAGATCAGAGTGGTCTCGTATTGCAGCGAAATCATCAAGCACTTCCTTCCAGTTACGTGAGCTTTATTCAAACAGTAGTTGCGCAATTGCAGGCAAAACAAGATATAGTTTCATCACTGACCTTACCGCCGGCAACCAATGAATTGGATGTTCGGCTTGTTGGACAACCCTACATCATCCGTTTTAATCTAGAAAATAATGATCCCAGACAACAAGCAGGTACTTTTTTGGCCGTACAGGCTAATCTGAAAAGTCAAAATAGCACACCGTCGCAATACGTTGATGTGCGTGTTGACGGCAGGGCATACTACCAGTAACTTTCGATTTATCTGTTCCCAAAGAGGGGAGAAGAGTAGTCATATGACGTCTTGTAGGCTAGCGTATTTGCCGGTACGGAATATGTGTGTAAAAAGTGTATTTGTTTCAAGACATTCATCCAGTTATAAACGAATTAAAAATAACATCACCCCTGTTCTACTACCCCGATTGTTCGTATTATGTTCAGCATATAATTCTATGTTGTATGTACAAAAAAATATATATAATGCAAGTGAAGTAGGGCAATGTCAAATTTTATAAATCGGTGAAAAAGAAGGGAAAGGCATAATGTGAAATAAAATAGCAAAAAAGCAATATTTTCACGATAAATCTGTGGATAAGTCAAATTGTGTCTCGTTTAGAAGCCAAGCGCTAGACGAGTATAAAGAATCTTACACATGTGGAAAACAATAAACTACGTGTATACGATGCATTGGTGCATGTATATAGTGACAATATGCACGTGTAAATATAATAAAAATGCTAAGTACGTGACACATATGTGATGAAACTAGGTAAATCCCCTGCACGAGGATGTATCAATAGTCATATGTAAAACGTAATAACGAGTCGCAAAATATACATTGTACGACGTGTAGTGTATGTTCGTTTTGTGTGCTCTACCACCAACCTAATTTCTGATTTCCACTACTTTTCGTTCTTCTTTTTTATTTAGTATGTATACCTGCTCTATTTACTACCTACTAAGATTTTGTAGTACGTTCACGTTCTTATCTTTACAATTACCCCGCTATATTGATTGATTACTTTGTTCGTAAATTGTTTAATGGCTATACGCACAATAACTCCTTAGCTAAGAAGATATTTAGCTCAAAAAATAACTTCTTACCAACAGAGGTGAAAAGAAGTTAATAAAAGCTTTATTTAAATAGTTTTTTAAGCGCCGTTTGGTTCTTCGACAAGTGTATACGTAGCTTTTGCGACGCGTTTAAACTGCGGTTTACCTTGAAGGTTCAATAGAATAGTAGTTTCTTTCACAAAACGACTCTTAAGAACTCGTTTCACAATTTCATCTCGATGTAATGGCTGACCAGCGTCACGGAGGACTTCACTAATAATGTCAGACACGGTACCCTTCTCGTATCCCCATTCTTTTAAGGCGTAGATACCACGACCGATCAAAACAAATCTTTTATCTTTGATGAGCTCATTGTGAATGGCTTGAGTAGTGACATCTTTACGCTTAAACTCACTATCTTTGATAGCTTTGGAGATTTCATTGAAGTGCATGTGTTTGCCATTTTCTTTAAGAATGACGTATATCTTGTCGCGGATGTTCTTTGGGTTAACCATAGGCCATTTTACGAGGCCCCAGCGTCCATTTAAAGTTGCAAGTAGCTTAGAAGTACTGGCTAGAGCAGCAGCTTGTTGTGGGTCTTTAAAATTGGCAGTCTTGGCGATTTCGTCAATTGGTTTTGGTTCACCAAGTTGCTTGATGGTATCGATGATCTTATTGACTTGAGCTTTGAGGGCTTTTTCGTCTCGTACGTCTTTTACGCCGACGCTGTAGTAGTAATTGTCATCTTCGTGGATAACAATGAGCTTAGGGCACAGTTGACTTAAGAAAGCGACGCGGGCTTGCTCTTCCCGACTAGGTTTTTTGGTTAATTTAGCAGCGAGCTCACTGACGCGAGCAACTTCACCCATTTCGTGTAGTATTGCGAGAATCTGATCTTGAAAAGTATCTATATGCTTAATAGAACCCTGCTCTGCTGTTGATTTCAGTCGGGTTATCACAGACTTCTCTAATTGACGAACTCGTTCTCGGGTAATGCCGAGCATTTCACCGATTTGCTCGAGGGTTTCTTTTCGATCAAACAAACCGAATCGACGAGCAATAATTTCTCGTTCACGTTCTCTATCAATTGTCGCGAGTACTTCTGTTACCAGTTGTTCAGTTGACAATTCGGTCTGACTATTGGACTCTGCCATTACTCTTCCCTGTCACTATTAATAAATTAGAAGTATTATATAACTTTAAATTTTAAAAGTCAAACGTTTTATGGAGCCAAATAAATTGTAGCATATAACTGACATATCTGCGTAGTCTATGTTGTAAAAATGTTACTGTGCCACAGCCTTTACTATGAAGCAAATTAACAGTTTACTTTTTTGATTTTGACGATGTCTTCCTGTGGAAAGAACGGCGTTTGCTGGGAGCGGATTCGAGTAATGCGAGACCCTGAGCTTCGGTTAGTTCGGCAGGATCTTGGTCCTTGGCAATACGCACATTCTTTTTGCCGTCGGTGATGTATGCACCGTAAGGACCATTAAGGACTTTAATGCCATTTGCAAACTCTTTAATATGCTTGGCGGCATCTTTGGCAAGTTTTTGATTGTACAGTTCTTGGGCTTCTGCTTCGGTGATAAGATGTGGGTCCAGTGGCTTGATGGAAACGAATGTCGTACCAACTTGCACGTAGGGACCAAAACGACCAATGTTAGCCTTGATTTCTTGTCCATCACTTGTTTTACCGACTAGCCGTGGCAACTGAAGCATTTCAAGGGCTTGCTCAAGTGTCACAGTATCAATAGTCGTATTAGCGGGCATCGGTGCAAACGCAGGTTTTTTGCTTTCATCAGCAGTATCACCTCGCTGGAGCATTGGTCCATAGCGCCCAAAGCGGGCAAAAATAGGCTCTCCAGATTTGGGATCAGTACCGAGTTCTCTAGCCTGGGATACTTCTTGGCGAGATATGTCGGCTGACTGCTCAACTAATTTATGGAAATCCTTATAGAAGTCAGTTATCATACTGTCCCATTGCTGCTTGCCTTCGGCTATATTGTCGAAATCTCCTTCTACACGAGCGGTAAAATCGTAATCAACGATGCTGGGAAAATATTTCACCAAGAAATCGGTCGTCACTTCAGCGATAGGAGTTGGAACCAGTTTCGCTCGATCAGCCCCTACGGTAACTGTTGTTTTACTCATCGTAACAGCTTTGTTTTCTAGTCGTAGTTCGGTAATTTCTCGTTCTGTACCGTCAAGATCTTTTTTCTCGACGTAACCACGGGTTTGAATAGTTGATATTGTTGGGGCATACGTACTTGGTCGGCCGATGCCTAACTCTTCAAGTTTACGAACTAAAGCCGCTTCAGAGTATCGTGCTGGCGATTTAGTAAAGGTTTGAGTCGCGGCCATGCCATTGAGTGCCAGATTGTCACCAATGTTCACTGGAGGTAGCAAGGTATCATCTTTTGTGCCTCCATAGACTTTCATAAAGCCGTCAAATTGTAGGACTTCACCTTTTGCTAAAAATAGTTCCGGCTGATTACTGACTTTGATTGCTATTTCAGTACGCTCCAGCTTTGTTTCACTCATTTGAGACGAGACGGCTCGTTGCCAGATCAGTTTATAAAGTTTTCGCAACTGATCATCAGCACCCGCCGTTAAGGTCGTGGCATTTGTTGGGCGAATTGCTTCGTGAGCCTCTTGGGCGCTTTGATCCTTCGTTTTATACTGGCGTCTTTGATAATATTCAGGTCCATAGGTTTTGGTTACATAGTCTTCAATTGCATTCAGAGCAAGTGAAGACATGATCGTGCTGTCTGTACGCATGTAGGTAATGTGACCGGCTTCGTAAAGTCGCTGTGCGAGGGTCATGGTTTGTCGAACGCTGAAACCGAGACGGCGGCTGGCTTCCTGCTGCAAAGTAGAAGTAGTGAATGGAGCCCCTGGTTTTCGAAAACCAGGCTTTTTCGTCACGTCTTTGATGGTATAGGTGGCATTTGCCGCTGTTTCAAGCCACGTACGGGCCGTCTCAACGTCTTTTAACTTGGAATCCAGTTCTGCTGACAGTTCAGTTTTTCCTGCCAGAAAATCGGCTGTAACTTTATAGGAGCTAGCAGTGTCGAAATTTAAGATATCACGTTCACGTTCAACAATTAGACGGACAGCGACTGATTGTACCCGCCCGGCACTTAATCCAGCACGGACTTTTCGCCAAAGCACGGGTGATAACTCGTACCCAACCAATCGGTCCAAGACTCGTCTGGCTTGTTGCGCGTCTACCAACTTCACATCAACAGTTCGAGGATTTTTGATAGCTGCGTCAATAGCAGTTTTAGTGATTTCATGAAAAACAATTCGTTTCGTCTTAGTTGGATCTAAGTTGAGGGCATAGGCAAGATGCCAGGCGATGGCCTCACCTTCTCGATCTTCATCACTCGCCAACCATACTTCACTGCCAGCTGCTGCTTTCTTTAATTCTCTTACGACCTTAACCTTGTCAGTACTAATTTCATAGGTAGGTTTAAAACCATGTTCAATATCAATATTGAGGCCTTTTTTTGGCAAATCTCTAATATGACCAAAGCTACTTTTTACGACATAATCCTTCCCGAGGAATTTTTCAATCGTTTTCGCTTTGGCTGGGCTTTCTACAATAACGAGGTTCTTTGCCATGGATTGCTATAGTATACGATCTTTGATAGTAAAGCGTAAGCTTACACTGGATATAGGCTTTGTGCAAGTAGCGTACGTCTAATTTGCAATGAATCACCGATGTAAGTCAACAAATTAGTAGTCATTTAACCATATCGTAAAGCTAGACGCCAGTGCTTTTCTAACCGAAGTATTGATAGACCTTATAACCAACCCATATGCCGGCAAGAGAGCCGACGCAGCTTAGCATCAAACTCCAACCACCGAACCAATTGCCGTGGTCCATTAATGCACCGAGCCAGCCACCAATCGTTCCAACAATAAGAATGCCGAGGCTAATGCTTATTTTCATTAGTTCCAGTGTAGCACTGGAGCGTTTCTTTCTCCCAGCTACCTTGCCAATACCTATTAAGTTTAAGCGGTAAATAAGTCGCGGCACTTAACTTAGTAGGAAAGGAGTTAGTTCCGGAGTTCCCGTAATACGTCTTGGAGCAGACCATAAGCCCGTTCTTTATGTGTCGCTAGTAAATCAAACTTTGCTCTCCTTAACCCTATTAGCTCGTGTGTAATAACGCTATGAATTTCGTTTTCTTGGTCTACCCCTAGACGTTCAATGAGCTTACTGCGAATACGCGCAATATCTCCCAAAAATTCTTGCACGTAATTTTCTCGAATCTTTCGCCAGGAGTAGTCGGCATAATCTTCTCCCTCAACAGACAGACCATACTGATGTATCTCTAAAACGGCTAATCGACGTAATAGCTGACCAGGTGTATGAACTGTCCCTTCTATTTAGGAGTTTTCATCAAATCAGTTTGCCTTAAGAAAAGTAAAGTGTTTGTATTTTTCAAGCGTAAGCAGATTGATATATTAGCATAATTATTATTTAGTATTGACATAAAGTCATACTTTTGCTAAAATAGCAAATCGTGAATCATTTTATTATGATTCTTGTACCTTCACCCCCATTCTAACTCTTCTGATAGGCTAATTTAGAGTATCAGAAGAAATCGTTAGATTGTTTTAGAGCGTGCTTGGTCATAAGTTGTTACCCTCCGCTTAGACGAAAGCATTTCGGTTTTACCGAAGACGCTCTAAAGCATACTAACCCCTTTAACTAGATCCCCCTTAGCTGTTTACAGCTCTCAGGGGTCCCCAATTCAAAGTGAGCCTAAACGGTAGTCGCTGAGGCTGACACGAGTCACATTACGTATAGACATCGATGTTTCACTGGGGTGGGTTGAAGGGACTGGCGAGAACTTCGGTTCTCGCCTAAATTAGGCCGGCGAGCGGTGCCCACCCCCTCTCGCCGGCCTTATTTAGTTTCTGTGATTTTTTTAAACAATGAACATGCGAGTATCGCTTGGCAACTGTTCACCAAAGATATATTCACTAACTACGGCGTTCACTTCTTGAAACATATTTGGTAATTGTGACTGTTCGTCGGTCGAAAATTTTTGTAATACAAAATCGGCACTGTCTATCTGGGCTGGCTTTTTCGGTCCAATACCAATGCGGATTCGACCAAAGTCCTCACCGATGACGCCGATAATTGACTTAAGACCATTATGTCCGGCACTCGATCCCCCGGTACGTGTTCGAATCTGGCCAAAATTAATATCTAATTCATCATGCAAAACGGCAATTTGCGAAGCGTTAAGTTTGTAAAAATCAATAAGTGCCTGTACTGCTTCACCACTCAAGTTCATGAAGGTAGTCGGTTTCATGGCAATGACCTGATGTTCGCCTACGCGACCTTTACTAATTGCGCATTTTAAATCTTTCTTCAGGATCCATGGCTCCATTTCAGACATGCTTTTTACAAAGGCATCGAGACAGGCAAAGCCGACATTATGGCGAGTTTGATGGTATTGCTCACCGGGATTGCCCAAACCGATCAGTACTTTAGTTTTAGTGAGACTCATACTATAAAATTGTATGCCTTCACCTATCTGGGGACGCTTTTGTAACCATGCCATAGTTTATGTAGTTTTTGTTCGACCTTTCCCGGTGTATGTCGGTGATACACCGTGTTTGTGGGTGACGTGCTTCTCAATAAACCATAGCTGAACTGCGGTGCCCTCAAAGCCATAGGTTTCACGCAGACTATGTTCTAAAAAGCGGCGATAACTCCAGTGAATGAATTTGGTGTGGCTACCGAATATTTTAAAGGCAGGCGTTGGATTGTCGGTCTCTTGTACCATGTAATTTAGTTTGGGAGTTCGATTTTTTAAGCCAGCCGGTGGATGTGTGACAACTGCTTTTGTCAGCCAAGTATTGAGTTCACGGGTTGGAATGATACGATGTCTTTCTGAATCTATGTCTAGGCATAGCTGAAAGAGTTTGGTAACGTTTTGTCCCGTCACTGCCGACGTAAAGACGAGCGGTGCCCATGGCACAAATTGAAAATCAACTTTCACTTGTGGGTAGAGGGTATCTCTTGTAAATGAATTTTTCTCTTCGGCAATGTCCCATTTACTGATCACCAGGATTAAACCTTTACCAGAATCTTTCACCATACCGGCAATTTTTTGATCCAATTGGACGCTTGGTTCATTCACGTCGATTAAGAGTAGACAAATGTCAGCCTGTTCAATAGCCTGTAATGTTCTAATCACACTGAAATGCTCAATTCCCTGGCCGATTTTCCCTGGCCGTCTGATACCGGCGGTGTCCATGAGCTCTATTTCTCGGTTTTCAAAACGGACAATTGATCGGTTGACGTCTCTTGTGGTCCCAGCTCTGTCGGCAACAATAGCCTGTTGTTTCTTGGACAGACTGTTAAATAGTTGGGATTTACCCACATTTGGTCGGCCGACTATGGCAAGTCGTAAACGGTCATCATCGTCTTTCAATACGGCCTTCGGAATAATCTCAATGAGTGCTTCTAGGACCTCGTTTATGCCCCGACCCTGAGTTGCTGATGTGGGGAGAATGGTTTTGATACCGAGACGAGCAAATTTCTCAATATCCGTATCCTTCGCTTTGTCGGCTTTATTCACTATAAGAAAGACTGGTTTTTGACTTTTTAAAGCGATTTTGGCAACTTTACGATCTTCTTCGGTAATTGGAATATCGGCTTCCACGACAACCCAAATCACATCAGCACTGTCGGCTGCTTGTAAAATCTGTTCTTGAATAGTGAATTCAAAGTCATCCAAAGGGTTCTTCATGCCAGCGGTGTCAACTATCCAGAATTGCTGGTGCCGAAATTCCGCTTTGCCCATGATGCTGTCACGAGTCGTCCCAGCTTCGCGGGCGACGATTGCTTCACGCCGATTTAAAATTGCATTAAATAAGCTGGACTTGCCAACATTCGCTCGACCGACAATTGCAATGATTGGTAATTTTTTTGCCACGAGTCTAAGTATACCAGTGATTTGACATTGACAAAAGTCAATAAAAATTTTCTACATTATAATTAACTTCTTATGGTAGGACTTCGAATTGTCCAACCTTGATATTACCAAGATGGTACGGTCCAAATGTAGTGCGGTGTAGCTTGATCACTGAATAGCCCAATGCCGCAAATGTTTTTCGTATTTGTCTGTTGTGACCTTGGGTAAGCTGTACCAAATATTCCGTTCTTTGCAGATGGGCCACTTTCATTCGGGAGATGTATTCCTCTACCGGTAGACCTTTAATGATATGTTGTTGGTCTTCTATTGTGAGTTCATGATCTAAAACTACTTGATACACTTTGGCCTTCTCATACTTTGGATGGGTGAGCTGGTTAGCAAGTTGTCCGTCGTTAGTAAGGAGCAATAATCCAGTGGTGTCCTTGTCTAATCGGCCAACAGGTTTTAGGCTAGCGTATTTTTTTGGTAGTAGTTCATGTATAGTTTTGTTTCCCTGCCCGTTACGTGAGGTGACATAGTGCAGTGGTTTATGAAATAGAATTGTCGTCACTGCTGGAGGTAGTTGTAGAAGTTTCCCATGCAAGCGAACAGAATCGCCGGGTTTTACATCATACCCCACTTCAACTGAGCTATCATTGACGCGTACTTGACCCAATGTAATTGCTTGATCGGCCGCTCTTCGACTCAAGCCGCTCGCAAGAGCCACATATTTATTTAGACGCATAACCCTAGCTTAGCGATCTCTGTAATCGTTGTCACATTTTTGTTTTGTGCTTACTTCAGTTAGAGCGCAATACTATTCGGATCAAGTGAAGGGTTTTCAGGAAATTGCTGAGCAGAGGATGAGGTGGTATCCGGAGTGTTCATAACGGTATCTATTGAAGAAGGTGGTGATGCCGCTGGTAATTGATCAGCAGGTGTGTCGGTAACAACTTGAGGAACGGGCTCACCTTCGGCGGCCGCTTCTTTTGCTGCTTCAAGTGAGAGTAGCGTTTTTAAATCATGTTTAGGTGGTGCGTCAACGGGGCTGATTATTTTTTTATGGGCGATGGTAACGGCGTCATTTTTTGCGGCATCGGTGTTTGACGGAAGTATGACTCTTGAAACAGGATCAAGCGGAGTCGAAGTCGGTTCATCGGAAGTGGGTACATGCTGTTTTTCCACTGAACTTGTCACTTTTTGTATGACAGGGGCGGATGGCAATACTTCTGAAGGAGGAGCGACAGCATAGGGTGCAGTTGTTTCGGTGATTAAAGAGTTCATGGCATGTGCCATAATTTTGTCATCAGTGGCTGTTTTGGCGGCAGTTTCAGAACTAACAGCCAGAGATGCGCCTGGTGCTACCGGGATATTTAAGGCGTTCGCCTGATTGAGGTTGTCACTGATTTCGTTGGATGTCGTGCTGACATCGGAAATTTCATTTGGTGGAGGATCGGGAGATGGCGCAGTAGTCGTGGCACCTTTCACAAAATCTTCAATTTTCGCTTCAACTGATGCTTCTTCTTGAGCGGTTGTTTGGGCGACGCTTTCTTCTTCTTTTGCCTCTTCAGTGACGTTTATCATTGGTGATTCCGGAGTATCAATAGCTGTTACGGGCTCATCGTTTAATGGTGGTGCCGTGGTCGCAGTTTCTTCTTCACCTTCAGAGACTGCAGCAACGGTCGGTGCTGGGGCTGCCACGATTGGCTCAGGTATAACTGGCGCAGGCGTAGCAACGGGAGCACTCACCGCTGGTGCTGTCAGAACAGGCTCACTCGTAGAAACGGCAGGAGCTAATCCTGCCGGTAGTGTACTGCTTGGCGATGACACAGTTGGTGGCGCACCAGTAGTTGGAGGTGCTGGTGGAGCGGCGGGAGTCAGACTATCAATAATTGGCGGATAGGCGTTGACTTCAGAGACTGCAGCAACGGTCGGTGCTGGGGCTGCCACGATTGGCTCAGGTATAACTGGCGCAGGCGTAGCAACGGGAGCACTCACCGCTGGTGCTGTCAGAACAGGCTCACTCGTAGAAACGGCAGGAGCTAATCCTGCCGGTAGTGTACTGCTTGGCGATGACACAGTTGGTGGCGCACCAGTAGTTGGAGGTGCTGGTGGAGCGGCGGGAGGTTCAGGAGGCAATGGTGGTGGCACGGGTGCCACCGGAGGTGGAGGCGTAGGAGGTAATGGAGCTGCGGGGGGTATCGGCGGAGCCGGTGGTGGTGCTGGAGGCTCCGTGGTACCGACGGGTGGTTGTGTTTCTCCAGATTGATCTTCTAAAAGTTCATGTGCAACCGTAACAATATCTTCAAGCGTTACCTGTGATTTCACAAGATAGTGATCAGCGCCAAGTCTGGTTGCTCGTTGCTGGTCGTCAGACTGCCCTAAGGCGGTGAGCATGATAACCCGAACTTGCTTTAATCCTTCGGTATTACGTAGAATGTCGAGCATTTCAAAACCACTTATTTTCGGCATCATTACGTCCGAGATAATAAGATCCGGTTTTTCATTTTTCGCGAGGACAAGAGCTTCCTCGCCATCGCTTGCTGAAATGATAGTATAGCCCTCAGCTTGTAAGCGCGCCTCGTAAATTTCTCTTAAGTTATTATCGTCTTCGACGAGCAGTATTTTTGCCATCTAATAGTTCCTTATGCTTTTGATCTAGCTTATGGTTAGGATAAGTTTTATTGTATCATGACGATGCTAAAGAATTAATCGGTTTAATTTCAGATACATTTTGGTTCGTTGTTTCCATTTCCTCCGCTTTTTCATTAGTGATCCTTGGGAGGTTGATATAAAAACTACTCCCCTTGCCTAGCTCGCTTTCTACCCAGATTCGACCGTCATAAAGTTCTATAATCTTACGGCAAATGAACAAACCTAAACCAGTACCACCAATGGTGCGGGTGGCTGAATTATCCACACGATAAAATTTTTGGAACAAATGTGGAACATCGTCTGATGGAATGCCAGGACCGGTATCGCGAACATAGGCTTGAACGACTTGGTTATCGCCAGTGAGTCCTAGTGTAATTTTACCGTCTGGCGTATATTTGACGGCATTATCGAATAAGTTGGTGATTACTTCACGCATGCGATCTGCGTCGGCATACACATAATATAAAGGCCGAATAACTTTCTCTCCGGCAGCTTCTTGTGAGGCATTAATTAAATTACTAGAGCCGACATTAAAATCGACAAACAGTCCTTTTTCTCTGCTGCAAACCGCAGGTCGCTGGTTAACTGTTCTAAGAAACCACCAAACTCCATAATTGTAGGGTGTGAAGTTAAACGGCCATCTTCAGCTTTGGCGCTGGTTAAGAGGTCTTGGAAAAGCTGACCTAAATGTTGAGTCGAGGCATGGGCTTTTTCCAAGTAGTCCCTAGCCCGATTATCGATGGTAGAAACTTTTTCATTTAAAGCTAAGGCCAAATAACCTTCGATCGCAGCAACTGGTGTACGCATTTCGTGACTGGCAGTACTAATAAAATCACCCCGCTGTTTTTCCTCGGCCCTTTCTTCACTTACATTTCGAAAGACTGCAACGGCCGCAGTCACCTTATGGTCTTCGTTAAGTAGCGGCGTAATGCTCAAGCTAATGGGAATTTGCTTCTTCTCACGGTTAAGCAGTATGGCTTTGTGGTCACGGATGGTTTTGTCGGTGTGGAATATCCGATTGAACGGGTCCTCGCTACTTTTGATCTGTTCACCTTTTTCATCGACAAGTGTCATGACGTTTAATACATTTATGCCAGTAGCTTCATCTACTGGCCAACCGCTAATTGAACTTGCGCCGGGGTTACACAGTTGAATCGTGAGCTGGCTGTCAATTAAAATAACGCCGTCTTCGATGTTATTGATGATAACTTCGAAACGCAGCTTTGTATCACCCAAATCTTTTGTAAGGGTGCCGTTTGTGCTGCTATTCGTTTGATGCTTAGGTTTCCAAAACATAAATAGATTTCACCAAGGCATGGCTAATCGTTGATATTGGCAAACGATATATGAAATGTGTATGCATACCGATTCTTGCTTTCATTATCGTGGCCTAAGCATATTAAAGCAATGCCCTTATCCTTATTTTACGATTCTGGACGGTTCTTAACAGATATGATACGATAGCCGAGCTGAATGTCTTAGACATCTGTGGCCCCTTCGTCTAGTGGTCAAGGACATCAGGTTCTCATCCTGAAGATCGCGGGTTCGACCCCCGCAGGGGTCACCATTCTGTTTGTGCTTAACAATTGTATTTTTGTTACAATGTAATTCCTATGGCTGATAATGTCACCAAAGATGATTTGGATGAAGCCCTTAGTAAGGGGTTTGATGGTATATATGAGAAGCTAACAAAGCATTTTGATGAACGTTTTGATGTTATAGAAACCAACATAGCAGAACTTAACAAAAAATATGATCATCTTATCAGTACGCTTGATACATTCCTAAAACGGCTTGATGATGTCGAAACAGATAACCAAGCTCGTGATGTTCAACTTGCTAGACTTGAGCGTTGGATCGAGCAAATTGCTGCAAAAACTGGTGTCAAGTTAGAATATTAGGTTTACACGGCTATAGTAGACGTTAACAACTGCCGTTCCCATTCAATAATTTATTCCAGCGTAATATCTCCGAACAGACAAAGTTCCAATTCGTTTCTATGAGGTTCACTAGAAATAATTCTACAGAGGTAGATACGCTGATTGGTGTGTTGCCTCTTTTTGTTTTCTAACAGATCACGAACCTGTAAACTTAAATGAATTCTAGAATTTAATTAACTAAATCACAAGTATATTGTATAATATATTAGTGATTGCCTCACCATTTGAAATAGATACTTTTCGCCAAAGTGTAGATGATATGTCTCTACGCCTAGAACAAGGAGATGGTCGTTGTGCCGCGATGGGTTTAGGCATTATAGCCGCTGCTGTTTCGCGAGTTGACACTAGGGCTCAGGCCTATGATCTGGTCGATATTAGATCGGATGAACTAGGTCTAACCGCGAATGAGACTTTTTTCCCTGGCAAATACTTGCATTTCTGGGTGACATGTAAGCACTTTCTCGAGCTCGTTCAATAGGCGATGTTGTTGGGACATATAAGTTAGAACTTGCCTCCGGGGTTGATATTAAAGATATAGATGTCGGTAGATACCTAATAGGACTTGCTGCTGCTGGTGATCGAGCCGCTTTTCCGTTAGTTCGGGAGCATATTCTGGCGCTTCACGGCGATCCTGAAATGGTCTATGGGCGTACGCGCAGAGTGGAACTGTTATATAAGGCTGGTGATGAGGAAGCTATCGATTTAGCCGTATCCACTGTCCATGACGCGAGAGAATACGCACTCAGTGACCCGAGCGATTCGTATAGCGGTTATCAAAAGATTGACAATAGTTTATGGGGAATAGGTGGCCGTATGATCAAAAGACGCCAAATCGAGAGACTTGGAGAAGTTATGGTGCTTATTGGCGATCCTGTCTATGAAGCTCGAGTATTATCAGAGTTATATGCTTCTGGACAAGACCCGACTGGCGAGGCGGCAGAAAGAGTGATGCGCATTTTTGATGTTAAGGGCGTAGAATCTTTGCGGGTAGCCCGCGATGCTATGAAAGTCTTTGATACGCTTGTTGCTGGAGGCTACGAGCCCGCCATCGCTACATATGAAGAACTTCTTATTCATTCACCGCTGGAAATGAATGATGAAAACCAGAATGAGGTTGTGAAATCTCTGATTGCCTTAGCGAAAGCTGGCGTGTCGGATGCTGAAGAGAAACTTATTGAGCTAACTAAGACTAATGATCCTGACTTCGTGCTTTCCTCATTGCTAGATATTGGTTTCCATGATTATGTTTATGAACAGGCCTCACGACTATTCGGTCAAAGACCCTCACGTTTCTTATTGAAGACTATGCTATCAGCAAAATTTACTACCCAACAGTGGACAGAGCTATGGGACTTGCCTATTGGTGACTCTGTTATTGACGAACGCCCCGGTGGAGATATCTATTATCGAGCTAAAGATGTTCTGATGCTTGCAGGGCATCTGACTGGTAACGAAATACTTCTTGAGAGGCAAGATTAACCCCTGACCTTAAATCTAAGCCCAAAAGATACAATGTAGTGGCGTAAGTGTGTACCTTGGATTGGGCATAAACTAGGCAGCGTAATCTAATGCCTTGTCAGTTCATAACATACGGCTACCATATTACTCCATCTCAGTGTCTCCTCTTTTAGTGGCTGTAAAATTTTCTGAATATGGGTCGCTATACTGACTTTTAAAAAGCAACTTTGTTATAAGCTCATATCCATGATCGGTAACTAACTTTTTAGTTTCCACTTGCAGGTAGCACTACATCCAATAATTTGGTTGCCACAAATGCATTAAATCTAGTCAGTATTTCTACATTGGGCTTATGGCCCTCAGGTATCGTTTCGTCGTATATGTCTAGGTCTCGATAGTCCATTTCGAAGAGTGCAGCCGGGTCACCTGTTTTTTGGTATTTGCCAATACGTTTTTTTGCTGCTCTAAACTGACCAGTGTTGCCATAATAATCTAAAAAACCGCCCCGGTGATCAACTTCCTCATCGGGCACGTTTCGTGCCAAGACCCTCATCTCATCCGTGAGTGCGCTTCCTCCAACGACAAAAGCAGGACCATGGGCAATAATGAAGTGATGATCACGTGGCCAAAGTCCTCGAGCAATTATATTCAAAAATTTCCTACCACGCGGATAATATGCACGAGAGTTTGGGAGTATTCCTGGTTCTTTATTATCGTTTACGTGCCTATATGCAGTTGCGTAATCATCGGTACCTGGGTATTGTACGGCTATGAGGTCCGGAGTATTAGTCAATACAAGAAATCCAAGATTCGTAGCCGGATATCTCAACCATGTTTTATCGTAACAGCCAGGTATCATACCTCGTTTGTTGTACTTATCATAAGGAGTATCCACCATTCCCCCATTAACAGCATGAGGTAGTCTATTATAGCGTTCGTCTTCTTCAGCCGGGTCCTTAAGCATGCAGGCCACGCCTCCCGTCACGTCATCTAACCACTCGACAACTACTAGTGGTCTTATGCCATCTAAACCCCTGTATCCAGTTGGGGGTCTATCTGTCACCTGACGAAAACGTTCAGTATCCATGATTTGGACGCCCCAAGCAGTATTTCCTGCTTCTGGAAGTTCCAAACTGTGCACTGCTTTGAGCATGGGCACGTCAGTCGGCACGACTCTCATAATATTTAATATTATAATATGAATCAAGACGAATGGCAATTATTGACTGTGTAACCGCTCACTACCCCAAAGCAGCTAATGCCTTAAAGTAACCTCCAGGGTTACTGCGCCACGTAGTGGTGCAGATAGATAAGATAGTACTTAGTGCCTTGGCTCCTTTTCGGTTTGACTGCCAAAGGAACGTTTACGCTTCAACACGAGCTGTCTCAGATCACGTTCGGCTCGGTTGTTGTCACAAGGAGTGTCATAGAGCAAGCAAGTAAATAACTTGGCAGGGCCAGCTCTTCCGAGCTGAGCCTTCAATTTCTTGAGTTTCTTAGGTTCGTTGAGGCTCATTGGTAGTAAAACATAGAGACGTTGCCACAGTTGGTTGGCTTGTAGCTGTCTCATTGCCAGATCATATGGTGCACTAAGATAGTGTCTTAAATCCTGGTAAATGGCAGCAAACTGTTCGTACCACCAGGTGACGTCAGGTAGTTGTTCTTCGGATAGGTTGTCATTGTAGCGCAGATCACGGATAACCCGATATAGATGGGCCCAGCAGAGCTGCTGGATGCCTGGGAGTGATCGATACGCTCCATAGTCATCACTGATTCGTACACCACTAAACTGTGCCCCGAATAGGTTTTTTGCATGCTGCGTTCCTCGACTGTTGGCCAGTACATAACAGACCTTTTCACTGTGAGCGTCGCTTAAGCTCCAGGCATGGCCCAGTCCATTGTTTTGTTGAATTGCCCAGGGTGTTTCATCGGCATGGACTGCTGAAGAGCTACGGATGTCAGTCTTCAGTTGTTCGTACGCCGGTAACCACGTCTGGTGTTGCTTACTAAGAACTAAGGCAATCTCGCCGTCTGAAACAGTCATGCCGTACAAGCTGCGGAGTAGTTCTGTGAAGCCGTGGTAGCTCATGCCCATCACACTTACCAGGTGACAAATAAGCAGACGAGCATTAGAACCAAGTTGGACGGTCTGGCCACCTAACTCACGGCCAGCAGTAGCCTTGCCGCATTGGGTACAAACACCACGCTCAATAATGTATTGGGTGACCAGGTGTGGCATGTAATCCGGTGTGAGCCCGGGTAGCGGAACATCTTCCTGGTAGCGTTCATGCTGGGAAATGCGAGTCAGTCGACCACCACATACACAATACCCAACCGGTACAAGTTCAGTGGCGGTAATGGCACTAGCTGGTGGCAAAGGGCGACGGTAGGAGTTTTTAGTTCGAGCTGGTCGAGGGCCGGCGTTGTTGTCCCTGACAGCTGGCGTACCAGTCGGTGGCCGGCGCTTCTTACCGAATACCATGGTTTGGAGCTCAGCTATCTGAATTTGTAGGTTTGCTACCTGCTGCTGTAGTTCATCCCGCTGATACGTCACCAAGTTCAGTGCTTCGGTCAGGTCACTCACTTGCTGTCGGTCGCGGCGATGCAATGTCTGCAGATTGCGCAGTTCGGTCAACCGCCTGGTAACTTCGCTGGAAGTGAGCTTTTTACGTGACATATTTGTTTTCTGGGATTACCCACTCAAGTTTAGCATGAGGGTAGTGAGCGGTTACTTGACTGTAGGGACTGGGATTAAAGCCCTGCATATTTACCTATTCTCTTACACTTCCAAACGGAACTTGTTTGATAATTATCTGCTCCATGTTGGTCATAGTCGCCGGTACTACCGTAAGCTCGTCTTACCTGTCATATCTGGAGCAGAACACAGATCGACCTACTGATTTGAGCGGTTGCCTAGGTATTGCCAATGCCACGGCTCAGCTCGCATATTAAACTCGTTGCCTTCAAGCCAAGACTCGTAAAAGCCAAAGCCTCTAGCGTGTTTGCGTAGCCACGCATACTCTACCGTATCTCTGAAGTCTTCTGGGTGATTGTCCGATGGCGAGCCGTCTACGGTCTTAAAATCAATCGCTGCCTTGCTTGCTATGGTGTGTTGTGAGTAGTTGGGCGGTGACGCCTGGCGAATAGTCTTGGCTATATCGCCACCATAGTTGTTCGTGAGCCAGTTAATGAATACGATCACTTGATAGGCTGGAGATCGGTAGCATGCTAGTACAAGTAGACTGCGATCAGGACTATCTACCATGAACGTTTCGTTCATGCGCGTGTATGCTTCAAAGATATGGCGTGGCACGTATTTGTCATCCAGGGTTCTCTGGTCACCGTTCTCCGTATATTGCTGTCCGCTCAATTTCACAAGATCATCAGGCACTGGTTCTAAATCTCCCGCGTAGGGAGTTTTTACGCCATAGTCTATTGGCTCAAGATCTACGATTTGGTCAACAATGGATTGCTGACCAGTCGTTAATTCGGCTTTAAGTCTATCGAGTGTAACAGTGGGTGTTAGTATGTCTTGCTCTTTGAGGGAGGCGAAAGTTGCAGCGAACGTCTCTAGGACTGATGGGTCAAAAGATTGTACAGGACTGTTCATAGCCCTAACTCTACAGGAAATAGAGGGAAACAACGACTACTTGTACGCAAGGTCTAATTGCCGCTTAAACTTCTTCTATTGCTGTTAAAAATAGTTGGTACGTATCGTCGTGACCTTCCTCTAAGGAAGGTATTCGAATTGCATCATGTCGTTCCGCTAACGTCTTACTCATATCGTCGTAAAGCTTTTCAATAACCAGCAGATCGGCTTCGGTCAATGGATCGGTGCCTACTTCGCCCCATGTTCTCCGTTTGAGTAGACGCTGTATTGCCTCCTCTCGCTTGGTCACGAGCACGACTTCAAAGAACTGAGCGTTCACCTTTCTTGCAATATCCTCGAACGCTCTTTGGTGCGTGACATTCGTAGGCAGACATGGAACTACGACATCATGACCAGACGCTAGGTGTGTAGTGATTATGACCTTACCAAGTTCAAAAAGAAGTTGTCGGGCCTCGTCTTCGTATTTGAGCCACTGACCGAGCATGACAATAATTTCATCGCCCTCAAGATCCATTGCCAGAGGATGCTCAGCTATGTATCTTTTTGCTAGCGTAGTTTTGCCAATTCCGGCAAAGCCGTCAAGAAGGATCAGTTTTGGTCTGTGCATGAGGCCAGTATACGTTACGGCGAGAAGAGATATGAAATGGGGTCTAGGAGTAAGACCGAAGTCTGTAGTACTTTAGAGGATTTATGGTTCCAGCTACCTTTGGTATCATGTGAATATGAAAATAGCTGTTGTCACAGGGGCGAGTAGAGGCATCGGGAAAGCTATAGCAATAGAGCTGTCACAAGCTGGTTATGAAGTGCACGGGACCTATAGCACCTCCAAAGACGAGGCTGATAAGATAACGGCAAAACATAACATTATTTTTCACCAGGCTGACTTATCTAAGCGAGAAAGTACTCTAAAGCTTGCGAATGAGCTCTCGGTCCTTTCGGTTGACGCATTAGTTAACAATGCTGGAATCTGGGAAATGGATAAGCCATTAAATATGGACTACGCTACATGGGATAGAACGCTCGAGGTTAATCTCACTGCTCCGCTAATCCTCTCCACCGCAATCGGAAAGATAATGCCAAGGGGTAGTTGTATAGTAAATATCTCTAGTACTGATGGCATGACCGGTGGTTATGACGGACTGAGCTACTCTGCCAGCAAAGCAGGCTTAATCAGCATTACAAAAAGCCTAGGTAATACACTTGGCTCCAAGGGCGTTCGTGTCAATGCCATCGCTCCTGGTTGGATTGATACGGAAATGGTCACTGGTGAAATAGCTGAATCTACTGCAACCTCAATACCGCTAGGTCGCAATGGTAAGCCAGGAGAAATTGCATCACTAGTGGAATTCCTGGTGTCGGATAAAGCGAGTTATATAAATGGCGAGACTATAGTTATAGATGGCGGCTTATTCAATACTGATGATGTCTTGAAGAAAGAATCTGGTTATTAGGTCAGGTGCTCTACTGGTTGGCGGCTCAAATGATCACCGTCCTTGGCACGGTAATTTCAGAGACGATTCCATATCGACACAACTAAGGTTACCAAATGAACATAACGGATACGGACTAGTGCATGCGCTAATCCTTTTATTTTTATCACCCCCGTTTTTGGTTCCTGTCTCTTTTGATATGATGTGATGATGAGCAACACTACTTTAACTGCTTTATCTGGTGTTAGAGTTGGCCACTCAACTCATCTTGATAAATTGACTGGTTGCACGGTCATACTCTTTGATAAACCCTATTCTGTAGCTTATAAAGCCTATGGTGGTGCGGTAGGTTCTTTTAATACCGAAGCCTTGCGAAGCAGTAATACTGACTTTAAAGAGAATGGTATCTTTATAGCAGGTGGTAGTAATACCGGCCTTATGTCGGCTTCTGAAATTATGGATTGCCTGCGTAATGATAAGATTGGCCCTCGCTCTGGTGAACACGAGGATATTTACAATCCATCAATAACCGGTGCGATAATCTATGACCAAGGAATGCGAGTAGCGCCTTATGATCCAAGGTATGGGCGCGAGGCGTACGATAATGCCACGGCCGAAGCAGTACAAGGTGGTAACGTCGGCGCTGGCACGGGTACATCAGTCGGCAAGTTTCGCTGGATTGAAGGTGGAACTAAGACCGGAGCTATGAAAGCTGGTGTAGGTTCGGCTCGTATTGATTTGGGCAATGGTATTATTGTCTGTGCGTTATCGATAGTTAATGCATTGGGTAATGTAATATTGCCCAATGGCGAAATATTGGCAGGCAACCGTGACGAGAATACTAAATTCAAACCTTACGAGGATTTGCTAGACTTTGTAACGAAAGATACGTCAAATACCACCATCTCGGTCGTCGGTATCAATGTTGACCTGAAATCCAAAGAACACTATGAGAAAGTGGCTCACTTTGGCTCTCAGGGTCAAGTACGGGGTATCAATCCTGTGCATACCTCAGCTGATGGTGACACTGTTTTTGTCTTTAGTACTGCTGAGCTCAAAGAACCACTCAATAGCAACGCTGAATATTTCAAGGAAACAGAGGATACTAGGTTTTTCTCGGTAGACATAATAGGCAACACCGCAGCGAAAGCTGTGCAAGAAAGTATCTATGATGCCTGTCGGCAGGCTGACACAATTCAATTTGCACAAGCCTACAAAGGGGTTATCCCCTCTTGTAAAGAATATAATTAGGTACTAATACTACAAAAGATTCCCCACGACCACTGCGGTAATTTCAGTACTCCATTCCATCGAAGTGTCTCCTCACAGGCATGGTCCCATGTCGACTCTACCAGGGTCACTTGCATTTGAAGGAGTTCTAATTCTCAGCTTATTTCAGGACGAATATTCTTCTTTGGCAATATGTACTTGCAGTTGTGCACTATTCAATTCAATTGATGGAATAGCACCTCGGCATCTAGTAAGATTGTCGTCTAAATCAGTAAGTGCTTTAGGCAATTCATGTAAGGTTGGTCCATCCATTTCACGCACCAATGCTATTACCGCAAGGTAATGCGGGAGGGTCATAAAATAGTCAGCTACTTCTTTGGAGGCACCATACGCATTGAGGTATGCACGTGTCAGTTCTTTGGATAAATAGGGCGGCTCGAGACTGATGTGTGAAACTTCTGCAACGCTTGCTGGTCGCCATCGATTTACGATGTCTGTTTTAGTGTTGATGTTGCCGTAAGGATATGTCACGACTGGAATTGCAGCGGCATAGCCTAGTCTTTGAAAATAACGTAATACATCTTGCTCGTGGTTTTTTACGGATGCATTCGCTGCTTTATCAATAATAACTAATCCTTTCTCAGCTTGCTCCACCCCATACCCTATACTTGCCTCAATGCTACTGTCCAGAATCGGGTTCGGTATGTTTACCACCGTAAGTCCAGCTTCACTAAAATGACTTTCTAAAGCCGGAATGAGTGTAGTAGTTTTACCTGATCGAAACGGTCCACTAATGCTACAGAAGCTATACCTATCTATAAAATCGGCTGCTTTCATAACTGCTGGGCGATATAGCTCAGCAATCTGAGCTTCTATTGCCAGAGTATCTGGATTTGACATATAATAACACTAGTACATAGATTGCTTTTTGCAAATAGTTTTTTTGATGGCCTTAGTTAAGCGAGAGGCTTTAGATAGACGAACCTCTTAATCAGGAGGTTGTATAGTGCATAGGATAGTCTTGTTATGCTTTTTGCTTCAAGGGCCTTGTATCAGATACAACAATGCCCGCACATGCTGTTTTTATTTGACTCGCATTGATGAAGTTTCGTTGTTATGAGGTGCGCAACTGTTGATCTTTAAGGGTACGAGGAACAATAGCAAATACCAGGATGAGAGCGTACAGTACGGCAAATCCGCACATTATGCTGGGGATGCCTGAAATGGTTTTAGGATTTAAATCATTCACGATGCCTGTCGGCAGCACGAAGACCAGGAATCCTACGGCTTGAAGAATAAGTGCTTCACGAATGAGAGACCTAGCTTTGATAGAAAAGTAAAGGCATAAGCCGATCCCTACAAAAAGCCAAGTGTAGTAATAGCCAAAATAAAGTCCACCTAAGTGCGGCGCGAGTTGAAATATGGCGTAATTGCCCGCACATATATGACCATCAAATGCCGATCTACTAAAGCCGAATAGTGCTGCAAATACAATGCCGGAAGTATATGCGCCCCAGCTAAGTATTCGCCAGCCACGACCTGCAATAGTTCGTATGATCTGTATACCTATTGGCGGCAAGAGCGTTATGGCCATAAAACCGATACGGGACCAGGTGCCTGTAACCCAGCCAGACCGACAGACATGAAACTCACACAATTGAAAGAGGGCCAGTAATAGTAAGGTCAGCGCTGTAAGTCGAGTAATGACCGTCAGTTTGTAGCGACTTACGGTATATATAAAAAGCGCGACTTCAATAATACAAGTGGCCACCATGACCGGTGGCGAGAAACAATAAAATGTTGTAGCGCTCCTTTTCACCATCCTATTTTTAGCATAGTCACTATTATTTTGGCCAGTAGCTGCTACTGTGAGGATATAGTACAATCTTTTATCCATCTCAGATGCACCCCATATGTAATTAACTCACCTTACGCAAAACCTCCAGCTTCTTTGAGTACCTGAAGTTCAGCCAAACTGGCTTGCTGAGCTTTGAGGTATAGCTTTGCCTTTAAGGCAAAGTGGTTCAGATTGCTCGCTTTCGCCAGTCGTTCCAGCTTATGGTAGGCATAGGTTGCCGCAAAGAAGTGGTTACTTTGTGTCTTCACTCGTTTGGTCGGTGACTTGGCCAGCCCGAGGTTGGACTTTACGGACTTGTGGTACTCTTCCACTTTCCACCGTTTTTGGTAGATCGTGGTTATGTCGGTATGTCCTAGCGTCAGATCACTGGTAGCGAGATACAAAACACCCTGACTGTCATCTCCGTTTGTGAAGATTTGACGGGTGATACGCACCGTCATATTCATGCCTTTGAGGTACCCTGTCTTGGTAGTGTTTTCTTCCCAGGCCAGCGATTCGACTGCGTGGAATACTCCTCGTAGTTTATCCTCCTTACTTTTTGCAAACGTACGATTACTCTTGAGGGCAAAGATGAAGTGTTTGCCCTTGCCAACGATGAACTCCATGTTTTCCTGTGAGGAAAACCAACTGTCAGCAAGGCAGTAGCGAAACTTCACCTGGTTTTGGATGGCTGCCCCGATGAGCTCACGGGCCTGTTCGTTCTTGGTGGCCGAGGACTTGCGTTTTTGTTTGCCGGTCTTCGGGTCAGTGAAAGGTACGTCTTTCTTGACCAGGCAAAACCCCAAGGGTACCGTTGCCTGGTCGTTATGGTAGAGCATATTGAGAATATTGACGCCCTTCACATTCCGGTTGAAGACGTGGTCATAGTGCCAGGCAATGATGTCGTTTTCGTCGGTGTAGGCCTTCTCTTCAATGGTGTCATCCAAAGCCAGTATGCCGTCGTCAGTTTCAATCTGCCGGATCGTTGGCTTAACCAGTTTCCAGAGGTCTTTGTTGGTATATTCCCGGGCAGACAGGAAACGGGTGACGTCGTCATGGCCGACTGACCCGTCCAGGGCGGCCGACATACCAGTTGCCGTGGTCAATCCGAATGAGCTGATGAGATAGTCAGAATACAGGTCAAGCATTGGTACGTTGACGGGCTTGGATTGTTTTTGTTTTGGCATAGCAACATCCTTGATGAAAGGTTGACTGCTTTTAGTATGCCCCAGGACTCAAGAAAGTGGGAGTGATGCGTAAGGTGAGTAATTAAATGCAGCTATACCACGTTAACTTAGGGTTTTCTCGATGAGTGGGAGTATTTCTTTAGAAAGTAATGCTATAGAATACGGACAGTGTACTATTTAGCAATCATAACTAGTTTCTTTTTACTTACGTTTCAAAGTAAGCTTTCGGCCAAAGGTATCTCAACCCTGGCTCATAAGTCTCGTCTATCTCGCTTATCTTCTATGGCTGCCAGATTCGCCAGTCGACTGCAAACCGCATATCAAAGGAACCACGTGTGCTAAGGCAGGTTGCAGGAGGCGTGCTGGTCCACCAGAGCGAGTTCTGTCAGAGTAATGCTGTGGTCGTGCAAGGCAAAGCCGGCGTATTGCTTATCGATGTCGGGATACTTGGCGCCGAGTTAGTCTGTCTAGCGGACGATATTCGCAAGGCTGATCAGGTTCGCCGACGTATCGACCAAGATCGGAAGTATGTGCAGGCTCTACGTGATACTCATGATGTGAGCGATCCGCGATTCGGCCCAACGGCCACGTACGATTGGGTACTCAGTATGCATGAACGACAACTCCAGCAACTCGCACTAAAAAGAGAAACTGAACACCGAGTAACTGATTAATGTGCTTTCCAGCGTATGTAATACCAAAGTAGTATCGTATGTTCGACAAAGTATTCATTTTATATGCCAAGTTGAAAAAAGATGAGATAGATACAAGCTATCGCGTTGAGAATGCCATAGTCTCAAAAACTCATCTCAATGCCAATGCAACTAAACTGGCAGTTATATTTCCGCCTTGGCATGGAGTACGTTTTGTCACCAACATTTTAGCCAAGCGTCTAATAAAAAGAGGCTGGTCGGTCTTGCTGTATGAGTTTAATCCTCAAATACTTATGCCTAGTGAGGATAGAGTTTTACGATCTTTTGAGTACATTCAAAAATCGGTGGCGTCAGACCTGACTATGCTAAAAGCCAAGCATAATTACACCTCTATTCGTTTGATAGGACTCAGCCTTGGTGGTGTCGCATTAGCCATGACGGCTGCTTTATTCCATGATTTTCAAGACGCGGTGTTTGTGGTAGCTGGTGATGACCTAGCGCTCTGTATGTGGTATGGACAGCGAACCTATAACCTCAGGAAATCTTTTGAAAAAGAAGATACGCATATTCGAAAGCTAGATCACGATTGGCAGGAACTCTCCCCAAAAAATTATACGACTGCCTTTGCCTATAAACATGTCAAGATGATACTCTCGAGGACTGATACTATTATTCCGGCGAGTCACCAAGAAAAATTTAGAAGAGCGATTAAGAAGGCCGATAGCGATGTCACTTTTCGGTATTCTTTCTTGGGCCACTACTTATCTGTAGTCAAGTATTGCCTCATGGGTGTGTGAACGTCGACGACCTCTGCTATTATGACTAAATGAGCAAAAAAGCGATTATCTTTCATGGGACGGATGGTACTCCGGCAGATTTTTGGTATCAGTGGTTGAGTGACCAGCTTCAAGAAGCTGGGTATGCCGTTGAAGTACCTTCATATCCAGAAATAAATCACGAACCTATCGATATCTTCTTGCCAAAAGTCCTTTCAAGTCATACCTTTGATGAGGAAACAATACTGATTGGTCATTCAGCGGGCGCTACCTTGATTCTAAGTATTCTGGAAAATATTGAAGCTCCCATTCCAAAAGCCTTTTTAGTTGCCAGCTTTGTCAAACCTTTACCTGATGGTGAAAATCCAATACTACAAAAATCGTATGATTGGGAAAAAATTAAGACGCAAGTTGCCGACATTTACTTTGTAAACTCCGTCAACGACCCTTGGGGCTGTAACGATGTACAAGGAAGATATATGTTTGATAAGCTCGGTGGGACGCAGGTCATTCGAAATGAGGGTCATTTTGGCTCGAGTACTAATACTCAGCCCTACCCTACTTTTCCGCTCCTGAGAGGCATGATCTTACAATGACTCGTTGTTGATAAAAGGGCCGCTGTTTGACGTAAAAGGTTTACACTAAAAATATGTTAAAACGCGCCCACAAAAATCCAGACAGCTACGGTGAGGTATTTACCGCGATGCACTTTCGAGGCTATTACCCGTATCAACGAACAGCACAATATAGAACCATGATGGTTTTCCTGGTAGTACTTTATTTCGCTTCATTTATTGTCATCACACTGGTGCACTCCCGTTACGAGTTATTGGAATATCTTATAGCTATTGTTTTTCTGGTAGGTTTGACCCAGTTTTTTGACTACCTATTCTTTAAGAACCTATCAGATTAAGTGACAATCTGTTACCTGTGATACGGCTGAGATGCAGTAATTGTTGAGGCCCGGTACAAAGCCTCAACTACCATAACCATGGCAAGGTCATGGGGGAAAGTTAGTAGCCCGAGGCTCCAGCTAAAGTCTGCCTGAGCCAGTACTTCCTCGGGTAGTCCATCAGGTCCGCCGATCAGAAAGCTGAGTTCCCTGCTCTCAACTGCTTTCTGATTTAGGAAACGAGCGAGTTCAGGACTTGAGAACTCAGTACCTTGAATGTAGAGAGCTATTTTAAAACTATTTCCAGCTGCCGTTACATATGATTTGGTGGAATTGTGTTTATCGGGGATATGGGTCACCTGAACGCTATGGTAGTGCTCTAAACGATGGAGGTATTCATGCCAACCGCTTTTTGCATAAGGGAGCTTAGGTGGGCCGAGGGTAATGATATGTAGCTTCATGGTTTTTTAATAATAGCGATAGTTTGCTCAAAATGCAGTAGCGGTACTTGCCCTTTAAAATAATCTTGCACAGCTTGAGTTACGCCTGGTAGGGCCGGTCGCTGATAATCGTCAATGGTAATTCGTCCACCGCTCACCAGCCGAGGCCAGACGAGTGTTAATGAATCGATAATTGATTGATAAAAATCGCCATCCAAAAAAGCATAGGCGATTGTGCTCGGTAGTTGGTCCGGTTTTACGTCGCGAAACCAAGCCTTTATGATAATAGGTTGGTGCAGTCCGGCTTTTTTAAATTCTCGCATAAGATCTTGGCGGGAAGTAGATAATTCACCAGCTACGAAAGCCTCGCCACTGATACTCTGGTCTTGGTGAGATTTCGCTGGCAAGCCTTGAAAAGAATCGTAGGCGTAAAACCGCTTGGCTTCCGAAAGATGATACAGATCAAGTAGTCTGCGAATAAATAGGCTCGTCGTACCCTTGTAGCAGCCAAATTCAACGATATCACCTGCTATCTGCTGCGAAAGTGTCGTTTCCAGCTCACGAAGCACCACTGATAGCCGATCTTTGGTCATTTGATCGGTTTGGATACGATAGCGGTTGAGTAACTCTTGATAGTGCATTGCTAAGTTATTTTCCGGGTTCAGCTGCTTATACTATCACGAAAACAGTCTTCCGGAACTCGATACGACTCGGCTGTTGGCCACAGTTTATGAATTCGATTTCTGAGATGAGACATTTGACGAGTCATAGTTAGCATCCCGCTCTCATGGTAACGAGAGTCCAGTGATTCTGTTCGTCCTGTCGCAATCGAAAACTTGTTTGGCCATCGCTGACGTCAAACAATTTTATGAAGGCCTGGCCTTGCCGTACTAAGTACCGCATGCCAGATTCCATGAAAGTGTATTCCCGGCCTTTGTAGACCATTCGCTTTGGGAAGCTTTCAAATCGTTGTTTGTCGGGGAAAGTACGAAAGTACACAGACGTGATTTCTATTTCATTAGTAGTAACTTTATCCATAGTGCAAGCTCCAAAATTAGGGGTGATAAAAAGAGTCCTGACTAGTTGATGAGGCTGTCAGTGAACGGCTTTTTTAGAGTTTGGAGCCTAGACCGCGGAGAAATCCTGATACCGTTCTGATAGGAAGTCCCATGCTAGCCTAAACCAATGCTTGAATATGGAAAGAAAACAGTGACCGAAGTATATTTTCTTGATTGTGAAGTCTGTACGGAGGTAGGTGATGAACACACCAACCCGCACATGGCTACCGCTTATTATACGCGCTCGTCAACTATCCGTCATGCCTAAAAAAGTTGTGATTTTGTCGCCGCTGCTACTTCACGGTATTAAGAAAGTTAGCCAATTCGTGAGGAGTGAGTTCGGCTTTTACTAGGTAGCCATCGGCTTGGCGTTCAATGTCCGTTTTGACATCTTCACGCTGTTCCAAGTTGGTGGTTATGATAATCTTTGCTTTAATTGGTGGTTTTTTGTCAGGGTCGCGGAGAATGCGAAGGATTTCAATACCCGTGACACTAGGAATCATTAAATCAAGCAGGATGATGTCGTAGTTGTTAGTTAGTGCAGCTTTTAACGCCTCACCACCGTCACCGATAACGTCAACAAGGTAGCCTGCTTTGGTGAGAGCTCTGGTGTACAATTCACCAATAAAGTGTTCGTCTTCAATGATAAGGACTTTACGCCCGCTTAATTCTTCGGGTACTGGTTCTTGATTAGCCATACTTTATACTGTACCAGATTTAGATACTATTTCCGGTAGAGCGAATGGTTTTTAATCCAGCCATGCGCACTACGGGTAATTTCCTGGTTTCCATTGCGCTTTAGTTCATCCGTTAATTGACCATAGGGCAGCAAGGTGAAACCAAAAATACTTCCCTGGCCTTCTTTACTTCGGACCCACAGGTTGCCTCCGTGAGCAGTGACAATCGCCTTACTTAAGTACAAACCAAGTCCAGTGCCCCCAATCTGGGCACGGTTTCGATGGTCACGGTAGAATTTGGTAAATAAATTGGACAAAATGCTGGTCGATATACCGAGACCGAAGTCTTCAACAGTTGTTTCTACTAAGCCGCCGCTGGTGAGGTGGGCATCTATTTTAATAAGCTTTGACTCACCACTGTACTTCAGGGCGTTATCGATAAGATTGGTGACAACCTCGCCAATACTCAGTCTATCAACCCCAACCGGTGGTAAATCGGCTGCGATATGGCACTCCAAGGAAATGCCCTGGACTTTTGCCCGTAGCCTCAAACCCTCGAGGGTGCTATTCAAAATGGTCGGCCAGTCGCCCGATTGTAGCGTAAGTTCCAGCTGATCATTATCGACCCTGGCAACGTTCAGGATGTTATTCACAAAGGCGGTCAATTGTTGAGTGGTACTCTTCAGCTTTAGGAGAAAGTCTTCCAGTTCGGGGCTGAGTTTGCCGCTAAGCTCATCTTCCATAACTTCAACGTAGCCACGAAGCAAGGTAAGAGGTGTTCTCAGTTCGTGGACGCTGAGCGCGATAAAACTAATGGCTTGGTCATCCTGACTATACTGTTTGGTGTGATCAAACAATAACAGCATAGTCGTAATCTTCTGTTCATTGCCTCTGTTGTAGTAGGCGGCTAAATCAAATAACAGCGTCGGATGATTATCACGAATATTGAGTCGCACTCGCTCCCAATTCATCCGAGCGGTTGCTTTATGTTCTTTGACATCCTTGAGCCATTTGTCGAGAGTATCTTCGCTCGGGAATGACATGTCGAGTACCATATAGACGTTTTTGCCGATGAGTTCTTTTGACTCAATACCGATATACTTGGCGGCGTTCTCATTAACATAGGTAATAGTTTCGGTGTCATCTAATACAAACAATGGTATTGGTAAATTCTGGGCAATAAAATTACGTTTAAGCTCTAAGCTTTCTTGGTGTGTCATGGCTGCGGTTTGCTCAGCGATATCGGTGAGCTGATAGATTTGAGCGGCGAGACTACTAACCAGCTCTCTGCCAACTTCAAGTTCGTCTATTTTCGGTGCGGCAATACCATGCTGATTAGGGCTCAGATGAAGAATTATTTGCCATAGGGCCGTCACCGGTTGAATAATATAGCCGCTCAAAAATTTTGCCACTACAAAAACAAAGATAAAGCCTGTACCGAGGGCAATAAGTGTAATGACTCGTATCGGTACATTCCAGTACTCTATACCGGCCCAGAGTAGACCGAGGACAACCACGTTCTCGATGATGAAGAAGCAACAAATTAAGGTGAGAATGGTGCGACGTAGTTGTTGCAAATGATCCATAAGAAGGGCTCTTTAGGTCGAATAACTGACGCCAGAAGTGCTGGCGATGGCGGTTAACCAGGTCTGTCCGGCATTGAGTTTGATAGGTGCACCGCTTGCATTGGTAAACGTAATTTGGGAGGTATTGCTGCTTTTGGTCCAAGTGCCTGTGGTGACGGTGCCGTCTTGAAAAACATACACCGGCCCGCTGCCAATAACCTGATATTCGCTGTAGTAGGCATCGGAGCTGTCCAGTGCACCATTCGATTCCGGAATGACCATAGCGATGACTACTTTCGGTTGCAATTGCAAGTTGGTATTTGCATCAAACTGAGGAGCCCCGCCCTCGCTTCGATAGTAACTATTTGTTGCGGAGTTGTATTCGTACAACACGTTATAGTCTGCGCTTGACAGGGTGAGTCCAATAATCGTTGCATTCGGCGTTTTAGATGGAGAATCTGGTTTTCTTGGAAACGGTGTAAAAGTCGAGCTAGTGTAGCCTTTGCTGACTTCCAGTGCGGTGAGTGTCGGTATGCCGGTATACACATTATGCGGGGCTTCCCGAGTTGTAATCCGATGGTAGGAGCTGCCATTATAAAATTCATCTAGATCACGGACGCCCCAGGTTTTGAGGTCGGCTAGGCCATCTGGGCTGCCACCAACGTGTGCAATGCCCGCATCGAAGCCGAGTGCCCACTGTTCATAATAGGGACGAACACTTCGAATAGGTCCAACATTGGTTGGTGCCGTGTCCTGGTACAGTGCCATAAACCGAGTAATACCACCTTCGGCCAAAGCTTCAAAGACAACGGATGCTGATCCGAGACCAGACTGTGGTCTGGCAAAAGTGCTATTTTCAATCATGACACCAGTAACGGGGTTTTTATTATCGACCGGGTTGACTGGCAAACCGCTCAATTCCGATGGAACGGTAGACACCATCGGCGTCGATATTGCGGGCTGAGTCACAGTAATTTTCGCTGCAATGTGTGATCCTTTTGGCGCAGGACGCGTGAGATACCAACCTGCGACTCCGCCGCCAACAAGAACAATAAGAACTCCAATGATAATACCGAGGGCTTTTTTGTTGAGCTTATGATGTTCTTTGTCGTCGCTTGACGTTATTTGTGGCGTACCCTGGGCGATTGCATTCGATGACGGAGTCGGATCCAGCGTACTACTAGCAGGGCTTAGTTCGCTCGCTATGTCGGTTGGAGTCAAATAGGTGGTATTTGTGTTTGAGTCTTTACTGGGCTGGTTTTGAGTAGCTGGTAGAGACTTGCCAGGCCGATTGACTGGCCTAAAGTCATCAATCATGTCTCCATTGTAGCAATGGTTATGCTAATCTGCCTAGCCTATAGTCACTGGATGCTCTTGGAAACATAGTCTAAAAATGTTTGTAAGCGCCGCAGACTACGATCTTTACCGAGGACGTGAAGCGTATCGACCAAGCCTGGACTGGAGGGCGCATTGGTCGTGGCAATGCGAATGAGACTAAATAGTACAACTGGTTTTTGCTGGGTCTGTTGTAGAAGCTCATTTAATGTAGTCGTGAGATCGTCTATTGTGAAGGTGCTTTCGTTGAGGCTCGCTTGAGTTTGTGTAAGTAGGGCGAGTAGCTCATCGGTACTGAGTTTAGACAGTTGTTTGTGATTAGTGATAAGAGAAAAATCAACAGGTAAATCAGTAAAGAAGAAGCTAGTGAGATCTGGTAACTCTGACAAATACTTCAGTCGCTCCTGTACAAGCCCGAGCACCTGCTTTTTATATTCTTCACTTGCTGACTCGGCCACCGTGGGCCAGTAGCCGCGAGATCGACTATAGAAGTCATCGAGCGAGAGTTCACGAATATGAGCGCCGTCCATCCAAATAAGACGCTGTTCGTCAAAGCGGGCACCAGAGGTTTGGACACGATCTAAGTTGAAAGTATCAATCAGGTTTTGTACAGAAAACAGTTCTTGTTCAGTGCCGTCATTCCAGCCAAGTGAGGCAATAAAGTTCAACAACGCTTCGGGTAAGTACCCTTCCCTCAGATACTCGAGAACATCCTTCGCCCCATCACGTTTGGAGAGCTTTTTTTTGCCGTCCGGACCGAGTATATGCGGTAATGTAGCCATCAATGGTGCACTCATATGGAACGCTTCATATAAATTAAGATAATTCGGAATACTAGCTAAAAACTCTTGTCCACGAATGACATGGGTGACTTTCATTTCATGGTCATCAACAATATGGGCGAAGTTATAGGTTGGATAGCCATCGGATTTGATGAGGATGAAATCATCAATCATCTCTTCGCCGGTGGCGAGTTTTCCCATAACTTCATCGTTACGCTCATAGGCTTTTGGCTCGCTTTTGAATCGTAGAGGCCTAGTGCTATCCCAAACTGGTGGATTAGTCGGCCGGTGATTACGGTACAAAAATGGCTGACGGTGAGCAACCGCCGTTTCACGAAACTGCTGCAGTTCTTCAGGTGAATAGGGATCGGCGTAAGCGCGACCGTCGGCTATTAACCGTTCAGCCCACTGTTTGTATATCGTAAGTCTCTCACTTTGGCGATAGGGTCCATAGGGACCACCTTTGTCGGGACCTTCATCATAGGAAAGCCCAAGCTCATTGAGGCTTTTTATAATGTGTGCTTCTGCGCCAGACACTTCCCGAGCTTTGTCGGTATCTTCAATGCGTAAGATAAATGCACCACCTGATTGTCGGGCAACCAACCAAGCATAGAGTGCGGTCCTTATGCCGCCGACATGCATAAAACCGGTTGGACTTGGAGCAAAACGAGTTCTCACTGGCGTAGTCATGCTAGGTATAGTATAAGATAATCGCTAGCGAAGAAATATTTTTAAAAAGAAGCGGCTATTTGAAGTAAGTCAGTATCAGTTAAATTACCACCACTAGTAATCGTATACCACACGCCGCCGTTCACCCAGGTCGCATTCCCTTGCCCATACAAATAGACAATTCTGCCGCCATCGTCTTCCGTTTGGTAGTACTTTGTCACTTGGGTGACAAACATGTCTCTTAGGGTTGCACTATCCCAAGCTGATGGTCTTTCTATAATTTCATAAGAACCGGAAAGATTGTTTGGCTGGTTATACTCGAGTGATACCTGACGAACGCTTGATCCGACGCTTGCGAGATTATAGCTGCCTAGCGCAGCTGTCGGTAGACCGGCCGAAAATCCAGCTTTTGAGGAAGCCAGATCAACTTTAATGTTGGACATATTCGCATGAATCAAGAAACCAGTAAGAACGACAAACAACACGACGACCGATCCGACTCCGACGATACGTCGGGTATGTCGACCGTAACGACCTCGACTTGGCCGATACGGTGGTTGTTCGTGCGTTGTTGCCCTTGCTACAGCTCGTTCTAGCATATCGGCTGTTGAGCGAGACCTGACAGGAGCTCTCATGGCTGGTCTTGGCACCACCGCTCGCGGGAGACTGATCATTTGCGGTCGATCAGGTGTGAGTGGCGTATCAGAATAACTATAGTGGGTGATCAATCGGCTGTGGCGGACACCATGAGCGTGCTTTAAGCGATTATCGTCAATTTGTTCAGCGGATAGTTTCGGGGCAATAAAATGCGACTGAGGCACGGTTGTTGCCTTAACGTGGCCGTGGGCCTTCAAGTGATTCGGATAGCCTGGTTTCGGTTTTTGCACCGATTGACGCATAAGAGTCGTCGAACTTTCTGTTTTATGATGAATAATTGTGGCCATTGGATGTCTCGAGACATCGTTAATGCCACCCGAGGAACGTTTTGCCGGTTCATCATGCGCGACTTTTTTCTCTAGTTCGTCAGATGGTTTTATGTCACGTTTGAGTTGTACGCTTTTTGGTTTTTGCTTGGTACTGGCAACCGATTTTACTTCGCGTATAGTCGGTGACGGTTTCTCCGGATCGTGGGGAATATTCAGCAAATCACCCGTTTCCGAATCATAATGACGGCCGTTTAGTTTTACTATGTTTGTGTTTTTGGTCACGATTCCTAACCTTGTCGAACGTGTTGGCGATTTATACACATCTTAAACCCTCTTGTGGTTCACTGCAAGTAGTTTCATAATAGCTAGCCGAGGTTGATAATTTACAGCAAACTGTAAGGGATGCTTGTAATCCTATTGTTTAGGAGTGTGTTCTCCTAAAATGTAACACTGCTTACATAGGTACTCGAAAGTATCGAGTGTTTTTCCATATAGGTTAGTGATTAGAAGTAACTACTAGATCCGTTTTCGGATAGTAAAGGTAGCAATCGATGGATTTCGTAGATCCAAAAAAACAGCTTAGACAGCGCATTATCTTGTTCGTAGGATATGTGCTTATTGCGGTAGCCATACTAATCGCGACCACTATCTTATTATATGAAGCCGATGGTTTTGGGTTTGGTAAAAACGGTACCATCATACAGAACGGTCTTGTGTTTCTTTCGTCGCAGCCAAACCCGGCAAAAATTTACTTAAATAACCAGCTCTATAAGTCGACAACAAATACCCGCCTGTTTCTGCCATCCGGAGTCTATAACGTGACCTTAAAACGGAATGGCTATCGGAATTGGAATCGGACTATCGCACTCGATGGTGGAGTCGTCATGCATTTTGATTATCCAATCTTATTCCCGGTAAAGCTCAAAACCACTAAAATTGAGAACTATACCGCTTCCCCGCCGCTTGTTACGCAAAGTCCTGATCGGCGCTGGGTATTGGTCGAAGAACCCGGTTCTGCGGGTAACTTCGAGCTGTTTGATTTGAGTACACCCAAACCGAAAATGACAACTTTCAGTTTACCGAGTTCCATTGTCAGTCAGGCTACTTCGACTGAAAGCTGGCAGTTGGAAGAGTGGGCAGATGATAATTCCCATGTTGTCTTACAGCATGTTTTTGATGGCAAATTGGAATACATTTTAGTCGATACCCAGAACCCATCCCAGTCAATAAATCTTAATAACACCTTGAATGCGAATCCGTCGAAATTGACGCTCAATAATAAAAAGTATAATTCCTTCTATCTGTATAATGCCGGTGATCAGAGCCTATCAACGGCGTCACTCAGTGCGCCGACGCCAGTGGCCTATTTAACTCATGTGCTTGCCTATCAATCATACGGGAGCAATACCATGCTCTACGTGACTGATGCTGATGCGCCGTCGGGCAAAGCGCTCCTAAAACTCACTGTCGCTGGTCAGAGTTATATCGTTCACAGCTTTCCGGCTGGCAGTAACTACGTATTAAACTTAACCACCTACTCGGGGACGCTCTACGTCGTTGCCGGGGCGACGAGTGAAAATAAAGTCTATGTCTTTGAAGATCCGATCGGCCAACTCAATGCCGCACCGCAGCACGCCGTCGTGCCAGTACAAGTGCTACATGTGCCGGCGCCAAATTATGTAAATTTCTCCGATAACGCCCAGTTCGTGATGGCTGAAAACGGCACAGATTTTGGTGTCTACGATCTTGAAAATAAGATTGGCTACAACTATTCATCAATTCTGCCGCTCGATGCCCCGCAGGTCCATGCCAGTTGGATGGACGGTGATCGGATTATGTATGTGAGCGGAGGAAAACTGGTTATCTTTGATTATGATCACACCAATGCCCAGACGCTGACTACCCAGAACCCCAGTTACTTACCGGACTTCAATACCAACTACACCTACCTGTATGGTATGGAGCAATCATCGCCAAGCGGGCAGTTTGAGCTTACCCAAACGTCAATGCTGACGCCGTCTGATCAGTAGCGTGTACTGTCCTAGGGTTGGACTTCTTCAGCTCTCGGTTTGTTGATCCAACGTAGCACAATCAGAAAACCGACGATAAGTAGGACAATAATGGTCGACTTGCCGGCGAACGTCTTCGAAAACTTAGTCCAAAGTGTCGGTCCATTACCCGGAAGTTCAGTCGGGGTGGTCGCTGCTGTGGTGGTTTTCGCCACTGGTTGGGTATCACCAGCTGGATCCGGACTAATTTGCTGACCGACCACAATGAGGCGGTTTAGGCTGGTTCCTGGCGGATCACAGGTAATCAGGGTTGCCGTTGCTGTTTGGCCACTGACTGGCCCAAGTACCGCAACATCGCTGGGGTTGACTATGGTTTTAGAGATGACCTTGTAGACGTACACTTTATCGTTATAAGTGAGATAAAACGTATCGCCGGGCACCAGCGTATGTAATAGGACAAACGCGAACTTATACTTCCCTTTATTAAAGATATTATTGGAGCTATGCCCGAAAAATGCAGCATTCCCATCTTCGCCGGGTAATACGGTGGTCGGATAGTGGACGACCCCCTGTTCCAAGTCATTTTCAATATTGGCTTCGTTGGTAGACGTCTCCGTATAATCGACGGGTATTTCGACATTTATTTTCGGGATAATTACTTCCGGGGTGGTTGTCGGTGCCACGCTGTTGGCCCCGACAATAATAGGTGTGGCAGCCGCCACTCGGCTCGGTTGGATAAACGGTGCGATGATAATTTCGTTAAAGAAACTGAAGAGAAAGATGATGATCACGGTGATGCCCATACCGAGACCGAAAAGAAGTGACTGAAAATGATGCTTGGCTTTTAAGGTGCCACCGGCGGTTACTTTGTCTTTGATTGCTGCTTGAATATCTTTCGAACTGCGGGCGTCTCGTAATTTGGATTGGCGTTTCGGCTCCGGACGGTGATGTTGTGGTTGGACAACCTGTTGTTTTAATTGAGAGAGTGCTTGTTGGGTTGGCGCATGCGGCGATTGCAACGGTTGTTTCAGAATTTGTGATTGGCTGTCGTAAAATTCTTGCCACACTTCGTGCTTTGCTTGGGCGGATAAGTTCTGATAATACTCATGCCATTTGTTTTGGATGGTCGCCAGATCGAGCCCCGAATTACTCAATTCCAACATGAACTGTTGATGTTTGGAACGGTGCGCTACCTCCTCAGCTTCAAGAATTTCGTCTTTGGCAGCGGGTTCCTCGGCATAAATCCGAGCAACCTTCTCGCGTATAAGATTAGCCGCCGTTTTGGCGTCTTGAGCAATCTTATCCTCGTCTGATGAGTATTGCGGCTGGCTTGGGTCTGGTGAAATTACAGTCATGATTAACCAAGAGCTTCTCTAGCTCTGTTCTCCCAAGTATAGTACAATTACCTCTTGTAACATATGCATAACCTAATTGGGGCGAGTGGCGGAATTGGTATACGCGCACGACTCAAAATCGTGTTCCTTACGGATTGAGGGTTCGATTCCCTCCTCGCCCACCAGGTATTTAGACATACACTGCCATTCTCTGTGCCCGTACTTGATTCATTAATATGTATATAATAACATAAAATAGATAATAGACCAAGGCTAGTTTATAGAATATTTACAAAACTTTAAGTTTAGTTCTAAATAATTACTTTTTATGGTACTAACGAGCTGGTAATTGCCTCATATGCTTGCGTAGGGTTTTGTATCCACCAGACACTTGCTTTTGCGCTAGCGGCAACTCGCCAGGTTAACGGTTCGTGATCAAGCTTCGTCGTACTAAGCTTGTCATTGACGCCAATAAATATTGAACCTAAGTGTTCGGTCATTACGTAAAGTTGGTTGGTTTGACAAAAATCATGTAGGCCATCAATTAGGTGCAGGAAATCCATACTAAAGGTAAATGGCAATCGAAAATGTGCGTTTGTGGCGATTTTTTGTAATTGACTAAAACTAATGACCGCCAAGGTCTCCGGTCTGTCAATAAGGTGTGCTGGCGTCGTCGTAAAGTAATCTGCGGCATCCTTGGTGATGATGAGTTTACCATGGAAGTTGGTCATGATCTTTTCTAAAAGTATTGCCGTTTCACTGTTGCGAGCCAGATCACCGGCAATCAGCAAGGCATCGGCCCAATCTCCTAGTTCTAAGACGGAATCGAGAGTCGTCTGGGCAAAGCTACCACTCGGCGTGCTTGGCGCGAACTCACCTGCTTCGAATAGTCGGCCGATGGTTTTCTGTAAACTTTCGGGTAACAAAACCCTGGCCGTGCCGATGCCAGCAGTGATTGCTGATTGGTACGCTTCAGCTGTTGCGGCAAATGATTGATTGTTGCCGCCTATTATGCCGAGTTTGCCAGCTTGACTCTTAGTTTCCGGTCGACTCCAAATCAAATCGGGATAGAGCGGTTTATCCGGAGTTTGCCGTTGCCAATAACTGTTTTGCATAGTATTGAATTATAGCAATATACGGGTCCGGGTTAGCCCATAGATTGTCGTGCGAGCCACCAAGACTAATAAAATTCCAGTTACGATGCTTCAGATATTGCTGCAGTCCGGCTGGCTGTTGCCAAGGGTCAAACTGATTTCTTATAACTACTATTTTCGCTTCAGTATGACCAGGCACTACTAAAGAATGTGCCTGATGTATGATGCCGGAATTACGTTTTGGCTGGCTCAAGGCATACCAGAAATTTTTTATAAGTATGGAACTACCATTTAAAATTCGGCGATCGCTAATGAGTAGTCGGCTATTAAATAGGTTGGCTTTCAGCCAGATGAAGACACTAGGGTGCGCCATAATCGGAGCGACATAGATGACGAGCTTAGGGTGGCTATTTTTTGGAACAAGCCAACAACCGGCCGAATGACAAATGACGATGTCGGCGGCGGTAGGATCGTTGATACACTGCAGTCCGGAAGCGTCAAGCTTGGCACGCAAAACCCTCCCATGCAGGGGACCGCAAAACAAGCCATAGCTAACGCTATAGGTTTGCTTATTTACTGAAGAGGCGGTAGCTACCATGATCTGCTCGTAAGCAATACACTACATTTTTGCGTTCGATGACGACTGGCCACTCGGCTTTTGTTGCATAGGAGAGTAATTGTTTAGTTGGATTAAAGGCAATCGGCTTTTCGACGATTTTGAGCATCGGGATGTCGCTTTCGCTATCACCGACGGCAATGCTATCCTGCCAACGAGCTTGGTGGGTGGCGACGAGTTTTTTGAGCAGAGCTGGTTTTTGGCGACGTAGCATAACTGATTTTTGACCGGTAAAACGGCCGTTCTTGATTTCATATTGCGAGCCGCCATAATCGTCAAAACCGTAGTAGGTCGCTATCGGATCGACAATTTCAACTTGAGATGCGGATATCGCGAAAAGGATATAATTCTTGGCTCTGAGAGATGTAATGAGATCTCGAGTATAGGTATAGACCTGATCTTTATAGGTGATGAGCACGGCTTGAATGGCTTTATTTACGTCGGCCACGGCGAGGCCGGTGATTGCCTTATCAATTACCGACACGAGTTTCATTTCATAGATCAGAAAGGAGTTTTCATGCTGCCGCTCTTTCCACTCGAACCGAGCCTCTCTGACAGCTTCGTAATTAACCCTGTCGAGCAATCCACGGTGCGCTAATTCATCCGCAACGGCGTGGTATAACTGCCAACGAATCACGGTTCCATCAATATCGAATACCGCAAACGGACGGTTCGTCATTCTCTACCTCCCTCAAGTACATCGTTTTTCGCGCCTGTTTCGTTCTTTGCTTACGAGCGTTACACATTTAGTGTAACAGATACCGGACAGTGGTCTGATCCCATAATACCCGGATGTATAGCCGCTGAAATGACTTTATCTTTTAAGGCAGCTGATACCAAAAAGTAATCTATCCGCCACCCAACATTTCGTTCTCGCGCTTTTGCCCACGGGCTCCACCAGGTATAGTGACCGTTGCCCTTGGTAAAGAGACGAAAAGTATCGATAAAACCGGCATCAAGGTATGCCTGAAAACCAGCTCTTTCTTCATCGGTAAAGCCTTTTTTCCCGTGATTGGCTTCGGGGTGAGCTAAATCATCTTCGCTGTAGGCGACGTTCAAATCACCGCAAAATACGACTGGCTTGGAAACTTCGAGATGCTTCACATATGCCAGAAAGGCCGGATCCCAATTGTGGTAGCGCATCGGCAGTCGACTTAAGTTCTCTTTGGCGTTTGGCGTGTAGACAGTGACCAGCCAGAACTGATCATATTCGGCAGCTAGTACTCTACCTTCGAGATTCGGGTCGCCATATAAATCGCCGGCCACCGAAAATTTTTTAATAATATCTTGGGGCAAACCATCAACGACTTGTAGAGGTTTTGATTTACTGAATATCGATGTGCCGCTATAACCGGGTTTTTCAGCTGGATACCAAAAGGTCTCATAACCTTTGAGGTCCAGTGAAAACTGATCAGGTTTTGCTTTCAATTCTTGTAAGCAGATAATGTCCGGACTTTCGCTAGCAACAAAGGGCGCTAACGAATCTTTCCGAATTACCGCCCGGATACCATTTACATTCCATGAATACAGCTTCAACATCTGACACCTCCCTCCGCGCTTCACTACATTTAAAATTCTGGTACTATAATAGGCCCGATTGCACGGAGTGTATAGTCTATGCCAATGTGATCTGCTACACTTGAACGTTAGATGGATACAAAGCCCTACAAACGTATTCTGCTGAAACTATCGGGTGAACAGTTAGCTGGGAAGTATGAATTTGGTGTTGACCCCAGTATTGCTGCCTTTTTGGCGGAAGAAATAAAGGGTGTAATTGCGCTTGATTGCCAAATCGTCATGATTGTTGGCGGTGGTAATATGGTCCGTGGTGCTGAAATTGCTGGGCATGGGATTAAACGAGTAACTGGCGACCAAATGGGTATGCTCAGTGGTCTCATTAACTCTATGGCCATGACTGATATTTTTGAGGCTCATGATGTCCAGACCCGTTGTATGAGTAATATCTTCGCTCAGCAAATAGCCGAGAGCTATTCCTACCGACTCGCTGAAAAGCATTTGCAGCGCGGCCGAGTAGTGATTATTGCCGGTGGAACGGCCAGACCCTATGTTACTCATGATACGGCGGCAGTCAGTTTTGCACTTGAACTGGATTGTGAAGTGGTACTCAAAGCAACCAAATTTGATGGTGTTTACGATAAAGATCCAGCAAAATTCCCCGATGCCGTCAAAATTGACAACTTATCGTTTCAAGATGCCGTTTCCAATGATGATATAAAAGTGATGGATAAGGCAGCTATGGGTTTGGCTATGGAGCACCAGCGGCCAATAGTGGTGTTTGATGCGATGGTTCCCGGTAACATTGCGAAAGTCGCAGCTGGTCAACCTATCGGCACTAGAATCTCCTAAGCATAAATCTGCTTTACAACAAAGGTATATGCGGGCATAATTTACTGAGTTATCTGGCTCTTGTGCAAGGTACTGTACGATACCGTCAAACAAATATGAAAAAACACATTATAGAGAAAACTATTGAAGCGCCCGCCGAAGCGCTGCAACTTGGAATTGAACACGGTCAAAGATTAGCGAATGCGGTACCACTGTCTGGTTCGCAACCGATGAAGAAAGTCAGGAATTACTGGTATCTCCTTGGCCCGGGGCTCACGACTGGCGCCTCTGACGATGACCCTTCCGGCATAGCTACCTATTCTCAGGCCGGTGCTCAATATGGTTTTGGACTTCTTTGGATGGCGGCCTGGACCTTTCCGCTTATGGCGGTTATCCAAGAGATGTGCGCGCGAATTGGCTTAGTAACCGGTCGGGGTCTGGCCGGCAATATCCGGGCTCACTTCGGCAAAAAAATTCTGTATACGTCTACTTTTTTCCTGTTTATTGCCAATACCTTCAATATTGGTGCTGATATCGGTGCTATGGCCAGCGCTGTGCGACTGATATTTCCGAATACCGGATTTTATTTGTTAGTGATCGGCTTTACGATTCTTATTTTGGGCCTGCAGATTTTCACGCCCTATGTTACGTATGCTCGCTATCTTAAATGGCTGGCGCTAGTACTCTTTGCCTATATTTTATCGTCAGTTCTGGCGAAACCGGATTGGCATACCGTGTTTCAAAATGCCCTAATCCCACATATCACCGTAAGCAAAACATCAATTCTTCTGATATGTGCCGTACTAGGTACCACCATTACACCGTACCTTTTCTTCTGGCAAACGTCCCAGGAAATTGAAGAAGAAATAGCGGCTGGTCAAACAACCATCAAAGAGCGCAAAGGTTGCGAACCGGAAGCAATGAAAAAAATGCGCATTGATGTCTGGTCGGGGATGATTTTATCAAATGTGGTCATGTTCTTCATTATTGCAGCCTGTGCCAGTGTGCTATTCAAGCATAATATCACGACGATAAATTCGGCCGCCCAAGCCGCTCAGGCACTCCGGCCTTTCGCCGGCAATGCCACCTATTGGTTGTTTGCAATCGGTATAATCGGCATGGGCTTATTGGCTATACCGGTAATGGCCGGTTCAAGTGCCTATGCCATTAGTGAAAGTATTGGTAAGCGCCAAGGTTTGAATTCAAAGTTAAAACAAGCCTCCGCTTTTTATGGTGTCATAATTATTTCGATGATGCTTGGTCTAGCCATGAACTTTATCGGTTTGAATCCGATTAAGGCCTTAATCTACTCGGCAGTTTTAAATGGTGTCGTCGCACCAATAATCTTGGTGCTTATTGTGCTGATTGCCCGCAATAAAAAGATTATGGGTGAATGGAAGAATAGTGCCATCTCAACGTCTGTCGGTTGGTTTTTGACGGCCTTAATGGCCTGTGCTGGTGTAGCTGCCATCTATTCACTCTTTCCCTGATAGGTAGTGACATCTTTAAAGCGGTCCGGGAAACCGTACATATAATTTCGAAATCTGATTAGAAATAACAAACTAGGCACGAAATCATTGTTTCTAATCTGTTTTTGCAGTATCGTAGGAAAAGACCAGTACTACCACTACTAAAAATTAGGAAACAAACAATGAAGTACAATAACAAAATTACTAAATTCCGTCACAACCTTCGTTTGAATGAAAGTGGTGTCGCGCATTACATCTTACCGACTGTTGCGATTGTGATGGTGGCTATTATCGGTACGGGCTATATGGTGGAATCACGAGCGGCGACTCCCAAAACAGAGATGAATACTTCCAAAGTCGCAGCAGTGACACCGGCTAATGTACCCTTGGGACTCTACGAAAGCAGTAATAACTTGCAGTATGCCTTTCCAGAAACACCGAAGTACGCAATCCAATATTATGGCTGGCAAGAAGGATTTCAAACAGCTGAAGCGAACACGGCTTGGAGTCAAGGGACTGAAACATTTGCCGAGTTACAAACGTGTGGTAATCCGTGTGCTACAACCGGTGTGTCGATAACTAATGTTATTAATGGCAGCTACGATAGCTATCTGAAAAGTTTTGCCAATTCCGTGAAATCATTTAATCATCCTGTGCTCTTGACATTCGATCATGAATTTAACGGCGGTTGGTACCCATGGGGCGATACTGAAATTACTGCGACCCAATGGAAAGAAGCATGGGATCATGTCACCGCAGTCATTAGTAGCATTGCACCGAATGTGACCTGGGTCTGGGCGCCGAATATCGAGTCGGGGGCAGCGTCTTTCAATAGCTATTGGCCAGGTACAAGCGCACACGTTGGTTTGGTAGGTCTCGACGGTTATTACTCATCTTCGTCATCTACTTGGTCCAACACCATTGCTAGTAGTTACACTAACCTAATGTCGGTTAGTGACCATCAATATGGTTTTATACTCGCAGAAACTGGAATTGCCGGGAGCGACTCTAATAATCTGACGCAAATAACCGATTTGGTTAATGGCGCCCGAAGCGATAACGCAAAAGCGGTACTGTATTTCGATTCTGGTAAATGGCTTTTAAGTTCGGCTGAACAGTCTCAATTAATAAATAATTTGAAACAATAATTTTCCTGTTACTTCATTGCGACGGACGTCGGGGCAATTGATGGTGTTTTTATTCTAGCCAAAAAAAGCAGTTATGACGGGATCGCAAAGAAATCAAAGCGTACCAGTTCTTTGTTACGAACAACAAAGTTTGGCCCTCTATCGTCATCATAACCTATTGAGGCGGGGTCAAGACCAACCTGTGCACTGGCTCTATCATAAATTGATCTGCGGGCGGCCTCTGTGCCAAAAACCCTGTCACTTAATGCACAGGTGTACTCGCCATTCGGACCCGGAGAGTAGAAATTTTTACCTGGACTTCCAGGCTCAAGGCTCATCAGTAGTCTAGTTTGGCGACGGGTAATGAGTGCTCCGAAATAGCGTGGCATTGTCAGTCGCCTGCCGTTCGGTAATTGAGTCTCGTCGTTACCGAGACGTTCCATGCCAACTGCGAGACTTGCATTGATGGCTATCGCCGGAAGCCCACAATGACAGCAGCGCTCAGCTTTAGATAATAAGTGAGCATGCGTGGATTCTTTGACTGCCAAGGTACCGTCCTCGGCTGCGTATACGATCGCATAGCCACCTCTATCAACTGGTTGTCCCCTATACATATCCGGAGACGTTAGAAGCTGACCGCTTATTTCGGGAGCATCTGGGGCAAGAAACATTGTGTCTCTGCCGTCGTGATGTTCGCTCCACCCAAGATCCTGTGTGAGTACTGCGCCAGGAGAGTTCATTTGTACTATTCTATCACTAATATATAATTAAGTCAAATACTTCTTATGTTGTTAGCCAGTCGTGGACATGCTTCAATTATGTGAGCCATCGGTAGTAGACGCTCCTATGTATAGATGAAATACACTCATGAGAGTATTCTGTTTTAGGTAATTGCGGGCCATCAGCAACGAAGAGAGAAGTGCTTTTTTAAGTTTTTTAGTCCCAAGGTAATGACGGCACGATTGGTTTTTCAGAAATATAATAATCAGGTTTTATTTTAGTTTCTGGAAGAAAATAAAGTGCAGCAGTTTGGACAATTGCGCCCTTTTTCATTAGGTAATCTTTCGCAGCCATCATGCTAGTGCCGGTTTCTAATACATCCTCCACTAGTAGTATATTTTTGCCATCCAAGACCTCATTGATTACTGATGTAACGTTCCTTTCAGAGCCCAGCTTTTTAACAGTAAGAGCATGCATGTCCTCAATACCAAGACCCTTGGCTAAGAGGCGTCCAGGGATTAATCCACCACGAACTATTGGGATTACAATGTCAGGTTTCATGCTAATTTTTGAAACAAGCATACTGATTTCTGCTTCAAGCTCTTGCCAGTCCATAACATAAATATATCAGTAAAGTTCTCGCTTCCACACGACCTAAAGAAAGTAAAAGTATTAAAAATACTGGCGGAGGGAGAGGGATTTGAACCCTCGATAGAGTTTCCCCTATACCGCCTTTCCAAGACGGCGCACTAGACCACTATGCGATCCCTCCAGGGACAGTTGATTGTAATACCTGTCCAATTATAGTAAATCAATCGCCCGTATAGAAGTAGTAACTTTACCCCGAAAGTAAGCATAAACGGCATATTGCATTTTTCCCGTAGATATTTAGAAATTACTACAAAAACACCTTGCAGACAATGCAAACGAGGTATTAGACTAGGTGTATAAATGCCGGTTATTGAACTAGAAGATGTCAGCAAGCTGTATGGTTTCGGCGATGCTACGACACTCGCACTCGACGAAGTGACACTCTCTATTAACAAGGGAGAATTTGTTGCTGTCATGGGACCAAGTGGTTGTGGTAAGAGTACGCTCATGAATGTGATTGGCTTGCTTGATCGACCGAGTCACGGTAAGTACTTACTTGACAACAAACCGGTTTCTCGCCTGCGCCCCAATCAATCTGCAAAAATTCGACGTGATACGATCGGTTTTATCTTTCAGTCGTATAATCTTTTACCTCGATTAACGGTTCTTGAGAACGTCGCGTTGCCTCTGACCTACAAAGGTATACCACTTGTTCGGCGCTTGAAAATGGCCTCGCAAATGCTCGAAAGAGTCGGTATTCAAAACCGAGAATATTTTGTTCCAAGTCAATTAAGTGGTGGTCAGACGCAATCTGCCGCTATTGCTCGGGCACTGGTGAATGATCCAAAAATTATTATCGCCGATGAACCGACCGGTAACTTAGATAGTGCTTCCAGTCGCTTGGTCATGGAATTACTTGCTGATATACATAAAACCGGGAACACTATCATTTTTGTGACCCATAACCCAGAATTAACCCGTTACGCTACGAGAGTCGTCTATATGCACGATGGATCGATCGTACACGATGAGAAAACTGCGCTTGGACAAGTTGCTCGCACAGCTCGACGAGTTCTCTATACCCTACCCGTCACGACTGAAGAGGACGATCTGGCCGGCGTCTCGGCGCTTATGAAAGCTCTACCCGGGACGACTGGCGTCAATGGCGTCAAGCCGCGCGGCCCACGTAAAGTAGTCTCGAAGGGTGGAGTGAAGGCCCGTGGGGCACGGAAGCGGAGAGTGAAAAAATGAAATCGCTTACCCGAGGACATTTTAAAACTGGTATCGATTCAGTCCGTGGTGCAAAATTACGGAATTTCTGGACCATGCTCGGTATCATTATCGGGGTGACATCAGTCATTACGGTGGTTGGCATTGGTGAAGGCATTAAACAGCAGATTAGTGACCAGATTCATCAATTCGGTAAAGACTTAATCACTGTCGAACCCGTGCAGCTACACTCCGGTACCGGCTTTGAGGCCGATAATGTAAGCTTGCTGTCGGGTATCGATATTGCAGGCAATATTAGCATGCAAGATGTGAATACGGTTGCCAGTGCTCACAGTGTGGACGAATCGGCCCCCTTAAGTGTGGTGTCTGGGACAGTCCGGGGTAATTACGGGATTTATGATAAAGGTGTCGTTATCGGGACCACAACTGATTTGCCGAGTCTCTTAAATCAATCAATGGCCTACGGTGTTTTTCTTCCGCTCAATGATAATTCTAACGAAGCAATACTTGGTCAAACGGCTGCCGAAAATATGTTCAATGAAGATGTGCCACTCGGTCGAACCTTTAATTTTCGTGGTCAGCAATTTATCGTACGAGGCATTTTCAATCAATTTAACGATACCCCACTTACCCAAGGTGCTGATTTCAATAATGCCATTTTTATTCCGTATAATGTCGCCCAAACGTTAACAAAAAATTCAGCCATTACGTACGAAATTCTGGCTAAGCCATCGAACTTAAATGATACTGCCCAAGCAGTGCGTAGTATTCAGAACGCCTTGAGCGCAGAACATGGTGGTGAAAATGATTTTACTGTTGAGCAACAGAGTCAAGATTTATCAAGTAGTAGTTCGGTACTTAACTTACTCACCAAACTCATTGCCGGAGTCGCTGGTATTTCCCTACTGGTTGGTGGTATTGGCATCATGAATGTCATGCTTGTATCGGTTGCCGAACGGATGCATGAAATCGGTATACGAAAAGCCGTCGGTGCCACCAATCGTCAGATACTAAGTCAATTTATTGTTGAGTCTAGCGTCCTCAGTTTATCTGGTGGTGTCATAGGGATTGCCCTGTCTTTTTTCATAGATGTTTGCTTGAGACTGTTTACGAATATTAATCCGATAATAAGTTGGCAAGTGGTAGTAATTGCCACTGGTGTATCCCTGTTGATCGGTATTATATTCGGTACAATGCCGGCCTTAAAGGCAGCCCGGCGTGACCCGATTGAAGCACTACGAGCTGATTAGATAGTCTTATATAAGCGATACTATTGCACCGATACCGGAAATCGTCATGATGACAATGACGAGCCAGCCAATAGCTGTGGTCAGTGGTTTATTCGTCCACTGCCCCATGACCTTTCGATTGCTACTAATCAGGACGATGCAAACGAGAATCAGAGGGGCAACCAGCCCATTGCCTACTGCCGCATAGATGAGTGCCTTAATTGGATCAATTCCGAGAAAATCCAGACTCAGACCAATTAGCATGGACACAATGATCACCCCGTAGAACGCGTAGGCTTCCTTTAATTTGAAGTGTAGTCCCCCCTGCCATAAGAAACTTTCAGCGAGTGCGTAACTACTCGATCCTGCCATTACCGGGATAGCCAGGAAACCGACACCAACGATACCAATTGCGAAAAGTAAGTACGAGGCATTGCCGGCAAAGGGACGGAGTGCCTGAGCGGCTTGAGCGGACGTTTGGATATTAGTAATGCCGTGCGGGAAAAGTGTTGAGGCGCAGGCGGCAATGATAAAGAACATGACCACATTAGACAAAATCATGCCTGACCAGACATCAATGCGCATACCTTTGATCTCGCCAGCTTTTGGCACATTAGAACGTTCAGCAACTGTTTTCTTGCCCTTCGATATTTGCAGCTCAACTTCTTGTGACGTTTGCCAAAAGAACAGGTATGGCGAAATAGTAGTTCCGAGTATGGCACAAATGAGGAGTATTTGATCTTTGGAAAAAGTAAATGACGGGATAAAGGCGTGACTTAATACCACATGCCACTTCAAGTGGGTAAGTAAAGCCGAGAAGACATAACTGAATAAGATAAGAGCCAGCCATTTTAAATATTTGGCGTAGTGCGCATAGGGGGTAAAAATTTGCATTACTAAGCTGAGCAAAGCAATACCAACTACTAGCGCACCAAAGCTCAATCGAGCATCAAGCAGTTGCATTGCTTTCGCCATTGCTCCTAAATCGGCTCCAATATTGAGTGCATTGGCAGCAAACAGCAGCATGGTACACAAATACAGCATACGTCTTGGAAAAAAGACCCTAATATTGCCGGCCAGTCCCCTGCCCGTGACCATACCGATACGGGCACACATCTCTTGGATAGAGGCCATCAGCGGCAGTGTCCAGGCGGCCATCCAGAGGAAATTAAAACCGAACTGCGCACCCGTTTGTGAATAAGTGGCAATGCCCGAAGGGTCATCATCAGACGCTCCGGTCGTAAGGCCTGGTCCTAAAATATTCCAATAGTCACCCGTTTTTTGAATGACTTTAGATGCCGGCAGAGTGGCAATTTTTTGGCGTCTTTTAGGGCTCCGGTGTGTATCTTGAACCGGAGTTCCAGACTGTAACTCGTCAGTACTTTGCTTACTGGACATACTAAAATACCCAGACCATTAATGTCTATTGCCAGAGGCAAGTATCCCTAGACTGCAAGTCGTATGCTACGTAGACGTAGGCTGGTCAACGTACTTGTTGTGAAGGGGTAATCGCCATGGCCTTGAAGCATTGTAGCACGTCAAGCAATGAAGTATATAACAAATCTTTTATTTTTTCAGAGGCGTTTTTACTACAAGTAGTGGCCGTAGTAATACCAAAAATGCTTCAAGATTAGAGCGGCTATTATGAGCAGCCAAGCGACAAGAATATCGAGGTGATGTCGACGTATCCAGGCATAGACTTCTCTAGCTCGACCTTTCGGTAGCGTAATATTTTTCTGATCGATGTTATAAAGAGTTACGTACCAAAATGTGGTAATCGTTACCACCCAGACAACCATACACCACGGACATAGGGCGTGAATTCGATAGACGCTCTGAAAAAACAGCCAATGTACGAAGGCTATTCCAAAGATTGTGCCTATTTCAAGACCGAGCCAGAACCATCGTTTAAATTTTGCCCCGGCTAAACTGACCACGCCGATGGTGAGGAGTACCGGAAACGCCCCAAGTCCAATTATGGGGTTTGGAAATGCAAATGCCGAACCTTGTTTACTTTGCATGACACTACCGCAACTGATAATTGGATTCAAATTGCATGACGGGACATATGAGGGATTCTTGGACAGTTGCAATTTATCCCACATGATAATAAATGAGCAGATGTAACCAATAATACCGGCAATAATGAGTATGTATGGTAAGGCTACCGGCAGAGTCAGCTTTTTTGTTGACATTACGATTTAGTATAGCAAGCTTTAGCTTAGAGTTACATGAAACGTTACTGCGCACATTTCCCGGTACTGACCAGCTGATTTTGCGACTCAGCTTGCCGGATTTCGGTGATTACTTGTGGCATGGTAAGGGCGTAACCGGTATGGGGGTATTCGGTAGATTCAGCAAAAACGACACCAATGACAGTACCGTCTTTGGCAACCAGAGGCCCTCCGGAATTTCCTGGAATGATATTGGCTTGTACTTCAAAGACATCACGATCGGTATTGCCTGTTCCGTAGATGTTACGTCCGCTCGCCGTAAATTCATCTAGAACTGCCGCCGCACCATCTGAAAACGGTCCACCGCCGGGATATCCTAGGACAGCAGAAGCGGTACCAGGATTGATATGGCTGGTAGATATGACAAGACTTTGTCCAGCCAGGTTGGCGACCCGTAAAACAGCCAAATCTAAGTTTGGATCAAACCATATTACTTGGGCAGTATGAGTACCATTACCATCTAGGACGTAGGGATGATGAATACCGGCAACGACGTGGGCATTAGTTGCGACAAGGTCCGACCCGACGACGAAACCGGACCCTTCGACAATACCACCACAACCCTGCCCCTCAATCTTTACGACTGATGCTCGGTCTCGATTCACGGCATACTGTAGCACTCCGAGACTAGGCAGTGGTACATTGTTCCGCGGACTTGGTTCACCACCAATAAATACTTCCGGGAAGCCATTAGGATCTATCAGGTTACCGAGATCGGAAATAAAGTTTGGAGCATTGGGTAAGGCTCTGTTTAGGGCGCTGACGATTCTGGAATTATGGATACTAGACTGCAATGTTGGGAATGGCAAGGCTATTATCACCGCCGCGGTTAGCCAAATACTAAACAACAGCGACACAATGCTGACAATCGCTCCTAGGCCATTATCGAAATGATTTATTTTTTTGAACTGGACTTTCGTTTTAATAATGACCCCGATATATTCACCGATAGTCAGAAAAATAAGAGCACAACCAAGGGTGGTCACGAGCGTAACGACCACTCGAGTTGCTTGGGTAGAAGCATGAGCAACCGTATACGGTTCAATCGTGGCACCCAAAAATAGCCCTCCAAAAAAACCTACTGTTGAACAAATTTGCCGAACAAAGCCAATTTCACGGCCTCTAAAAAGCGCACCGATAGCAAAGATAACGATGAGAATATCAATGATCATATTTTAGAAATGACCTCTGAGCAAGCCCAGACCGATCAATGCCACCCCAGCAAAAATACAATAATACGCAAACGGACGGAGACTCTTGTTTTGGAAATATTTATCCAAGAATTGAACTGCGATATAGGCACCAATTGCAGCCGCAATTCCCCCAGCTAGTATTTGTGGCCGTGAGCCGGCATCGAGTGAGCCAAAAAAATCTGGCAATTTTAAGAGTCCAGCGGCTAAAATGATCGGCGTTGCGAGCAGAAATGAAAACCTGGCGGCATCTTGATTGTTGAGGCCACTATATAAACCAGCCACCATTGTAATCCCCGAGCGACTAATCCCGGCACATAAGGCTCCCACTTGCGCAACGCCAATAAGTGCTGCTCGAGGGAAGTTTAATTTTTCGCTCACCTGCGCAGCGGTGCCTTGGACGTTATGGACTGAACGCCGTCGTTGATGAGTACGCTGATAGTGATCACCGGCCAGTAAAATGAAGCCGTTAATGATGAGGAATGTCATAGCCGCCAAAGGTTTGGCGAATTGTTCTCGCAGCAGACTTTCAAATAATAAACCGACAATTCCAGCCGGAATGGTCGCCACAATTAACAGCCAGGCCAGTCGACTGTCAGGTGTATCTATTGATCGGCTCGACAAGGACTGAAAGAAGGCTTTTATTATTCGCCACCATGTCTTTCGATAAAAAATAAACAGTGCCAGTGCAGTGGCGACATGCAAGATGACGAGAAATGACAGGAAAAACGATTCTTTGACACTTTCATTGGCGAGAATACTGTGCCAGTTGAAGAGCCAAGCAATAATCACTGAATGGCCGAGACTAGAAATCGGAAAAAGTTCAGAAACCCCTTGGATGAACCCAAGAATAATCGCTTGCAGATATGTAATCATGAATTAACAGGTCCTCTTTAAATAGTGTAGCAAATTATGGCTGTAACGGTTCAGCGAGCTGATAGCCATTGATGCCGATCGGATAGTCTTGTAAATCATTGGCATTCTTAGCCCATTCATTGATCACTGAATCTATAATTCGCCAGGCTGATAACACCTCGGCGCTGGTGGCAAAGAGGGTATGATCACCTCGCACAGCATCGGCGAGCACACGCTCATAAGCGTTGGGGTGTTCATGATTGGCGAAGTTTTTTTGGTAGGAGAAGTCCATCGAGACATGCTGAAATTCATTATCAAAGCCGGGCTTTTTAGCTACTAAATCAATTTCAATCCCTTCGTTCGGTTGAATGCGAAAACGGAGTTGGTTTGATTCATTTGACTGACCAGTGAACGTGACGCAAATTTCATTTTGTTTTTCGGCTAAGGCTTTACCAGTCCATATAATAATTGGAATATCACGCCAACGATCATTATTGATCGTCGTACGGATGCCGGCGAAGGTTTCAGTGGTTGAAGCCGGATTAAGGACTTCTTCACGATATCCTTCGTACTGTCCACGGACCGACAGCTCGTGCACTTTATCAGGTGCAATTGGTACAACCTGCGACAAGACCAGTTGCTTGCTAGCGTGAATGCTATCGCTATCCATCGCTTTCGGTTGATCCATCGTTACGATAGCCAGTATTTGTAAGAGGTGACTTTGGATAAAATCACGAAGTGCACCAATTGGTTCGTAAAATTGTGCTCTGCCTTCAATAGTGATCTTTTCACTGGCATAGATTTCGATTTGCGAGATATGTGTACGGTTCCATAAAGCTTCGAATATCGGATTTTTAAATCGAAACGTCAGAATGTTTTGGACGGTCTCTTTGGCCAAGTAGTGATCGATACGAAATATTTGTTCTTCTCCGAATACTTTTTCGGTGTCAGCGATCAACATTTGGGCGGATTGTAAGTCATAGCCAAAGGGTTTTTCGACCAGAAGCCGGGTCATGGCTTTGCCGTGCTGGCAACTGGTATTGAGACTTGCCTCACCCATGAGCCTAATAATGGGGTCATAGACTTGTGGTGGAATCGATAAATAATAGAGTCGGTTCATACAGACTCCGTTGGACTCCTCAATTTCATCAAGCGTGGCTCGTAGGCTCTGATAGGCAGCTGGATCGACCAGGTCCATTTGAAACATGCGGGCATGGTCATACATTTTCTTCAGGGTATCGGGATCACAGATGTTATCGACTTCATTGACACACAATTCGACTTGATCAAGCAACTCCTGTGCGGTCATCTGTCGTCGGCTAATACCAATGATTTGTGTTTTTTCGTGAAGTAATCCGTCTTTAAACAAGTGGTAGAGTGCTGGCAACAAATATCGGTGTGAGAGGTCGCCAGTGATACCAAAAATAACAATGATACTGGGACTCAGTTTTAAATTGCTATTCATCGTCGTATTCCTAGCAGGAGGTGTGTATGGTTATTCATTTGTTAACGGCGTGTCCGCCAAATTTATTTCGCATCGCAGCTAACAATTTCGTTGCAAAATTAGTTTGTCCCTGTTGAGAAGCAAGTCGAACGTCGAACGCAGCTTGGATGCTTGGCGTCTCTATATTGAGACTTTTAGCAGTTTCTAATGTCCATCGGGCTTCACCACTCTCAGCGACAAATCCTTCAATGCCTTCTAGGTTCGGATTTTCCTGTAATGCCGAGGTACATAACTCATTGAGCCAAGATGTAATAACACTGTGATGTTGCCAGACATCGCCAGCGGCAGCCAAGTCAAGGTTTTGATACGGCCCTTCTTTGAGGACGCGATAGCCTTCTGCCAAACTTTCCATCATGCCATACTCGATGGCGTTATGGGTCATTTTGACAAAGTGCCCGCTTCCACTAGGTCCGAAATAGTGGTAGGCGGCTTCGGGAGCGGCCAAAGTTTTTAAGACCGGTTCTATAGTTTCAAAGGTGGCCTTATCATCGCTGCCAACCATCATTGAAAAGCCGTTTTGATAACCCCAGACACCGCCGCTTGTTCCAACATCAATTAAGTGATTGCCGCTCGCAAGTACCGTTTGATTCAATTGTTTTGTGTGTCGGTAGTCTGAGTTGCCGCCATCAATAATAATGCTGCCTTTAGGTATACGTTTTAGCCACTCATCTACTTGATCATCAACAATATCAGCTGGTAGCATAATCCATAGAATAAACTGCTCATCACCGAAGGCTTTTATGACATCATCTTTGGTGTACGCTGCTATAGCGCCATACTTTGCGGCTTCTTCAATTGGCTCGGGGCTACGATTGTGGGCGATGACAGTATGACCATCTTCAGATAACTTGCGCGATATTTGCATACCCATGCGCCCTAAACCCTGCAATGCTATTTTCATTCAGATCTCCTCCTAGGTTTCATTATATATACGATCGTTGTAGTTGTACTGAAACCCATCAACGTGCCGAAACTTGAAAAGAACCTTGATTCACTATAGCAAAGGTCGATCTTACGAGCGACTAAATTGCTTATTGTAAACTGATACGTACGAATGACTCTGCTCGTTCAAAACCTGCTTTAGCCCCTAGTTGTTTAGATTGTTCATCAAGCCATAGCTTAACCTGCTTGATATTACTAATTTGACTAGTATGCGCGTTTAAGGCAGCTATCTTTTGCTCAAAGGTTTCGGAAATGTCAACTGAGAAATTACCGTTATCGAAATTAATGAGAAGCACATCAGGGGTTTTATGTGGTTCAAAGCCGGCGGCATAGAGTTCGGGAAACGTTAGATGATCGCGTGCCAGCGGAAAGACTGCATCTAAGGCAGCTTGACCGGCGGCTCGGTGGTCGGGATGGTTAATGAGACCACGCTCAGCTGAATACAGTATCGAGGGGTCCATGGTGATCACCACATCAGGTTTTACGGTGCGAATAATCTTCACGATATCCTTTTTAAGAGCCATGGTAATTTCTAATTCGCCATCAGGATATTCGAGAAAGTAGACTTCTTTACCGCCGACTATTTCAACTGCGTTCCGTTGTTCTGCTTCACGAATCTTACTTAGCTCTTTTGACGTAATGTTATGATCTGCCGATCCTTTACTGCCGTCGGTAACAATAAGGTAGTAGACCTCAGCACCGTCCTTCGCAAATTTAGCCATTGTGCCAGCGGCACCGAAGTCAAGATCGTCAGGATGAGCGGCGATGCCGAGTACGATGCGGGGCTTCAGTTCGCGAGTCTTTGAAGCATTCATAGCAGTAAGTATACAACGCTTAGATTTAGGGATAGCTCGATTCTTAGATAGGGTTCAGCGAGTACGAAGTCGTTTTCTGCTCATGGCAGTTTATTTTTAGACTTTACTAATGACCTGTTCTCGTTCTGGACCAACGCCTATATGGGAAACGGAGATTGATAATTCGTTTTCTAGAAGGTCAATAAATTCTTTTGCTTCTTTCGGAAGCTTGGAAAAGTCCCGTACTGTCGATATAGCTTGCCATGTATCCATGGCAGTATAAACTGGTCGGCAACCCATTAGATCGAGAGCCGAGCTTGGGGCATACGACTTAGTGCTTCCATCAGCTAATACGTAATCCGTGGCAACGTTAAATGTTTTTCCGAATCGTTCTACATGGTCCATTTTAGTAATGGCAAGTTCATCAACGCCATTAACTTGAATTGCACTTCTTAGCTCTGGCAGGTCTGGGTAACCAATCCTTCTCGGTCGCTTCGTTGTGGTGCCATACTCACTATCGATAGCACCGCTTTTGCCTCGAATACGACTAGCTAACTTCTCTTCTGTAATTTCAGTGACAAATGGTCCCATTCCGACGTGTGATTTTATTACTTTGACAACACCCGTCACTTTAGTTACGTGTCTATGAGCAACACCAAGTCCGCTGAGCAATCCGGCAACGGTTGTCAGTGAAGACGTGACATAAGGATACATTCCGTGATCAATATCAAGACCGTAGGCTTGAGCTCCTTCAATAAGTACATTCCGACCATCTTTAATTTGTTCGTTGACAAGATGCACGGTGTCAGTAATAAAGGGCATCAAAAACTCAACATCGGCCAACCAAGCTTCAGCAATTTTGGTAATAGTTGCATCCGATTTTGACGAACCAAGGACGTTTTTAAGTCCATCATAGGCACGGTCATAGAGCTGTTTTGGATCAGAAATTAATTCTACACGCACCCCGTGTCGTAAATACTTATCACTGGCGACAAATGCAATTCCGGCTTTGGTACTGCCTTGTGCGAGATTGCCAGCTTCCCTTTTTTCATCTAGCAAAATGTGGTGTGGCATCACGAGGTGTGCCGTGTTGCTGATTACGAGTCGTTTTGGGGTGAATTTAATGCCGAGTGATGTTAATTCTTCAATTTCTCGGCGTAGTTTCGTTGGATCAACGTAGACACCGCCGCCAATCACATTTTGAATATTCGGATATACAATACCTGATGGTATTTGATGGAGTGCGAACGAAGACGTGGGAGAAGGCATGATAGTATGTCCAGCGTTTGCGCCACCATTACCTCGAGCGACAATGCTGTAGGAACCGGCGATAAGGTCAACAAACCGGCCTTTGCCTTCATCTCCTCTTTGCAGACCTATAATTATATCTACTGCCATCGAAGTTATTTAGTATAAAGAATGGTTATGGTGAGCGCAAGATCAGCTGTCGGTTTTAGCCAGTTTTGTCGCCAAACCGATATAGGTCTCCGGTGTTAAGTGGCGTAGGGTATTTTTCGCCTCTTCAGGTAAGTCCAGCTGTTCGATAAGGCTTTGATACTCTGACTGAGTAAGACTTTTCCCGCGCGTAGCCTGTTTGATAAGTTCGTAGGCATTAGGTTTGCCATACTTTCTCATAAGCGTTTGTACGGCTTCTGTTAACACAGCCCATTCATTTGCCAAATCGGCAGTAATTTTGTCACGATTTGGTGATATTTTGGAAAGCCCCTGCTGAAGAGACAGTAAGGCAACCAGTGTATGGCCAAACGCTTCACCTAATGTTCTGAGCGCCGAGCTGTCGCTTAAATCTCGCTGCAATCGAGAGATTGGCAATTTACTCGCCAACCAGATGAGTGTAGCGTTGGCGGCTCCAAAATTAGCTTCGGCGTTTTCAAAATCTATTGGATTGACTTTGTGGGGCATCGTAGAAGAACCAACTTCATCAGCTTTGACTTGTAAGCTAAAGTAACCAAGCGATATGTAGCTCCATATATCTCTGGATAAATCGGTGTAGATTGTGTTGAGCAAACTGACACTATTGCAAAAGGCAGCTAACCAATCGTGCGGTTCGATTTGAGTGGTGACGGGGTTTGCTTGGAAACCGAGTGATTCTATAAACTCAGCAGATATTTTGGACCAGTCAACATCCGGATAGGCAATACTCAAGGCGTTATAATTGCCCGTTGCGCCATTACATTTAGCCTTGATAGGCAGTGTCTGTAAACTTACAAGGCCATCCTTTATACGCGATTCAAATACCCGCAGTTCTTTTCCAAGAGTTGTTGGGCTAGCTGGCTGTCCGTGAGTATGAGATAGCATCGCCAGATCACTGGTTGCCTGTCTGAGTACGCGAAGACTATCGATCAGTGCGGTACTCTTCGGTACGATAATGGCATCTTTTATATCTCGAACTTGCAGCGCATTTGCGAGATTATTAATGTCTTCTGATGTTAACCCAAAGTGGATAAATTCAATTGCTTGACTGAGTTCTGGTTTTTCAGAAATTTTTTGTCGTAACCATATTTCGACGGCTTTGACGTCATGATTTATATCTTGCTCGATGGTTTTGATTGCTTCAGCGTCATTCAAGCTAAAAGAATCAGCAATAGAGTTTAGGTATGATACAGTCTCATCATTGAATGGACCTACTTCCGCCACGATGCCGCTGCCTAGTAATAAGAACCATTGAATTTCTACGTACGTCCGTCGTTTTATAAGGCCATATTCGGAGACAATATCGACTAATTCGTGTAATTTTTTGGCATATCGACCGTCAAGTGGCGAGATCGCGAGTAGCTGTGGTTCGGTGGACATAGTGTACTTACCAGTGTAGCTCGTTCATTAACTTCTCACAACTGATATGAGGGACGCCCCTTTTTAACTGATAGCGGCTATATTATACTGAATGACATAATAATGTTTATGGCCGGGGTGCAAAAATTGAGAGCGAGAATGATTCTAATGCTCAGTATTACCTCAGGAATACTACTATAATGTGTACTGCATAACTCTATGGGTATAACACTTTCACGCATAAATTTGATTCTCGGTTCTCGACGCTTATTTTGGGCTATTTTCGGTTTATTTATCTTTGGTGCGGTGTGGATCGTACTATCTGCCGTCTATCCCCAAGCCTTTGATGAGGATTTTCACTTCGGTCTTATTAAAGTCTATTCCCACTATTGGCTACCTTTTTTGTCGGGCCAACCACCAAACGCCAATGCCTTTGGAGCCGTGGCTCGTGATCCGTCATATCTGTACCACTACCTGATGAGTTTCCCGTATCGTTTTTTTACACTCTTTACTAAAGACCAAACTGATCAGATTATCTTTTTAAGACTTATAAATGTTGCCTTTTTTGGGAGTGGCATACTCGTTTTTAGAAAAGTTTTACAGCGAGCCAAATTATCTGCAGCACTCTCAAATATGATTTTGCTGGTATTTATGCTGATACCGATCGCCTCACAGCTGGCAGCCCACATTAATTATGACAACTTACTCTTCTTATTGGTTGCCTGGGTTGCTCTGTTGTCATTTCAAGTTATCGATGAAATGCGAGCCAAAAAACCGAATATTCGAACGTTATGTATCTTAGCGACTGTCTGTTTGTTGACCAGTCTCGTTAAGTACGCCTTCTTACCGATCTTTCTCGGAGTGGTTCTCTACCTTGGCTATTTTACCTACAGCGCCTTCAAAGGTTCATTCAAGACGTTATGGAAGCGGCTTGTAAAAAGTTGGATCGCTCAGCCAAAGTGGGTAAAACCATTACTAGTGATTATGGTAGTAATCGGTCTGGGTATGTTTGCTCAGCGGGATATTGTGAACCTTGTGGAATACCATTCCATTACACCAAACTGTAGTTCAGTCTTAAGTGTTAGTCAGTGTAAGCCATATTCGGCCTGGTACTACAGCTATACTTCGCATATCCAGTTAGAAGCGACGAAGTCGTCCAATCCGGGCACCTTAACGTACTACAACCCGTTTACCTACATGGGGGTGTGGCTATATTGGATGTGGTATCGTCTCTTCTTCGCCATTAACGGACCAGCCAGCGGTTTTACTAATTATCCACCACTGCCATTACCGAGCGCTGCCGCAGCAATCCTTGGCATCGTCGGTATAATTGTGGTAATACTCTGGCGACGAAGCATCTTTAAGGACAGTCCCTATCTGCGATTTTTCTTTATTATCAGTATTATTTACATTGCTGCGCTATGGATCGATGGCTATACCGATTATCGTTATACTCATGTCCTACAAACTATGAATGGTCGTTATCTGTTGCCAGTGCTTGTGCCAGCTGCGGCAATTTTTGGTCGGGCATTTAGCCTGTGGCTGCGTGATCGCCCAACGAGAAAAACAGTCTTAGCTGTGGTAGTGGCACTTCTCTTTTTACAGGGAGGTGGTGTGCTGACCTTTATTGCACGGAGTGACCCATCTTGGTACTGGCCGAATACCTCGGTTGTGAGAGTCAATGACGTTGCTAAAAAAATTACCCGCCCAGTTATTATCAAGGGCCGCAAAACCTACTCCAGTAGTTTTTGGTTTTACAATTAACCTACTTCTTAATTAAGTATTTTTTTGTCGAAGCGAATACGTTTTGTTTGTTCTAAGACGTCTTCAAGTAAGAGTCGGTTAATACGAATCAGGTCAGCAATCACACCTAGCGTAAATGAAATAAACGCTCCGTTTAAGAGCACGGTACCAATAATTAGAGATTGTAAGTGATGCGCACCACCGGCGTGATTAATCGTAAAATATAAATAGATATAGTGGATAAACGGAATAAGGCCGGAAACAAGTAAAATACCGCCGACAGTAAAAAAGACCACGTAAGGTCTATGCATAATAAAGGCCCGAATAATCGTGATACTGGATTTTCTAACATGTTGCCACGATGATTTGAACTGTCGTGATTCCCTGGTTTTAGGATTGGTCTTAATCGGTACGACTTTAATTCTTTGCTGTTTGTGTCCGGCTTGGATCGTTGTCTCTGTGGCAAAACTATACGGGGCAATCGGATTAAGCTGTAAGGCGGCATCGCGCGAGTAGGCCCTGAAACCACTGACACCATCAGGTATGTCGGTTCCAGCTGCCGCATTGAGTACTAATGTCCCGATTACCTGGAGGAGCTTTTTCATTGGCGTAAAGTGATCAATTGTCAGAACTTGCCGATCGGCAATGACGGTATCGGCTTCGCCATCTAAGATAGGCTGTATGAGTTCCGGAATATGTTCTTGAGGGTATTGGTTGTCACCGTCAGTAAGGACCAATATATCGGCACCTAATTCTAGAGCGCCATTCAAACCATCGCGAAATGATGGCGATAAACCTTGATTTTTGGTGTGTCTTATAAAATGTTTGACACCCAATTTTTTGGCAACGGCGATAGTTTTATCGGTCGAACCATCATCAACAATTAATGTTTCAATTTCATCGATACCGGGTATTTTTTTCGGGATTGTGGCAAGCACCAGCGGCAAGGTCTCTTCCTCATTGAGACATGGGATAAATATAACTAATTTCATGAAAGCTCCTTCAAGCGGTGTACTTTATTATACTCATGATACGTTCACTACCTGAGGATGGGTTGAAAACAGTGCTTCATCGACACCCCCACCAATAATTTTAGCCGATTCCAAAAAAATCTGATGCGTCGAAAATACTATATATAGTGTATGACGTATATGCTACTATACTATCATTAACAATTTAAACATGTTGGAAGCTGGTGTAAAACCAGCACTGTGCCGCAACGGTTACTTGGTTAGTCCAAGAAGTCCGATACAACATATTCACCCTTTTAAATGGGGGATCTCGAGCAAGATGCATCACTAGTGCCGGTTATTTTGGCACGCATTGATTCCTTGTCTCGTAGAGCAAGGAGTTTTTTATTTATGGACTTTGTAGCAAAACTGACCAGCTCAAAAAAATATTTAGTGACTGTCATTGTAGTGGTGCTGGTCGCCGGATTTGGTGTCGGGGTTTGGGCCCACGAAATGCGCCACAGTGTGGAAACGGTTACAAATTCTCAGCATCAGGTAACTCAGCTTAGTTATAGTGGTAAAAACGGCATCAATGCTTTTACGCTCCTGCAACAACATGCCCAAGTTGGTTATAAACATTATTCGTTTGGTAACTTTGTGACCTCAATTGACGGAGTTGTTGGTAATGGACCGAAATATTGGACTCTCTATGTGAACGGCAGACAATCTAACGTTGGTGCGAGTGCCTACATTACAAAAAATAGCGACACCATCACCTGGGAGTTACAATAACTACTATGACTCGTACGTCCACACGAATTGGAATTGGTATGAGCCTCATGCTTTTCGGGGGGACCATGAGGTTGTTGCCCCATTTACCGAATGTAACTCCCTTAACTGCTATTGCACTCCTAAGTGGCAGTGTACTACCTCGTAAACTGAGTCTTTGGGTGCCGGTACTCACCATGATAGTGTCAGATGCCTTCATTGGTTTCTATGGTCCGACGATGTTTATCACCTGGGGCTGCTTTGCAGTCATTGCCCTCACGAGTTCACTTTGGTTTCGTCAACCACGCCTTGGTCGGGGAATTTTACTGTGTTGTGCAGCTTCAGTCTTCTTCTACCTTGTCACTAACTTTGCGGTTTGGGTGTTTAGTGGCATGTATGCGCACAGTTGGAGCGGTCTAGCAGTCTGTTATGAAGTAGCACTGCCCTTCTTCCGTAACATGATCCTCGGTGATCTATTCTTTTGTGGTTTTCTGTATGGTTGCTATGCCTATGTGCAGTCTCGGCGCCACCTCGATCTACAACCAGTCAAAACTTCGGTCAAGCTACGGCAGACCAACCACGCATAGCTTCATTTTTCAAGCAATCCAAAGTAAAGTAGAAACATGTTCGTTATCAAGTTTGTCCGTTCAGTGATTCGGCGTCTGTTACGAGTTGTAGCTCGTTGGCTCAATACTCTTACTGGTGGTCATCTGAGTCCTGATACCGTCACGATGGTCGGTTTGCTTATGCATATACCAATTGCCTATTTGATTGTAATTGGTCAATTCTATTGGGCGGCAGGTTTGCTTGTAGTCTTTGGATTATTCGATACATTGGATGGCGAGCTGGCGCGTTTGCAACATAGATCTAGCGCAAGAGGTATGCTCCTTGATGCGCTGACCGACCGCCTAAAAGAGGTTATTATATACTGTGGTGCAGCAATAAAATTAAGCACCAACGATCGAGCGGCGGCGGCTTGGTGTGTGCTCGCATGTGGCGCATCTCTTTCCGTGAGTTATGTGAAAGCCAAAGGCGAAGCGGCAATTGCTAACCAAAACAAATCAATCGATCACCATGCCCTGAATTATTTATTTCAAGATGGCATTATGTCCTTTGAAGTTCGGATATTTGTGTTTCTGGTTGGTCTGATTACAAATCAGCTTCTTTGGGCGGTAATACTTATTGGTCTTGCGAGCACTCTCACGATGATCAAAAGATTTATAAACATTTCTAAAGCCCTTACAGCTGCCAATGTTTCGGACTGATTTGCATACCCATTCTGAAGCATCTCCGGACGGCTCTCTGACGATGGATCAATATCGTCGAGCCCTACACAACAAGCGACTCGATTACATAGCCATCACCGATCACAATACCATTGATTTTGCACTTCAAGCCAGGGCGACACTCGGGTCGGCGATAATTGTCGGCGAGGAAATAAAATCTTCTGAAGGTGAAATAGTTGGCCTATATCTCACAAAACCGGTAGCATCTGGCTTGAGTGGACAGACGACCATCTCTCATATTCATGATCAGGGCGGATTGGTTTACATACCACATCCGTTAGAGAGGAGCCGGCATAGTGTCAGTAGTACTATCCTTGATACACTGAAAAGCCAAATCGACATTATTGAAGTGTATAATGGCCGTGGACGTGGACATGGTAAAGACCGGCTGATTGCAGAGTGGGCCGACAAAAATGGTATCTCAAAAGCAGCCAGTAGTGATGCACATGGCTACCAGGGCTGGGGCCACACCTATTCCTTGCTCGCCTCTACGCCAACTTCACGGACACTAGTGCAACTATTACATACTGCACAGTACAGTTTTCGATCAGTCGGCGTAAGAGGAATGGCCTACCCCTCTCTTAACAGGATTAGAAGACGGAAGTAGCAGCAATAATGTGGAATGATTTTTTATTTTCACTTTGGTTTTTTCTGCCAGCGGGAATAGCGAACGTCACACCAATTGTGGTGACGAAACTTCCTGGCCTAAAACATTGGAATACGCCAATTGACTGTGGCCTTTCATTTCGCGGTAAACAAGTTTTTGGGGCAAATAAAACCTGGCGTGGATTAGTGTGCGGAATTGTAGCTGCTGAACTTATATTTTTATTAGAGCGGCGCTTTACGCCCCAAACTGGGGGCTTTGCCGTAGTACTACACAGCATATCCTTCGGTGAGTTGTCGGTATGGCTTGGGGCATTACTTGGGTTTGGGGTGATTGCCGGTGACTCGATTGAGAGCTTTTTTAAACGTCAACAATCGATTGATCCAGGCTCTAGTTGGTTCCCATTTGATCAACTTGACTACATTATCGGGGGATGTCTTGCTGCGGCAATTGTCGTAGTGCTGCCGCTGAGACTATATGTCTGGATATTTTTTATCTGGTTTGCGATGCATTTACTGTTTAGCTATATTGGCTACATCACACACTTTAAGGCGAAGCCAATTTAGAGCAATGCCTTAGCTGCCAAAGGTAAAGGTGTAGAGAGAAACACCAACAGGTACGGTCAGAGTTACGGTCGATGAGCCAAACGCTTTTAACGATACAATGTGGTATAACCGAGAACCATTGACAATAACCTGACCTTTCGGCGCATCCGTTCCGTATTCACCTGCGTTGGCGTTTGGTAATCCGACGCTGACAGTTTCCGGTTTATTGTTTTGACTCCCAGCAACCATATAGACGTCTTTGGCATTAACACTGAAGCTAAGCGTTGCACTAGCCGAGGCAGAAGTTATGTTATAGGTGCCAATCTGCCAACTGCCACCGAGAGTCCACGCATTAGGTGCTAATTGATAAAGCGGCGTAGGCGTAAATGTCTTTTGTCCGCTACTCAGATTTGGTTGACCGCTATAATTAGTGGTCCGGTAGAGGCCGAAATACGTTTCATTCGTTTGATTTGCAGAAATCGGCACAACCGACGTCGGTGTTTGAAGAGGCGCATGTATGCCAAGTAATTGTTGAATTGCTTCTTCGGTGACGTTATAACCGCCCTCGCCTAGACTTATATAACGGATATTACCAGTTTTATCGATGAGGTAGTCAGCAGGCCACGAATCGTTATCGAAAGCGTTCCACGTTGCATAGTTGTTATCTAGGGCTACTGGATAGGTGATGTCATCAGTTTTGACGGCTTGCTCAACATTGGCCGGAATATGTTCAAAGGCAAATTCAGGGGTGTGTACACCGATCACTACAAAACCATCTTTCTTATACGTTTGGTACCATTTTTCAACGTAGGGTAAAGCGCGGTTGCAATTCACGCATGAGTAGGTCCAAAAGTCGATCAAAACGACGTGACCTTGCAAGGCAGAAAGTGTCAGTGGACGAGAATTAATCCAATTTGTGAGGCCTGCAAGGGCCGGGGCTGGTGTCGGGCTGACATTCAATACCCCATTGCCACTAGTAGCGGATGCTGGCGCTATCTGTTTATGCTGAGTTTTGAGTAAAATTTGTTCCAGTTTGGTTTCATCAATGGGCACATGATTTGCAATCCAAACCTCAGTCTTTAAAGCTTGTCCGGAAATAATGACGACACCAATTATGATAAAAAGCGCACCCAACGCCCGGCGAAAGAGGCCGTGGGTATCAACTGCCCATTTTGCTCCGGCAATCAAATGACGACCGACTAGCGAAATGATTAGCAACGTCAATACTAAGCCAAGGCTATAAGCGATGAGGTATGAGAGGCCTGTGAGAAAGTCTTTCGGCAACACCGATGCCAAAATGTACGCATACGTCGGACTACAGCTAGAAAAAACTGGACCTAACGCAATTCCAATAAGGATTGGTCCAGTCCATTTTCCGGTATTTCGCTCGCTTTTACCAAGGAGTCTCTGAGAGCCAGCCTGCCAGTTCAGTCGTATAATAATTTTTTCCCATACCTCAGGAAATAAACTAAATATACCGAGTATTATTATCAGGCCACCAGAAATAGCGGTGAGTGTCGATGGTGGAACATGAATAAGCACGGTACTCACTTTAAGGAGTAAGGTAAAGACGATAATTGATCCAGCCAGCGAAACGGCGATGAGGTACGGACGCAATCGTTCTTTATTCTTTCCACCGAGTGAGCCGCCAATAATAACCGGCAGTAATGGCAATACGCAGGGCGCCAAGACGGTTAATATCCCGGCAGCAAAGCTAATGAGTAGTAATAGCACATTAGCAGTATAGTGCACATGCCTACAAGACTGGCTATAGTGAATTCCAAATTTACACAGCTAGATCTAAGGCGTGAAAGAATTAAAATAGATCGGAGTTGGTATCTGTACCTGGCAGCTTGGTGCTACTTGCAGCAACGTCGTGTAAGCAGTCGTTACTTTCGAATTGTAGCTGGCAAGATCTGCATTCACTGCACTATCAAACGCCTGATATGACTCACCAGAACTCATAGCCGATTGTCGTAAAGCATCAATAGTTTGATTGATTTGGTCCAAGGCATGGGATTGACCGCTTTGGTATAACGAGATCATTGGGGCGATATTTTGACAGTCATTTGATGGTGTTGAAGCTGCGAGCTCAATCGAGCTTTTGGTGGCTGTAGGTGCTGTTTTTGGTGATCGCGTAGGAGTGAAATGAATCGGCGATACAGCGATTTGCAGTGCACTACAAGCTACGTCATTGGTGAGGCACTTCGAGGTTACCTGTGTGCCTGCTGTACTAGCTTGGCTGGTGGATTTGGCAAGAAACGCTTCAATGAAAATGAGACATAGGCACAGTAGTGAAATACTAATAGCAAACCGTTTCCAGGCTTTTACTTGTCGTTTGTGACTCATACCGAACGTCTCATGATAAGTTCAGTCATCCTACCATAATATGGCAGTTACGACAATGATATGCTGTAAAATTTTGTCTTAAGGTAGTTTGAAGTAATCAAAAATATCTAGTATGCCATGATCATCAACCGATCTCGAAATGTAGTAGGTCGACGTTTCCTTAGTGGTTGCTTTTTCTTGCAAGGCAGCTTCATCACCGATTGTACCGACAAAGCCACACAGTTGCATAAATTCCCAATCGCTTAGCGAATCGCCGATACCGAGAATACCATCTAGTGGAATAGAGAGAAGTTGGCTCACTTCTATTGAGGCCGATGCTTTCGATATATTGGCGGCAGTAATGACACCAATATGTATTGGTCTAAGAAACGGATGTGCTGACCAGATATAGTGCACTTTCTGCTTGAGGGTATCGAGCTGTTTGATGAGTGCTTGCTGCACAGCGTCGTCTTTCGTAAAGCAGATTATTTTTACGATAGTTTCTCGTTTAGCTATATCAATAAGCGAAGTGGCGAACGTAGGCTGCATTTGCAATACTTTGTTTCGTTTTTCGGTAAACGAACTACGTTGACTGCGTTGTACATAGTAGTGCGATGTTGTGTAAATTTCTACATAGAGCTTCATATCCAGAAATAATGACACGCACTCCTCGACAATTTGGCGATCAATCGGATGCTCCGAGGTAATCGTATCTGCGACGAAATTTATAAGTACTGCGCCACTGTCGGTGATATGGGGATTGTCTAAATGTGCCGATAGTGCAATTTCTCTAATCGCAAAATTAAATTTGGCGGTACAAAGAATGACTGGAATTCCAGACGAGTTTATCCGCTGTAAACGATCGATCACTGCTTGGTGTGGCAATGGGAAGTTAACACCTGGTGTTTTGCCGACCATCACTCCATCAACATCAGTTATTATTGCTTGGATTGGTTTCATGAGTGTACGTGAGTCATTATTCGCAAAAGTTACCCGTGTAAGACGTGAGACAAAACTGGGTTTGGTAACAATTCGGAGATCCTAATGAGTTCATTATATTTCGCAACCCGCTCGGAACGTGCAAAAGAGCCCGTCTTTATTTGTCCGCTATCTGTACCAACGGCGAGATGGGCTATGAAAATATCTTCTGTTTCGCCGGATCTATGTGAAATTACGGTTCGCCAATTTGCTTGTTTGGCAATAGAAATTGCTTCCAGTGTTTCACTTAGTGTGCCTATTTGATTGGGTTTAATAAGAATGGCGTTTGCGGCTTTTGATTCGATGGCTCTATGGAGCAATTTTGGATTTGTGACCAATAAATCATCAGCCACGAGCTGTAAACGATGCCCAAGGCGTTGATTTAGTTTTTCCCAGCCCGACCAATCAGATTCAGATAAACCATCTTCTAGCGAGACAAGCGGATAGGCAGTAGCAAGAGTGTCATAATAGTCAATTAATTGGTCTGAGGAATGTTTCTTTTGTTCACGCGCAAAGTTATAGCCGTTTTCATCACTCAGCTCACTAGCAGCGACGTCGAGCGCCAGCGCGATGTCTTTCCCCGGTTTGTAGCCAGCTTGTGAAATAGCTGCCATTATTGAGTCAAGTGCTTCTTCGGTGCCACCTTTTACGCTAGGCGCATACCCGCCTTCATCACCGACTGTTGTGGCGTAGCCCTTCACTTTCAGAATCGATCCGAGTACATGGTAGACTTCTGAGGCCATTTGCAGTGCTTTATTGATACTATCAGCACCGATCGGTACAATCATGAACTCTTGAATATCGGTTGAACCTTCAGCGTGCTTACCACCATTTAAAATGTTAAACATTGGCATCGGCAGGTTGAAGGTGGCGTTGCCTATCAAAGCACCAAGGTGCTCATAGAGCGGCACATGTTTACTCACGGCAGCAGCGTGAGCGACTGCGAGCGAAACAGCAATCGTGGCATTGCCACCCAAATGCTGTTTATTGTCGGTTCCATCGAGTTTCAGAATAATGTCATCAATCTGCTTTTGGTAGTAGGCATCATAACCTTTTAGGGCAGGTGCAATTTGCTCTCTGACATTAGCAATCGCCTTAGAGACACCCTTGCCATTGTATTCACCTGTATCATCTCTCAGCTCTACCGCTTCGCCGCTCCCAGTTGAAGCTCCTGACGGTGTAGATGCTCGTCCGACGCTTCCGTCACTTAATAGCACGTCACATTCAAGTGTTGGGTAGCCCCTTGAATCAAATATCTGCCGCACCTTGATATCGTCTATGTTCATATGTCTCGTCCCTTCCCTTATGCAAACTATATTTCGCTCAACCGTATTATACGCGTTGTACATTTTTTCTGTGCTACAGGTAATGCACGAAGCTCTTACTAAGCATGACGAAAAATTTTGTTATGCTACCACTATGGATACAGCAATCTTTAAAGAACTACTTTTTCGTCCAGTCGATAGTTATAAATACAATTTCGGACACGTCATTATAGTTGGCGGTTCAAATGGAATGATCGGTGCACCCTTGCTGGCTGCAAAGGCGGCGCTCCGTACAGGTGCCGGTTTAGTAACGGTCGCAAGCAGTGAGTTTGTGATTGATAAAATCGCTAGCCAAGTAAACGAAGCTATGATGCTAAGTCTGTCATTTGACGATCAGAAAGCTGTCGATAAACTGAAAACCTACATCGAAGCTCGTCATGTTACGGTGGTGGTTATCGGACCGGGATTAAGTATTGACTCAGCAACCAGTGCGTTCACTCGAAAGGTAATCCAGTCATTGACGTTGCCAATGGTGATTGATGGTGGTGGCTTCACAGCACTTACCCAAGGTCTCGATATTCTGAAGACGGCTACGTCAAAATCTATCATTCTCACCCCTCACAGCGGTGAATTTAGTCGTTTACTTGAACAATCTTTACCAAACGAACGAGAAAAGTTAGAACCAATCGCCAGATCATTTGCCAAGACTTATCATCTGACACTGTTGTTGAAAGGTCAGCCCAGCTTTGTAATCCAATCAGGACGGCGGACCTATAAAAATAGCACTGGCAATCCTGGGCTTGCTACTGCTGGTACCGGTGATGTGCTAGCTGGTATGATTGGCGCCCTACTTGCCCAAAAATGTGATGCATTTGCGGCTACTGCAAGCGCTGCCTACTTACATGGTTTAGCGGGAGATATAGCTGCCGAGGAAAAGACTCAGCCTGGTGTTATCGCCTCAGACGTCATCGAATCTATTCCAGCAGCTTTTAAAATAGTGCAAGCCATGCTCTAAAACATTTTTCCGTGTGACTAAAGGTTGCTATTTAGACGGTGCTCGCCAAACCGTGTAAAATATAAGTAACGGGTGGTTTGTCCTTTTTGTTGTAAATACTCGATGCCTCACTTAAAGATAACCCGAATAGGAGGATCAATGCTTAAAAATCGTCGTTTATTTTTAGTTGTACTTACAGTCATTGTGGTAGCCGGCATAATTGTCGGAATTAGCTTATATAATCGATCGCAGCAATTAGCCAGTGAAACGGTCTCCTCCCAGATAGCAGATAGCCGTCATGCGCATAAAAAAATGAGCACCAATCTGCATACTAAAACTAAAGCAACTCCATCAAATGGAACTACAACGTCACCCCAAACTACCGTCACAACTAGTGGAAATTGCACTAAGACGGTGACCACCAAGACTTCTAAGACAGCAAATGGCACAACCAGTGTTTCTAGTAGCTCTGTGAAGTGTCACGGGAATGGTCAAAATAGTAGTACTAATGTGAGCGTTAATAATAATTCGAGTCAGTCAGCTACCACTGGGAGTTCGACATCAAGTGGCTCGGCAACAAATAATAGCACCGATAATTCAAACATTGTTATTTCTAATTAGCTGATTCGCCTAAACTAGTGGGGTGGCAGGGTTGTGTGACGATGTCGGGATTCGAGTTGGCTTTGCTGTCGTCGTTTTTTTAAGTAGAATGGAATCCCCAGTAACACGAAGAATAGTAACGTCCAGCAAACATAATCTAGGGCGACGATTTTATAGTGAACCCCGCTATTCACAGGATTTGCGGCAGTGTCGATCCCATCACGATTGGAATATACCGTGACATAGCGAAAGGGTACCCCATGAGAAGTATAGGATATCGTGTAAATTGGCGATAAGTTAGGGTTGTTTTCGGTAATACTGCCCATATGCGACAAGAGCGTCAAACTGGACATTACGATGAGACCGAGTAGCATGCTATATAGAAAGCATTTTTTCATAGTAATTTTACAATATAGCACCTGAACTTATAAACCAACTGAAATAAAAGACAGCTTTAGACTATTTTTAATTTCTTTCAAGGTTTTTTCATGTTTCTGTGGCACCATATCACGTGCCTGCCAAAAAACCATTAATGGCAGGCCTATGTTTTTAGTAATATAAGCAATATGTCTACCAGACAAGTAAATTCAAAGTATCCAACTGATTCCTCTAGCAAGCAGTTGTTGAGACAGTATACAAGCGCTCATAACGCACCACTTGATGAACTACCTGCGAGCAAGCACCCTACTAAACGCCGGTTTTCGTTCTGGCGCTTCATAAAACGCTGTTTCTTGTTGCTGCTGGTAACGATTCTGTTAATCGGTTCCTGGATTGGCTGGAACTTCTACCAAAGTGCGGCTAAGATTACCGGCGACAGCAATCCTTTACAACTATTAAGTTTACTTTGGCCGGCTCAGTTAAATACCACTGGTGGCCGGGTAAATATTCTTCTGGCTGGAAATTCCGTCGATGATCCAAATCATCAAGGTGCTGCCCTTACCGACTCTATTATGATTGTCAGCATTAATCCCAAAACTAAAACGGCAGTCCTCCTCAGTATTCCTCGTGATATGTGGGTTGATATACCTGGCTTTGGGTATCAGAAGATCAATGCAGCATATGAGGACGGACAGTCAGAACACTTTTCCGAACCAGGATATGCGAGTGGCGGCATGGGTCTACTAGAGGAAGTCATTCAACAGGATTTTGGAGTACAATCCGATTATCAGGGACTTCTTGACTATACTGCCTTTCGTGATGCCGTGAATGCCGTCGGTGGCGTGACGGTTACCATTCAAAGCCCAGATCCGAATGGGTTATATGATCCTAATGCCAATTTGGACTTGCCTAACGGAACGATTACTTTGAATGGCCAGCAAGCGCTCGATCTTGCCAGAGCTCGTGGCGATGGACCGGATGCCTATGGATTTCCGGAGGGTGATTTCAATCGCACTCAGCATCAACAACAACTCCTCATAGCTCTAAAAAATAAAGCCGAAAGTGCCGGTGTTATCAGTAATCCATTTAAGATTGTCGGCTTAATAAATTCGGTTGGCAATAACTTTACTACAGATATGCCGCTTAACGTAATGATGACCATTTACAACGATACCAAAGGCTTAAATACGACCAACATTCAGTCAGTGACACTCAATAATATTGGCGGCCAAAGTCTAGTCAAAGGCTATATAACTGATGACGGCGAAGATGCGCTTATTCCTAGCGCCGGATTCAATAACTATACCCAGATACAATCGACTATCCAATCAATCCTTACGAGTAATTAGCAGCTCTCAACGCTTGATTCGAGAGCCGAGAGCTGGCTCTTATACTGCTCTAACTGCTGGCTTAATTGTGCAGACGCTGAAGAAGCATCACTGCTTGATTCCCACCAGACATTTGCCTTATGGTAATTTGTGAGATTTGCTATCTCTGTTTGAGTAGCACTAATCTCAGCTTCTAATTTCGTTTCAGTTTGAAGAATCTGATTGCCGGCAGTCGAGCAGTTATCGACCATTGTCTTCCCCTCTTTATAGAAGTGTTGTGTCCCAGACACTAAACCTGAGCCGAATGAATACAGACTACTCCCTGTTGAAGTGTCTGAACCAGCTTTTGGTGCAACGGAAGGTGTCGATTGGGCCATTGTTTGGGGTGTGGTCGTTGGCTGTGTCGAGAGTGTCGAGGGGGTAGTATTCGAACTACCAGTGGAATTAAGAGGTGTCTTAGTATTGTTTTCACGGACTAATCCGAGCAATCCTAGAAGCGTCAGCCCTAATATAAATATAGCCACAAAACCAACCGAACGAAATGGATGAAACGTTAGTGGTGCGGTCGCTTCAGGTTGGTCAGGAACTGTTCGCGGTGCTGACTGTCTACTTGTTCTAGGTGATTGACGCGGGCGACTGTTGCCTATCGAATCAGCCGTTATGGTATTGAGGCGGTCGTATGTGGCATTGTATTCAAGTCTCTTTTTAGGATCAGACAAGACACTGTATGCCTTATTGATTTCGGTCATTGTTTGGGTATCACCTGCTTTGTCAGGATGATGTTGCTTCGCCAAATACTTATAACGGGCTTTTATTTCGCTCGTGGTAGCCATGCTTGGCATGTTCATTACTCTATAGTAGTCGACGTCTGCTTTACTCGTAATAAAATCCCCCCGATATAAATCAAGATTTTATACGCAAATCGGTAGTTTTTATTATACCAAGTGTGATCGGAACAAAATGGACTGTCTGTAAGAAACTTAGCTTTTAAGTAGTTTAAAAGCGTGTGACCACTGATTTCGCTGAAGCCCCGGAATACACCACAACATACACAATGGTTCTATGGCTCGTGCAGCAACGGAACTCCCCATATCTTCTGCATGCCAACCGAACTGATTGAGTAGATCGGTAGTTGTTTTTTTGGCTGCTGTATTATTGCCACAAATGAACATTGTTGGCGGACCATCTGGAAAAGTTGGCTTCACCATAAGTGATGAACCGCAACTATTAAAGGCTTTTACAAAATGAGCTGAGGGAGCTATTTTTTGTAAACGCTCCATAAGCGAGTCATCAAGATTTGTAAAATACTGAAGCACCCCGTCATTTGGCGGCGCATTGGCAATAGGATTCGTTGTATCGATAATAAGTTTGTGGCTAAGCCAAGGTATTATTTTTGTAACTACATCTTCAGCAGCCAAACCTTTGACGCATAAAACAAGGATTTCCGAATTTTCAGCGACATGTTCAAAGGTACCTATAGAACCGGTCCAATCGTCAATCGGTTTTTCTTCGCGGCGACCAATGATTACTTCATAGCCTAATGACCGGAAGCCGTTGGCGAGTGTGATACCGACATTACCAGATCCAAGAATTCCGATGTGCTGTTTTCCCATATAGTATTTTAGTATAGCAAATGCCGCTTGATCAAAGCATCGGCGAACGTATCTCAGTGAAGGATCGAATAAAATAGCACCCCAGCAAGAGGAAGTTCGACCCAAACGCCCCAGGGGCGTTCAAAGTTTTGGATTTGGGCATGTAATTTTGAAAACCAATGTTGACTACCCCGCATATCGAATGACCGATTTTTGATAGCCCGACCTACCCAGACAAAGTCAGGTACGACAGCTACCAACATGCATAAAAATATCTTCCAACTGTGGTAGTGAATCGGGATAATTATGAGACATAACGAAGCAAAAAAATCGACCAAAAAGACAGTCCGCCAAACCACCGATACATCGCGTAAATGGTGTGGCAAGCCGTAATGCGGTAACGCATCAAGCATGAAATGTGAGGCAAATGCGAGAGGTAGTGCAATCGGTAACGGCAAATATTTACCAATGATGCCACCCGCTAGCACGTGATTAAAGCCAATCATTAATTTTTATTCCGAGCCTTAGTCTTTGTTTACAAACAAAATTGGCATGACTCGCATTATAGCAAAACAAACTACCGATACGAAGCTTATGCTTAGGCGGGTGGGATTAGCTATATGGTGCAATAAATTTGAATACAAAAATAGTGTATGTAGTAAGAATTTAACAATTGATTCGAAGTCGCCAACTGCCGGGTGTCTGAGTGAGGACGGCAACATTATTTTCTTCCAATCCATGCACTAATTTCCATATATCGTTCATGTATTGACGGTGCATTTCGGGAAAAGAATTGGCCCAGTCTCGGGATCGACTCAGCCATTCAAGAGAGTCTATTGAACCGAAACGCGAGACATCAGACGCCCGAGCAGCCATTATGTATTGATGAGGCGGAATGCTTCTCGCTCGTTTTGACCAACGCTCGTCTTCATCCTCACTATCACGGGGTTCAAACGATTCGACATGAAAAATGTGCGGGAAAATAGCATGCATATTACTTTCAGCGATCAGGCGGTCGGCATGCCCTTTCGAGGTGACAATATGCGCTTCGGTAATCTGGGCGATATTTTCTTTCATCCAAGCCAGCGTGCCATGAAGGTCGGTTACGGTATTGATGCCATATGAGGCAATAAAATCGAGTTCATCTAAGTCCAGTACCTTATGAATCGATACAGCGGTATAGACGTGTTGAATTGCCAAGGGGAGACGACCATGCAATGGCCAGCCGCCAAAAACTACGATAATCACATTAGCCCGACCCCGTTCATCACGCATCCGACGAGCTAGTTTTATTCCAACTTGAAAGCGAGCTAAGGCGCGCTGACTAATATCCCGGGGATCTTCACCCGGTAAATTTGTTGGAATGAAGATAGCTATCTTCGGTATTTTAGAGTTATAGGAAAAAACGTGTTGGTTTTTAAGCCGTTATTCCTCTGTTATTTGCCCTGAATTAATGTCGTGAGACATTAATTGTATGAAAAAAGAACCTACAAGTACACATGCCAAGCATGCCAAACTAAGCTACAGAAATGGGGCAAGACAACTGCCGGTACACAGCGTTACCGTTGTCCGCAGTGTAGTGGCTCACAAGTCAGGAAACGACCTGACCTCAGTCGTCAGCTTTTGCTCGAACACTTCGTCGCTTGGCTACTCGGCAAGCAGTCACAGGACGAATTGCCGACGAGTGTTACCGCCCGTACGTGGCGTAACCAAACAGCTTGGTGCTGGGATATTGTACCGAAGCCTACGCCCACCGGCGAAGTACACCACGCCCTTATCCTTGACGGCATCCGTGTCGGCTCACTGGTCTGTCTCATTGCTCGGACTACCGAATATGTCATTGCCTGGCACTGGGCCGGCTGGGAATCCTCGAGTACCTGGAGCGAGCTGTTGGCTACCATACCGGCACCAGGCTTTGCCGTGTGTGACGGCCAGAAAGGTATTCTCCTGGCCATTGCCCGGTGTTGGCCTGAGACGAAGATCCAGCGTTGCACATTCCATATCTGGCTCAACGTCCGGGGTAAGCTAACGCTCAGCCCGAAAACCGAAGCCGGGCAAGACCTTCTGCGACTAACCAGGGCACTGTGGCAAGTGCATACGGAAGCGGATGCGGCTACCTGGGAACAGCAGTTCCAGGCTTGGGAGAACCAGTATAACGACTTCGTCAAGCAAAGGACGTATGTCAGAGATCCGAAGCCGAACCAACGGAGATGGTGGTATACCCATGGACGCTTACGTTCTGCCTACCGACAGCTCAAGAAACTACAGGAAGACCAGCAGCTGTTCACCTACGTTTACAACTCCACCCCACGGCTACCAAGAACGACCAACCACATGGAAGGTGGTATTAACAGCCAGCTCAGAACCAAGCTCAAGTTGCACCGAGGCATGAGCGACGAGCACCAACGAAGGCTCGTGGAGTGGTATTTATACAGCCGAACTGAGGGGCAAAAACCAACACGAAATTTCCTTTAAGCGGTATTTTATGTATTTCAACTATAGGCTCGAATTTCATTTTATTTAACATAACATACTTGCAACAAAAACAATACTAGTAATTGATAGTGCTATATATTTTCTGTGTTAGAAAGTTATCCACAACATAAAAACGTCACTTCTCCTAAGCACAATTACTATCACTCTGTTAAAGCATGTGTTGTAAAACAAAAATAACTGTAAAATAATGTTGCATGATAGCGTATTTATGTTATTATAAATTTCATGACATTGATGGATTCGAAGTACCTTGATGCCGAAAATCAGGGTGATATTCCAGTGATAGATTACAGTACTAATAACCGAGATCAAGGCGATCTTAGTTTTTTGGACGTAATTCCAAACGCCGTAGCAAGTCGTTCGAATGTTCTTAGAGGTCTTTCAATAATCGTTGTCGGCGGAGGTCCTGCTGGACTTATCTTTGCACGCTCAGCCAGTTCACAGGGTGCAACGGTGACTGTGTTAGAACGGGCTGGAGATCCTCGTAGTAAGGATCCTGGTTACACTGATCGTTCATTTAACGTCACCATCGACAATGTTGGGCGCTATCTTCTCGGCGACGATCTGGCTTGGCAGGGCGGTATTCGTTTACTAGGTCGAGCGATACATAACCTTCATGGTCAGAATCAATTACAATATGCCAAATACGGTTCCAGTTATGACGCTGAACTTATAAGCATTCCGAGACCAGTGCTGAGAAAGAACATGGTTAATATGGCAATCGCTGAGGGAACTTCCATAGTCTTTAACGCGAAGGTTACTTCTTTAGATCCAGACGCTGGTTCGGTCCAGTATATTGACCCTAGTGGCGATGAAACAACCCAAACAGCTGATTTAATTGTGGTGAGTGATGGCTTACATAGTCTCGGGGATGAGCATTTGACTGCTGCAACTGGTGAGACTAAATTACTGATACCGGAATCACGTTGTTATATGACAGCTATGCTTTACCCAGAGGACAACCATGAATTAACTCTCAACTATATGCACTTTTGGCATGATCGTATCGCTCAGTCGACAGTACTTGGTATTCCAAATCTGGATGGAAGTATTGCCCTACTCTTGATTACAGAATTGGACACTAACGAAGTCGATCCATCGACCCCAAGCGAATCTCTTATTAAGGATTTTCCGTTGCTCGCTCCATATCATCCTCGTTTAGAGCAAAATGTCACTCGAAGACGAAAGTATCGACTTCAATATAAAAAGGTCACAAAATTCCGGATTGGTAAACGTGGCATAGTGGTTGGTGATGCTGGTAGTGCAATGCCGTTTTGGGCCGGGTATGGTGCGAATAGTGCCATGTATAGTGCTGCAGCCCTCGTCAATAAGTTGACGTCACACAATGGTGATATCGATAGTGCCCTTGCTGCTCATGAAGTTCAGCAAAAAACGTTAGCACGCTTGATGATGGATTTTGTCAAAGATCAAGGTGACTTCTTAAATGGACCAGTCACCGACGCACCGTCAGACCGTTCTGATCCTGCCCTCGCTCCGCTTATCAGACAAGCTCAGATAGAGATAAAACCACTTATTACAAAAGTGCATCAACGCGCAGCATCAGCCGGGTGATCTCCTTTTGCTCGATAAAACCAAACTTTAATTGTATCTAGGAAAAACAAGTAGAAAACGGTCATGCCAACGACCTGTCCAAATAGAACGAGCGACAGGCTTTGAAACGAAAATACGTGTTGGAATACGTGAATATAGATCATAACGATAGATAGTGCCGAAATAACGCCGAAACTCATCCATAGTGGTCTCGAAAGGCGTGGCGCCCGCCAGAAGTGATTTTTATTTCGGACGCAAAAGATCACCACAAAACCAAGTATTGTTAAGTATAGATACAGGCTTGTTCGTTCTACGGCTAACGGTTGGTGCTTCACCGTTGCAAAGAAGATAAGTTCAAAAAGCGCTGTAAATGAGCCAAGAATCATCGAGGTGTACATGAGTGATTTCATGTCGTATTTACTCGGATGTTTCAGTTCATCAATTTCTACGTTATCGGTTGAAATTGCAATCAAAGGAAAATCTCCAAGCAGGTTGGAGAGTAATAATTGGATGGTCAGTAGCGGTAGGCTGGCGGAGAGCAAATAAAGCGCTCCAAGGGCAAAGAAGTTACCAAAATTTCCAATCATCGTATAGCGGATGTACTTATTAATATTAGAGAATATACCTCGACCATACTTAATACCGTTGATAATGACCTCTATATCATTCCTAAGTAGTAAAATATCTGCGCTGTCCTGCGCCACATCAGTCGCGTTATTTACGGCAATAGCCACGTCAGCAAGTTTTAATGCGGGAGCGTCGTTGATGCCGTCGCCTTGATAGCCAACCACATTATCATGAAGTTTAAGTAGTTTTATGATCCGGTATTTTTGTTCGGGATTGAGTCTAGCAAAGGCATTATTTTGCTTTAAGATGGTACTTAATTTTGTGTCACTCATTTCATCGATTTCGTCACCGATGTATACCATTTGATTTTCGTCGACCAAACCGACTTCACTGGCGACATAGTGAGTGACTTCCCGACTGTCACCGGACAAGATTTTAATTGTCACGCCTAATTCTTCAGCGAGTTGAATTGTTCGCTTCGCAGTTGGTCGAAGTGGATCTTCCAGTGAAACAAAACCGACGAAGGTGAGCCCGTCTTCGTGTTTCAAGATATCGAAATCTTTATTTTTCGCTACAGTAGTGATCTGTTTGTAGGCGATACCAAGATGACGTAAACCAAGCTTGCCGTCAGCTTCAATAATTTTTTGGTAGGATTTCGCTCGACTATTGTGGGTTAATGCCAGAAGTGTCTCTACAGAACCAACTTCAACTAGATACGTTTGTTTGCCGTCAGAATATACGACTCGACGCCGTCGAGCAGCCGGATCAAATGGCATATCAACTAGTCGTTTATATCCTACGGTCTGGTCTTGTATATCATCTGGAACAAATTTCAAAAAAGCCCTGTCAAAGGCACTTTGATTTTTCTTCCGCTTTTCGTCGACAAGTTCAAGCGAGGCAATTGCCAACTTTTGGAATAGCACGGGATCTTCAGCCGTTAATTTTTGGACTGTTTGGTTATTCATAGTAAGTGTGCCGGTTTTGTCGCTGCATAAAATCGAAATATTCCCGAGGTCCTCGACAGCAGAAATAGTTTTGGCAATGACATGACGCTTGGCTAGTTTCAATGCTCCACTTGAGAGCGTCACTGTTGCGATCACCGGCATTGCTTCTGGGACTACGGCAATCGACAGCGCAATAATAAAAAGCAAAAGCGAACTGATGTGCGAAAAGTCATGGGTGATTAGAAGCTTAAAAACGAATAGGATGCCAAGAGTGGTCAGCGTAAGTTTTACTAAAAAGCTGCTGAAAGAAGCAAGTGACGCCTCATATTGTGTCACATGATTTGTGCTTGTTGAGAGGTGAGCGATTTTACCAAGCTCTGTCTTGCCGGCTGTTGCATAAATAAAGCCTTCGGCTTCACCTTTTTCAATGGTAGAACCGGCGAAGACCAGTGAGTCCTTCCCTGTCGTCGACTTGGTTACCGGCAGCGATTCACCGGTGAGTTGTGATTCGTTAACCGACAGGTTGTTTACTCTGTACAGTTTAATATCTGCTGGTACAATATCGCCTTGTCTCAAAACTACCAGGTCACCAAGCACCAACAGCTCCTCATCAATGAGTGTTTCTTTACCATCGCGCTTTACGAGAATCTGTTTACTCACTAGTCGCTGCAAACTTTCGATAGCATTTTTTGATTTTACTTCCTGGTAAAAGCCGAGTCCGGTATTCACTACCAAGATAAAGGTAATTACGGCACCGTCACCTATGTCGTGCAGAAGAAAAGATAAAATACCAGCTATGACCAGCAAATAGATGAGAGAGCTTTTAAACTGTTTGAGGAGCAGATGAAGGACGGTAACTTTTGATTCGTTTCGCAGAATATTCGGCCCAGCCTGATCAAGACGATTTCTGGCTTCGGACTCACTGAGACCATCTGCTGATGATTTCAGTTTTTCAATTACTTGTGCTTCATCAAGTGTGACAACAGAATCTTTATTCACGATCTAGAACCCGAGCTTTTTTATTTCAATTCTCCAACGATAGACAACGCAATTACATACATACTTTCTGACCAGCCGAGAGGAGTATTTTCGTTGGCTTCATTGCTATGTGAAAAATAAAGTTCTGGTATTTTGCCATCAATAGTTACTGTCGCGGTGGCTTTATCCAAGTACTCTTTTGCCTTAGTAATTTCGCCGAGTTGATGGTAGGCAATGGCCAACCACGACAGCCCAAAACACCATTCCGCTTCTTCGGAGTAGCCGTCATCGTTCCTGTTGTAGTAGCGATCAAATTTATAACGTAGTACGCCTTTATCTTTAGCTAAATGGTAGACAAGGTTTTCAACAATCTGATAGGCCATGTCGCGGTCCACGACATTATATGGAAAAATAAGTGACAAGAGCGCCAGATCGGTAAATTTTGCTTCCGATTCTCTCGGTAGCAAACTGTGAAGAGCGGCTTCACCTCGTGCAATAGCATCAGGATCGACTTCAACACCACCGACGGCTTGCCATTTTTTAAGTCCGGCGACTACTGCACCAACTGAGCTCGAGTGAACTTCTTCGTTTTCTTCCCACATGCCTGAATCGGCATCATGCCAGTATTCAACGTTGCAGATATAGTAAATAAGCGTTTGGACCATTTTGCGGTCTTTTTGATTCCGCAACATGCTATGCCCATTCATTTCGAATTCGGCTAACTTAAAAAGAATGGCACCAATTGCATCATGTTGCTTGTTACCCCATGATTCCCAAAATTCTTCGAGAGTCTTCGGATTATAGCGAGCATGTATGTACTGCCAGGTTTCAAATGGTTTATTAGTAGTGGCCCAGTTTATCTTATCGACATGCTTATCGAAAATATCGAGCAAGGTGTGATACGTTTTGCTAACTACTCGCCATTCGTTGGTGTACTCAAAAGCCATTGCTTCATAGACGTTATCTCGGAGCCAGGCTTTATCGTAGCCGGTTTCTACGTTAAGCGAAGACGCTAAAAATAAACCGGTAGGTGTAGTCAACTTTTTTAAATTTTCTAGGTGTCGCTCAATGATCGGATCGTGGCTCATAGTGTTTATTTCCCTTTATTATGACTATGGTGGTAATCATCATGAACGTCATGATCATATAAGTAGCCGAGGACGACATTCAGTATTTTTTCAGTGCCGAGGCCATTATGAAATTCTGCACGGACCGTTGCGGCTTCAGCCTCGATCTGAAATAGTCGAGCGGCAAGATCGATGTGCTCTCTGACAGTCTCATCATTTTCAGTTTCGCTACGTTTTTTCAAAGCTGTTGCCGCTGCCTGTGCTTCAGCAATTGGCTGGGTGCAAACAGCACACACTTCATATTCACCGACTTCTAAAATATGGCCTCCATAATCAAACGATGTCGGTTTTGATAACGAATCGAGAGTTTCTTTGATGATTGTGAAAGCCCTCTCGGCAGCTATCTCAACATCCGGGTCATCAGATTGTTTCTTTATCATAGTTTTTACTTTGGACTGTTAGTTTTAATAGTATGAATAAATTATATCATTAGCGATTGTTCCAGCTTAGTTTAAAATGTCTCGTATGGTTGGAATAGATTTGGTGCATATCCCGGAGTTTGAGAAACAATTAGAAACGGGCGGTAAGACATTTATACAAAAAGCATTTCAGATCAATGAATTAAAGAACCGCCGACCAGAACACTTGGCTGGTTTATGGGCCGCCAAAGAAGCGGTCATGAAAGCTGCGACGATTACTCCAAAACAACTCGTTGATGTTCGCATTGCTCGTGACAAGCAGGGTAAGCTCAGGGCTTCGGCGGGTTTTGAATCATTTGCTATATCTATCGCCCACCACGGGGATTATGCCGTGGCAGTCGCAATTAAGGTTAACCGATGACGTATCGTCATTTCGGAGATTACCTTAACAGCTTACAGCAATATGACAACCGTCGCGCCCTCACCATCAGGCCTTTTCTAAAAATCCAGCATCTCAGTTACAAAGAAGTACGAGAGCGATCAGTTCAGGTCACTCATTTTTTAGTTTCACTTGGTTTCAACAAAGGTGATCGGCTCATGGTCATTGCCAGTAATTCACCTCAATGGGTGGAATTATTATTTGGCAGCCAGCTTGTCGGCATAACTTTAGTGCCGGTAGATAGCGCTAGTACGCCGGCTACCGTGGATAACTATATTCGTATCACCAAACCGAAGGTTATATTTAAAAATAAGTATCTCCACCAACAATTGGAAGCCAAGCATTCGACCCATGTACTGGAAGATTTAGACGCCCTATGTCAATCGTTTTCGGCGAAACCATCACAAACAAAGTTAACAGGCTCGGAAACGGCATTAATAGTTTTCACTTCCGGTACTACTGCAGATCCAAAAGGTGTGATGCTGACCCAGCAAAATATTCTCAGTAATGTCAGCGGCGTGCAGGCCGCTCTCGAGATTGATCCAGAGTGGCGAGTGTTGTCGGTGTTGCCCTTATCGCACATGTATGAAGTGACTGGTGGTTGTCTTTCCGTGCTATCAAAAGGTGCCAGTGTCCATTACATGCCCAGAGTCACGCCATTAGCTATTGCCCAAGCCTTAGAGCTATACCAAATAACGACTATCCTGGCAATTCCGCAATTACTTATGCTGTTTTTGGAACGCATCGATCAAGCGGCGGCCCGCGAAGGCAAAGCGACGTTACTGAAACTCCTAAAAAAATGTGCAGTGGTACTCCCTATGTCGATGCGACATGGTCTTTTTCAAGCGGTTCATAAACCATTAGGTGGTCACTTGCGGTTGGTTGTGACCGGTGGAGCGCCGATTCCACCGGTTGTAGAGATTGCGTGGGAACGAATGGGGGTGCAGATTCTCCAGGGCTATGGGTTAACTGAGACATCTCCAATATTGACTGCAAATCGTTTGACTAAACACCGACTTGGTTCAGCCGGCTTAGCGCTTGATACCGTCAACTTACGGATTGGTGATGAAAATGAAATCCAAGCTAAAGGCCCAAATATTTTTTCAGCGTATTGGCAAAATGCTGAAGCTACGAAGGCCGTTTTTACTAAAGATGGCTGGTTTCGTACGGGTGACACGGGACATTTCGATAAGGGATGGTTATTCATTCAGGGGCGATTAAAATTCGCCATTGTTTTAAATAGTGGTCTGAAAGTATTCCCCGAAGATATTGAACAAGTTGCCGCCAGGTCAGCTGATTTGTCGAATCTCTGCATCGTTGGTGTCAAGCGAGCCGATGGTGAAACCGTTCAAGCGGTGCTAGTGACAAGTCTCGACGACACCGCGATTGATACCGCCATCGCAAAACTCAATAGTCAACTTGAGGCTTTTCAACATATCGACTCCTGGCGTCGCTGGCCTGAGGTAGATTTTCCACGGACAAGGTTGCTCAAAATAGATCGACGCAAAGTGCAGCAATGGGCTGAGACGGAGGAATTACCTGCCAAAAATGAGCTGAATGCGAAGCATCAGGCCGACCAAGTACAAACATTAATTCATCTCAGTCTTGGGGATACCACTGTTGCCATTCAAGATGCTGATCGTCTGGCGGATATTGGTCTGGATTCACTTAGAAGACTTAATTTGATTGCGGTAGTCGAAGAACATATGGGTATTGCATTAAGTGAATCGTCTGTGACCCCCACGACTACTGTCGCTGAGCTCAGATCGCTTATCGCGGCAACGAAACCGCTGCAACCGCCTCATCCGATTCCAGATTGGCAGTTTGGTACGTTCGCGAGAACTATCGGTAACTTTTTAAGAGATGTAGTTCTCCATGGAATTGTTCGAATCTGGGTTACTGCTAAGGTGGAAGGCCAAGAGCACCTCAATGATTTGTCGGAACCAGCGCTTTTTATTTTTAACCATACAGATGACTTTGATGCACCGGTCGTGTATCAGGCTCTTCCGCGTTCGATCAGAAAAAAGCTTACTGTTGCGATGGCTGATGATGTGATGCAGGCTCACAAGTTTTTAGGGTTCTTGGCTCGACTTTGTTTCGGTGCATTTAATTTTTCTCGGAAAGAGCCCTTTTTGCCAAGTTTGGAGTATGTCTGCCGCATGCTCGATCGAGGTTGGCATGTCGTACTGTCACCAGAAGGACGTATCCGTAATAGAGTTGCATTACAACCATTTAAATCGGGTATCGGATTGTTGGCGGTGAATAGTGGCGCTCCAGTAATTTTGGTTAAGACTATCGGCTTACAAGGTACTGTTCCAATTCATGCCAAATGGCCAAAAAAACACAGTCGAGTGACAGTGAAGATCTCTTCCCCGCTTCGTTTTCCATCAACGACTGATTTTGATGATGCAACACAAACCTTATATGATGCCATGAAAGCACTCTAGAACGTCATAAAACAATGAAGCAGCCAAAACGAATCAATATCGCCCGTCTATTTACCGTAATTGGACTGATTGGTCTCGTTTTGGTGATTGTATTTAACCATCGCCAATTTGGTTTGTTTTTACAGGTTATCCATCGAGTCAATGTCTATACCCTGATAGCGGTAATCCTTGTCCAGATATTTTGCTACTTCATTAATGCCGTTTACTATCGTTCAATACTACGAATTTTCGGATATTATTTAGGATTGGGTCGCTTATTTGAGGGCGCTTTAGCGGCAAATTTTGTAAATTATATCCTACCGACCCTTGGTCTGGCAGGTGCCGGCTATTTATCTCAGGTACTTTCACCGGAAGTACCTCGGGGTATTAGTGTCCTGACACAGTTAACGCGCTATGCGTTTAGTGCATTTTCGATAATTCTGATGATGCCTATTGGCTTCGCCATTATTTACTATAGCGGTACCGATGCGCATGGTGTGACTCGATACATGATTGTTGCGACTATAGCTATCGCCGTACTGGCAGTACTTATACTTTTTTGTCTGGCCCGAGAGATTTGGCTCAAAGCTTCGTTAGCCAAATCACTACGTTTGCTTAAACGACGTTTTAAAGGCTTACCGGATAGAGCAATACTGCGCTTTGTTGATGAATTTTATGGCGGCTATCACCAGTTAAATGAAAGACGGATACAATTACTACGGCCGTTTGGTTGGTCTATTGTCTATATTTTGTTTGAGATTACGACCTTATATATCGTTTGCTTGGCATTTGGCACAGTCTTAAACCCGGGTATCGTGATTGTTGGATTTTTGTTTGCTAATATCGTCAGTATTTTTGGTGGTGTATTCTTCAGTAGTGGCGTATTTGAGCTTGGTATGGCGGGGACATTTATCGCACTCGGTATACCTATCTCAATTGCCTTCGCCGTCACTATTGTTTACCGTATTATGAACCTGCTTATTGGCTTACCGCCTGGGTATGTGTTCTATAGAAAGTATGTACCGACCGATTAGCTTAAAAGGTCTAATGTTACCGGCAACTTTTCTGACATTAGTGCCATGCACGATATCTAGGGTGAGCGCCATGGTTTACATGGAAAAGGCTAATACATGAGTACTTTAATAAATTGTAAAATATACTTGTAATAAGTAATAAAATAGTATATAATTAACAAGTTAAGTAGCGGGTAGGTTCTATGCCTACTGGTTACTGCAGTAAAACGATAGAGTATGACACTATGAGTATTGGATATATTGAAACAGCTAGACCGGCAGATACTACTGAGTCTTATGAGCAGGTACCTGATTCAGACGATGAGCAAGTACATGCTCCGTATGAACGGCTGGATATAGCAGCAATGGCTGGAGCTATCAACGTGAATCTCGACAATCGGTTCCCGGTCGCATTACCAGTACATCGAGTCCCAATATCTCCGAATGTTTTGCAAAAAGAGTTTCTTGCTCGGCCGGAAGAAGCTCAGCGTCAATTTCTTGAAGCATCTAGTACCGCGTCACTTGATGACACGGTAGTAGACATGATCGTTCCTAGCTACTTCCAAGAAGTGGGTGCTCAAGAAGCGTATGGTGCATCTCCAGAAATACCAGACAACGCAAAAGACAGTCTTCCTCGTGGTGCACTTCGAAGACTCCTTGAATTTGCATTTGCTGATTATGACGCAGATGCAGGTTTAACTAATGATTTGCTAGCCGAATACGGAGTTGTCGCAAATGATGGTGACGTCGCAGAAAGAGGCCAGACGGTGTTAGTGCAGCCTCAACCAATCCAATCAGAGCTTCTTATGTCACCACCAGAACATCCACGCTTACGGCAGCGTATGTGGCAATCAAAAGACCGACTAAGCGAACGGATGCGACAGACTGGATCAGCTCTAGTCTCACCGTTTATCACCGCAGGTCGATGGCTTCATAGCCACACCAGCGGTCCGGCATTGCAAGTCGGTAATCGACTTGTGGCTGAACCGGCTGCAGCATCGATGAAGCACTTACTCGATAGATTAGAAGGAAGAGCCGGTCCGCTTAATAATCCTATCGAGCATAAACGTACCTACGTATCGGTCCAGGCAGCCATCGGCGCGCTCCTAGTAGGCGCAATAGTTGCTAAAACTCCTGATGCCTACCATGCCTTAGCAAGCGGAGGACCAAGAATACTTTCTGTTCCACTTCCCGGCACCCACAACAATCCAATGTTTGACTCGCTGAATTTGAAACAATACTGCAAAGAACTTAAGCAAACAACTATTAGTAATCTTAAAAACCTTACCATCATGACTGGCTTGTTAATTACCAGTGGTTTTTATGCTGCGAGACATATTGACAGACTTTATGGTCGGCTCGATAAAGAGCACTCTATCAATAATAAAATTACAAGCAAAATGAAAACCTTGATCACTAAAGCGACAGAAAGCGAATTTTTCTTAAATACTTTTGGGCCACTTCAAGCTAAGGGCGAAGCCACCAACGCGCTAGAAGATCGGGGAGATCCACAAGTATCAGGTGCTTCGTCAAGCACTCATGGTGATACTGATTCTACTGTGATGGCGGAGTTATTAACAGAACCAGAATCAAACCGCGTTGGAATAGATGTGTCAAGCTACCTTTTTACGCAACACCCTGTCTCTTTCCTTTCGTAGCGGTTTAGCCGCCAGGAGGCTGGCAGCGTAAGCTGCCGGACTCATGTTACCGAGCGCACTGTGTCGACGCTTGTGGTTGTAGTAATGAATCGTCAGGGCAATCGCTTCGTGCAGCTGCTCTGTTGTTTTGAGTTGGTTGAGTGGTGGTAGCTCATCCTTGAGCGTGCCGAAGAACCGTTCCATGAAGCCATTCTGCCAGGGGCGGTACTGTCAACATCCAGTGTGTAATTCACCTCGCTGGGTAGTTACTATTTAGGTATTGAAATATACCTTCATGGTACCTCCTCGCTGACTCAAAATCATTGCAGCTGTGATCATTAACTTTGGTTCGCCTACGTACTTCACGGAACTCTCGTTCCAGGAGATTGGTCGATCTAATCTTTGACCAATCTGCCCGGGGAAACTGGAAATACGTCAAACAGTACTCAAAGTTATGTTTCAGCGAATTCATGGCTTTTTCTTCGCGTATATACCATTTCTTGACAATAGCTTTGGCGGCATTCGTAGCTTCATCAGGACTATTGGCATTGGTAATAGCTTTTAGATCCTCAATAACTGCTGCTTTATGCTGGTAGCTGGTTTTACTTTGAACAGAACGAAGTTTATGGACAATACAGTTTTGAATTGGTACTTGGGGGTAGATATGGTCAATCGCTGCTTTAGCGCCGGCACTATCATCCATAATGATCATGCTGAGTGCTTTGCCTTGTAACCCTCGCTGCTTGATGTCGGTCAGTAGATCTAGCCAGCTATTTTCAGCTTCTGAGCGAGCCAGCATAAAGCCGATGAGTTCCCGGGTGCCATCATGCTTGACGCCCAGGACACAGAGTACCACTGCTGCCGTATTGTCCCAGCCACCGCCTTTCACTTTTTCCCATATACCATCCATGAATAGGTATTCATAGTCATCGTCCAGAAGCTTTTTGTTGATCTGAGCTGATTCATGCATTACCATATCGTGCATAGCCTCTTTCACAGCAGTGGTTGAGATTGTTAACCCGAGATGTTTCTGGGCTAAGTGTTTCACTTTACGCTGGGATATACCGAGCATATGCATGTCGTGGAGGAGTTTCCAGGTTCGGCTCTTCTCATCGTCAAAACTTGCTAATACAGTCGGTGAGTTATCTCCAAAACCATCCCGAAAGCGTGGGATTGGTATATCTTCAACCTTCCCAAATGGTGAGACTAGCTGACGATTGTAGTAACCATTGAAGTGCGGCTGATCCTGTAAGCTCGATCTAATCTGTACCATTTCGGCTTTCACTAAAGTAGATATACTGACTCTGATAAACTGTTTTAAATTATCCGTTAAGCTTCTTTCCAGAAATGCCAACAAGTCTTTGTCGTCATCAAAGACAGGCAATTTCTTAATAGTTTTGATAGAGTTATTTTGGGTAGCGGACATATACGTAAACCTTTCATATTGTTAAGTAGTATTTGCAATAGAAATTTTACAATTTCTGCTACCCAACAAGGTAATGTTTACACACTAAGATCGTACAGTATCCCAGGGGCTGGCTTTGGTGCTAGCACTGAGCGTTATTTCTAACCGGGCACACAATTCCTGGTGCTTGTAGCTCAGGTATTCGCTACCTTGGTCGCTGTGGAGGATGGCAGGCACAGGGTGCCTGCTGAGGGCATCTAGCATGGCCGTGTACGTCAGATTGCTGGTGTGCCGCAGACCGAGTGTCCAGCCCAGCACCCGTCTGGTCTTGAGATCCAACACGACTGCCAGGTAGTGGTACTGTCGGTCAACAAACAAGTAGGTAAAGTCTTGCACCCAAGCCTGTGCATTGACCATGCCGTGATAAGACAAGCCAGCTTGCGGCCGGGTTTCGTCACGGAACACGGCGTACTGCTTGAGGGCATTGGCCGGTGCCGGTATCTCTGGGCGGCTACGTTTGCCGTACTTCTTGCTTCGCCTGGCAATGGTAATGCCGGCCAGCGAGCGAATACGCCGGGCTTTGGCTTGGCTCCAACCGAGCTCTGCGCTCAAGCGACGGACACCGTAGCGAGGGTGCTCCTCGTGCACCTGCCGCAGCTCATGAACTGCTCGGGCGTCCCGCGCAGTCCGGACGGTTGGTGTTCGGTACAACCGACTGCGAGCAATACCCAAGGTCTGTGCGCCTTGTTTCCGCCATCCCGGGTCGACTACTTCCAGGACGGCTAGTCTTTTGACCGGTTGAGTTCTGCCGTGGCTCTACCGAGCATCTTATACAGCTGCTCGTTCTCCTTACGGAGCCGGTTATTTTCGAGGATGAGATTACGATCTTTGTCGACAATGCCACTCCGGAGCCAACGGTAGATGGCCTGGGTACTGACGCCAGTAGCTTGTGAAACGGTACTCACGGCTACGCCGTGATTCCGTATTTTGTCGAGTATCTCACTCTTGAGTTTCGGGTCAATGGGTATGCCGGTGGCCATGTTGCAATGCTCCTTATTTGATTACATTGTACTGCCTTTTGAAAGAGACAGTGTGTGTATTTTAATGGGAGCGTGACATCCCACCCTGCTACGCAATTTTGGCTCACGTTACGTTCACGGTCCATTAGTTAGACAATGATGTGGCCTTCATGTGTCTTATTTGTTTTAGCTCGTAAGCGCGAAGTACTGCTTGATGTCAGTACATTGTGATAACCTTTTTCTTTGTCCTAAATCTTTGCCAGGGATTTGAAGTGGATGTGCGCAATAATAATCAATACTAAACAATGTCAAAGATCTTGGAGACGCCTTAAAGTCCAAAAAGAATCTGTCAATTTACTACAGAGAGCTGCATTGGTGATTGCTCACAGCCAAGTACATAGCGCTAATACTTATCTTATTTAGTGAGCTGTGTGATGGTGAGGGTGATGAGTTGGGGGTTTATGTTTATGCGTATGGTGCGCAACACGTTTCTTGTGCGTAATGTGGCGATGAGTCATATGAAAGACATAGCCACCAATGACCGCTACTAGACCAATAATGATAACTGCACCTGGTCCAGTATTTGGTAGGGATTGGACGGTGGGCGTAATAGGCATTGGTGTAGGAGTAGGAGTTGGCGTGGGAGTCGGTGTCGGTTTTGGAGTAGGAGTCGGTGTTGGAGTAGGTGTGGGCGTGGGAGTCGGTGTCGGTACAGGTTTCGGTGTCGGTGGTGATGTCGTTGGTGTCCCCGTAACCGGATTACCGCAACTCGTTAAAATCGCGAACTGAAACACATTGTTTTTCATCACTACAAGGGCTTCCAATGAACTATCTACGAACGAAACACTTGGTGGTCGCTCATAGTACACTTGATTACTGTATCTTTCCTCGGTACTACCACTTATATTTTGGCGCCCGGCTGTTTTCACGTTCTTGGCAACTTCCTCGCTCCCGATATAGACGTAGCCGGTTTTGGTAACATAGCCGCTTTGGGCATCACTTGGCATTCCATCAATTTCCGAATTACTAATACCGAAGCCGGAATAGATATCCCGAATGGACCAGCCGGGATTGTGGCTGTTTCCATTATTGTAATTAGACACGACTTCACTGCCGGTGTTCGCTCCACACCAAATGACGGCATTGGCGTCACAGTCTGGTGTCGAATCTCCCTGAGCGCTTGCGGTTGTATTTGCCCTAAGAATACCGACAATAATAATGCCAACAAATGCGCCGGCTATCATGCCATGTACAAATTTCGGGGTTAGATTATATAACCGTTTGGCATGGTGATGAATTTTATGTATGCCGGTTTTCTTTTTCTTTTTGGTCATTTACTACCAATTATAATAATCCTTATGGTTTTGTCCAGCGTTATCAAGGTTATGCGTAAAAATTATCTGTCCAACATCGGCACTGACGCTTGAGCTATAAGACTTCGGAACAGCTGGTTGAGGGCTTCAATTTCACCAGAACCGACCCAGCGCTCCTGTTTCGTGGCTCGCAGATGGTCAAATCCCCCTACATCATCATTTTCGGCGTTGTGTAGTCTAATAAGCTCGCTAGTCGTGGGAAGCTCCAGTGAAGGAGTATTGCTTATTGTTCTATGCTCGAACTCATCCCACTGCCGGGCATTGAATATCCATTCACTTTCCTGATAACCATTCCTCGCGGTAAAAGCCATGGCATTATACTGTTCAATAAATAATGAGCGGTGGCGATCGTCAGAAACACCAGGAACTGGATAGAAGGGCTGATATGTGATAGTCACGAAATCGGGCGTAAAACCGTTCCATCGTATTCGTTCATATTGATGTTCAGGAGCTACTGGTGCAGTCAGCCTGATGGTACCCAAATTATGTAAATGCACGGTAGGCTTATCTAGTTTTGGAGGGGCTTTCATTGATGGTGTGAATAACTGCCCTTCGACAACATACGGTGCGACACGGTGTTGTAATGGAGACGGTAAAGCAACCAGCACGGCCTCCAGACTGGTCGGATCGAATTGCTCCATTAGTTGCAATAATTCAGCTACTTGATCACCGTTCGCTTCAAGTACTGGCTCAATTATTCGATCACCATTCACCTCTGTCATGAAGTGCATTATTTCATAGTCATGTGAGGAATTACTAATAGAAAGAACCGTTCTCGTATAAAGCGTTACCACTGTAAAGCCTTAGAGTATAGTGGCAAGCTTGCTGTACGTTACTTCAATAAACTTCTCTTGTGGGTAAAGGTCATAGAGACGATGTATTATATTTTTGATAATGGAAAATAAACAATGACCATCGGGCTCAGGACGACCTTACCCTTTACAAAATGCCTCGACTACTCCAGTGCGTGATGCTCAAACAGTGCCGCTGTTTCATTGCTAAGTATTCTTTTTCCCATTTTGAAATCTCTTTTATGCTATCTATGAATAGGGGCTTTCCTCAAATTAAAAATCATCTAACATAGAAGTATGTGGCGAGAACTGCCTTATAACGAATGGCATGAAACACTTGATACTCTCCATCTTTGGATGGAAATTATCGGGAAAATTAAACTTGCATTTTCGCCATTCTTAAATCAGTGGTGGGAAGTCACCTTTTATGTCACCGCCAGTGGTTTATCGACTGGTCCCATTCCGTATAATGGTGACGTTTTTCAAATTGATTTCAACTTTATGAAACACGAACTCACTATGCAAACTTCTTGGTCAACGTCGACGAAGACTTTAAAACTTACGCCGATGTCGGTTGCCGCTTTCTACGAGCGCCTTTTAAAAATGCTCAAGGACCTAGGTATAGATATAAAAATTTGGCCCGTACCAGTTGAAATGACGATTCACACTCCGTTTACTGAAGACACCGAACATGCCCAGTATCAAAAAAATAGTGTCGAGAATTGGTGGCATATTTTGCTTCATACATCTGTGGTATTTGAACAATTTCGTTCATCGTTTCGAGGCAAAAGCAGTCCGATACAGTTTTTCTGGGGTAGTTTTGATTTAAGTGGTACTCGCTATTCAGGAAAACTCGCGATAGCTCCAAAATACAAAGGAGTCATGGCTAAAATTATGCGTTATGCTGAAAATGAAGAAAACTTTGCTTTTGGATTTTGGCCTGGAGACGAACGATTTCCGGAGCCTGCCTATTACTCCTACTTATATCCTAGCCCATCAGGGATGGAAGCAATAAAACTGACTGGCGGTGGATTTTTTCATGAACAACTGGGAGAGTGTGTTTTGCCGTACGCATCCGTGAGACAAGCCAAACAGCCAGCAACGAAACTGCTTCATTTTCTGGAAACGAGCTATAAAAAATATGCTGAGCTTGCTGGCTGGGATACTAAAGTATTGCGAACTAAAACGCCATTTCGATCCCCGTTAAACTTGTACTAGGAATACTTGGTTGCCATCCGGATCGTCGAGGCTAAACCACTTTACACCTGAACCTGGTCCATAGAGATCGTCTTTAATATCATTTACTTTTAGGCCTTTATCGAGAAGCGTTTTATGAGAGTCTGTGACACTTGTGGTGGCAAAATACAGTTTCAAGGTGCCCGGCTTCATATTTTCATGATTGGTGGTCAAAGTTAACGTTGCGCTATTATCAGGCAGAGCCAGTGACACCCACCAGTTATTTTCATCTTGGCGGTAATCTTTGGAAATAGTTAATCCGAGCGAATCCGTATAAAAAGCTTTTGCTTTTGGCATATCAGTAACTGCCAGGCTAAGCATTATAAGACGATCAATAATTGCCATTTTTACACCTCCCTTTATTTCATTACGATACTAGTTTGCGACAGAATGCTGTCTATTACAAATGATAACTTTGAGCACGAAGTATTTTTACTATTTACCCAACTGCCTTTTTTACAAGGGCAGCAATTGCTTTTTCGTCACTGGGCGATAATGACGTGATGGCGAAGTAAATAGGCCACATCCCACCTTCGTCGAGTTTAGCAACATCGTTAAAGCCAAGCGTCATAAATCTTTCACCAAATTTTTTTCGACTACGAAAAAAACAAACTATCTTGTTGCCATCACTATAGGCTGGCATGCCATACCAAGTTCTGGGTATAAGGTCTGGAGCGTTTGTTCTGATAATTTCATCTAGTTTTTCACCAATGGTGCGGTCCGAATCTGGCATCGCCTTTATTGCCGCAAGCACCTCGGCCTCGTCGCTTGCTTTTTTTAGAGATTTCTTATCTGTTGGTGACATAGAGTATGGCCTCCTTTTGTGAATAATTTATAGCTACTATTAGTGTAATGAATCAGTGGGTATCTTGATATACCCGCACACTCTTTAGTAGCCTACTTAATTGGGATGTGTACCCTTAATGATAAAGCGCGTATCAGGGTTCGTTGAAGGTAATTCTGGCAGAGAATTAAGTTGCTATCGAGATAGTATAAGGGAATAGATAATTATTGATGCCTACTAGTGTGATGTCGAAGCGGCAACTTGCATTGTCGCACTTGTATCCGTGGCTTTATCGAGTATTGTGATGAGTTGCTGCGTTTCGGCTTCGGTTAATTCATTCAAATGAGGTAATCGCGTGCTGGTCGTAATTTCTAGAAATTTATCTCGTAAGCCCAGACCCTTATCAGTTAAAGTCACTATTTTCACCCGACGATCGGCGGACGACTCTTTTCGTTCGACCAGGCCTTCAATTACAAGTTGTTCGATAATTGGTGTCACATTCGAGGGATCACAACTCATAAAGGTCGACAGTGCTTTCATCGGTACGGGGTGATTAGGGTCAAGTAAACATAAAGTAAGCGCCTGCATAAGGGTAATATGGTTACTTTCGGCGATATCAACTATCGCATATTTCCCTTTCATAGACGATCGAATAATAAGAAGACTTAATTGATCTTGTAAATGTTTACTTATCATTGTTTCATTATAGCGCATTATTAATAGTTTGACAATATAAAAGGTTTAGATATATAATTGGTTAAGAAATATAAAATATTAATGGAGATTAACTTATGAATAGAAGTTCGAAATGGCTCATATTTACCCTTGTTGCGATTGCGCAGTTCATGGTGGTATTAGACAGTGCTATTACTAATGTGGCATTGCCAACCATAAAACAGCAGCTAGGATTTTCAACTGGCGCGTTGCAGTGGGTGATCACTGCCTACACGTTGACATTCGGTGGCTTTTTATTGCTTGGCGGCCGAGCGGCAGATTTATTTGGGCGTAAACGAACACTTCTAGTTGGGATGTTAGCATTCACCTTCTTTTCCCTGCTCAATGGCTTATCGCAAAATTCAACTGAATTAATAGTTCTGAGGGCACTTCAGGGATTATCGGCTGCTTTTATGTCCCCTGCTGCTCTTTCAACTGTCCTAGTGACGTTTCGAGACGGTCCATCGCGTAATAAAGCGTTAAGTTTTTGGACATTAGTTGCAACTGGTGGCGCCGCGCTTGGCTTACTACTTGGCGGGGCCTTAACTCAGTATTTTGGATGGCGATGGAATTTCTTTATTAATGTGCCAATTGGGCTGATTGTTGCAGGTTTAATTGCTCGATTCGTGCCTTCGTATGACAGTGAACAAAACCATAACAGCCTGGATGCAACTGGTGCGCTATTAGTCACTTCAAGTCTCATGTTAATGGTACTGGCCTTTAGTCAAGCTCCACTTTGGGGTTGGCTCAGTTTCGGCACGGTATCGTCCTTAGTTGGTGCAGCACTCTTACTCGTTGGTTTCTTAGTAAACGAAGCAAGGGTTAAGCACCCATTAATGCCACTTTCAATTTTTCGTAGGCGTAATGTCCGGGGTGCAAATATGATTATGGCGCCTCTATATGCCACTATGCTTGGTAGTTTCTTCTTACTTACACTGTTTCTCCAGGATATACTCCATCTTTCACCTACTCTGACTGGACTTGCGTTTTTACCATTCCCCGTGGCTTTGGGATTCATGTCTACGCGAATGCCTAAATTGGTCGCAAAGTATGGTTTTAAGCGTTTTCTGATCATCGGCCCGTTACTGGTAGGAGTTGGATTGCTGTGGCTTACATTTTTGCACACTACTAGCACGTATTGGATAGGTATTCTGCCGGCAGCTATCATTATGCCGATAGGGATTGGCCTTACTATGATGCCAGTTATCGCTGCTGCGACATCAGGCGTTCCCAGCAATGAAGCAGGGATTGCCTCGGGGCTCATTACCACATCACAGCAAATGGGAGGCTCTTTAGGTTTGTCAATTTTATCCGGAATTGCAGCATCTGTGACTGCTGGTTCATTGGGTTTGGGCCCAACTGAAGCAGCAATCCGAGGTTATCATTCTGCTTTTCTGGTCGCAACTGGCTTTGTATCACTGGCAGCGTTTATAGCTCTGGTTGTCATTCGTAGTCCTCGAAAATCAATGACCAATCTTGAAACTGAGAGCCATCTACACACCAAGACTATCATCACAGACGTAGTGTAATAAGTTTTGCCCTGCAGGCATTACAGCAGAGTACATTAAAATAAAAATATCTTTACAGTATCTAGGTTAAACTTCATTCTGATGGAAATCCTGGCAGATTGCTTTGCCAGGATTTTGTCAATGAATCCTTGGCTGGAAAATACTGGAGCCCTTCGTTTTTATGTCTTCGTTTTGCGTAGTTCGGATACAAGCTTTAAATTTTGCCAATATGCATGGATAGTAACGAATGCCGCCCCTAAGAAAAGCAATAGGAAGATAATGCTTACAGTAAGTGTTATAGAACCGGGTGTGTATTTGTATAAAATGGCGGTTAATATTGCGGCCCAAGCTGCAAACATAGTGAACTTACCAAATATATTGGTATGCAAGTTGAATCGTCGTCCCCAGCGCAATCCAAAAAAAGCCAAGTAGATGTTATAAGCGGTTATGCAGATAATCGTAAAAAGTGGTATAAGGTGTGCGAGTAGTACTGCAATTGCAACGACGAAGATGCCAATTTTATCGCAGGTAGTGTCGAAAATTTCACCTAGTCTACTCTTCGTGTGAGTTTTGTCCGCGGCATAGCCATCGGCTAAATCTGCGAGCCGGCCAACGAATATCAGACAGAAACCGACGAACAGATTCCTTTCATATAATTTGTAGGCTCCTAAAAGTACCAACACAAGTCCAACGACGCTCAAGATATTTCCAATAGTACACACACCGTTTGAAGCAATTGCGATGCGTTGCCAGACCGTTACTACTTCAGGTCTTCTATGTTTCCAGTCTGGTGTTTGGGGTGGTGTATGTAGATTCATTCTCCGTAATTTTTTAGACACTAGTCTAAGTAGTATATAGGCGATCGACTGGTGTACTTCAATGAATTAATCGTTCCTGACAATAAAACAAATCAAAAACGTGCGCTTATTTGGCTGTGAAATCAGAAGATTTCACTACTTAAAAGTTTGTTTTGTCTTGAGTATGCTCGCTAAAGGCCTTACTATTTATACGATGAATAATTCAATCCGAAGTATAGAAAGTCAAATTAGCCATTTTATTCAGCAAAATGCCCCAGCAGGCGGAGTAGTGTTGGGGGTCAGTGGCGGTATTGATTCAGCGGTTGTCTTAACTTTATGCGTCAAAGCGCTCGGCAAGAATCGAACGAGAGCACTTTTTATGCCCGAGGTTGCCAAAGATATCAGTGATACTATCCAAACCTATGTGCAGGACTTAGGCGTAAGAGTTGAGACGATACCAATTAAACCATTGTTTGATGTGTATATTGAATACGGTGGTGTTGCGAAGAAGGATCGTGTAGTGAGCGGCAATTTAAAAGCCAGAATTCGAATGAGCTTACTCTATTCGCGGTCAAATGCCCAAAATCTAGTTGTGATGGGAACCGGAAATCGTTCTGAATTATTAGTTGGCTACTTTACTAGGTATGGTGACGGCGGAGTCGACTTCTTACCGATTGGAGCGCTCTACAAAACGCAGGTTTTTGCCTTAGCTCGACAAATTGGTGTACCGGAAGAAATTGTGACGCAAGCTCCATCGGCTGGATTATGGGCGGGTCAAACCGATGAGCAGGAATTAGGTATTACTTATGAGAAATTAGATCGTATTCTTATTGAATATGCTGATAAAAATATACCTTTTAGCCAGATAAAATTACCGGGCATCACCTCAGCAGAAGTTCAAATAGTCCGCACGCGTGTTGAGTCGAGTCGTTATAAACTACAAACTTCACCAATATGCCAGATGAAACAGTAGGACTTTACATAGGTAAGTTCCAGCCGTTTCATAACGGGCACTTATACGCCATCAATAGTATTGTGTCGAAAGTCGATCGATTGATAATTGCTATTGGCAGCAGTCAATATTCTAATCTTGCAGTGCAGCCATTTTCGGCAACTGAACGACGACACATGATAGAACGTTCTTTAGCTCACGAAGGTATTACCAGGTATTCTGTGCACGAGGTAACGGACATTCATAACAATGAACGATGGGTCGACCATGTTACAAAGTCAGTACCAAGCTTTAGTGTGGTATTTACCAATAATGATCATGTACATCACTTGTTCACTGCACAAGGATTCAAAGTCCAACCAACTAAATTCTTAGACGGCATCAGCGGGACACTCGTACGACAGAAGTTAGCAAATCACGAATCCGATTGGCGGTCGTTAGTACCGAGTAACGTTGTGGCAATTGTTGAAGGTAGCGCCTACTATCCCTTAAAAATGGGCTGAACATCAAACGTACTATTAGTAGATGGAAATTACTAGAATTTTAATTCAGTCACGTTCCATGGTGTCGAGGTGAGCTCAGTAAAGCGTAACCAATCTGGTGTAATCAGTATATATATTTCGTCGGGATTGTCCTTAAATTGTTTGGCTATCGGATTTTTGTCGAAGTATACTGCTGAATATTTTGTCGCTTCAGACACCTTGAGTACTCGTGCGGTACCCTCATATTGAAGCGTTCCTTGATCATCCCAGCCAATTACAATTGAAACGTATTTGTGTTTCAAAATATTCTCGGCTTTCCTGCTTAATTTTGAAGTGCCACAAATAATCTCAAGTTTTTTTGTCTGCCCAAAACCAACGACCGCGCTTTCGGGCTTGCCGTCTTCACTTACTGTAGCTAACACCATTAATGTTTTGGAGTTCATGAACGTATAAATTTTTTGATTGGTCTGCATATTGTAATCATAACAAGCTAGGAACAACGAGTACACCGTTCTTCGAAATCTATCGTTCCCTGCTCAGGATTCGATTTCAACAACTAGGCTACGGTTCTCGATGTGATCCGCTATTTAGTTTCACGGTCTCAATAATGAGCGTTTTTAAACCATCTGTATTAATAGCCTCATTTTGGTGGAAATCAATGGCTCGAACTGATTTGCTATCCAAGCGCGTATTAAAAAGCTTCTGCGGATCTGGTAGGCTGGCGCCTTTTGGAAACGTGAGTCGGATGGCATTCTTGAGCGTATCGGCTATACTAATTATTCCGCCATGTGACCAAACTGGAACGCCTTGAGGTTTTGAGGGCAGTTTCCACTTTACCTCTTCAATAGCTTGTGGGTCGGTGGTGATAATTAGTTGACGCAAATAGGATAGTTTCTCACCGCGCCAATCAGTTATATTCTTAATTATTGCGTCGATCTCTTGAGTAGCTGATTCTTCTTTCACAGGTGATTACCTAGGCCAAAAATTAGATTACTTTCGCATTCGATCTTATCATCTTGGTTTGAGAATCGTCTACTTGTATAGGTGCTATTTCTATTATAGGAAGTTATACAGTATCATGAAGCTCTTTCCGGAAGCGGGATAGTTTGGTGAGATTAAACTCCTGTGGTTTATTTAAGGTTGTCCAATAGTGATATTGTTGGATAGATTCAATAAGGCCTAAACCATGCGAATGATGGGCCGACATGGCTGGGTTAAGTATGATCGTATAGCCCGCTTTTATCATGGATGCTGCGAGCTCACTGTCTTCACCTCCAGCAGCGAATTGCTCATTAAAGCCACCGACTTTTTCCCAGGCTTGTCTGTTTACGAGAGATGTATTAGCCGGCAAGATTCCCATAAATAATTTTTTTGTAGGTTGTGCCTGTCGTTTTACTCTACTTGAAAGGATAAGTATTGACCCAAGGAGTTCGATGAATGAAGCATTACTGTTGGGTAAAATGATGCCCGATACACCACCAATATTTTTGTTTTGTTCGGACAGTGTCGCAATGTGAAAAACTTGATCGCTTGATAACAGACAATGATCCGTAAGAGTAAACACCCAATTATAACTAGCGGCTTCGAATCCTATATTTAATGCTTTCGGATAAGTAAAATTTTTTTGGCTAATGCGAACTATTTTGGCGCCGTATTGCGTACCGAGCTTCACTGTTTCATCGTGAGAATCGGTATCAACCAGGACAATTTCTACTCGGCCGCTGAAGTCTTGGCGATCGATATCCTCAAAAAGAAGCTTCAGTTGCTCGGCCTTATTTCTGGATCTTATAACGACACTGATATCTGGATCTTTCAGATTATTCGCCGCATTGGCTACGTCTTGAGCTCTTGATAATAGATTGTTAGAAAAACTTTGTACTGCGAATGGCATGCGCTGTAAATATGGTTGGTGAAGTAGTTGTGTCATTAAACTAAAAGTAGCACAAAGTGTGCTACTAATTGAAATATCCATAAGCGTACCGCTTACGCCATAATCCGGACGACTATTACATCAGGGATCCTGCAATAAGAAACTGCGATATGATTCAAGCGCTTTAATAGCGTCGGTGGTGTTTGTCGCCGCCACCGAAATTGCGACCGCCGCCGCCACCTGATCGTCGATCTTCTTGCGGGCGGGCCTGATTAACCATAACGGTTCGTCCATTCATCTCTTTGCCGTTCAGCGTTTTGATTGCGTTTTGGGCTTCTTTTAAGTCTTCCATTTCTACAAAACCAAAACCTTTTGACTGTCCGCTGTAGCGGTCTTTAATGACAGTTGCACTTAATACTTTCCCTTGATCCGCGAAAAGTTGTTCTAGTTCTTGATCGGTGACGCTATACGCCAAACCACCTACATATAGTTTCATTGCCATGCTTTTCAGTCCTCCCTTGATTATATATCGCTTGCGCTCATTATTGCTGCTCGCGATGATGTATAGCCTACTGGACTAAAGATGACAACGGAGAGGTAATAGTAACCACTTGCTTAGGTAGTAGTATAGCACGATCAATGACATTAACTGTCAACAATAGCGTATAAACAGCAGATGAGCGTATACTGATAGGTAGAGCAATCACTTATGTACAAATACACCATTGATGAAATTGACCAGGACCACGAAATATATGTTAACTTAATATCCTCTTCCGCCGGTCACTATTTGAGCCGACGACCATATGTAATTGGACTAATAAAAGAACTCATGAACATGAAAGAATTGAGTGGCGCGCGGATTATTATCGAGCACGATATGGGCCGAAATATCGGCACGACAGATATTGTGTCGACGAACGGCAATGACACTATTTACTACGCACAGCCCATTAAATCTGATGCCTTCTCACGATTTGCGAAGAATCGGTATCCTCAACCTAGTAATAAATTAACTGTCATTATAGAACAAGATGCTGATGGTAATTATGAAGTCAGGGATACCTGGATTGGGCCGTATTGTCCGGCGTTTCCTGGTGACGAACATGAGACCGCCGAAAGCAAAGAATATTGGCAAACCCACGCTCTTGTTCACAACGCCCAATTGATACAATCAAAATCGATCACCAAAGATTGCCCCTATTAACGAAATTTGACAAGCCATAACTGATATTGCTTATTGAAGCATGTTATGCTACAATTAAGCTATTGTTTCTAATGAATTCTGAGCAAGTAACGTATGACTCGATGTTTCATTGCAAACAGTCGAATCAACATTACTAATACAAGGAGTTCATTTTTTTATGTATCAAAAACAGTCATATCGTTTTGGCTCTAATCGCCAAACACGAAAATCGTTTAGTCGACCGCAAAATAGAAGTCGACAACCCAAGAGGGCCTATATTAACCCTTCTAAGTTTGTGCAAAGCGCAAAACAAAGTACCGAAGAAGTCTATGTTCCGACACATCAAAGCTTTTCGGATTTTGACTTAGACACGGCTGTGAAGCGCAACCTTGGCGTCATGAATTTTGACAGTCCCTCGCCAATACAAGATCAAGCAATACCACAAGGACTTGCCGGCAAAGATATAGTCGGGCTTGCCAATACTGGTACTGGTAAGACGGCCGCATTCGCGATTCCGGTACTCAACCGTTTAATCGCTGAACCACGCAGTAAAGCAATTATCCTGGCTCCAACCAGAGAACTTGCTGAACAGATTGAGCAACAGTGCCGCTTAATTGGTAAAGATAGCGGTCTCTTTGGCACACTGTTAATCGGTGGAATGTCGATGGGACCTCAGCTAAGAGATTTAAAGCAAAATCCAAGGATTATTATTGGCACACCTGGTCGAGTTAAGGATCATCTAACGCGAGGTTCGTTAAGCATTTCCGATTGCAATATAGTTGTGCTTGATGAAGTTGATCGCATGCTCGATATGGGATTTGTTCGTGAAATTACTCATATTCTGGGTTTGACGCAAAAAGAACGACAATGTTTCTACTTTTCAGCCACACTCGACACAAGAGTGAGGGGAATAATTGAAAGCTTCTCAAAAGAACCAGTATATATTTCTGTGAAATCTGGAGAAACGAGTGATTATGTTGAACAAAATGTCGTGACCTACAATGTCAATGAGAACAAGGTAGATAAGTTGCATGATGTTCTCGTGAAAAGCGGACCTTCAAAAGCTCTTATTTTTGATGATACACATCGCAATGTTGAAAAACTATCCAAAGAGTTGGTTTTAAGGGGCTTCTCTGTGGACTCGCTCCATGGTGGTAAGACGCAGTCTCAAAGACAACAAATTTTGAAAAATTTTAAAACTAACAAGATTTCTGTGCTTGTCGCCACTGACGTTGCTGCTCGAGGACTTGATGTATCTGACATTACTCACGTAATTAACTTTTCATTGCCTCAGTCATATGATGATTATGTCCATCGCATCGGCAGAACGGGTAGAGCTGGTAAAGTTGGTTACGCTCTGACATTTGTCGAAAAATAGTAACCTTCTCTGCTCTTTAGTATTGTAAAAACCTAGTTAGTCTAGAGGGGTGTGTTGATAAATAAACTCACCAATTTGTCCGATTGCCGTTCTCGCTTCTGGCACGATGCGAGCAAAAAGATGCCATACGTGCCATAGCCCTTTAGCTTTATAGAGCATCACTTCAACTCCCTCGCTCTTGGCCTTTTGCACAAATTTCTGAATGCCATCGTACATTAATTCATCTGAATCTACGTGTAGCAGTAGCGGAGGAAAGCCTTTAAGACTTCCATAGAGTGGAGATGCGACCGGATGGTTTCGGGGTGTCCGCTGAAAGTAGGCATCAATAAAAAAGTTGAGATTATCCGATTGCAAGAAGAAATCTTTCTTGGCGTTTTTGCGCATGGCGTTCTCTATGTCGTACGCGTCAGTAGCTGGGCTGAGAGCTACGGCACAAGCAGGATTGGGTAGCCGTTGTTCGCGAATTATATGCAAGAGCGAAAGTACGACCGAACCTCCTGCAGAGTCACCAGCCAGCACAATCTTATTTGGTGGATACTTTTTCAGTAACCACTGATAAGCCGCCAGAGCTTCATTAAGGGCGACCGGAAATGGATTTTCCGGAGCTAGTGAATAATGAAGTGATAAGGCTCTCGCTTTCGCGGCGATGGCAATTCTGGCTATAAGTTCACGATGCACACTGCTGCTGTCAAATACAAAACCCCCACCATGGACATATAGTATAACGACATCTTTCCTAGTACTGCCGACATCGATCCATTCACCGACAAATCCTTTGTGCGCGATGGGCGTTATTTTTGTACCTTTTGGTAGCGGAAAGTGCTTTGATAAACGAGTATACGCGGCACGTTTTCTTTCAAGGTTTTCGGCTGTTACTGGTTCCCTAAGGAGTAGTGACAATTTGAGTGCATTTTTGACAATGCGGCTTCGGACACTGGGCATTGCCTCATGATAGCAAACAACCGTAGTGGATATGTACTGATTGCCTCGCATAAAGTCAAAATACCTAACGGTACGGCAAAATGGTCGTAGTGCTTAAAAAATATGTACACCTTTAACTTGTAAGTACTAATTTGGACAATGATTCTTTTGTCATAAGGTCTTGCCTGTCTTCAGTAGCAGAATAATAGTTATGCCAACACGCGATATTTTACTTTTTTTGAGCGTATTTTTGACGTCAATTGTTGAGGGCGTTGAAGTGTTGACTATCGTACTGGCTGTAGGTATAACTCGGGATTGGCGTTTTATCTGGTACACTTCGGCTCGAAAGTGTGTTTCATGTATTTGAGGGTCTCTTCGATGTTTACTGATAACGAAACCAGTATGTCGCTATTTTTAGTGCATGGTCAATGAAAGTGTGGATGGTTCAGATATTTTGTTGATAATTATCCCTTGAGAGCAAGTGCAACTAGCTGGAAAATCTCAAGACAAAGAGGAGAGACTAGTACACGCTGTCTATCCCAAGCTTGCCGAGCTCTGCACTGCCCAAGACAGTATGCAGCTCAGCGGGGGCGTACAGAAGTAGCGGACCGGTCTGGTTGCCGCAGGCATCCAGTTGACCCGCCACGACCAATTGTGCGTGTTCATATGAACAATCGGATTCGAGCGCGGACCATGAGAGTAAGTGTTCCAGTGTGCCGTAGTCGGCAGTCGTGCTCTCAGCCCCTTGGTCACTTGTGGCATCAGGAAGGACTAAGGCTCCGCTACTCAGAGCAGCATGCTCTGTCTGATTCAGGCCTGTGGCGGCGGTACTGCCAAATTCCCGGACGAGCCACATGCCAGCAAGTTTGAGCGGAGATCCTGCTCTCGGACTCTCAGTCAATGCTCTGCAGAGGCTCTTTGTGCAAAACACTGCGACGTATTCGTCTGGGACGCTGATTTCAGGTTGTGGCGCTCGTATGTTCGTAGGGTATTCCATGTTGTCGCTTGTTATTAGGAAGTAAGTAAGTTGCCAGGCTTCCTATAGTGTTTCATGCCTGCGGATCTGATTCAAGCAAGGTGGCGATGGCCTTGCCGATCGGCAAGCCTGTCGCTTCCTCCACGAATGCCCACTGACCGTTCGGATTGGTTTCCAGAAACCAATAGCCTCCTTTTTTATCCAGAAGAAGGTCAATTGCGCTGAAATTCAAGCCCAGTGCTTTGTTGAGCGCTATACACTTTTGTGCGAGCGCGTTTGGAAAGTCACGTATCGCTTCGAGTTGCGGCTTGCCGAGACGGTTGTCGCGCGTTGTAGCGTGCTCGCTCTCCTGTTCAACAGCGCTGTTCATGTATGCTGGAAAGACCTCATCGCCAACGACTGTGACGCGGATATCCTGGGCCGTATCGATCGCTTCCTGAAAGATAGATGGAGCCAAATGCAGACCCGACAGGTCAGGCTTGTGCCGTTTGTCGATGATTGTTGTCAGTAGAATCTGCTGCTTGCCGTTGATAACGGGATACGTCGTGGTGAGCGGCTTACTGACACTTTGTGGATGGGCATCAAGAAAAACCGCTGCTTCTTCCGGGCTGGAGGTGATAATGGTATCCGGTACCGAGAAGCCAAGTTGATGCGCAACGGCCAGCTGCAGGTTTTTATTGCTGGATCTGAGCATAGCGTAATAATTTGAAACCCATGTGGCATGATCAAAAGCATCCGTGAACAATAGGCTATGCTTTTCCAGGGCATCGAGTGAGTACGGTTTGAGTGCCTCATCTACCGACAGCGTATCGGCGCGTATCGGTTGCGGTTTACGGAACCACACTCCGCTTACATTATCGAGTAGAGAGCTGTCGTAATCGACCAGAACCTTGTCTTTGACAATTCGATATGTCAGCTCTTTTCCATGAGTCAGGTCGCGCATATCAAAAACAACGAGCGGCACCTTCAAGTGCCGCTCCACAAATGGCAGGTGAGCATCACCTTGTCCGGTAATAGCTACGACCTGTTTTTGTCGTTTTTTATCGGGCATTTACGCCAGGTCTACAAGCGATTCGTGCGAATCGGTCGTCAGTGTTCGGCCTTTGATGTCGTCCATGTACCAGCCGTCCGTTTGCTGCGAATTACTTATACATGTTAGCGTGCTTGCGCTCATCTCTTCAGTTACATCTTGCATTGCTGCTGCCCCGTATGGCTTTGTACTCATATTCTTCCCCTTAATTGTTAATGTACCTTCATTTTGACACAAGGTGAATTGCGCGGTCAACATATGTAATAAAAATCACACTTTTAGCCGTCCATCGCCTACAATACTACTATGCAATTGCAAGGTATGTCTGACTATGCATTCCAACTCGACCCGAAGGTTCGTCCCCAAGACGATTTCTTCAGTTGGGTGAATGACCGGTGGATCGCTGAGCATCCTATTCCCCAGGACGAGCGTTGGATCGATCCTTTTTTGCTTCTGTCAAAAAAGGTGTGGGGCGAAATGCACGAGTTGTACGAAGAGCTGACGATTGCCGAGGTTTCACCGAATAGTGTCGCGCAACAGGTGCGCGACCTCTACTATACTGGTATGAACTTTGACTCGTTCGAAGCCATACATCTGGAGATCATCCACAAGTGGTTCGCTGATATCGACGCAGTCAAGGACAAACGGCAGATGAGCGTTATGCTGGGCAGGCTTGATCGGATCGGCGTAGGAGTGCTCTGGGCTGGCTATGTTGCGCCGGATAACGAGAACGCGTCACGCCATATCTTCCACCTAGCTCAACCGGGGTTGATACTGCCCGACCACACATACTATCTGGAGCAGACAGAGCTTATGCAAAAGATTCGCCGAGCCTACCAGCGGCATACCGAAAAGGTCTATCGGCAATTTCCTAGGCTGGCACCCGATGCCGGTACACTATGGCGGACCGTCTGGGAAATTGAGCACGCACTCGCAGAGAAGTGCCGTAGTAAAGCCGATCTGCGTGACGTCGGCAAAAACTATAACCGTACCGACTTTGCTGGCCTGCTCCGGAGCTATCCGGAAGTCGATTGGGTGGCTTATGCCGATTCGCTTGGCTGGGAAGTACGCGGTGACCTGAGCGTGAATCAGCCTGAATACCTCGCCTTTGTTCAGTCGCAGCTTGATGCACAGCCCCTGGAAGCGTGGAAGGTCTATCTGAAGTGGAGGTTTTTAGTCGCGCACTACGGGAAAGTCAGTGAGCGCTTCGCACGCCTGCGCTTTGAGTTTTTTGGCATAGTACTCAACGGTACGCCGGACATGTTGCCGCTCTGGGAGCGTGTTGCCCGGTCCGTAGACGCCTACTTCGGTGAAGCTGCCGGCCACCTGTATGTTTCCAGGCATTTTCCAGAAACAGCAAAGCTGCAGGTTCGCGACATGGTTGAGCAAATCAGGCAGGCTTTCGCTGAGAGGATCGGGCAGTTAGACTGGATGGGTCAACCGACCAAAGCGAAGGCGCTCCAAAAACTGGAGGCCATAACGGTGTTAGTCGGTTACCCTGATGAGTGGCATGACTATGCTACGCTTACCATACGGCGCAGTTCTTACCTGGCAAATATCCTAGAGCTGGAGCAATTCCATACCGGGTATTTCCTCGACAAGCTGTGCGAGCCGGTATCCCGGAGCGAGTGGTTTATGTCACCACAGACCGTGAACGCGTACAATGATCCCTCACGGCTTGTCATCTGCTTTCCGGCAGCCATGCTGCAGCCGCCGTTTTACGATTCAGGTGCTTCACCTGCGGCGAACATGGGCGGTATCGGCACGATTATCGCACACGAGTTTACTCACGGATTTGACGATCGGGGCTGTAATTTCGACGCGCAGGGCACAGTACGGAACTGGCAGACCGGGGCCGAACGACGAGAGTTCTCGCAGCGGGCGCTTACCTTGAGACAGCATGCCAATTGCTTCGAATTGCTGCCTGGGCTGTTCCTGAAAGGCAATATGGTGATCGGCGAGAGTATAGCCGATCTGGGCGGCATCGAGATCGCTTATCAGGCACTGCAACGTAAGCTAGGCTGTGATCCGAACCAAATAGCATGCGGCAATCTCACCGTAGCGCAGGCGTTCTTTATTCAGTACGCTTTGACCGAGTGCGGGCATGCCCGGCCCGAGTTCGTCCGCGAGATGGCCGCAACCGACTATCATCCGAGCGAACGTTTTCGCGTCAATGGCATTCTGGCTCATACGGAACCGTTCTATCAGGCGTTTGGTGTCCAGTCGGGCGATGCTCTGTACCGTCGGCCAGCTCAGCGGGCGCATATCTGGTGATTCCTAGCGTGCCGTTGTCTAATAATGGGGGTCTATGCGCTCTCACTTACTTACCTTGAGGGGACGATTGCCATTTTGTTCCGATGGACATGCTAAGTAGTTATGAGCGAAAGGTTACACTACAATTGTTTCCTGGCTATTCAAGTCAACAACTGCACTTCTTTATAACGAAAACAGTCAATGACATGGTCATTTACCATCCCTGTAGCTTGCATATAGGCGTAGATTATCTTTGGGCCTACAAATTTGAATCCGCGTTTAAGCAAGTCCTTACTAAAAGTCGTTGCTTCAGGGGATTCTGCGGGTACTTCATGAAGTGATCGCCAATGATTCTGGATCGGCTTTTTACCCACAAATTGCCATTGATAGTTATTAAATGAGCCAAATTCATCCTGCACTTTCAAAAATTGTTGAGCGTTCGTAAATGCAGAGTATACTTTCAGATGATTCCGAACAATAGTTGGCTGCTGAAGCAAACCGCCAAGCTCTTTATTGGTAAATAAAGCAACTTTCTTTGGATCAAATCCGGCAAATGCCTTGCGATAGCCTTCGCGTTTATTCAGTATTGTTTGCCAAGATAGACCAGCTTGAGCACCTTCGAGTAAAAGAAAACCGAACAGCTGAATGTCATCATAGAGTGGGACACCCCATTCAGTGTCATGATAGTGCTTATAAAGGCTGTTGCTATTTGCCCATTGGCAGCGTGTTTTCATTGGTGATTTGTCGTCCAGTCAGCTTATCTACTTTTAATTTTCGTAATCTCATCGCGAGCGGCAGCAACGAGTTCTTCGTTAGTGTGGGCATGTCCCCACAATCCCCATCCTCCATCGGCGGCTTCTGAGAGTAGTACCCAAGTTCGATCTTTAATACTCTCATCACCTGAAGACTTGGCAACTAAGTCGGTTAGCTGGGCGACGACAGCTAACTGCTTTTCTCGATCCAGAGCTCCTTTATTAGTGATAACTTGGACGCGTACATAGTTTTCGTCTCCATCGACATTTGCTAACGAGCCTGCAGGTGATTCATGGATAAATCCAGCAGTATTTTTTCGGAACATTGGAATATCCGGAACGCCCTCCACATTTTTAACGACTGTCGCTGCATCTGTTGCAAGTTTTTTTGTATCCATAAATGTACCTTCTTTTGCATAAATGTCTATCATTGGCATAGTATTCTCTCCTCTATTTATTGATTCATTATACTTCGAATGAATGAATAAGGAGCTTTCTAGCTACCTAGAGTATAGCGGTCACTAAATATTCTGCGATGAAATTAGCGACAAAGTAGTTACGCTACGCCGTGATTGATGTACTAATTTTTATACATCTAGAAGCGTATATTTCTGAAACCCTTAATGAACAAACTCTGTAATGTGAGCGTATTGTGCAACGTAGTAAGTCAGCTCAAATTAGGGGAGATTGCTGCCGTATCATAATCGATCGTTGATCTTATGAGTCTTAGTAGGTGTATGTTATCTCACTAATTAATCACACGATTTATATTATTATTCAAGCATAACCATAATAGTTATGTAAGCGGCGGAGGTGCCCGAGATTGAAGATACGATCTAAACTCTTTTATAGTTACCTGCTATTTCTTATTGTATACAGCGGATTTATACTTTTACCGGCGCCTTCACCTATCATCTTACTTCAGTACCATGTCAGCACTTTAGCACTGCGAATCATTTACATTACGATTATTATTTTGCTCGCAGCTATATGGTTTGCGGGTTTTTATGGTTATGCAAAACTTCGCAACTATACCTTATTGATTAAGGACGATGCAGATGGAGAGCAGGTCGCAAAATTACTAAAAGGAATCTTCCTGCTCGTCATGTGGCTCCCAGTAACTTCCGTTATTTCAGCAGTGTTTAATTACATTGCGTCGAAACATACAGGATTGTTGCCTGCCGCAACAATAATCGAAAATTATATTAGTCTGTTATTCCCTTTGGTAGGGTTCATTCTCATTAGTCTTGGTGCGCGAGGACTCAGTCAAATCGTGCGTTGGCGGCCTACGTTCAATGAAGCTAACGTGCTGGCGGTACTACTTATTTACATTGGCCTCATATACTTCCATTTGGTAGCATCAACCCCCAATAGAGATACGGTTTATCATATGTCCGTCTGGTTGATTTTAACGACGCTTGTGGCACCCTATTTGTTTATGTGGTATTTGGGCTTTATGGCAACGTTTGGCATTTATCACTATCATCAAAAGGTTAAGGGTGCAGTCTACAAAAAGAGCTGGAGCCTATTAGCGCTTGGCCTAGGCTGGCTCATCCTAATGTCAATTGTCTTTCAGTATTTGACGAGCCTATCGGCGAGACTTAGTCATCTGTCGATTTACTGGATAGTTGCCATCTTGTATTCACTGCTACTTGTGTTATCGGTGGGCTTTGTGCTCATAGCGATCGGCACGAGGAAGTTACAAAGGATCGAAGAAGTATAGGCAGCATGGGGACGAACGACAGTTTCTATAAAAAAGTAGTAGATATCACGTATGAATATCTTGGTCCATCGGCAGGTCGTTTTGTGGGACGTCAAGTACGAAATCACCTGAACAAAGAACCTGAGCGTTTGTGCAAGCAAGACTTAGCTGGATTGATTGACTGGGTTAGTTTGGCGATGGCGATCTTAATTGAAGATGAAAATTTAGTTAACAAATATGTGTCTGACTTAAAGGGTTTGACGCACAATGGTGGATGATAAAAAGACCGATGAATGCCCCCAAAGTAGCAATTATCACTGATAGTAGTGAGTTTTAGAAGTATATTTTCTCTTAGAGATTAATGCATTATGCCTCTCCTGCATCATCAGGCTTCTCTGGCTTAATGTGAAGGAGGTGGGTATATGCCATACATAAAGGTGGGTCAAGAAAATAGTGCGCCTATAATGATTCATTACGAAGATCATGGTTCCGGTGATCCAGTGGTCATGATACATGGCTTTCCGTTTTCCGGAAGAGCTTGGGAAAAGGAAGAAGTGGCATTATTAAATGCTGGATACAGGGTAATCACCTATGATAGGCGAGGTTTCGGAGAGTCTAGCAAACCGACAAAGGGCTATGATTACGATACCTTTACGCATGATCTAGATGTCATTCTGGATGTTCTATTGATGAGTCAAGGTATGAAAGATGCTGTGTTGGTCGGGCACTCTATGGGTACCGGTGAAGTCACGCACTATTTGGCTACAAAAGGATCAAAAGGCATTAAGAAAGGTGTGCTTATATCACCCATCCCACCCTTTTTGTTAAAAACTAAGGATAATCCTACCGGCATAGACAAAAGTGTATTTGACGGTATTCAAGAAGCAATTTTAGAAGACCGCTTCGCCTACCTTACCCAATTTAATAACGATTTCTTTAATACTGATGAAAATCTAGGTGAAAGCGTAAGCCAGGATGCACTAAATGGACACTGGAACATTGCCGCGTTAGCTTCTCCAGAAGGAACATATGACTGCGTACCTAGCTGGTTAACAGATTTTCGTGATGACTTACCAATGCTTGACGTACCGATGCTTGTCATTCAAGGCGATGAAGACAGAATTTTGCCCTACGAATCGACTGGCAAACTTCTAAAAGATAAAATAAAGAACTGCAAACTCGTTACCATCGAGGGAGGTCCGCATGGTATACCTTGGACACACGCCGACAGAATAAATAAAGAACTCATCCAGTTCATAAAATCATAATTTTTGCATGCTTTTCAGAGAGCCAATGAAGAGTTAAGGGAGCGAGCTATAATGATTGCATGAAGCAAGCACCTGACTTTTCTTTAAAAGATCAAACTGGAAAAACTCGACACCTAAAAGAGTATGTCGGTAAGTGGCTCGTCCTATATTTTTACCCGAAGGATGATACATCGGGATGTACCGCCCAAGCTTGCAGTTTTCGGGACGGACGTGATGATATTGCACAACTTGGAAACACCGAAGTGGTCGGAATCAGCAAAGATTCCGTCGCCAGTCATGAAAAATTTGCTAAAAAAAATCATCTTAATTTTACCTTGCTAAGTGACCCAGATCACTCTGTTATCGAAGCGTACGACAGTTGGAAGTTGCGAAAGTTCATGGGCCGTGAGTATCGAGGTACGCAGCGCAATACATTTATTATTTCGCCTGATGGTTCTTCAGGCACCAAACATCTTGGACACTTTCATTAAGATAGAAAGGAGTAATGAAAGTGAGTACCAGAACTATGACCCAGAAACAGCTCTTAGTCTACGGAGCTCGGATTAGACTTGCTTGGTTTAGGAAGGCAGAAGAATTAGGTAGTGTTACTGAAGCTTGTAAATGGTTTGGAATAGCAAGGAGTGAGTACTACTATTGGCATAAACGTTGGATTGCCGGAGATAAGAAAGTAACAGCACTTTACGACAAGCCCAGAATACCAAAAGATAACCCTCGCATAATTGATGAGGAATTAGCTGGTCTCATCGTTGGCCTGAGATTGGAGTATGGCTACGGTAAGCACGGCCTATCCAGGATCCTTGAGCGGGATTATGGCATCACCATATCTCATAAAGGTGTTAATAACGTTCTTAGGCGAGCTGAATTGCTCGCTAAGAGAAAGGTCAACAAACGTTCACGTAAACTATCTGACCAGCAATATGTACCCGGTGAGCGTGGTCAGATGGACGTGAAGCACTGGAAACGAGCCGCCTACCAATACGACATCATAGATTGTGCCACCAGGCTCAAATACAAGCGCCTGTACTATGATTACCATCCCCGAAATACCATCGACTTCCTGGAGCATGCCGTCAGATTCTTTGAGCCAGCTTTCAGCTTTCAAACCATCCAGACAGACAATGGTACTGAGTTCACCTACACCCAGTGGCCACAGGATAAGATAACTCACCCAGTAACCATATGGCTGACCAGCCATGGTATTGAGCATCGCTTAATTAAAGCCAGCTCACCACAACTCAATGGGTTTATTGAGCGCAGCCATGGCTCAGACAAATACCTACGGAAACATTTCAAAATAGATCATAATTTCGTGGACCTTAAGCGATTCCTGTTGGAAGACTGCGAACGCTACAATACATACCGCCCACATACCTCACTCGGTATGATGACACCACTCGAATACTTACAGAGTCTGCCCGGATATGAGAATGCTACTATTAACTTAGACGTCCTATATGTTTAGAGCCTCGACCATTTCGCCTGATGGTAAAATTGCTAAAAGTTATATTGATGTTGATCCAAAAACAAATGCCGATCAAATTATAAAAGACTTGAAGCAGCTACAGAACGATCTGAAATAATAGAACTCAAATCGCTTACTGCCCAATTTCCTGACTTCTGTGTTGGATAATTTAGCGAGAGTGCTATTTTATCCTACTTCCCTTGCCCTCAATTGGTTGGCCGGGTACAACTCGTGAGTCATGGCTAAGAACAGCCAAAACCGCGTCATAGACTGACTGTGCTGTCACTCGTATTAATGAGAGATTAGCGTTGTTGAGAGACGCGGAAGTGTCAATAAAACTAAGGAGGCGCTCGGCAATTTGCAGCTCGCTGCGTAAGGTGAGTACCCGCTCACGCAGACTATAGGACAGCGCATAGTCATATAGAACAAGTGTTTGCTCAAGCTCGGTCTGTGACGATTGCAGACGATCAAGATACCTTTGAAATGCATCGATATCTAAAACAGTTTGACCTCGCAAAAAATCTAGTTTAGCGAGGTAGGCATTCACTTCAGCCGTGAATGTTTCTAGGTAATGTCGTGCCTCTTCACGGTTACTAATTGCGTCACGTTTGCTGCCCTCTCGCTCTAAACCAAAGAGTCGGGCGAGACGCCAGTTTATGCGAAAGCATGTGGCTCGGATTTCATCTTCCGCTAAATCTGCAGCTGCGTGCGTACGGTTGCTTTGCTCTTTTAGGCTGAGATAGTCGATAATAAGTGCAGTAAAAATAATTGTCACCGACGATGCTGCTAGATCGATAAACAGTTCCCCGGTGATCGAATCAAAGCCGATAAGATGAGAAAGCAAAAGACTGACTATAAAAGTGGTGAGTCCAATAATAAAGATGCCAACTCGTTGTCTTGTTATAAATTCTTTAAAACGCATGCAACCTTAATGATAGCAAAATAGACTGCCGATGGAGCTTAGTATTACATGGGTAATCAGTTCCGCATATCGGCATACTTCGCAACTTTGAAGCGTTGGGGTCTTGAACTACAATACGGATGTTCTTGATAGCAATGTATATCTTGAAGTAGTATGAATCTATGACTGTAAAACAAATTTCTGGCGGTGTCGCGCATAAAATGCCAACTGACTTGCGCAAAGCCTTACTTGCCAATAAAGAGGCTCTAGAAAAATGGGAAGATATAACGCCTCTAGCGCGCAATGAATGGATCTGTTGGACTATAAACGTCAAAACAGATGATACCAGAAAAAAACATGTTGAGAGGGTGATTTCGGAGTTAATAGAAGGAGTGCGTCGTCCCTGTTGTTGGATGGGCTGCATTCACCGCAAAGACAAATCGATAAGTCCATCAGTGCAATGGGTGCTCGATAATCGGTCTAAAAGATCTTAAATTTGTATCTAGCTCCAAATAAAAAGCATAGACTCTTGTCCCTGCTAATTTTACTACCGACCTTTTTATTTTTTGTATACGATTATGTAGTAGGCACAGTCGACGAATGAGTGAATAATTCGAAAACCAATATTCCGACGAGGCGCGCAACGAATAATAGAATCAGGAGAAGAATTGATAGTTTCTCAATCCCATGAGCTTGGGTCGCAAAAATGCCTAACCTGCGAAAAGTATATTAAAACATGAAAACTTCTGAAGAATTCTATTATTGTCGCATATACTTGATATCTCCAGGGGATAAGCAGCACTTCTTGGAGCTATGGCAAATTAGCTTACTACGCGAAGAACATCAAAGTCGACTTCAAGATCTTCGAGTTTTTTCTCAATAACTTTTTTAGCGTCATTTAACGCCTGATTATAAATTTGTGGGCCTAAATTGTTGGCGACAATGTCGATAATTTCTTGTGCCGCTATGATGCCAAATTCTGCATCACCTTGTTCGGCTATTCTAGTGATAATTTCTTCCTTACATCGCCGGTTGACGTCCGCATCTGTAATATCCCATTTTCTGATCATGGTCTAATCATATCAAAAATCGAAAAGTGCTCATCACCCTACCTAAGATTATGAGCATGGATCTAGCTTCCAAAAGTGAAGGCATTGACTGTCGTGCCTTGGGGAACGGTTATATCTAGGACTGCACTTTTCGTGAATACCGGAAGGTCGATTAGACGATAGAGTCGTGGTCCGTCTAGTTGGACACGCCCAGCCTCAGCTACATCCGCACCACCTCCGCGGTTCTTGGTCACTGCTTTACCGTCTACTTTAAGTGATACTTCGCCACCCAACGGACCGTCCATAACCAGATAGACTTCTTTGGCAGAAAATTTGATGCGCAATATGGCATTGTCAGATTCGGCACGTGAATCCATCGGGCCAATCAACCATTTTCCACCCAAAGTCCACTCATCCTGATTTATGCGGTCCATTAGTGTGTAATCGACAGCCTTGTCTGCGGCAAACTGAAAGTCATTAGCTAAGTTTGCGCCACGTTCATAGCCAAGGTATGTTTCAGGTGTTTGGTTGACGTCTACTGGAATGTGCACTTGTCCATTGACTGACATGTCTACGGGTGTTTTTGTACCTGCTTCTGCTAAAAGTGCACGAATGGCTTTTTCCGTTTGATTATACTCGCCTTCGCCGAAGTGCTGGCGGCGTATGCGGCCTTCCATATCTATGAGATAGTGGGCTGGCCAATAACGATTGGCGTACGATGTCCATATCGCCATGTCGTTGTCCTGTACAACTGGGTAGGTAAGTTTGTAATCTTTGATGGCGCGCTCAACATTGGCGGGATTTTTTTCGAATTCGAATTCCGGCGAATGCACGCCAATAATAACAAAACCATTATCTTTGTAGGCTTCATACCAGGCTTCAAGATACGGTAAAGTACGTATACAGTTGATACAACTGTATGTCCAGAAGTCTATCAGGATCACCTTACCTTTGAGTTTAGCCATTGTGAGTGGCTTACTGTTGAACCATTGCCGATTGCCGAGAAATTCGGGCGCTCGATACGGTGCCACGTTGAAAATTTTTGAATCGTCCATAGATTGCTCCCCCTTACTGCTATTAGTATAGCTGGCACTTTGTCGGTATGGTAGGTGTGTTTGATAATTAGTACCTATTCCCCAGTGGACGAACTTCACGACGATTCATGTTCTATTTTTGAGCGTCATGCAATCGAATATTTTGTCCTACTAGGACAAGAACTTTCGGATCGCTGGTAATGAAAAAACATTTTCAGAACGTGCAGTCGCAATAAGTATATTATTGAACTTATGCGGCTTTGACGTGCGTGGCAGCGGCCTCCGCTAACAGTTGCGCTCTTTTCTTCCAAGCAAATCTGTCCTCTTTCACGAGGTGTCCCTGCACTTCAATAACGTCTACTACGCGTGGTCCTTTGCGACCAGTAACATAGTTTGGTATTTGCCCTTTCGGTAGTCCTACCCGATCGGACACGAGTCTAGTTAATAGCTCAGTTCGTCTTAACCAATTAATTACTGGCAGATAGCGGTCATAGTCATGAATACCCTGTGCTTCGAGAATGCTCTCCACGGTGGTAAAGTAACGCGGCGTAGTATTAAAAGCCTTCATGGCGCTGAGGACTCGTCTTCCATGGTTATCTATGGATATCACAAGAACAACTTCGGTGTTGCCTTGATGGTATTCTCTCAGGCCTTGAGCTTGAAGGAAGGTATTATTCAGGTATCGTCCATCACTGAGGGTGTATAGCCTGACTATATTGTCTTTGTCTACGCCAGCATCAATAGCTCTTTGAGCCATTAGGTCAGTTGTGTTCGGTAGATCTTCGAAGGGGGTTTCTCCTGGTATAACAAGTTTGGCATAAGGGTTTTGTAACTGCACTTGTATGGCACTGTCTATCGCCATAGCAGATATATTACTCAGATATGTTTCCAGTGTATTAGCTGCCTCCAACTTGTTATCAGAGCTATGCGGGAAAGTTTCTATCGTATTAGCTGACCTTAACCTGATGTTAGAGCTATACGGGAAAACATCTATGTGTGTAATCGATGGTTCGCACAGGGCTTCTTTGCCAGAGAGGATGGGTGGCTGAAAGTTTGTTGATGAATATGTCGAGGTCATATTTAGAGTGTTTATTACCGTATCTTCACAATGAATAATTAGTCTAATTGGCCTCGCCTGTCCTGCTAGAAGTCATCTATAATCAGTTTTTTCATTTTCATCATGTGGGGATAGGCGTTTGGTCGGCTTAGTAAATCACTAATATCCTCAGGGACTACTTGCCAGCTTAGACCAAAGCGATCTTTGCACCAACCACATTGCTCGGCTCCTGCAACATTAGAAAGTCTTTCCCAGTAATAATTGATCTCATCTTGGTCTTTGCAACTTATTACAAAAGATACTGCTTCATTAAACTTAAATTCAGGACCAGCATTTAGAGCCATATACGTTTGCCCGTTTAACTCAAAGTCTATTACTAATTCTTTGCCTGCCATTTCTTTTTGAAAATCCGCAAGTCCTTCTTCGACACTATTTGGATAGTACATGGTATTAATTATTTTGCTTTCCGGAAATACTGACACGTAATAATCAACAGCCTCTTTGGCATTGCCGTCAAACCAAAAACAAGGTTTAATTTTTTGCATAATGAATTCTCCCAAATACATATATTCTTTTACTGTAACATAATATGAAAAATCCAGCACACCGATACTTGTGAGAAATACATTTAATTCGCATAAGCTATAGTAATGTGGCCGCGCTCTGAGTTTCAGCTAGACTCAGGCGCTCTTGCTGCGGCTATTTTGCCCAGAGCAATTTGAGCTTCAACCGTAATTTGGGTAAGCTCTCCTGGCCCGTCTCTCATGCCATCTATTATAAAACCAGGCGCACCATATATCAGCGCATCTCTGCCACGCGCAGCCATATGTATTGCTACAATAATAGCTTCGTTCGGAGGTTGTTGCGCCATCGCAACTTCTATTATTCTTAGTGGAGCTACAGTACCCATAAAAATTGCATCTCGTTGAGCACTATCTAGTTCAGCATATGGCGTTCTGCCAATGGCTCCTGCCGATAGTCCATTGTTTTCCGGCGAGAATCTATCACTCATCTAGGACACCCCAAATTACCTAATAATACAACTATATTACAAAGGATTATAAATGCAATTCAACAATTATATCTGTTAATTGTTAGGGCAATTGATTAGTACAAGATGTTTACCTTGAACTTGAGATAACCTTTATCTGACATAGTTCTCTAAAACCTAAATGGCCATGTTCGCGCCCCATGCCAGAGTTTTTATAGCCACCGAAGGGATTGCAGGTCAACCAGCGGTCACCCTCATTAACTTCAACTGTGCCAGCCTCTAGTTTAGTAGCTACTCGTTGTGCCCGCGCCTCATCTTTACTAATAACTCGACTGCCTAAGCCATAGGGTGTGTCATTGGCAAGCTCAATAGCTTCTTCTTCAGTGTTAAAAGTAACAACAGGTAATACTGGACCAAACACTTCTTCTGTCCATACCCGCATGTCTTTAGTTATGTTGTCCAAGACGGTTGGCGGATAGTAGGCACCCTGCAGGGTATTTGCAAGTGGTAGTTGGGCTGCCACCGTCGCACCTTTAGTCATGGCATCGGCAACTTGTTCATTTAATAGGTCCAGTTGGCGCTTGGCTACGAGGCTTCCAATGTCGGTAGTTTCATTGGCAGGGTCACCAACCTCTTTAGTTTCCAGTTCGGTCTTTAAAGCGGTCAAAAGCTTATCCTTGATAGATTTATGAACTATCAAACGTTTTGTAGCATCACAAACCTGACCGCAGTTGGAAAATCTGCCGCTATATACTAATGAGGCGACGGTTGGAATATCTACATCTTCAAATACTACACACGGGTTGGAGCCACCCATTTCTAATACGGCTTTAATGAACTTATCGGCTGCTGATCTATATAGTGACTTACCTGTGCGGCTACTACCTGTAAACCAAATGAAGTTTATGTCGCTTTCAGATAATTGCTTCCCAACGTCTCCTGCACCGTAGACTTCAGCAAATACTCCCTCCGGCAAATTGTGGCTATTAAACACGTCCTCCATAAGCTTACCCATCAGTGGACACTCCTCAGATATTTTAAACACCACCGTGTTACCGGCTACTAGATTAGGGACGATTCCCCAGATGGCCATACCGAAAGGGTAATTCCAGGGTGTAATAACCGCTGTTACACCGAAGGGCTCATATACTATTTTGTGTAAAGAACCGTGATCTTCATAGGTTATCTCTTCTTTTAGGGCAGTCGGGGCGTTATCCAAGAACCATAGAAACTCTTCAGCATAGCCCTTTGCTTCGCCGCGGGCTTGTTTGATTGGCTTACCAATTTCCTGAGTGATTAGTTGGGCTATTTCTTCTTGGCGACTGGCAAACTCAGCTTGAATAGGCTTTAACAACTCGATGCGTTTGCTTAGCTCTAACTCTTTCCAGTCTTTTTTAGCTGCTTGAGCTGTAATAATTTTGGCCTGTATGTCTGCAGTGGTAGAAATCTCAACAGCACCGACGGAGAGGTAATTTTTTGCAGGGTTGGTAGATGCTAGTTTCATAGTACCTATCATAGCAAATGATAATCCTGGAACTGGAATGTAATGTAATGGACAGAGTCGTATTTAGGCAGGAAATCAAATGAATTCATTGAATGTCTCAAAGTTCTTTTGCAAAGATATGTTCTCGACCATACCAGAAAAGGTCAGAGTCATTTAGAAGCACCAATTCGTGTAGAAGCATGTTTAAACATTTATGCAAAATAATGCGGTAGCGAGGGCAACGACGTTGTCCCATGTAAAGTTGAGTGAGCATGGTACATTCCATAATAACCGAAGCTAATAGGTAACAAATGTTCGCTTAGTACGCGGACAATCGTGAGTGGATTCTTACTCGATACGTTTTCCATTTTTACAGCGGTCGGTTGGTAGGTTTTTACCATATCGGTAAAATCAGTAGAAACCATAGGTGGTTTAGTTTGCCGATGCTTGCCTGTGTAGAGCCACTGTAGTAAATGTGCACGGGTGGGGTTAGCGTAAAAGTTCCCATGGTCTATAGGCGACTTAACACTTTCTAGTTCTAAATATGCATCGATCTTATTGCCTATCAAGGAAACAATAAGGGCTTCGGCTTCTTGAAAAGCCTTTGCCAGAGCTTCTTCGAACGAGGTAATTGATGCCGCCGAACCACTTACAAATGAAGGGTAGTTGTCACCCGTAATGAGTACCTGAATGACTACCACACCACCTACGCTATTGTTCAAGATGTGCACTGTCCGGCCAAATTTTTTCCAGAAATCTATACGCCTTCTCCAATGGTAGGTCAAAAGACTCTTCGATAGATGAGGTGGTGTCTGCTTGCGAAGCCAATTTTGCAGTAAAGAGTGTCGCTCGACTAATTCAAGCAATGCACGTTTTTGGGCGCTGATCTCATCAGTATATGCGGCTACTCCTGATGAATTTGTCGAGACACATGGTTTGCGTTGCAATTCTGATGTATCGAGTGGGTAAAAAACCAAATCAATTGGCACAAGGACACGACAACCGGATGCTATAGCTGTGACTTGTAGTGTAAGTGCAGAAACGTAGGTGAGGCAAAAAGTGACCGTGCGAGCACTGTTCGCATATCAGCATTCTCGCGACCATTGATTTTCAAAGTGTTCACAAGCGTATCAAACGCATTGGAGACGCCACTGTTGATCACAATATCAATGCATTCATGGATAGCGTCCATAGCCATGTCTTTACGTACGATAGCGGTTAAACGGTCTAAATGCTCTTCCAGTTCTGTTTGACTTTTTGGAAGCTCATCTCTTTCAAGAGCAGCATAGACGGCACTTGTAGCATATTGGTCTATCGTGTCATCTAGGCCCAGATGTTGTTCTTCTACTATTACTAATTGTGCTAACTCTTCGAATACAGTGGTCACTAATGTGTCGTGCTCTGTGAGTAGCTCGCATACGTATGCAAGCGCTTGATTCGCTAAATTACCATGGTATTCTGACTGATTCATGCCCAGAAACATCAAACACTGTTCTGTGCTACTAAACTGTCGGGAACTGTGGTCTTGGTATGCCTGCAAAAAGTTGCGTTGCATTTGATATAACGTTTCATGTGCATCTTCTGTTGGCCAGCCGGTGACGACGTGCATATGTCTTAATATTGCAATATACGATCGATCACTCTTCTCAAAAACCATTGCCATATCTTGAGCTATGTCTTGAAATACTATTGCTGGGTCGCCAATACCGAGCGGCTCACCATGTATGGAATCAAGATCTATAATTCCACCCAACGCAGTGACATTGCCTGGCACAGGAAATTTGTGCACCAGACCAATATTGTGCAGTCTTGCTAGGTTTCTTCCCTGCAATATAGGCAGCAATGTAGTGAAGTAATATTGACAGTGAGCTTCATTGCCGGCGTCAAGCTCTACGAACTCAGGATCTTTACGGTGAGTCAGGTTGTATACCGTAAATATCTTGTGGAGCCGCAGTTGTACGTCTTCGGGCGATGAATCTTCTAGGAAATCAAACGGCCGATCATTTATCTCCATACATCGAGTTGTCACGTAGAAAGTCATCGGCTCGATCGCGGTAGCGACCTCTGCTGCCTCTTCGAAGGCCCACGAACCGAGTATCTTCTCGGTAAATCTTCTTTTATATTCCCGCTGGTCTACCAATTCACCTTCGTAGGGTAGCTTTGATGGTTCGGTAATGGCCACGATCCACTCGGTGGGAATGCCTCCCTCGCGTAATATACGTGAGCTTTTCACAATCCGAAGCAATGCATCATCCTCTTGAAGGCCATGTGGAATAAAGCCTGAAGGCGCGGTGAGCGAACGCATAATGCCAGGTGCCTTGAAGTTGCATCCTTTATACGAGAGGCTCGTAAACCGATTGCCATGTCGATCCTGCCAGACTGCTGTAACCCTTTGAGCGTCGCCCAGTTCATATGAACGGGCATGAAGACCACTGATCTGATCGATCGGATAGACGGCCTCAGGTAAAAGCGTAGCCGCCGCTTCATCTACTTCACCAGGGATGCCCTGTGTAAATATCCCAACAGGTAATCCACTGGTTCTACCAGTGTGACTCGAAAAGGTTCGACCTTTAACCTCTATCCCCAAATAAATAAGCCAGGCGTCAGCCTGGCTTATTCTGTCTGTATGGTTGCCCCGGAAAGGAAACCTACATATGTCATCATCTGAAGACTATCATAGTCTAGCCCATTCAAAATGGGATTGTAAGTACCACCTGGTCTTCATCCCTAAAGGGAGAAAGAGACGGCTCTATGGTGAGATCCGTCCCAGACTTGGTCAAATCTTCCATGCTCTGGCCGAGCAGAAGGATTGTAAAATCCTGGAGGGGCATCTTATGCCCGACCATGTCCACATGCTGGTCGAGGTGCCACCGAAGTATTCGGTCAGTTCAGTGATTGGATTTCTGAAAGGCAAATCGGCCATTGCGATTGCCCGGGAATTTGGCGGCAAACAGCGGAACTACACGGGCGAACATTTCTGGGCCAGAGGCTACGCCATCTCGACGGTTGGCTATGACGAACAGAAGATACGGAAATACATCCGGGAACAAGAGATCGACGATGCGCAATCTTCGGCGCAAGGTGCGTTCTAACATCCACTAACTAACATAGCGGGGCAACCATTGCCTTTGAGGCAACCCCATTCAGCAAGCCACCGGCTTGACCGGTGGTGTCTGACTAGTAAGTCGTCAAACGGTAAGCCGTTACGGTCGATTACCTCGTCCTTAAGGATCCGGCGTTCCCACCCCTCAACCTGTGCGATCAAACGATCCATTTGGTTTAGTTTAGAGGGCAGCAGGCACTCGCTTGCCAGCTGCCATTGTCTTGCCGGTCGTGTCCGTGGGAGCTAATTGGGCAATTGCGGGTCCACCCAATGCTGTATAGATCGCTCCGAAACGGTCTCTATGTCTACCGAATTCTATAGTTATTCCTTGATCAAGATTTGCCATGAGAGCCACTTCGCCACACAGAGCTGCGGTGCGTTGGGAGAGATCAATAACCTGTTCTCTTTCGGCTCCAGGTAATGTTACTTGTTCTGTCAACTCGCTGATGGCAGACCGAGCAGCACGAAGATTCGGTGGCACTGCATGGACAGCCAGATTAAGTTGGTCGATTGAGGTTAAGCCTGATTCTGGATACGACAACAGTTGCTCCTTATGTTATTAGTTTATAGTTCGGTCTATCTAGCAGAAATGAGACTGCGTCTTGTCAGTAGGTAGTATAATACAACTTTAGCTGCTTTTTGGCAAACATAAGTACTACATGTGAGCAAGTCTCATAGTTGTAACATAAGTATTATCCCAAAACCAACTTTCCTAATCTATTATTTGACTTGTCTTCCTCTGGTGGACGCACTTGATAACGAGGATATGGAATTTACCGTTACGGACTTGCATTTAACCGAAATTATTTTTTACCCAGGTACTTATTCCGGATGATGTGCCTAGTAAGGCTTTAATAGTTTTGGGTGTTTCGGCCAATGCATATGCCGTTGCCCGCAAATGTCCCTCTAGTATTGTTAGATCACCCTCTAGACTGTCACTGACTAAAATTATCTTGGGGAATTGCTTGTTAGCGCGGATTTCGTTAGCGACTTCCAAGAAGCGCTGATTACTTTGTTCCATAACTTCTTTGCCCATAGCTATAGTCATGGCAGCATCGCCAACTTTTTTTGAGCCGTTCGACAGTTTAATCCAATAGCTATAATTGATGTAAAGTAAAGCGCTGATATCGTTTTGAGTAAGCTCGATTTCATACCAATGCACATCACTTGGAAAGTTGTGGAAGATAAATTGGTTACGTTTCCAGCCACGATACCTACCTAATACGAGTTCGCGCTGCATGTTTTGTGTTAGATCGGTAAGGTTTGGTGAGCTTATAATTGTCTCCTCAGTCTCCTCTGACGATAAAGCATCTTTTAAAACGTGACTAAAACGTTCAGAGTTGAGTTCAGCCTTTAGAAACTCTAAAACAACGTGCGGGTCGGTAGTAGAGGCAATTATTTTCATACTTTGATCATATCAAAACAACTATTTCGAAAATGGCCCACTGTTTACCCATAATCAAAAACAGAGACTATTCACCTCTGTTTATTTAGTTTGAAAGTCGGATCCACTTAGCGGACATGTTGAGAACTGAATACTATGACTCAGTATTGTCTTTGGCGGCAGATGCAATGACAAACACAGAAATGATAGCAGTTGGAACTTAGTCTTAGAATGACATTTCCAAGAGCCAGGTGTTTGTTAGCTTTTACTTTTTGAATTTATCTAACATAAGTAACCGGAGCTTCAATGAAGAGGGTTTTACTCCTTGTTCTTGTTCGATGCCTATGAGGTGTCACAATCCCAACCACTGTTCTCGAACCGGCTGCGGAATGGTGTGTTTCGTGCCATCCTTGTTGCAGATCATAACCCATTACCGTAAGTAATCTTCCGCTTGCAACTAAATATCTTTTGGCTGAAGGAAGTCGCCTTTCTCTCCATACTTCAATATTAGCAGCAGTTAATTCATGGTCGTCAGGTACTGATGCCTTAACGATGTTTTCAAAGGCTTCTGCATCAGAGTCCTGTGCTCTAAAATCTTGTTCAATGGGCACAGCATATAATTCGGCTTCCTCCGCAGTGCTTATATAGCGTGTGTGTATGGGTGTATCTAATGGCAGCCCTTCCTCAGTTCGCCATTGTTCAGCAATACTTTCTAGGACATCCGGTGCTCCCGCTGCTAAGAGCGTTCTTGACGTATTGTTATCAATACTTAATAACTCACCTTACGCATCACTCCCACTTTCTTGAGTCCTGGGGCATACTAAAAGCAGTCAACCTTTCATCAAGGATGTTGCTATGCCAAAACAAAAACAATCCAAGCCCGTCAACGTACCAATGCTTGACCTGTATTCTGACTATCTCATCAGCTCATTCGGATTGACCACGGCAACTGGTATGTCGGCCGCCCTGGACGGGTCAGTCGGCCATGACGACGTCACCCGTTTCCTGTCTGCCCGGGAATATACCAACAAAGACCTCTGGAAACTGGTTAAGCCAACGATCCGGCAGATTGAAACTGACGACGGCATACTGGCTTTGGATGACACCATTGAAGAGAAGGCCTACACCGACGAAAACGACATCATTGCCTGGCACTATGACCACGTCTTCAACCGGAATGTGAAGGGCGTCAATATTCTCAATATGCTCTACCATAACGACCAGGCAACGGTACCCTTGGGGTTTTGCCTGGTCAAGAAAGACGTACCTTTCACTGACCCGAAGACCGGCAAACAAAAACGCAAGTCCTCGGCCACCAAGAACGAACAGGCCCGTGAGCTCATCGGGGCAGCCATCCAAAACCAGGTGAAGTTTCGCTACTGCCTTGCTGACAGTTGGTTTTCCTCACAGGAAAACATGGAGTTCATCGTTGGCAAGGGCAAACACTTCATCTTTGCCCTCAAGAGTAATCGTACGTTTGCAAAAAGTAAGGAGGATAAACTACGAGGAGTATTCCACGCAGTCGAATCGCTGGCCTGGGAAGAAAACACTACCAAGACAGGGTACCTCAAAGGCATGAATATGACGGTGCGTATCACCCGTCAAATCTTCACAAACGGAGATGACAGTCAGGGTGTTTTGTATCTCGCTACCAGTGATCTGACGCTAGGACATACCGACATAACCACGATCTACCAAAAACGGTGGAAAGTGGAAGAGTACCACAAGTCCGTAAAGTCCAACCTCGGGCTGGCCAAGTCACCGACCAAACGAGTGAAGACACAAAGTAACCACTTCTTTGCGGCAACCTATGCCTACCATAAGCTGGAACGACTGGCGAAAGCGAGCAATCTGAACCACTTTGCCTTAAAGGCAAAGCTATACCTCAAAGCTCAGCAAGCCAGTTTGGCTGAACTTCAGGTACTCAAAGAAGCTGGAGGTTTTGCGTAAGGTGAGTTAATAACCTTGCTTTGATGCCGTAAAAACCAATTAATTCTTCAACTTGTGGACGAGTTGTAATACTACCTTCGAAGGAGTAGATCATTACAAAAATAATAACATAAAATGATTATAATACAAATACTTGGCTCCCCTTAGTGGGCAAGCTTAGAACTTTTGACTGTTGTGATTCAAAGATTGGGCAAGACGTTGCATAGAATCAGCCTGGTGTAGCTCTCTTGCTGCAGCTATTTCCCCGACTACGTCTTCAATTGGAATGAATTTAAAGCTCACAAAAAACTAGCACAAAAAAATTATACGCAGTGGATCAAGCCCTCCCATTTATAAGCATCGGACCTCTTCAGGGCACCATTGGCCAATTTGTTGACCATTTTGAACTGACTGCGGTACGCAGCCACGGTTGCCATTTTCCCTAGCTGCTGGATGTTATCCAGTGCGACTGTTTCGACGCGAACATTTGAGTTGAGTAATCGTTTTAGCTTTTCTACTGACAGTCGTCTAGGCCACTCCTTTAACCTCACTACTGGGAGTGCGTACGGTACGTCCGCATAAAATACGACATTATAGCCTTTGTCTCGCAGTATAACGCCGGCTTCTCGGACAGAGCAGTGATCTGGATGATTTCGAAAAAGTGTCCCTATTCCCGCCGGTAGGTATAATGACGAGTCCGATTGTACCTGGGACTCGATGGCATCTGCAATGGCTATAATGTCACGTTGACAGTCTGCATAGGGAAGGTCAAGGAAGTCAAGGTACCTAATGGTGGTGTTGGTATCTTTGAGAGCCGCGTCATTCTCTGCTCTGCGGTCATACATGGAATCTTGTGCGTTTGTATATCCTGTTAATAAGTCCCATTTGCTAGGTTCAGGACTTTCAGGGATGCCAGCGAAAACCGTGATTGATTCTGAGCCTAGAGCAAGTCGATTGTAGCAACTGAGCGGACCATCATCGATATGAGCAGAGATAATAACCTCGTGGGGGGCATTCATATAGAGGTATACAATAACACAAAACATGGTAATTAACAAGTTTTGACTCCTCTCAGTTGACGGGCTTCGAACTTTTGATGTGTTGAAATCTGACGATTATGTACAAATGAAGCTTTGAGATTATTTACGCAACTGTACGCTTTAATTTCTTGAGAACTATCTCATGATCCTTGACTACGTGCTCAATAATGATTAATCGATCATTAATATCGTTGACGGTTGCATGTACTTGATGTAACTCATGTCGAATAGTGGGTGCATCTTTTACGTATTCCGTGATGGCCTTTAGTTCATCTTGCAAAACCTCCCCATGCACTTCTTATCGTTTGTCATCGTTTAATGATTGCACGGCGTGGTCTAGTTTAGTCTTATAAATAGGGATGATTTTCAGTCATTCGATAGTAAACGTCGTCCTAGCTCTCCCTAGTGGACGAGCTTAGAAGCTTACCGATTGAGTCGAGCCGCGATGGCGAAATGCAAGAAATAACGATCTAAGCTCTGGATAGATTCTTGACTTGCATGCTTATCAGAAATAATTTCTAAGAATTGTTGTTTTGCACGTCTTACTTCTTTTGCTCTTGGGGATTCTGATTTCCTCAAAATATAGATAGTGGCATTAAATAAATCAGTTGCACGCGCGATAGCCTGGTCCTTAGTCCTTTTGTCGTTAGCTTTAAAAGATCGACCTACCTCACTGTAGATATTCCCCATTTGGTCAAATATGCCTAATTTTGCCCAACGTGTTCGGTCGACTGTGTAATGTTTTCTGTTCATTGCGTGACTTTCCGCTTCACAATAGCAGTAATCTCTTCTCGAACGTTTTCATCTTCGATACCTCGTGACCTATTATTTTGCCTCTGACGAATGTTAATCATCGAGTCAAACTCAATGAACTCATCTGTGCCAAATTTCTCAGGATAAAGATTAATATCCCACAAGTCAGATTGTTTTGACTCCTCTTGGTCAACATGGAGTTCTGCATCAACTACAAAAATTTGTTGTTTAATATCTACAACTGCTTTTACTAAATTGCCCAACATATTTTCAGCCATTTGAGTGAGCTCAGCAACAGTTATAGTATCTACTCTTTTCATCATTTCAATTGTATCAAAACAAAAAAACTTCCTGAGATGTCTTTTAAAGCATAAGCATCTTGGCTCCCCCTAGTGGACGTTCTTCGCAACTATAGTAGTGCTGGCTTCATGATAGTTCTATAGTTAGAGCATGGCCGAAAATAGACGATTAATAGCTGGGCAGATTGCTCCTGACTTCAGTCTAAAAGATATTTATGGGAATAAGGTTAGACTGGCAGACTACAAGTATGACAAGCTACTCATTTGTTTTTTTAGATATGCAGGTTGTCCCTGGTGTAACCTGGCTATTCACCGGCTTACAATGTCTTACCGTGCCCTAGACGAACTAAATCTCAAAATTATTGCTTTTATTCAGTCAGAACCTGCAAACATTCAGAGATATATATTTGATCGTCATGATCCACAGCCTCAATTTCCAATAATTGCCGATCCTGACCGTACTGTCTACAATTTGTATGGGGTTAATGACTCGATGTCTGCGGCCGCTAGATCGCTTGTTAAACTTCCGGACTGGTTGCATGCAAGTTTTGGTAGTAATTTTAAGCAAGGTAAGGTAGACGGAAGCTTAACTCTCGTCCCTGCTCAGTTCCTTATAGGGCAGAACAGCCACAAAATCTATAAAGTAAATTATGGAGCGGATTATTACAACAGTGCTCCCATAGTTGAGATTATGGATTTTGCACAATTTGGCGCAGATTAATGGTAAGACTAAACCAAGACTAAGTTACTTGCTTCTCAGAATCTAACTTCGCTGCCTTACTTTTAGCCGAGCCTGAGTTGCCTTGTAAAACTACTAGTTTATTATCGTAAAGTTTCATAAATAATAATAGCAAAGTGGAAGTTCTGGAGCTGTCCGCTATCCTCGTTCAAAATAAAAAACAGAGACTACCTGCCTCTGATGAGTTCGTCGAAACTTGGCTCCACCTAGTGGACGAGCTTCGAACTTTTGAGAATTCTGAATTAGTCTCAAACAGTGAGCTTGTAACCAATTTTGTCTGCTAGTTCATGAGTCCACTTGTCTAAACGATCAAGTTGGTGACCTATTACTAGTCTTTCCTCTTCATTTATTTCCTGCTTTTTCGGTAATTCATCAATCATGTTGTCAAGTCTATCAAATCTCAATGTTTGTTTCTCAAATTTTTCGTCAATCTTATCAAATCGTACAGTCATGTATTTAAACAGCTTTGTGAATTCATCTTGGCTCATGACACTATTTTAACATATTTACGTCATTTCAATTTTATGTCTTTAAATCAAAAAGACCTCTAATAAATAGAGGTCAAAATGCTTATGGCTCAGTTGACTTTGACGAAATGGAACCGTATCAAGGCTGAAATGATAGAAATGTGGCAGCTAGTAGTATCTAATAACTTAACTTCAAATTTAAGTGCTTAGCAATTTGTTCTATTTGTTTTCGAGCCTGTCTACTTTCGCCCCAAGCGCAAGCATCTCTTGCATGTATGTTTCGGCCTGTTTGGCATATGCGTCTACTGCTCTTGCATATATATCAATAGATTGTTTTAATTCTTCACGAATCAGATTACTTTCTTTTTGCGAGTTTTCAAATCCCTTAACTATACTCGACGCCATTCGTTCTAACTGAGCATCCAACTTGTCTATTTTTTCATCCAGTGTTAGAGATTGTTTCGTCATGAAATAATTGTAGCATCAATACCCTTATATCTACTTTTCTGTATAAGCATCTGGCTCCCCCTCTGGTGGTCGACCTTTTCGGCTATGTATTTATTGAATCTACAACAAACTTGACTGCATCAATGAGATGATGTGCGCAAAACACTGCATGGGGAGAAACGACCTTTTTATTGGTTGCAGTTTTGACCAAGATGCCTCCCTTACAATGTGCATTCAATGCTGCTTGTATATCCGAATCACTGTCACCTATCATATAAGTCCGTGTGAGATTTAGTTCAAAGTCTTTTGCTGCTTGTAGCAACATATTTGGTCCAGATTTACGCCAATCAGTTGCACTTGGTCCAGCTTTCTCTCCATTCATATATGTTTTTAATACTTTTACGCCGCTCGGTTCTAATTTACGTAATATTACGTCGTGAATACGCCAGAAATCATCCTCTGTAATACGCCCTTCTGCGATGCCAGCCTGATTAGTAACAAAAACTACCGAAAAATCATTAGTTGCAAGATAATTAAGTGCTTCAATAGAGTCCGAAAATAATTCTATTTTTTCAATAGAATCAACACGCTCATCTTTCGGGTCAACGATTACAGTACCATCTCGGTCAAGGATTACTACGTTCATGTCAATACTATAACAAAACAAAAAGATCTCCGAAGAAGTCTTTTAAGCATAAGCGTCTTGGCTCGGCAAATGATTTTTATTCCAAACTTTTTCAATCAGAGAACAGACGAGAATTACTCTCGGTCCACCGTGCCCGCTTTTCAACTTCATCAAGATCACCATTCTCAACCCATTCGACTTGCGGCTGAACGCCTCGACTCGCAAGATATGCCTCGTGTCTACCGACAGATCTTTGCATTGCGGCAACTTTAGTCGCGACATTTGGTATAGTTGGGGTGCCATAGGCCTCAAAAAAGACGCTAATCCGATGTTGTCTATTAGGTACTTTCGGAAAGTGGTGCCACTTGATCGTTGTTTCATCGTCCCGAAATGGGGCAGAATACTCAAGCCCATACAAAATATCTTCTTCGGGGACAGCTGGATGTACAAGATCCCAGTCAATTATTCCTACAGGATCACTACCTCGCCAAACAATGTTCCATGGGCCAAAATCTCCATGGCAAACAATCTCTCCCGGCTTAAGGTATACAGCTCCGGTTGACCACTCTAAGTTCTCGTGTGGTTTATATTCTGCAATTGCGTCATGGTATGAACGTAATAACTTAGCAAATTTTCGGAGGCCTTCATCACTAACGATTCTCTCCCATCCGGCTGCACCGGACTCGCCTTCAACGTAACTGAGGACTTCCCGGCCATCCGAGTCATTTTCGAATACCCGGGGAGAATATGGGAAATCTAGTGATTTAAGGTACTTAAGTAAGTCATGAACGGCGGGCGTCCACCAATGAGTCGGGCGATGGACTTTATCGCCAATACGTACGATGGATCGTTTGTCATCAGTAGTTAGTTGTTCTTCATCCACCAAATTATCATATCAAAAAGAAATTGAGGTAAAGGAATGGATATATCAGGTCGAGGCTCTAAACATATAGGACGTCTAAGTTAATAGTAGCATTCTCATATCCGGGCAGACTCTGTAAGTATTCGAGTGGTGTCATCATACCGAGTGAGGTATGTGGGCGGTATGTATTGTAGCGTTCGCAGTCTTCCAACAGGAATCGCTTAAGGTCCACGAAATTATGATCTATTTTGAAATGTTTCCGTAGGTATTTGTCTGAGCCATGGCTGCGCTCAATAAACCCATTGAGTTGTGGTGAGCTGGCTTTAATTAAGCGATGCTCAATACCATGGCTGGTCAGCCATATGGTTACTGGGTGAGTTATCTTATCCTGTGGCCACTGGGTGTAGGTGAACTCAGTACCATTGTCTGTCTGGATGGTTTGAAAGCTGAAAGCTGGCTCAAAGAATCTGACGGCATGCTCCAGGAAGTCGATGGTATTTCGGGGATGGTAATCATAGTACAGGCGCTTGTATTTGAGCCTGGTGGCACAATCTATGATGTCGTATTGGTAGGCGGCTCGTTTCCAGTGCTTCACGTCCATCTGACCACGCTCACCGGGTACATATTGCTGGTCAGATAGTTTACGTGAACGTTTGTTGACCTTTCTCTTAGCGAGCAATTCAGCTCGCCTAAGAACGTTATTAACACCTTTATGAGATATGGTGATGCCATAATCCCGCTCAAGGATCCTGGATAGGCCGTGCTTACCGTAGCCATACTCCAATCTCAGGCCAACGATGAGACCAGCTAATTCCTCATCAATTATGCGAGGGTTATCTTTTGGTATTCTGGGCTTGTCGTAAAGTGCTGTTACTTTCTTATCTCCGGCAATCCAACGTTTATGCCAATAGTAGTACTCACTCCTTGCTATTCCAAACCATTTACAAGCTTCAGTAACACTACCTAATTCTTCTGCCTTCCTAAACCAAGCAAGTCTAATCCGAGCTCCGTAGACTAAGAGCTGTTTCTGGGTCATAGTTCTGGTACTCACTTTCATTACTCCTTTCTATCTTAATTACTCACCTTACGCATCACTCCCACTTTCTTGAGTCCTGGGGCATACTAAAAGCAGTCAACCTTTCATCAAGGATGTTGCTATGCCAAAACAAAAACAATCCAAGCCCGTCAACGTACCAATGCTTGACCTGTATTCTGACTATCTCATCAGCTCATTCGGATTGACCACGGCAACTGGTATGTCGGCCGCCCTGGACGGGTCAGTCGGCCATGACGACGTCACCCGTTTCCTGTCTGCCCGGGAATATACCAACAAAGACCTCTGGAAACTGGTTAAGCCAACGATCCGGCAGATTGAAACTGACGACGGCATACTGGCTTTGGATGACACCATTGAAGAGAAGGCCTACACCGACGAAAACGACATCATTGCCTGGCACTATGACCACGTCTTCAACCGGAATGTGAAGGGCGTCAATATTCTCAATATGCTCTACCATAACGACCAGGCAACGGTACCCTTGGGGTTTTGCCTGGTCAAGAAAGACGTACCTTTCACTGACCCGAAGACCGGCAAACAAAAACGCAAGTCCTCGGCCACCAAGAACGAACAGGCCCGTGAGCTCATCGGGGCAGCCATCCAAAACCAGGTGAAGTTTCGCTACTGCCTTGCTGACAGTTGGTTTTCCTCACAGGAAAACATGGAGTTCATCGTTGGCAAGGGCAAACACTTCATCTTTGCCCTCAAGAGTAATCGTACGTTTGCAAAAAGTAAGGAGGATAAACTACGAGGAGTATTCCACGCAGTCGAATCGCTGGCCTGGGAAGAAAACACTACCAAGACAGGGTACCTCAAAGGCATGAATATGACGGTGCGTATCACCCGTCAAATCTTCACAAACGGAGATGACAGTCAGGGTGTTTTGTATCTCGCTACCAGTGATCTGACGCTAGGACATACCGACATAACCACGATCTACCAAAAACGGTGGAAAGTGGAAGAGTACCACAAGTCCGTAAAGTCCAACCTCGGGCTGGCCAAGTCACCGACCAAACGAGTGAAGACACAAAGTAACCACTTCTTTGCGGCAACCTATGCCTACCATAAGCTGGAACGACTGGCGAAAGCGAGCAATCTGAACCACTTTGCCTTAAAGGCAAAGCTATACCTCAAAGCTCAGCAAGCCAGTTTGGCTGAACTTCAGGTACTCAAAGAAGCTGGAGGTTTTGCGTAAGGTGAGTTACTTAAGCAATCTTACGTTTTAGTTTCTTGAGATCTGATTCATGCTCTTTTACGACGTGTTCAATAGTTGTCAGTCGATCACTAATTTCATTAACGGTGGCATGTACTTGGTGCAGTTCTTGTTGAATAGAAGGTACGTCTTTAACGTACTCTGTGATGACTTTTAGCTCATCCGCTAAAACTTCGCCTAATACTTCTTTTCTTTCGTCATCGCTTAATGATTGCATAGTATCGTTTAGTTTAAGCTTATACATAGCGATTATCAATAATTATTAACAAACAAAAAAACTTCCAAAAAAGTCTTTTAATCATAAGCATCTTGGCTCGGCAAATGGTTTTTATTCCAAACTTTTGAAGAGCTGGACCGTTCTAAAAACAAGGAGCTGGAGACCCAGCAAATACGACAACTTATCGATAAACCCGATAATTAACCGTAGAGTTGGCTATGCGTGCCCACTATATCGAAGATTACTTCTTCTACGCGTTGTAGGTAGAGTGCTCGAACATCACCGGTAATATCTATACTTCGGTACTCTTTCCACTTCCCTTTTAACTGATGGTTACGAAGCGTTGGATGGAGCGGGTTTTCGGCAAACGTTTCTATTCTTTCAAGTAACTTCTGTCGCACTTTAGGGGTTAACTTTTTCGCTTGAGCGATGAAGCTCTTGGAATATGAAATTTTCATTTCAATTCGTCGGCCAAAAACTCGAGACTTTCTTTATTGTCGCTAAAGCGGTGGTAGTCACTTTCTTCGATCTGTTTTTTTGACATAGCCAATTGCTTTGCCGTCTGCTTGTTGGGAACTTCTGGTACCTCAAAGACGACGCTCTGTTCGGCGGCAAAACGGCGGAGTTCATTGTTTAAAACTGCACTCACGCTTACGCCGAGTTTGTTTGCAACTTGGGTCGCCAACTTCTTAAGCTCTGGGTCGGTTTTCAGGTTGATAACTGCATAGTTACTCATACCAAAAGTATATACTATTGGTATATACAATGTCAATAACGCTGATGGTATGCATTAAGGGTTATTGGTTGTATGGTCCAAGCAAGAATGCACCTCAATTAAAGAGGTGCATTCTAAGTTTTCTGACGTTGCCCCCCCTAGTGGATGAACTTCGCAACTTCTCAGTGGATACTGAAGACTTTACCGCCGAACCAATACTTATTCATCTCACGTAAGAACTTTTCGCTTATAGGGTAACCAGAAGCATCACCAAGCACAGCGTCTATTTCACAATATGGACACATGCAGAATTCAAGCTTAGTGTCATCATCTCGTGCGCTAAACAACCACTCCTTAATTTGGTCTGGCTTAAAAGTGTGAAGGCAATAGTAACAGCCGCACATGTCACTTTTCCTTATCTTGGTGGCATAGTTTTCGTCAAGGCGGTGTGCTAATTGTATGTCTTTTGGAATTTTTGACATTAGATCATCATTCTTTACATTATTCATTCTTAAATTATAACAAAAATGACCCCAAAACAGAGGTCATTTAAACATAAGCACCTTGGCTCGGCAACTGGTTCCGGAATATAACCTTTATGCAAGATAAGGAAGTTAACATCAATGATCTTCGCCAGCTCATAGATACCAGTGAACATGCACCAGGATGTTAGCCTAGTGGATGTGCTCTGCGGCTACAATAAGCGAGACTAGATGATAGAAACAAGCTCGGTGGTCTTTCTTAGGATTGTTTTCTGAGATTCAGTAGACACGTCAAATACTATGTCTGCGTATTGAGACGATGGTAGTACGTATCTTTCGTACATAGGCTTTAACACATATGTAAGGTAGTTATCCCACATTGGGTGTACTCTCCTTTTTGCAATGACTTCAAACGGCGCCTCCAAGAATATTTTTAGGTTTAATAGTTCACGTATTTCCTTGAAGTGCAGTAACAGGAATCCCTCAACAACTATTAAGTTTGGTTGCTCAACATTATCTATTAATCGGCTAAGGTTTTGTATGAGTCTAGGAAGGTTAACGGATATCGGATCGTCGTGATTATGCTCTCCAGCCAAAATAGGCATATCTTTTTCTGCGACGAAGAAGTCGTCTAAATGTATTATCGTCGATTCTTTAGGGAATGCTTTCTTCAAGCCTTCCGCTAACGTTGTCTTGCCAGATCCTGATCCCCCAGCGATACCGACAATAAAAGGGTGCTTCATATCCAAAGTTTAACAGAATCAAACTCTCTTGACTGGTCTAACTAAGACCATCCGCTGCCACCACCAACAAAAAACAGAGGCAAATAACCTCTGCTAATTTGAGTTCTAATCTTGGCTCGCCGTTTCCTTCTGGAATATAACCATTGCAAAAGAAAGTGAGGCAGACGTCAAAGAAGGGCGTGACCTGATTTGTGGAGACAGTGAGGAGGAGTAAAAATACAGAACTGAAGCCCTCCGACGAAGTTCAAATATAGTCCACGAACATCTTGATCCCTAAACGACGAGAGCAAGCTATAATGCCTATGGTTGTATATATCGACATAATCTAGCAAAATAGACTAATGCGAGAAGTATCATGGGGTGTAGTTGGTCGCGGCAATATCGGTGGTGAGCTAATAGCTGCCATTCCTGCTGACGCCGGTTTAGATTTATCTCCTTCACCCGATTTTATAGCGACGTCCAAAGGTATTAATGCTTCCGACGGTATACATGACTATGGTGTAGCTGATATTCGAGACATTCCGCCCGGTTTGATGCCCGATACGCTCTTCGTTGCTTGCCCTACTACTGACGATGGCCTGCCGGCCAGCACTTATGTCGAACATGCTCTCAGAAGCGGCAAAACCGTTATCACAGCCGAGAAAGGCGCGCTATCGGCTAATTTCGCAGGGATGAGAGAGCTTTCAGATGGTTTCCGACGGCTCGGATTTACAGCAACAGTGGGCGGCGGATCGTTGCTTTTGCCCCACGCAAAGTGGCTAATCCAGGGTAATCCTAACGGTATGAGTCGATTTGTCGGGAAGTTTAACGGTACGGTAGAAGCTACATTTAATGACGCTTCAGAGGAGTTCGGTAGAGGCGTACCTCCCGAAGAAGCGATTGCCAAAGCGGTTGAACTCGGTTATGCAGAACCGGGGAGCCACGAGCCATTTGATGTGTTGAGGGCTGAGCTAGACGGTGATATTCCGAAGAAGTTACACATTTTCTTATCCTACATTTTGGGGCTAGAGGGCTTGACCGTAGATGGTCTTCGCGGTACATCTCTAGATGACGATACAATCAGTCAAGCTTTCGCCGAGGATAGACGACATGTTGTATCCGTAACTAATTTATCCCTAGGCGAACCACAACCAGAGGGTATGTTAATCGGTGGTATATCACGAGAATATCAAGGGTGGTTGATAGAAACTGGTTTTCAAAGAATAGGCGAGCAGGCTTTAGCAAGACTCCACTCGATGACTGGGCCAGGCAATGGGTTCGCGCTTTTTCTTGGACGCGACGGTAGGGATGGTACGCATACCCTGACTGGGCCGGGCGCAGGGGCGGGCCCGACGGTCGAGTCAATGCTTAGAGATCATCGTCTCTTAGCTCGTGATGCAACTAAAGACATGACTTTGGCCGAAAGGGTAAAAGGCTTTGGCGGTGGTGCCCCACGACCGCAACTTTCAGAAGCCGAAAGAAGCGAGAGCCGGCTCCAGTCACATACTGAAAGTGTTGCTGCATTGCAGCGGGCGGGATTAAAACTCGCATATTCCGCATTATGGACACCACATGGCGGCGGTATTGCTATCGATGCATATTGGAGAGCAAGAGAGGAGCTGGTGAGCCAGTACGGGTCTGACAAAGTCCTTAATGGTCCAGCAATACTCCCGAGCGACGGCAGCGAAGATGGCTTAGGTGGTCTTGGCATATGGATACCGGCAGGGGACGGCTCTGCCTTCGCAAAGTACGATAGGTATCTCGATCAAACACATAGTGGGCGGTGGGTATTAACCCCAGATGCTCCAGTGGAGCCTAGGGCTTCATCAAGCAAACTGCTAAGTATTTTCAGATAGGACGAAAGTGAATTAGAAGCTATTTTTATGTGTAGCTGCGAAACAGATTCACCCGTTCTATATGTATTCAACATAATCAAACCAAAAATTCCCCATTTTACAGGGGGAACTAATGATGTAGTGAAAACTTTTCTTACTTGGCGCGGCAAATGGTTCCGGAATACAATCTTTACGTCAGAAAATGAAATCAATGTCAAGGAAGTCCGGCAACTAATCGATAATAATCAGGAGGGCTTTGGGTCGGAGGCGCTATTAAGCAGTGTCCTATACTCAAGATCTGAGAGGCTGACTAACTTGCTGTCTCGCCCTAAGTCAGATTCGGTTATCTCCACACCGGACCAGTCAGGAGGCAAAAAATGAATGGCTTCTTCGGTGCTACGAAACTCGACTTCCAATCGTATCAGCCCTTCAAAGCGACCATGATAAACCTTGATTGTAGTGTTCTTAGTGTCCGGGACTACGTAACTGTCACGTTCGATGCTGGCAATAGCGTGCTGGCGAAGTTCATTGAACTTTTCAATGGTAATTGGAGTGACCTTTTTAGAACTAGAAAGCCGATCATGTGTAACTTTTTGCTCAGAGAAATACTTATCGCCTTTTCGTTGAATTCTCAACTCTTCACCTGGCCCTACATTCAAGAAATATCTCTCATAGATAACTTTGGAGGTGAGATCAATGCTTGAAGGAATAGAGCTTAGTAGAAATTTGCGTTCTATCTCGTTGGCCATATTGATATTTTACAGTACGCCTATAAACAAAAACGCCAACCACAAAGTTGACGTATTGTACAATAACTGGCTCGGCAAACTGTTTTTATTCCAAACTTTTGAAGAGCTAGATAGCATCAAAGATAAAGAGGCAGAGATACAGCAGATCCGTCAGCTTCTAGATGAGGGTCAGAAAGAGGAACAACTATGTTAACGCAATTCCTCCGCCGATCTACAAATACTTCCCCCGACCTGCTTGAATCAAAACTGTACGACGAGAAAACGTTCTACCCTGCTTTCCTCAATGACCTAAACAATTGCGGAAGCGAACTCATCATTGAATGCCCGTTCGTTACTCGCAGACGGCTGCAAAGCTTATTGCCAACGTTGCAGAAGCTTAAAGCGCGCAAGGTGCGAATTATCATCAACACCAAAGATCCCCATGAGCTAGACGAGGAACGGCGAGAAGAAGCATACCATGCGGTTGCGTCACTGCAACACAAGGGTATCCAAGTCATATTATACCCATGGACATCACAGAAAGCTGGCCATCATTGACCGATCAATACTTTACGAGGGTTCGCTCAATATTCTTTCTCAGAACAGGAGCACAGAGATTATGCGAAGGACCGAGTCGGTGCAACTTGCGTGGCAGATGGCGAGGTTTGTTGGGATAGACGGGTTTATCGCCTAAAATCTCTAGCAGGAAAGTGTACTAACTGATCTGGGTGAATCGTTTCAGCTTCTTACCATCTACTTCAATTTCTTCAAGCCAGCTCGATACCGGACGTATCCATGTCAGCTTGTCATCGTACTCAGCTTGATATATGACGCATGGTTCCATATCTTCTTCTCGCAAGGCAATGCCAATGACTTTGTAGCTTAGCTGCTTATAGTGTAAATATCGAGCGCCAACAGAGACTTGTTTTGCTGCTTCGGCAAGCCGGATGGAAAGCTGGGGTTGACCTTCTTTGTCATGCATACGGCAAGATACTCCTTTAATCTTTGTATAACACGTCTGCTGAGTTTGCAGGATTAAATAATACAACGAACTCTTTCTCTTTTGGCACCCAAACCTCGTCCCATTTCTGGATATGGGCTTCGACATCGTATTTGTCGCTCGGCTTGTTAGCTCGGTCGCGAGCCTTTCCTTGGTCGGTAGCTTCTTCAAGTGAACGATCAATCCAGACCGTCAGCTTGTAGTAGTATTTGAGATCAGGCCGCAGGATTCTTACCCCTTCGACAATGACTAATGAGGGCAGCGGCTGACTAATCCAATCCTTTGTTTCGTTTTTCTCCCAGTTATACCACTGATAATGTAAATCCTTACCGACACTTACATCCTTTAACACACCCTCAAATCGATCCCAATCATATCCACCTTTCCAACCCTCACCTTCGCCGTGATTGACGAGAAAGTTATCAAGTTGGAGGATGGTAGAATCGGGAAAACGAGCTTTTAACTTTTCTGCAAGTGTCGTTTTGCCAGAACCACCGAAACCAGACACCGCAACAACAGTCGGACGCTTTGTTTCAAGGAGACCCTGCACTTTAACGGCAAGATCTTCAAAGATCATTCATTACCTCATATTCCAGTCGCAGGTAAGAGTCTTCTAGCGGCTTGGCGTTCTTAAACTTTAGTGGCCGGATTTTGGTCAAGTCTTCGGTCGTTCGGAGTGGATCGCCGTCAACAAGTGTCGCCGTGTTTCGGCCGCCTACCAGACATGGCGCGACAACAATTAGGACTTGATCTATAAGTCCTGCTCTCAGCAGTATCGCATTCAGTTCTCCGCCGGATTGAATAGTCATACGCTCGGCACCGTACTCTGTTTTGAGCTTAACAAAGAGGTCGGCAAAGTCTATGACCTCGTCATATTGCACTATTGCTACATTGGGATACTTTTCTTGTAGGCTGTAAACTGGATGATCACTGTCCGTGGTAACGACAATGAGCTTACCGAACTTATGTGCCAAAAACTCAACGCCATGTGCCGTTAAGTGGGGCTTATTATCTACCACCACAAAGGTCATTGGAATTTGCTTTATACCTTCAAGCGAGTCGGTATTGGCGCCCACCTTAGCCATTACCCGGCCGCTAATAAATGAAACTGGGTCAGTCTGTTGCTCTATTTCGTAGTATTGGTGGAGACCCTCTTTGACGCTTGGGATGTTCGGTAAGTCTTTATCAAAGTCACGTTCATCGGTGTCGCCGGTCGAGATTTTACCGTCGAGCGATTGAAGAAGGAAGAGGGTGGTATAGGGTCGGTTACTCATTATCGATTCGTCGGGTACATCGTTACGTCCCGTAGGTAATATGTTGCGTGGCTATCTGCTTGCCCTCGGACAAATGCGGCTAGGTCTTCAGCACTAATGGCATCAGGGTTTGCCCCATGAGTCGCGATATCGCTTGGGTAAAGATTCGTTATCTGGTACTGCTCAGGTTTGAACTCTTGCTGTAATGACTGGAAGAAATGCATTTCAGCAGTCTTTGCTGCACCGTACGCCGAGTTGTTCTTGTGTGCAGCTAAGGCGCTACTGGAAATGATATTGATAATCCGGGCATTCGAAAAGTAAGTAGCGAGGCCATGCGTCATGTAGACGGCTGAGAAGTAGCTGCTTCTCATTTGCTGCTCATAATCTTCCGGTTTCATATCTGTAAGACTGCCACTCACATAGCCGCCTGCATTATTGACTAAGCATATTTCAGCATCTGGGTGTTCATCGCGCAGTTGTTTCCAGAACGTTGCACAAGCGCCAGCATCACTCGCATCGAATTGTCTATGCGATACGTTTTTAGGATAGTCATCTGGTTGTTCCGATCGGCCCGTGCCTATAGATATCCATCCGTTTCCGGCAAATTCATTTATAAGCACAAGGCCAAGCCCGCGACTGGCACCGGTAATAACTGCGACTCTATCTGGCATATTAATGATCCTTCCTATTCAGGTCTCTTAGTTGCTATAGACGGGTGGTGTACGAATTCGTAGACATTGCCATCGGGGCCACGGAAGTGCGCCCATTTCGTACCACCCGAGCCTTCACCGATACCTTCCGGAAATACCTCATAGCTATTGGCTTTGAGCCAGGACATAGCGTTATAGAAATCTTCTACCTCGAAGCCAGTTACCGCTCCTTCAAGTGGATAGAATTGTTTGTCTGGAGTACCCTCAGCGTGTAGCTCGAAGCGTTGGCCTTGCGGTGTCGTGAAAGCGACAAAGTCTCCGTCATCATAGGTCTTCTCGTAGCCAAGGACAGACTCGGCGAATTGCTTCATTTCTTCAATGTGTTTGGTGCGGATGCCGACGTAGGTTATGCCGGGGGAGTGAAGATTTGGCGGATTCATCCCTCCTGACCCAAGGTGTTAGAGTCGCCGTAGCAAAGAATGACTGTCGCGTTGGGGTTCATTGGTTAATGATATCAGATTATAGAAGTGGATTCGAACTTTTGTAACAGGGCTAGAAACAAAAACAGATCGGAAAACCAAACTTTTCTGATCTGTTATTTTTCTTGGCTCCGGGGACTGGATTCGAACCAGCGACCTAGTGGTTACACGTATTCCCTATTTTCATAGTGGCGTGGACTATCTCATCATCCAAATCATATGGATGCAGGGCGCTAATGAGAGATTATTGTTAGGCTCACTCTCTAGTCTCTGAACCTTCCAGAACCCTTTAACCTAGTTCTGGCTTGGCTGCGGATTACCTTGATCAATATGATTGTAGGCTTCCCGCAATTCACCCTGTTTTCACTGTTTAATTTATTAAACAGGCTGCACTTAAAATCTTGAAAGTTTTGGACTGTAGTTTACATTTGTTAATTTAATCCAAAAACTTCAACGACGTTGCATAAAATAGATAATTTCATCTAAAAAATTGCATATAATTTGTGTCGTACAGCCACCCGCTCTACCGCTGAGCTACCCCGGAATATTAAAGAACAGACAGCATTATATCTGACGTATCCTAGTCGCGCAAACATAAGCTAATTTCTAAATTGTTTTATAGCTGTTTGACTTCTTCGCTTGTCGTCACGTTCCTTGAGAGTTTGCCGCTTGTCATAGAGTTTCTTACCGCGGCCCTCAGCTATTCTTACTTTGATGTATCTGCCATTTGTCAAAATGTCGAGAGGTATTATAGTTTTACCCTGTTGTTTGGCGGCAATAAATTTCTGTATTTCTTTTCGTTTGGCCAGAAGTTTTCTGGCCTGTGTTTGTTGATTTTCAGGAATAATGACACCACTAGTGCCACTGATGGTCGCATTTATGAGCCATAGTTCATCGTCTTTAATCGTCACATAAGAGCCACGTAACTGACCATGACCCATACGTAGGGCCCTTGTTTCAGCACCAGTTAATTGGATGCCTACAATTAATGAATCGTCGAGATTATAGTCGTGACGTGCACGGCGATTTGAGATAGATTTAGCTTGGTGAGACTTCTTTTTAGACATACTGACATAGAGTATGAAACATTCAGTAAAACTCCGCTACCCTAATTGGAAGATTTAAACGCTTGTTTTGCAACATTCCAAAGGCTTGGATCGTGTAGTACCTTATAGCGGTAATACCAATATTCAGCTCCCCACATATTGATTTGTTTCATCCCGGTGGCTTTACCATAGGTAAAAACGCCTTGAAGTCTGGCTGCATTAATAGATTTATTTTGTTCAACCAAGGATGTTTGAGTAATGGATTGTTCATTAGGCGGCCAGGCCTCTGCTTGTAACTCGCCGATCATCATATCTTTATGAGTATAAATTTTTTGGACACCAGCAAGAAAAGCGAAAAACCATGCTGGAAATGGATACTCAATGTAACGATGGGTATAATTAGCGTCCCATACTCGCCTGTAAATTGAGATACTAAATTCGTCAGGTGTTGGTTGATTGATTGGAAATCCAAGTGCATTATTACTACGGCCAATGACTATAGGATGCGTGGGGTCAGCCTTTCTCACTTCGTTAAACTCACTTACTAATCGGGCTCGGCTGAAATTGGTACAAACCCCAAATCCCTTAAGGAAGTATTCATTTTCAAGCTGGTAGCTTTCTAAACTCGGGGAGTTCTTGTAGCGATTCACTACTACAGACATGAATGATTCTAGTTGTGGTTGCCATACACTCGCTGGTTCGTTTTGGGCCCATGTAGGCATATGGCATTCTGGCCATCGCGGTTGGCGAAGACCAAGCGTTAAGATGATTTTTGCATGAGCTGCTTGAGCATCTTTAAATTCCCAGTCGAGCTGGCTGAAATCGTAATGTCCAGGGCTTGGTTCGATATCATTCCAATAACTTACGAGACGAAAATGCTTTACTCCAATGCCCAGTAAGGCGTCAAAGGTTTGTTCGGGATTTAACCCGAGGCTCGAAGCATAATCTGGGATGAAACTGACACCCAGTTGGAGTGGAATAGATGCTTCAGAATGTATATACCACTGTGCAATACCGTACATTATTCCAAAAATTACGAGGAAGAAGAGTACGGTGACTGTTACTATTTTATGCCAAAGACTCTTCTGCCAATATCGGATTGGGAGCTTCTTTAAGTCGCTCATCAGCTGTTTGTTGTACAATCTTGAGCGCTTTGCCATATAATTTTGAAGATAGCTAAATGAAAATAAGTATTATTATTCCAGTATACAACGAAGCCGATCGTCTTGATGCGTGCTTGCAAGCGATTCGCAATCAAGCGGAACAGGTCTTCGAAGTTATAGTCGTAGATAATGCCTCAACAGATCAGTCTGCGACAATTGCACGGTCGTATGACTTTGTGACCGTGCTCAGTGAAAATAGACAAGGTGTGGTGTTTGCTAGAGATACTGGCTTTAATGCAGCGCATGGCGATATTCTTGGCCGAATTGACGCAGACACACTAATACCGACTGATTGGACGTCGACTATTACTAAACTCTTTGCTGATACACGACTTTCTGCAGTTTCGGGCAGCATACACTATTACGATCAAGCGTGGTGGCGAAGCGGCGATAAAATTGATAATTTTTGTCGTAAACATCTTGCACGGGTGCTGTCGAGATCAAATACCGTCTTTTTACAGGGTGCCAATCTTGCACTACGACGCGATGCCTGGCAATCAATACGTCACACGATGTGTCATTTAGATGGTATACATGAAGACTTTGATTTAGCTATACATTTGCAAATAAAGGGTTTTACAGTCCGATTTGACGAAAGATTACATGCAGGCATATCTTCACGTCGAGCGGACTCCGATATACTGACCTTCATCCGATATTTACAGGTTTGTCCACGTACTTACGCGGTTCATAATCTTAGGAGCAGAATATATATGTATCCGGTCGGTATACTCTGGATTGCAATCTTTATACCTTCATATATTGGGTATCGCGGCTATGACGCTGCGACCGGCGGGTTCTCTTTTGAGAAATTTTTATATGCCAAAAAATCACCAACCCGTTTAGATCCTTCTACTATCCTCTACGAAAAATTGAATTAAGCGAGATTAAGTTTTTCTGATAATTCTTGGGAATTGAGTTTGCTGCCATCGATCTTGATCACATCTTCGTTGTCAGTGGGCACTTCTAAGTGACTTGCTATGCGGTCAAAGTCTGCTTCTGACATATTTCCGTAGACACGAGTTCTCTGATTGTCCGATAGTTCTACCGCTCGCTTTTTTGCTAATTCCTTTGGCGTCGTAATCCAGATGACGTAGGCATTTGCATTTGCGTTCCGAGCAATATCCCTCAAATGTTGACGATCTCTTAAGAAGTTAAAATTTGTGTCAAAAATGACGCATTTGCCGGCTTTTAGTAAATCCGACGTTAAGTTATTTAGGTACGCATATAATTCGTTGTTTTCGTCATCGGTGTGCTTTGGTTCTCCAAACATCCTTTGCCGTTCATAATCGGCCCACAAGTGGACACCACCAGTTTTTTCTTTAATCAGATGGGCAGCCGTGGTTTTACCAGCACCCGGATAGCCAACAAATAAATATAGCGTCGGTTTTTGCACGATCTTATTGTAGCAAACCTTATACTTTCCGTGAGCTGTTATTAACTATGTTGCAGTACTAATGATCCGGCATGTTGAAAACTAAAACTAGCATCACGATCGAGAGGATAGACTTGAAGTTCCTGATGTACGTCTGGGGGAAGGGTTAATCCGAGCGGTAGTGTTGGCCATCCTGGTTGCAGTTGATTCGTAAAAGGCATTTGGCTGGCATGAGCTTGGGCGCTATAGTAGGTGCGTTCAATACTAGTTGCGGTTGCGGAGGTCCACCATTCCCCTTCTCCATTGTGATGTACTGTCAGTATATTGACAGGTTGTGATGGTGTCTCGTCACGAAGCAGAATCGCAGCCCTAAGTGCAATTTGATGGGAAGCATTATGATCTTGATGATCATGAAACCCTAAGGTAGCAAAGGTGCCGATGTTATGGATCTTGGCCCAGGTTACAGTTTCATAGGCTAAAATTTCTTGCTGATCAGTGAGTTTCCCGTCGTCGCCTGAGGCGAATTCAACCGATTTTATGCCTAGACGACGGGCGCCTTCACTTCCTTCTTTTCGTCGATGACCTTTTGCAACATCAAAATTTGGATTCGAAAAGCGGACAAAATTTTTGGTGGATGCGGAGCCCAGTGAGTAAATTAATTCATGGGCGACTATGCCATACTTTTCTGCAACTTCAAGTAAACTCCCGAAGGATATATCATCATCCGGGTGGGCGGTAATTATACCGATTTGACCGACAATTCGTTTTTGTTGAAATAAAGTTTCGATGGAGTTCATTTGCGAGCGTTTCCTTGTTGAGAATATAAAAAACAGGCCCGAGGCCTGCTTCATTCTTGGCAATTAAAGGAAACGAGCCTCGGTCAAGGACAGGAGGCGCAACAACAACTTACATTGAAATTACTGCTTTGTTTCATAAGGCTAAAAGAATTGTACATGGTCTAGCTGGTACGATCAATTCGATGTAGCGACAGTCGTTTTTTAATAGTCGATACCTTTATTTGCGATATACCGCTCATCAAAATGATGTTTAATTTTGGTCATATTTGTGGCTATGTCAACGAATGTAAGAAATTCATCGGGAAAATCCCGCCCAGTTACACAAAGATTTGTATGTGGCGAACGACTTTCAAGTAGTTTCTTAAACTGTGCTTTTGAGAGTAGGCCATCGTGCAGGGCATTGTTAATTTCGTCGCAAATCACTAAATCGAAAGATCCACTACTCACGGCCTTAAGGGCCTCTCTAAATGTTTCACGGGCGGCACGCTTATGATCAGCTGCCGATATATGTGAGGCGCTCAAGTCTCCCGCATTATAGAAACCTTTGCCTCCTTTATAAAAATATAATTGGTCTTTATATAATTCTTGAATATCGCGGATAAAGACGTGTTCACTTACACCCCAATATTTTATGAATTGAATAAAAGCAACATTCCAACGATTGCCGAGAGCACGAGCAAGTAGGCCGAGTGCAGCGCTTGTCTTACCCTTACCTTCCCCAGTATAAACAAGTACTAGCGATTCTTTTTTCTTAAAATCCTCAAACGCCATATATAGCTATCCTAGCATGGATAGCGCCCACCTAATTACTCTACAGATTTACGCTTTTACGAGTTTGTGTTTTTTGAGTGCTTCGTCAATACGTGGTCGGTCAAAGCCGATAATAATAGTACCGCCAATGTCGAGTACGGGGATGCCGCGCTGGCCAGATTTGTTGACTGCTTCTAAGCCAGCATGTGGATCGGTTTCGACGTCTTTTTTGACATACTTCACACCTAATTTATCGAGGTATTCCATAGCTGCATGACAAAAGGCGCACCATGACGCACTGTATACAATTGGTTCTTCGTTGCTCATTACTAGTAATTATACCATTTCGTGTGAGTTAGACATAGATTCAGAAAACCATCCGTTAATCGCTTGCTTAACAGATACAAATCTGCTATATTATAGGTAGATGAGCAAACCAACAAAGCCGGCAAAAAAGCCGACTGAGAGACTACATAACTTAGAATCTGACCTTGAATTGGTTACCGTTAATTCTCCTAAAAAGGAGTTTTATTTGGCAGTGATGAATATGAGTTGGCAACTTGTCATAGTGGTGCTCGTGCCTCTTTATATAGGTAGTAGACTGGATACTCACTTTAATACATCTCCGCTCTGGACGCTGGTAGGCTTGCTTCTCGCCCTCATTTGTGTCGCCCTTATTGTCTGGCGTCAATTCCAACTATTCACGCCAAAAATCCAGAACCAACCCAAAAAGGAAAATCATTCATGATGTCATCAGCATTTTTACGATTTGCCGATTCCGGACCGACCGTACATGTTGCCCCGGGAGTTGTGGGCCAAATCGGTGGTATTACGATCACTAATTCAATGCTGTATGGTTGGCTTTGCGCACTAATTATCATCGTAGCCTTTATTTGGACGGCTAAGCGTGTCACGATCAAGCCGAAAGCCGGATTTATTCAAATTGTAGAAATCGGTGTCGACTTTATTACTAACATCGTCGAAGGCGCCTTTGACGACAAGCACAGGGCCCGTAAATACGTACCCTATTTTGTAACCCTGTTTTTCTTTATTCTATTCAATAATTGGCTAGGCTTATTACCGATCGTAGGAGAAGGCTTTCAGGCCAATGGCTTTCCGCTGCTTCGTCCTTTTACCGGCGATTTGAACGGGACATTGGCCATCGGAGTGGTTACTATGTTGGTAGTATACGGAGCCTCTATTTATGAATCAGGTGGCTTCAGAAAATATCTTGGCCATTTCTTTATCGGCAACCCACTGAATCCACTCTTTTTGATTATCGGACTGCTCGAAATACTGACTGATCTTACCCGTGTCCTAAGCCTTTCACTTCGACTTTTCTTAAATATTACAATTGGAGAAATTGTCATTGCTGTTTTTTCATACTTAGGTCATGTTGCAGCACCACTTACTGCCCTACCCTTTACTCTTTTGGAGTTTCTGGTAGCTGCACTCCAGGCCTATATCTTTACCATTCTTAGTACCCAGTACTTAGCCATTGCGGTTAATCATGCTTCAGAACATGAACGTGACCACTTGACCGAAGATGAGCAACCTGAAACAATAGGGGCAGTAAATGCTGGGAGTGTCAATGGGTAAGTTTCAGCATGGTTTTTTTAATAGTATAGGTAAATAAAGGAGAAAATAATGGGAGTTATAGATTTGCTGGCAGCGACTACAGTAGTGACTACACCTGAAGCGCTTCAGACTATCGCGAAAGGTTTGATGATCGGTGGTGGATTCATTGGCCCAGGCATCGGAATTGGTTTAATCGGCGGTAATTATTTGCAGGCTGTTGGCCGAAATCCAGAAGCAGCAAAGTTCTTAGGTCAAGCCCTGATTTTTGTGGCTATTGTTGAACTTTTCGGATTACTCGCCTTTGCTTCAATATTTATCGTCAAATAAACATAGAGGTTATGATTGAGTGTTCATGATTGTAAAGAAAATTCGACTACAGCTAACCGGTAGTATTTTCAAGGAGATAGCGATTTAAATATGGTGCAATTACTCACGACATTTGGTGACAGTTCGTCAGGTTTAGGTGCCTTAGGTTTTGATGGACAGGCTTTTCTGATCCAGTTGATCACTTTTATCTTGGCTTTTTTGGTCTTACAGCGATTCGCATTTAAACCAATTATAAAAATACTTCATGAACGGCGAGAAACCATCGAAAGCGGAGTCAGTCTTGGTGAGGAGATGCGTAAGGAACGCGAAGCGCTGGAGGCAAAAGTAGCTGAAGAGTTGCATGGTGCCAGAAAGCAAGCTGATGCAATTGTCGCCGATGCCCAAGAAGCTGCTCGTGAGATATCGCGTGATGCTGAAGCAAAAGCTCGCAAAAAAGCCGACATTATCGTGTCTGAAGCTAAGCAACGAACAGAATTGGATGTGTCGAGGGCGCGCAAACAACTTGAGCGCGACGTGATTGCCTTAGTATCCGATGCGACTGAAGCGATTATAGATGAAAAAATTGACGCGACGAAAGACGCAAAGCTTATCGACAGGGTTATGAAGGGGTATGCTAAATCATGAAAGTACCTCGACTTAAACTCGCACAGCTAATACGGGATCGGGCTACTTCAGACGAAAAGTTTGCTGATTTAAGTCGAGAAATTGCCGCTTATTTATTACAGGAAGGACGAACTGGTGAGCTCAATTCTCTCATGCGAGATGTAATAGAACTACGAGCTGAACAAGGCGAGGTAGAGGCTATTGCGACCAGCGCGTTCCCCTTGTCTGACGAATCTAAGTCAGAAATTATGGCGGTTGTGCGTGAACTATACCCAACTGCCAAAAGTATTGTCGTGAGCGAAGCACATGATGCCAATGTGATAGGTGGTACTAAACTGGTTATTGCAAATCGCCAGCTTGATGTGAGTGTTCGTTCCAAGCTTAATCATTTAAAACAATTGACTGCTGTCACAGGAGGAAATTAAAGCGTGAGTGACTTATCGATTAATACGTTAGCGGATGATATCCGGACAGCGATACATGGATTAAAAGTACGTCCGGAAATAGAAGATGTCGGAATTGTAACCCGAGTTGGTGACGGTATTGCCTGGATCTATGGCCTACGAAAGTGTGGCTACAATGAAATGCTTGATATTGAAGGAGCTGATGGTCAAACCGTGACTGCGTTTGCCTTCAACCTTGGAGAAGATGAAATTGGTGCGGTAATGCTCGGAGCCGACGAGTCCGTTAAAGCTGGCGCTACAGTGCGATTGTCTGGAAGGGTGCTAGAAGTACCAGTTGGACCTGAGCTAGTCGGACGTGTGGTTGATCCCCTTGGTAATGTCTTAGACGGCGGTGAGCCGCTAAAACGAACGCAGACTAGCCGCGTCGAACGACCGGCACCGGGTGTCTTGGCCCGTAAAAGCGTCCATGAACCGATGATGACCGGGTTAGTTGCGATTGATGCAATGGTACCAATTGGTCGAGGTCAGCGTGAGTTAATAATTGGCGATCGTCAAACTGGGAAAACAGCTATTGCGGTGGATACGATGGTAAACCAAGGACGTCAGAAAACCGGTATCATCAATGTCTATGTGGCTATTGGACAAAAATTATCGAAGATTGCTGCACTTCAGGAACGTTTAAAGCGTGAAGGCGTGATGGATCAAACGATTATTGTGGCGACCAGCCCAGCTGATCCTGCCGCCCTGCTCTACCTCGCACCGTATGCCGGTTGTGCTATGGGTGAGTATTTCCGTGATAACAAACAGCATGCCCTAATTATCTATGACGATCTGTCAAAACATGCAGCGGCTTATCGACAGATGTCCCTTTTGCTGCGTCGTCCACCAGGACGCGAGGCGTATCCAGGAGATGTCTTTTACTTGCATTCCCGTTTATTGGAACGAGCAGCTAAATTAAATGATGAACTTGGAGCCGGTTCATTAACGGCACTACCGATTATTGAAACGCAGGCTGGTGAAATAAGTGCCTACATTCCAACCAACGTCATTTCGATTACTGATGGTCAGATTTTTCTTGATACCAGTTTGTTCTATCAAGGTATCCGGCCAGCGATTTCCGTCGGGACGTCAGTATCGCGAGTGGGAGGTAATGCTCAAAGTAAAGCAATTAAGGCAGCAGGTGGTGGATTAAAATTAGCCCTTGCTCAGTTCCGTGAGCTCGCGGCATTTAGTCAGTTTTCGACTGATCTTGATCCTGAGACTAGACATACCATTGAACGCGGCCAACGGTTGACTGAACTATTAAAACAGCCTCAGTTTTCTCCGTATTCTATTTGGGAGATGTATGCGATCCTGTACTCTGCAACCAATGGCGCCTTTGACAAAGTTCCATTGAATAAAATTGAGACCGCCAAAGACTCATTACTTAGAGAGCTGAAGTCAAAGCACGAAAAACTGATTACTGCGTTAAACACTGGCGATAAACCAACAGATGATCAAAATTCGGATCTCATGGAAGTCGCTGAGTCAATTGCCCGTAGTTATGAGGATAAACCTAAGCCAAGCGCGACAAAGTAATTTGGAAATGTATTCATAAAGTATGGCCAGCACGATAACCCTAAAACGACGGATAACGTCAATAAAGAACACCCGCCAGATTACCAAGGCGATGGAACTGGTGAGTGCATCTAAATTACGACGAGCCCAAGAATATGCTGTTCGTAGCCGCGCGTACCACGAGTTGGCTAATGATCTATTAGCTCGTCTGAATGCAATGTCCGAAGTTGAGAGACAGCCACTGTTTATTAAACGACCAATCAAACGTCGCTTGTGTGTGGTCATAACTAGTAGTAGTGGACTAGCTGGTGCCTATAATGCCAACGTGCTCAAACTCCTTACTAAAAAATTACGAGAAGATCAGACAAATCAGATCAAAGATCAAATTATTACCATCGGTAGTAAAGGTGCACAGTTTGTTCGTCGGCTTGAAGAGGTCGAATTAAACGCCGTTTACCCTGCCTTTGGCGATCGTCCTACGGTTAATGATGTGCGGCCGATTCTGAACACTATCATTGATGAATATAGAACTGGCAATGTCGATAGTGTAGATTTGTTCTATACGGTATTTAAGTCGACCGTCGTACAGAAAAGTCAGGATTTTCAATTGCTTCCTGTGTCGACTGAGCCCTCACCAAGCAAAACAGCTGCCTTCAGTAATTTTGAGCCAGATGTCGAGACAGTCATTGAACAAACCGCAACCAGGTTAATTGAAGCCCAAGTCTGGCAAGCTGTATTAGAAAGCTTAGCATCCGAACATGCCATGCGAATGGTGGCTATGAAAAATGCCTCTGATAACGCCAAAGACTTAATTGACGATTATACCCTTGAGTTAAACACTGCCCGTCAAGCCAGTATTACTCAAGAATTAGCCGAGATAACCGGCGGTGCAGAGGCACTGAAATGAGCAGCGACAAATATTCGACTTTGAAAGGAGATAAGTAATGGAAGAGACAGCAGTAAAAACCAAACAAGGGACAATCACCCAAATTGTTGGTGTGGTGGTAGATATAGATTTTGATGCCGATAGTTTACCGTCAATCTATAACGCTTTAACAGTACCGCTTGAAGATCATCAATTGACCCTTGAAGTAGCCCAACACTTAAGCGAATCAAGTGTTCGTGCCATTTCTCTGGGTTCGACTGACGGATTAGAGCGCGGCGCAAAAGTAACCGATACGGGAGCGGCGATTAGTGTTCCAATTGGCGAGAAAACGTTAGGCCGCATGTTCAATGTCATCGGTGATCCAATTGACAATAAAGGCGGCGATTTTAAAGAAAGAGCACCAATTCATCGAGCTCCACCTCCCCTTCTTGACCAATCCGGCAGTACTGAAATATTGGAAACTGGCATAAAAGTCATCGACTTAATTTGTCCAATGACAAAAGGTGGAAAAGCTGGATTGTTCGGAGGTGCTGGCGTCGGCAAGACTGTGCTTATTCAGGAGCTGATAAATAACATTGCCAAATTCCATGCTGGCTATTCGGTTTTTTCCGGTGTTGGTGAGCGAACCCGTGAGGGGAACGATCTTTACCATGAGATGGAAGAGTCTGGCGTTATAAAGAATACCTCCCTTGTCTTCGGGCAAATGAATGAACCACCTGGGGCACGTCTAAGGATCGGTTTATCGGGTCTGACTATTGCTGAAGGCTTTCGTGACAAAGGCAATGACGTACTACTTTTCATTGACAATATCTTCCGCTTTACTCAAGCTGGGGCGGAAGTTTCGGCGCTACTCGGGCGACTACCTTCAGCTGTCGGTTACCAACCGAATTTGGCGCAAGAAATGGGTGAGTTACAGGAACGTATCACTTCAACGAAGGAAGGTTCGATTACCTCAGTGCAAGCGGTATACGTTCCCGCCGATGACTTTACTGACCCTGCTCCAGCTACAACCTTCGCGCACCTTGATTCAACAATTGTACTGAGTCGGGCACTAACTGAGATTGGTATTTATCCAGCTGTAGATCCGCTCGATAGTAGTTCGACTATTCTCGATCCTGAGATTGTCGGCGAAGATCACTACTTTGTAGCCCGTGAAGTACAACGAGTCCTTCAACGCTACAAAGACCTTCAGGATATCATCGCGATATTGGGCATGGAAGAGTTATCTGACGAGGATAGAAAGACTGTTGACCGAGCTCGTCGTATCCAACGTTTCCTAAGCCAACCATTTTTCGTTGCTGAGCAATTTACTAATAATCCAGGCCAATATGTAAAGCTGTCTGACACAATCCAGGGCTTTCGTGAAATTCTTGATGGCAAGCACGACGATAAACCGGAAAGCGCGTTCTATCTCAAAGGTCCAATTTCCGACGTAAAAGCCGAGGCTAAAAAATAGTGTTTCGATTTCGTTTAGTGGCTATTTCAGGTGTGAAATATGATGACCAAGTCGCTGAGGTCATATTACCGACATTAGACGGCGAAATCGGCGTCTTGCAAGACCATATGCCGCTGGTCAGCGTTGCCACCAATGGAGCGATTGCGATTCGTAAGCAAGCCAAAGATTCAGACTTAGCTCGAGAATATTTTGCCACAAACGGTGGTGTGATTGAGGTTGCCGATAATGAACTACGAGTACTTGTTGATGAGGCTGACAATGCCGAAGATATTAATGAAGACGAAGAACAACGGGCAATGGAGCGAGCTCAGGAAATAAAAGCTGAAGCCAAAGACGAAGTGAGTTTAGAACACGCCCAGCAGCTCGTGGATCGCTCAGCAGTACGATTACAAGTCGCCACCCTCAAACGACGTCACCAGAAACACTAATTTATTTTTCAATACAGCCGTACAAAAAGCACACCGTTTGGCACCTACTGAAATTTCACTCAAACATTCCGGACATTCTTTTGTTTTTACCTCAACGGTTTTATTCCGATTGGCGTAAGCGACTAATTTGTTAATTGGCTGAATGACAAAAAAGAAAATGACTGACGCGATAATTAGAAACGAAATGACAGCATTGATAAAATCGCCGTATAAAATTCTGCTGTGATTAATTGTAAAATAAAGATTCGAAAAATCTGGCTTACCAGCGATTGCTGCAATTAGTGGTGTCAATACGTCTTTTACTAGCGCCGTTATAATGGCCCCAAAAGCAGCACCAATAACGACTGCAACGGCCAAGTCTACGGTATTGCCTCGTAATATAAAATTCTTGAATTCTTTAAACATTATTATCTGTATTGAAGCATGTATGTGTTATTGTCACAAGTAAATTACTAGCACACTTGCATAATATGCTCTACTATACTATCGACTATGAGTTCTTCTCTGCGTAAGCCACTAATTATTGTGTCACTGATTGCGATTATTGGCATTGCCATTGCTGGATTGTTTTTAACGCAGCATACACAAAAACCGGCGGTCGTTACAAAAACTGGATGTGTGACTCAAAATCTTGCAGTCGGCAGTAACAGCAGCTGCGTGTTATATGCCAAGACAATGGTCGATTATATTGAAACTGCAGGTCTAAACGAATGCTCGTTTACTGGTGGACAAGTAGTGCCATTAAATAACGATTACGACACCGCTACAGCACAACAAATTAAAGTCGTGCAGACGTGGATAAATTGTTATAACAAACAAGAAGGATCAACGCAGACAATAGCCGAAAATGGATCTGTAAATAGTACGACATGGATGGTGTTATGTTCCTATGGATTTAGTTTTCCAAAGCAATCACATTCGACCACTTCTCCCTATCACTATCAGACAATTAGTGCTGGTCAAGACGCTGGTTGTGAGACCGAATAATACAGAAATTGTTTGAGATATAATTTGCAGAAAAGTACTGCTCTTTACAAAAGCAATTATTCACGATAATCTTATGTCATTACATAAGTGGAGGTTTTAAAGTAATGTTCGGAAAACGAAAAGCAGCTATGTTGGTGGCTGAGTTTTTAGGAACTGGAATCCTGACACTGTTGGTTCTTAGTGTTCAGCGATCAACAATAGGCGTACCATTCTTTGTTGCAACTGCAGCTGGTTTGGTAGTTGCCGCTATGGTTATGGCGGTCGGTAGTGTTTCGGGTGCACATTTGAACCCGGCGATATCAATTGCAATGTGGACGGCTCGCAAGCTCTCAACATTGAGTGCGGTCATGTACATCGTCATGCAGCTTCTTGGTGCATATGGCGCGTACTGGCTCTACACTTATTTTGTAAACAGTCACTTACAATCAATCGGTGGTCACTTTAGCGGACGCATTTTAGCTGCTGAAGCAGCCGGTGCACTGCTGTTTGGTTTTGCTTGGGCAGCAGCCGTATACCAGAAATTCACTGTTGCAACTACTGCCGCTGTTGCTGGTATCGCCTACATGTTGGCAATCATTGCCGCATCGTCTGCCTCAATCGGCCTCGTTAACCCAGCACTCGCCCTAGGAGTAAAAGCCTGGGTTTGGGGAACCTACGTACTTGGTCCTATTCTAGGTGCAATCATAGGTGTCAATCTTTACGGCTTACTATTTGCGCCAGCCGCGGATGAAGGTGCCGTAGCAAAAGCTGCGGTCACACCGTCTGCTAAGGCCTCGGTAGCTTCAACAACTACTAAAGCAACTGCCAAAAAACCAGCTGCCAAAAAAAGATCTCCAGCAAAAAAGAAATAAAGTCAAAAAATATAGAATAAAAAGAACTGGTGTATATAGCCAGTTCTTTTTATACGTTTTCTTTAAGTAAATCAGTAATAAATAATTGTGATCCTTCATAGTCTTGGGAGTAGCCCGAGATGTCAGGAAAGTCTAGTTCGATAATGTGTCCAAAAACGATTTGAATGAGTTTCTTCAAGTCCGATATTTCATTTGGTGATGGTGTATATGAACGAATTAATTTGTTCGGTTCATCGGCTTCAACATACACCATTTGTCCGCTTATTGACATGTCATTAGTAAAGCGTGGATACTCACTGGCTAGGATTGCATAAAAAATTAGTTGCAACTTATGATTGTAGGCTTTTTCAATAATGGTCGCGTCTTTCGTATCAAATCGTGGCAGTGGTTTGCCGGTCTTATAATCGACAATGATCATATTTTCTTCTGTAAGATCAATACGATCTAGTTTGCCACGAATTCTAGCGTTTCCAAGTCGAATATCTCGAATGTCTTGTTCCGGCAAACTTCCCTTTATGAGTGAGTAGCCATACTCGTTGAACAAGGTTTTGATGAGTTGTTCGCCCTGCCGTTTAAAACGGAGATATTCACCTTGAGTTAATTGCTGTAATTCTAAGGCGTTGGTAAATACTTCTGTCGTCTGGGCAATCGAAAAGTTACCTAAGTTTGTTTGTTTCTGGGCAAATTCCATGGCACTATGAACTGCCGTTCCATAGCCGAGATTCGGTGATTTAGCTTCTGGCAGTAAAAGTAAATTGCGTTCTTTAAAATAGCGTGGCCCGCCTTTTGAGATGTTTATAAAGTTTAAAAGATGCGTCACACTTAAGCTGTAGTGCTCTAATTTTGCCTGCAACAAGGCACTTTCTAAACCCTTCTCCATAACCGGCCAGTGTAGATTTGCCTCCAAAACAGCTGTTAAAACGGCTTCTCGCGTCTCCGTGACTTGCTCGATACTAAATGCAGTTTGAATGATTGAGCTGGTGGCAACTTGTTTACCAACATGATCCAAGTAATACGAAGTAATGGTAAGGTTATTTTTTGCCCGTGTGGCGGCAACGTATAGCAAACGTACGTAATCGTTGATGTCGTCACCGACTGGTTGCAACGGTAAGTTAGCCGGAGGTTTTCGATTGCCAGCCCGTGGTCGCCAATTGTCCTCAATCGCATCAATGATGTAGACATCATCAAATTCGAGCCCCTTAGCTTTGTGGACGGTTAATAATTGGACGGCTTGATGGCCGGTAATAAAGGGTGATTCGTCAGCAACAATGAGGTTATTGGTGGTATGAATATCAATAAAGCGAACCAGATCTTTGAGCGAAGGAATTGGACTCGCACCAAATTCGTGTACGAGTGATCGCAACAATTGGACGGCCGATAAGCTTTGAAAGTACGTAGAAATTCTCTCTTCGTCACCACTGAGATAGTACTGCTTCATTGGCGATTGATAATTTTTGGTATGACGAAGTCCGATCAAATACTCAAGAATGACGGCTAGCGGCTGTTCTTCTGCTTCGGAAGCAAGCCAGCCTAGCCATCGACCAAAAGTACGTAGCTGCTCATCTTCATGAACTATCAGGCAACCGTACCAGTCTTGGGTTATGAAATTTTCAACAGCTAGTTGCCATAGTAGCTCCGGATTAAAACCCCATTGAGGGTGACGGATAATTTGATGCAGTAAGGCGTTGGAGTGTGCCTTATCACCACTTTGGATTGCTAACAGTGTTTGGCAGAGAAGATAAATTTGCTGAATTATATCGAGTTCAAGAATATTGTGTGATTGTTCATAACGTATGGGGACACCTGCTTGATCAAGCATACCGGCCATTTTTACAAGGCTTTCATTATTGCGGGCTAACACGGCAATTGACCGACTGGGAGCATAGCTTTTGGCTATCTGCTCCACTACCCGACTGAACTGCAACTCACGTGATGCATAACTCAACGCCTGAATTTGACTTGAAGCAGAGCTATTGTCGCGCACCGCAAGTAATTCCTTTCGCAAATCATGACGCACATTGACCATTCGATTGTCGGCCTGCTCAATAATTCGTGTTGCGCCATCAAGAATTAGTTGACTGGATCGATAATTCTTTTTGAGTATGATCGTGCGTGCCGACTGGTAGCGACGGGAAAAACCGAGCATATTGTTTAATTCCGCACCACTAAATTTATAAATTGCTTGATCGTCGTCACCGACAACCATGAGATTTGGTTGTCCATCGAGGGTATGATGATCAGCAACCAAATGCGCTAATCGAAGTTGGGCAGGTGTGGTGTCCTGAAACTCATCGATCAGGACGTAGTTAAACCGTTCCTGTACATCAGCTAACATATCAGGTCGTGCTTCCAGCTGAGTATTTACTTCTACGATCATATCGGCATAATCGTAAAAACCGCGCTCATGCATGAGGTTAAGATACGACTCATATATGTCGGCTAGTTCCCTCCACCACGTATTTCTTCGCCGTTCAGCCAGCATGCCACCAGCGTTTCCTTCAACTTGATACCATCGTTTTTTCCATAGACTGACATGAGTATGCTTGGCGGTATCTAAATCCTGTTCGGTGGCTTCATTAAAAGACTCTTTAATGACGGTTGAGAGTGAAAGTAAAGGATAGACAAATTCATCAATAGATTGGTCGGGTAGTTTTGGTATGGCAGCCTGAAGTGTCGATACTTGCTGGGCCGTCAGACGAGGCTCTAACAAATTTGCGAGCTTCGGTTCAATGACATCTATATAGGCAAGATTATAGTCAATGATGGCTCTCAGTTTGGCCGGTGTCAAACCGGCTTCTTTGGCGAGTCCAATCGCCCTTCGAATTTCGCTAATAAGCGTATATTGGCCGGCAAACTTTAGTGCCAGGGGATGGTCGAGGGGTAATTGCACAAGTATTGATTCAATAATCTCAAGCTGTACTGAATCGGGCGCAACTGAAAGTCTGGCTGCGTTCCAAAAATAATCCGGGTAGATATTCATTAATTCTCCAGCAAAGCTATGAAAAGTTTTAACCGGCAAACGAGCCCCTTCGGTGCCTGCCAATTGGATAATGCGCTCTTTCATATTGATGGCTGCTTTGTTGGTGTACGTTAGGCAAAGCACATTCGCTGCTTTTGTGTCAGTTGCGCGTAAGATGTTTGCGACTCGAGTACTGAGTAGTTGTGTTTTACCGGTTCCTGGTCCAGCAATCACCAGCAGTGGTCCGTCAATGGTATCAACAGCTTGACGTTGCTCTGAATTAAGCTGCCGGTAAGCAGCATCATACTCCGAAGACATGCACCTATTGTACTCTGCTTCGGTAGTTGAAGAGGAGTGGCAAAGCGTTATAAATTGGTATGAGACTCAGCAATTGTGCAGACCACGCAATCGTCTTGCATGCTAAACTCACTGAACCACTGTTTTGATGCAGTGTACCATGGTTCAAGATCATGAAAACCAACGAAATCTGCTGCTTCTCGCAATAACCATCCCAGACGTCCATAAAAACGGAGTTTCCCCCAACATACGGCTGCCCATTTTGGACCGGCAGGAATAATGGTAATCGGTGCTTTTACTTTGTAGCTGTCGAAAGCTTTTCCGGCTTGTCGTTTTTTCAAGTTTCTGGCAACAAAACTTCCATCTCGAAGTGCGGTTTGTGCGAGTCCGCTGTAGGGGGTGTTGGCATTATCACCGATCACATAAATGTTATCTTCAGCTTGTAAGTAGACGTCGACCGCGACTTTACCCCGTTTCGTCACGACAAATTGGTTGGCGGTAAAGAACGGATGGTTCGTCACTCCTGCAGTCCAGACGACTGTATGGCTGCTAATTGGCTTGCCGCTCACGGTAAGTTCATCGGCCGTTTCCCCTTGCACGACACTGCCGACATATAATGATATACCGAGTCGTTTGAGCTGTCTTTTCACTAGCCGAGAGGTATCTTTTGGTAAACGTGGCAATAAACGAGGTGCTGCTTCAATGAGATCGATATGGATCTTGCGCGGTTCCAAACCATGATTTTTGATGATTCTGTTCAGGTAACCAGGGAGCGCACCAGCTAATTCAATACCGGTTGGTCCGGCACCAATAATGACATAATTGAGATCCGGTTTATGCTCATCAGTTAATTGTTTATGCAAGTGTGTTTTAAAACGTGCCACTTCATTTTGTGTCTTGATGCTATAGGAAAATTCACTTAAACCGTTAATACCAAAATAATTTGTCACAACGCCAAGTCCCAAAATTAAAGTATCATATGGCAGTACTTTGCCATCTTCAGTGGTGATTGTTTTTGCCTTACGGTCAAGAGTGATAGCCGTACCATTCACGACTTCAATCTTTTTAGCATGAAAAATTCGGGAAAGCGGAATTGATGAATTGGCTCGCTTTCCACCGGTTGCAGTATGGTAGAGGGTTGGGTAGTACCGAAGATCGCTGTCGTCGGATAAAAGTGTTACTTCGAAGTTATCGTCTTCAGCCAGTTCGAGCGCAGCTTTCACGCCGCCGAATCCGCCGCCGACTATTAGAACATGAGATATTTGTTTCACAATGCTTATGATTATACAGAGTCATTTTTAAGAACACCAGTCATATATTGCGTGATTTCTTATCAATAGCCGCTTCATGATATAGGCGATACAACACTTTTTGTCTACATAAAAAATAATGTTATTTATACAATTTCTCAGGTACATGGCGTTAAAATAGTGTATGGTAGAGAATATATTTTTTAAACGTCTCATAGTTAACAATGACCAAACTTAGTCAATCAGGATTTCTTCGAAAAAGCCTTATCCTTATTGTCATTTTGTTCATCATTTTTGGTTTCGGAAACACTCTCTTCATAAGTCATACGTCAGCTGTATCGGCTGAGCCAGAAGTCCAGTCAGCCATAGAAGGATTTTGCATAACCGACTCGCAGAATAGTAAAACGGCAAATGCGGTCGTAGATACAGAGCGATGTGATGATTCTCCGTCTCAAGCATTCACTGTCAATGGAAATACTATTTCAATTGACAATAACTACTGCTTGGGAGTGGAAAATAGCGGTACTTCAGTAGGTGATCCGGTCGTACTGAACCCTTGTTCGGACATACCTGGTCAAAACTGGGCAGTAGATCTTGGTGGCTATCAGAATCCGAATAGTGGTGATTGTCTGACTGTGCCACATAGCCAAACGGAGGTACAACTCACTATCACTTCCTGTCAAAATTTAGATCAGCCGAATCAGGGTTGGTCAGCAACGCATTACAGTGAGGTCTCCATCTCAAGTAATTCATGCTCGCAGGGCACAGAAGGTCAGCGGGTAGCCTGTAACGCTGAGGTGCAATGGTCGCTTTGGCAGGCTAATCCTAATTCACACAATCAGTTATTAAATGAATACACGGATGGCAATAGCTATGAGGAATGGTGTGCAGATTTTGTTAGTTACGTCTATAAGATCTCTGGTTATCCTTTGCAAAACGGAGAACGTGATAATTGGGATGAATATAATGCCAACAATCTTGTTAATTTGAATTTTACGATGCATGATGCCAGCAGTTATGTGCCCAAACCGGGCGATATTGCGTATTTTGATTATGCCGGTGGACACGTTGAGTTGGTTGTCATAGGAGGGAAGCATCCGACTTTTATCTATGGCGATTCAGGCACTGCTGATCCTATTACAAATAATGGTGAAATGAATGAAGACATGCTGACCAACGATGGCTCAGCTGGTGGTATCCAATATTATCTCTCCCCCAATTAGAGGGCTAGGACGCTTGAGGAAACTCACCGCCGGCAACGGTATCTACTTGCACAGCCGGATTATGTGTTAGTCCATCGATACCAACTAAGGCTGTTGCTCCATCGACTAATCGAAGTTGTTCACCGCGTTCTAGTTGTGATTTAGAGTACGCGACAGGATGTTGATTGCCTTCTTGTGGAGTAATTATAATACCACCATTCGCGTTCAAGGTCGCCAAAACTCCTATGTAAAGTGTTTCCGAGGCTGGATTTAACTGACCAGTACTATCATAATTTGGTCGCGCAAGTCCGACAAATTCAGGTTTGGTTACATCGGCAGCGACAGGTTCACCAGGAATTGAAGTTGTTTCAAACGGTTGTGTAATTGTTTCCCCATGACCCAAATTATAGGCAGTAGGACTACCGCTGGGTCCGAATAATCCGTAAGCCGCAGCACTGGCAAGGACTGAAAATATAGCTCCTCGCTTAACCCAACTTCGGACTCGATCACGTCTCGTAAAATAGCTCTTAGGATGCCATGCTTCATTTGAATAGCCACCAAAATCTTCCTGTCTATCACCAGGTTGAACCAATTGAAGTTGAGGTTTAGAGAGCTTAGCCATATAGATAATATATCATACTAGATCGTATATGTCAATAGACACTAAATTTAGAGTTGACTTAATTAAGTCATGGCTTTAACATAAGAAGATGGACATGTTCACTGCTCTCGCCGAGCCAAATCGGCGTACTATAATCGAACTTTTAGCAACTCAAGGCGAATTGTCAGCTAGTGCTATCGCAGAACGATTTCAAATAAGTTCTGCCGCTATTTCACAACACTTGAAAGTATTAAAAGAATCTAAGCTAGTCTTTATGCATAAGCAGGCTCAACAAAGGATATATGAAATTAATCCAGATGCAGTAAAAGAACTAGAAAGATGGGCCCAACAAATGACTGAAAATTACGAACGATTGAATGAGCTACTACAAACAACAAATGAAACTAATGGAGGAAGTTTATGAAAAAACCACAATTTACTGTCAATGAACAAGATTTAATAGTAACTATTCAGAGTGTCTTAGATGCTCCTCGTGAGCGAGTGTGGCAGGCTCATACTGATGCGACTATGGTCGCGAAGTGGTGGGGTCCACGTGGCTATAAGATGAAAGTTGAAACGTATGAACCAAAAGTCGGTGGCAAATGGCGCATTCTTCACGTCGATCCGGAAGGACGAGAGCATTGGTTTCATGGTGAATACAAAACAGTCATCGAACCAGAAAAAATCGAGAGGACTTTCATATATGAACCGGTACCCGATGCGGTCATGCAGGAAACTACGACATTTGATGTCTTAGATGAAAATCGAACTGAAATTACGACGATCTCCCAATTCCCTACCCTAGAAGCTTTACGTGGCATGACGAGTACTGGTATGGAATGGGGCGCCACTCAGAGCATTGAGCGGCTCGCCGAAATCGTTGAATTGCGCTAACCCCAATTTGTTCTAGCCAACTTTATGCAGTGGTTGCGGCGCTGCAACAATTTCTATGGCGGCAAAGCAGACAAGCAATAGTATGGCGTAGATCAGAATCAGTCGTGGTGATAATTGCACGATCAGCATAATTGCGGCTATTAATAGGACGCTTAACCATTGCAGTAACCGTTTTCTATTACTTACCCACTTGGTGATACCATTTTCGTGAGAACCGAAGAATGTTTGGTGAATCTGACCGGATAAAAGTTCATTAAATCTGGCTTTGGCAGCTAAGGCAGCACGTGAAGGACCGGTTAGCCAACCTATAAGAGCGACAAACAGTGCCAGTAGTAAGATCGTTCTCGTTTGCGTGATAAAGAAACTGATGACCGTGCTATAGGCAACGCTGATGGCTTGTTGATATGCGGGATTTACTTTCGAAGCCGCCAGAGCTCCGACAACCCGAATCGCAATAAGTGTCGCCAACATAAATAAGGCGAACATAACACCAATTCGAATAACCATGAGCCGACGATTCTTAGATAACCAGATAGCGGCGATGCAGAGGATAAGTAAAAGCGCAGTCGCCAAAAATTGATATAACCCGATATTGTTGACTAGGTTATGGAACGCCGGCAGCCAACCAATTGTAGTAATGGTGATTGATCCCACACTGGACGGCAATGTTTTATTGGCTAAAAAGGATAAATTAGTCGAGGCTAATCTATTTGAAAGTTCACTATAAATGTCACTAATTGTAATATCCCCGTTGCCTTTATAAGTCTTGCTGAAATTAATGAATGCCTGATGTCGTCGTTGTAGTGAACTATACCAATACGCTTGGACTTTAGAACTTGCCAGCAGTGTCTTAATCGTTGTTTGGGTGTAGTTTTTGACTTGAGTACTAAGTTGTGGTGCCAAAAATTCTGCGCGTGGGGGTAGTGTTTGCTTCACATAGTTCGTGACATTGAAGCGACTAAACAATTGGTCAGTGGTATATGCTGCAATCGCAGACTGAATAGCCGGTTTTTCGAGGAGGGGTCCAACGGTAGAAACGTATTTGTTTGTATTAACAATAGTGTTTCCCGCCCAGAAAAACGCGTTACCAAGGACAAGTAACACTGACGCTACTATGACACAAAGCCACGCTGTAATTGACTTCCAGCGCCCACCCGAAGACCGAACGGTAGAAGGACGTGGATGAATTTCGACGTCATCTAGCTGTTTTTGCAGACGTTTTAATGAGCGACGCAACTCAGCGTTTTCATGTTCTAAATCGGCTACTTTTGATTGGGTGATCTTACCTTGAGCCATTAAAACTACTCCCGATTCATTACGTTAGTACCCTAGCAGTGTGATTAAGAATTTAGTGAGACGAGAAAATCTGTTCGTGTAGTTTAAACGTTACTTTGCAGTTCTCCACCGTGTACTGTGAGGGCATAGATGATCAGTACATCAATTGTGATGATAATAACTGACCAGATTGGATAGGCACTTATTGAAGCAAGCGCGGCAATGGCATCAAATGTCGCGATCACCACCCCGACAATTCGTGCCCACAATGCTCCATGTAGGACAGAGATACCGGCAAGCAGCACTACGAGACCAGTCAGTAAATCTATCCAACCCCAGGCAGAGTAATTAAACACAAGTAGTCCATGAGCTGATGTCACGTACCAGGTTGGCCGCAGGAGAGCGGTCAATCCGGCAATAGCATTAAATAGACCAGATAATATCATCATGAAACCTGCAAAGAATACCCAACCAGTCCAATGACTATATGTTTGACTACTTGTTGCCATAATTGTCCCTCCGTTTATTAAACGTACCTTATGAGTTTACTATTTACCTATACTATAAATTAGTCAATACATAAAAAATATAATGTCCCTATTATTTGTGATATTTCTAACGAATAATCTATTGATCAATGGAGCTTTGCTTTTTTGGGATGTACTATCAACGTGACAGCTTCATTTCCTGGTACAATTACCATCATGAATAAAGGAAAAATACAGCCCAAAAAAAGGCTTACAACCGCCGAAGAATTTAATCGTCATGCCTACCATTATCTCGTCGGGTTAGCGATTGCCACCGTGGCAACTGGAACAATAGTTTATCATGTTTCCGAAAAATTAAATTGGGTTGATGCCTACTACTTTAGCGTCGTCACATTATCTACCGTCGGCTACGGCGATATCGTACCGCATACGGCTTTTGATAAAATCTTTACCACCTTTTATATATTTATTGGAGTAGGCATAATTACGACTTTTCTGTCTGTATCAATGCGCCGCCGATCAGAAATATTCAAGGCAAAACGTTTTGATATTCAAAATGATAAAGACAATAGCGAAACGACAAGCGATATGTAGGAATTTAATGAATAGGCAAAATGGTTTCTCGATGTATCGGTATACTTTCTTAGCATATCGTGTCTTGGTAGTGTGCGCTACACGCAAGTACGAATAACAGTGAGATACTTTTTAGTCTGCGCCAAGCTCATTGCCATGTACGAGCAGCGCATAGATGACAAGGATATCGACGATAATAATTAAAATTGACCATAGCGGATAGGCGTCCATAAATGCCATGTTTATAAGAATGCTTAATCCGGCTAAAAATATTGCTACAACCCGGGCCCATAACGCTCCACGAAATAATTCGTAACCTGCCATAAAGATTATGATGCCAAGAATCAGGCTCACCCATCCCCAGGTTCTGTAATCAAAGACCAGAAGATGATTCTGAGATACCACATAGTAACTTTGTCTGAAGATTCCCGTAAGACCGCTTATAGCCTGTAATCCTCCAAGGATCATCATCATGTAACCTGCAAAATATGCCCATCCTACCCAATTGCTGGGAGAACTATTACGAGTCGCCATATACCCTCCTTAAGATCCATCCAAATTGCTTGCATCTTCATAATTGTTTAATGAATTTCTGCTATTTAAGAAGTATTTGTATATATTTATCTGATACCCAAAAAAGCTCTATGTCTTTTTGTCATTTGTTTCAGTGTTGCCATTTGAATTCTTTAGTACCTCAGTAGTACTTTTTGGTACTGTGCCACTATGAACTTTTTTACCTCCTTCCTTTGACATTTCCTCTTCGACTTGTTCAACAAAGTCATCCTCGACGATGGCGATTAGTGCTGAGCTGCCGATTGGTAAAGAATCGCCTAATTTACCTAGGTTTTTATCATCAAAGCCACTGTCATGCATTTTTGCCCAAATACCACCAATGAGTGCTCCTATACCAGCTGGTAATAGTATCGCACCACCGATAATACCAATAAGCGCGCCAACTGCGCCTCCAGCGATAACGCCTTGTCCACCGCGCCAATCGCCTTGTTCATGTACTTTGATTTTGCTTCGTTCTGTTTTTTCGATGTAGGCGGCGCTAATGATTTTAACAATTCCCTCTCGTTGAACTTCTTTTAGGGCTTTATACGCGACCTTCGCAGTATCAACATCATCAAACATTGCTGCAACAAATGAAATTGCCAAACCTTCAGTACTATTTTCCGTTGCTGTTTTTGTATCGGTCGTAGTAGTAGCCATGCTGCCCCCTTCTTATTGTGATAATTATTTCTTACACTCACGCCAATTTTAACATAGCTGCAATATTTAGGATGTTGAAATTATTTCGTATGGATGAATTATGTTTTAGTTAGTGCCGCACGAGAGCCACGACCATACTTATGAGACTGAGCACCGTAATCAGGATTCCGGCAATCAGAAGAAAACTAAGTCCCAGATGTAAATGTGCGACATCTTCGAACGTTGCTCTGTATTGCAAGGTGTTGCGCAAACTAGCCACAAAGATGAGAAGCAAACTGCCAAAGATAAAACCGAGCGATGACCATAGTATCGTATTATCTCGATCCATTTTGACTCGATGTTACCTTTTTGCTCCTACGTCTAGTTGCTTTGGCATGTCCATTGCAACCGCAATAAGTATAGGACCAGTAATAAGTGCGTACAGGCCTAAGACCCAAACAAACGCCACACCACCATTCACTGGTTCAAGCAGGACGATTATGCCAACAATTAATGCTAAAGCTCCAGCAATGACCATCATGATACGATGACCCGCAGAGATACTTTCCAAAAACGCCCCCACAATATCAAAAACTCCACGGAATATTAAGGCAAAACCAATCAATAAGATAAACGTGGCGAATGTTACGTGTGGGTGTCGTAACAGAAAGACACCGATGCCAATCTGTAGAACTGAGATCAATATCTTTAAGAACCAGGAGCCTGTAGCATGACCCATATGGAAAATGCCAGTAATAAGATTGATTATTCCACTAGCCAGAACAAACGTGGCAAACAGATATAATAAAGTTACTATTGTTAAGCCTGGCCAAAACACAGCGGCAATGCCGAACAAGACTGCGACAATGCCTTCGGCAATGGCGAGTCCACGTAACGTACTCATTTCCATGGTATTCCCTCCTAAAACTTATATTAAGCTAACTTATGCTCTTTGTTGGCAATATTGTCAATATAAATTACTAAATTCTGTGGATAATACACTACAGTAGACTACGGCTATGGGTAGCGTAAACCGTAAAAACCTTAATTTCTAGAAGTAAGAATCATAAACTACAGGTTCTGTGTCTTGAGGGATCAATGCGACCGAGTAGTCTTCATTAAATATGACCCTGTTTCTCAATGAGGAAATCATACTATTCCAGTTAGATTCCCAAGTCCGAAATATACCAAGTTGTATTGCGTCGGCTGGCTCTATGTCAGCCAGCTTTAACATCTCTATTAGTTCAGGATGGGGATCAACGACATTTTCTCTAATATCAAAGAAACCAAGCGGTAAATATCTCACATCGGAATTCTCGGTCATACGTCCATTGGGTGAGCCGTATGGTGAGTTAAATCGCAGACCCATTAGCCATGTTCCGTCTTGCAAAGGCGTATAGGTTGGTTCACACAGTACTGCCAATTCGTCACCAACATTCGATAATTCGCCTAACAAACCGGATTGGACCACAGCACCCATAGCTTCATTTTGTAACATGGCAAAGCTAAATGAAGCTTTGGCGGTCATTAGCTCAGTGTGCCCACTTGTGAGCGGTTCTCCGGATTTCATAAAACAAAGTATAGAATAATAATCCCTAACCGTCTATTACGGCGTGATGACCGGGAGGATCGCACGTTGCCCAAAAAATAGCCAATAAGTAGCATTTTCAAAGGTTTTTATTAACTCACCTTACGCATCACTCCCACTTTCTTGAGTCCTGGGGCATACTAAAAGCAGTCAACCTTTCATCAAGGATGTTGCTATGCCAAAACAAAAACAATCCAAGCCCGTCAACGTACCAATGCTTGACCTGTATTCTGACTATCTCATCAGCTCATTCGGATTGACCACGGCAACTGGTATGTCGGCCGCCCTGGACGGGTCAGTCGGCCATGACGACGTCACCCGTTTCCTGTCTGCCCGGGAATATACCAACAAAGACCTCTGGAAACTGGTTAAGCCAACGATCCGGCAGATTGAAACTGACGACGGCATACTGGCTTTGGATGACACCATTGAAGAGAAGGCCTACACCGACGAAAACGACATCATTGCCTGGCACTATGACCACGTCTTCAACCGGAATGTGAAGGGCGTCAATATTCTCAATATGCTCTACCATAACGACCAGGCAACGGTACCCTTGGGGTTTTGCCTGGTCAAGAAAGACGTACCTTTCACTGACCCGAAGACCGGCAAACAAAAACGCAAGTCCTCGGCCACCAAGAACGAACAGGCCCGTGAGCTCATCGGGGCAGCCATCCAAAACCAGGTGAAGTTTCGCTACTGCCTTGCTGACAGTTGGTTTTCCTCACAGGAAAACATGGAGTTCATCGTTGGCAAGGGCAAACACTTCATCTTTGCCCTCAAGAGTAATCGTACGTTTGCAAAAAGTAAGGAGGATAAACTACGAGGAGTATTCCACGCAGTCGAATCGCTGGCCTGGGAAGAAAACACTACCAAGACAGGGTACCTCAAAGGCATGAATATGACGGTGCGTATCACCCGTCAAATCTTCACAAACGGAGATGACAGTCAGGGTGTTTTGTATCTCGCTACCAGTGATCTGACGCTAGGACATACCGACATAACCACGATCTACCAAAAACGGTGGAAAGTGGAAGAGTACCACAAGTCCGTAAAGTCCAACCTCGGGCTGGCCAAGTCACCGACCAAACGAGTGAAGACACAAAGTAACCACTTCTTTGCGGCAACCTATGCCTACCATAAGCTGGAACGACTGGCGAAAGCGAGCAATCTGAACCACTTTGCCTTAAAGGCAAAGCTATACCTCAAAGCTCAGCAAGCCAGTTTGGCTGAACTTCAGGTACTCAAAGAAGCTGGAGGTTTTGCGTAAGGTGAGTTATTAAGAGTGTCTAAAATACTGCATGTATACAGAATTTTAACGTATGTAGTAACTAGTTAATGCTTATGATAAACACCTTTAATTTAAACAGTAAAAATTTAGTACAATTTTTTAACTTTAGGCTATAATAGTTACGAACTTGGGATTTATAATTTTAAGATTAAATATTGTGGGGGTGGATGTTATGGTATGCACAAATCTACTCCACCAACATTTGTAACTAATTACCCTTCTGGTAAAGTTGATTATTTTGGTCGTAATTTACGATTATTATCACTTGATGAATCAGAACACATACCTCCGATTCGGATTGGCGCTAGTGGTGGAATCGCTGCGTTAATTGTTTCCACGAATCGATCGTTTGCCAAGAGTAAACCATCATTTGCGCACTATATGAAGCTAGCAATGTTTTATAATCTGACACTCGTTGTTTTGGCATCAGGTGATTGTCATAAAGATGACATTATTGACTACGCCAGTAACTTTCCCGAATTAAGTTGGCTTATCGTAGACGGGCCTTTCAATGAAGCGCTCCTAGGACATTCATTCAAAACTAATACTTCAATATACGCATCACCGGCTGCTCATGATCTGTCTACCAAGCGTAATTTTGGCTTGATACTGAGCCGCTATATGAAGTGGCAAAAGGTAATGTTTTTAGATGATGATATTAGCTTTCCAAAAGGTTATTTTCAGAAATTAATGAACATGACCCAACATGATAATCTCTTAGTAGCAAGCAATACACGTGACTTTCCAGATCTATCGGTGGTTACCGGTGCGTTCCAGGATATTTATGGCAAAAAACGTCTCGACACTTTTTTGAACTCACAAGCTTTGGTCGTGAACATTGAAAATCAGTGGCTAGGTTTTAGTCCGCAAATATACTGCGAAGACTGGATGTTTATGATGCCCTATATTTTAAAAAATCAGAAGCCAGTGTGGGCAGGCAGTGTCAAGCAAAATAACTATCGTCGTTATAAAAAGCAACGAGCCTCATACGAAGAAGCGGGCGATCTACTCGCCGAAGGCGTCGCTCGATTAACGATGACTCTGTTGTCTGAGAATCACCGCTTTGAATCCTATGAAAAAGCACTGCAATCTCTTGTCAAACGGGCTGATACAGTTTTTTGGGAACGAGAAATTTTGCACCGTGCGATGTTCATTCGGGATATGCTGGCGCAAATCGATGGCCGATCATTGCACACATACAAACTGCAGCGCATCAAACAGTCTCTACAGAAATCGCTTAATGTACTGCTTGGAACTGAATATCAAAATGGCCTACAGGCACCAGAATTAGCCAAGTGGGTCAGAGATTGGGCGGCAGATTTAGCCTATTGGAATGCGGTTACCTTGACGGAGCTGGTTTCATCGCGACCGACTATCCCTGAAGTACTGAATCATATCGGTATTAAAGAACGGACAAGTTATCAACTTGCGAATCGGGCAAAACCAGAAAATATATCAAAATCGGATGACGCGAAAGCATATCGCAAAGATACTTTAGCTAGCTTATCGAATGCTCAGCGCACAAGTTCGCAGGTTGACGGCCTTCAATCTACCCGAAAAATTCAGGACTATATGCACAAAAATAATTTAGGTATGGAAGATATGATCAGAATTGCAAATCGTTTGCGGTATGATCGACCGATTCACTTTCTACGCGCAAACAAACCGCTAGCGACAATCGTTGTACTAGTTCGTCAATTTGAAGAACCAGACACTTTCGCTGAACGGGTTAAAGAAGTTGTTGAGATGAATAAACGTCAGTTGCCGATTCACTGTGTCATCTGGATAGTTCCCGATAATAGTAGTCAGTCAAAACCAAGTCTGCGTTTATATCGTGAATATCTAATAGCCAGAGTCATGCTGGAAACGGCAGGCACAAATATTCGACTGTTATCCTGTATTGGCAGAGTTTCGAGCGAACAACCGATACAGGCCGTGAATGAGGAGTACACGCGTGTCATCGCGTTGATGTATTGGAAAGTATCGGCTATCAATTCTAACGCTCATCCGATGTTCGTAGTCAATTCACGAAATGAAGTTCTTTTTAATGGGACGCTTATGAATTTTATCGACAACAAATTCAGCACCACCACAACGGAATTACCTATTGCTCTTCAAAAGTTACGTCGATCAGCGCAAAACAAGGATGTACCGTTTAGTGATGACTTACTCTCTACTGAGCATGTACGGTCTCGATTAATTGTGCACCATGCCAATAGAGATTCGAAATTTTCTATGATCAACAGAATCTCTAAATCTACATTGGCTATGCGATTTGCACTAAGAAGAGCTAAACTATCTTGGTTGATAATTGATGACCGGCATTATTCGACTGAGATACACGACAGTAGAGCATTTGATATGTTAATCTATGCTCAACGCGTCACCGCCGTACTTATTCCGTATAACGCCGAACAAAGATATGCACTTGCCTCTGTGAAGCTAGCACTTGATGTGTTAAAACAAGTCAATTGGCAAAAAGGCAGTCATGCCGAAATCATGCTGATTGTCTATGGTCCGGCATCGAACTCTGAATTACACCGCTATCGTACATCCCTTATTGAGGCCGTTGAAGCCTATATAGAACTGCCGGAAAGTGTCTTTCTGATGTCTACATTGATTAGAGACGGCAGCATCTCGAGAGCTAATTTACAACCCTGCGAAGCGATTATTCGCTACGAACACTGGCTGGAAAACGATATGATTTTGCCTAAAATAACTTGGATCGGGCCAAAGTCCAATCACGAATATATACCAATGCAGTACCATTGGTATCAACGTAATGTAGCTGGCAAGCTCGCCATGGTCAATTCCAATAACCGGGGAGATATTGACGGTCCTGGGCCTGATCTTGTCCAGGCATCACTAGTATTTCATTTTACTTCCCTGCTGCAATCTATTTATTAATTCGTCATAACCTTCGTTACAATATGTACATCGAAATGTACACACAAATCCTATGATCGAAGCTACAGAGCGTCTGATACTCAAAAGGCTAAAACCATTATATTGGGCTGCTTTTTTTCAAGGCTTTGTACTCTGGTATGCCATTGAAAAATTATTTATGGTAAGCATCGGTTTTAATAATGCGACGATTGCTCTCGCCACATCTTTGTACGTAGTGGTGATGTTGATCATGAATGTTCCTTACGGTGTATTGGCGGATCGTTGGAGCCGTAAAGGAGTATTGTTTATAGCCATTGTAATGTTGATACTTGCATCTATTGTGTGCGGACTGAGTCATACCTACATTCAATACTTGATTGGCTTTATGTTATGGGGCATGTTTTACGCTGGTTATACGGGAACGTACGATTCGATTATTTACGATCTTGTACTGGAGGAAACTGGTTCGCCAAACGGTTTTGAAAAGTTGTACGGCCGCGTGCAAGTCTATGATTCAATTGCACTCGTAATCGGCTCGGCTGCCGGTGGTGTTATCGGTCACGCCTTTGGTCTTCGGATTGACTATTATCTTACTGCTGTTTTTGTTAGTTTCTCACTTATCTCGCTGTACTTTTTTCATGAACCGACCCTGCATAAAAAGGCCGTTGTTTTGCCGATTCGACACCATCTTAAAGAAATTGTATCCAGTGTCACACATTCGATTATCATGCTTTGGATTACGATTGCAGTCATTTGTAATGTCCTGGTGTTGCGTTTGGTGGCAGAATTTTCGGCGTTATGGTACCTCGGCTTGAAATTACCAGAAAGTTGGTACGGACCAGCGGCGGTACTCTTTTTTATTGGCTTTGGGGTTGGCGGTTATGCGGCGCCATGGGTAAGTCGATCAGCGCTTCGTAGCTTAGGTGTCACTGGATTGGCGATTATCGCCAGTGCCGGTTTATTCACCCACCATCCCTTGCTAATAATACTGTGCTTCGCGCTCCTTATTAGCTGTATGCTGAATATTAGTGTCGTAGTAAACCGGTATCTGCACGACCTGCTAACGTCACGCATTCGCGCTGGTGCTTCGTCATTACTAACGACCGCCGGTTACGTCGTTTTTATTCCAACTGGCATCATTTTCGGTATAATCAGCCGAGATCACGGAATATTTATCGCGTCATGGTTCGTGACCATTCCTTTAGTCGTACTTTTTGCTGCATTACTTGCAATTGTGCTACATCAAAAGAAAAATAACGAGTGAGATATAAACTTTAGGCTTACGGCATTGTAAAGCTATTCAGTTGCTCGGCATAGCTGAGCAATAGCGCATTTGGGCAATGTCGTTGGGGGTAAAAATAAGCAATGCGCTGGTCAGCGAGTAGTTTGTGATAGGCGGGTGTTCGCCCTTTCAGTGGCTGGAACGAGACATTTATACCGTTGACACAGGCTTGTACCGTCGGGACGGCGGAAAAAACATTCGGGACTGGTAGACTCGCATCATCGTCCATCGCAATGACTGACTGTTGGATATCGACTGCACTGACGATATGAAGTGTCGTTGGCTCAGAACGATCGTACGAATAGAGTACCTGACCGAGATTCGGATTCATCTGGGGTAATACAATACGCGCTTCAGGTACATATAAATTGCCTGTCATTGGATCTTCGGCTAAGGGCTGGTTGATGGTGCCAAGATTTTGGGCAATCAGATCAGCAGCGCGCTGGTTGTCTAAAAGTTGTAGTTGATTGTTGTCGGAGTTGAGTGCGTCCACGAGATTATACAAGCTAAGTCCGATTACTAGGAACATTAAAACTAAGCTGAAAGAAAATAGTAGTTTATATTTGAAGTGAACTTTCTTTATCCGTTTTACATGCTTGTGATGCGTCGCATGTCTTTTTTTCATACTGTTCAATATACCATAAGCGTAATATGGTACGGTACCGCTTTATTGTTAGAGTGGAGTCCTAGGAAGGAAAACTTCAGCTAACATACAGCGAATACTTCCACCGCCAAGCGTCTCAAGAGTCGGAATTGCAAAAGCTAAAATCTGTTTATCTTGTGCAAGTATCGCTCTCTGGTTTGGCGTATAAACATTGAAAGCAGACTGACTCATAACTAAAAATCGTTCGCCGACCGGATTATGGAGTTCAAGGATATTGCCGCAAAAGGATAGCATTTGCGTTTTACTGATGTCCACTAGTGTATGCCCACTCGATTTGATGACTTCGGTCACTGCCGTTCGTTCGTTGTCTGACGTAATCGCAGAAGCGCATATAACCGCAGTCGATGACTGAATACCCATCATTACATTGGTGTGGTAAATGGCTGCACCTCTTGATTCAGCGTGAAATGAAATCGGACGATAGCCGAGTGACTGGGCGTGGGCTTCAAACAGTTGTTTGTTGCTTCGCGGTGAAAGACAACAATAGGCCAGTCTATGTTGATGGTCAAAAATAATTGAGCCAGTACTCTCCAAAAATATACCTCGGTTCTCGTTGTCGCTTAAGTCAGTGACCCCGTTCACTTTAAAGTTGTGCTTAAGTATATCAACGACTGCTGAGCTTCGTTCATGTCGACGACTGGCCTGCGCCATAGGATATAAATAGATTTGACCATTCGGCCAGGTACTAATCCAGTTGTTTGGAAAAACTGCACTAGGGGCAGGTATGGTGTTGTCGTCACCTGCTGCAATAACTTCGATCTGATGAAACCGCAGTCCATGTACCACACCATTAAACTCTCGCTCGACTTGTTCAGCGATTTGCTGATTTGAGACGTGAAGTTGTTTTTGGAAAGTGTTGGACTGTGCTGTTTCAGGGTCAAAACCAAAGTGTGTAGGTTTGACCATGAGAACGATCGACGTTGATTGCTCGGGTTCCATAAAAACCCTGATTTATAGGTAGCTAATTCATTTTTCGCAATCTTATGAATGATTATTCGTAGCGAAGGGCGTCAATTGGGTCTTTTCGACTAGCTCGAAGTGCCGGCAGTGTACCTGCCAAAAAGGCGATGAGCATAATACCGACTATAACGACGATAACTGTTTTAAGCGGAAATGTCAGTAATGATAAACCTGGAAAGTTTTTTAAGAAGCCATGCGACCCGATACTATTAATTGCCTTGCCGATGAGACTGGCAAAAAGCACTCCTAAAGCACTTCCCCAGAAGCCTATCAAAACGGCTTCGATACTAAAGAGTAGGAAAATGCGTTTGCGGCCCATGCCGAGTGCCTTCATTAAGCCGATTTCTTTCGTTCGTTCTTGGACAGCCATAAACAGTGTATTGATAATTCCAAAAGTGGCGGCTAGTAAGGCTATGCCGCCGAACAAGTCAAAGACAATAATTATGGCATCGATGGCAGTAAAGATGGTATTCTCGGTGTCTTTAATCGTTTGACCGGAGTACCCTTTGTTTGACAGTTGGTTTTTTATATCCGTTATTTGGGCAGTAGTGAGAGTAGTCGGAAAGATCGCTACGACCGTAGAAAATGAATTGGCGGTCGCTGGTGGTAGACCTTTACTTTGAATGGTGTAGAGGCTGGTGGCGAGCGGTGTATTGACATATGCCACGGCATCACCAATCACTGATTTTTGCTGTACGCCGACGACATAAGCAGGCACGGTGCTTTGTTCTCCCTCGGCGCTGGTAATTCCAATGGTCACAGGTTGGCCGATGATAGCTTCGTTCGAGGAGTAGCCCAAAGGTCCGACATAGCTTTCCGGAACGGAAATTTGATATTGATTGGCGTTCACGTTGACGCCATTGCCAGCCAGCATATCAGCCGTTGTGGAGCCGTATTGCTCCGTCAAATCGACCTGATATTTATTGCCAGTCCCCATGATATAGTCTGCCGAAATGGCATGAACTGCTTCTACTGACGTAATATTAGGTATCGCTTTTATCGTGTTTATATCTGATTGAGTCATCAATAATTGGCGGTCACGCGGTCCTTGCCCACTATTGGGCGCAACTTTTTGATTTGGATTATATACTTCTGGACCGCTACTGCTTGAACCTGGTGATTGTTTGTCGGCAACTTGAATTTCTAGGATGTTCGTTGCTCCTAAGTTTCCAATCTGTTTGTTGAGATAACTTTTAATACCTGATCCAATGCCATTGGTGAGCGTAATGGTCATTGCCCCTATAAAAATAGCAATTATCGTTAGAATAGTTCGCGCTTTATTGCGCAACATATTCGCCGAGGCCGTCTGTAGTAGATCAAACAAGTTCACGTCGAGGCGCCTCTCTATGTGGTTCAGGTCGAAGTAAATGACCATCCTTGATGAGTATTTGCCGTTGACATTTTCTGGCAAGGTCAATGTCATGGGTCACAATAATCAAGGTTATACCGCTATCGTGGTTTAGTCTGAACAAAAGGTCAGTAATAATTTTGCCAGTCTGGCTATCTAAATTACCAGTCGGCTCATCGGCAAAAATAATTCTTGGACTATTTACTAAGGCACGAGCAATACAGACTCTCTGTTTCTGGCCACCGCTTAAATTCGCAGCTTTGGAATGCGCTTTTTCGAGCAAATCAACAGCTTTTAAAACGGCTAAGCCGCGTTTTTTTCGTTCGCGTCGCCCTACCTTCGCTATCTTAAGGGGCAATATGACGTTATTGAGGACGGTGTCATTACCATTTAAAAAGAATTGTTGAAAGACAAAACCGTATTGTTTATTTCTAAGCAAATCAACTTGTTTGGTTTTCATCGATGAGGCATTTTCATCACCAACATAGATCGCACCTTTGGTGGGACGGTCAAGAAGAGCGAGGATATGCATGAGCGTGCTTTTCCCCGAACCACTCTTGCCTAAAATTGCCACCGATTCCCCGTCGTTGACGCTCAACGTTATTTCACTTAGAGCAGTAAAGGCGGTATCGCCTTTACCATACGTTTTACTTACATTTTTTGCCGCAATAGAAAGCATACTTTATACAAATTAAACAACAGGTTCGGTCATTCGTTCCGGTCTGAAGTCTACCTTGTAGTATAAACGATCATCTGAGATTGCGTAAATCTAATATGGCTTTTTCTATAGCCTATCTTCAGACAGCGATTTGAAAAAAGCAACTACTAGTTCCGTCGTTCGACTGTAATTGTGCATTCTGTCACTAGTGCGGCAATTGCCCCAACAGCAGCCAGCATTGGTGCAATGACGGTTCCAATCACGCCAATCGTAAGTGGTAGCTCGATAATAGTTTTACCAGCCTTCGTTTTAATGGTAATTCGACGAATGTTACCTTCATTTATAAGCTGCTTCACCTTTTTTAAAAGCTCTTCACCACTGACGCTAAATTCTTCAGTCGATTTATCTGACATGCATGATTCCTCCTTACGCTGTTACTTAAGTATATACTGGTCTCGCTTGTCTAGGAGAAGATTCCGTAGGTGTTCTTTAAGCATAACCATTCGCATGATATCATTAGGCGTAGCAGTGAGACGGTAATGAAACAAAGAGCTAACTTCCGTATACTTCTAGCCAGTAAAACGAATCGACGTCTGGTGGCACTTTGTAGTGTGCTGGTAATTGGTTGCATCGGTGCTTATTTTTTATCTGGTGGCCAGGCTGATACTCCCTACAGTAGCGTTGAGGCTGCCTCAGGCAGCATATCCGGAAGTGCGACTGTATCAGAGGATCCGACAGCTTCATCGTCCAAAGCGGTGGTCTTTGGTGCAGCGCCTGCCGTCGCTGGTTGCACAAATCCTCTGTTCACTTCAACAAGTAGCACTGGAACGTGGTCAACGAATGGTTACTTTGTTAATAATGATGCTTGGAATAGCACTGAAGCTGGTCCACAGACTATGTATGCGTGCTCGTTTAATAACTGGTATGTCGTCTCTAATCAACCTAACCTTACAACAGATCCGGGCTCAGTCAAGACCTATCCCGACATTGAAAAATTATTTAGTGAACAACCAATTAAATCGTTCCATACGATTACGAGTTTTTATAATGAAACTACTCCAAATGTCGGTAATTGGGACACGGCCTATGATATTTGGGCAAATAATTGGAAAAATGAAATTATGATCTGGAATAACGAACAAAACCAGGGTCAAATTCCACCAAGCGGTGCAATCAATGTGACTGTAGCTGGGCACGAGTATGCCGCCTGGCAAAACGGTTCGAAATATACGACCTTGGTAGTGCAGCCGATGAATTCGTCGGGCAATGTGAATATATTGGGTGTACTAAATTGGCTTACCACAAAAGGCTGGCTTCCTAAAAACTCAACACTTACGGCCGTCGAATACGGCATTGAAATTTCTTATACCGGTGGTGGACCAGCTACGTTTAGTGTCAACAACTTTTCTCTCTCAGCAAACTAGACTGTTTATTTAAGAACGGCTTAATGCTCGGCCGAGTGGTCCTTCAACATCTTCTAATAGGCCTTTGAGTTGCTGGTGAAGCTTTGGCAAATGTGAACGTCCACGCAAATCATAAATGACAAAACCTAAGAAGGTCAGTATCAGTCCGATAAGTAGTGTCGTTTTTGGCATAAAGAAAAATTGACTTGCTGCACCGATGGCGCCAAGAATAGGTATGCACCAGCGACCTGGCAGTTTAAGTCCCTGAAAAGATTTTGAACGCTGGGCTTTAGCAGCTGCAAAGTTGACAATTATTAATGCCACAATGGCAGTGACATTGGCTAAATCGATCACGGCTTTCGTCTGACCTGATAGCAAGAGAATGAAGTAGAGTAAGGCAGCAGCCAATACGCTGTAAATAGGATGGCCTTTCTTTAAACGACCAAGAATAGTTGGTACTTCACGATTCGCCGCCAAGCGTACCATAATTTCCGAAGATCCAAGAATATTAGCATTGGCGCTCGATAAAGTGCTAAATATGGCGCCAACGATGATTAGCCCACCACCGATTGGACCGATCAAGTGTTGGGCGGCGACGCCGACACTTGCTTCGGAGTACGAAGATAAGTGAGCCGATAATAAGGCAATGGCCACCCCACAGTAGATGAGTGTCACGATGAGCATACTTAATATAATGGCTTTTGGTACGGTTTTGCGTGGATTGTCGATATCGTTAGATATAGAAGTGATGACGTTAAAACCGAGGAATGCAATAAAGAGAAAGGCGCTAGTGCCAAATACTTGGGAGATACCGTGCGGGGTAAACGGGTGCAATGCCGAGGTATGAAAATGAAGCAGACCGAATGTCACTAATACTAATAGAATGAGGATTTTCACGGTTACTAAAATAGACTCCACTTTACCTATTTCACTCGCTGGACCAAGATTGACTAACGTCAAAACCGTGGCTCCAATGAGTGACCAGCCGAGTATCGACAGCTGCGGCAGTATAAAGTCATGCATGTAGGTACCAAAGGCGTTGAGGACAAAAGCTGTCGCGATGATACCACTAAGATAAAAACACCAAGACGTCATAAAGCTCCACTGGGGAGAGCCAAGCGACTTGCCGACGAATGTATAGCCTGGTGATTCGTCAGAGACTTGCGAGGCGATAACTGAGAACGATAATGCCGAAAATAAAACAATCACTGCTGCGATTAAAAACGATGTAATCGCTGATGGTCCGGTTTGCATAAGAGCATCACCGCTCAAAACAAAAACGCCTCCACCTATCATGGCACCGACTGCAAATGCTACCGCCATATACAGCGAAATCTTTTTTGTTTTGGACATGAAACTCAGAGTTTACGTATTTAGTATGTATTTGAGTATAACTTATTATAGGGGAATCTAAATACTGTTAACGAAAGTGAAAGTCTGACTTTTTGCTACACTGATAATGAATGTCAGATACCAGACACCACGAACATCATCAGAAGTCGCACACCGCACATGAGCATGGGCTATATGATGATCCGATAGTACGCTCTAAAGAAGGATTGAAGGTGGTATTCTTTAGTTTTCTGATTTTACTAATCGCATCTGCGCTACAATTTATGCTTTTCAGAATGAGTCATAGTGTTGCGCTACTGACTGATGTCATACATAACGCCGGTGATTCTCTGACGGCAATTCCTCTGGGGATAGCGTTTCTACTCCATAGTCGAAAAGGTGAACTCTGGGCAGGCTACTTTATAGTTTTCATCGTATTTCTTAGCGCAGTTATTGCTGCCTGGCAGGTGATAGAAAAGTTTATTCATCCCTCCACTCCGGATCATTTATGGTTCCTTTTTCTGGCTGGTGTAATTGGTATTATCGGAAACGAGTTAGCCGCCTATATTCGTTGGCAGGGGGGTAAAAAACTGCACAGCCCAGCATTAACCGCTGATGGCAATCATGCCAAGGCTGATGGCATTGTCAGTGCTGGAATAATAGTCAGTAGTATCTTCATTGCCTTTGGGTATCCTTTGGCTGACCCAATAATCGGATTTTTCATTACCCTATTAATTCTGCATTCCAGTTGGGAATCATTTGAGGTGATCAAGGCATCAAAGTAATTGATTGTCATTCGCGTTCATTATCTTTGATGTAGCACGTAGACCCCCTTACTTTATTATTCGATTGGTAGCTTTTTGGAGCTTTAAAAGGTGGTTCGCTCAACTGCCGTCTGAAGTCTTTTAAATTTTTAAGCATGAGCGTACCATTACGAAGTGAGCCTATTCAGTTCAAACAATCAGGCGCAAAATCCTAGTGGCGCCAATCCATCTCTTGCTAGTGACCAATCACCGATAATTTGTACTGGATTAAGCGGCAATGAATACTACTGTATCGCCTTGTCTGGCTATTCACCCGGAGATATTTTGATGGGCAACTCGGTCTATTCATTAGGATACGTCGGAGGCCTACTGTCTAACGTCCATACCACACTAGGGGGTGAAATAACCCAGTACACCAATATGATTAATGGTGGTAGGCGCTTGTCTTTAGAAAGATTTGAAGGCGAATTACAGGCGGCCAATGGTAATGGTGCCGCTGGGGTGACCAGTGAACTTATTTTTCACCCTGGCAATATCGAGTTCTTGTCTATCGGCTCTAGTTTGTATGCCAAAGAGGGGTCGCCATCGAGTCGGGCGATGACGACGGCAGCTGATGGCCAGGAGTTATTTTGTCAGCTCGATGCTGGCTTCCAACCACTCAGTTTTGTACTGGGAAACGTTGCCTATTCAATTGGCATAGGAAGAAATATGCTCGGCAGTCTCAGGCAGATGGCGCATGGCGAAGTTCGTCAGTATAGTGATCTTTTTAATACCACTCGTAATCTTGCGTTGCAGCGGATCATGGATGACGCGAAGCGCTACAACGCCAACGCCGTTGTTGGTATTCGAACTACTATTTTGCCTATTGGAACGACCAAAGTACAAGAAATGATTATGCTCGGGACCGCCTCCTATCATCAGGCACTCGGTGGTGTGGCTCAGCAAGCCGGAGGAGTGATTACTTCAGATCTGACCTCCGAAGAAATGTGGAATGTCATGCGACTTGGCTATGCTCCGGTACAATTAGTACTCGGTACTTCAATTTATTCCCTGGGTGTTGCTGGTGGCGTGGCAGCAGCCTTACGCGGTATTGCGCATGGTGAAATCAATGCCCTCAGTCAACTTGTCTACGGGGCCCGCGAGCAATCACTGAAAAAAGTGCAGGCTCAAGCCAAAGCTGTCGGTGCTGATATGGTTTTGGGAATTAAAACGTATATTTATCAGCTGGAAGGCTCACTCATTGAGTTTCTGGCTATCGGGACAGCAGTCAAACGAATGGATGGTGTTACTCCTAAGTCGGAACAATTACCACCGCAAGCGATTATTCGGGACAAAGATACATTTATCAATACGGCCGATTTCTCTTACGGCAATGACTTGAGTCATGCCAATACTGGCTAGTCCTTATTTTAGGAGCGTAATAAATGGCAGCGAACCGTCAGTGTGCATTGAGTCACCTCCGCCATTACGACTGTGGTAGCTAGAGGTAAAGTGCGTAATAGTCTTAATGTCTTCATGTACCTTTGCCTCTCGAAGTGTTTTGACAACAAAATCTCGCTCCACATCTACATCGGCATCAATTTTGTGAGTAATTTGACCAGTAAATAACGACAGACTGACATGTTCGTCATAGGTAGCAGCGGCCAGCCAATCGGCCTGGTAACCACCAGGGAGCCACCAATGTGCCGGCGTTCGCCAAAAACGGACATGATGTCGTTTCCGTGGATTACCGCCGACGTCACGCTCAAAGGCAAAATTTTGGCGAGTATTAAACAAAAACAGACTACTGACTGGTGCTTCGGTGTATTTTTTTCCGAATACCGCGGCGTAAACCATTTTCAGCGATGAACCAAGACCTAGCACATCAGCTTGTACCCAACCAGCTTTGATCATGGCGTTTTTGAGTGACTGCTCGTTACCGATGAAAGCTAGGTTAATCGGGTCGCCGAGTAGCCCATCACTGGCTTGGGTACGACCAATGAAATAGTTCGGGATAAATAATTTGGAAATAAAACGGTAGACTCTTGGTAAGACAATGTAGGCACTGAATAACCATAGTACTATAAAGGCAATAAAGTGAGATTTTCCGGTAATTATGTCGCGTAGAAAATAGTAGTAAACACCGACGGCTAATGTTGATAGTACGAGTACGATAATAAAGCGGACGACGTGGTTAAAGGCGTTGGTTAACCACGAACCTCTTCTCTGTTTGTCTTCAGGAGCTGACATCGCAGTTTTAGCATAGCAAATGCTCCCCGGAATGTTTACTGAAACGTTCTCAATAGTCTAGTGGACAACAATTAAATTATTAAAGAAATTCGTCCAATCGGGCTCAGAAATATTATGCTTCGGCCGAACAAAAACCAACGTACCATTACTGTTTAGAACGGCTGTTTGCTCGCCGTGAAGCTCAGTTGGTTTAGTTAATGCGACAGTACCAAGATTTGATTGCACCTGATTATATTCGTTCAGCTTATTAAGTAACGTCGGGTAATACTGAGGTATATTGGTGAAAATTTGAGGTGATTGTTGTTCGCTCATTGACATGGAGTTGCTTGCGGAATTGGCCACGATCGTCAGGATGCCTGTTTGATCATTATAGGTCACTGAATTTTTTGGGACTGTCCAAGGAGATTGTTTGGTATTCGGTGCATAGATTTGAAAGGCAATGTGTTGTTGTAAAGTTTGCGGAATTATCGAATTATTGCGAGAGCTCACAAAGAAGATGATGAAAAAAGTTATAGTACTACCAAATATAACCAATATGCTTCCGCCAAAAATTAGCTGTGTTCTGGTAAAAGTCCGATACGTGATTCGTTTCAAGTTTACTCGAAACCTATATCTATATTTAGGAATATCGATCCGACGCACGTCGCCGCAGAGGTACAAGCTCCACCACTGTTTGCTGTACTCATTGCCTGACCCAAGTTGGCATAAGCAGTACCTACGCCGGCGTTGGCTGCCTCGGTTTGTCCGGCGGCACCATCTTCTTCAACCGTATCTCCAATGGTTACAGTAGCACCGGAAAGCGACTGAACTTCACCAGGTCCGCTATTTGCAATAATCACATTTGGTGCACCACCGGATGACGCTGCTCCAGTAGAGGCGATGATGGTACCGGCTAACTTAATACCAGTGGCTGTCGGGACTTCTACTTCCCCGGCTGTGCCGTTCAGTTCTGCGGCGCTGGAAAGCGACATTGCTGCAGCGGATAGTGCAAAAGTCTTCACCGTTTCTACATATGTCCTGGTATCGTAAATCATACCAGCAGTAACAAAGCTACCGTTCGCACTGGTACCGTTAACGATGGTTGCCAGACATAGCACGGGAGCTCCTGCATTCCACGTTGGTTCAATTGTGGCGGAGGTCAGCGACGTTGAAGCGGCGTTGCCTGCTCCAACCAGTGCCAAGGTATTTGATGCGGCTCCAGCATTCGTTGCAAAACATAAGTTCGAATAACGGTCGGTAGTGGTGAGGCCGGTAAGACTTACGGTTTGGGCTCCGGAATAGCCTGGCACCGTCGTTCCGACCATGACTTCTCGACCACCTGAATAGGCGATACAGGGTTGGACTGTGACGGAGTTTGCAGATGCCCATGATACTTTACAGGGACCAGAAACACTGGCGGTCGACGTTGCCGCTAAATCACCGGCATTGCCGGCGCCACCTGATGTACTGACTATACCAAAGGCGAGCAAACCAAGTGCTGATGATGAGGCTAAATCTGTCCAACTGCCATCTATACAAGCGCGGATGGTGTTGCTGGACGTATTAAAGTAAATTGATCCCTGATTGAATGTTGCCGAGCAGGTCTCTGTTTCGGTGTAGGTGTCAACTGAATCAAGCTGCAATAAGCTGGTGTTGGTTGTATTAGTGGATGTGTTTGTTCCGATTATGACATTGCCATTTAGCGTATCAACATCAAGTATGGTTGTCCCTGAAGCATTTTGGACCTGGAATGCGGTAGTAGAATTAGTAGTGTTTTGATATGCAACTTCGCTAGCCGTGTCCACCCCATTTGTCTGATAGCTGCCAAGCTGATAATTCGTGAGAGAGCTGGTCGTAATCTGTGGATCGCTGATGTAGAGCGTCTGACTGGCACTTGCAGTAGATTCAATTGTGACAATAGTAGTTGCCGTCGTAGGGGTAGTAGTACAAGAGAAATAAGTAAAGCCCGTACTGCTGATTGATGTGTAGTTTGGTGTGCAAGTTCCACCGGTACCGTTGAAAGCAACGGTCAGTCCTGTGATCGTAGCACTGCCCATTGCATAAAAACCAAATTTATAGGTGGTACTACCAGCTAATGAGCTGCCGGCAAGACCAGCGGCAGCTATTTCAATTCCGCTGGTACCCGATGCTGCAAGCGTATCATCAATGCTGTCAATTCCGTAGTTGGATGGATAGACATCGGTTTGGTTGGTGACCTGCGTCAAGGCGGTGGCGGCTCCTTCTACTGCCCAACCAGTCGTGCCACCAGTAAAGGTGTAATTCGTGACATCGTTCGTTTGGCTGATAAGGTTGGTGCCTTGGACAAAAACCGCTTGTCCGGCAGCATTTTGGATCCGAAAGGCGGTTGCTGAGTTTCCGGCATCCTGAACTATGACACCACCAGAGCTACCCGAAGTACCAGCTCCCGCTCCTGCTGATCCACCGGAAAGTGTAATGCTGCCACCATTGCCGTTGGTTGAACCAGCGACAGCGTTACCACCGTTGCCTGCAGTAATAACAACACTACTACCGTTGCCAGCTGCAAAACCAGATCCGGTAGTTGCTCCCCCATCGCCCCCATTGACGTAAAAAGCTTGAGCGTTGCTTACGCCAGCAATGGTTGAAGAAGGTTCGTTCGCTTGTGTGACGGAAACACCACCTCCTGCGGCAACACTTAAGTTGATCGCGGCGTTGCCGTTTGCACCCGCTTGGACTGTCGTTTGAGATGTGGAATCTAAGGAGCCGACGGTGACATTTGAAATTCCGGATGCATTGGTGTTGTTGCCGACATTGATAGTATCGGTGATGGCGCTGTTAGTGGCACCGATTTGAATGGTCTTATTATTGGCATTTATGCCGATATTCACGTTTCCGGTTGAGCCTGAATCTAGCGTTAGGGCATTTCCAGTACCGAGTGAACTAATAGACACCGTCCCGGCGTTGGCGGCAGTTGAGGTGACCTGAATAAAATTACCAGCAGTGGCACCGTCGACATCAAAAATGTCATGGCTTGGCGAAGCGGCAGCGGTTTGCTGAACGACAAGCCCGGCGACATCAGTCAGTGGTTGTATGGTATTGGTGGTGGTCCAGGTATTGGCAGTTGCTAACTGTCCGAAGGCCGATGCTGCCAGTCCGCCAAGCAAGGCCGAATCTTCAGCATAGGGAGATGCTGTTAATTCAATAAATGGGTTCATGACTCCGTCACCAGTACAGTTAGAGGTAAAATTTCCAGCTGGCGCACAACTGGCGCCCTCAGTGTTACTAATTTGCATGGACAAATAGAGTGGACTGGTGTCCCAAGGTACACTGCCACCAAAAGCGGTGATCGAACCTAAGTTCACTTGAAATGTACCACTGGTGAAGGTCACTAATTGCGCCGCTCCGGTATAATCCTCGGTCCACACCGCACTACAACCGGTACTATTTGTCGGTTCGTTCGTACATCCGGTATAAATTTTGAATTCCATGGCGTACGTCCCGTCTGGAACGTTGACACCAGCAGCCGTCACTACTTTGCCTTCAAAACTTATTTCCGGATTACCGGCTGCAATTGCTTGCCCGCCATATAACAAAAAAGCAGCTGCCATCGTCATCACCGAGACAGCCACCACCCATGTTAAAGCGAGACTTTTCCCTCTTAAACTCATCTTTCCCAATAATCGTTAGATTAACCATTACCAATTATAAGCTAATCTGATGGTAATTCCAGTCAAATAGAGACAAAAAGTTGCAAATTTTGCAGCATCATACCGTCCTTGTGTATAACCTGCTTTATTCCAATTACCTTATCTTGACTGCTTCTTCATCTTCATAGGCAACAGCAATCGTGCGCTTCTTTGGTAATTTAGCAGGAATTTGTTTGGTTTTAGGGTGCCGCTTAAACAATCGATTCGGCAGCCACTCACGGTGATACTTGGCAAGTATAAAGAGCACTAACAAAATAGCCAGTGTTGTCAAAATGTATGACTGATTAATCATTTCAAACGATTGAGTATAGGTAGTAAAGTCAGTTTGGCGATTGGTTCGGTATTTCAGTACGAGGTGGTATTGACCAGGTGGCAAATGATTTGTCGTTGGTCGCAAGTAAGTTGTAAATAACCGCTTTGATTCGGGCAATATCAAGCTGGAATCAGTGTTTAGTTGTCCTTGAGCAACGACGGTGCCCTGATCATTGGTAATTTGAGCCAGTCCGTAGGGTATGGTTTGAGTATTTCCGGTGTTAGTGAAAACGGTATCGATCGTTGTAGGCAGCGACGCGTAAAAGTTATTGATAAGTGGGGTTGAAAGGTTTAAAGCTTCAGTGCCTGCTCCGTTGGTGCTCACAAACAATAAACTGGCACTGTCTTGATTGACGGTCACTGTAGGTCCATTGCCGGGTTCTGGATTATTAATGCTGAACAGCACTGCGCCGAAATGACCGCCACTAGCTAGTTGGTTTGCGTTACTTATTTGTATAGGCACCGCTTCACCCTGATGAGCCCCGAGCACGACTTCCGGATAGGGAAAGCTTACGTTATTGATCAGGCTATAGGGGTCATGTTTTGATTGTTTCGGCGTCAAAAAAACGATTTCTCCATGGTCGTTGAGATTAGAAAAATCAACCGTTCTCAAATGGATGATGACGAGTGACGCGCTATTGTTGGTAACCGTAATTGTATACCCGGCTGAGGTTTGATTTTTATTGAGTGTTAACTGCTCCATATACGGCGAGATTGTGATACCGCTTTGAGGCTGATCTGCAGCCGCCGGGGTAACACTAGAAAAAGCAAGCACTATACTTCCTGCAAGAAGCATGCCATAAGTTGACACAACACTACGTCGATTATGAATAAGCCTCATATTTGGATCACAATTGATCTCCGCCAGTGGATATAAGCCTTATTATAATGTATTGGCTTAGACTATACTGAAATTATTTTTTGATCTTGCGATAGCCAGCTTTAATCGACTTCTTAAAGTATACCCAGATGGTGATGAGTGCCGCGATGATAACGATTACTAGAAGTATCAGTTTCCATGGAATGACCCAAAATGAAACGTAGGCATCAGTAGTTTCATTGGTTATACCGTTATTGTAGACAAGCGCGAGATGGGCATAATATTTACCAAATCTAATTTTCGAAAATGAGCTGTTACTGTTCCACTGCAACTGTTCTATTGGTTGGCCATTGCTATTCGAAACTATCTGACCGTTAATTCGTTTAGGCGCAAAGATTGGAAAGCCGTCTTGCCAACTTACGCTAAATTGCCTGGAAGAGTCGGGGAGTACATTACCGGCAGCACTATTGACGCCGAGGCTGGCCAGGACTTTACCGTTCATTGTTCGGCTTATAAAGACATCACCCTGCGGCGCAACATAGATGTTACCGGTATTTTTTACGGTCATGGTAAAGGTAGCCGGTAAGTATTCGTAAATGCTTTTTTGCGATGTGAAACCAGTGACGCTTAATTGCCGTTTTTCGTTTCCGGCATTAGCATTGAGAAGTATAAAGATCGCATTCGCGCCCTTAATAACATCTGTACTACTACCATGCGTCCCAGCCGTTTGTGGCTCAAATAACACCGCGTAGTAATAACCACTGGCCGCATTAGTAGGAAGGTTGATAGTAGCTACAACTGAATTCCAGACTCCAGGCTCGGCAACGAATGAAGATCTTGAGAAGCTCACCCAGTTTACAGAGTTGTCGTCTTTCGCTGGGCTGTAGATTGCCGCTTGACCAGTCTCACCATTAGCCTTGAATTTGTCGAGATGTACATTAATTGTAACCGGCTGTGGGCTATTGTTTTGAACTTGTAAGGTTGTTGATATTGACTGACCAGGTTTGGCGCTTAAATCAACGGCCACTGGCGAAGTTGTAAGGTCGGAGCCTGAAACTGAAGCGGCACTTGTGTTCGCTGGTACAACAGACCAAGCTCCTCCAATAATGGCTACAGTAACTATGGACGCAATAACCTTACGTCGGACATTTAATGACATATTGCGTTACAGTATACTACTAGAAACTTCCCGCACCAACTAAGGTGATTGTGTCACTGTAATCGGTAGCTGCTGGTGTCGTTGCCCCAATAGTGGCGTATTCTTTGACGGTGACAATGGCGCCACTAGCAGTTCCAGTTGAGCTTGCCATCTGGCGTTCGTTTGAGTCGAGGCCACTACCATTTCCAGCACCTGATGAGGCATAGGCAGCTGTCGCGCTGGTTACGCCCAGTCCACCTCCTTGCGTTATTCCTGCAGCAGGTAGACCTGATAGGTAACCTTCAGTATTGTTCACGAGTGAACCGTTTGTTCCGGGTGTCTTTGAAGCAATAGTATAGTTTTGGGTGGTCGATTTTAGACCAGTATTGCTGTCAGAACCGAATAAGTACCAGCCGTTTTTGGCGTTGGTGTTCATAGTGACGGTCACTCCGGTTGTGGTGGCAGTTGCTCCGGTAGACAAGTTACTAGTAAACGCGTCAGTGGTGCCACTTATAGCCATAGTAAAGGTAGGTGGAACCGTCGCACTCACGACCACTTGGTCGTTAGTGATGATATCAATTTCGACAGATGTGGCTGAATCGCTTCCGGCTGTTACAGCTACAGAAGATTGACCGGTGGCCGTAGGGTTTGCGGTAATAGCACTACCACTTAAGACATAACAATATGACGTGCTTGCGACTAACGCAGTTGCGTCGGTGACGGCAATCGTACCTGTTGCAGCTGTTCCTGCCGCAGTCGGTGAACCAGGTAAGTCCGCAGAAGCTCCGGTAATCGTTGTACAGTTGGTTGAATTGAAGGTGTTAGCGACGGTTTGAGAAGCCGCAACCGTTCCGGTACCACCTGAACCGGTCCATCCAGAGAACACAAGTGAACCGTTCGTACCAGTGTTACTGGCCGAAGTAGTGAACATCACGATAATCGATGATGCCCCGCCGGCGTTCATATTCGTTAAGATGACCGATGGTTTTGATAAATATACTGCAGCAAATGCAGGTGATGTAAATACCAGATTCAATGCAATCATTGAAATTAGCATTACTGCGATGTTTATTTTGTTATAAAGACGACGTATCATTGAGATTCCTTTCTTAATCGATAATCCCCACTTAAACCCACTATTAACTTTCGAAAAGGCTAACTCGCTTATGGTAAGGGCTGGCGCCGATATAGTCAATTATTTACAATAACTCCAAACCATGTCCTGTTAACAGAGACAGAGGTCACATTGCCAAAAAAGTATATAAAATTACATCGTTAAAAGTCGCCGGCAGCTACGAAGGTCAGTGTTTCGGAATAGTCTGAGCTGGCTGGGGTTGTGGAGGATGCTTTGGCGAGTATATTGGCGTTCGCTGAGCCTGAGGTGATCGGAGAGGCTGATGTAAACATTTGCGTCGGTACGGTAGAATCCGGTCCGACGACGGTGCCACTATCATTAAATGGACTTTGAATGACAAGTGGACCACCCGATGTTTCGCTGGCATTGGAGGCTTGGACACCGAAACCTGAACTTGGCGTACTTAGATCACCGTTATACGCTGCAATGAGTGAACCTTGCCTGGCGCTATGTAAACCACCATTAGCACCAGACATATACACTGCTCCGCCGACCGCGGCATTAGTCGTAAAGCCAAACGTCAGCGCAGAGCTGGTGATGATTGAGCCAGGTGTTAAATTACTGAGGGTTAATGTATTAGGCGAAACGCTGAATGTTAATGAGGGGGTTGCGGTTGTAGCTGAGCCAGCGGGACCATATTTGGTGTTAGTAAAGGTCCCCTGTTTTGCTGAAACTTTCGCTTGGTAGGCAGTATTAGAGGTAAGTGCGGTCATGAAAAAGCCACCGGCACCACCCCAGGTTGAGTAGGTTTGAAAGACAGGTGACGAGTTGAGGCTTCCGTCAGCTTGGAGGTAACTATATGACGAGCACACGCCGCTGCATACCTCAACCGCAAAAGTCACATCAGTTGGATAGGCACTTGTACCGGCATTGTCATTTAATGTCAGTAGGAGTTTATTGTAGTATTGTCCGCTACCGTTGCTGAGAGTCGGTGCTTGCGGCACACTTAACTGCTCTGCCTGGATAGAGCCGCTGCCACCGTTTTTGGTGCCACCCACTGCCGTGCCATTACCTTGCGTGCCAACTGTGCCTTGGGTGTAGTAGGTTGTCGAATGAGTACTATTCGTGCCACCCCCACCAATACTGTAGTTATTCAGGTCGTAGTGAGTGCTCGATGAAAGGCTCCCGAAAAACAGACCACCCACTGCTAACACCAGTGCCAGGCTTTGTCGCATATGGTTAGTATTGTATCGCTGTGCTTAGGTAGCAAGCAATAGCCTAGTTTATCGATATCTTGAAATCAGTCATTCCAGTGCCACGTTTTTTCGATCATAGTGAGAGACAACCTCAGATTATTCAGACCGCTCGGATCATCTCCGTATAGAGAGATGACCGCTTGATATTGTCCATGAACTAAAAACGCAACCTTGGAAAAACCGCCGTATGTCGTGTCGGTCATTTCAGTTACTGTCTGACCGTTTACTGCAAATTGATTTTCGGCATATGTTTGAGGGTTTACTTTACGATATTGAAAGCTATTGTTATCCGACAAATTACCTGTCGGGATACTGAGTATTTCTATAGCCAGACTCCATGTCGCAACATCATGATGCACCATTGTATAGCCAGCTACTTCATGGGTCATAAGTCCACCGGTAGGCGTTTGCGTAAAAGCCGCCGGATACTCAAACGATGCGTAGGTAGTAGTAATCGATACTGGCGTCATATTTATGCTAGATCCAGTTGGTTTCGACGATTGCACGACAATCTTAGCGGCACCATGGGGAGCGTTCGCGGCAGCAGAAAATAACAGTAGGGCGAGTATCACCACACCCAGGCAGCCGAGACCAATGACCAATACCCGTTTACGTTTTGACATATTCCCTTCAATTATTACACACTGTCGATGTATCCATTGCGGCCATAAGCTGTGGTATCATAACTTACAGGGATTTATAACAAAAAGCCCTTGCTAAAAAAAGTGAAAAAACGTCCTAACAATGTTCGTTCGTCGAATCGACGATCTACTGCGTCGGTAGATAGTATGCTGTTGCCTTTTAAACGGCCCAAGAATTCAAAAAAGACTCGACTAAAACAAAAAATTCGCCAGACTCGTCCACTTCACCGACGATTCATCCTGCACCCAATTACGGTTTTTGTTTTCCTGTGTGTGATTGTTTTTGTCGTAGGCTGGACCTATGAAGCAATGGCTGCTTCATACACGGTCACGGCGGAAGTGCCGGCCGCTCCTCTGACAGAGGGTGCTACCATTACTTCTCCTACCGATGGAACGATCGTCACAAATGCCTCTGCCCTCGTGAGTGGAACCTGTCCGGCAGGTGCCTATATTAAGCTCTACACCAATAACACATTTGCCGGTGTTACATTCTGTCAGAATGATGGTACTTTTTCGCTAGATGATGATTTATATGTCGGGCAAAATAATCTCGTAGCCCAAGATTATAACGTTACTAATCAGCAAGGGCCGACCACACCGACTGTCTCTGTTACTTACAATGTACCGTCAACACCAACTACTCCATCACCCGGTTCTACCACCGTCACATCGACCACCGGTAACGTCGGAGTATCTGGCAGTACGTCTGGGTCAGCATCGGTTGAAACGCCTGCTGTAACCAATCCACCGCTGCTATTAACGAGTAATTATGTCTATGCCACATCGGCTGTGTCATCTGGTTTTACCTGGACGATTGATCTAGAAGGTGGCGTACCACCTTATAAAGTGATCGTTTACTGGGGTGATGGTAGTAATTCGATACTTATATTTAAGACAGATCCAAAATTCCAAATAAGCCACCACTACGAATTAGCGGGCTACTATGCCATTAAAATTAATGTCATTGACCAAACCGGCAATGTCCGGTTTATTACGTTGGCTGCACGAATAGTCACCCCAAACACCGCTGGTAACATATCGACGACCGATACCGGTTACTCGTTGCCTCTTGTGCAACAAAGCAAACAATCCGTTTTTCTGATGGAAACCAAAAACTGGCTTTGGCTGGCATGGCCGTCAGTCGTTATTGTTCTGGTAATGCTCCTCAGCTTTTGGCTGGGTGAACGTCAGGAAGTTCGGGCGCTGTATAAGCAAAACCGTTCGCATTAGGTGGTGTTCATAAGTGGTCTATGAAGTAGTCGAATACACTTCACTTTCGCATTTTCATCAGTGGTTTTAGGGAAGCGTAAGCACCTTGACGGAGAACGAGCGAAAGCAGTATGCTAAAGTTATAGATATAAAGGTGACGGTGTCATTGTGCTGTCAAAACAAAGAGGTATAACAAAAACTCTGAGACTGTTTCGTTACAAGCTTCTAATTGGGGCATGTTTCGCCTTTTCGGCATTTTGTCTAGTTGTGAGCTATAGCAGCCATATCGCATGGGCTGCAACCGACTCGTGTACTCCACCTGCTATGACCTTTGGTACCGATACAATGTCGGTGAATGTGCCCGCAACTTCAACCTATACACTATGGACGAGATTGAAAATACCATCCAAATCGGCGAACAGTATTTTACTTAATGTTGATCACGGGAGTAGTTGTTTTGATGTAGGAGGTAACGCCTCATTGCCGCTGAATACCTGGGAATGGGTAAATTACAATGATGGGAGTGCTGCACATGCGGTTCGGCTTACTCTTGGTCAAGGCACTCATACCTTTGAACTTATTGGTACAAGCAATGGGGTGAGTGTTGATCGGCTCGAGGAATTGACGGATAGGTCGTGTGTTCCAAATGGTGTGGGTGATAACTGTGCACCTATCAATGTCGCATCTCCTACGGTGCAGATAACCAGTCCAGCAAGCGGTGCTATCGTTGCTGGCACGGTACCAGTAACAGCTACTGCGGCAAGTGCGCCTGGTGTACATCAAATAGGTATGAAAAATGTTGAATTCGAAGTCGACGGTTCACCTTCAGCGATCGATACCGCATCGCCATATAGTATGAACTTAAATACTGACGGTCTGACAGATGGGTTACATACTATCATGGCTGTTGCTACCGATACTCAGGGTAATCAATCCTCAACCACGACGACCATACAGGTAGCCAATCATGGTTGTTCTGCTGGCTCAACTTCGCCAATCGACGTCACGAGCACTGCAACCAGCGAGACAACTGCGAACCTCAGTTGGACTGCTTCGATTCCCTCAATGGGTTGTGTCATAAAAGACTATACCGTGTATCGAGGTGGAAGTGCGATTGCAACCACTGCAGCAACAAGTTTTGATGATAGTTCGTTGATGCCCAACTCAATTTATTCCTACTCAGTATCGGCGACCGATAGTTCGGGTCATACTTCTGCGCTTTCGACACCGCTCCAAATTACGACACTCGCCGACACCACGCCACCGACTTCTCCGGGCAATGTCAAAGCGACGGCCAAAAATTCTGCAGAAGTCAAATTATCGTGGACTGCTTCTACCGATAATATTGCGGTCGGTGGCTACCGGGTGTATCGCAATGGCAGCTTACTAGTCACCCTATCAAATCCAAATGCGACAATGTACCAAGACAATACTACCGCCGCTAATACAGCCTATTCCTATCAAATCGCAGCCTATGATACTTCTCTCAATATGAGCTTGCCAAGTAATGTCTCTCCATACCCGATAACAACAGCCAAAAGTACCTCTTCAATTCCGCCCAATCCTCCAACAGGAATACGTGCCGTACTGGAAACACCGACTGCAATTGTCTTATCTTGGCAGAAAAGTACTGATAGTGGCGGTAACGTTGTGGGGTATCGCATCTATCGAAATAACACTGAGGTCGGTAGTGCCCCGAATAGTACCAGCTTTACTGATACGTCCCTACAACCAAATACCAGTTACCAATATTTTGTAGTTGCCTACGATACCAGTGCGAATGTTTCGAGCGATAGCGCAGTGTTAACCGCCTCAACTCTCTCAGCTCCTGCAACTACGTGTGGAAGAGGCGATTTAACTGGCGACGGCAAAGTTGATGTTTACGCGTTCGCAAAACTACTCAGTCATTGGGGCAAATCAAAACAATCGGTCTGTGACGGGGACATCAATCAGGACGGTGTCGTCAATACCCAAGATCTCACGACAATTTTAAATAATTGGAATCCAGGTAATTAAGTATGAGTTGGGTTGCTCAATTGCTGAGGGTAAAACGTGGAAAGTTGCGACTTGCCATGCTAGTAGTGATGACTGGTGTCGTTATAGGATTTCCCTTGCTCATTTCTGGTTCTATAAAAACTTTTGCCGCACCAGCGTACTCCCTGTATCTGAGTCCCAGCAGTGGTACCTATGCAATTGGCAGTACGGTGACCGTCGATGTCCGAGAAAATAGCGGTTCGTTGCCAGTGATTGCAGCGCAACTTGACCTTACCTATGACACCTATGATCTGACGTATGTGTCTTCAAATTTCGCTACCTCAGCTTTTGAAATTGGAGCATCCAGTAATGGTGGAAATGGTGTCGTTACGTTCTCTCGTGGTACAACCAATCAAAATTTGAACGGTGATCAGGAAATCGGACAAGTAACGTTTGTAGCCACTGCGCCTGGTTTGGCATCGGTGAATATTGGCAACAATTCAGTGGTGCTGCAAACCGCTAACGACCAGGATGAAGTGACATCTCTAATAAGTGCCTCATTTACGGTTCATGCACCAATCGTATCTAAAACTGGCGCGAGCACCACCGATACACCACCGTATTCCCCGCCTACTATTCTATCCTCGCCAGGATCTACAACACCAACGCCCGTCACTGAGACTACTCCGACTTCAACCGGTTCAACGACTCAAATTGCACCAGTTCAATCTACGCCACCTAGTTCGATGCCGTCGCAAATAGTACCTGAAGATTCGCAACTGTACTCTGGTCCGTCAGTCTCGATTACACCAAGTGGCAGTTCCTCGCCTCTCATTTTGCCAAATAATTCGGAAGTAAAGATAGCAGCACCAGCGCTATTGAGACCCGATATCGCAGAGACGTCGACATCGAAAGTATACAAAGTCGAATATTACTTGAACTCCAAATTGTTAGCGACGGTGACTACCCCCCCGTACTCCTATAACCTAAACACTAGCACTATTTTAAATGGAACATATAACTTAACGACAAAAGCGTTTTATACAGACGGTAAAATACTCACCTCGACGCAAGTCGTCGAGCTCAATAATCCGGAGTCGATTTCCCAGTTACGATTAGCCGGTCAAAAATATGTGTTGCCATGGCTTATCGATGCTGTAATTGTATTGTCGTTAATCTATGTGTTCTTAATCCGTAAAAATCCGCTCATTAAGAGATGGGCAACACTGGTATCTGTGCCAATACCGGTGACTGATGTGATCCCAGGCGAGCAAAATGATGATCAAGACGAACGACCAAAAATATACCCGAATACTGAACTGAAAGAAACGGTTATTATTGCACCAAAAATACCGCGTGAACAATTAAAGCTCGCTGAAGAAGATAAAGATCTTCAGCAAGAGATTCCTTTGAGTAGATCTCACGAAGCTGTCCTTCCGCCAACAAATCCCATCCAACCAAGTACTGGCATAAAGGGAAATCACCGCTTCATGAAGTAGTTGCTCTTCGCGTGAACAGTTGTCCTCAGTTTGCTGCATAAGTTTGCTTGCGATACTCGTGGTGCATTCGCTATACTGCTTGATAAGAAAGGTCAATATAAGGCTTTATGGTAAAGATACTGCTTGTTGAAGATGATCTGCTGACACGGGACATGTACCAAAAGACCTTATCGTTGGCCGGATATGAAATTGTCGTCGCTGAAAATGGTCAAGAAGGACTTGAAAAGCTAAAAGACTTTGAGCCTGACATCATACTTCTCGATATTCGCATGCCAGTCATGAATGGTATTGAGATGCTTGAGAAACTTAAATCTGACCCTAAAACTATGAATACCCCAGTCATTATTATGACCAATGTCGTCGACAGTCAAACTGATCGAGAAGTCTTTTCCAAAGGTGCTAATTTAACCATTGTAAAAAGCGAAACTGAGCCAGATGAAGTAATCCAATGGATTAGAACGGTTCTTAGCCGTGAACAAAAGCAAAGCAGTTCTGAATCAGTTGCTACCACCAATCCAACTTCTCAACCTCAAGTTTAGTATAGTATTGAACCGTGGAGGCATGATTACCGTCGGGGCCTTCTATTTCCTGTCGAAGATGAACCGACACGATTAGCTCTAATTTTGCCAGACTGTATTTTTTGATTCAGTTTTACATCACTTCTTGCGCGGCGCTTATCTCGAAAGGGTGCTTGTCGAAACGCTCGTCTTCTTTCTGCCCTGTTTTCCTTTCTCGCTTGATGACTTGCGACTTTCTTTTGATGATAGTATGAATTCCGATATCTGCTTAGTGGATAGCGAATGGGGTGTTCTTTTGTTTCTTGATAATTTCGTTTGGCCGTATCCACACGCCGATGATATTTATCACTGAGGTCCAGTGCAACACTATCAATCTTAGCTTTAATCCCTTTTTTTATTGCATCTATATGTACTGCTTGTTCTTCTTGAGCAATCTGTTGCAACATCTCTAGCTCGAACTCTTCTAGAATTTCCTCCTTAACCCTATTTTTGTAGTGTCTTTCGGCTTTATCTTCCCAGTTATGCCATTTTTGTTTCGCTTTTTCTGCGATAAAGCTCGTGACTGCTGAAACTGCATCTTTAATATGCTCTCCAATGTTCTTATCGTTCCCCTCATCCCCACTCTCTCCCTCACCATCACTATCGCTCTCCCCATCCCCCGTACCCTCGCCATGATCCCCACCATGATCATTGCCATCATGGCCTCCACCCTCACCACTACCACCAGCTTCAGTAGTTTCGTCTGTACTGTGTTCAGTGTCTAGGTCAGCGTTGCCTCCTGCATCTGCATCAGTCTCTGCTGTTCCTGTGTCTACATCAGGACTGTCAGGTTGTTCTGGATTCTCATCACTATTCCCAGGAGTATCACTGTCTACTTCAGCTGAAGGAGTCCTAGGAGGAGCAGGAGCTACTGGTTCTATGGTTTCAGTAGCAGGACTATCGTCCTGGTCATTGTTCTTGGTAGTCTTAGATCCTGAGTCAGTATGCTTTTCATGAGTAGCAGTATCATCATCAGACTCAGCACTGTCGTTCTTAGTCCCACTGTCATCATCTTGTGTGTCTGCTTTGTCCACGTTGTCTGCTTCGTCTGTTTCCTCAGCCTTTGGCTTTGGTTTGGCAGCAGGCGGCTCTGGCTTTGTCTCAGTACTATGATCTTCTGGTACTGCAGGACTGTCATCATGACGAACACGTACAGTCACATCAAGATCCTCATTCCCACGTACCTCATGCTGACGTTCTGCAGCAAGAGCCTCTTCGATAGCTTGCGCAGCAGCATGCTGGGCAGCAAGCAGTGCTGCTGCTTCTTTCTGTGCTGCTTCATCATCAGGTTCAGTATCATCTGAGCGTTCAGTGTCTGCAGTGTGTGTCAGAGCACTATCTTGTTCATTCACTGTAGGTGGTTCTGGTACTACTGGTTCTGAGAGTTCAGAAGAAGAGGAAGTAGTGGCCGGATCTTGCGGTCCGGTTTCTTCAGAGGAATCATATTTAAGAGCATCTTCTACCCAGCTAGCTTCGCCATCTGTCATACATATATAGTCTCATAAAACAATAAAAAAAGCAATATTGTGAACTAATATATTCTAGATATTCTTTCCAGTTGTTCATGGCAGTAAACGGAAAATTGCAACAGAGGTGAGTAGGAACCCTAGTTATTGACTAAAAACTGAAAAAGTATAAAATAGGTTGAATTGTACAAGCTCACACTTGTTAGCTATATACAGTGTACTAAATGAGGTGACTACAGAGTAAGTCAAAGCCCCTAATCACGTTATTATGAGCGATATAAATACAATAGAAGATCGGCCGACTGATACCGTTGTCGATTTATCAGTTGACGTTGGTGATGTTGTTCTCGGTGAGGCCGCGCTAGCTGAGTTTCTTGCTTATGAAACTGAGTATGCTCGTTTAACTGACGCTGCTATATCTGAAACTGTCTCAGAAGTAATTGACGGCGTTAATAACGATGAAACGAGCCTCGAGATAGTACCTGGAGAGACTGGTGATGCTGAGGAGTTAGGTGGGATAAGAGTCTATCGAACTTCAATTAGGACAGAACGACCTAAAGCCCGACGTGAAGCATTTATCGATATGGACGTCCCACATACTGTGAACATCCAGGAACATGTCTCCGCTCCACAGTCTATGATACAAAAAATAAGTAGCGAAGCGCTTCGATCTGGACGTGACGTCTATAGTGTCTTTGATATTCCCACTCAACCTGATGGTGGACTTGGTATGGTAGCGATGGCGCAGAGTTATCTTGCCCGCGAACAAAAGAAAAAAGCACAATCTCTTCGACCAAGTGAACCGACAGTTGTCTGGGCCTATTCGCAAACCGGAATTGAGTTACGAGATTTTCTGGAATCCGTTCGGGAGTTAGACCATGATGGCGATATTGCCCACTCAACACGAGCTGTGCTGGCTGTCGATTCGGAAGAGAAAAAGAAACGTATCGTGAGTTCTGAACACTTTGCCGATATGTCAAAGCGGCTGCATATTAGTGTGGAGGTAATTGATCCAGCAACGCCACAAGCGATTACATTGCCGGACAACGTCGGTCTAGTACTTCTGCCAAATTCACTCGATAAATTAGCAGCACATCAAGTTGTCAGGGAAAAAGTTGCCAAAGAAGAAGCTAGCTCTCACATAAAAGAAATGTTAGTTGACAGTCGAATAACTGGCAGAAGCCCACTCATGCGTGTTGATGCTATAACCGGTCAAGCTCATATACTCTCGGCTAATCAGTTACAAGCACACACCGTCCATCAAGGCACCGAACGATTTAGCTATCTTCATCAACTTACAGGTCGCTTTCAACCGTCAGAAAGAATCTTACGGTCAATCGATCGTACCAGTCTAAGTTCTCGCGATCGTGATGTAGCTGAATTTATCGAAGATCGTCCAGGGTCGCTGCTCTCAATCGGCGAAGTCTTTAATTATGTTCCTGGTCTTGGCGCGTTTATCCAGAAGCTAAGCTCACAGCTCCGTAGTGACGGATTGCTTTATATTAGCGGACCAATGAGGTCAAGGGCTCATGTGACTTCAACTAATTTAGTATCGTTTGCAGGTCCTATTCAGAGTAATTGTATTGAAGTTTCAGCTGTTACGAGTGGGGTACTAGCAAGTGACACTGATACCGTGAAAGCGGGTATTAAAGTGCACGTTAATAAACCTGGCCAGTTTGGCTATCTGTTAGTCGATCGGGCGGCAGGAAACGAACAATTTGATCCAGCGAACGACACCTTTAAAACTATGCTTAAGCAAGGCGAGACCGAGGGGATTTTTGGAAGAGCCTACGCTGAACTTGATCAGGCCAGACAATCGCTGGCTGACGAGAAGGATGGAACTGCATTAGTTGATCGTGCGCAAGCAGTACATACCGCTTTTAATCTGTTGGTAGAGCAGTACCCACAAGCAAGACGTGATACTACATTAACACTTGGCATCGCCCGCTTGTTTAATGAAAAGCGGTTGTATGATGACGCTCAAGCATTTGCTAGGCTATCCGTCGAACTTGCCCCACAATTGTCGGGCCCATTACTTGAACGTGCCAAAGCGGAGTATCAAGGTGGTCGAGGAAATTATCGAGAGGCACTGAAAACAGTAGCTTTGGCGTCACGCATTGAACCAACCAATCCGTTTGTACACGCAGAGGCTATGCGTATATATGATGAGCATCCGGAGCATAAAGCTGAACGAATTCCAGCATATATTAATGCTGCGAAAGGCTATCTTGAAAATAGTGTTGATTTACCAACTGATGAAATGGCGCGCATCCTAACCTCTATTACTGAGGCGTTGCGGGACGACTATTTGGTCAATATTAATAACCTGGCCGTCTATAAAACTATTATTATTGAAGATCTTGAGACTGGTGTCACTCGTCGGCATGAGTTGACGGTGAGCGACATGAAACAAATGATAGCTGCCGATGCCGCTGTCGCCAATGCTGAAACGATTGGTCGTATGCGTCGTAGTGCCGGTGACTACGAGCAAACTATGCTTGAAAACCAGCAGTTGCTTATGGAAATCTGGCAACAACTTGTACCCCAAGACCATCTCGATCGGCCCTTACCGCGTGACGAGTGGTTAGATAACAATCCATCTCGCCAAGAACGTTGGCGCTATAACGGCTCTCTCTACGAAAGTGACGCAGCCGTTGCACCCCCCCTAGAGTTATTGCAAAAAACCGAAGATTCGCACGCAGAAGTTGTCGTAGCGCCCGATTCAAACGAGGATCGTGATGAGTATCCTCGACAATCCTTAGAATCAATGAAGCTTGGTGAAGAGCTCAATGAAGCCAATAAAGGCGACGGTACTTTTTATATAGACAAGCAGACCTTACCTGGGCATATGTTCTTAACCGGACGAACTCGTGAAGGTAAGACTACCATGCTCAAAAGCATGTTTGAACAATTACCTGATATGAATGTAAATTTTTGGGGATTTGATCTTGGAGATAAGAGTGAACTTACCGATGTTGCAGCTCATTTAAATGCCAAAGGTATACGTACGGTAGTTATCCGACCGGGTGATAAAAATTCCATACCGGTATCCGTAGATTTTCTTACCCCCGTTGAAGGTTGTGATATTAATGCGCACATTGGTAAAGTTGTTGACGCTTGGATCACGGCATATGGCGGTGGGGGTGATAGTCCGGTGTGGCCGATATTGGAAGACTCACTTAAAGAAATCTACGCTGCAAATGGCTGGCCAGTGCAAGCCGAAATAGGTGAAGTCTTGCCTCAATCATCTGCCGAATCTCCGTCTACACCGACCTTGGACGAGCTCTTAGCAGCTTGTGTTAAGAGGGCTTCTAAATACGGCAAGAACACCAATGCTGGCAACTTGCCGACGTACTTTGAAGTTCGAATTAAAGCCATGAAAGGTGGACCATTCGGCGATTTCCTCACCGGTGACAACTCCATTGACTGGGCCGAATTAGATAAAACTAACGTGATCTTTGACTTTTCTGGTATTACCTCACATGAGCAGCGCCGCTTCTTGTTTACGACTTTAACCATGCAAGCTGCCAGTTACTTGCAGTTTCACAAAGGACTAAGTAGTGAAACACAAACAGTCTGGGCAATCGATGAAGCATCTTTGATTGCCGTTGATACTGGTGATTCGGATATATCCCGAAAACACGCCGTTGAAATGTATGCCGAACGACAAAAAGTCATTGGTGGCTATGGCGTTTCCTTCTGGAATACCATGCAATCGACTGAAGGAGTCCATCCGACCTTACTATCGCAAAATGCGCTTATCGTAACACTGGCGCTAACGTCGTCGGATGATAAACGAGACGTCTTAACCAATATGGGGCTAATTGAAGGCACTAAGATCTATACTTCATTATTTGATCGAATGACCAAATTCCAAGCTGGAATGGCCGTTGTTTGGGCCAAGGGCATGATAGAGTCGCCAAAAGTCGTCCATATTACCAAACCGAAGGAAGCGACCGCTAAACAGAAAGCACTGGCCAGAACACGAATGATTCGACCACCAATTGTGCCAAATCCCAATGACCACTTCACCTATGCCCAACATGAAGAGGCTCTTAAAATTGCCACATCTCATCGAAAAGCTTGGCAGCAAATATTTGTCGGTGCCGTCACCATAGCGCATGTCGCACATACTGAGCTACCTAAAAAAGTACCCGTTTCCTTGGCTCGCCAATGGAAGAGAGAACAAAATAATCCTATGTTTGCGCAACTTATCGTCTACTATATTGCCAAGCAAGCAATCTATGATCGAAATCGGGCAATTAAACGCTCATATCCTAGTAGACAATTACTTACCAGTGTGGTTGCGCATACGGTTGACCTTCTGAACGAAAAGCCAGTTTCCGAATATGTCAGCCCTCGTTTCGCCAATCTATCCTTGAGGCAAGTAGATAGTTATCGTCAACTAACCGAACCGCGGTTTGGTGTAGCGCCTAGTCCCAATCAGATTGTCCGTCCTTTGCCCTATCGATTACCTGATCCAGCCGAAACTGTTGACGATGACTTCGACGACGGTCTGGATGAAAACAAAGCACTTACCTCTAGGTACTATCAGACCGCCCAAGAACAGACTACCTTACTGCGACAGCATCATTTATCTCCATTCAATGATCGTACCGGCAAAGTGAACAGTGAAACAGCGCTACTTGCAGCAGTGGGAAATCAGCTGGAGGGCTATGGTTTTTGGGATGCTATGCGTTTAGCAACCAAAGGTGAGCAAAGCTCATTCGCGAGACGCCGTCGAATTGCCGCTGCCCTTGGTTATATTGCGACACCGAATAATCCAGAAGAAAGCTCGCTCGAACGTGTTCTGGCACTATCCAGCTACGTGCAGCGACAACTCGCTTTAGCGGCGTAAGTCTTTATTGTTTACTCAACGATTACGTAGCTACTATTGACGTTTGCGGTCCGCAGTCTGCGCTGCTTGTTGCCGAAGCAAAGCTTGAGCCATGATTTTATAGAGCTCTGTAGGCATACCGTCAGCTTGTCTCATGTATAAAATCATTGTTGATTCAGACCATTTCCAATCCGGACTGGCGTGGCCGTATTCTATATTGAGCAATTCTTCAGGCGTACGTACAAAGCGAACCAACTCAGATGGTAGCTCCAGATAATCGAACGTTCCCAAATTGGAATGTTTAAGATCGGCGATAAGCCCCTGCCCGTCTTCATCAGTGTTTGATTCAATGGACATGGTTCCAAAACCGCCAGGTGCTATCGGCCGTAGAACATCTTCCGGTGCCATACCGTCCGGCATACGACCAATAAAATGTGCGGCTTCACACTGGTAATCATGCAGTAAGACTCGCCTAGGATGGTTGACCTCAATTACATGTCCAAGTTTAGCCGCGACGGCTTGCATTTGATCGCGAAAGGTGGCATTTGACATCGGATTGTTGGCAAAGTTGCCGGTTGAATCAACATGCTCGAACATACCGCTGGCCATGCTGATCAGTTCAAGCGCACCTGCAGCACCATCATTTATTCTTAGTGGATTGCTGGCGTTGATTGATCCATATACTACGAGTAACCTTCCCTGAGCCGGAAATTCTTCTCGCCGCTTAGCTGCACCAACCTCTTCGCGGTATTTGATACTTGCTTCTATGTATCGTCCACCCCGATCGGTTTCTCGAGCAATTTGCCCGGCTGCTGCCTCCTGTCGCCATGCTTCAATTAGACCGTCCTGACGTCTGATAGAACCACCTTGCTCAGTGAGTAAGACTAGAGCTTGCTTGGCCAACTCCGCAAAATCATCGGCAGTCATACCGAGACGGGCATCAACAGAAAGTGCTGATTGTACTTGTGGATGTAAGTCGCGCATATCTCGCGGCAAATTGAGTCCTCCGCTTGCTGCCATCCGATCAGTAAAGAGTTTTACGATTCGGACATCAAATTCGGCTTCGCCGGCAGGCCCTTCTACCAAATGCGCATATCGACGAGCGCCAGCAGCAATCACGATATCGCTATGGAACTCATCTTCAGTGTATTCGGGTGCTCCGAAATCTAGAAATCTGGAGACGTGTTCTTTGTCTCGTAGATGCGATTGTTGCATGGTTTTTTGGATTGTTTCAATGCCACTAATTGTCGATATCACTTGCAACAAAACATGATCGCGACTGGCTTGATCGTAACTTAAAAGTGCATATTTAGCACACAAGGCGGCATAAAGTGCTTCCATTTCTAATAACTCTGGGTCTATTTCTGTTGGACGCTCGCCTGCAAAGTGTTTTCCCGGGTGCTGAATTCGAAATTGATGTTCTCGCTCTGCCCAACGATTATTTATGACGTGAGACAGGCCAAGTAAGACTGGCAGGTCCGGAGTTCTGACGCGTAGTAAGCCGCCTTCTTTGTCTTGTAGGCTAAGGATTGAGTTCAATAGTTCGCTTCCAAGGTCTGTTGGGTTAGTAGCTGGTGATGATCCAGTTTCAAAACCACTCTGTACTACCATCAGGCGTTCTATTCGTTCACGTGTACGAGTGGGTGTTAATATTGATCCTTTGCCTTCATTGTAGCCGTCTTGCCCTCTTATGAACATGTCTTCTAGAGCCATAATATACTCAAATGCCTGTGGTCCAACTTCTCCAAGTGACTTCCGAAAAACCGGTCTCGAAAAACTGCTGACCGCTCTTTTATTATCATTTTTTGCTTTTCCAGCTCTAACATCCCGTCGTATGGCAGCGATAACCTCTTGTTGGTCAAGAGCAAGACTTTCCCATAGCCCATACTTATTCTCATGCCAATAGCGCTCCAACTGTGCCTCGAACGCCGCCGTGTTTGCTGCCAGGACCATCTCATGAAATGGTGATAAAGACGCGGAACGCATCATGTCGACTATAAGTAGTGGGTCTCGGCGCGCCGCTTCGAGACTAATTTCCACCTTTCTTTCGGGAATACGTCCGGCTTTGATATCGGCAAGTCGGCGATCCCTTACTACGGCTGCAGTGGCAGTCGCGACAACTGCAGCACTGTCAACATAGGTGTCGTCTAGAATGGTATCGCCTTCGGGGTTAGTGCTCTGAAAACCAAGTACAATACTTGCGAATAATCGATCGACAGCACCAGATCGCTGACCATCACCTATGGTGCTTGGATCTTCATCTGGACCAAGTATGCGTGTTGGTGTAACCGCCTCTAATACGTCTGAAACCACAATTTGCTCTGTGGCAAGCAGGACAGTACCAGGATAGACTACTAAATCACTACCAGTTTCCGGAGTGTCGGTTGCCGGTATTTCGCCAGTTCTATCTGTAGAAGCATGCGTATTTTCAGCCATAATAACAGTACTATTTTACCACATTTATCATACTCTCGACAATACTACAAAATAGTAGTAAAATAATAGTATCAAAGCGAGGTGCCTGTTCTGTTTTCGACGATCAATTTTACCGGTGTTTTTCTGAGAAGAAAGTAGTATCTATCCAGCTATCAATCTTACATTTATCTTACTAGCTAGGCTATAGGTTCTCTGCTCTTCCCGACTGACATCTAAAGCTTTTCGTCGGTTTGTTCTTCTGGTGCAACGCAGAAATAGTAGATTCCCATGCCCGAAACCCAAGACCACGAAAACGATGAACCTATAGATCAGCACGATAGTGCTGATCCTACTGTAGTTCCTTCTTCTGAACTCTCAGAACCAGTAGTACCAGAACCACCTACAGTGAATGAACAAGATAGTGCTCTGACACACACTGCAGACACTGAACGCTCAGATGATACTGAACCTGATGATGAAGCAGCACAGAAAGAAGCAGCAGCACTGCTTGCTGCCCAGCATGCTGCTGCGCAAGCTATCGAAGAGGCTCTTGCTGCAGAACGTCAGCATGAGGTACGTGGGAATGAGGATCTTGATGTGACTGTACGTGTTCGTCATGATGACAGTCCTGCAGTACCAGAAGATCATAGTACTGAGACAAAGCCAGAGCCGCCTGCTGCCAAACCAAAGCCAAAGGCTGAGGAAACAGACGAAGCAGACAACGTGGACAAAGCAGACACACAAGATGATGACAGTGGGACTAAGAACGACAGTGCTGAGTCTGATGATGATACTGCTACTCATGAAAAGCATACTGACTCAGGATCTAAGACTACCAAGAACAATGACCAGGACGATAGTCCTGCTACTGAAACCATAGAACCAGTAGCTCCTGCTCCTCCTAGGACTCCTTCAGCTGAAGTAGACAGTGATACTCCTGGGAATAGTGATGAGAATCCAGAACAACCTGACAGTCCTGATGTAGACACAGGAACAGCAGAGACTGATGCAGATGCAGGAGGCAACGCTGACCTAGACACTGAACACAGTACAGACGAAACTACTGAAGCTGGTGGTAGTGGTGAGGGTGGAGGCCATGATGGCAATGATCATGGTGGGGATCATGGCGAGGGTACGGGGGATAGTGATGGGGAGAGTGGGGATGCAAATCGGGAATTGCTAGCATCAGAAGAAGCAATGAGTACACTCTACGAAGAAGCTTGTGAGTGGCTGGAGGATAATGGACTTTTGCGCACATATAACAACAAAGCTGCAGCTACTCAATTAGCTGATGGAATACATGCAGATTTACCGATAAGTGATAGCGATCCTCATATTATAGCGACCTTTCCAGGCGATATCGTTCGAGCCGTCACACCAGAAGCCGCAAGAACTTTAAGAATAGGAGAAACCTTATATGTTGCTCGTTTTATCCCCCATGCTGTACCTGTAGATCCAGAAAATCAACCAGGTAAGTTCGTATATAGTCCAGGAGAAGTATGGTTTACCTATGATCAACTCGATGGACCTTATGCTTCCCAGGCACTCATTATTCGGACCGATCAGGATAGAGAAGCAGAACATCCTAAAATCGAGAGTGATAGGATGATTCAACCATTAAAGAAACTAGACGACGGAAAAAATGAACCTGACGACATTGATGAGCGTGTAAAAGCACGTATAGCTGCTCGTCGTGCAGGTAAACTTTATATGACAGAGACTGAACGAGCTGCATTAAATACTATCGTTAGCCATTTAGAGGACATGGCGAAACTACTTCCCGAGGAAGATTTGATCATACCAGACGATCTTTAATCTAATTATTTGTAGTAGTGAAAGGCAAAACAGGAAGCCAATACGGTCTCAATACGTATCTTCATGGAAGACACTTCTCACTGTACTGAGCATACAAGTAATCAATGTCGTTTGTGATAGTTGATTAAATGTTAGATAATAATACTTGATGACAGAGGTACTCAATCAAGCGGCGCAACCAGTTGAACAAATTACATTTGTCCCACAGGGCGAAGCGGTTGATTTATTAACGGCACAAGTTCGAGCTACAAGACGAAATGACACAATTTCCCGATTGTCTCAATTGTCGCTTGGTAGTGCTACGGCCCAAGGTGTTACAGCCGGAATTGCCGTAGGCGAAGTATTAAGCGCTGGTATTAGTGTTGAAAATGAAGTGGCACTTAGTGCTGGTGTGATTGGTTTGACTGCGGCATGGTCGGCCAGCCGTACTATTATTAGCCGTGTTCGAGCCCGTTCTAGGATTCATGCGTCAACACAAGACACTCTTCAGACCGGACAGGACTACGAATTATTCCGATCTGGACATGTACCCACCAGGCGACAGGTTTCAATGCTGTGGCGAGGTCCGATAGTTCCCAAAGGCGAGGATGCGCCAGGGACGATTGAAAGCCTCCAATTGACAGCCGATATGGCCAAGCAAGCAGGTGTTGATACTATCCTTATTCCTAAGTCATTGTTTAGCGAAAAGATAAGAAAAGATCTCGGTGATGGCCGAACGATGCGGAGTTGGCTGTTTACGAGAAAGCAGCGAGTAGTCAGCGGAGGTGCTGTGGATGATATTGTCATCGAACAAACGCCTGCTGAGTGGGAAGCTTTTGCTGATCGTTTATGGCTCAGTGAATCTGTTGCCGTCCAGGCGTTGCTGCGGCAACTCGGCAAAATTGACCCCGATCATGTCCTTATCAGGACGGCTAACGATATCAAAAAAGCCGATAAAAAACTCACCCCAAAAACGTTTGCAACTGCTATACAAAATGAGCTGGTCCGGCATATGGATTCTGTGGGTGCGGAACCAAATTATGAGCTTCTGCACCGCCTGAAAGAGTCTCAGGCAATGCCGATTGACGTTCAGGGCGCCGAAGCTGAAACAAAGAAGCCTAGCACCGAACAGCAACAGACTTCAGATCCGTCGACAGCTGAACGGGCTGATGTGAAGGCTGATGCTGAAACTCCAGCCGCGCAACTCGATCCACAACCGCTCGCAACTACAAGCAAACGCGTAAAGTCGCACTTACGTGTGCTTCCAACTGGAAATGGCGAGTGGGCGAATGTATTCTCTGATGATAAATGGGTAGACCTAACCAAAATGGGCAGTATGCTCGGTATTTCAGCCGACCTTATGGTGAGTCTGATTAATGATCCCGAGCTTAATCCCTACCGCGCCGAGCAAGCCATCGAAATCGCTCTACTGAGAGAGGTGTTAAAACTTGATCGCCAAAAGCTGCCAACACTACAATCCGGCGCTGGACCAGCAGCGAAACCGTCAATTTTTGTTCATTATGAAGATCAGTTTAGTCGTCGGATTACAGATACGCCTCCTGAACAAAGGCGAACACGGCTCTATCGACAGTTGTTAGTTAAACTAGCTGCGACGGGGATGATTGGTTTGGCTGCTGGACAGTCTTATCATGCTGTTCACGATCATTTGTTGGCTGTTGAGAATGTCAAGTATATCCAAGTCGAAGATCGGATCGCTCAAGAGGCGGGTATCCCAAAAAGCGAGATTAATGCGGATATCCTGAACCCGATATTTGATGATTCGCGTTTAGAGAGCTATGTTGATGCAGAAGATCCACGGATTCGCGCAGAGGATTATCTTGATACTATTACTGGTTATGCGGCAACTGACATTGGCCCACTCCTTGGTGAAACGAACCCGAATACATTTTGTGGGTCATTCTGCGCCGCTGTCGTGCCGCAAGCGGTGAGTGGTGGCGTGCAAATTGGTAACGCTGGTGATGGCGAACAAAATCAGACGCTATGGAACTTGTCTGAACATGATGAGTCGGCCGAGGGACTGTGGATAGACTACACTTCACAGTCTTTGACCGTCAGCGGTGGTGGCTCGTCTATTGTAAGTGAAAACTGGTCTTCGAATACGCATGTGACAGCTGAACAGCCATTGCCTGAATCGGTGAGTAATAAGCGCTACCCACATTATATCCGTATATCACGAAACTTAGTATGGGGCGACATTTCTTCACAAGACGGGTATACGGAATTTCTCAAAACACCAGTACTTGATGGCAATACGATAGTTGGTGGCCAACTATTCCATAATGGAGTGCCTGAATCGGTTAGCGTGCTGCATATGCAAGGTGGTACAGAAGCTCTGTTGCTACCAAATAACATGGCTGCCGGCGACACCATCGATTACTGGGTTGCGCCTGCCAATACGAAAGTTCGGGCTGTTGCCCGCGTCGCAATACATGCACTGTTTCCCTATGATTCGGCAGCGATGAGTAAACTACTTAGCAGTCTTGATCCAGATTGGGCAGTACAATCTCCAGAAGCGCGTGCTGACAGCATTGCTGGATATACCAGTACTAAAATGCAATATGATGTGAACCCGATGTATCCTCGAGAATTTGCCTATGACCAGGTCTTAGCGCAAATTATCGCCCAAGAAATCGCTCACGATGAAGCAAACTGCAATGTTTCGAATAATATCGTAGAGCTATCTGACCTGTCACTCAATCCTGCCATTGGTTTCATGAGCAGTACTGCAAATGCCATCGGGCTTTTTTCACATAATAGCCACTTCTTTCTTGTTGACCAATCCGGCCGGACGATTGACGGTACACCAGGCAATATATCACCAAGCCAACAGGCATATTTTGAACAAAGCCCAGTTCAACCGTTTAATTTTCAAGGCATCGAATGGTTGATTTTATACAGCGGTCTTGGAGCTTTAGTTTTTTCGAAACGTCGACAAATTAAAACGATTTTTGAAGGAACTCGATTAGCGCTGGCAATGAGTACCGCAGCCGCAATGCCGGATGACCCGAGACAATTACAAATCACGAGTGAGCTTGCGAACCGAGTCATCTACTCTGGTGAAGTCGGATTACAAGGTTCATCGGCCCAGAATCGTATAGCGGCTATACATGCCGGCAAAAAATCGGAAGCTTCGCGGGCCCAGGCAGCTGACCTATCGACAACGTTAGTAACTCAGCGCCCAGACCTGCATGCTCCCTCGGTTATAAGGCAACTTCATCAGTATAGTAAAGTCAATAGGGGTTTGCGTCCTGATGTACGCCGAAGCGCTCGTATCTTAACGACTGCACATGTCGCTTATACCCTCATGCCTAGAGGTTATAAAACGCCGTTGCAACCGAAAACCAGAGCAGCCAAACCAGTCGCCGGCAAGCAATAAACACACCCTATTCCTATATTCAACATGCCTATTTTTGAAAAGTAGATCCGAACGTAGCATGAGTAGAGTATGTCATTAGAATACGTGATGGCAAAGTCAGAGTTTTATAACAGTTTATGGACCATAGATTAATAATATGATATAATATTCTATCGTTTATGAGTGAATTCTGAAGAGGAATTGAAAATGAAAAAAATTATTTTATCTTCAATTCTTTCGGCACGCTCTTGCGATCAAATATATACGCATTTGCAGTGTTACACATGCCTCAATTGAAACCAGTGCGGTCTTATTAATCCTTGACGAAGTATCCTTATCGAAAACAATTCCCATGCCCGAAACCCAAGACCACGAAAACGATGAACCTATAGATCAGCACGATAGTGCTGATCCTACTGTAGTTCCTTCTTCTGAACTCTCAGAACCAGTAGTACCAGAACCACCTACAGTGAATGAACAAGATAGTGCTCTGACACACACTGCAGACACTGAACGCTCAGATGATACTGAACCTGATGATGAAGCAGCACAGAAAGAAGCAGCAGCACTGCTTGCTGCCCAGCATGCTGCTGCGCAAGCTATCGAAGAGGCTCTTGCTGCAGAACGTCAGCATGAGGTACGTGGGAATGAGGATCTTGATGTGACTGTACGTGTTCGTCATGATGACAGTCCTGCAGTACCAGAAGATCATAGTACTGAGACAAAGCCAGAGCCGCCTGCTGCCAAACCAAAGCCAAAGGCTGAGGAAACAGACGAAGCAGACAACGTGGACAAAGCAGACACACAAGATGATGACAGTGGGACTAAGAACGACAGTGCTGAGTCTGATGATGATACTGCTACTCATGAAAAGCATACTGACTCAGGATCTAAGACTACCAAGAACAATGACCAGGACGATAGTCCTGCTACTGAAACCATAGAACCAGTAGCTCCTGCTCCTCCTAGGACTCCTTCAGCTGAAGTAGACAGTGATACTCCTGGGAATAGTGATGAGAATCCAGAACAACCTGACAGTCCTGATGTAGACACAGGAACAGCAGAGACTGATGCTAGAGAGGGAGCGGAGGCTGATCTTGGTGGTGAAGCGAAGCATCACGGTGCCGCTCAATTTAGCGAAACTTCTGAAAGAGAAACTATTCAAGACACTACTGGGAAATTTAGAGACGTTGAAACGTTGTCTACGGCTGGCGGACGTTTGGAGAGTGACCAAACTGAGGAGGCTGCTAAGCCAGTTGGTGAGGCAACTGAAGAAGCCGCTCAGTCGGATGAAGCATCAGAAGTGGTAAAAAGTGAAGTTGCCAAAGCAGTCGCCGAAGTAGAAGCTTTTAATGTTGCTGGCGAGGTGTTGACGGAAGCAACCCAGACTATCGTGTCAAATAGTAAAGTGACACTAGTAAATGATTTAGGGGCAGTTCGTTTTTTTGTAATCAACTGGGCTCGAAATGGGAACGAAGCCCGGGAGGCATTAGCCGCAGAAGGCGTTGAGTTCAGCGATGAACGGTGGAGTCAACTCCTCCAAGGACCTGATGCGCTATTTCATAACCCTGCTGGGATCAGTGTGCCACAGGACGTTATTGATGTCTATAATCACAAACGACTGGGCGAATTAATGCGAGTTGCTGAAGCGGCTCTCGGTGCGCTTGACAGTAAATTTGTACTGCCGAGTAATGTACCGGCTGCCATTAAAATCATCGCCAATAATCCCGATAAGGTGAGATCCTGGGAAATTGAAAAATCTAAAGTCGTGAAGAAAGAAAAGCCAAAATTACGTTCTAAAAGTGACGGTCAGGGATGGTAAACGATTTTAAAATGCGACATGTTTCTTGACGATTTTTAAGAAATTGAAATACTCTCACCTGATTCTTGGTTCATTGTAGGAGAGTGCATTTTAGTGTGCTAGTTATATCGCCTTGTCTATTCAATCAGGCGATATACAGCTCCGGCATATATCATTACATTGCTGGAAACTGCCATAAGAGCAAAGCGGGTAGTTTCCAGGCCAAGCCTAGTACAGTACGTTTAGTTGGTGAAATTCTAGAGTAAGCCACGGCGACGTTGACGTCGGCGCATACCGGCAATTGACAATGGTGTAAGTGGTCGTCCAATCATTATTTTCTCCTTATGCTTTTATTGTTTCATTTGCCGCAATTTCTTCAATTGCTGCTTCAATTACTTCCGGATGTATTCTGCCTTCAGCGACTAATATTCCGTCAGCGTCAACTATGGCTTTTTTCAAACCTTTAGCCCACAAATGCTCAATCACAAGGATTCCAGCGGAGGTATCATTGTCCATTGAAGCACTTAGTTTATGAATGTCATCTTCAGTTATGAGAGGCAGTTCATCGCTGAGATGGAGTGTCTTTGTCAGGTTTTTCAAGTCGGCGGACTGATCAGTCACTTCGGCCATAGCGATTGCTCCATCTTTATCTTTGATTACAAACAGTAAATCAACAACTCGAATTGCGCCACTATCAACTGCTTTCCTCAGCTCCTTTAAAATACTTCCATCAAAATTGTTGCCCTCAAAACCGACAGCAATATAATCAATTGGTCCCAACATTCGCGTCCCTCCCCTAATTACGTTTCCGCGCTTTATGTTTCTACGCACACTTTCATGCATAGTATGGTTTTGCTTTTTGGAGCGTTAGTGTTTTTTGATAACGCATTCGAAATCGATCGTTAATCGACGAGTCTGCGCCGGACGTCACGGCTGAGTCTGGTTAATAACTCGTAACTAAATAATCCGTAATCACGAGCTATGTTGTCAATCGAATTTCTATCGTTCGGGTCATTACTATATATAGTGACCTTGTCACCAACTTCTGCCGTGATGCCATTTAAACTAATCATTGTTTGATTCATGCAGATTCGACCAACAATCGCTGTATAGTCAGAGCCTATTTTTACGCGTCCCCCATTGCTGAAAGCATCGCGCGGCAACGCTTCATAGTAGCCAAGTGGCAATAAGCCAATTTGCATTTTTGATGGTGCTGAAAAGGTATAGTTATAGCCGACTTTATCACCTTTTTCAGATCGGTCACCTTGGCTATAGTGCTGGTAAGACGCAGCGCCGGTTGTAGTCTTGTGGTGAGCTGCTTATATTCTGGATGTTTCGGAGGAAACGGATTGAGTCCGTATAAACCGATCCCCAGCCGGATCATATTGGCATACTTTGATTTTGCCACGACACTACCGGCAGTTTGGGCAACATGTAGCATTGTCGGTTTGCCACCTGCTTCTCGCACCATCTCAACACATGCATCAAATAGTGCGACAGCATCAGAAACAGTCTTAGGATCATCACCATCACTATCTGCCAGGTGGCTCATGACACCCTCTAACGTCAATTTTTTTTGCGACAGGATCAGTTTAGTAAGCTTCGTAACTTCGGACGGATCAGCTCCGGAACGGTTCATACCGGTATTGCACTCTAGATGGACATCAATTTCAGCACCAGTCTTACTGAGCGCTCGAATTGAGGCTTCGTCTTGAACAACAAAACTAAAATTGTCATACTTAAGACCTTTATAATTCTCGAGCGGTATAGGTCCCATGACTAGTACTGGATGTCGACTGACCTCTCGTAGTCGGAGTGCCTCAAAGTAACCATCGACGGCGATATACGGAACCTTTTCATGTTTGAGAATCTCGGCTACCGGTTTGATACCATGGCCGTAGGCGTTTGCTTTTAAGACTGGGATGACTTGCATATTCGTCAGCTGTTCAAAGGTTTCCAAATTGTGGAGAACAGCAGAGCGTGATATCTCGATCAGGTTGAACGTCGTATATTTTTTTTCAAATCGCTTCAGCCAGTAGCCAACTTTATTTTTGACGGACATTCCTCTATTCTACGCTTCTCGGTAATAATACAAAGACCATAATTTAGGCCAGATTTCCAGACTAACGTTGTCAGATGATCGATGGCGTTTGACTCTTATGCTTAGACTGTTAGAATGGAATGAGTTGTTTTGCTTAAACAAATAAGCTGGTAGTAGGAGTTCGGTGTCGCTTCGGGCACACAAGTGAACTGATCCAAACACAACGTACTCATAAAAATTAGATGAAGCGTTTTATCGTGAAACGCTTTGGTTTTTATTTTTGTTCAAATTAATTACAAAGTAATAATAACTCTTAACGTTTTGTTTTAGCGCCAGAGGTATTGGAGGTTTATGTTAAAAAATAAAACAACCACAAAAACGACAGTCTTCACTAAACGACAGCGACCAGTCAGAAATTTAGGAACATATTCAAATGTCATCAATGATCGATCTTTATATGACATTTTATTCAGTAGTAGTGAGATGAATTTTGTGGACAAAGCCGCCTATCCGGATGTTGCCGTTATGGAACAGCAAACGGTTGCCTTTTTATTAGAACTTACCAACGGCACTCAAGATGGGGTTGGCTTTGCGACGACCGGTTCGTCGGAAGCGATTGTGCTTGCTCTGGCTTGGCACCGCAATAACTTTATGAGCGAGCATCCTGGAAAAAGCTCACAGCAAACTGAATTTTATTATTAATGAGGGTTATCATAAAGCTTTTGATAAATTCGCGACATTGGTTGGCACAGAGCTTAAAGCTGCCCCGCTCAACGAAGATTTAACGATTGATATCGAAGCCGCCGAAAAGCTGATTGACGAGAATACCTTCTGCTTGGTTGGTATCGCCGGATCAACGGAAATAGGCATGGTCGACGAAATAACCGAACTCAATAAACTGGCCCTTCTCCATAAGTTACCACTCCATGTGGATGCGGCAATCGGCGGCTATGTCTTGCCGTTTATGGATGGTGTCTCGGATTGGAATTTTGCCTTGCCGGCGGTCCAAAGTATCAACATAAGTGCTCACAAATATGGTCTATGTTTGCCAGGTATCGGTTTTTTACTGGTCCGAGATCAATCTATTATTCCAAAGAATTATCATACTGAAATAGACTATCTCGCCGGTGGCGGCGTAGAAGATAATGCCCTGTCGTGCAGCCGCAATGCCTCATTCGTTATTAATGCGCACCACAACATGACCCAATACGGGTTTGAGGGCTATAAAACCATCACCAAACAGAATTTTGCACATGCCCAGTATCTGGCCGACCAGTTAAAAAAACTTCCCATAATAGATCACATTATCCTCGGCGATGTTCCCATAGCGTTGTTCAGTAGTCCGCAGATTAAAGATCTCTCGGCATTCTTATCGGAAGTTGGTTGGATTCAAAGCGCTCATTATATTCGGGCACTGGAGCGACGCTACATAAGAATTGTCTTACGTCAGCATCTTGATACAGCTATTCTGAATGATTTTCTGACTTCGATTGGCGAGTTTCAGACCTCAAACACTACTCCCAAGCAAGCGCTCGCGACATAGAGTAATTAGCTTAAGGCTTGTTGGGTTTTGTTGACCTGGCTGATTCTTTATCGGTAGGTGACTTTGTGGTGTGTTTCAATTTTTTGTCATCCATGACAATGACGATAAGACCTAAGATGGAGGTCAGTACCATAATGGCAATCGTGATCTCAAAAGCTATAAAACGTGATTCCGAAGTAGCCACTGAGATGTTATAGAACGGACAGGTATGCGGTGTTGGAAGCACTGGCTGCGTGTTATACATCCATTGCCAGCCATTGCCGCTATCGCAGGGGCTATTGTCGAGAGTCATGAAACCAAGGGTAAGTGCTACGGCAAATTCCACCACCAGCAAAACAAAAAATAACCGTAAACGTCTCACAATGAGTTTATAGTAGCACAGATCGACGCCACAATATGACGGCGGCAATGGCAGCATTACCGAGAAGTGCCACCACTGGATACGCGACAGTTAAAAACGTCAGTGTCGATAACGCGAAGATTGAGGGAATAAATTTTATAGTATTAAGTACAAACGACTTGGCGGTCTCCTGCTGAGGCCGTTTGTAGGCTTTTTTTATTGTCATCGCGAAGCCAATACAGAGCGTTACAAGTGTGATTAAGAGAGCTAGATCTTTACTAGCGATGATAAATAACATGAAAACCCTACTACTGCAACTGCCAATAAACTCCAATCAACCTTAGTCGGCTGATTATCTCCTTTGAACAAAGCGAGAACAAATATCGAGAGACTGGCCAGTGACGTGAGTCCGGTTGCCCAGGTACCGATACCACCGTGACCATGGACTTGGGCAATAAATCCATTGGCCGCCAATATCCCCCAAATGAGCCAAGAAAAGGTATGTGGTTTAGTGCGGCCGAGAAAGATATCACGAAAGTAGAAGTAATAAGCAAAAACGGCCGGAATAATTGAAACAATGCCGAATAAAAGCTTTATGTTCATTGTCGGATCTTAACATAGCGTACTTTGGGTACGAAATAGAAGATTGAATACGGGCAAATACAGGTTAGTCCTTTTGGTTATAGTCCCCTTGTGCCGGTATAATCGGATCCATGCAATTTATTTTCCTGATTGTTTGTCCGGACCAAGTAGGCATTGTTGCTCGTTTTACTGATGTGCTCTATAAAGCCCAGGCGAACATTATTAGCCTGGAACAACATGTCGAAAATAACAGCTGGTTTTTTATGCGAGTTGAAGCGACCTTTGCCGGTAGTCAATCCGAGCAGCGGCAGCTACTTTCTAAGACGAAGGCATTAGCCACGAAGCTCGACGCCAAAGTACAGGTATATGATGCTCATGAAAAACAAAAGATAGCCATTTTGGCTACCAGCGAAGCGGCCTGTCCGAGAGAGTTATTAATCCAAGAACAGGCTGGATTGTTAGCTGGCGAGATCGTCTGCCTGATTGCCAATAAACCAGACCTTACATCGCTGGCTGATGTCTATGAGAAACCGTTCCATGTCGTGACAACCGACAAAGGAATGCTACAAGCGGAAAATGAAATGGAGATACTTATTAAGCGTTCTAAGCCTGACTTAGTGGTGTTAGCTCGCTATATGAAGGTGTTGTCGGACGAATTTGTACGGCCATATGAAAGTCGGATTATTAATATACATCATGGCTTCCTGCCGGCTTTTAAGGGTAATAAGCCTTATCATCAAGCTTGGGAGCGCGGTGTTAAATGTATTGGCGCGACCGCCCATTTTGTGACGGCCGAGCTGGATGATGGTCCGATTATAGCCCAAGAAGTTATTCCGGTATCACATCAGCATTCGGTTAACGATATGATCCTCGCTGGACGAGAAATAGAAAAACGAGTGCTTTTGCAGGCGGTCCAGGCCTATTTGGCACATAAAATAATTGTGCATCATCGAAGGACGATTATTTTTCATTAGTATTTTTATATGTCCGACACAGTCTTTAGCCTCAGTCATGCTGAATTTATGGGGGTATTTTCACCTGCTCGGCGGGAGTTCTTAGATGAAAGCTCTGTGCACACCAATGAACTCGCGAGGGGCTCATTGGCGGCAGTTGAAGAAGGTGATGATCGGGCTTACGTCGTTCCGGCAATTGATTTTGCGGTCAATGTAGCAATTCAGGCCTGTCAGCGGGCTGAACTACCTGATGAAATGCAGCACCGTGCCGAAGCGGGAGCGATGGTGGCAGCGGTAGCATTAGAGAGAGCTATAAATCAGAGGGTTATTACTAGTGCCTATGCAACAAATCCATTTTTGATTGACATGACGGAGTTGGTTCGTGAAGACGATTACCGGCTTGCAGTACATGTTTTTTCAGCCCTGAAATCGTTTTCTGATGGCGCGTTTATGCAAACCCTGATTATGGTTAGTGGCGGTCTTAGGGCTCTCAATCGAGAAGGTGTAGATCATGACCAAGCCAATATACTTGATCATAGTCGTCAGCTAGAGTTAATAGGTCATATTAGAGCTCAGCGAGAAAAAGGTGTTCATAAGAGGCTAGGTATTCCCTATGCCCAAGTGCATCATTTTAATGTAACCTCCGGTCCCACTTCAGAAACCGTTGAACTAAATCGACATACAAAAACGTTACTTCAGCAGAGTATCGACGTCGATAGTGGTTGCCCAACGATCGGCATTCAACCAGTCGAAGGTACATCATTGTATGTGTTACGTTTTCATGAAATATTGAAGCTCTTTATGTCTGGCAATGTACAGGTAAGTAATAGTCCAACTCCAATAAAACGGGTTATTGAAAAAGATCAGCGATACTCTTTGGTCACAATAGATGCTTGAAAAGAGCTAGGGCTACGTTGACCTTTTTAGTAGGCAGCCTATAATAGGGGCAACTTACGGAGGCGGTCGTTTTGGCATCTCATTCATCACCTGAAGGTCCCCATCTTACCTTAGATACTACGCAGGAATTCATTACTACTCAATTGCCAGAAGCAATTGTTGCCTATCGAGCTGTCGTAGGGTCTCTTAATTCAACCAGAATCTTCCAAGGTGGTGATGAGATAACCCGTATAGCCGATGAAACACTACAAGTGGAACTTACTGATTGGCTTGGAGATGTTGTTCTTAGCGAAGCAATACACGTCATGGACCGCGAACCTGACGTCGGCTTAACGCTAGTGGCGGCACCGAATGTACTGGCCACCGCCGATGAAATTAGAACTGCAGCGATCGATTTCGGATATGGCCAACCCGAGCTCACTGCTTCATGGTCGGATTTTCCTGGAAATAGCCAAGCGGCCACTGATCATACGAGATTTAGCGCCGAGCAAGATATCTCTAGCTACGGTAATATGCCCTCTATCTACACAAGATATAGCGCTGCACAATTATCGGGTACCTCTCCCGGTAATGGGATACAAGTGATGTTTGCGCTCATTCCACGTATCTATGCAGTCCAAGAAGGACGTGAAGTACGACTGGACGGCTCAGTTTTAGAGCCGGAACATTCTAAAGGCGTGGTAACATTTACCGAGCAAACGATCGATGGAATACATCGAAGAGTGCCGAGTGTCCTGCAAGCGGTCACCTATTGGCAGACACTTCGCGCTCGGGGTGATATCCTGAGTACACGCATGGCACCCTTCCGGACGACTATTAATCATGTCGATTTGCCGCCTCTGGGCATGCCTGAATATGACAAAGACTACCGGTATGTACCTCGTACCCGTATCGATCATGCTGGCCGGGCTCACCTAAGTCGCGTGCACGTTGGCAAATTCTCGGTGTCGGGAGTCCAGGCCAGGCGTGTCGCAATAATGTAGTCGATTATTTGAACTTTTTTGTGCAACTTGTGATAATTGATACTGATTACGCTAACTTTTAAGAGTTATTGTAAAAACTAGGTGAGTTTAACATTAAGAGATTGGGGGGAAGTATGTATTTACTTGGGTTTGTAGCGTGGGCCGTATTATGGATTATCATCGCTTTTTGGCCAGCGAGAGTAGCCAAGCGAAAGGGATATAGTTTTGTGGGCTTTTTTGTCCTAAGTATTATCTTTTTTCCGCTAGCCCTTATATTGGCCTACGTGATACGTGATCGCAACGCCGCTGAACACAAGCGTGAGCGAGCAATAGAGGATTCAGCACCAGAATTTTAGGTGTTTTTTGAGCTAACGTTGTAGGAATATTTTAGTAAGTAGGTAGTCTAAAGCTTTTTGATTAGTGATAACGAGGGGGATAAAAAATGGACAAACCAAGTGACGGTACACTTACATTTATTAAGATAGCCAAAGTGCTGACCTATCTGGTGTATGCCTATGCACTTATTGCCGCCGCCTTCCTGCTACTCGGATTCGTCTTACTATTATTTGGAGCAAACTCGAATGCCGGCTTTGTGCGTTTTGTTTATGATATAGCCGGTCAGTTTTTAAAACCATTTCGTGAGATATTTCCTGGTCAAAAGATTGGCGATCGTGGGTACTTCAGTGCTGCTGGTTTGTTTGCCATCATTATGTATGGCATTGCCGCTGCCCTACTGCATAGTCTTATTACCTATGTCACAATGAAACAGACCCAGCATGAAGTGGAGTTGGCTGAACTCCAGGCTCGAAAAGCAGCGGTCAAGCGACCGACGCCGGTATATGCTTCCAATACTGCTCGCTCGACGCGTACCTCATCCAATACTGCTCGTCGTTAAAGCTATGGTGCGGGTACGGTTGTAACTTCAGTAAACTGCAAATTTTTGTTATAGCTCTGATATATTACCGAATGCGACTCGCTTTAAGATAGTGTTTTGCATATTGGCCATCAATGCTGGCACGAGAGTAAATTCACCGTAGCGATCGTTGATAAGATCGGACGCTTTCGCCAGCGAACGAGCATCAAACCGGGTATCATCAAACAAGCCCAGCTGTTCAGGCTCGGACGGCTGTAGCTTAAAAACAGTGACCGCTATGTTGGTAACTCGGGACGCCAGCGGCGCTCGGTTGAGGAGGCGTTGAGCTGACAGATAAATATCCTGAGTGGAGTAGATCGGATGTTTAAGCTGTTTGCCCTGTGTCCAGTACTGCTGGTTTTCAAAAGTAAGTCTCAGATGGATACCGCTGCCGCTATAGGCGTGGCGTCGCAATCGGCGGCCGGTTTTTCGCTCAGTTTCATTAGCAGGCGAGATAACTCTTCGCGGTTGTTTGTCTTATTACCGAGGGCATATTGCTGGCCAAAACTCTTGCGACCAAATGTGACAGTGTCAATCTCATGGCCTCTGAGGCGCAAATACCAGTAGTAGCCGACGATACTTTTGAAGGCTTGCTGTTTGAGTTTGTAGACTGGGCTATCAAGAAATTGCAGCGGAGTGAAAATGCCTTCTAAATTAAGTCTAGCTTCGTAGCGGACGTTGATACCGGGCAAATCGGTAAGCTCTAGGTTGGCGTATACCTCACGCAGGTTATCGGCGGTAATGCTATCCAAACCGTCTGGTTTATGAAGTCCGGCCGCAAGTTTGGCCAGAAAGCGATTGGTGCTAATGCCGACATTGATGGTGACGTATTCACCGAGTGACTGCTTGATGTCGGCCTTAATTGCCATACCAATATCTTCGAGTCGTTTGCCTTGCCGGACGGCCTGTGAACCGCGGAAATCGATCACGAATTCGTCAATTGATTTTGGGGCTATGGTATCGGTGTAGTTGAGGAGTACCTGCCTGAAACGGCGGTGGGCATCGAAGTACTTGTCTGGATCGGGCGTCATGACAATAACATCCCGACAAAGTAGCTTGGCTTCCCGGACGTTAATGCCAAGCTTGATGCCAAGTGCCTTGGCTTCGTAGGACGAAGCAAGCACCGCTCCCCGCGGTGAGTCATAGGCGGCAACCACTACTGGTTTATGACGGATCAGCGGGTTTGCCTGTTGCTCGATAATTGCGAAGCAGCTGTTCAAATCAATATGCATTATCATTGGTGGATTGTAATTTAATAGTGGATTCATAGGATTGACCCTCCTTTGTAACTATGGTGAAGTGGTGAATGTTTGAAAAACGGGAGTTCCAGGCACATGACTGAAATAGGAGATGATAGCGGTGGCGTTATTCACCGGGCCGGATGCTAGCATGCAACGTATTGTGCCGATGCCGATCATCCATATTTAGAGGCCTGTACCCCTTCAGTTCGGTTGACCGTCGCTGACGGCTACCAGGGTCCAGTGGAGGTTGGCGGTATTGAAGTCCAACCTGAACCATAACGACGCTTCTTTATCGACAAGTTCAAAAATGTGATGCAGTACTCGGCCTTCCTCAGTGGTGTGGTGGTAGCCGATTTTACCGACGGCATAGTCTCGGTTTTGCCAGGAGATAAGATGGGGCACGGCAAGCCGTTGCTTGGCGCTGTAGTACATCACTACACTGACTTCTTCGTTAATTTTTTCCTGCATAGAAACCTCCTTAATGTGACAATTATCAGATAGTAATTTGTTTGTGGCCGCCGTTTGCCGCTACACTAGAACGGTAAGTATGTGTGGACGATATGCCTTGTATGGCAAACAAGATCTCGCGAAACGATTTCACGCTCAGAACCTGGTTGAAAAAGTGCGTGATAACTTTAACGTGGCGCCCGGCCAGGTGATGCCGGTGGTGATGAAAAGTGAGGCGGGTATTACCCTAGAACCGATGAAATGGGGGCTCGTGCCGATGTGGGCTAAGGATACCAGTATTGGCTACAAGATGATCAATGCTCGGGCCGATTCAATTTTCGAGAAACCGGCCTGGCGAGGTCCGATTAAATACCATCGCTGTCTGATACCGGCCAGCGGCTTTTACGAGTGGCAGCAGTCAGAGAGAGCGCACCGGCAACCATACTATATTCATCCAAAAGATCGGGAACTATTCGCGTTTGCGGGGATTTTTGATATCAATACGACCATTCAGGGCATTGAACTATGGTCGTACTCGATTATTACCACGGAGCCGAATAAGGAAATGGCTCGACTCCATAACCGAATGCCGGTTATTTTACGTCCGGAAGACGAAGCTTCCTGGCTGGAACCGTCGCTTCAAGACCGAGGTGCCATAGAGGCCCTGCTGCGTCCCTACCACGATGGCGGGTTGGATTATTATAAAGTGAGCGAAGATGTGAACTCGCCGAAGCACAACGACCAACATCTTGTCTATGCACTTGACTAGTGTCTTACTCCTATCACAAAAATATACGTTAAGGCTCTGGCAGTGACCGTAGTATGCCATCCTACGTCTGATTATAGTCTACTAGCTCAATGTCAAATAGGGTTTTGGTGTTAAGTATAGAGATAGCAAGAAGCTGTGATGCAACAATCAGGAGTTGTTTGACGAAAATCTAGGATATGTAGCTTAAGTTGGCACCAAGACTCACTGAATCAAGATATACGGATACGGTAGGTCTTGCGTAAACTTTAGGAAGGTGCTAAAAATAAGCTCTTATGAGCATAGAGTCAGAGGTTTTAATGGATGAACGAGTTGTTGAGTCTCGTTTAGGTAGAGTTTTAGGTATGGCTAGTCGCTTAGGCGGAACTGCTATAACGGGTTACGTGAGTTATCTTTTTGCTCGTAGCGGCTCCTTACCAGAAGTGGCATTGGCCTTACCAGCTATAGGAGTCGTGGCGGCAGGTATAAGATTAGGTCTTGAACGAGGGGCTGCGGTTGAGCGTATAGATCAACGCAAGCAATTTGATGGTCAAGTAGTTGTAGGGGTTAGCAAAGAGCGTAAAGACGCCGATAGGCCGTATACAATAGCCGGCGTCAAAGTCGGTCCAAGTGTAGAGGTAGCGGCTGCAAGCATGACTGGCATTGAATTGGGAGTTGCTAGTAATCCAATCGCTCAGGTCCCGATTCCTTTTGAAATTGGGACGGCTGTATTGGCTGTCGGTGCGGCGACATGGGTTGAGGTTGCAATTCAGAGAGCAGGTCGAGCTACTGAGGTACAGCCACGACTTCACCAGTTGCTTCACCTTAGTTAACTCACCTTACGCATCACTCCCACTTTCTTGAGTCCTGGGGCATACTAAAAGCAGTCAACCTTTCATCAAGGATGTTGCTATGCCAAAACAAAAACAATCCAAGCCCGTCAACGTACCAATGCTTGACCTGTATTCTGACTATCTCATCAGCTCATTCGGATTGACCACGGCAACTGGTATGTCGGCCGCCCTGGACGGGTCAGTCGGCCATGACGACGTCACCCGTTTCCTGTCTGCCCGGGAATATACCAACAAAGACCTCTGGAAACTGGTTAAGCCAACGATCCGGCAGATTGAAACTGACGACGGCATACTGGCTTTGGATGACACCATTGAAGAGAAGGCCTACACCGACGAAAACGACATCATTGCCTGGCACTATGACCACGTCTTCAACCGGAATGTGAAGGGCGTCAATATTCTCAATATGCTCTACCATAACGACCAGGCAACGGTACCCTTGGGGTTTTGCCTGGTCAAGAAAGACGTACCTTTCACTGACCCGAAGACCGGCAAACAAAAACGCAAGTCCTCGGCCACCAAGAACGAACAGGCCCGTGAGCTCATCGGGGCAGCCATCCAAAACCAGGTGAAGTTTCGCTACTGCCTTGCTGACAGTTGGTTTTCCTCACAGGAAAACATGGAGTTCATCGTTGGCAAGGGCAAACACTTCATCTTTGCCCTCAAGAGTAATCGTACGTTTGCAAAAAGTAAGGAGGATAAACTACGAGGAGTATTCCACGCAGTCGAATCGCTGGCCTGGGAAGAAAACACTACCAAGACAGGGTACCTCAAAGGCATGAATATGACGGTGCGTATCACCCGTCAAATCTTCACAAACGGAGATGACAGTCAGGGTGTTTTGTATCTCGCTACCAGTGATCTGACGCTAGGACATACCGACATAACCACGATCTACCAAAAACGGTGGAAAGTGGAAGAGTACCACAAGTCCGTAAAGTCCAACCTCGGGCTGGCCAAGTCACCGACCAAACGAGTGAAGACACAAAGTAACCACTTCTTTGCGGCAACCTATGCCTACCATAAGCTGGAACGACTGGCGAAAGCGAGCAATCTGAACCACTTTGCCTTAAAGGCAAAGCTATACCTCAAAGCTCAGCAAGCCAGTTTGGCTGAACTTCAGGTACTCAAAGAAGCTGGAGGTTTTGCGTAAGGTGAGTTAGTTAATACTACGCAGACGCTTTAAGAGGTCAACTCATCGTTCTCGTCCAAGGCATATATGAAAATGATGAATAGATGAAACGGTGAATGACCTGGTGGATATAGCGGCCTAAATAGCGCTGATCGTTTTCCTCGGGCAGGCGCTGAGCCAAGGCTCCGGAGATATATTCTTCTGAAAATTGCTGCGCCCAATAACGATCATTGAGACCACTGACGTAGCGATGTGGTCTGGGTGCTGCAGTGCCGTGGGCAATCTTCCACTGTTCACGAAGACCACTGACTGGCTCATAGCCGTAACGAGCGGAACAGACTTCGTTCATGTTATTTGTTAAATAGTCGAGACCAAAACGAATCAAATCCAGATCAGCTTCACCTCGATGCATTGCTATTTCGCTAAGTCGATCGGCAAATATTCCCATCTGATTTACGAGCGGTGTATCGTCGAAATAGCCACCAGCTAAATATCCAGTCAAACCGGCTTCGAGTGCGAGCTCAGCATACATATCAGTTATCGCTTCCCTTGGGACATACACTTTGCCCTCAATAATTTCAGAATGAGGATCACCATTTGCCGACATAGTTTATAAATTATACAATATTAATTAATATCCTGCAATAATCAGTCCGTCAATTCCAACCCGAAATGCAACATAACCACTAATAACTAAAAGCACCTCTGTTCCTTGTCTTGTAGACTGGTAGTTACTAAGCAACCATATACAAGGAGAACAGAGATGCACTTTCATCTTACACAACAACAACGTATTGAGCTAAGTCTTATGATGAGACTTGGCCATACCCAAAGGAGTACAGCTTTAGTACTCGGCGTAAGTCCCAGTACTATTTGCCGAGAGCTCCGTCGCAATGCTTTTGCTTCCGGACAGTACCATGCTGCACATGCCCGGGTTATTGCCCATGAGCGTCGGGCTTCAGCAAATGCGCTGCGCAATAAGTTACTCGGGTGTCCTGTACTCGCAGCGCTCATCGAACAACGGCTACAGGGCAACTACTCACCCGAACAGGTAGTCGGCTGGTTGCGCGACACGAAACGAAAGTTTCGAGTCAGCACCCAAACAATCTATGATTGGATATACCTGTATGCCCGACATCTGCTCATTCACTTACACTGCCGTAAAGGCAAATACCGACGTACCAGGGAATGTAGTTTACGGAAGGCCTTTCGTAACAAACAAAAAGAGTCCCGTAGCATTGATGCCCGACCAATGTGTGTAGCAAAGCGTACACGTTACGGCCACTGGGAGGGAGACACGGTTGTCGGAACAAACCAAAGCGGCAGTATTGCTACGTTCGTAGAACGGAAAAGCGGCTACCTCGTAGCACAGGTACTGACCGACAAAACAGCTACTAGTTTCGAGCAGGCTGCAAAGCAGTGCTTTGCTGGTCTACCTAAGCGTTACGCTCTGACACTGACACTCGACAATGGCGCAGAGATGAGTAACTACGAGGAGATTGAACGAAGCACTCAGTTACGGATCTATTTTGCGCATCCCTACCATAGCTGGGAACGAGGTACCAATGAGAATACCAATGGGCTATTACGGTTTTACTTTCCGAAAAGCATGAGCTTCGCTCATCTAACTCAAACAATGCTTGACGAAGCAGTCTCGCAGCTTAATACTAGACCTCGTAAACGGCTGGGATACAAAACACCGCAGCAGGTCTTTGAGTCAAAGTGGTAGTGTTGCAATTCGGGGTAGAATCTAGGGTCGATGTCGCGATATTTTTGATCCTCATGGATTATACTAATGGCTATATGACTAAAGGACATACCACTGCCACAGAAGAAAATCCGCTAGATGTTATTTTGCAGGATGTTTACTGACAAGGCGATGTCTCCGCTGCTGCCCAGCGAGTAGCTGCACTTAGAGGAAATATACAAGCACCTCCTGTAAAATGGGTTCACTTTGGTATCGGCAGTAAGCCTGAAGATAGTCCAGCTCTTGGTACGGTAGGTGAAGGTGGTGCCATAACGCATGTTCGGCGGACCAATTATTTGGGTTCTAAAGGTGGCATCGAGGCAGCTGGTTCTGAGGAGTTGTGGGCCCGTCAACGGGTAGTAGATGCAGGCAGGTATCGAAAGCAACCGTCCCCTGATGGGCCGAGAGTTATAGCGGTTAATAGTTATGGCTCAGTTATCGCCGGGCCTCTTAATGATTTGGTGCTTGAAAGATTACATAACGCTGGCTTCGAAGAAAGCTCAGATGCGAACTTTAGCGGCGGTGCTATTAAGCCAGATGAAGTCTTTTTGCCAGGCAACTATGCAATTAGCACACCGGAAGACGGCTCTCCAGTAGCGGTGTCAGGGATTAATCCAACTGTACGGTCAGGCGATTGGCAAGATACTGTTCGCAATTTAACTCCTCCAGACACGACAACCCCTTCACCATAACAACTTCCGCCTAACGCGGCATAGTCTACGCACACTTTTAAGAGTTTTATATCATCGAATGGAGTATACGAATTGGCGAACGGAGTCGTAGCTCATCGACGCAATAGGCGTGAGCCGTCTGATTAAACGTAAATCGTATATCGTGAACCGCTTCAAAATATTGGCCACTTTCAGTTTTATAAATAAGCACTGCTTCATGATCATCGGTGCCATTTACCAGTGGACCTTCGTATATCAAAAATTCTCGGTCATCGCCAGGTCGCATAAAATGTTTGAGTTCTTCTTCCCTACCGAGTATATGGATTTTATGAAGATCGATCGGTACCCCAGCATTATTGACAATATAGGCATAGACTTGCATATCTTCCCCATTCAAGCGCGTCATGGTTCGTTTGACATAGGCAATTGGAAAAGTTGAAGGATCATTAATTAGAATTGCTGGTTCCTCATTTTCAGGTGAGGATTCGGTTGATGCTGCCGCTCCTGGTTCAGTCGGTTCGCTGGCTTCGTTTGTTTGAAATGGATCGGCAATTGGTGATGATAACGGACCCATAGGGTCTGGTGGAGCGTTTGGTGGCGGCTGATCATTAGCGGTATACACCGGCTTGCCTTGGATAATACGTCCCAGTGCTTGGAAAAAAGTAGGCATAAAAAATGTTTCTTTCTAATTTTTTTCAGGTTGCTTCAATAAAATGACGTAGCTGTTTGTCGGTGATTTCTATGACTAGCTCCCGCAATGTCTGAGCTGCTTTTTGCGGTGCTTTCTTGAGAAGGATATTGAATTTAGCCGCTACTACTTGTGCTTGTGGACTGTTATGGCTTAGGCTTTCGATGTCTTTTTTTAGCGCTACTTTATCTGAATCAGATAAGTCATCGATAAGATCAACGTATTCTTTGGCGGCAGTTACTTTTTTATAGGTCCAATCATACGGTTTGCCGCACGAATAGCAATACAGCGGTAGTTTATAGGGCACTACTCGCCAACCGGGCGTTTCAATAAAGCCACGAATCTTTGCTTTGCAATTTAGACAGACTGCGGTCGTTCGCTCACCACATTCGCTGCAGTAATCCGAATACGAAGCTGGATGTCGCTCGATTGAATTGGTAATGACATGACCATTACTGCATATGAGTGCAGTGTCATAGCGACCGTGAAGTTTTTGCTCTGCTTTTTGGTCTGTTCCGAACATCGTCACCTCAATTAGCACTAGCTCTTTACACTTTCAATATACACTAGCTAACCAAGCGGATAAAGTGACTTTGGCTTTTTTAAAAGCGAGAAGATGTTAATTAAATCTATCGTTAGGGCTGTCTTTGGCATAGAAGCTGTCGAAACCTAATACATGTCTGGCTTGTTTGAGCAAGCGCTCGCGCTTATCTAGTGGTAGGTTTGCAACTACGTACTCCAGCTGCCGCTGCCATCGTTGCCAATAAGCTTGAGCATTTGCCTCTATTTGAAGCGGATCAAAACCTTCTCCTCGAGCTACGTCATTGGCATCAAACGGTACTTGAGGTATCGACCATGCTAGATAAGGATTACGTTTGTGGGCCATTGTTTGAGCGAGCCGACGAGATTTAGATTTTAAAACCGCATTTGCTGCGACCACTACGATGGACCGCTGTGTATTACTATCATGATGCCAATTACGAACAAGATGATCGGATCTCATAAAGCGGATCCTACTTGTTAAATTGGACATTTCCATTCTTTCATGCGATCTAGGAAAACCACCGGCAGCCATGGCAGCAGCCATCGACACACCAGTATTGCCATCCCATGTAAGTAAATGCTTGTTGGAGTTTTGTCGAACACGCTCAAGGAAGGTCGTAAAATAGAGCATTCGATTGGCAATCGCATTAGACGGTAAGCCTGGAATACTTGCCCATTGTAAACTGGCGACGACAACATCGGCGTGAGTTCGATGCCAGGTATCGACCATATCCGATAAATAGACCCGATTGGCTGCTTCTGTATCGGCATCACCGGAGATGACCAGGACGTCTCTGTCGCGACCGCGTTGCAATAAGTCATAGCCAATTAGATTCCATAAATCGCCTCGAATTCTTCCCATAGTGGCATTCATAAAGAAGTACTCCAAACCATAACCCCGAAGACTTATTTCTGGATGATCTCGTTTGAAGCGTCTAATTTCAGCTTTCGTCTCCTGAATTCTTGGTGTAGCGGCATCGGCCTGTTCGCCTCCCATGATCGGAGAATTCAGCGCTAATATGATTTCAAACTGTTCGGGCTTTAGGTCTTGATCAGAATATTCAACGAGCGACCTATAGATGGATTTATTTTCTTGATGAGCAGCGACAGGAATTGCCACGACACATTCGAGCTCATTAACGTTGGCGGTAGGAGGGGCGAGTTTTTTATAAAGCTCTGTTAAGGTTGTGTACGCAGGAACTTGTAGAGTCTCCATAGCTTTGAAATAACCTGTGGCGACTGTTCTAAAATCAAGGTCTTCATAGGGTATCGATGGAACTTCCTCGTTTTGTAGTACTACTGGATACTCTTCGCGCTCCATCATTTCTTTTACCATATAACTGGCTATGGCAAAGTCTGTAGGGTGCTGCCGACGCCATTCTGGGTCGGCAGCGGTAATGCCGACTTCGGCCATTCTTTGAAACGTAATGGCGAAACGGGCGTCGGTTGGGTTGTCAGGATCTGTTAGAGAAGTAATTTGGCTGAGATCGGGTCCTTCAGCCAATAATGCGCCAACCGCCTTATAATCCACCGCTCCATTAGGTGCATATAATCTATCGAGCACATAAGCTGGTATTTCTGAAGGTGCCTGTTCTGACATTTGGATACGTGACTCACATTTGAGGTTGCAGTGCAGTAACTTTGCGCATGAGTTACCAATACGTACACGCAGAGCCCCTATAGATATATTAAATATACAATATTACGAGACATTAAGCAAATTATTGGTACACCTGAATAACGAAACTAAATAGCAGCACTTACATTTGTTACTCTTTTAGTGCAAACAAAAAGGAGAAAACAAATATGTCAGTGCTGCATCAACATCATATAGTGCCCTTGTATGTTTGGGTAGATGACGCGGTAGCGTCACTAATCCAAACCGAGAAGAAAATCGGGCGCCCATCAACCCTTCGCGACAGCGAGGTGGTTACCATCCTCGTCTTCAATCTGTTCACAAGCCAGCAACAGACCTTACGCCAGGTATATGACTGGGTGTATCAATACCACCTTGGTGACTTCCCGAAGCTCCCCGCATACCAAAACTTCGTACGGCACTGTCATCGTTTAGTGCCTCTTCTGAACCAATTGCTCAGTAGTCTTCTGGTCACCGATGCGGAACTCCGTTTTATGGACAGTACTATGCTTGAGGTCTGTAGACTCGTGCGTCGGAAGTTTCACCGAACTGCTCGAGGCTACGCTCACACCGGGCACAACTGGCAGGGTGAGCACTATGGCTTTAAGCTCCATGCCAGCGTAGACAACAAAGGCAGATTCTGCGCCTATGTTTTCAGCAGTGCAGTTGCTCATGACAGTAGAGCCATACCGTACTTGGTGAATGGACATACCAAGGTAGCTGTTGGCGACAGTGGCTACCGCAGTGCTCTGCACAAGAAACTTCACGACATGTACGGTACGATCTTCATCGTACCGCCGCATTACAAACAGAAGAAACAGTTGCTCACAAGAAGTCAGTGGAAGTTACTGAAACGAAGACCAAAAATTGAAACAGTCTTCGACTATCTGAAAGAACACCTCCATCTGCAAAGTAGTTTCCCTAGGAGCATGCAGGGCTACGCCCTGCACTACTTGCGCATACTACTTGGATACCAGTTATTGCTATTGGGGTGGTAGTTTCGTGATTCAGGTATTGGTACGTTTTAAAGATGAGCCGGTAATGGCTGCCGGGCTTTTGTATGTTTCTGATGATACTGTTTGGAAAACGTTTTGATGATAAGACGGGAGGCACCGAGGAGGTATGATTCTCGGATAGCCGTCGACCAAAAATGTACAATTGGGGCTAAGGTCACTAGAGCAATGAACACAACCCACGAAAGCTGATCGATTGAAGCCCGGTTTAGCAAGAATGCGGCAGCGACGAGACTGAGCGCAAAACCTGACCAAATGTAATGCCACAGAAAAGTTTTGTGACGATCCTGAGTACGGAGTGCGCCTTTGGCGGTGACTGCGTAAGTAAGTTTCTGACCGGTTATAGCGGCAATGGCGGCAGCCACATACACGGGTACTGTTACTAAGGTGATAAGTAAAGCATCAATACCACCATGCCGTCGCTCATAAGCATTGAGGTTGTATTTATTAAGCCATAAAAATAAACCAATTTGACTTGATAAGCTCATCCCCCAAAGTAGCAGCCAGGTGATTGACCCAGTTTGTGTAGATTTTACCCCGTACAGAAAATAGAAAGCAGATATCGTGTTACCGAATAACCAGGCTATGGCGACTGACGGATAAAAAAATTGCAGCGTCGCATAGTACAAACTTTGGCCCCGAGTTAAGTGTTTGTCTAATTTCCTGGCCCGCTTGAGGACTATTTCCCAAATACCATATGCCCAGCGCTTTTGCTGATTGAAGTAATCGGTCCACGTGGTTGGGCCTTCGCCTATTGAGACAATGTCTGGTGTGTAGACACCTCGCCATTTACGCCCGGTTTGCGGATTAATTGTCCCGTGCAATTTCATACTGGTAAGATGATCTTCAATGATACTATCCTGATAACCGCCGATTTGTTTCCAAGCAGCCGGTCGGTAGAGATGATTGGTGCCGATTAAAAGCGGTGTGCCAAAAGCATTTCCACCGCGTTGGAGTATGGCATGAAATATGTACGATTGTGACGCGGATGCTCTAGTGAGCCAACCATGGTCTTGGTTACCGTAAACTTGTGGCGCAACCACGAAGCCGATGTCCGGATCGTGAAAATAGCCAAGGGTCCGAAGTAAAAAATCCGGGAATGGTACATGGTCAGGGTCCATCTGAGCTACCACGTCATATAAATGCTCATATTCAGCCCGCCAAGCGTTGTGGTTACCGGCTTTGGTTTTTGTTTTAAATTCTCCACTCGCCTGATTATATTTGGCAATTCCTCGACGAGAAAAATGATATACACCTAAAGCGTTAGCCATGTCTTTTACTTGCTGATTATTTTCCTCGTCCAAAATCCACACATCCACTCGGCCATCGTAGTGAATGTGCTTCATAGCCTGCAAAGTTTTCGCGACAAGTTCGATAGGTTCTTTTGAGGGAACTATCGTCGTTAAAATAGCCACGCGTAAGGCTGATGGAGGAATCTGTGGAACTGGGTTGACCGCTTTAGCAGCAAAGAACCATAGGGCGGCTAACTGCAACAAGCGGATACATTCAATTAAAACTAAAAATATAAAGCCGATAATAGCGAGAACTGATAGTACGTGAGACGATTCCCTGCTGATCCGCGAAAAAAACAGCAACCAACTGATGAAGATTAGATTTATAAGCGCTAGCAGACCGCCATAAAGGAGTAATAAGCGATGGTCTTTTTTGCTGAGCACGCGTCGAAAAGGAACACCATATCGGTCCGGCATATGCAAAGGACCGCTGTTGGTAGAATCGGCTTGGCTATAGAAACGATTCATAAGCATATTTTAGCATAAATTGACGTATTTGTACAGTTAATTTTAACAAATAACAGTGGTCACGCAAATGGCGATTACGTGCATAAAGGGTATAGCCTGCTATTTTAGGCCGCATTGTCCGATAGTTCGTATTGGCAATAGTAGGCGAAGCTTTACGTCGATTAGATCTGAAATTTTATGATAGACTGCGTTCTTAATCATCGATTATTCGGGTGTGAAGTGCTGCTCTATGCCAAATTGAGTAATGGCTGGGAGTAATGTATCGCTCATATTTAGGACAATACCATCTTGAATTTCTGTTTCCGCTTGTTCGCTAGCATCACTGCCTAAAATAATCGGTTCAACAGTAAAGTCAACGCCATTGGCCCATAATTTTGCTATTTCTGGATCAATGGCAAAATAGGTCGTCGGTCTCAGTTTGACCGTACGGCTCATGTAACTTGGGTGGACCGTGGCATCGCCTTCAGTTCGATTCCCAATGCCTACATGGCTTTCGACCATCAGGGCTGCCAGCCAAGTACGAGCGAGCGCTGGAAGTGGTTTGTCTGCAGTATTTTCTGGCTCTATAGTAGCTAACCGAAAGGTCAGACTGTCGTCGGCTTCTACCTCTTGCCACATTTTTCGTCTATGTTGTTGATTTGTCGTTTCAAGTATATGTTTCGTGACAGCCTGCGCTCGAGAATCAACCATAGCGAACGAAGCCGCAAACGCTCCGACGTGTTTTATATTCTCGACAATACCGCTATCTATTGATGTCGTCTGCAACATAATATCTACTCTACCGTCGGGACCAGGCGCTCTGTTCCAACTGTTATGAATGTTTCCTCTCCCTAATTGCCTTCCGTGATGTAACACGACACGCCTGTCGAAGCAGTCACGATTAAACGTGATTTTATCGTGGACGACGGCAATCAGTGGAGCTGCATCGGCGAGTGATCCTACCGATTTTAGTTCATGCCGATCGACTGCAGTATTCTGTTGGTTGATACTACTTGCCGCAACTAGCCGGCCCGATTGGTCAAACTCTAAACCGGGCAACGCTAATCCCTCGATGATAAGTCCAGCAACCTTTTTGTATCGATTATGCATTGAGCTCCATCGATTTGCAGCCGTCAGACGGGCTTGTAAATCGGGATGCATCAGACCTCGCCGTATTGCGAGTGCTTCACCTGTAAGCGGTTTTATTTTTTGTGGCATATATTGTGCTCCTGCATTGTTCAAATAAAAAAACGAGCTCTTTTTCCTGGTGAGCTCGCAATTTTGATTATCGTTTTCTACAGCGTAGCTCAACCCGGTCGGGTGTGAAGATTGACGAGAAGTTGAATGCATTGTCGCATGTAATTATGTAATCATACGAATCGTTTAAAAGCAACGGTCTGAGAAGTTTTTAGTAGAGAGCTATACCGGATCGTATTCGCTTTATCTAACTATGAGTATGATTCAACAGCCAGTTTGTTGATGTCGAGAACGGTGATCTGACGTAAATTGTCGATGATATCTTTATTTCGCAGTTTCACAATAGCCATAGTGACCGTTTCTCTAGTAGTTCCAAGAATACCAGCAATATCTTGATGAGTCAGAGGGACAGTGATCTGCATGCCTTTTTCAGTTTTGACACCGAATTGACGGGCTAAAAAGAGTAACTCGTGAGCGACTCGGGAGTAGGAATTCCTGAGGGATATATTTTCAATCGTATTAACGCAACTTTTTAGGTGATGACCAGCCTCACAAAATAGTTCACCGTAGAGCACTGGTTCGGCGGTAACTCGTTCAAGTAAGGACGTTAAATCGTAGGAGTAGACCTGTACATCACACATTGCCGTGTAGTAATAATTTTCCGGACCGTCATAAAGTTCAAAACTGCGTAGTACCCGAAAAGTCTTAGTGAGAGAAAAGATATCTTGCGGTCCATAAATAATTTGAACACCAAGCGAACCATCGTTGGAAATGTTATAACGCTTAATAAACCCCTTTAACACCAGATGTACGGCGTTGGGATCGTGCGTCGACGTGACTGTCTCCCCTTTGTTGTAGCGGAGCAGCTTTCCACTTGACAGAACTGTACTTAAATGTGGTGATCGTGTATACTGCATACCATAAATTTTAGCACTGCGATTCATTATATAATAACTTGACAAATGCCTGAGTTAGATCCACTGTCTTTTCGTCACAAACCAAGTGATGAATACGTAGGTATGGTAGCCCGCAAACTATTATCTTTAGATTTTGCGGAAGTACCTCTTGATTTTAATGAGGCCGGACAAGTTGCCGCTATCTCCCGGATAAGTCCTAGCTTAGAACCAACAGATTATGTACTTGATATCGGCTGTAGTAGTGGTGAATTTGCCTTGCATGCAGCCGAACGAACTAATTTTCCGCCAACTATTATCGGTTTAGATCCGGACGGATCAGCGTATACCACTTATTTGGAACCACGTCTCACCGACGAAGAACGGAATCGTTTTTTTATGATAGAGGGCAGAGGCGAACAAATTCCACTTAATACTGGCTCTGTACGAGTTGCTTCTGCCCATAATACAGTCTATCGGGCAAATAATTTAGTGGCCATGATCAATGAAATGAAACGCGTGACTGTGCCAGGCGGGTTGGTGATTATTAGCACCAATGATAGACAACACGCCAGACGCAGACATGGTTTTGAAAGAATGAGTGCCCGTCGCTTATCCGATGTGAGCGGTGTGCATATTAAACGTCCGCATAACCCCGCTGAGAAATGCTATTGGACAGACTTGCCCACTATTGTTGAAAATGTCGGTGGTCTGGTAAAGGTAGAAGAGGTATTTCACAACACTCAGTCTGTGATTACCCCCGATCGTGTTGAAGATTACATTATGGCTATTGCCTTAAGTACTGGCGCCAATGGCGTTCCCCCCGCACTTGAGCATGAGTGGCGAAGTACTGTTAAAGGTGTTGTTGAGCCGGAGATATATCGAGAGTTTAATAGGATTGCCAGGCAGATTGGAGTTGCTGAATTACGTCCTCCCGACAAAGATGCGCCTATTCTCATTCCTCCTCAATATGACCCACGCATTAAATTTACTGACCCGGTAGCCCGTGGCATGATGGTATTTGTTAACCAATAGTTTTGATTTTTTATGTGAGTTTTTTGATATACAGCATGAAGGGACTAATGAAGCTTAGGTGAGCTCAGTGCCTTCTTCTCCCGAATCGAGTGTTGGGAATAATTCACCAACGGCAAACACCGGTTTCCCGCTGCCAGCCGCTAAGTTCGATACAATTTTAAGCGCATGATTGTAGGGACCGTTTTCTGGTTGCAGGACCAGTTTATTCTTAGTGAAAAGCAGCTCTGTATAGACCATGTGCAATTCGCCCTGTGCTGAAGCTTGCAGAATTTTTATACCCTGCTCTTCCAACGCTTCACTCAGTTTTTGGGTGTTTTTTAGCGACACGAAGATTAAACAAACGTAGCCTTGTTGAAGTGCTCGCTTTAGTCGGATCGCGACTTGTTTTAGCAACGTCTCGTCCATTGGCGAGAAGTAAAAGACCGGACTTTCTTCTTGTGTATCGAGGACCGTTCTTAAGCCTGTCGCTAGCGCCTGTTGTTCTATTTCTCCCATAGTTATTTCATAGTACGGTCACTAAATCTTTAATTCGGTGTTATATTTCACAAAAAAATCAACAATTTTACAAGTAACCATAACCCCTGTCGATGTCCTAAATTGTTTCATTTTTTCCCTATTTTGGACTATCGTTTTGTCGACTAATCTTAAAACCACCGTTCCCTTGCCAACCAACTTTTGTTTCGTGCTAGCTATACACATCAAAATGAGTAATGTCTGACGTACGCTAATTTGCCTGACCCGAGGGCGGAGTATTCTTCATTCAGGCTGTCCAGAGCGGCTATCTCATCGTGATTCAGAGAAAAATCAAAGACATCTATGTTTTCGCGTAAATGAGCTGGATTATTGGCCTTTATTATTGGCACAACACCATGTTCCAGATTCCATCGAACTAACACCTGGCTCGCCGTTTTGTGATGATCGCCGGCAATCTTGACCAGTAGCGGGTCACTTAACCTAGTGCCTCTTGTGAGTGGGCTATAGGCCTGGATGATGATGTCATTTTCCTGACAGTAGCCAAGCATTTCCAAACTATGGCCAAAAGGTGACCACTCTATTTGATTGACAACCGGTACTTCGCCAGTCTTGTCGATAAGTCGCTGCAACTGATCAACTGAGTAGTTACTTACCCCAATATCTCTAGTAAGGTCATTCTTTTTAGCCCGGATAAGATCATGCCACAATTTCTCTCCGACGCCATGTTTTGGTGGTCTATGTATGAGCATGAGATTGCTGTAGCTGAGTTGTAGCTGCTTTAAATTCTGTTCCGTGGCATTATAGGCATTGTCTGTTTCTTCGACCTTAGAAACTAAGTAAAAGGCTTCTCGTTCAAATCCGCTGAGCAGAATACCATCGCCAATGCCTGGCTGCGTGCCATAATCGCCCGAAGTATCAATCATCGGATAGCCAAGCCCAAGTGCCGATGAAATGATATCCGATGTATCACGGTTTAATTGCCATGTGCCGAGACCGATAATTGGTATTTCCCGACCGGTTCTTAATGTCACTGTAGAGTGTTTATTCATACGCCCTCCATTCCTCAAAGATTTAATATTCATCACCTTCTGATTCAAACAGTTCCTGCGGGTCCAGATCATCATCAAATGATGGATAATCGTGCGGAAACTTGTATGTTTTCGGATCGCTCGCCGGCATAGTTTCGGGGTCGTAATCTTCCGGCAATGGTTCTCGGCCATCAGCAGCCCGTAGTTTTCTCAAACGTTCCTCCTCTAATACATCGTCGATTGAAAGCTTTCTCATACCTGTACCTCCTTTCGCATTAGTAGATTCTAGTGTAAGAAACGGTTAGGCATTTTGCAGTGAATTAACTTACCTTTACAGAGGTAGCCACTGCGTACATCAGTATTTTAACCATAAGCTTTGTCTTGTCGTGCGTCGCATAAGCTTTTACAATGACAGGTGCTATGGCAAAAAAATACTCGCAAACTGATATTGGTGCTTGGCTTCTAAGAATAGGCTTAGCGGCGGTATTTCTCTACGCGGCCATTTCATCGTTGCAGCATCCACTAGAGTGGGTTGGCTTTTTGCCGCTGTTTATTATTCACCACGTTAGCAGCGTTAACGTACTACGAGTACTGGCGGTCTACGAATTGGTCCTGGTAGTCTGGCTGTTAAGCGGTAAATATATCGCCTATTGTGGTCTGGTTTGTGCGGTCACCCTTTTTGGTATTGTCATCGTGAATCCATCTCAGCTTATTACCACCTTTCGAGATATTGGGCTTGGCTGTATGGCGCTGGCGTTATATTTTTTTGAAAAGTGATTGCCCCTGCGGTTTGTTGGAAAACCGCTTGTCAATCGTGGTATTAATTAGGCATAGTAAAGCGTGATGGGAAATAAAGCGATTACCTTTGAACCAAAACGTTGGCACTCCTGCACAGAAGCTGACTGGCAAAACTGTGATAAAGCGTCGAATTGCTATTCGTATATCTTAGATCAACCAGATTACTATTGGTCGCAGCCAGGTATGGGCTATGTCAGAACCAAGCCGCTTCCCTATTTCACCAGTTTTAATGACTTCTTCAAAGACTTTTCATTGAAAGATTTCATGACCTTTATGCTCCGTGGAGCCGTTAAGGACGGACTGGTACGCATACCTGCTGGTCTCAACCACGATGGCTACTATACCGCTGCGCTCTACTTTAAAGAGCAACCTGATAATTTTGATCTACACTGGTTTCGTCAAGATGATGATGGTACGTGGAGCCATAAAGATGGCTGGCGTTCAGTCAGTAATCTGGATGATAGCGGCAAGATAATTACGGACGTGAGTGACGCACCCCTGAAGGAGTACTCCTTATTTGGCAGTTATTTCCTAGTACCTCGAAATGGCATACATCTCGAACCAGTATTCCCGATGGATTAAATGACAGTATTCCCTGAAAGTATTTCATATCCAAAAGTACCATAGTTATCAAAAAGATGATATAATATACATATGTTACTACCAGGAGAAGGGTTACCCCGGCAAGAATTGCGCGGTCAGTTGACGATTGCAGGTGCATCGCTGTACCAAGCCGCTTTTGAAGCCGCGGCACAACCAACAATATCGCAGGACTATATCGGTAAACCTGTTACCTGTCACACTCTGAGCTATGAACGTACGGAGTTTTGGAGGCAAATTGATTATACCGATCCGAATCCTGTTGTCCATGAAATGGTAGAAGTCTCATTATTGAGTCCTGCGCTTGAACCTGACATACGCGCTGATAGGTATTACGTTCATAATGATGAAGAACGCGCCCGCATCTTAGATGTGGCTCAAGAAACCGATGCAATACTCCTGAGTAATGAATTTGATATATCACTACTTGATACTGATGCCTTCATGACCACCTATACTTTTACAAAGGAAAATGGCTACTCTCGGTCGATCAATACGCATACTGGTACGGTCAGTGATCACGATCTGCAGCAGGCTCTATCACTTGTTTTAGCCGCCAACGTAAACGCGGAGATGACTGAGTGGAAGCATTATTTTCGTGATGATATGCCGCTACATGGACTGGAATCGGCTCGCTACTTGACGAACTTCATGGAGTATCTCGAAGAGCGTGAGGCTCAACAGCTGCGTAGGATGATGCATTATATGCAAGGAGTTTCAGGTGAGTATACTATCAATACTAGTGCCCAAAGATACTTCACCCAATTACCAAATAGAGTAGTTGAGATTATGGGGAATGAGCTCACTTATGTTACTGACAGACTGGCAGAGGTAAAAGGTGCGTTGCTATTGCAAAGTCCTCAGTCTAACGTGAATTAAGAAGTTTTAGTTCATTCGTTTTCAGTAACTAGTTTTGTCGGCCGTCTACCCCGTCGTTTTGGGCTGATCATCCGAACCAGCTTGCTATCCGGTCGCTTGATAGCTTTATTGGCTATTCGAAAGCTCATGAGCCAGATACAGACACTGAAACTTAGAAGTAGTAGCCAAGATAGAAATTTTTCTTGATTGCCAGTAGTCGCCTTCGTCCAGCCGAGTAGTATAAACGGCAGACTAATAATGACCGCATATATCGGCAGCAATATCCAAGGCAGGCCATAGAGAATGCCATACCTAAGCCAGACTCGTCGGTTTTTAAGATATTTATTTAGTTTTAACATCTCAAATGGTAATCGGGTGGACAGCGCATTGCTGATACCTAACCAACCCCAAATCAGTGCGATAGCGACAATAGTGCCGTAAATCATTTCCGACCATTTGTTGGTGATTGCTACTAGTAAAAGTCCAAATACAACAGTCATTGGAATTGAAACAATTACCATAGTGAGATTTTTGACAAGCAAAAAACGTTTTAAATTGACTTGCTGTTTATAGAGCGCAACTGTTTTAGGTTTATAGTACAGCAGATGGTTAGTGATGGAAGCGTCGGCTAATGTCCAAAGCATTATGGTGGCGGCTGCAATGGGCAATAGTTTCGGATCAAACGTACCACGGCGGTAACTGACGAAGAAAAACACAAATGAAATGGCACCGTTTATAACCAGGATGTTAAGAAAATCCCTCGGTGGAGCAAAGATATTTTTGAGCTCGTGAAACACCTCACTCACGATTGAATCGTTCATCCCCATGCATCTATCATAGCAAAGGATAAGCAAAATTAGACAATACTGTTGCAAAAATTAAAATAAACTGCTTATGAATCAGCTTTTTGTTCGACGAGGTCAATGAGTTCGTGACTGGCTGTTTCAATTTCGGTTTCATACTTCGAAAACTGGGCAGAGATATTTTCTACGCGATTATTTTTATCTCTCATGTCAGGCGTAATGACCAGTGCCGGAGCAGCCTTGGTCAGTGGCATGCCGAGGCGTTCAAGTACTTGTTTCAATTGGGCTGAAGCTGTGGTGCCGCCACCTATCCCGTAGCTGACAATGAGAGCTGGTTTATCCCGCCACTCCTGTGCTAAATAGTCGATGGCATTCTTTAGTGGTGCTGGATAGCCAGCATTATATTCAGGGGTTAGAAAAATATAGCCGTTCCCTTGCTTAATGTGGTCACTCCAGGCAAAGGTATGTTGTTTAGTGTATTGTCCAGAGCGGGGATGATTTGGTTCGTCTAGAAGCGGTAAGTTCCAATCTTGCAGATCAACTATTTCGTAAGCAACGCCATCTTTATGGTAGAGATGTTCAAGTAACCATTGGCTTATTTGTGGACTCGTTCGGTTGGGTCTGGTACTGCCGAGAATAATCTGAATTTTCATAACGATTTTTAACATGCTCCTTAAAAAGACCGCCAGATAAACGTGCGGTGTTACATTACTATATAAAGTATAGTATAACAATCATTGTTTCCAGCTACTACTTTTTTATTTTTTCAGGCTAGAAACCGTAGCGCAGACCTATTTCCTGGACTGGGAAGTTCTCCTCCGTAAATCCGTCATCTGGGTATTGTTCCACAGCATCAAGAAAGCCTGCGGTCATGTTTTCGATGGTAGTCAACTGATTATTCATTGGCCGCGTAATCCGTGCACCACAAACTATTCGCGGTTGCCCAACCACATGTTTCCGGCGTGTTAGAGTACCACTAACACAGCGATCAAGGGCGTAGCTGCTCACCTGTCTGGCGATCGCTCGTCGTTCATTAGCCAGAATAATATGAGCATAAAACCTACCGTACGTAGTCTATGCCATGATTATGCAACTGTTGGTGATAAATATCGGCGGCATGGTGACGTAACCGATCCTCCGTTACGTAATAGTGACTTACGTCGGCATATTCAGGTATGACGTTTTCTCCAAACGTCAAACCGTGGCCTCGATCGTTATAAAGATCATTTGGCGCAAACGGTACGACTACTTCATCAATCAAGCCCTGCGCTAATTCTGGTTCTAGTGTCGAGCGTGGATGCATATTTTATCATCTCTTGCGCAACATGAGTAATTGAGGCGCATGATGTAATAACGGGACTTTGCTCAACGCAATTGCGGAGATCGGCCATAGAAAATTTCCTTTAAATGCTAAGTATTGGACAATTTTAGCATGTTTTACAATAAAATTTGACTTTTGCTATCTGGACAATGGACAAAATCTTAAAAACTTGATACAATAAGTTTTCCTTTACATGAGACTAATCGATGCCTGGTGAGAGCAGAATGCCTACTTATTTCGAACAACCGCCAACTAGATATGATGGTCTGCAGGCTCATTGGCGATACGTTACTAGTTTGGCGGCTGGTGATCCAAGCCTAAGCGCCTTGGTGATTGCTTCTTTTGATTTTGGGTTACCTAATCGTGTGGAAATTCCTTTAGCTGGACAGGAGTATGAAGCGGAAGTAGTTGCGGCTCAAAGTTATGATGCCTATAGGGCTTCCGAAACAAAAATAGAGGATGGTGGTTTGGTTCGCTTTACTGTCGATCCGATGACCCAAAGGTATCATATTGGAAAATTGTTTTTTAAACACGGAGTTACTCATAATTTAAATAATTATGCGTTAGCGATATCGGCCCAACGTGAGGTTATTGTATATACCGATGACGGTATATATTTCATGAATGGTTCTCAGATGATTGATCTTCGCGCTGCCGAACAACCACAAGTCTATGGTGACCGACATTGGGATATCGGGCTACGAGATGTATTGCCACTGGCGACTGGACAGCCATGGCAATTTGACGAACAGCATGAGTTGCCGGCGGTGCAAGGATTTGAGATATTGATCGCGACCGCTAATAGTATGAACTCTACCGTTCTTAGTATGCCGACTCTGGGACCCGATGTTTTTTCAAATGCTCGAAGCCTGTATGAAGCTGGCAGGCCACCAGCTTCACCAACAAATCCTGACTAATTTACTAAGCTATAAAAAGTGCACGCCCATATCTCGCGTTCGGACCTATAATGATTGATAGAATAGTACGCTAAATAGGTAACGGAAACGGGAGGGAAAGTGCAATGTCTGAACCAGAGATGAGAATTGAGCTAATTTCAATGCCGGTGTCTGATATAGAACGGGCAAAGTCATTTTATACAAAAGCGGGGTTCGCTGTTAATGTCGATGTCGAGCCAATGCCGGGCATGCGGGTAATCCAATGTACGCCACCTGGTTCAAGTTGTTCAATAGTTTTTGGAACAGGCATGAAAGGTGGTGTTTCGGACATGGAGCCTGGCTCAGTAAAAGGCACCCATCTGGTGGTAAAAGATATCAAAGAGGCTCGGAGCGCACTACTTGAACGAGATATTACAGTCGGTGACATTGTTGATATGGGTGGGGTGTTTTTTGCGGAATTTAGTGACCCCGACGGCAATAGTTGGCTACTGCAAGAATTTCCACCGGAGCTACGTAGTCCGAAACAGAGTTTTTACGAAGAAAAGTAGTCCAGCGCGATATTCTTTGACATAAAATTGATTTCTTCACTTATTATATTATAATTTGCTGATATATGAGTAGATCATTCCTGCCTCTGGCCGAGGTTCCAGCTTTAGATTTCGATATCTTCACTCCCGATACGGCCGAACTGCAGGTCGGTAAGGCCTATGTGAAAGCTGTAAAGGCTCAGATTGCAGTTGATGTGCTTCGTCCTGATTTTGATCCGGAAGCTACCCGAGCGTGCTTTCCTGAGTATGTTGATAATGCGACAGGTACGGTGATTACCGCTGCTCTAGATCTTGAAGTTCGACACCGAGATAAACCGCTCCATGCCTTTATCGGTGAACAAGCGGTATATGGAGGAACTGCCGGGACGATGGTGCCACCAGATACGTTCGTTGACAGCGTTAAACAACAAATAACATTACCGTCGGGGTATTTTAATCGACTAAAGGGTTATCACGATATTGTCTCGGAAACACCATTTTTGACTCTGGCCCGGGACGTTTCAGGACTCGAAGATAGTCAAACTGACGGTTGGGCTGAAGCTATTTACGCCCGAGTAGAAGACGCCACTTTACACCATTTTGATGAGTATGCAGTGCCTGTGAATCAGGCTGACGCTCTTTACCTTCTCTGTTATTTGCCGGATTCAGCTCGAAAAATGACACGACGTTTGCTTACCTTAAGTACTCTCTATGGAATAATTGAACAATCTCTGGTTGGTGGAGCAATACCACCGTCGGAAGATGAAACGGCTTCACTGGCAGCTCTCAAGCAGTACTTTCAAACAGAAATACTAACAGGTCAAAAATGGACGGATATGTCACTCCGAGACGATAGTATGGCCAGGATCGCTGCCTTATCTGTCGAGCAACTTCATGACTTAGCGACGCTGCAAACCAACACCCGAAAAAACAATCAGCAAAATCGAGTTGGGGAGGCGTGGGAAACTGGGTATGATCACTTAAGAGACCTTCTGAGAGCTGTATCTCATGAAGATAATTATTATCATTGGGCGCAGACTGATACTGGGCATGGGTTTGATGGATTTACGGATCACCATTTACGGGAAGTTTTAGGCCGAGACATATTTGATACTGAGTATCATGAGTTTACAACAACTCCTGATGGCACTCGAGTCGTTATTTTGGAAGATGATCCGGATCAAATGCGTCTTTTTCAAGCAGTCGTTAAAAGGTACCTGCCACAGACTGTCGTACCAGAGCAGCAGTTTGTTTCACCGGACGGAATTGAAGCAACAATAGATGATCCTCGCAATACACTGTTTCTATTGGACATCCAAAATGGTGAAGATGATACGGCTGGAATACGAGTAGCTGAACAGATATTAAGGCGTCGCTACGAAACGGCTCAAGCGGCGATTATCGCCGACGACATCTCCGATTTGCCGCAAACAAATATCATTATCTGGTCAAACTCTCAGGAGTCCCTTCGCCTTGCGTCTGCATTTTTTAAACCGATTGTGAGTAACTTACAAGGTGTGAGCTATGAACTGTATGGTGAAAGTGGTGCTAGAAGCTATTCGGGTAATAAATTTAGTCTGACGGTTCGGCCAAAGGGTTTCAATATGTACGATTTAGCGAGTAAGCTATAGAGTGCTGGCGACTAATCGCCGTTGCAGTACGTCGTTCAAAAATTACTGTAGTCGTGAGTGCTCCTTAGAAGGCTACCTTAAACAGCAGTATGGATGCCGAACAAAATGTAGCAACCGTTGATGCTTGGAGATCAAAAAAGAGCCCAAAAAGCCATAGATGATCCAGAGTCGTTCAATAAGCCTTATTCCAAGCAGAATGGTTTTAAAAAGGCAGTATATTTTTCGATGCCTGGTCAAATAAGATCAGGTGTCTTGAGGATATGAGTAATTGGATTTATCGTCGCTATGATGGGCACGATTTTATATAAAACCCAATTGTTTTGAAGGCGATAATTTATAAACGTTGATGGCGTCGATTCTTAGAATTAGATTTCGGCTCGATGACCATTGAGATGACCATTCATTGGTTGCATGCTCTGTGTCGCGAAGTCTATTAGTTTTACCCCATGCATCTGAAAATGCGTCAAAGCCCGTGCCGGTATTACCGGTCGATTTTCTGATTCATCTGATAACCCGTAGGATAGATCTACTAAGCTTGGGTCGGGCTGACCCGGTCGGTCAATGAGCGTTGCATCAAGTACAGCGCCGGCATTTAATGAAAGTACACTTAACCTGGCGTGGACTCGCCGGTCTGTCTGGGTTGCGCTACTGTCTTGATGCACAAGTCTATGAGAAATGGCATGCAAATAGAATGCTGTTTTGTCAGGAAATATGTGTGTAATGCCCACATCAACCGTTTCGGCCCGAGAACTGGCCGTGGACGCATGACGCTCAAACCAGTCAAACAAACCACGCACTCGTCTTACGCCAGTAGCATCTAATACATCTTGTTCATAAAAGTCTGAGCCGGATTCTTCATCAACTCGAAGCGTAGGTCTCCCGGTCGTTCGGCTAAGTACAAAACGGCCCATTTGTTCGCCGTGAGGTAAGAAAATTTCTATAGCATCTCTGGCGTGTAAGTTATATTGCGGGTGCAGGCTATCTGTTCCCATTCGCCACATGATACCGTCTGGCGGCATATTGTGCACCCAAGTCGTCTGGCTCGAAACTTGCCCACCAATGTTTCGAAAACTTGGATGGACAGCTAAATCAAACATTTGGTGGTGCATCGCATCGGCTACCTGTCTCACACTGTCAACTGAAGCCAGCTCACCATTCACTGTATTCCCGGGCATAGTAAATTACTTATACCTTGATTATTAATATGTGTCAAGTATATCGGCGTCAATTCGTCTTCAGGCACCAAACATCTTGGACACTTTCATTAAGATAGAAAGGAGTAATGAAAGTGAGTACCAGAACTATGACCCAGAAACAGCTCTTAGTCTACGGAGCTCGGATTAGACTTGCTTGGTTTAGGAAGGCAGAAGAATTAGGTAGTGTTACTGAAGCTTGTAAATGGTTTGGAATAGCAAGGAGTGAGTACTACTATTGGCATAAACGTTGGATTGCCGGAGATAAGAAAGTAACAGCACTTTACGACAAGCCCAGAATACCAAAAGATAACCCTCGCATAATTGATGAGGAATTAGCTGGTCTCATCGTTGGCCTGAGATTGGAGTATGGCTACGGTAAGCACGGCCTATCCAGGATCCTTGAGCGGGATTATGGCATCACCATATCTCATAAAGGTGTTAATAACGTTCTTAGGCGAGCTGAATTGCTCGCTAAGAGAAAGGTCAACAAACGTTCACGTAAACTATCTGACCAGCAATATGTACCCGGTGAGCGTGGTCAGATGGACGTGAAGCACTGGAAACGAGCCGCCTACCAATACGACATCATAGATTGTGCCACCAGGCTCAAATACAAGCGCCTGTACTATGATTACCATCCCCGAAATACCATCGACTTCCTGGAGCATGCCGTCAGATTCTTTGAGCCAGCTTTCAGCTTTCAAACCATCCAGACAGACAATGGTACTGAGTTCACCTACACCCAGTGGCCACAGGATAAGATAACTCACCCAGTAACCATATGGCTGACCAGCCATGGTATTGAGCATCGCTTAATTAAAGCCAGCTCACCACAACTCAATGGGTTTATTGAGCGCAGCCATGGCTCAGACAAATACCTACGGAAACATTTCAAAATAGATCATAATTTCGTGGACCTTAAGCGATTCCTGTTGGAAGACTGCGAACGCTACAATACATACCGCCCACATACCTCACTCGGTATGATGACACCACTCGAATACTTACAGAGTCTGCCCGGATATGAGAATGCTACTATTAACTTAGACGTCCTATATGTTTAGAGCCTCGACCCCTAATTATAGTAGTAAAATTGACCAATTAGCCAAGAGATATATAGTTTAGTAAATTATGAGCTTATCTGAGGTTCAAGACCGCTATCGACGTGCCTTAGTCGTTGAGCATCCCGTTAAGCGAGACACTAGACGATACCGGCGGGCGCTGCGTCAAGTTCAGCATTTACAACAAGCAACTGGCTTAACCGTTGAAGCGGTGCATACGGAAAGGGATAGTAAACAAACCCAAACTAAAGTGCTAGAGTCGCAGCGGCCAACGGACCTGATTATTGTACTTGGTGGTGACGGAACAATGAATACGGTGGTGAATGCGCAACTTCGTCTTGAGCAAGCAGAGCGAGCTGATGTGTTGCCCACAAAAGCCGGATCGTCATGCGATATGTACCGAAGTCTTATAGGTAACATAACGGGACGCACTGCTCTCGCACACATCCTGACCTCAGGACAGCGTGTGCAGGTCCATCCGTTAGAAGTTGCAATAAAAAAAGGTGCATTCGATATACCAAATGTGCAGTATGCGGTAAATAACGCCGGAATCCAGTATCCAGCACGTATGTCGCAGGTGTTAAATGGTGGTGATCATCGAAACAGTCTGATCGGACGAGTTCCAATTGCCGGCGAGCACCTGCAAAATATGCTGACCACCTGGCGTAGCTTTAGTGAACTCCAAACTTTTACTTCAATCTGGGATTCAGTAGGCTCCCGAGAACTGCTAGGTATGAATTTCATACATGCAGAGAGAGCCATGCGCTACGGTCGCTTTGCCATACAACATACTGATTCGGAATTTCTTTCGATCGATCAAATCGTGGCTGAGCGGTCGGCAGTTGCTCTCGACGGGATGCGAATGACTTTCGGGTTATTGACAGGCGAGCGACACAAATACCTGCAGTTTACTGTCGGAAATGTGCCAACTTTTGGCCATGTTGACGGTGAGCCGTTTCCAATTGACGCTGGTTCGATGGTTGAAGTCGGCTTAGCCGATAGTTATGTCACAACCTATAGTTTGAGATCAAATGTCGTAACCTAGAATTAGGATCGAACCGTGTAGCTTTTGACGGTGTGTTCCAAGAACATCATTGGGTCGGCCATTTGCTATGATTAGGACTATGCGTCGACAGCAAAAGATCTGGTTTGAAGAATACACTAAGCATGCCAACATTCCGGCTATGAATAATGAAGAACCCGCCAGCGGGGTGGTGATGTTTGTCGAGCTATTAAGGGAGCGGCAGGTTGCGACAAACGGCACTGCCCTTGATATTGGTGCTGGTAAGGGTCGTAATGCCATCTATTTAGCAGAACAGGGTTATACAGTGACTGCACTTGAATATATTGAACCGGCGATTGTGGCTGGTAATAAGCTTGCCAAAAAACACGGCGTTGCTGATTCGGTACACTACTTACCTGCTTCGATTGACGCACCGTGGGATTTTCTAGCAAATTATTTTGATGTGGCAATCGATTCGTTTGCTTCTATAGATATTGAAACTCTAGAGGGGCGTCGTATCTACCGTGACGAATTACTACGGACTTTAAAACCGGGAGGGTATGCCATGGTTATGGTAGTCTCAGCCGATGACACCTGGGAGCGAGATCTAATTAAGCGGTCACCTGGCCCAGAACCAAATAGTACGTATTGGCCTCAGAACGGCAAATTTCAAAAAGATTATGATGAGGCCGAACTCAGACAATTTTATAGTGGTTTTCAAATTCACGAATGTCGCAAAGTACGCAAGAAAGTCGTAAAACTCGGCCGAACCGGCATTGGTACAAACTTTGGGTTAGTATTACAAAAACCGACTTCCTAACGAGCGATCGGTTTAGAACTTTCGAAAGATTGGAAGTGAGATAGCTCTTATTTTGGGTTTAGGTAAGGTGCTATGGCTCGCTGCTCTTTGCAGGAGGTGGGAGCTGGTTGTTCGGTTCGGTAATAGGCTGACTGTATTCGGTATCTGAAGGCGCACGGTGACCAGGCTTTTTACGAAATATAAGAAGTAACAGTAAGACCGCGAGAATGATACCAATACTAATTACTATCATGAGATAGGTATAGTTTTTCGAGGTCTGGAAAGAGGTTCCCACTGTTGAGCCAGACGAGCCACTGCTTGATGGTGTAATCGTCAGATAAATTTTCTTTCCCGACGGCAGTCTCATGAGGGTTACTTTGTTTGTGAGCATAGCGTTTTGAGAGCCAATACTTACGGTCAGTGACTGGGGATTGGTGCCATATTTCAAGGTATAGCCGGCAGCAAGGTTTGTCTGCCACGACACGACTGCGGTGGTCTCAGTTATATTTGTCACCTGGAGATGGCTTATAGAAGGAGCCGGTGGTGAGACAAATGGGTTGGTGGTGAGGCTGACACCGGGTGGAGTGAGTACTTCATCATTCAAGTTTGCTATTTCATTCTCGGTAAGTGGTGTTGAAGTAGTACTGACTTCAGGTGAACTAGTGACCGGGGTCGGTGTGGGTGTAGGAGCGGGAGCTGGTGTAGGTGTCGGGGTAGGACTCGGTGATGGCGTAGGAGTTGGTGTTGCCGATTGGGCAGGCATTGTCCAAGTTTGGGCCAAGTTATCTGTGGTACAGGTTTCAATAGCTAACTGGGTGCCATTATTTTTATCGTCAAACGGGACGCTTAAGCATTTGCCTGATCCAGTGTTTTGAATAATATTTTGTGTCGTCGACCAGACCCATTGCTGGCCTGGTGTGCCATCGCAGGTATCCAGCTCGACAACTGCATAATTAATCGTTGAGCCTCCGGCGACGGCCAAGCATTTGCCAAAGATTTCAATTGTACCTTCGTCTGGCGTTCCCGAACTGCTATAGGTAGTCCAATCTTGAGAAGTAGAACCATTACAGGACCACAAATCAATCGGATTACCATCACTTGTATCACCGTTTTTGTCATCAAGACAATAGCCGTTATATCCGGAGGTAATATTGCCAGTTACCGTATTCTGATTGGATGTTGGAGGTACGGTCGCGGCATGAGTAATGACTAAACAGTAGACGCCAATAGCCGCAAACACGCTAATGAATAGGAGTGGTAAGCCACGGTTCACGACGAGGTTGCTATGAAAAAACTTTACAAAAAAAGCTGGCAGATCATTTTCTGCGTAGGCATTCTTCGCTGGCGCTGACGATTGCTTTTTTGGTTTCGGTTTCACCATGACGCTCACGCTTTTCTTTAAGCGGTAGTATAGCATGCTCTCCCGTGTGAGAGCGATATCTAAAGCTGGTTAAAACTTTTTATTCTGCAGGTGCAGCTAAGCCCTGCGCCGCTTCAGCTTTCATACAGTCTTCGTGAGTCTGTAAGACGTCTGCTGCGACACCTTCAGGGTTAGGGGCATAATGGAAAATAAAGTTTTCTTCTTCACCAGCTGATTGAATAGTAACGTCGCCGTAGTTGAGAATGGTTGCGAACACTCCGGTCCGAGTTCCGGTAACATCCTGAACTCTACTAAATGCAACCTGCGAAATGCTTCGGTCAAACAAGCCATTTTGCTCAACTTGAATAAGATGCTCATTCGTAAAAATAAGAACATTATGACTAAATACAAAGACACCTATAAAAAAGACGACTACTGACAAGAAAAGACAAAGTATGATGATGGTAATGACGATACCCGAAGAAAAGGTCAGGTCATAGGGATGCCGATTATAGTCGTAGGCAAAACCAAGAGCAACCACCGCCAGTAGCAGCGCAAAACCAGTTGAAGGTAGCAAACTTATAAAGTCGCGATGTATGACTCGCGTGATTGTTTCACCAGGATTGAGCGTAAAACCATAATTCATGTTCTTATAAGTTTAACAGATTAACCTCATTTCGCAAAGCATTGATTTCACTGAACTTTACGCAGTGCCCTGCCGTCCCGGAAAGTCTTGTATTAAATCGATCAGACCGTTTCCCTTCGGTGTTATTTGGTAGACTGGTTCTTCTATGAGTTGAAGCTGGCGTAGTCGGGGTTCCCATTGATTCAAGGCTCCAGCTATAGCATAGGCGTCTCCATAGGAACGCTTTGCGATAAGTTGTAGTTCTACGGCACCAGAGAGACTAATCCAGCAGATTTTGAGGGCTTGTCGCATTTTGAGGAAATCAACTTGATCGAGTGGCGTCAGGCGACCGGCTGGATTGTCTAAGACACTATTAAGAAGCAAGGCCGCCATTTTACCGGCATGAATGTCATGGCCAGCAGCGTGAAGTACTTCTCCAAACTGCTCACTACGCTTAAAATCATAAGCCGAGAATTCACCTTCGGGAGATTCATCGAAGACAAGATTGGTGCGTTCTTCATTAGGAAAAACAATACTTTGAGCGAGAATGCTCCCAGTGAGTAGTCCGATCCGGTTTTCAGGTTTGAAAGCACGTTGATCAAACCAAAAGGTTCCCTTTATAACGGGCCATAGTAGCGGTGTAATTGTCCGGTAAAAGCCAGATATCAGATAGTCCGGTGTAAATGCTTCAGTCGGCGGTTGATCTGCAGTGGTCATGCAAATGTAGCTCTCATTTTTTAGAGGAATTATCTATATGCTGAGTTGTTTGAGATAGAAAAGGATGGGATTTACCGATTCTCCTAGCTCACTGCGACTGCGCATTTGGGCTCGGTTCAAATCTATACGATTCATTTTCAGTATCGTCATCAGGCCATGCAATAAGTCGCGATCTCGACGGCGCTGTGGGTCATCAGTATTTGGAATCTCAGATCTGAAAAAAGCCGGATGCAAAGCCGCAATCAAGGCTAGTTTTTGAGTATCCGATAATGAAGTATGTGGTTCATGGCTTTCGCGTCCATCAGCATTTCCTCGTCTCATAATCCCCTGAAGTCGCGACAAGCGAAATCTGCCGACGGCAAGCACCACTACTTCTCCGTTGCCGATTTGATTGATGAACTGTATCGCCTCTGCCTCACCCATAGCGCCAATACGCTGCATGGCTTCCTCTCGACCAATAATATCGACGGAGAGTGCGTCTACAAAATAGGGACGTTCGCTGGCTTCTTGTAAGGAGATGCTGCCTGTGGCAATGGCGTAGGCAGATGATATATCTATCCAGGACGGTAGCTCGATACCCGCGGTTCTATTGCGTGATTCATCATCAGTATAGAGTACGGTCATTTCTGGTTCGCTCCGCAAGTAGTAATCTTGTTGTTCGGGTATGATGGGGGGTCGGTAAGCGCAAATGTCTGGTGAATAAAACGGAGTTTCCATGCTTCCTTCCTTGACTGATGAAGGAACGAGACCATTTTTATAGGTACTATAAGTAGTTTCTTGCCACCGCCCATCTTTTATTTGGTATACCCGTACTTCCTGAATTACAGGCGTGGGTCTTCCGTCAGGGTCATTCACAATAGCACTTTTGATATAGCCGGTCCGTACACCTGCTTTGTTGTAGATATTTTGATGCATCGATGTCTGTACGCCATTTCTGGTGTAGGCATCGACAATAGTGGTATTTAGAAGACCGGTCTCGGAATCGTATACTAACGAGATAACATCCAGTTCGTCAGCTATTTCATCAGCGATATCGGGATTTTCATACTCGACAATAGCCATCTCACCGCAGTCATCGCTAAGTATTTTTTGACTTACCACATAGGCGGCTCGCTCTATGTCATCTGGGCTTAGTGTCCTTGATCCGGAGACGCAGACGATACGTCCTAGCTCGTCGCGTTCCTCAAGCTCGTACTTTGTATCTGTAGTACTGTTTGTACCTTGGGCCACGAGTTCTCGTTCAAAAACTGGTGCCAGAACACTCACACCAATGGTGTCGCGTAATTGGAGCACTACGGTGGTTTCGCCTTGGAGTGAATATGACATTTCGCTACCGCATTTCGTACCGAGTGGGGTCCAGTAGTAGTCATGTAGTGTGGCATAACGGTCAGTGTAGAAAGGCATACCGGCTTGGATGATCGTCTCCGAAGTGCCACCAACCGGTAATTCCGAACTCATAGATAGCTATTTAAACAAGATAACGGGTATACTACAATTATTTGCTGATTTGCAATATTTCTACTATTGTTAAATAACAATGATAGAGGTGCCATCGCAACCTGGTAGTACTATGCCTGGACGTGAATTACTGGATGGAATGCTTCCCGAGACAGTCGAAGTTGGTTCGTCAGACCGCTTGGGATTACTGCAACTACTCGATGGTGCCATGACCGTGGCAGTGGAGCACGGTTCAAGTGAGCGCCAATGGTTACTAAATTTTGTCGGTCGAGCTGTGCAAAGGGGTGCCTCAGCCTTGGAGATGGAACGATCGAAACCAGCCGTTGACGCAGCGCTTCATGCGGTCTTTCCAGGCAATGGACTTATTCGACTGGAAGATTACGATATTCCTGGCCGTAAGTGGAAAAACAAGACCCTCTCAACCTATGTTGGCGCAGAATATGCGAGGGACTTAGTCTCACCTATAGACACTGGCGGCTGTGCCTATATTGTTGATCAGGCCGTTGAGCAATGGTTTGAATATTTTAGTGGTGCGCCGCTGAGTTCACGCGCAGATGGTTGGCAAGAGTCTGACAGTGATTGGCGCCACATGGCCAAACGTTTAAGACAACCGAACGCCGAACTCTTACGCAGTTTTGGTAGTGCCCTCGATGCTAAAATAACGAGAGAAAAAGAGCTGGTGCCTATTAAACGTGATGTCATTCAGTCACAGCAGACGCTCTTACCGTATGCGTTATTACAAATTGCGTATCGTGCCTACCTTGAGGGCAATCCGGATAAAGCAGAGACGTTTATAGAAGATTTTGCCACAGCATTAGGCGATAACGCGAATCAAGCTGAACTTTTAAGAGCGATGCCCTTTGAGTCGAAATCTGCTCGCCAAGCCTTTGGCGCAGCAGTGGCGGCCTACGACGAGTGCTGTCTCACCGGTAGTGATAAACATAGAGCTGCCTTTTTCACTAACTTGATTCAGCAAAGTATGGCTATGCATATGATTACGAATGCCCAAGCAGGTGCTGGATTTGGTCTGAATATCAAGTCGCTCTATGAGGGAGCCGTCGAAGTGACGGATGCTGTCATTGCAAACCTAGACTTTGAAGATGAGGTTATCACAAGTATCTTTACGCAGTTTGGCAAAGAGTTCAGGGCGCAGTTTCCTGCCGGTGAAACGAAAATTGCTTCGCAGGCAGATACACGAGCAAAACTGCTGCGAATGCTCAATGGCATCATGGCACGCCGGACAGAGTTTTTGATTCAGTTGCAGGGAATCCAAATTGCCCGCGGATTGACAAGCGGATTGATAGATGAGAAGTTTTCAGTCACTGAACTCCATAAACTTGCCTCACTGGCAACCGAGAAACCACTCGGCGAACTTGCACAGCGTGTCGAAGAAGTAAATGAAATGTTTGAACTGTGGGAAGTGATGTGGCAAGTAGCACCACCGCATCACGGTCTATTAGGCTCTCGGGATGAGAGTACCCAGCCAGAAATTCCAAACCCGAAGTCGCGCGAAACGGAGGTAGAATTTGATGCAACCGAAGGTAACGCTAGATACGAATGGTTAAAAACCTACATGCGGATGTGGAATAGGGGCAGGTGTGTATTAGTACGCTCAAAAATACCCAATCTGTTGCCCGAACAACAATATCATGTGGCGCTCTTTTCCGAAGACGGTCCGGACGGTGAAGTAATCTGGCATGGCATGGCCGACAATGTCGATAACCAGCACATTGGCGAGCACGCTGTACTGGTTTGGAGGGCTGAAGCTGGATTTGATGAGTATGGCCGCCGAAAGTTCAACTGGGATAATGCCTATCGCTTACATAAAGACGAGATGAAGCTTATGCATATGTACCGGCTTTTGCATACCGATACTCTTAGAAATCGACTACTACAATTAGTTTTTTATAAGGATGGTTCGCAAATTCCTCCGTACTCTGCGGAAAACTATGCCGAAGTACTTCGGCGACAAGTGAAACGAAGAAATGCCGGTAATACCAATCAGCGTCAAGACGCGACGTAATTACTTGGCAATTATTAATGCGATGAAGTCATGAGGATAACGGGCATCACAACTTCATCGCCAAATAAAAGACTTGAATAGAATGAAAAACGGTGACTCGAGAAGACAGAACTAGTGTTTGTCAGGCGAGCCAGGATTTGAGCTACACAGTCTTGGACGATTACGAGTAGTAAATAAGCTATCACTGTAAGGTGATTTGCGAAGCTCTTGCCAGTTTCCTTTTTCATATTCCCTCCTATTCTATGAAAGAAGATGGCATTTACTTACGTGATTGTAGTCACTGGCTCAAGATGCTATGACAGAGTAGCCGACTTATTATCCCCATAGAGGGACTCTAGATAGGTCCAGTCACTGCGGACTGGATCATGGAGCGCAGCAATCAAACCAGATAAATCGATGATTTTTATTGACTGGTTACTATAGCTAATGAAGCTTTTGGTCGATAACTTTTTCATTTCTCGACTGACGCTTTCTCGAGCCATGTTGATTGAAAGACCAATCTGGTTGTGGCTAATTCTTGGTCGAATTAATATGGCACCATTCTGTTTTATGCCAAACCGTTCGGCAAGGTATAAGATACGACAAATGAGCTTGTCTGAGGCATAACGGTGACTTAAATTATCAACCCGGCCAAACACATGGACGGCTTGCAAGATGGACGTCTCCAGTAAGCCGATAGCCAGGGCACTATTTTGGTTTAAGGCATTTTTTAAGGCAGTTGTTTTTATGCTGTAGACCGTTAAGCTAGTGAGCGGGATGTAGGCTAAATCATTACGGATTGTGGTTACTAGTTGGTATAGACCGATCACTTCCCCGGGACCGTAAATATAGTGAGCGATATTAGATAAGGATTTGCTGTTCTCTATTGCTAAGTAGCCTTTTTGCAAATAGAGCATACTACCAACTAGGGCAGACGGACTGACGTGTTGACCTTTTGCGTACTGCTGACGCATACCATGTGAGGTAATGTGGTCTTGCAGTTGTAGTAATTCTTGACTTTGCATCGGCATAATATTGAAATAATATTGTACTTTCATGGAGGTATCTGTGTAAGTTGAAAAGATTACACTTGGAGTATCTAATCGAAAATTTTATTCGAAATGCTGAAATAGTGACCTCAGTTATGGTCAAGCTTTTGGTTATTTATTAGAATTTACTACTATTTATCGAAAAGATCAGATTAGTATCTTTTCGGTAGTATATTTTTGTATTATGTCATCTCGTATGTCATAACCTAATCCAGCTGATGTCGGTACGTCAATATAACCATTTTGATCAACCTTATAACTAGGCTCAATGAGGTCTTCGGCAAAATAAAACTGGCTAGGAGACATGTCTGCGGGATATATGAAATTAGAATTTGAAGCCAATGCTATATTAAAAGCTCTACCTATCCCCGTTTCAAACATTCCCCCACACCAAACACCTATTCCGTGCTCTGCAGCGTAGTCATGCAATTTTAAACTCTCTAGTATACCTCCAACTCGAATTGGCTTTATATTTAGAAATCTGATTGCACCGAGAGATAGGGCAGCTTTCAGATCTTGTAAACTGTTCACACTTTCATCCAAACATATAGCAGTGGTAATTATTTTTTGTAATTTGGCATGGTCTGATACACTCTGAGCTGCAAAAGGTTGTTCGATCATTGACAGGTTGAAACCATCGAGTACCAGAAATATGTTTTGGTGTTCAGCAAAGTTATAGGCGGCATTCGCGTCGACTAACATATCGATATCTGGCCATTTGTGACGTACAGCTTTGACAACCTCAATATCCCACCCTGGTTTGATCTTGATTTTAATTCGTTGAAATCCTTGGCTCAATCGAAGCTCTATTTCATTTAATGTTTCTTTGATTGTGTGTTTAATCCCGATGCTCTCTCCAACGGCAATCTTATCTCTGGTCCCACCAAACAATTCGCTGAGTGATTTGTTCTGATATTGCGATAAAAGATGCCAAAATGCGAACTCGACTCCAGCTTTGGCGGTAAAGTGTCCGGCAATCTCGCTCAATGATGCTACAAAGTCGTCAGCAGCAGTAAAATCTTTGTTGATAATTTTAGGTGCTATTAAGTTTTTTAATGTCTCTATAGCGCTATCGTTGGTTTCGTCGCCAAATCCAAGGTAATTTAGTGAACTTGCTTCACCATAACCAATGAGGCCATCTTCGGTATGCAATTTTGCAAGGATTGTTTCTTTACACGTTATATTACCGGAACTTAATACGAACCCATGTAGCATCGGTATGATAAGTTTGCGTATCTCTATGCTGCGAATCCGCATTTTTTACTTACTCCCACACTGAAGAAATAATGCAATACCTGTAACTATATCAGCAGATTTGGCTCTCATGAAGTTAGTTTTTATACGTTATAGTTATACATTCATTTCGTCAAGGATCACTATCTTCATCTTCTGCATACCTATTCATTAACTCTTCTGGGCTTTCTTGGACATCTGCTTGAGGATCAGTAGTCTCTACTGTAGTGTCATCGAGTGCCTTTCTTATCTCAGTTATCTCCGTAAGGGTATTAGTACCAGGATTTACGACAAATTTAATGTGAACTCCATGTCCCATATGTTCGATTAGTCTCTCGTTTGGCAAAGTTAGAGAAACTATTAAGGCGAGTCCTCTTCCCGTATCTTCTGGTAGCCCGGATTCATCTTTCGGAGCCTTTGGATCCCTTGATTTACCTGCGCCCAGTCTTTGTAGCACATCATAGTTATAGGGCTGGAGGTGAAATGCAAAGCCATCGAAAGTACTTTGTTTTACCGGTGCAAAGCAGTAATAATCGATCACTAGATTGTTTGTAGCTGTATCATGGCTAACATTAAAGAACCGAGCATCACCATCGTCAACATGTTCAAAATAGTTAGAAAATAATTCAGATTGTATCTGTGCTGCGCTATAACCTGCCTCGTCTAGACCTATCAGATCTTTTCGGTGCTCAGATAGATCGATCAGATCTTTTCGGAGCTCAGATGTCGGATGTCTGCCGGCAAAGCGTTCAGGATCTCTTATTGCTTCTCTAGTATCGTGAAAATCCCATCTGCCAACGGGCGTTCCCTGAGGAGCTAAATCAGGCCTTCCGATAGCCGCAAGGCGCTCCTCCAGAGTTAAATCTCTAATACCATCATATAATTCTTCGGTAGTTTTGAATTTACGTATAGCATCTCGTTCAGCATCGTCCATAGCTTCTGCGGATTGTCTTTCGGTATCTATGTCCGTATCCACAGAATCTTTATATTGCTTAGCTAATCCGTCGGCTAATGCCTGAGCGCTTATTAAGCGATCCTCAGCGGCCGTAACTTTTTCTATACGTGCAGTAGCGCTATCCTCCTCTCCATCCCCCGTACCCTCGCCATGATCCCCACCATGATCATTGCCATCATGGCCTCCACCCTCACCACTACCACCAGCTTCAGTAGTTTCGTCTGTACTGTGTTCAGTGTCTAGGTCAGCGTTGCCTCCTGCATCTGCATCAGTCTCTGCTGTTCCTGTGTCTACATCAGGACTGTCAGGTTGTTCTGGATTCTCATCACTATTCCCAGGAGTATCACTGTCTACTTCAGCTGAAGGAGTCCTAGGAGGAGCAGGAGCTACTGGTTCTATGGTTTCAGTAGCAGGACTATCGTCCTGGTCATTGTTCTTGGTAGTCTTAGATCCTGAGTCAGTATGCTTTTCATGAGTAGCAGTATCATCATCAGACTCAGCACTGTCGTTCTTAGTCCCACTGTCATCATCTTGTGTGTCTGCTTTGTCCACGTTGTCTGCTTCGTCTGTTTCCTCAGCCTTTGGCTTTGGTTTGGCAGCAGGCGGCTCTGGCTTTGTCTCAGTACTATGATCTTCTGGTACTGCAGGACTGTCATCATGACGAACACGTACAGTCACATCAAGATCCTCATTCCCACGTACCTCATGCTGACGTTCTGCAGCAAGAGCCTCTTCGATAGCTTGCGCAGCAGCATGCTGGGCAGCAAGCAGTGCTGCTGCTTCTTTCTGTGCTGCTTCATCATCAGGTTCAGTATCATCTGAGCGTTCAGTGTCTGCAGTGTGTGTCAGAGCACTATCTTGTTCATTCACTGTAGGTGGTTCTGGTACTACTGGTTCTGAGAGTTCAGAAGAAGGAACTACAGTAGGATCAGCACTATCGTGCTGATCTATAGGTTCATCGTTTTCGTGGTCTTGGGTTTCGGGCATGGGAATTAAGCTCTGTCGAGTTGTTGGACTTTGATCAGGTAGTACATACGTCATAGGCATGACGTATACGTTTTCACCGCCTTGTAGTAGATACCTTTGACCATGCGAAGGTGGCAAAGGAGTCAAAACTGTGTTCATGACTTTTATCCCCTTGGCTCTTCGAAAAACTCGCAGAGTTATTAATATATTAATATCACAAAGAAATAGAAAAGTCAACGCGCGCGAAGTAGTTATAACTCATTAGTCGCGGCAAAACTTATTGTGAGTAGCCTACTTTAGTAACACGAGTATCTAAATGTACGTCAACACAAATTAACATTAGTAATTTGCGACCCACATGTATTACGACGTCTAACATACTACACTTTGTAAAAAAGTAGCAATATAAAAATGGACGAGTGATACTATAGCTAATTCAATGGTATTCTGCTCTTAAAGAAAACCGTAACAAGTTAATTAGTTAGAATCCAAGAAGAGAGTTCCCTTAAAACGACAGTCGATGTCCTCTTACTGTGGTGTTGCTTCGATAGGCACGGACAATTTTATAGAGCAGACTGAAGTTAAGTGGTGGCTGCGGATAAGAATCCGGATAGGTGTAACTGTGAGCTCCTTCTCTAGTGATGGCATCACCAGCATAGAAATTACCGACTTGAAGTGCTTGATCCGCAGAGAGACCGTGTTTTAAAGCCCACATGACGGCGTGGTGCATGGCATCACCAGCGCCTCCTGTATCATGTACATACTTTCGAGGCACCCAGGGCTCTTTTCTATATGCCACATCGCCATTTTGTACCAGATACACGCCCAGTCGCCCTAATGTACAGAGTATATTCTGGCCGTAGCTTTCCGCAGCCATTAAGGCTAAGCGTTTAGAATTCTCGGCACTGTCGTCATTGTCACCGAATAGTTTTCCGAGTTCAGTGTTATTAAGGGCTAATAGAAATGGTTTGAAGTTGTCGGCGAGCTCTGCGAGCTTTTTAGGATGGTCATCAAATTCCGAGCCACCGGGATTCCATGAAAAATCAATGCCCTGTTCAGCAATAATTTGAAATAGCCGATGTGCAAGTATTGGTTTTTTGAGGGACGACACTGACGCGTAATCTGGTCTACGCGAATTCTGCTCCTCAGTCGATCCGGATTCAGCGAGAGCTTCACGAATAAGCGCATCGCTCAATATTCCGTCAAGGTCTGAACCATTGCGAATATGCCATTCGCGGTCACTTTGTGGCATTCGAGAATTTATACCAACCCCGACATTAAAGCCTTCGACATCAATTGGGAATACCCGCATCCCAGTTCGTACTAAATGTTCACGGACCGTCGCGCTGACAGGATCTTTTGTGCCAAGGGCTGTCAAATAGGTTACGTGTTCTCCCAAACGGCTATACAGCGCAGCGCCATTTACACCGCCACCTCCCACATGGAAATCGCCGATGGTTTCCACTGACAATGCTTGGTTTGGAGCTAAACTTGCGTCGTTAGTTCCGTTAATTCTTGAACTTGTCGGATCAACGAGGGACGCTAGATTGGGTTCGATGCCATTTGTCCGCAAGCCAGTAAGTACTCCGGATAGGTAATCGTGTACGTCATCGGAGTTCAATTCATGTAAGTGTAGTGCAAGTGCCGTACTATAAACATATTCGGCTTCAAGATCCCACCGAGATTTATTGCCAGCACGATATTCCGATTGAATTACGCCACTTGGCTGATAATAATCGAGTGTTGATCTCCCAACGACCAAGACGTTTTGCGGGGCTTCTAGAGACATAGCAGAGCCAGTTTATTGTAAGTTCGTTGACACATAGTAAGACAGCTACTTTTTTGTCCGCATGAAAGCTCCGGCAGCTAATCGTCGGCGAAGCGTTCGAGGCGCACCTATTAATTAGTAATTATTATGTACTTTTTTCTTAATAATTCAATTACTATTTTTTAAGTGACTGATTTTCCTGAAAATCACTGGGTCTGATTCAGAACGTGAAAGTGAAGAATCGTATACAAAAATCTGCTATTTACTGCCTCTTTGCATAGTATCGTTCTGTTTTCGCGCAGGTATTATTTTTCTATCAAATCACTGGCTGATCGGACGGACAATACTCTCGACATCAAGAGCTTTTCATTCACATATAACTTCATGGTGTAGTTGCCGGACTTCGGAAAGACAAACTGGCTTACATCGAAGGTTAACGATAAGCCATTATCTTTTTCAACCGTAAAATCACCCTCGCCTGCAAGACGACTTTCCTCTTTTTTATCACGTTCGGAAAGTAGCTTAATTTTTAGATGTTCGCTTATAATGGCGCTCTTGGCGCGCAACCGAAATGAAATATAGAACGGTTTCTGTTGGCCAGGAAAGCGTTCGAAGTAAACGCGGTCAAAAATACTGTGCAAGGTCAAATTACCCCGATCATCAGTTGACTTACCGGCACAAAAAAGTAAATACTCAGCTTCAAACATATACCCATTATACCTGTATATTTGTGAAATAATTTACGAAATATTCCAGATTCTTTTATAAAATTGTCAATAAATTGCAACCATTTTTAAACATATATAATAATTAAATGACTTTAGAGTAGTATATGGCTATAACAAAATAAGGAGGCAAACCATGGCAAAAGTTATTAAAAAAAGCTTAGTACACGCTCCAGATTCCCTGCGTACGTATCCGCATGGCAGTCTCGCTTTTGCCAAAATTAATAATGTCTCCTTTGCGCTTGCCACCCAAGCTAAGGGATGGCACTGGAAAAAGCATGTGAAACCAATTGCTGGTACCGAGTGGTGCGAGTTTCCTCATACCTTTTTTGCAATCTCCGGCGTCATGCATATCAAAATGAAAGATGGTCAAGAAATTGACATACAGCCAGGTGATGTCGCGCATATTCCGGCAGGTCATGATGCATGGGTTGTCGGTGATGAACCGGCGGTGGCTATCAATGTCACAAAACAAATGGCAGATTATGCCCGTACAGATTAATACACTGATTTGGCGGCCTCATGTAGCGTAGTTTTACTTTGTCAGTAGTGACGTAGTAAGGTTAGTAGTGGAAAGCTACTATGCCAGATCCGACACCCGATAATCGGTCACCTCAATCGCCACAATTGCCAAACCCCGTAAATCCACCGCTAGTGAATGCGCAGCCTAATGGTCCGACAACGTCTATTCCGTCGATTTCGCCTGTGCAGATACAGCCGACTTTGCAAGCACCTCCACCTCGACCTAGTGAGGGGCAAGTAGGTGTGTCGGCAAGTCAGATGGGCTTAAATAGCTTTGGACCACGCAAAAATAGAACATTTTCAGGTCTTATAAAACTTGCCTTGGCCTTAATTGCGGTATGTCTCGTGGTCGAAGGTGGTCTATATGTACACAATTACTACTATGGCATGTCCCAAAAACAAGTCACGTTTGGCGGGTATACCTATAGTTTTACGTTCTACACCTATTCATCTAAAGTGCGTTTGTCTGATGGGAGTTTTGCCTATAAATACCGCAATAAAGTTATGGCCGGTGGTGAACCAACCGTCGATCAAACAGTATCAAATTGTAGCCAAATTGGTGGCTCGTGGCGATTAGCTTTTACTGCTCAAGTAGGCGGTAATCCGGTGCCGGTGTGTACCTATAATAATGCAAATTTCGAAATGTTATTTGCCAGTGGTGGACATGATCAGATTTTTATTGTTACTTACAATAGCATTCAATCAACGTCGAACTATCCGCAAATTAATGCAATTCTAAGTTCGGTGAACGTCGTACCAAGCTGATGTTGAGCTTATATAAGAAGAGATTCTAAGCAGCCAGTACGTAGGCTAGTGGCGGTGCAAGTTCGTCTGCTTGGGCGGTCGCTTCATTTTCTATAAGACTTGCCGCTACGGCCATCTCCGCCATTTCACTGAGGAGTATGTCTTGTACGGTAAGTGGCGCCTGTTCGACAGTTTGCTCACCATACACAGAAGCGATGTCCAGCAGTACTTCATCGCTTATTCCTAATATTGGTGTGGGCTGGTCATCAAAATAACCATCAATTTTTTCTACTATAGTAGGCTTATCCTCAGGCGTAGCCATTACATCGGGGCTGGTAGTATCTGAAAGGTTATCAGAGGGGACCTCATCGTATACAGCGTCACTTGTTTTGATGGAGGTGCCATCGCTTATAAAGGTCACTGCAACTAGGTCACCAAGAAACGGTGATGAATCAAACTCAGAACTTTCACTTGTTCGCTCTTCGACTAAAGTACGTAACCCTGGTTCAACGAGATCATCAGCGACAGGTTCATTTAGCTCAACGGTGGCCTGTGCATATACTTCATCATCGGCGCTTAAGACATCAAGCTCAGCAGCAAAATCGGCAATAGTATCTTCGTTTTCAGAGTCGAGTTGCCCATTGACCTCAGTATTTAACCCAGGTTCAACGAGATCGTCGGTGGTGGGCTCATATAGTTCACTGGTAGCTTGTGCATACACACCTTCATCGGTACCTAGCTCATCTAGTTCTGCAGCAAATGCGGTGACCGTCTCTTCGTCTTGCTGGTCTAGCTTAAGTTCATCGTCTGTTGCCAAAGCTGTGGTTTCCAGTTCAGGATCGTGTTCTTCTTCCTGCAGCATACTTCGTCCTATTGCCCTATAATGGGCAATCAATCCGGGATCAACTGACACCTGGCTAACATCCTCAAAATGACTCTCCACAGATTCGATGAGCACTTCTTCGGTAGTAACTGGAGAATTGGCGGCAACTTCTGCGGCAACATCGCTACGAAAGGCTCCAAGAGTCAAACCAGTATTGTTGTTAATAACGGTAACTGGAAGTGAAACAACTAAAGCTTCATGTTCATGACCAGGATACTTTTCCATAGCCTATATTATACAATATTACGTCAAGAGTTTCAAAAATTGTGTCTTTTATGTTGCAATACTGCTGACAAAAATGACATCTAGTTCTCTTCTATCATAGATTGGCTCATCGTAAATGAAAGACTAGGTGTTTATGCAAGCCCAAAATAAGACAGTTTACGTACTGAGTTGATATTCTGTGGGCACTCTAGTTTAATTACTTGAACTAGGAAGAGTAGGACTAGGACTTGGGCTAGGTATGGGACCGACACCGGTCGGAATATCGAAGGTCTGCTTAGCAGTATCACCAAGAATGATGCTTAAACATTTTTGATACGCGACACCGGCATCATATGATTGTAATTCGCTTGAATTACGAGAATCAGTGGCACCACTGAGCATTGTTAGTGTTCCAGGATCTAGTCCCAAACCAGAGGCACTTACCGTAATACAGGCAGTGTCAGCATATACCTGTAAGGTATTTTCTTGAGCCGAACCTGCACTTTGCTGAAGAATAGAGAGCAGAAAAGTTTCGGTGGCTCCTTTCGGGAGCACTGCCTGATCTATCCCGTACAAATCTGCACGCCCACCTTCTAAAATGGTACCGGTTTGAGCTTGTAGAGCACTTAGGTAACTATTTGGTCCACTGTTGCCAATACCTACTGTGAGTAGAGTCGCGAGACTACCAGCTGCAAAGGCAATTCCGTGCGAGATAAAAAATTACTTTACTTCTTTAGTTAGCTTACCCATACCATGTGATCCAATTAAGTAAAAATATAATATATACTCTAATACGAATAATAGCAATACTAAAGTTTGTAAAAACTCTACTAATATGCTAAAATATATGTGTGAAATACGACATCTATTTGAAGCCGCATCTAGAAAATAAAGACGCCTATTTTAGTGTGGAAATTGTACCCCCTATTGGTGAATTGGCCGCAACTGGTCTGTGTAAAATATTGGAACGAAATCCACGGGACTCTGGGTTAGAAGGGGATCCTGAAGCTGATTTGGCGGTAATGACGAGGAACGACAAAGAAGGGACGGCCTTCCAGATTTACCCGTATAAAGATATAGAACCGGATGATGCCATGATTGCTACAGAGAATATGGCCGTATCCATTGATATCATCATCGATCCTACGGAAAGACACGATGTCGAATACCACTATCCTGAAGGCCTAAAGTAATCGTCATACTTCAAAAGAGTATTTTTCCAATCCACTATCCTACCTCATTTCCCATCGAGGTATGGCACATTGAGCTCAGATATAGTAGAGAATAATAAGAAACATTATATAATATTCATTTATGGTATATGATTCTTATGAGTCGCTGGTAGCGGATCGTTTTCCGGAAGGTCTACACATGAATCAGACTTTGAGTGCTCTGGAACGAGCCGAACCTGGAGTTTCATTCCTAGTGGCTATCGGTCTGCAAGCAGGCGACGCTATACTTCTGTCTGTGAGTGATCCAGATAACTCGCTGGTGCTACAGCCGCGCGAAATTGAGCAGCTTTGGGGCTTATTTCCTGTTCAGGCACGTGAACGCTCAATGACCACTACTGTCGTAACTGATACTCCCTTATGGGTTACTAAACACGAGCATGGACAATCTTGGTTTACGAGGATAGCCGAACGGGCTTTGGCTCACGACACCTATCTGTTAGGCAGTAATGAACTAGTAAGAGACGATCAAAGTGGGCGGTTGTCTGCAAAACTAAGATTGCATCGTCAACCTGATGCAGATTCGTATAGCCCGGCCACTGTTCGAGTTGCCCAAGCACAGACGATCGTTCGAGAATTGGCTCAGCAGATGCTGTTGCCTGATTTAGTTGAAAAACAGATTATCTTAAACCTGCCCAGTAGAGGGCCAGTGCGCTCCGTAGATTTTTTATTAGACTTTTATCGGGCAACCTATCGGCATTCGCCCATTTCACATGTCGCTTCGACGTATCGGAGATATCCAGAAGATTTTGATCAAGATTTACTGCTCACGGCAATTAGTGAAGAATTAAGTGACACGATTGCTGCCTATCTGTTAGGCTTTAGCGTCCCATCGCCCGTCCACGAGAATGAGCCAACTGTTTCATTTGCACCTTTTAAGGATCGAGAAGAGCTATATGACATGACTAGGGACTACTTATACGCCAGTCGCGTAAGTACACCTAGGCAGACTGAATAACTGCAGTACCGCTTATGCTACATAATATAGTTGCATAAATCCAAAAGCTATTGCTATACTCAAAATTACATTACTAGCTTAGGGGTGTGGAGGAGGGTCTTAGCTTGCGAATCAAAACACTCATCAAAACCATACTCCTAGTTTCTGCGTATAGTATTCCGCTATTTCTTTCTCATCCGGCGTATGCCGATAGCAGTGGTGGTATTTCTCAGGTTGAAAGCTTTCTTCGAAATATTATTCAGGTTATAGCAGGATTGGCCGGTCTGGTGGCGACTGGATTTTTTGTAATGGGAGGGTTCGGTTACATCACCAGCTCCGGCAATCCTGAAAATCTAGCGAAAGCTAAACGGACTCTCATTCATTCGGGTCTTGGTCTGGCAATCGTTATTGCGGCTTTTGTTATTAGCAACATAATTACGACGCTTGCCACCAATGCCTTTGGCAGCTAGAAACTAGTAGACTCCACCTATGATCTCGCTAGTCGAAATCGCCGCTTCAAGCACTGCAGCCCCGCAGCTGGCCGCACAGACAATGCGTTCCTTTGTAACACCGATAGTTGGAACGATGTGTGTGCTGGCTGGTCTACTGTGCACGTTTTTTCTCATCCGCGGTGGCTATGGCTATATGACGAGTGCCGGTAGTCCGGAAAAGCTTGTTGAGGCCAAAAAACTTATACGCAATGCCTTAATTGGTTTAGCCATAGTTTTTGGAGCGAGCGCCCTGACAGCTATTTTGTCCCATGCCTATGGAGCTGCTCATACGGTTTCGGCAGCAAATACTATGCCCATTCTGACAAACGTTAAACCGCAGCCAGCCGGCAGCGGACTCGCTGATGTGCTCATTAAGGCGATAACTGGCATGCTACAAACTATTATTCAAGCCATCGCTTATCCGTTCATGAGTGCCTTAAATTACTTTACCTCTACTACCCCGCTGATGGCTCCCAATAGCAGCGTCTTTAGTTTGTGGTTGGCTATTGTTGGTATTGCCGACGCCTTGTTTATCCTGGTAGTGGCGTTACTTGGTTTTCATGTGATGAGTTACGCGACGTTCGGTTTGGAAGAAATTGAATTCAAGCACTTACTGCCGCAACTAGGGATTGTATTTCTGCTTCTGAACACATCGATATTTGCGATAGACGGCATTATCAGCATCAGCAATGCAATGATTGGGGCGCTGCGAGCGGTATTTCCTGCAACCACGGTATGGCAGACTCTGTCGGACGTTGCTCATCTCTCAGGCAGTCTTGGTATTGCGACACTGCTTATCATGATTGCTTTTTTTATCTTCGCTGTTATTTTACTTATTTATTATGTCGGTCGACTAGTAACGCTGTACATCGGAGCCGTTTTATCGCCACTTGTTGTGCTACTTTGGCTCATACCCGGCTTTCGTGATTTTGTTGAAACGGCTGCCAAGGTCTATCTTTCAACAATATTCGTACTGTTTATACATGTCGTCATTTTGCAGTTGGCGGCATCAATTTTTGCCGGTCTCATGGTCAACGGACCAAACCATACCGCTGACCCTATCATGGCCATGGTGGTTGGTCTGGCAACTGTCATTACGCTACTTAAAACCCAAGGTGTTCTCACACAGTTTTCATATGCCAGTATCGGTCCACGTTCAGCGCGGAAACTTGGCGGTCAATTTGTGAATAGTTTGAGTTATATTTCGCGTGAGCAATTGACTCGCACTCGCGATGCCACACTATCTGCTAACCAGCTGTCTTTTTTCCAAAATCAACAAGGTGGTCCAAAGTTGCAACCTGAGCCAGTACGTTCGCAGTCGATTGTATATGACGATCATCGATTGTCGGCGGCTGATTTAAAGATGAAACAAGCCAAAGCAAAGGACACCGAAGACTCATGAAAACAACCATTGTACCCGCCCAAATTACTTCAATTGAAGACATTATAGTCGGATCGCTCAGCGTAACCCAGGTATTGCTTCTCAGTATGCCGTTGTTTTTCGCCGTTGCCTGTTATATCGGGCTGCCGCCGTTTGCTCATTTTGCTGCCTATAAAACCTATTTTATGGTTTGCGCGGTAGTGCTAGGTTTTTGTTTAGCACTTAGAGTCAGAGGCCAGTTAGTACTCTACTGGCTTATCTTAGTGGCACGCTACAATCTTCGGCCACGATATTATTTGCATCGTAAAACAACTGATCCAATAGCTCACCGAGTAGTAGAAAGTGATCTATCTCATAAAAGTGGCGGCGCGCACGCACCGACAATATCGTCTCGTGTGCGGGGATTTAAACTAATTGAATCAAGCGTCTTACAAAAGTTACGAGATAACCCCTCTGCCCAACTGACGTTTCGTTCGAATAAAAGAGGAGGTACCGATGTACTTTATTCAGAAGTCGAACGCTAAATCGTCGTCTCGTCGACAGCTTGCCATAGAGGGAGTTCAAGATGGAATCTTGTTGCTGCCAGGTCATAGGTATCGACGGGTACTCAGTGTTTCGTCGGTTAACTTCGAGCTTAAAAGCGAAGCTGAACAGGATGCCCTCATCGAGACCTATCAGAGTTTTTTAAATTCACTAGGTAGTAGCATTCAAATTTTGGTACGGACCCGAGAAATGGATATGGCTGCCTATGTCAGTGACATTCAGCAGCGCCTTCACGGCGAAACTGAAGAAGTATACCGGCTGCAGCTGGAAGAGTATTGTCGGTTTATCCAGTCCCTGGTAAACAACAATAAGATTCTTAGTCGAAAGTTCTATGTGATTGTAAAGTTCGACAGCGATGCTGCGGTAGATTTTACGATTGTTAAGGATCAGCTTGCTCAGCTGGTAGATATTGTCAGTAAAGGACTGGCCCGACTAGGTATGCAGAGCCAGCCTCTAAATAGCCTGGCCGTACTAAACCTGTTTTACAGCTTTTACAATGAGCCACTGGCGAAACGGCAACCGTTAATCGAAGAGGCTCTAGATTACCTGCATTCAATGTACGTAACAAATGAGGCCAATGCATGAAGCTTACTTTACCGACTTTGAACTGGCTGGAACGTACTCGCGTTCGTCAAACGGGTACTAAAGTTTCACTGGGCGAACAAGACCCCCTTGATATCTTGTCGTACTCTGGTTTGGAAGAACAACCAAGTTATATCTGTATTGATGAAGTGTTTATGCGTACGATGTTCGTGTCTGGATATCCGTTTATTGCCAGTTCCGGCTGGCTCGACGGCCTCGTTCATTTTAACCATGATGCCGATATTTCCTATCACTTAACAGAGGTTGAAGCGACAGAAGCACTGCCGAAATTGCATCGAAAGATTACAGAGCTGGAATCGACACGACGGGCGATGGTGCGTGCCGGAAAAATTATAGGTTCAGAAATTACCGACCCGCTCAATTCGGCTATGGAGTTGCGTGATAAGATTCAGCGTGGTCAAGAAAAGCTTTTTCAAGTTTCGATCTATGTCTGCCTGAGGGCTGCCAGTCTCAGTGAGCTCAATAAGGTGACACGCTTGCTAGAAACGGCGCTCTCCGGGCGATTGTTCTATACCAAAGTGGCTCGCTACCAGCAACTTGAAGGCTTGCAATCTATTTTACCTCGCGGTGAAGACCAACTTCAGCAAAAACGAAACCTCGACAGCTCTTCCAGCGCCCTCACCTTCCCGTTTATGTCATCGGAACTAGTTCAGGATTCTGGTATTCTCTACGGTGTTAATAAATCCAATAATTCACTGGTGATTTTAGATCGCTTTGCACTACATAATGCCAATAGTATTACCTTTGCACAATCGGGCAGTGGTAAGAGTTACGCCTCAAAAGTCGAGATTCTGCGGTCGTTGATGCAAGGTATTAAGGTTATTGTGATAGATCCGGAGCGTGAATATAAACGACTCAGCGAATCTGTTCATGGATCGTACATTAAACTATCGGCTAAATCAGCGGAAAAAATTAACCCGTTTGATTTTGCAGCTACCAGTAGGAACCGCGATGATCTCGTTGAACATACCCAAGATCTGACCGAAATTGTGTCATTGATGGCGGAAGGTCTTAATGCTCGTGAAAAAGCGGCCGTTGATAAAGCCATCTTACGCATCTATGAAACAATCGCTGATCGACAACCAATCTTGCAGGATCTCTATGATGTACTGCAGGATATGGGGCGTTTAAGTTTATGTGAACGTTTAGAGAAGTACATTAGTGGATCACTGGCCGATGTCTTTAATGTGCCGACCAATATCGAGTTAGACAATCGATTGCTCGTTTTTGATATCAAGGACCTACCAGAGAGCCTACGGCAAATTATGATGCTGATCATTTCTACCTTTGTCTCAAATCAGGTAAAAAAAAGTCCTGAAAAACGTTTATTAGTAATTGATGAAGGATGGTTGCTGCTGCAGCATGAGGAGAGTGCCCGGTTTGTTGCTGGCTTGGTTCGCCGGGCTCGGAAGTACTACTTAGGTGTTTCGATTATTTCTCAGGCTGCCAATGACTTTTTACGCAGCGATTACGGCCGGGCGATTGCGTCTCAGAGCAGTCTTAGAATTCTCATGCGACAAGATACTACCACTATCAAAAATGTGGTCAGTGAATTTCAAATTAGCGAGTACGAAGAAAATTACTTATTAACCTGTGGCAAAGGTGATGCCCTATTGATAGCCGATTCTAATCATGCAGCGGTTGCCATAGTAGCCTCAGCCAAAGAACACCCTCTACTGACGACCAATCCGGCGGAAGTCTATCGCTCGTGAGCCCGTTGGTCTTGTTTTTACTAAGACGACCACTTCGAAAAGAAATTTGTATTGCCGGTAGTGCTCTGCTGGTGATTATGGCGTTGCCAGTAATAGCGCTCTTGTCTATCACTAACATTAGTGCACTTGCTGAGTCTGTAGTGCCGGTGAGTTCTGGTGGCAGCGTCGGTACTATTTCACTCTACACCGGACCTAATTTTCCGGGCGATTACTATGCCTTTGGCAACTGCACCTACTGGGTATTTATGCGACGGGCTCAAATTGGTGATCCGATTCCGACAAATTGGGGTAACGCAGCCGACTGGGCCTATAACGCAAGAGTAGCCGGGCATGTCGTAGATCATAACCCCGCTCCAGGGTCGATAATGCAAATTTCAGATGTTGACCATGGTCTGGGTCATGTGGCGTTCGTCGAAAGCGTTGATCCAGACGGAACGTGGCATATCAGTGAAATGAATGTCGTGGGCTTTGATGAAATTGATAATAAGACTATGCCAGCGTCTACTGCAGTAAGCTACAATTTTATACACTGATAGCTTGCTAGTTGCCATTTTGAGTGAATCTTTGCGGTAGCAATGCGTATTTATTTGGTGTGATCGAAGTCTAATATGTGCCAGGATAATTGTCGGGTAGATATATTGTCAGTACTTCCATAGGCGGACTTGAAGATTGTGAAGGGATAACTACGCTAGATGCGTCCGACCAAGGTGTATATTGGTAGGTATATGGCGGATTGTGGAGCACGCCTGCCGCTTCAATTTCGTCCGTTCCTTCCGGCAATTCAACGACAGCTTCATTAGGAGGTGCCGGATTTTCCCAACTACTTGTATTTGTTGAGTATACAGTGGCGTCGCCGTCGATGCGAATAGCTACCTGACCAAGATATGGCTTGCCATCTTGAAATGTATTAATGATAACTTCATTGTGACTGGCTGGAGGCTGACCTTCGTGGGCGGGTGCTCCTGCACTGGCTGCAGGTACGGTGTCGCTGTGAAATATATCCATCACTTTAGACCAAAGCATAAAAGGAAGCGCAATTGTTGCTGCCGAGAGTGCAATCCTACCACCGTAATGGGAGACAAATTTACTAATAGCACCAGGGTTACGTTGTTCAGCAATACTGCCGGGGCCGGTGTCATAGTCCCGAGTTGCGGGCAATACTTCGTTTAGCTGCCTTTTCATTTAGTGGATCCCTTCCGAATGTTTATCTAGATTATAATATATAAGCAGCTATTAATCAAGGAATGCGCATTGAGAAGGTACTGTCGCTGAGGAGGTCGCCTACGGTCGCCTATCTGCCCGGCAATACTAAATATTTTCAAAAACTATTGCTTATATAGCCAGTAACGAAACACCTTTTGTGTTAACCACGGCATGAGTACATATGTCAGCAGTATAGGCGCGACAATCGGTAGAAGAAGTGCTCTTAGCGGCACTGGCCAAGTTTTGATGTGTGGGTTAATAAAGTAGCCGAATACTAAGCCTATAGGATAGATAGCGGTAAATGTCACAGCGACCATTTTCCATCTGGAGGTGGTACGGTGACCGTTCCTGGTATTTCAAACCAATTTTCTAGTCCCGTAGCCTGGGAATCGTTTTCAGTGGCGAGATCCCTGACTTCTGTGAGATATGATTTACGATCTTTTGATTGGAGCCAGGCATTGAGATGTTTTGCGCAATCAAATCTAAGTACCGTTTGGTATGAATGACTATCCTTTGGCGAGTGCAGTGTCGTCACACCGAGATGTCCTGGCCACTTGACAGCTGCTTGATGAATCCGGTGCATCCAATCCTGAAAGGCCTCATCTTTACCTGGTTTGACATTCCAGCTGTAGACCACAGTAACTGGATCGATCATGTGCTTTTGTGGTTGCTTCATATCTTCTATAATACAAAATTTTTCTTAAGCATAAGTGTGTTGAATATTACAAACTAGAATTCAATAAAAATCACGATATAATATAATTGAACAATCGTAAAATTTAGCGTGATGGATATAGAGCGAACCCCTAACGAGATATACGAACGACGAAGTGCGCACTTATCAGAGCTGACTGCTTCTGCGGCTACGGCAATGTTTGAAGAAAGCCAAGCGCAATCACGATCGAATGCTGCGGTTGTCACTAGAGATCGGATTAGGGTGGCTAATGATGATCCGTTTTCAGAAGAATATCGTTGCGCTATACAAGTAGCAGATCGGGCTAGTGCTGATTTGTCACACGCTTCGAGAACGCGTAGTGCAGCGGTAAATTCGGAGTTCTTTGGTTATAGGACAGTGATGAATGAGCTTCATGACCATGTGACTGATACAACCAGCCCGATGGAGTATTTATTTACCGCGGCAAAGCTGGTCACCTTAGGTCATCCAGAAAATGTGCAATATCAAGATGAAGTTGAACGATCACACGAGACCTTGAGCTATGCATCGGTGCCAGTTGCAATTATCGGTTCTGGCGATGCGGTCTTAGCATTTGGACTTTCAAAGGGGGGGTATCATGTGCGACGATTTCGTGACAATGAAATAAAACTCGATGAAATTTCGGCTGCGGTAGTTGATATACCATTAGTCGGGGTACATTTATATGGAGCGCCAGTTTACGAGGGTTTTGAAACAACTCCTATCGAGCATGAAGTATGTATCGCATCTTCACTAGACCAAGATCCAATACTTGTCAGGGTGATGCAGCACATAACGAGCATAAGAACGGCGAATTCAAAAGCTGGGGTAGAGGCGGCCATCATTGACTTGGCGTCCATTGAAACACCTGATGTATTTTATCAGTCAGTACCTGAACGCACCGGAGATATTGCCGGGATGGTGCCGCTAGTGGCTTATGGTCAGGAAGCGGTAGTAAGTGTGGTCAAGTCAATTGCCGAAAGAGTTAGTCGGACACCGCAACCCCAGCTTCATCAGGGTGATCTCTATGCCATGGCTGCCAATGTGGGCATCGAAATACCAGAGCTGGATAACCCTCTATCAGACGAAATTGATCAATTGCATAAACGATTTATACATGGAGTGGGTATCTTAATTAGAGATCAAGTAGAGGTAACTCTAGCTGGAATGCTAGGAAGCAAAACGTCATTCTCGCCTGCTTATTGGCCCGCAGCGGCAACTACCAAAGTTATGCACCTGATTGGTCGTGAAGAGCAATTAGCGGATATTGCTCGAAGTCATTTACAGCCCCTATTTGTCGAGGCTACTAATGCATCCGATAACGGCAGAGCGAGGACAGCAACGCGCGTTGCTAGTGCGCTTGGTGAAACTTTTGGAATCGAAATAGATCCGAAACGTCTTGTTGCCTAATTATTAGATGCCTCGATCGTCACCGGAAAAGTGTAGGTTCTTTTTTCTCTAATGCACTATCGTACTCTGTACCTTACTTTTTATAGTGCAGTAGTTGGTTTTATGAAGTCAGTTGCAATTACTTCAAAGCATTTCTTTGCTAGTACTCAATAGAGTCCTTGCAATCGGGAATTGAGATATAAACCGGCTGATACATCGGTTGAAGGAACTATTGGTTCACCACTTTCATTCAAGAACGCTGATTCACCCCACGCAGTCGGATTTACCGCTTGACTTACTCTTCTCGTGACATTGATGACAGTATCCCAAGTAACTTCATCTCTATTGCGTAGATCAATCGCCATAGCATAGTTTGTTAAATGACTACCAATAGCAGAATAGGCTTCGATAAGACCGGGAGAAATTGTGTGAATAGGCTCAATGCCAGCTTCGTCGACAAAGGCAATTGGCTCATCCATGTAAGAGCCGAGTGTTAGAGTCATTACTCTAAAATCTGCAACCGATTGCCAAAGCACATTACTATACTCAGCATCAAAATCTATAATTGATTTCACATTTTCACCGTATCTCTCTGGGGAAATATCGAGGTGTCGCAAGATACCACCAGACTGGGTTGCGTTCGCATACGCCTGTCGACAATCGACTAAACTCAGAAGTGCTACGCGTTCTCGGACATTTTCCTCACCGCTTACTGTCAACCTGTTCAGATAAGATACAAAACCGCGAGCAGAACTGTAGCTCTCTACATCAGTTGTAAATCCGGTGAGGAGTTCCTTCGGGATGCCGCCCCTAAGCCTACCACGACGCACCTTGACTAAATTATCAGAGGGAGGTTGTGGTGCAACGTCATGTGCAGTACTGCTGGAAATTTGTACTTCATCTGGTCCAATCGGATAAGGATTGCAATCTCTGCCATTCGAAATGAAGATACTAGCGGCAATTTTGCCTATTCGTCGGGCAATTTTGCCAATACGGTGTTGATTGAGCGGTTCTCTTTCCATACTTTGGCCTTGAACGTTGAGGTTGTCTTGTTTGCTTAGGCACTTTGATATTCTGTGGACCCTAGCACTTTAAATTATATATTCTCTCGTAGCAGAGGAATAAATATATTATAACATTAATTTTTAATTAGTAAATAATAGACGGCGTGATGACGTACAAACGTTAATGCATGACTACCTGTACGCATAGCGTACAGCTATAGATAAATAAGCAATTACCGTTATTTTCTTGTTATGGTCGTACTTTAAGCTATTCGGAGCAAAGGTGTAATCTCAGTCAAGAAAAACTAGACATAGACTAACAATCAGTATATAAAAGTATAAATGGCCCCACATCGTACCGTCCTGCCGGCGGCAATAAATCCGGATATGTATCCGATTCTCGCCAATGCCACCGAAGCCGTAATTGATGGAATTACCGCCGATTTTATTGACCCGGATAATGCATATCAAGTCCGGGTTAATGAGACCGCAGTGAAGTTATGGCAACAACATGGACCACTATCCCGTGAATTTCTGATGCCGGCTGTCGGCTATGTCTTGGATCTTACAATTGCGACCTTTGATACAGAGGCGGTGGCGGAAATGTTACCAAATAAAGTTGAGGAGCGATCAAAAATAATCCGCGGCTATGCCGGCTATATAGCAACCCGGTTAAAAGAAGTAGGTGAGCTTAAAAAAATCTACAGAAACAATGAGACACTGGCAAGCGCGTTGACACCTTCAAATCTCGCCACACTGACGAATCAAAAAAACGAAAATCTACCCCATTTTTGTAGTACTGCGGTTTATCTCGTATCGCTTTCAGGCGCTGGGGCTTTGGGGCATTTACTTGAACAAGGATATGAGGAGGATCCGATTGATATGGTTACGAGTAGTCAGGAGTTGCCAACTTTGAGCCAACTTAATGGCTTCGGCGAGGCCCGAGTCGTTAATCGGTCATTGCGCTATCACGGTTATTTGCCGACCGAGGATTTTATGATCAAAGATAGTGATGCTGGCGCAACCATTGGTTACTCGGCATCCTTCAAGAGACTTATGCGACCCTACATACGGCAAGGCAGTATCTGTCCGGCGGCCGTTGTCAAAGAATACGACGATCCCCAATCCCCAACAATGGTAGAGCGGTATTTCGGCAGCTTAGCCTACCAACTACTGGGCAACAACCCAGACGTCAGCGTAGCGGTTTCACCACAAGCTGCTCCTCAAATTGGCGTTATTAGGCTTTCAAATGGCCGTCGTTCCATGTTTCTACGTCCGCAATCACTTCGGCCCCCTGTCCGACCCGGTAGTCATTAATTACGTTGAGCAGGTAGTAGACGGAAGTTTTTACGCAGCGCGGCATTTTCAGTATCTGTATGTCATCGGAGCGAATCGGCATAGGTCTGAAACATGACTGAAAGGACGCGTTTTAAGACGACATCTTGCATGTTGATCATGATGGTCAGTACTAGCGTGAATTCACTGTAGTGATCGTTGACGATATCGGCCGCTTTGGCGAAGGAGTGGGTAGCGAGCTGGGTATTGTCAAACAAGAGCTTCTCAGGTTGAGACAACACAAAGGTATAATCTCGTCAAAAACTATTTACAATTAAGAAAAATATGGTAAAAATATTTCATGCCTCCTAAAACTATGGAGAGTCCGAGTGAGACTCAGGTCGCAAACTTTGAAGTACCACTGTCAGCTGAAACCATGCAAACCGTCCGATGGATGTGTACTCATGAAGCGAAGCTAATGACGGTACTTTTTTTGGATACACAATCGAATTTTATTGGCCCGGATCGAATGGATGTTGATTTTCGTGAGTTTGTGGGGTCTGAGGCAGAACATCCTCCAGGCAAACGAAAGCCGTTTGCCTATTGTGATAAAAGCTTGAAGCAAGGAAAGATTGTTGAGCAAGGTGTCCCGCAGGGTGGTCGCGGTGGGAAAACGGGCTATGCTTTAATTGAAGATAGTGACCACTATGTCGCCTTAGCAGGAGAACTCCTTAAGTGGAGTTTAGAGTATCCTGACATATCCCTGCAGACGATCCTGAGTGTGCCACAGAGTCCATCGGGAGTTAGTGCCCAAACGCATCGTATGGGAGTGCTCCTGGAGCTTCTAACTTCCCCGAAAGAGCATGTGCCACTTACTGACGTCCTTGGAGTAGATTTTTCCAAAGTTGATCGTGCGGGCTATGACAATATTGAATCTGCAATATCTGGCGCCGCGAATAAAATGGAGAGTGAAGGCTTTCTAAGCATTGATCGGGTTATAGAAGAAAATGACCGAGAATTTGAAATACTTGACCCCAATTATCCAAATGGATACGGAAGAAGGTTACGAAGTCTTGCCGTTGAGGGGATATATGCGTTTATGCAAGCACGGACGGAGGCGGGTCAGTTTAGTTTCACTCAGGAGGAATGTTTACGGTTTGTTACGACTTGGGCTCTACAACAAGATCCGGATATTGATCTAGCACACATACGAGATAGACTCAGTACGACATTAAATGGCAATACCGGTCAAAGTGACGACGGCTCAGATTCACTTATACCAGGCCTACGTCCGATAGGGTCGTTCAATGATGGTTATCGAACTCGATTGCATGTTGTAGGGGAGTATGAAGAGGCGCTGACGAAGTTAGTGAATATCTTCATAAATTATGACACTCGAGATGCGGAAGGTGGCAACGAGGTGACTCAAATTGGTGCTGAAGGCGACACAGTAGCGCAAGATGACCAAATTAAAAAGAGTAGTTTTGTCGAAAAAGGCCTGCAAGCTGCACAAGAAATCATTGAAGATGACAGACTGAAAGGAATGCTGATCGACAAGGCCCATCGCTTTTCACGAGCTGAAAACAAGCAATCTAAAGCCGAAACCTACCAAGTGCTTATGGCCATTATTACCGACGCTGGAATGCAGTTAACGTCATCGGAGGTCTATGCCCGTTATGTTGCCCGAACAGAGCGACAGATTGAGGAGCGAACAGTGGCAACTTATTTAGGTGAGTTAGTAACGAAAAAAGCCCTTGTCGCTGAAATGAGACGAAGAGATGCAACCCTTCGCTTTATGCATAAGTTCTATGGCATAACTGAAACGGCTTAAAAAAACTGTGCCTACAAACCTGTTTGGGCTTGCTTTGTGTGGCGCTTGATGAAATCGACACTTCCTTGGAAAATTTTCTCGGCATCATTATCGAGGGTGGCGACGTGATAACTATTCTCACAGATAATTTCTTGCTTATCTGCAGACGAAATTCCTTTTAGAACAATGGTACTATTGATTGGCTCAACAGTGTGATCTTGACGACTATGAAATAGTAGTACTGGTGCTGTGACATTCACTAAATGAGTTCTAGTAATCTCCCAAAGGTGTCTAAGTGAATCGAAAGCTTTTACCGGAAAGCGATCATACGCGAGTTCCTGGGCATCTGCTTTTTTAATATCGTTGCCAATTCCTTGCAGTGAGGGTTTGACCAGTTTCACGATGGGAGCAAAATGAGCTCGCCAGTCTTTGGTCATTACTGATGGATTCACGAGTACTAGGCCGGTAACTTTATCGGGGTAATCTTCAGCAATCTTGAGAGCCAGCGTCGCCCCCATTGACAGTCCCATCACAAAAACCTGATCACAATCCTTTTGGAGATTCTCAAAGTCCATAACAGCAGTTTCGTACCAGTCTTGCCAGCGAGTTTTATTCATTACTTGCCAGCTGACACCATGCCCGGGCAGGAGTGGACATGACACCGTATAACCAGCTTTTGACAAATATTCGCCCCACGGACGGACCGATTGAGGTGTGGCGGTAAAACCATGGAGTAAGAGGACGCCAATGCGGTTTCCTTTAAAATCAAATGCAGCCGCTTCGGACCAGTCAGTGTTTGGTTTACCCATGCTACCGCTATTATAAAGCTTTTTAGGCAAAATGCTTGTCGTAAGCCTTAAAAGGTACTGATCACATGATCGCCTGTTTTATAATCAAGATTGTATAACCCGAAAGACATTATTCCCGAGACTGCGATGATCAATGTGAACAAAATAAATCAAAGGATCGACACATGTTAATTCGCTGGTCACTGGTTATTTTTAGGCATGCCAAGCTTATTTTAGTAATAGGCATGGCTTTGATTATTGTTGGGGGCACCTATGGATCAACGGTCTTTTCACATCTTGAAACAAATGGTCAGGATTTTCAGGATCCGCATGCCGACTCGTCGCTATACTATAATTTGACCCAACCACCGAGGCGCTTCAAATAGATCGGTCTGACCCTCTTTAAGGGATAGAATGGCCTTTGTCGGAAAACCGGGCAGGAGAAAATCACGCCACAACCAAACCCCAGAATCGTTCGGATACTGTAGACGAGTGTGGCCGTAACGTAAGTTATCGAAAAATCTTTGGGCTTTGGCTCCGGTACCAATTTTGTGGCGTACGAACTCGTCATCTCTCACTACCATCAAGAGACCATTGCACTTCGGACAGGTGTAATACGGTTGATCAGGAATGAGTTTTGTGCCACACACAATGCATTTGTGCCAAAAATGGAGTGACCGGGTTATCGACATGTGCCAAATTATACTCGCTCGCTATACGTACGGTAAGCGACCCACTTTGATTACGGAGGCTTTTACTAAATCATCTTACATAAAAGCCATGCCAATTCCATCAAGTCGACTATTTTTATTTGTAATTAAAGACATAGCAGTGAGAATTCTTATAGACACCATTGCATGATTTGTTATTTTATAGTCCAATAGTTTAAAGCAGAATATTTTTGACATATGGGCATGATCGGTCTGGTGTAGCCGATTTTGTGCCTATTATGTTGTATAACTAAAAAAGGATCTACCGAAAGTGAAGCTGAGCGTCGTCATTCCCGCCTACAACGAAGAAAAAGGCATAGGTCCAACGCTTGACAGTATTCCAGTCCAAGAACTTTCAGATTTAGGCTATGACGTAGAAAAGCTTGTAGTGAATAATGCTTCAAGCGATAAAACGGCGGAAATAGCCAAGCGACACGGGGCGATCGTCATTGATCAACCAAAACGAGGCTACGGAAACGCCTATAAGGCTGGATTTCAAAATGCTCAGGGAGACATTATTGCAACCGGTGATGCCGATATGACCTATCCGTTTGATGCTCTACCAGCCCTACTTCAAAAAATGCAACAGAACAATCTAGATTTTGTAAGTACTGACCGGCTAAGCGAATTGACACCCGGGTCAATGCGGTCGTCGCACATATTTGGTAATAAACTGCTTACCGTTGTTATGCGGGTATTGTTTAAAACACCCTTTCGTGACTCCCAATCAGGTATGTGGGTATTTAAACGTTCAATTTGGTCGCAGCTGGATGTCAAACATAATGGCATGCCCTTCTCGCAAGAAATTAAAGTTGAAGCCCACGCCAAAGGCTTTCGTTGTGCTGAGTACCCTATTGAGTACCGAAAACGGATAGGCACAGTGAAACTATCCTTTAATGATGCTTGGCGGAACATGTCAGAGTTATTTAAGAAACGCCGTATTCTTAAAAAAAGTTTTACCAACGAGGACTAAGCTTACAATCCGACAGATAGAATCCTAGACGATAGTAATATTTTAGGCAATTATATACTTGGTGTTACCCCTCATTTTGAAAATGTAAAAACGTAGTTACTATAGGTAGTATTTTTTGCGTTTTTAACTTGGTATCCGTTTTTTGGCTAATAATGGGATTATTACTGGCACTTCACGTCCTGTGGCTTTCTCAACGTAAATCTTTTTGTTGCCCTCAGTTTTTAAATAAACGAACCTGCCAGAAGCTATTAACTCACCTTACGCATCACTCCCACTTTCTTGAGTCCTGGGGCATACTAAAAGCAGTCAACCTTTCATCAAGGATGTTGCTATGCCAAAACAAAAACAATCCAAGCCCGTCAACGTACCAATGCTTGACCTGTATTCTGACTATCTCATCAGCTCATTCGGATTGACCACGGCAACTGGTATGTCGGCCGCCCTGGACGGGTCAGTCGGCCATGACGACGTCACCCGTTTCCTGTCTGCCCGGGAATATACCAACAAAGACCTCTGGAAACTGGTTAAGCCAACGATCCGGCAGATTGAAACTGACGACGGCATACTGGCTTTGGATGACACCATTGAAGAGAAGGCCTACACCGACGAAAACGACATCATTGCCTGGCACTATGACCACGTCTTCAACCGGAATGTGAAGGGCGTCAATATTCTCAATATGCTCTACCATAACGACCAGGCAACGGTACCCTTGGGGTTTTGCCTGGTCAAGAAAGACGTACCTTTCACTGACCCGAAGACCGGCAAACAAAAACGCAAGTCCTCGGCCACCAAGAACGAACAGGCCCGTGAGCTCATCGGGGCAGCCATCCAAAACCAGGTGAAGTTTCGCTACTGCCTTGCTGACAGTTGGTTTTCCTCACAGGAAAACATGGAGTTCATCGTTGGCAAGGGCAAACACTTCATCTTTGCCCTCAAGAGTAATCGTACGTTTGCAAAAAGTAAGGAGGATAAACTACGAGGAGTATTCCACGCAGTCGAATCGCTGGCCTGGGAAGAAAACACTACCAAGACAGGGTACCTCAAAGGCATGAATATGACGGTGCGTATCACCCGTCAAATCTTCACAAACGGAGATGACAGTCAGGGTGTTTTGTATCTCGCTACCAGTGATCTGACGCTAGGACATACCGACATAACCACGATCTACCAAAAACGGTGGAAAGTGGAAGAGTACCACAAGTCCGTAAAGTCCAACCTCGGGCTGGCCAAGTCACCGACCAAACGAGTGAAGACACAAAGTAACCACTTCTTTGCGGCAACCTATGCCTACCATAAGCTGGAACGACTGGCGAAAGCGAGCAATCTGAACCACTTTGCCTTAAAGGCAAAGCTATACCTCAAAGCTCAGCAAGCCAGTTTGGCTGAACTTCAGGTACTCAAAGAAGCTGGAGGTTTTGCGTAAGGTGAGTTAAAAAGTGTAGGCAATGTATATTGCGGCAAAAACTAAGAGCAATAGGTTCAAGCCAATGCCGATCGAGGCGATCAATTTGGTTTTTGCGTCTGGCTGTTTGCGTTTTGACTCAATATACCAAACGTAGCAACCAAGCAGCAATCCAACTACAAGTATTGGCCCGAAGAATAGGCTCGCAAGAGCGCAACATATACTAAGATAACTTAGGATACGTTGTTTATCCGAGTCTGATTGACGGTCTTCGGTATTGGTGGCATCTGTCTTGATAAACTCACTGTAACATAATGTCTAGAAAATAGCGTAAGCTCTTAGAGAAGCATCCCGACAAGACTCCACCAGCTCCCCAAATACGATTGTTATGAGAATCAAATTCCGCAGATTTAACATACCTAAACAGTATTACCAAATTTAAAAATATTTCACTGAACTTAAGAGTCCTGTATATGGGCTGTTACATTTACCGCTCTTCTATCGTTTTTAGTCGATCCCTCCAAATATGTTTTTGCTTGGGCTGCATTTATACGTGTTTCACCATCATCCGTTACTATCTTAAATTCCACATTTTCTGTGCCAAACACTTTTTCTCTTATAGAAATAGCAGCCGGATTTGTTACTCGTCCGATAACCTGATGAATACCCTCTGCAATGCATATATTCTTTACTACTTCCTCTAATCGGGTACCAATCCCGTAACCCCTTAGATCTGGAGGCACCGAAATAGTAAATATATTCATTGCCGGTTCCTTTCCAACAAGGCTAGGATGATACATCACAAATGGACCATGTGGTAAATGAAGCGACTTCATAGATAATTCTAGTGGGTGTCGTTCTTCTGGCCGAACATCTAATTTGGGTATTTTAGGTGGTTTAGGGTCAGCTTCTGCAATATCCATAAGTTTAAATGCAACATCTAATTCGCGACGTGCTTCTTCTAAAGCTCTCGAGATTTCTTCTATCGCGTCTAAATCAGGTTCAGCTTCGCTGCGTAATTGTTGCTCCCTGTCGAGTAGATCATCAACAAGATCACCTCGCTCTTCAAGGTACCTTTCAGCTTCTTGTATTCTATTTGCTGTAGGTTCACCATAACTGAATTATTTGCTTGTAAGAGGGTATTCTGGTTGCTGATTACGCTGTAAAGCGGACTAAGATGGGGACTTATAAAGTTGCCCTGTTTAATGTCCAGTATGAAGCCCTGTGGGAAGATGACGTTCTGTATCTTTTGTTTAAGCTCTAGGTCTGCGTCTAGCCATTGTTTAGCTACGTTAGTCATAAAGCTGAGAGCATAGTCAATACTGGCTTCACTAAGTGTTTGCTCTTGTTCTAAGCCACTTAATTGCTGCTTTAATTCAAGCCTTTCAGTATCAATGTTGTCTAGCACTTCTTTCTCATCATCTTCGCTAATTTTGCCACTTATAAATTGCTTAATAGCATTTGCCCGAATATCAGTTAAATCGCTCAGTTTTAGCCTCACATCAGCTACTTCCTGATTTAAGTTGGTTAGCTCTTTGACGGACTGCTCCTTTATAACCGTCTTCATTGTATTAACTGTTTCTTGGGTTGGCTCAATAGACCGTAGTAGTTCAATGAACTTATCATGGGCTACGCCAGCCATTATTGAACCAGTTCCCCTACAAGGCTTCCTGCTACAAAAGTAACGGGGGCTATCACTGGGCGCACAAGCTGTCATGGGCAGTTTACAGTTTACGCACAGCACAAAGCGTCTTAGGCCTCATCCTAAAACAACACCCTCACTCTGTGGTGTAATCGTGTAGTTCCACTCGCCATGAAATTCGTTTCTGGTAATACTGAGGAGCGCTAACTCCTCATCAGATACCTTCAGTCCTTTCTGGTAGGTATTAGTGTCGGGTACTGCAGTTACTGTCAGGCCGTTCTTGGTAGTGGTGTGTGAGATGAGCTCAATGGCCGTCTCCAGACAGGTCAATGGTTTGGCCCGCCAGTTCATGGATATGTAGGAGAACAGGTTGTGCTCTACTTTGTTCCACTTGGATGTGGCCGGCGGATAGTGTCGGACTGTAATACTGAGACCTGTCTCGTTGCAGAAGCGCTGCAACTCCTTCTTCCATAGTCTACTCCGGCTGGCGTTGCTGCCACCGCCGTCACAAGTAATGAGCAGCTCCTTTTTGCCCGGGTACAGCCGACTACCACAGTTCGTCCACCAGCGCCGGATACTCTCCACCGAGAAGGCTGCCGTATCACTGCTCGTACCAACATTGACGTAGCCGCTATTCCGCACAATGTCGTAGATGCCGTAGGGTACGGCTTTGCCGTCAGCCAGTGATGGAAAGTCATAGGCATTGACGACCTGGCTGCTCCCTTTCGGTTGCCACTCACGACCATTGTTCTTGAAGTTCCCGAGCAGCTCTTTCTTCTTGGTATCGACGGAGATGACCGGATCGCCGGTTGCCAGAAATTCCTTGACGGTGGCATTAATGAGCTGGAACTGCCCATCCCGGTCCGGGTGAGATACGCCTTCGATGTTTTTCTTGTTGGCAACAAGAGAGAAGCCTTTGGCTTTCAGGATTAACCGAACGCTGTTACGGGTGATGTGATGCTGCTGCGCCCGTAAGGCTAGAACCAGCTTATCCAATGACTTGGTCGTCCATTGGATGGTGGTCATAGGGTCACCTTTCGGATCGAGCAGTGATTCAAGGTCCGCTTCAAGGGTTGGATCAGTGTCAAGCAGCTTCTTCCGGCCACCACCAGGTAAACGAACATGGCCATCCGGGAGCGACGGCAGATCGCTGTCAGTAACACCGCGGGCAATGGTCTTGCGGTCGCTGCCTGAAGCTTTTGCTACTTGGGATATGTTAACCGAGCTTACGGGCTTCGGTACCCAGGTAAACGCGCCAGTCACGTTCAGAGAGCGTTGCGTGGAGTAATTCGTATTGTGTTTGTTGAGAGATTGTTTGGGTTTTTGGCATACCATACAGTATGACAGGTTGGGGCTAGCATGAGGGGATTATTTTAGGATGAGGCCTTAGCGCCCGAAAATGTTCCGTTGCTACTGGAAGGTCATTTTTAATTCTTCTAATTTGTCACACATCTTAAGTAAGCTAGGATAGAGGGCGTTCCAATTGAGGGTAACCTCGCCAGCCAATAGAACAGCATTGTATTTACTACATTAGCATCACTGTAAAACGGATTGTTTTTAGTTAGGATTTTTGGGTCTATTTTAGGACACAGCAAACTTAACAGGCTTGAACTCATGAGAAGAGAGTTCTGTCCTTCCTTTTAAGGCGTCTGAGTGAACGTCTGGCCGTTTTCGCCGTAGGTGCAGTCGGTGGTGAAATTGGTTCCGGTGCCCTGCATGCCGCCGGCCTCGTACAGACACTCGTCATCATACCAATCACTTTCGAGGTGATAGTTCCCGCCAGAGTTCGGGTTGTACCAAAGCTGCTGAGAGGTCGAGGGACCGTCACAGGTCTCGAGTTTGAGAACGCCCTTTTGGGATGTGCTGGCGGTCAGGCATGTGGTCGTGTCATCGTATGGGTGCCAGTAGTAGTACTTGCTGCCTTGCACTGTTGTTAGCGCGAGCTCCGCCTGCCACGTGAAATTGCAGCTATCACCGAATAGTACCGTCGTCCCTGACATACCGCTACAGTAGCTCAGCGGCAGGCCGTAGTCTTCGTAGGCCCAGTCGCTGACCTGGGTGAGAGCAAACGCTTGACCGCCTGACATAAATACCATACAGGCTACCACTGCAAACGCACTTAGTGCTCCCGTCACTTTTTGTATGCTTGATATTTTCATAACACACCCCCATTATGAACTACTATTTAATTTACAGTATAATCTACCGATTGAAATTCGTCAAACAGCCTGTCTTGCAACCTAATAACCCGTATCCCGTTAGGCAACTCCCTCTGTTAACACTGCCTGTTTCGCCATAACTTCTAGCTGTCCCATCCGCCTCAGCTGGTAGGCCAGCAAACACCAGATGTAATGCGCAAAAAAGCCCATGACAGAACGCGGTAGTGTTGTGTCCATGCCGAGTCGGAACTTAATGACCGAGAAAGTGGTCTCGACACGCTGCCTAGCTTTCAGCAAGAAGTACTGCCATCTGGTCATTAGTTTCTTCATAATCTTCTTCACTCCGGTGAGCAGAACCAAATGCAAATCAGCCGCCGCCGCTTGCCAATTACTCCCGAGATAGCCAGCGTCTGCTACAACCATGCCCGTTAACTCTTTCCAGACTAAAGCTAGCCCCTTACGGTCGTCGACCGTAGCCGTGGTAATCCGCCAGGCTAGAATTTGTCCATGGACGTCACAAACCAAGTGAAGTTTGAATCCGTAGTACCATCCCATGGTACCTTTGCTCTTGGCTGCCAGGCCTTTGGCTACTTTGTGGGTGAACTCCCGCTTAATCCTGCAAACCGGTAGTGCGGTAGCATCTGCAAATTGGAGGGTAACACCTTGCTTGCAATACTTCCGTATTGTCTCAAGGAACACCAGAGCGTATCCGGCCAGTTTGTGCATGCTGACCATGAAGTTTCGGTAGGTGGGCAAGTTGCCCACCGTAACCCCATGGTGGTGAGACTTGAGATAGCGATAGTAGTCCTTCCAACTCTTGTGTCCAACAAAAAACTTGAAGAGGATGAGTGTTACGAGCATAACCAATGGCAATTTTGTCTTCTTGGTTGGGGGATGCGCCTGATTTGGGCTTGGCAATGACGGTGGTAACTTCCGGAGCAGGGCTTGGTGGAAGTCGTAGACAACGTCGTACAAGCCTACCAAGATCGTGGTACTATCCTCATTGGTGAGTGAAGAAAACTGCATTAAGAACTCCTTTTTGTTTTTGGTGTTAGTGAAAAGCATCTTCACCATACCAAAAAGAGCCACTAGCGTGGCTCTTTTTCTGTCGACAAAGTGCTGGCTTATCTGTTCTGGCCTAACGGGATTCAGGTTATAAGCCTGCGACTGTGTAGTCAGTGGGCTCATTGAAAGTTTGGAACAAGAACCATCTAACCAGCCAGACATAAGCACTTTAGTTAAGATGGTAATTATTTTCTTTTATCTGGTTCGTTTTTGCAGAGTATTAAACAGTAGTAACACTCTTAAGCAAGTGAACCTCTACAACTTTCCAGCCGTAACATCATTCTATTTCAAGCGTAGCTTGAGTTATAGAATTTCTGATTGACATTTGCAGTGATAAAATATTATGATGCTAAAGTTAACATTAATTGAGGTTAGAGCTATGTTTCAGAAAATAAAGAGTAGGATCAATAGGGCTGCTATTGTCACTAGTGCTATTGCTCTGGCAGTAGGTGTCACGCTGTCTTTCGGAAGCGCTTCTGCACATGCTGCAGCATCTGGAGTCGAGTACTGTAATAACGGCACTGAGTGCCTTAACGCCTGGAACGGTGGACCATACGTAAATGTCGAAAATGGTTTTCCATTGACTAACAATTATTTCGAAGCGTCTAATGATACTGCTTCTGGTAGTTGGTTCATCGAAGACACCGATGGCGGACATTGGGATGGCAGCTGCATAGGTGATTGGTATAACTCGCCCGACTATTCTAATTCCAGCCTTGATCCCTGTCCTAGCGAGACCAGTAGTGGAGGCTGGGGAACTAACTGGAGTTATCACTCCTGTGACAGTAACAATGGAGTAGCATTCCAAAACAATCATTATGGAGGATGGCTATCCCCGACAGGAAGCGCAAATGGCGATCCCTTCAACAACGACGGCCCGTATACCTGTTTCGTCATTCAGAACTAGGTAAGTGAAAAACATTAAGAAAGTCAATTAACTTAACAACCCTCGCATTTTTTACCGCGAGGGTTGTTGTTAAGTCTGTTGAATTCTAATGCATACTTAAGGCCTCATCCTAAAATAATCCCCTCATGCTAGCCCCAACCTGTCATACTGTATGGTATGCCAAAAACCCAAACAATCTCTCAACAAACACAATACGAATTACTCCACGCAACGCTCTCTGAACGTGACTGGCGCGTTTACCTGGGTACCGAAGCCCGTAAGCTCGGTTAACATATCCCAAGTAGCAAAAGCTTCAGGCAACGATTTGCGGTTCCCTCAAAAGTAACTCCGTGAACAGGTTTACTTTTCTTTTGTTGTTCTTCTCTTATAGCGCCAGATACACGCCCAGGTATGCCAGCTTCATTGCAGGCTTCTATATATTGAGAATGTATGCGAGTTGGAGCTGAAAAAGTTAGTAGATTAAGTTCATCTGTAGGCGCAAACCACACCGTTGCAGTGTGGGGTAATCCATCATGAGATACGGCAGTAAAAGTTAAGCTCGGAGATTCACTACGAGCAATAGTTTCAACTTCTGAATATAATCTTTCTACTGGACTTGACATCTATGACTCCAAATATTAGTATAATACTATATTATGCTTAAGCTGTCAAGACTTACCTAAACACTTTTAAGCTCATGCCACCATCAATCACTAGTATCTCACCACAAACAGCGTCATTTTTAGCAAGGAATACTACGCCATCAGCAATTTCACTAGGCTCAATCCACCTATTTATAAGATGTCCTGCTGCTTGTTCTTTTTTGTACTGTTCGGACATATCGCCCCACATAGGCGTAATAGTTCTACCAGGGGCAACCGCATTTACAAGTATGTCAGGTGCTAGATGTTTAGCTAGGTTCTTAATACAAGAATTAAGTGCTGCTTTGCTGGCTGAATAGGCTATAGCGTCTGGTCGTCCATGTCCAAGCTTGCCGTGTATTGATGAAACAAAGATAATCATACCTTTATCCATAAGTTTACGAGCAGCGTTAGTGACTTCAATTTGAGCGAATAGGTTAGTTTCAAAAACGTTCCTAAAAGCTTCTACACTGTCGGGGCTATCGTTTTCATCAAAAAAGCCAGCGTTATTAACAAGAACATCAATACTACCAAACTCAGCTTTAATTTTACTAAACATGGTTTTGACTTCATCTGGCTTCGCAATATCTGCTTTAACAACGAGTACCTTAGTGCCTTGTTTTTTGACTAAATCAGCCACTCCATTAGCAGCTTTTTCGTCATTGTTGTAGTTGATAATGACATTTGCTCCTTGCTCCGCCATTGCTTCAACTACAGCTCTACCAATACCCTTTGAGCCACCAGTGACAAGGACGGTTTTACCAGCTAGTTTCACGACTTGCCCCCATTCCACTTCAATTCGTACTTTTTAGCACCGTCTGCTTCATTAAACTTGCCGAAGACATAGTAGGTATCAACTGTAATTTTGTAGAACTGATGACCGTCAGGTCGCTTTGCTTCTTCCAAGATTTCATCACCAGCTTGTAGCCGTTCTTTTATACACTCAAAAGCTTTATTTTGTTCTTCACCTGGTTCAAGTAGCTTTGCAGTACCCTCAAAATAGACACCAACCCCTGGCGTATTCAAATCATGCTGTTTAACGATATTGCCAGCAACGTTAGGGTTCTCGGCTATTTCTTGACTGTGACGGCGTGAGGTTAAGGAGCGATAGTAGAGGTTTAAGTTATCGTCATACGCAAAGTGAACTTCGCACACCCAAGGTTTACTGTTTTTTGATGTACCTAATGATAAGTGAATAATTTGTGGCAAATAATCTCTGATAACTTGCTCTACCTCCATATCTAGCCTCCTTGCTGTCCTTATTCTACTACCTTGTACTTCAATAGCAGCTCACCATTATTTATTTTCTCAACTGATAAAAGTTCAGTACGGACTTCAAATTCCTGGGGGTCAAAAAGTGGTATACCTTTGCCAACTACAACTGGCTCAACATCAATCCATATTTCATCTACTAGACCACTAGCCATAAATGCTGAAGTTAGCTTACTGCCACCAACTAATGCAGCATTAGAAATACCCTTTACCGCTAATAGTTGGATGGCTTCTTGTGGTGAGGTAGCAGATAAGTAACCAGTAATGACTTGATAATCAGGATTAGAGGTAACTACTACTTTAGGCATTTTAGCGGAGTTCCAGACTACACTGTCACCTAAATTATTAACGACATTCTCATAAGTCCCTCTACCTAAAATTATGCTCCCGACTTCGGCGCTGAGAGAAGTTATTAATTTACTGCCATCTTTGCTTAAAAAGCCCTCTGTCCTATCCTCTAAGCAAATAATGCCATTTAACGACATAGACATCACAATGATTACTTTCATGGTCTAATAGTAACACCAGATAGGCTACACCTGTAGCAAAAACTACCCCATTTCGCATTAGGAGCTTGTCTAACGGGTATTTGACTGTTTTATGTATCAATTTAGCTTGGTAAATCTAAAACTTGCCAAAGGCTATTCAATGTGGCTTAGTAGGCTTATAATTAGAGTATGAGTAGCTCACCTTACGCAGCAACACCCCCTCTCAGCTGTTCCAATTCCGTCATGCTGGCCTGTAGCGCCTTGACGTAGAGCTTGGCCTTGAGCGCAAACTGGTTCAGGTTGGCACTTCTGGCCAGGCGTTCCAGTTTGACGTAGGCGTACGACACCACAAAGAAGTGGTTCGTCTGCGTGGTGACGGTCTTGGTTGGGGATTTGGCCAGCCCAAGGTTGGACTTCATGGACTTGTGGTACTCTTCGACTCTCCACCGTTTTTGGTAGATAGTCACGATGTCAGTATGCCCGAGCGTGAGATCACTGGTGACGAGATAGAGTATGCCGGTACTGCCGTCTTCGTTCGTGAAGACTTGACGGGTTAGCTGCACAGGCACGTCCATGCCCTTCAGGTAACCGGTCAGCACATGGCCCTCTTCCCATTCCAGTGATTCCACTGCTTGGAATACACCATTTTTCTTAGCCGTTAGGCTACCGGCAAACGTCCGGTTGCTCTTCAAGGCAAAGATAAAATGCTTGCCCTTTTTGACTATGAACTCCATAGTGTCCTGTGAAGCGAACCAGCTATCTGCCAGACAGTAGCGAAACTTGATCTGGTTCTGGACAGCGGCTCCAATGAGATCACGAGCTTGCTCGTTCTTGGTGACGGAGGATTTGCGTTTCAACTTCTCCGTTTCCGAATCAGTAAAGAGCAGGTCTTTTTTGACGACTACGCAGCCGACCGGAACCGTACCCCGTTCATTGGCATAGATGCAGTTCAGGATATTGACGCCTTTCACGCTACGACTGAAGACATGGTCATAGTGCCAGGCGACGATGTCGTTCTCGTCGGTGTACTGCTTTTCTTCGATGGTGTCATCGAGGATGAGCACTCCATCCTCTGTTTCGATCTCTCGAACGACTGGTTTGACCAGTTTCCAGAGATCTTTATTGGTGTACTCCCGACCAGACAGAAAGCGAGAGATGGCATCGTGGCTGACAGCACCATCCAAGGCTGCCGACATACCGGTAGCCGTAGTGAACGAGAAAGAACTGATGAGATAGTCGGCGTACAGGTCGAGCATGGCACGGTCGAGTGGCTTGGATGGTTTTTGTTTTGACATAGCAGATCCTTTGAAAGGTTATCTGCATGGTAGTATGCCGCACTGGTCAGGATTTGGGGAGAGGTGCGTAAGGTGAGTTTTTAAGTCTGTCTACCCTATATAGACTCGTACGCAACTCCGTAGCATTTAATCGTGGCGCATTATTTACTGTCAGTCTATAGATTGATCGATTTTGCTCATTTCCTATCCTAATTACTCTGTATTTTACATTTCCGCTTTAGGATACGATAAACGTCGCTTTGCACAGATTCTATATTTTAAGCAGACCGAGCTTGCGAAAGCATTCATTTTTACGTTACGATACATACACAATTTGCGAGGGTGGATTTGGAGGGTTTTTTTCTTGGTACCTACGACATTTCCGACTTCTCAGCAGTTAAATGAGTTATTTCGCGCGCTTCACACAGTCATTACTTGGTTGCCATGGTTGGGTCTGTGTTTTGTGATTGGCATCTTTATTTTTCCAATCTGCATTGCTATTTTTCGCTTTGCTTTGAAGAGTTATCAATTTTACGTATTGTTCCGAGTACCCACCCGCACGTTGGAGCTGATTCCACAAGCTACAACCGAATCGTCAACCGCTGGCATGCAGCAATTTTTAGCGATGTTACATGGCTACTTAAGCAAGGATACTACTCTGGATAGATTACTAGGGAGAAAAAATACGATCTCATTGGAAATGAGGTCTACAAGACATTCTGGTATTAGCTATTTACTTACCGCGCCACAGCCTATCTTAAGCCATCTGGTACTTTACTTTTCATCATACATGCCCAACCTTCAGACCAGATTTTTGTCCGAAAAAGAAGCCACTGCACATCATAAGCGTCAATCGGTACTAGTGAATTTTAAACAAAGTGATCATTTTGCCTATTCATTGGATGTTTCTCCTGCAACCGAACTGGTAGATCCGTTATCCTACATTCACGGAGCAATGTCATCACTTACAAATGATGAATCAATGTCAGTACAACTTGTACTTTCGCCATTACCGACACAAATAACGATATCGCTGCGATCAAAACTGGTTCATAATGAACTGCATCTTCGAAGTCTTTCATCGTTTGGTTCTATTACACTGGAACCGCTACTACGTTCTCTGTGTTTTCTGTCGTTTGCCGTCACCGATTCCGTGACTGCAGCCTATCAGAGCCTTTCGTCCGATAGTGCATATTTGCCTGTTACTAAATCCAATTATGATCGGCAAGTTGCGGCTCATATAAAACCAGCCCGGTCGCTGTCCAAAATTGAGCAAGCGATAACTTCGGAAATGCATAAAAAACTAAGTGATGATCTCTATAGAGTTAATATTAGAACGCTCATTGAAAGTGATGACCCAGAACGACTTCGCAGCCGAGCTCAGCATTTCAAAAAGACGCTTGAGTCATTTCGTTCAACCAATGATCAATCGCTTAAATCAAGAATGAATCTGCCGCTGCGACCAGTAACGTCATATAACAGTGTTCTCTTTCGTCGCTGCTTGCCTTCACTCCTGGAACGAAATACCTCTATTTTTTCAGCAACAGAACTTTCCCAGCTATTCCATTTTCAATCTGATAAAAAACCGCTGCCAGAGTCTGTACAGAAACACCATAATCCCGAGCTTCCCTTACCACCAGTACTTCGGGCACGGGCAGACAACAAGTCATATGACGTGACCATAGGCCGAAATACCTATCAAAATGAGCACACCCTGATCGGTCTGACTGCTAAAGAACGTGAAAAACATCTGTTTATGGTCGGCGGAACCGGCAACGGTAAGACCACGATGCTGCAACATATGATTGAACAGGACATCGCCAGCGGCAAAGGCGTAGCTGTTATTGATCCGCATGGTGACCTGGCGCAAGCCCTGTTGTCTTCCATACCAAAAAAACGTTTAGATGATGTGATTTACTTAAACCCTGTCGATATCTCACATCCAATCGGCATTAACTTACTAGAAATACCCAATGGTTTGAGCGAAGAGGCTGATTTGTTGGAAAAAGCCAAGGTAAGTTCAACAGTGATCAGTGTCATGAGAAAAGTATTTTCTGACGACAGTGAACGCGCTTTTCGAATTGAGTCTGTTCTCAGAAACACCATTCAAACGGCACTCAGTGTTGAGGGTGCCACGTTATTCACCTTACCGAAATTACTACGGAATTCGGCATACCGTATGGCGGTAGTCGCTCGACTGAGTGATGATGGGTTAAAAGATTTTTGGTATGAGGAAATTGGTCGAGCTGGGAGCATGCAAGTCGTAAATATGACCAAAAGTGTGACGCAGCGAATAGATCACTTTAAAGCTTCGGCTCATATCTATAGAATGTTCGGGCAGGCAAAGTCGACAATCGACTTCGACGACATAATTAATACTCAGAAAATATTAATCTGTAATCTTGGTTTTGGTGCGATCGGAGAAGATGAAGCGATTCTGCTGGGAACAACGATACTTGCCAAGCTAAAACTTGCAGCTGAACGTCGGATCTCCTTACCGATCGACATACGAAAGCCATTTTATTTGTATGTCGACGAATTTCAGAATTTTGCGACCAATCCATTTGTAGCAATGTTGTCTAGTTCGAGAAAGTATAAATTATTTTTAACGATGGCTGAACAGTCAACTAGACAGCAACTGTCTGAAAATTTAACTGAAACAATACTAGCAAACGTTGGTACAGTAGTCTGCTTTCGGACTGGTTCTCATCGTGATGAAGATTTGATGATTCATAAATTCGAACCATATCTCGAAAAGAGCACTATCAGTCAATTGCCAGCTCATCGATTCGCTTGTCGTTTGCAGGCCGAAGAATCCTACGATCCATTTACTGGTGAAACGATTGTCCCTTCAGTAGTAGTATCTGAGACTGCGACACCAGCTGAGGTTGTTAATGCCTCTAGGAGGCTCTATGCGAGAGACTATGATCCGACGTTACTCGGACTGAAACCGAAGAAATCCCCAAAAGCCAAAACAAGAACTCGCTAGCAGCACATTTAAAAATAACTAGTATTTCTGTGCCATAAGTGCCGAATAAGTAATCATGAGCAATTTTCTATAGCAGCGTAATTTGCTATGCTGAACAAACCATGAGGGTACTATTTCTGGGGATATTTATACTTCTTTTTGTGGCAGTGCCGCTGTTTCTTTTAAATACGGTGGTCATGCCAGAACTAAATGATTTGTCTCAGACGTATGCAGACCAGAGCAAGATTGTGCAACAAATAGTTCCTGAACAGTGATAGATATAAAGTATTTTCTCAATACTACACTTCGTTAGCTTTTAAAAAAGCCAATACATTTTGGTGGTTAAAAAAATTGATACCAAAAAACAACAGCTAACCGTGCGTGTTAGCTGTTGTAGTCGGAGGTAAGCTATTAGTTAGTTATCTCAATGCTTGTCGTGTTGGAGTAGACATTCGTTGATGAACCAGATGTTGCATTGCCACCAGTTGTATTGTGCTCAACTTTTGCGCTACCGCTTGAACTCGACTGGACGTTTGAATTCGAGACACTGACATTATTTGTAACTGTCTTCGTAATCTTCGTCTTGTTGGATGTCGTAATAGAATTATGACTACCAGGTCCGGTATTGCTTATTGATGGACCCGATCCATATCCCATTCCTCCAGTGTTAACTGGATTTTTTAGTGCTGCGGCTGAACTAAATCCTACGAGTAGGACCATCCCCAGTGCTGCGGCTCCAAAGACTATTTTATTACCAATATTGGCTGTTGTTTTGCTCACGAAAGATTGTGCTGACATATGTTCGCCCCCCTTTCTAATTTTATTGTCTAGTATCTATAGTAGCGCAGCAAACAAACGTAAGCAAGACCCTAAATTTCAGTTGTCCACAATTTTCTGTTTATTTATATTGATTATGCTTTACCAAACTATTCATTCGCTTACCAATCTTGTATAGCAAAGCATAAGCAGTACAATATGTGTAGCTCTGTATCTAGTAACTAATTTATATCAATAGAAACTCAAATATTTATGAGTAAAACCACAAAAAAGACTTCAAAGAACAAAAAATCAAATTCGGTTACAGTCACCCATAGCTATACAAATAAGCTAAAAGCACTTGCCTTTGTCGTCGTCTTTGCGCTAGCCGGCTCGATATATGTCTCATTAACTCATGCGCAAACCTACACTCAAGTGTGTGATGATGCATCGCCTCTTGAATGTCTGCGCGATCAAAGCGGCAGTACTGCGACCAACACCTCAATAACACCGAGTAACTCCACTTCTACGTCAAGTAAACAATATTTTAGTATGGAAGACCTGAGTGAAATGTGTAATAACGGACACGTGACTCACACCTGCCCGTTTGCGGTTGGGTCAGGCCTTAATAATCATTATTACAATGATGAGATAGTACAGTTTGTATATTTAGGTAGCACCAAAGCTTTCCAATGCCTAGGCAATCAAGGCGCAACCTATTATGGTGGATTGCAGCCTTGCAATACGCTAAATGGTCAGGATGGTGGCTTGGGAACGGTATTTATTATAAACGTCAAGGGCGGTGGTGGAATTACCAATTTTGTCGAGAGCAAGTACTGGTCGAACTATAACTATACAAATCGAAAATTATACAACCATCCCAATTGGCTTTGTGTTTCTGATGACGCATATATTCAGCTAGCCTATAATCCTACGCCTGCTGGTAATACCTGCCAGTGGCAATCTGGTAATATTGGCAGCGGAACATCTCTCGATTAACCCATGTCAGGTGCTAGAGATCCTCAGGAGACGTACGGTTGAGTGTGGTTACCCATGAGTGGCACCCAGCAATTGAACAAAATAAAGGTGACTAGTATAATTCGCATCAGTAAGTCATAGAAGCTGGGCATGCAGAATGTCTATAGAAAATTCACTTGAGGGTACGGTCCAATTAGATAACGGAGCGGAATTGCCATTTAAAGAATGGAACAAACCTCCGGAAGGTACTGTGCCTTTAGGTGTGCGACCACTGCTCGGAGTTGGTGGAATCAGTACGAGTCCAAGTGATTGGGGAGGACTTCCGCTGGCCCTCAAACGTCATTTTATTGCAATTGGTATACCTTTAGGGAATGAGCACCCCCAAGGGATAGCGACGGTTGGTCGCTATACTAAGCTCATGGGTGAAGCGGCTCTACAAAGAGTAACGGCAACCTATGGTGAGTCTGAAGATGACGGTCCTGTTGACTATAGTGCGCACCCAAAACTGCTCAACCCAATAAGATCTCTTTTCCGGTATAATCTCGGGTAATACCGAGGAAGAAGGAGGTCTTCAATGCGAAGACAGTTCACGCCTGAGCAGAAAGCCCAGATAGCTCTCGCCGCCCTGCGCGGCGACAAAACCATTAACCAGATAGCGGCGGAGTATGAAGTGCACCCCACGCAGGTCAAGCAGTGGCGTGACGCCGTGAAAGCAACCACGGTTGAGACGTTTGCCGACAAACGGAAGGCTGCCACCAAAACGGCTGACAGCCAGAAACAAATCGACGAATTGCACCGGGTTATTGGCATTCGTGACGCCGAGCTCGAATGGCTTAAAAAAAAGATCCATCGTGACCTGGGGCTGTGAGCCACCGCCTGCCCGTACTACTACCCTCCAGCCGTTTCACCTCCGCGACCTTGCTGGCCTCATCGAGCCGGATAACCCCAGCCTAACCGTCACCAGGCAAACCGAGCTGCTCGGGTTGGCCCGTCGAACCTACTACTACCAACCGGCAGCGAGCATGCGGGCCGAACTGCTTCTCAAACGGGACATGGATGCCGTTGACGCCATATACACCGACTACCCGTTTTACGGTTACCGGAGGATGGGCTTGGAGCTAGGCGAGCGGTTCGGTATCGAACTTGGTAGAAAGCGAATCCGTACCCTCATGCGCCTCCTCGGGCTGGAAGCGATCTACCCGAAGCCGAACACCAGTAAGCCTGGTGTCGGCGCCGGCCATACGGTCTATCCGTATCTACTGCGCGGCGTCACAGCCGGGTATCCGAACCATGTCTGGGGGACGGACATCACGTACATCCGTACCCAAGAAGGCTTTGTATACCTGGTCGCCTTCATCGACTGGTTTAGCCGCTATGTAGTGAGCTGGGCCTTGAGCGATACGCTTCAGAACGGGTTCGTATTGCAAGCGCTCAAGGATGCACTGTGCTTCGTGGACGACTGCGGATTACCGATACCGGACGTCTGCAACTCGGATCAGGGTAGCCACTTCACGAGCGAGGCATACACCGCATTGCTCGAACGGGCAGGCGTACGGATTAGCATGGATGGGCGTGGCAGATGCCTGGACAATATCTTCACCGAGCGGTTGTGGCGCAGCGTGAAATACGAGAACGTCTTTCCAAGCTCGTACCGCAACCTGGAAGATGCGCAAGCGGGTCTGGCCGAGTACTTCCGCTTCTACAACAACAAGCGCCGGCACCAAAGTCTTGACTACCAAACGCCAACGGAAGTATATTTCGAACTACGAACCGCTCACAACCGCACCGGCTTCGTACCAATACAACCACTACCGGAAGAGATCTACGACAAAGCGGTTATGTGAGCAGAGTGGGGAGCGCAGCATAGACGTCGATACGATATTTTTATCATGGGGCTGATATCCGGGACAGGATTTAGCTCATTCAAAAAATTTTCGAGTGCATAAAGAGGTGGCGTTAGCTACATTTCCAGCTGGCGCCACACCGGGTTTTTGGTGGCCAGCATACAGGTACTTTAGGTCGGCAATGACAATAATGAGTCATGACCGAGTTGATGCTCACCCGTCAGATGTGTATGGTGGAGAATTTTGGGATGATCCAGCAGCGGTTCAGGTATCTGCAGATCTCATGCGTCGTAACATTGATCCAGTAGCCCATCGAAAACAAATTACGGCGGCTTTTCTGTCCATGTTAAGCGGTAGATTAGTAGCCCAAACGTATGCTGCGTTGCTCACCGGTACTGGAGCCAAAGATCGTCATCTAATAATTGGCAAAGGCGATAACGTTATTCCATGGGATTTGGCGAGTAATCTGGCCATTGGATCTGGAGTACATGCACAAGTTTTTCCCCGTGAAGGGCATCTCTTTGCGGTGACGGATGTAATTGGGACTGCCGAAAGAGTCGGCAACATACTGGAAGATAAGATTGCGGCCTAAAAATTACTCTATGGTGCACATATCACTTTCATACGATGTACTCATTTATCGATGACTTTAGATTACGTGTCAGGGTAACAGGTTCTTTTCCATTCCCTTTTCTAATAAAGATACGACATGAGATAATTTTATTGCTGAATCTGATCAATAAAATCGAAAAGTGCTTTCTTTTGGCGCAGGAATATAACAATCCATGAATAAGCTACTTAAAACAGTGCAACGCTTTGAAGCGAACACTGTGTTTACTGAAGCTGATAGTTGGCTATTGTTTCGAATTGCTGCAATTACTGAAGCGGTAGGCTGGACAATCTTACTGACTGGTATTTATTTATCGAGATTTGTTTTTCACGGAAATGGCGCTCCAGTTTTGATCGCTGGTCGGATTCATGGGACGTTATTTCTGCTGTATGCTCTTGCTGCAATCGGCCTTTATCCGACACTGCGTTGGTCCCGCAAACGTGCTTTTGTTGCTCTGCTTGCTAGCGTTCCGCCATATGGTTCGATTGTATTTGAGGAATGGGCAAGGCTTAGTTATGGCCATCAACAATTATTAGTCTTTCGGGACTGCGCCTATTTTACTCTGTTACGACAATATGTGAGCGAAACGCAATAGTCATTGACCTTGTGGTTGTGTCTTTAGTTCTATAATTGCCTGAATAAGTCCTATGCACAGCATGAAAAAAGCAATTATTGCATAAGAGCTCGCTAGATTGCTGCGGCGAAAGAGCGTTAAAAATGGGATAAGAATCAAACTTGCAAGGGCCAAGGCAAATATTTGCTGGCTTTTAATTCGCCTAATTATCACAAAAATTAAGTACAAGAGCACCACCCAATTTATAAATCCTGTATAGGTCGCAATATAGCCAAGAATGGTGAGTAGCAAAAAATCGTAGGCTACATAACTAGAAAGAGCGATGCTTCGGCTTTTAGTCTCCACATCTTTGATCTCTTTACCACCATTTAATTCCCCTCGGGCGTGCTTAAGTCGTTCGTAATTAGTTACGAGTTGCTGTCGAGATGCTTTATGTGACGGTTTTTTGTATGCTTGAACTGGTGCGAGGATATGAGGACGGGTTGTCGACTTATGTACCGGTCGCCTTCGAAAATCGTCTATGAGCCGTGGCTGATGTTGCTCCATTTCTGATGTAGTTTCTCTCCTAAATGTATAGTACCTTAACTTACCTATAAATCCACTAATTTGATGATTTGCTATAGTAATCGCAAAAGTTAGGCAGCTTCAAACAGTTCTTCCGCAGTGCGATTAATAGTACGCGCAGTATCTACTTATATTTTTCATTTACAAAAACCGTTAAACCTGGTTGTTTATTGACTACTTTGAGATCCGATTTTGTATATAACCAATTGTATAAATGAACGTCGTAGCCGTTGGCGAGTAGTACATACTGCACGTGAATATGATTTAATGTATTGCCCAAGTCGTTTTCGTTTGGTTTATCTAAAATTTGGTTTACGATAAAGTTACTGGTCGGATCAGGGTAGGCCTGGAAAACTTCACCGAACTGTGCGTTCGTCCCGGATAAGACTCTTGAGCTATAGAAAAATTCAGGAGCAGGATTGGCGATTACTCTAGGAGCAAAATCGTAACTCATATATTCGTGCCAAGGCAGAAATAAAATAGACCCCTTGGCAGGTTGCGCTAGAAGATACTTGTTAAATTGATACCATGACGTGGGGTATTGGACCGGTTTAAGTTGTCCTGCAAAACTAAACAACATGGTTGGGACGTACAGGAGTGGCAAGCAAAGTAAAACTAGAGGAACAATATCCTGGATCTGCTTTGGCCATTTCCGCAGTTTTACTAAGAGAAAATCAACTCCGTAGGCGGCAAAGTAACAATACGCCAGCACTAACAGCGCAGAAAATTTCTCTGGTTCACGAAAGCCATTCATAAACGGAACCTTGGTAAGGATAAAATTGTTTATCCTGCCAGCCACTGGTGCATTTACACCAAGAGCAACGAATCCTCCAATAAGTCCTATGATCCCTACGCTTAAAGTTTGTAGTTTACTAGTTTTCCAATGCGAATAGATTCCGAGTACCGCCAGTGCAAGAATGCAGATAAATAATATGACCCATAGTACGGCATTATTGTTTGGCATAATAAAGTGATGCAATGACTCAAGCCATATACCGTACATAGATTCAACATTAAAAAGTAGACCAAAATGCGGATTGGAAGCAGTTGTAAAAGCGGCAAAATCGTTATTTGTAATATTGCCGAGCGTTTGCGATATTTGGGAACTGCCTTTGACTACGCCGATGAGCCAATAACTATTTAGAATTAGAAGTGAGAGCGCGGAGATACCACTGTATTTAATTAGTTTGTACTGGCCTTTTTTGGATGAACTAAGTTTTATTAATTGCAGCAAGATGATAATTAGTCCACTTATGAGTGCTAACACAAACATATGAAGATCCAGTATTCCGATTACGCTAAATAGTAATGCAAGTTGCGCTGACTTTTTTAGACTTGGCGCGTAGGCAAAACTAAAAAGACTTTTGATAACTATTGGCAATAGAGCATATCCGAAAATAACGAGATATTGACCGGCCATCCATCTCTCGTAAGTGAATGGATTGATAGTATAGAAAATGCCTGCAAAATATTTTGGCCAAGACGATTTAGTATCGATAAGTTGATGCATGGCGATCCCACAAAAAAGTAGTATCGAAAAAATAATGATCTTTTCGATGATCTGTCCTGGCAGCACAAAATTAACAAAGTGCAGTAGTTCCTGGAGAAGATATCCATTTGAGACTGAGGTTGGAGTGGGAAGTTTTGGGGTAAAGACCATATCCAGAGTCAAAATAAAACCGTTCATAAGCATTGGAAAGATAATGATAATGGAGAGAAAAATATAAAAGAGCCAAGAGCGCTTTTGTCTCATAGATTGCTGCACTTTTATAACTTTAGGTTTCATGTTCATGCTACTTTCCCAAATTTCATGCTCACTTAAAAATTATAAATTGTTGAATATCCTAAAACCCATTCATTACGTATAATCTCAAATACGTTCAAAGATAGCTATAAGAAGCTTCCACTGATATGGTTCAACTGCGGCAGTTTTCGGAGTAATTTTTGAGTTTGCTCTAATTCAGTCAGCAGTCTTACATTCTTCTTGCTTACCAGATCCAGTTTCAATATCGTATAAGAGTGCAACATCACTTGGGCTTACGCCATTTGCTGAAGCTGTCCCCGTTGCGTTACAGCCCATGTAATTACCCATAACAAGATTGTCGGTATTTGCTGGGTCAGCTATTGCTTGAGCGGTTGCAGAGTAGGTGTAAATAAAGTTTGTCGCAGTCCAACCACCTGAACCATAGAAACCTAATTTGGCATTCGCCAGCCACGCACAGGGTGTTGCGCCAGTACAACTTACTAGAGGAATTTGATTGCTGTTATCGTCGATATACTCGTTAAAAGCACCTATTAATGAACCCACATCTTCACTTCGTTGCGTGTTTCGGGAATTTCGCTGTACGGCTGGAATGGCTAAAAATACAATTAAAAGAATTAAGCCAGCGATAGCCAGCACTATCATGACTTCAATAATAGTAAAACCTTGGTTTGTTCGCTCTATTTTGTATTTTCCCGGCCTATAGGTCATGCTTTGTATTTCATCTATTGTTGAGCATTATAGTTCTTGTGCTTAGTTTATCACACTAAGTAACTTTCAAATCCATTCCTATTTATTTTTGTGCAACATAAATCTTGCCTTTTGATGGACGTCTGTGTTTTGCAAAATAGTAACAGAGATAAGATAAGCACCCGACGAGTGTGGCACCGCTGATAATTAAACCTACATAGAAATACCTTTGAGGTGTAAATTCGACGATCAGACTCAAGTTATATGAACCATCCGGATTTTTCGTACATAGATTTTCTTTTTTACATAATTGATTGATATCGACATACCAACCATTTGCAAAATCATCTAAATCGTAATGGTCGCTTGCGGAAACTACATCGGGTTTTGCAGTTGGAAGCCAACTATCTATGCCATGAACTTTGCTATTATTTATTTCTAATTGCCAGTGGGTGTCATATGCTTCACTCATGTTGAGGTAAAAAGGGGTTGTTGCTCCAGTAATGGTGACCAGTTTTTTGGTCGGGCTGTTCGACGTAAATCTAATATTTTTCGGTTGGTTGAGCTTATTGGTCGCAGTTGAAACTATATAATATCTGTTTGCTAATGGTGGCATTTCAATCATGTCAAAGTTATCGTAGCGATTAATTTCTTTCTTTCTGCCATACGGGTCGCCAAAGCTATAGACGCTCAGTGACATGTACGACGAACCGACAGGAGCAGTAAATTCACGTATGAACGTATGCCAATTCGTATTGTTAAGACTTAATGTTTGGCTTATGACGGTTCCATTTGGATTATTGAAGCTAATATAATAGCTTGCTGATGATTCTGTTGGACTTTGATAGTCGAAGCTTAACATGTATGTTTTTCCTGCTTGAACATTTATATTTGGTGGCCCGGTGCAGGCATTATGTCTAGTGGCATCTAGCTCAAGTGAAACTGAACCGGTAGACGTATACCTTTTATTCAAAAACATATTTAAAACCGGATGATTATCATAGGCATCGCAATCCCCTACTTTCTTTTGCCATAAACCATCGTTAAATGTTGCATTTGGTATGAGATTATTAAAGTGATAATTTGCACCAGATACGACTGCATTAAACGAATCTCCGCTAAGATTGATTTTTGTATAGGTGATTTTAGGGCTGTCGCTTATTGTGTCTACATACGATAGCGGTTTGATTGCAACATTTGTATAATACGTTTTCCCGTACTGCTGGCCATTCTCATTAGGTAAGCCTAGTAATTGAAGGGTTACGGTATGAACGTTAGTCGGCACAGTAAATATATTATTCAATGTGTACCATTTCTGGTCCTGTGAAACTTGGTAGTTTTGTATGATTGAATGATTGGCATTTGAGAAATTAAGTCTGTAACCTGCTCTCTGAGTATTTTGGAGATAGTAATTATAGGAGATGGAATACTTTTGTCCCGGGACAACATTTATTGTATTTGAAGATGTACACGCCGTATGGTTGCCGGCACGAAACTCGAGGACTTCACCATTTTTTGTTGCTGGGTCAACAGAAAGCCCCATACTTATCGAAGCAGCATCACCATAATCATTGCAATCTTGAACTTTCGACTGCCACAAACCAGACGCGAATGATCCGTCATTAATTAGATTTGTGCTTGAAAGGTCCTTGTATAGCACAAGAGGGGTATTGACATTACCAATTGATACAGCGGAAAGACGCCAGTTATCGTTAACTGTATTTAACAGATTGCCTTCTGAAAATTGATACTGTATACCGTTTTCAATTGGTGCACTATACAGTAAATGATCGGGAGCACTGTTACCGATATTATTTCCATCAACGCTTAAAAGGTTTTCAGTTTCTGATAAAAAATCTAAGTTATTATTTATAATTTGATAACTATACTCTTGCTGATTCGTATTGGCGTAGAGTATGTTATTACGATTGTCAGATAGAGCTTGTTTGATGCTAATTTTGTTTGCTGAAATACTCTTTGGTGAAATAAAATCATTAATATCTTCTATTTTCCGTGTCGGCATTGTGGTCTTGCTGCCCATTGGCAAATTATTCGAGGCCGTAAAATCAAAACTATTGTCTTGAAGAGCGTCTGACTGGAATGAATAATCATTATCGGCATTAGTAAAATTCGATACCTGATTTAATTCAGTTGAGGCAGTAAAGTAGGAGCTGTATGTTTTGTTCTCATACACTGCAATCTGATTTGTGCCTACATTCAGTCTCTTCAACCACGGTATACCATTTAAAACATCGATGTAAAAGTTCCTGTCGTTGCCATAGAATTGGAAAAAATCATCATCATTGGCGGTGTCCCTTAAAGGCACAATTATGTATCTAATACTAGCCAGGTTAAACAGTTGCTGAGAGTATTGTTTCAATAATGGCTCAGTTATACTTTGTTCAATTACTTGCTCTTGAGGATTGAGTGCATTATCAACAGTCGAGTATGATTGAAAATCATTTTGCGCGACTGTTACAGCACTTACGGTGGGTTGTTCTTGAGAATAATATAACCATCGTGATGATGCCGGTAGTGAATACGTCCTGCCAAAACCAACCTGCCGTTTTAAATAATCATTGACTGTGTTATACGACGTTGGGACATGTCTACTGACAAACAATCCACCGAATTTACCAGTTACAAGTGGAATTGCGTTCGTGAGTGCAATACAGACAACTGTTATGACGACAAGTGGGTAAACAAAGCCGACTCTGAATTTCTTTAGCATAATTATGCCGCCCGTCAGAAGGCCGGCATAACCAAACGACGATAAAACAAAGAATTTTGATGCTTCTCGAAATAAATTAAAACCCGGAAAGTTGCCATATAGCCATGCATAAACAAATCCGAAAGGTTCATCGACTTGCTTTGTCAGAAAGACACCGAGCAAACCCACTAACAGAAAGAATAATGTCCAATTTTTAAAAGTATTTTTTCTGATTTGCGTCAACGAAAATAATATAAATACGGGAATAGGCCATAATATTAGAGGAATTGATTGCTTTATAAAGGAGTCATTTGGTGTGTTGCCAGTCCAGTACCAATTTGTCAGCGTAAGAGCATGGGCCAAATCAAACAAATTATCTCCAAATAGTCCCCTATTCGCAGTGGCGCTGATGGCATTTGTAGCTCCTCTGACTGTTGCGAGAATCCAATAAAGATTGAGTAGCACGACAGCAGGAATAACGAAGATCGATGCTTTAAGAAGCTGATAAATACTACTCAATTTAAAACACAATATATAGGCGAATAATATTATGGTTACGATATACATAATTCTTACTTCATATGTAATACCCAAGCTATACAGCAATAAAAAAATTATCCAGTTTACAAGTTTCCAGTCATTTGTTGCTCTAATGAAGTAATAAAATATTAATGGTGCTAAAGCATAAACCATCTGGATCGGTGGATCATTGGCTATACCATAGGTTGTAGTTCCGTAAAATATAGCTCCAGCAAATGCGGCATTTTTATCTTTAAAAATTGACTTAAATAACGTATATGGGGCGACAAAATTTAGGATAGCGATAGGGGCAAAGAATGTTATTTTTGTTGCAATATCATAGCTCAGTCCTAGATGTCCTAGTAAGCTCCATACTGACATAAACGCATAGAAAGGTAGCTGAATATTAACTGCCCCAAAATTGTTGTAGGACATCCAAGTACCTGCAGTTTTAAATAACTCATTAAGTGCGTTCTGTTGATAGTGGCCCCAATCAGAGTTGGTGATTATTGAATTTGGCGTGAACCATACAATGTGCGTAATAATACTGAGAAAAACTAATAAAAAGATGTAGTACCGGTCTCTACTAAATCTAGAGCATTTAATAGTCATTTTTTAATTTCGGACCGGGAACGTACTATTAATAATAAAGAATAGAATAATCTTTCTAAAATATGAGCTCTCTATTGAAAATAAAACATAGAGGGATTGAGTTAATGCCCTAACTCTGCGTCGAATGCCGATGGAAGTTAAAAGAGAATAAACTATTTCATATTGTTTTTTTCTCTGCTCGATCAAAAGACCAAAATCTTTTCCATTATTTAATTTGGATAGCCGATCAAGCATTTTTATATTTTGTTTTGTTTCGGTAATGTAGCTTTTATTAAATGAACGAGAAAATAAATGCTTAAAGTAATATCTCGATGTTCGAGCTGTTGCTCCCTGTAAGTTGCCTTGATGCTGACGATATAGTATTAAACTTGTGTCTAGGCCTGCTATTCGGCCAGATAGTGATGCAACTAGGGCAATCCAATAATCCTGAACCATTTTTGTTGGATATGGAACAATTCGATCAACAAGGTTTTTCTTGAAAAGAATAGTTGCTCCGCTTATGTAGTTTTTTTCGATTAGTGTACTAAATTTTGGTTCGAGTAATTGCTCTCTTTTGATAGTATCGCGCTGCAATTTTGACCAAATTGTCTGATTGAATGGTACGAGATTTTCGTTGACTAATTCCGCATCATGGTGGACTAAAACAAATGGATTATTTTCCAAAAAATCAGTTTGGATTTTTAATTTTTTTGGCAACCATATATCATCCGAGTCACATACTGCAATATATTTCTCATCGTTGATCATCTTAAGTCCTCGCTCAAAGTTTAGGCCGGAACCCACATTTTCTTTGTTGGTTTTTAGGCTAATGTCCGTTTTTCGGCTCATCATAACTTGGTTGATTAATTCGACAGTATTATCTGTCGAAGCATCATCGGTAATATATAGATGCCAATTTTTGTACGTTTGCAAAAATATGCTCTCAAGTTGCTCCAATACATAACGGGAACTATTGTATGTTGTCATAATAATCGCAACTTTTGGGTTTTGCTTCATAGAATCAATAGGCAAAAAGATTGCGCTTTCGTTTTATGTATGATCTTAAATGATGGATTTTGGCAGTTCCTATATACATGATCTTAAGTATCTGAAAATCGCCGATTTGTCTTATATGTTGTATATACTTTCGATTTACTAAAATTTCTTGTCGATCATTAAACGTCTTGTTCCATCCTTCAATATACGTTTTTGCAAATTTTGGTTTGAGAATGATACAAAAAAATATTATCTCGAAAAAACCAATTAAAAAATAAATAGGCAGCACAATCATTAAACTCACGGACTTATAGTTTTTAAGAAGCATCCTCAATGTATTCTCATTTCGCCAACGAAAAACTTTGTCGTTCATGCCTTTGGCACTGCTGCCTCCACCAACGTGGTAAACGTAGATATTCTCAGCGTAGTCGAAAGCACACCTCAGTAAAAGTAGGCGCCAGAACCAATCAACCTCTTCACAATACATGAAAAAGCTACTGTCCAAACCCCCTGTCTCTTCATAAATTTCTTTTGAAAATAGTAAACAAACCCCAGATAGATAAAACGATTTTGCTCGATTCACTGATTTGGTTATAAAAATGGGGTGTCCGAAAGAGTCTATTCTCGTTATGTACGGTACTCGATGCTGCTTTGTGTAATAATCCGCTTCTTGAGGCGCAATAACATCCAATTTTTTTTGGATTTTTTCATCTACTAATTTCTGAAGAAATCCTTTTTCTAGCCAGGTATCAGTATTCAGGAGCATGATTAATTTCCCTTTTGCATGACTGATTCCGAGGTTATTACCACCAGCAAATCCAGCATTTCTGTCGTTTTGAATAATACGTACGTTAGGGTAGTTAGCTTTTACGTATTCGACACTTTTGTCTGACGATAAATTGTCAACGAATATAACTTCGTAGTTCTTATATGTTTGATTACAGACGGAATCGAGTAGCTTTTTTAACCACTTCAAGCCATTCCAATTGACAATAATAATAGATACAGTAGAGGTGCTTGTCATACGTTTAAGCTTTCCAGTAAGCTGTTTACTCTATGAGTGGCATAAAAGGCTTGAGACTTTTTATTGTAATTCTCGGTGTTAAAATTTAAGACTTGCTGGTAGATACTTTGCGCATCCATCTCGTTATATACCACACCGAGTGAGCGTCCCCTCACTGTTTTAGATATTTCTGGCACATCCGACATTATCACTGGAACACCACAGGCAATATATTCAGACACTTTTAATGGTGAAGCATAGTAGGTCCAATCTGAATTATTCGTATATGGCGCGAGGCCAAAACCCTCGAAATTTTGTAAATAATCAAGAACAAAACTTATTTTTTTATTGTAATGTGTTTCTAATTCAAACTTCTGGTTTTTTGCTAGAGCGATAGTTTTGTTCCACTCATTACCACTTCCAATGATCACGAGTTTTTTGATGTAAGGGCTTAATATCTGAATTAAATCGTATAGACCATGTTCGTTACTTACGTCACCAACGTAGATAAATTTATCTTTTGATATTTTCTTTGCGATGAACTTATCGATAGGGTAACTAACCCCATTTGGAATAACTATGCTTTTTCTCGAGTTAAGCCCTAAACTTATTCTCTTTTTCTCAGCTCGTTTAGTATTTGAAACAACAATGTCCGCATGTTTAATGGCAATTCGCTCTGTGTGCTCATAGAGTTTATTCAGCAGTTGATTTTTAAATCTGTTTTCGGAGTAGTCTCTCGGGTAATATATAATTTTATCGATCTTTTCTCCCATGACTTTACGACAAATAATTGCCGGTATGGTGTCTAGATTTGTGGTTGACACTACTATTGTCAAATGGTGTCCACGTGTATACCTTATTGATAAATAAATATCGCCCAGGTAGTTAAATACTCTCCTATTTTTTCTCGGTATTGTACGTATATTTCCATGAAAGTCACTGCATTCTGTGTTGAACGCAATGTAGTCATCAAGTGGATGTAGAATATAGCCGACATTATAATTGTGTAACTTAAGAAAATTGGAAATAATTTCCAGCTGGCTGAGGCGTCCATTATGATGACCAATGAGCAGTGCATTATGCATTATTTTTTGCCCCTTTGGACAGAATACCTACGCTTCCTGCTCCATACTCACAGGTCTTCATAAATAACATTCCCGTGCCGTATATTGGATTTGAAAATAACCTCTTTGGATGTGAGAAAAATAGTTTATACCTCTCAATAGGTCCGACTTCTGTTGCTAGTTTTGAATCAATCCTATTCTTTTCAAGTATGCTTTTGCTTGTTTGGCATAATAATATTTTTTTTGGAGTGTCCTCCCCAGCTTAAGCTTTCCTTCGTTGTGTAAGATTCGCTCTTTTATTCTCGAGATCTTTGCACTCTCTTTTAACCTAATTGCAAGATCCCAGTCTTCACCAGCGATAAGGCTCTCGTCATAACCCGTGATACTTGTAAATAGCTTCTTTTCTATGAACCTGGGGGCTTCGATTGCGTCATTGCCAAGATAGAATGAGCGCTCTAGACGTTTACATTGTGCCCAAAATCCGTCACCAAACGATTCTTCGGGTATAATAATTGCACCTATTTTTTTTTGTTTTTGAATAGTACTCAAACACGATCTGATCACCCCCTTTGTGACCTCCATATCCGAATCAATAAAAATTAAATAAAGACCACGTGATATTAAAGCTCCATAATTTCGTTGGGCACTTCTCTCGGGTCCTTTTTTGAATACCTTATCTGTATATTTTTTTGCAATACTTATTGTATTATCGGTCGAATGATTGTCGACCACTATAAGTTCAATGTTTTTATACGTTTGCTCTTTAATAGATTTTAAGCACGCCTCAATAAATTCCTCACTATTTTTAGTAGGGACAATAACTGATACGAGAGGGTTATTGTCTTTCATTCTATAGACCTCAGTGTTGTTTTGAAGGTTTTATATGAATTATCGAAGGTTAATTTCTTACTCCATTGCCAGGCGTTTTCTCTAAGAGTGACATACTTCTCTTTATTTGATAAAAGAGACTCTATTCCAAGGGCCAGTGATTTTACATTATTGGAAGTGAGAAGCCCTGTCTTATTTTGCCGAATACTATCGCGTAAGCCGTCAGCATCATATGCAATAGCCGGTGTCCCCATGCTGGCAGCTTCACTAATTACCAAACACCATCCTTCTTTCACGCTTGTTGAAATTAATGCGTGGCACTGTTGCATAAGCTTTAGCTTTTTAGAAAGTGAAACTTTGCCATGAACTTTTATATCTTTCGAATATTTGCTGTTGGCGATAGTCTGTAAAACTTTGGTGCCATACTTTGAGTTGGTATCACCTGCTATTTCAAGTTTTAAATCCGTCACGTTTTCTTTGGCTAACTCGAATGCTTTTATTTGATCAATTGTTTTCTTCATTGATCGCATGGCTCCGAAGGACAGAAGAGTAGGCTGTTTCGCTTTCGAATTCGTAGAGGGTAGTTTACTTAGGGATTTGTGTTCTAGCCCTTCTGAAATCATATGGATGTTTTCGGATTTAAAACCATATTTTTCAAGATCTTTTTTGGTACTTTCTGAAACGGTTATGACCTGCCTGTCGTTCAGTATTCTTAAATAAATCGGTTCGATTAGATATCCAACAATGCTCAGTGGAAAGAACATTTCATAAAACCAAATCTGTCGACAGAGTTGATGTACAAACATAACATTCTTTTCTTTAACATAGAATTTGGCGAAGAATGGTATCGTGTTCATTTCGTCTATTACAATATCTGCCCAGCCGATTAGGTGCTCTTTGTAGTATTTATAAACTTGCCAGTATACGCTGAAGCGATTTCCTAGTCGGATAATTTCGTAGCCATCTTTATGTTTGATTTTCTGTTTAGTTCCTGCATAACCGCCTACCAAAAAGATAACCTTGTTGCCATCTTTGACGAGACGTTTGGCGAGCTCTTCATTGACTAGCTCTGCACCACCGGCTAAGGGGTGGGTTCTGTCTTTCCATGTGAGCCAAAGTATATTCATGTTTGCTCCGCATGTCGTTTTACTACATATAATGGTCTATTGACTACCTCCCCATAAATATTGGCGATATACATCGCCATTAACCCCATGCAAATAAGTACTACCCCGACCAAAAATAAGAGCATGACAGCCAGAATAGCGGTGCCGGAAATATGAAGTTTAAGCGGATCATTGAGCAAGAACCGTTCTATTACTATAAAGACACCCATGGGGACTGAAATAAAAACAATTAATACGCCAAGATAACCTGCCAGATATAGGGGAGCAAAACTCATTGAAATAGTACTATTGAGTGCGAGACCCATAAGTTTGACCATTGAGTAGGAAGCCTTACCGCGATGTCGTTTTTCGGCCTTGAAATCTACTGTCGTATGCGAGAATCCGAGCCAATCAATAAGTCCACGCGTAATCCTATTTCTTTCAGTAAATCGGTTAAATTCGTCGATCACTTTTCTATCTAAAAGTCTAAAATCTGTTGCATTTGGAATGAGGTCGACACTCGAAACAGAGCTCATTATTTTATAAAACACGTGTGATGTTACTCGTTTCGTGCGACTTGTATATTCGCCATTGGATCGTCTGCCGATAACGACATCAAATCCCTCTTGCCACTTTTCAATGAGCTCAGGTATTTTTCTGGGGGATGTTGCAGATCGGCATCGATCATTATGGCGGCAGATCCTTTGGCATTGTTTAGTCCGGCGGTAGTGGCAATTTCTTTACCAAAATTCCGACTTAGTTCAATAAGCCTGACTTGTTTATCTTTTTTAGATAAATGGTTGATACATTTCACTGAATCATCATTACTGCCATCGTCGACATAAATAAATTCATAAGAATAGCCAATCAGGTTTTTAAAGACTGATTTCATTCGCTCGTAGAGAGGAGTTACATTGCCCTCTTCATTTTTCATGGGTATAATCACGGAAATTAATGTATCGGAGTCACTCATGCAACCTCCTTTTGGAACTGATGGAATATAGAAAGCACAATCATGAGCAGCAGTAAAATGATTGAGCCCTGCACTAAATCACGCACCACCATCGACATCGTGGTATGGTAATTTTTTAAGAGCCACAATGTGATAACCAAACCTGCTGCTACGACTGGTGCAACTAGAAAATTACGTAGTCCTATATGAAAATAGATCAATAAATTGGCAAGAGAGTAAAGAAATAGAGCGAAGCTAAGACCTTTTAAGTACACGGCATATGAAATAAATTTGTGCCCTAGTAGCAGGGTCACAACTGCGTCAGGTGCAAGTATGAACGTAAGAGTCACTAGTCCACCAACGAGTAGAACTAGACCCAAAGAGTGCTGTAGAAGTTTATAATTTACCTTTCGATTCTGAGTTGGTTTAATTGACGGCAACATGACTCCGGCAAATGGTCCGGTAACATAGAAAACTATGTTGGCGATGATTGATATACCGGTATAGAATCCTGCCTCCCTGGGTGGAAAGTAGTGTTTCACGACGAGAATATCGAAACTAAGAAGGAGATTTGTTGTGAATGCAGTTATTAGTACCATCCCCGCAAACGGCAGTTCCGGTTTGATAAGCCCGATCTCTAGTTTCCGGAAGTGAAGATTAGCAGCTATAAAGTGCCGAATTCCCTTGCCCATCTTAAGTGCGTAAATAAGAGCCAGTAATTGAGCACAAACAAGTCCGCCAACTGCACCAAAGGCTTTAAGCCCGACGAGAACGAACAGTACAGCGAAAAGAATTTTTGCGGTTGCTCCAATCATATTTCCAATTGATAAGGTCCAAAATTTCTTGTGTCCCTGCAAATACGAGTTTGCAAATGCCAGGGGTACGCTTACAAGCAGTGCTAACGATAACGCAAAAAATGGAGAAATTGAGGTGAAGTGAAAAAAGTTTTTAAGTTGCTGGACAAATATTATTGTCAAAAGTAGCAGCACTACTGAGAAAATTAGCGCGATACGTGATAGCTCATTGGTAATCTGAGTTCGGTCAGATTCATTTTTGTATTTGGTGATAATTCCAATACCTACCAGTCCCAGTACTTGGAAGAAAATTGCGGCTTGGGTAAAAATGGAAATAATTGTTTGAGTTTCGCCGAAATACGTCGGCCGCATGAGACGACCTAAGATCGGATAGTAGAGATAATTAATAAAAGCGACACCGAGACTAGCCATCCAAAAGACGGCATTGTTCTTCATGAAGGCGCTATTACGAAAACTTAGAACTAAGCCCGTGACGTACTCCAAGCCAGACCCTCCTTAGTGCTTATCTATTGTGGAGTAAACGTGAGCTCTTCGTCAAGATTAAACCTTACATTTGCAGATAAATAAACTATGTTATTATCAAAGCAAAGCGGTTATGGTTAGTTTATTGAAACTTCCGGTTGTTCGCTAGTTCGGATTACCATAACCTGCTGGTGCTGAAAAATAGGGGGTTGTAGGCCCAGCCACCGGAAGTGCTGTCGAAGCTTGTTCGAGTGCTAAAGGTGCAATTGTTATTAGTCGTGTTGACCCAGCTGTATTGTGTTCATCAGAAACGGCAGTTAGCGCGAGACGTTGACCATTTACCCGAGATACATCCGGATCGGCGACCAAATCGATCATTCCCGACTCCCTTAAGTTATCACCGCGGGCCACGACTCGACTTACTAGTTGACCGTCTATTAGCTCTTCTAATAGTCCTAAGGTACCTATCATGTTGGCTAGTCTTTGGGCATTTGAACGATAATCTTCTTCAGGTAGGACTCTAGATCGAGTCATACGTGCCCAATGCGGATAGGCCGCGATTATGTCTGGGTGCATGGGATTAATTCCGGAGGGATCGTCGTCATTGGCTCTCGAAGGTGTAAGCATTTCGCTCATCGTGAGCACATCTGGACTACCCGTCGATATTAGATAGCTATCCCGACGCACAGGAGCTAGACCAAGCTTATCGGCATCGCGAATTAGAGAAAGTGTGACCGCTTGGTTAATTATTTCTGGCTTGCCTCTGCCTTGTTGTCCTCTTCTCCCTCGCTGTATGTTTGTACTTTCGTCGGCTACGGTGATCAGATGATGGCCGGTCTCAAAGGCAGTAGGACGCGTGACGGCATGCATAGATCGCGAACGCCCAATCACCCGAGTAGTTCTTGATCGTTTGCCTAAATGTCCTGGTTCAATTTCAATACTTTGTCTTACTGGTCTTACGTCGGCAGCACTTAGTATACGATCGGAAATTGTATGTATTATTTTTGCACGAACAAGATCGACTACATATGGAGTCATATTCGCTTCATATGCTGCAAAGGGTCTAGTAATTTGTTCTGGCGTAGGTCGATTATCACTCATAACGCATATTCTAACATACTTTTTAAATAAAGTCTAGTATTTTTTGTAAGTTATTTTATAGTTTGTTTTTATGACATTTCATTTGGTGTTGATTCATAGAAACTTAAGACTTTATCAATTAGCAATAATGAAATTGATAATGTGCAAATTTATAGGAGAAGCTTGCCTTTCATTCTTCAAATAAGAATCGATTACTAGAAGACGCTTGCGATTACTTTACGCTCTGCTGAAAACTGATCCATAACTCGTTCCCACATTGCTGTTCTGGCGTCAATTTGCTGCTGTGAGTGATCCGGAAGGGGGCGTACCGTTTCTAATACCATAAAGTTATGTGCCAGTTGTCTGACAAACGATCTGCCAATCTGAAGCATTTGCGCCTTGATGTCGAGCCTTCCTGCATAAATATCTATTACACCGAGATCTCGAAATAGATGTAGGTTATCAATATTTGAGGAGGTGGCTGTCAGTTCACGCTGTATAGAGAATGCTGCGATATCAGCAAATTCTGGCCTATTGCCGATCGCGCGAACTGCTTTATAGATCGGAGCGGAGTAGACTCTGAGATTTTCGAGTGCGATTAAGTAATCCTTTACTGGCTGGGGGGCGCGTTCATCTGGAGCATAGATGGCACCTTTATGTTCACGTTTTAGGGCTGCCGCTTTGCCTACTGCTTGGTCCATTACAGAGGTTGGCGTGGCATGCCAGGCCTGTGGATGCATCCGTGGCACTAGGTCGTGTACAGCGAGGAGTGGATTATTTAAGTCAGCAACTCTTGAGTCGTACTCAATAACGCCATCTATCCACTCACCGCAGTTAAAGTCACCACCGTTTACAATTCGAACAAGTCGTAGCATGTCAGCTCCAGGATGTCTGCCTATCTGCGCATGAGCATCATTAATTGCGTCCGGAGAGCTCACCACGACTAGCTTTACAGGAGTGACTGGACTGCCCCAATCGCTTGGTTGAGAAGCCTGTACTTGCACAATACTTTCGTCAAAATCAAGCAATCCACGCAAGGTATATGGATCGTTATCGGTTTCACTGTTTTGTAATCCAAGGGTAGTATGGCGGTCTTGCGCGTGTTTCGTGAAAAGAGATTTTGTTGTCCGTTCAACGACACCAAACTTCCAACTATCATCCCCTCATATCGTGTAATAACGGTTGTTGATGGGTCAACTGGTAGTTGTTCTTGTAGTGCTGTATCGGCTACGAGCTGATGAAATGCCTCTCTATTTATTTTGCCGCTTGAAAGCATCATATAATTTTACAATATTATAGTAAATTATACGATATTATTGTAATTATATTTATTTATGATTTGCCTACCTTTTTCTACTATACTTTCAGCAATGCAGATTGACTTTTTAGTGAGAAAGCATAAGCTATATAACAGATGTCAGTAAAAAGAAAATTATGAAATTAAAGAAACTAATTTCCTCGTTTATGATAGTAGGGTTAATGGTGCTAAGTAGCATGCCACTGGCATCTGGACTCTCTTCGGTATCGACGCCAATTCATGGTGGCCCGACAAGTCCACCGGGTTCTACCACAGATCCTGAAGAGAATGATTGCGGTAAATATATTTCGAACACGTCTAGCCTTCAGCCTAATATCACCTGCCGTTATCCGAACACTGGTGGTACTGGGAGTAGCACGACTGGCACAGGAAGTGCCACAAGCACCGGAGTAGCATCGCAGAATACGATACAGCCTCCAACGACACCTCCAGTAAAATTACAGGATACGGCCCTCATGTTATGTGAAAAACGTGAAGCAACTATAAACACCATTCTAGGTCGAATGGTGACTCGCGGACAAAATCAAGTAACGCTATTTTCGACCATTGCTCAGCGAGTTGAAGCATTTGTCACTAGTAAGAATCTGACACTTAGTAATTACGACCAATTGGTTGCCGCTATTACAGCCGATCAAGCGAAAGTTGAGAGCGATCTGTCGACGATGCAAGCAAGCGATACGCTTGATTGTACGAGTTCAAACCCACGGGCGGTAATTACTACTTTTCAAACTGATTTGAAACAGGAGATTACTGACATGCAGTCCTATAAGACTGACATTATGAATCTAATCAAAGCAGTCAAAACAGTTGCTCAGCCTCAGAGTGGTACTACTGGGATGAGTAATGGAATGAATGGTACACCGAAGAGCGGAGCGACAAATTAATGAAACGATCGATTCAGGAAGCAGGTTTTACAGCTTGGGAATTAGTAGTAGTGGTTGTCGTATTGGTTGGAATTGTAGCAGTGGGCATCCATATCTATGATTCACGTATGCCAGTGGTCACTAAAACGTTCACTTCTAGTGTAACGGGTTCAGGTGTAGCGCAATCGTCAAGTAAAAGCGCAGCCGCGTCGACTACAATACCGACGGCACCACAAGTTACGTCCACGTCTGATTTAGACAGTGCTATACAAACACTAAATCAGGTTAATCCGAGTAGTAGTAACGCGAGCGATACCTCACAACTCAATTCCCAGACTAATTTTTAGTGAAGAAGAGTCGAAAGTACACGAGTGGAACCGACGTCCCAACCTCCGCCGCCAAACACAAATCAACCAGTTCCTGAGGTGCCGGTCTCACATCCGCCTGTTCAGCCATCACTTTCATCGTCGAATGGTCTCATACTCACTGGCGTCGACAGCAGTTATTACACCTTCCTACTAAGGAATTGGTACTATGTGGTACTAGCGATTGTGGTGATCGCCGTGTTTGGTTATCTTGTTTTTTACCTCGGTTTAATATGTCTTATCATTGCGATTGTTTTTTCGCGACAATTTTATGAGAAAGATTTATTTAAAGCGTTTGCCAGGGTGAATACTTTCAACTACCAAAAAGTAGATGCCAGTCTTGGGCTGACCGGCTTTATTTTCTCGATTGGCCGCGACCAAATATATAAAGATGTGGTATCCGGTACCTATCAAAAATGGCCGTTCCTACTGTTTATGTTCGAATATACCGTTGGCTACGGACGCACTTCTCATAACTATGATCGGGCGGTTATGGCGGTAAACTTTAATACCCCCTTGCCTGCTTTTGTCCTTAGACGACATAAAATGTTTCAGCTACTTGAAGAAGAGGGTGAATCACTCAAGTCATACAACTATACAGAAAAAATTACCTTAGAGGGTGACTTTGCTGATCATTTCGAAGTCTATATTCGCCCCAATTCTCAAGTTGATGTACTGACGATTTTAACCCCCGATGTCATGCAGCTTCTTGTTAATTTAGATAAATACGAGATCGAAATGACATCTGATGGATCGTTTTGTGTCTACTGTCATGGGCTTATCACCAAGACCCAGTCATTACTCGAAATGTATCAAATTGTTGAAGCGGTATCGCAAAAGTTGGCACGTGATGCCACTCGCACTCAAGTTATCTTACGAAATACTCAGGTCGCCCAGGATCCAGTAACTGCCGAAACTGGGACTTCGATGTAGGCGTTTCAGCTAGTCTCCTTGTGCATAAAACGATTCTTTGCCAATGTAGTACACGAGCCGTTGTTGCCCCTCCTCGAGAATATATCCCATTGTAAGCGGTTCTGGTTCATCAGCAGGTTGCAATGTTACAGCACGAGCATTACTTCTCTGCCCTATTAGTGCATCTGTCTGGGTGATTAAATCTTCTATTTCATCATATGAGCCACCGCTTCGAATGCGTCGGAGAAGTTCTAACTGGGCTCCCGTTAAGTTCGTCCAAAAACGCCGTCCGGCGTCCCTTAGTGTCTGACCATCTAGTCGGCCGGAGTACCGAACAGACTCAGCGAACTGGCTACGTCCGGAAACTGCCACTGAACTCATACTTGGGAAGTCAAATACTAAACCCCGTGGTTGTCTATATTCACTAATTGGGGTGGTATTCCTTCGATGACTAAATTGACTTGGATGATGACCTAACTGTTGGCGTATTGACGATGCCAAAAAACCAATGTAACCAGTAGTAGTCCCGACCGCCATTTCAGTTGAGAGCATCGGATGAGCTGCAGTACCACCCAAAACCTCAGACAACATCATTTCTCGGAAGGCAGTGGTGGGGAATTTTTCAGATGTCATACTGTCTGCTGCGACATCAAAGTAGTAATCTGCGCCGTAGCTACCAAGACCGCCATTTGGTTGCCATAACCGCGAATCTGCGGCCATAATTGCATGTTGAGCTTGTTCGAAAAAGATTGAGGGTCAGTGTCGATTCTACCAGCTAACCCTGCAACATATTCGGCTGCATCCAGAAAACTCTCATCAGCGATAGTTAAATCATCGACTGGCTCGTCGTGTGGTGCTGTGGTTTCAGCTAAATTTGGAATTTCGAATTGGGACATTTTATACTTCGCAGAGTTCGGGCACTTAGAATTTAAATTATAACATTTATTTCAACTAAATACAACTCTACGTTTGGTAACTGCTCCCACCCTACCCGAGCGTGGCTAAGCTCTGGAAGTAAGTGGCTGGATTCATACGCCAATTAGTTGTACAGATGGATAGGACTGTAGCTAAGGCCTGAGCTCCTTTCTCACTTTTACTACCGAAGGATCGCTTACGTTTTATGACTAATTGTCTTAAATCCCGTTCGGCTCGGTTATTGTCACAAGGCGTATTGTTAGGAAGACAGACGAATAGTTTATCCTTGCCGGCTCTAGTTAACTGGGCCTTGAGTCTGGTTAGCTTCTCTGGTTCACCAATTGCTGGTACTGGATACTGACATAGTTCCTGTACCCTTTGCCATAACTCATCAGCTTGCATACTTCTGACCGCTTCATCAAACGGCTCACCCAGGTACATGTCAAGGTCTTGGTAGATAGCGGCAAACTGTTCATACCACCGTTGTACATAAGGCAATTGTTCTTCGGATAAGTTGTCATTGTATCTCAGGTCACGAATACATCGATACAGATGAACCCAGCACAGTTGCTGCAGCCCGGGCAATGTCCGGTAGGCACCATAGTCATCACTAATCCGGGTACCGCTAAATGGCTGCTTGGTATCTACTCCAAACAGTGTTTTGGCATGTGCGGCACCACGACTGTTCTGAAGAGCAAAACAAACTTTCGGACTCAGGCCATCACTGAGATTCCAGGCATAGCCAGCTCCTTGCAAATCCTGGATTGGCCAGGGACTTTCATCACTATGAACCACTGGTGAACTCCGGATGTCACTCAGGAGTTGTTGGTATTGCGGTTGCCATTTTTGGTGCTGTTTCTGCAATATTCTTGCTATCTCACTGTCAGTCATGGTGAGACCGTACAAACTGAGTAGTAAACTGGCTACCTGGCTATAGCTTATGCCTAGACCAGCGATGAGATGCGTAACCAGTAAACGAACATTTGGGCCAAGAGATACGATCGATCCGCCTAAATCCTTGCCAGAGGTTACTTTGCCGCATTTGGTACAGATACCCCGAGCAACCAGGTACTTAGTCACTAACCTGGCAGTGTAGTCAGCAGTAATATCTGGAAGTGGAATATCTTCGACATACCGATCGTGAGTGGTGATGTCAGTGAGTTGACCACCACAGGCACACTGGCCTACAGGCACGGGTACAGTGTTAGTGACGGCTTCCTTGGTTGGAATTGTTCGTTTAAATGAGTCCTTACTGCGAAGTGGTTTCGGAGGAGGAGTCGGCTTATCTTGATCTTTAGGCAGTGTACCAATTGGTGGCTTCTTTTTCTTACCGAAAACCATGGCTTCCAGTTCAGCAATGCGAATAGCTTGAGTCTCTATGAGGACCATTTGATCATCTAGCAGTTCTTGCTGTTTGGTGCTTATTCGCTTTAATGTAGCGATCTGTTTATTCTGGAGGTTGTGTCGTTGCTTACTAAGTTTATATAACTTCTCTAGATTACGGAATCGAATCATGCGTTCAGCTATAACAGAAGAATTAAGTGGTTTTCTAGACATAGTTTTTGTGTTTGACGAACTATCCCTAGTCTAGCATGGAGGGTGGGAGCAGTTACTACGTTTGGTAACCGCTCACTACCCCAAAGCAGCTAATGCCTTAAAGTAACCTCCAGGGTTACTGCGCCACGTAGTGGTGCAGATAGATAAGATAGTACTTAGTGCCTTGGCTCCTTTTTCGGTTTGACTGCCAAAGGAACGTTTACGCTTCAACACGAGCTGTCTCAGATCACGTTCGGCTCGGTTGTTGTCACAAGGAGTGTCATAGAGCAAGCAAGTAAATAACTTGGCAGGGCCAGCTCTTCCGAGCTGAGCCTTCAATTTCTTGAGTTTCTTAGGTTCGTTGAGGCTCATTGGTAGTAAAACATAGAGACGTTGCCACAGTTGGTTGGCTTGTAGCTGTCTCATTGCCAGATCATATGGTGCACTAAGATAGTGTCTTAAATCCTGGTAAATGGCAGCAAACTGTTCGTACCACCAGGTGACGTCAGGTAGTTGTTCTTCGGATAGGTTGTCATTGTAGCGCAGATCACGGATAACCCGATATAGATGGGCCCAGCAGAGCTGCTGGATGCCTGGGAGTGATCGATACGCTCCATAGTCATCACTGATTCGTACACCACTAAACTGTGCCCCGAATAGGTTTTTTGCATGCTGCGTTCCTCGACTGTTGGCCAGTACATAACAGACCTTTTCACTGTGAGCGTCGCTTAAGCTCCAGGCATGGCCCAGTCCATTGTTTTGTTGAATTGCCCAGGGTGTTTCATCGGCATGGACTGCTGAAGAGCTACGGATGTCAGTCTTCAGTTGTTCGTACGCCGGTAACCACGTCTGGTGTTGCTTACTAAGAACTAAGGCAATCTCGCCGTCTGAAACAGTCATGCCGTACAAGCTGCGGAGTAGTTCTGTGAAGCCGTGGTAGCTCATGCCCATCACACTTACCAGGTGACAAATAAGCAGACGAGCATTAGAACCAAGTTGGACGGTCTGGCCACCTAACTCACGGCCAGCAGTAGCCTTGCCGCATTGGGTACAAACACCACGCTCAATAATGTATTGGGTGACCAGGTGTGGCATGTAATCCGGTGTGAGCCCGGGTAGCGGAACATCTTCCTGGTAGCGTTCATGCTGGGAAATGCGAGTCAGTCGACCACCACATACACAATACCCAACCGGTACAAGTTCAGTGGCGGTAATGGCACTAGCTGGTGGCAAAGGGCGACGGTAGGAGTTTTTAGTTCGAGCTGGTCGAGGGCCGGCGTTGTTGTCCCTGACAGCTGGCGTACCAGTCGGTGGCCGGCGCTTCTTACCGAATACCATGGTTTGGAGCTCAGCTATCTGAATTTGTAGGTTTGCTACCTGCTGCTGTAGTTCATCCCGCTGATACGTCACCAAGTTCAGTGCTTCGGTCAGGTCACTCACTTGCTGTCGGTCGCGGCGATGCAATGTCTGCAGATTGCGCAGTTCGGTCAACCGCCTGGTAACTTCGCTGGAAGTGAGCTTTTTACGTGACATATTTGTTTTCTGGGATTACCCACTCAAGTTTAGCATGAGGGTAGTGAGCGGTTACTACGTTTGAACTGGATCTACATTACAGCACCGGCGGCAGCGAAGTAATAGCATTGTAATAGGGGGTGCCCTCATTGGGCGGTGCAGTCGCAGGAGTAGATAAATACTCTTCTGGACCACTCTCAATGACTTCAGCGGCACACACCGGACTATTCACGCTGCTATTGAGACAAGCTCTGGCGGCACTGTTCGGACCTTCACTGCTCGTAGCATCCTTCAGTGAGCCCATGGTGCGCATCAGATCTACCTGATCAGCTACCAGACTACCGTCAACGGTCAGTTGTTTGTTGCAGTTGTTGTACATTGAAGCGGTGGGCATCGGCTCAAATACGCCTGCTCCGTAATCGTCGCCACAAGTGTATATTTTGCCGCCGTTTCCGGAACTGTCGGCCTCTGCTACATATGTTCCATCCAATTCCGTCACATTCGGATCAATGTAGATATTGCCACCAGTCACCACTAAGGTGAAGGAAGGAATATTGGTCTTGCCTCCCGAGTTGATCGTCCAGCCTGCAGTGTTGTACTCAATGCCATTGACGTTGGTCACACCATTCGGGGAGATGTAGACACTGCCACCAGTCACGTAAATACCAAGGCTGTCACCAAGTCCGACGGTTCCACCCGTCAGGTTCAGGTTCTGACTGACTGCACTGTAGCTATGCGCTCCGGTTGTTAAGGTTGCCGAACCAATGGTTGCTGGATTGGTAATGTCCGCTACCGTTGAACCTGGTTGAGTTGGGCTATAGAAGCAGTGTGCGGCACCATAGTCTCCTCCCATTTGTGGTAAGGTTGCCGAACTGGTAGAGCCGCCCGCACCTGGGCCAGCATTGGCATAGGTTAGTCCCATCGGTTGGGTATTCGGTCCAGCTGTTATGCCCTGGGCTGACCCAAAGCCAGTAATCTGTCCTATTGCTATAGCACCAAACAAGGCATGAGCTCCTGCTACGGCAGTCTGGTTGTCATACCAACCACCAAGTGTGCCACCAGTTGTTCCACTACCAGTTTGACAACCTGGGGTGAAGTCACCACCAGCTCGTACATCAGCTCCATAGGCACTGAAGTATGGGAGATCGTTAACTGAGAGTGTACCAGTACAAACTGGTGTTAGAGCTGTTGCTCCATTGAAGAGTTGCCAAGAGATGGGATAGGTGCCAGCAGGTGGTGCTCTTAGCGATGACGTTGTATAGGTGATAGTTTGGCCCGATACAGTCGGAACTGCTCCGTTATTGCTATAAGGGACTGACGGAATCGAAACCGTGAAATTGGTAAACGTCGGCGGTGGCCCGCTTGGGAAAGAAGCATTCAGTGTGACGCTAAATAAATCACCAGATTGTAGCAATGATTGAGAGGGTGTAGCATTGCCGCAGGTGACGGGTGTTGCTGTGGGAGGAGGAACTAACGGTTTGAACTCTCCAGCGACGTTTCCACAGGTTCGGGAGATCTCGAAAACGGTTCCATTTGGATTATGAAAGATCAATGAATTAAACACATAAACCTGCGGATCAGCACGAATGGCGATATCCTCCGGGTCACCGGGGTCATGGGTACCAACGGAGGCCCTAATGCACGATGCCTGGCCTGAATAACACACATGAGCACTGTCAGGGGTGCCGGTGGGATAGGTAATGACCTGATCCCAAGTGATCCAGCCCTGAGCTGCATAGTAACTAACGTCAGTATCCCACTGAGGTAAATTAGCGATCGCATAAGCAACTCCTGCTTGCCAGGTACAAGTTGTGGTTGTGGCACTACCGGTATACCATTCACATACCGCTGGTCCGGACTCCCCTAACATGGCATCGATAATAAACGCTGCACCGACGGAGCCATAGTTATAGACTGTCGCATTATTAGTTTGAGCCAGGTACGAGGCAAATTCGGCTTCAAAGGCAGCTGGGGTGTTGGCTGCGGGAAACACATCAGCACTACTGGTAGGATTACTGGGCCATTGGGGAAGTATGCCGTTGCCGGGTACCGGATCCGTCGGATCGTCGTAGAAATTTTGATTGGAGAAATAGCCGTCACAACCTTGTCGGCCGAGAATTGTAAAGTCACAGTAAGGACTTATGTACCCGCCGAGACCACCCGCCTTGGCACTTCCGTGAAACAGGACTACCACTGCTATCATCACCACGAGTATTGTGAAGATTGATCCTAGTATATAGCGATTGAGATGTAATAGTTTTTGCATTATAGGTCCACTGGTTGATTATTTTGAATGGCGGAAATTTCTGCTTCATATTGCTGGGGACTACCGGCAATAGGATCATTTCCCTTGGCAGACGATATGGTCACAAGTTGCTCCAGGAGAGGAATTACTTGCTGGCGTTCGCCATTGCGGTAAGCGGCAGAAACCTCACCCTGAAGGGCGCCTTCGGTATCGCTACTATCCAGTTTTATGGCTTCCTGATAATCAGCAATGGCTTGAGTGTACTGCATTTTATTTGTTAGCGATGATGCTAAATATAGATAATACAATGCCAGTTGGCTTTTGTTGATTTTATAGTCGTTGGATTTTGCGCCTGAAATAAGCTGTGAACTTTCGTTAATGATTTCTGTATCATTTTGGGAATTTAAGGCAGTCGTGAGATTTTTGACGACAATCTGTTGATTCGGATCATTGCTCGGGGAGCTTTGCGGTGAATGATGAAACAGCACTACCAAGAAACCGGCAATGATGCCGACACCTATCACTACTCCGAGGCTTTGCAGCACGATTTTCTTATAGTGTGGTGCCTCTTTTGAGGTCACCACCTTGGCTATCGGTTCATCGGCCGTTTCTTTTTTCGTTGTCATTGTTTTTCCCATAAATCATTATGCCTTAGAAACGCTTAAGTTTACAGCCGGTATAGTGTTTCTTGCTAATGTGCTCCTCATAATTTTTGCTTCTCTTTTCCTTTCATATGTTTCTACAGCACCGGCGGCAGCGAAGTAATAGCATTGTAATAGGGGGTGCCCTCATTGGGCGGTGCAGTCGCAGGAGTAGATAAATACTCTTCTGGACCACTCTCAATGACTTCAGCGGCACACACCGGACTATTCACGCTGCTATTGAGACAAGCTCTGGCGGCACTGTTCGGACCTTCACTGCTCGTAGCATCCTTCAGTGAGCCCATGGTGCGCATCAGATCTACCTGATCAGCTACCAGACTACCGTCAACGGTCAGTTGTTTGTTGCAGTTGTTGTACATTGAAGCGGTGGGCATCGGCTCAAATACGCCTGCTCCGTAATCGTCGCCACAAGTGTATATTTTGCCGCCGTTTCCGGAACTGTCGGCCTCTGCTACATATGTTCCATCCAATTCCGTCACATTCGGATCAATGTAGATATTGCCACCAGTCACCACTAAGGTGAAGGAAGGAATATTGGTCTTGCCTCCCGAGTTGATCGTCCAGCCTGCAGTGTTGTACTCAATGCCATTGACGTTGGTCACACCATTCGGGGAGATGTAGACACTGCCACCAGTCACGTAAATACCAAGGCTGTCACCAAGTCCGACGGTTCCACCCGTCAGGTTCAGGTTCTGACTGACTGCACTGTAGCTATGCGCTCCGGTTGTTAAGGTTGCCGAACCAATGGTTGCTGGATTGGTAATGTCCGCTACCGTTGAACCTGGTTGAGTTGGGCTATAGAAGCAGTGTGCGGCACCATAGTCTCCTCCCATTTGTGGTAAGGTTGCCGAACTGGTAGAGCCGCCCGCACCTGGGCCAGCATTGGCATAGGTTAGTCCCATCGGTTGGGTATTCGGTCCAGCTGTTATGCCCTGGGCTGACCCAAAGCCAGTAATCTGTCCTATTGCTATAGCACCAAACAAGGCATGAGCTCCTGCTACGGCAGTCTGGTTGTCATACCAACCACCAAGTGTGCCACCAGTTGTTCCACTACCAGTTTGACAACCTGGGGTGAAGTCACCACCAGCTCGTACATCAGCTCCATAGGCACTGAAGTATGGGAGATCGTTAACGGTTAATTGGCCGGAACAGGGAGAACCCATCGACGTAGTACCATTAAATAACTGCCAGGCAATTGGATAGGCTCCGGCGCCAGGCGGTGCTCGGAGTATTGGCGTCGTATAGGAAACCACACCTCCAGCGGTGGTAATAGGAGCATTATTGTTAGTATAAGGAACACCGGCAATAGTGACATGATAGACTGATCCACTTGGTATAGACCCTGTATACGTTTCATTCACTGTCGTGGCAAATTGCCCACCCGGCTGCACGAGACCAGTTGATAAAGAAGCATTACCACAGGTGAGAGTCAGGAGCGGTGCCAGCGGTGCGAAATTACCTTCAGTATTACCACAGCGCCGGTTAATTTCATAGGTGCCGCCAGGGTCATTAAATACAATCTCATGACGAGATTCACTCAATTGCAAGAAATTGCCAACATCATGGGCGTAATTAAAAGAAGTACTATTGGGATGATTGGCTGGAGTCGTTACCATTTCGTTCCAATCAATTTGACCAGCCGCAGAGGCTTGCTGAACTTCAGCTGACCATGTAGGAAACTCAGCTTCGGCATCAGCAATGCCGGTAGTGATACTATTGCCAAAAACTGTCCCAACATCATAAGTAGTGTATTGACCGCCAATCATAGTGAGAATAATAAATGCTGCACCCATGACGTATTGACGATAATCGGTACAGGAGTCAAGACTTGTATAAGAAAGTGATGGTGTCGGAAACCCGCAATTCAAAGGATTAGGCGGATTTAGCATACTGTTCATAAAGTTAATAAAATTCGTTGTCACCTGAGCGTTGGTTAATCGTAAAAAGCGCGGGTTATCTACATTTGATGGAATGTCGTAGTAATTGGTCAGATACGAACCGAGTGAATCAACGTATGTCCAGCCTGGAGTATCCTGCCAGATGCCAGTCGAAGCTGGCGCTCCACCGACAAAAACTTCCAAACCGCTAAAATATGGCTGAAACATACAGCGACCATCGAGAGATTCATAATACGGGGTGCAATCAAAAGCATGAACTGCTGCTACTTTCGGAGCTGGAGTGAGAATGAGTACTATTACAAACGCACCGAGTAAACTTAGCAGAATGCCGCCCAGCAAACGCCATTTCATGGGGTACCGCCTAAACTCGTAATCGTTTCTTTATAATCGACAATACTATTCGCGAGTCCAGGCTGTACGTCGGTATCTTTAATTGCCAATTTGTAGTAGTAGATCGCTGTTGCTTTATCACCTTCAGCTTGGGCTGACATAGCAATACCCGCTGCATCAGTCTCTTGAATTTTTCCAGTATTGGCTTCAGCTTCCTTATAGTATGATATTGCTTGTGAAAAATTACCTTTATTATAGGCGAGCGCGGCGAGTTGAATGAGCGGAAGATAGCGGTATTGTTTCGGCGGATTGGTGTTCAAGTATGAAGTAAGTACTTTTGATTCATAGGAGAATTGACCAGCGTGATCAGCTTGAGCGGCATTATCCATCGCATCCGACTCGGCATTCGAATACTCCTTCACGTTTTCTGGATTGTTTGATGACTTTTTTTGCGAATGAAAATAAAAAAAGCTGCTAACAACAACTACAATGATAACCCCTATAATGATTGAAATATATTTCATTTTCAAAGGGTGGGCCAAGTCTGAACTACTTACAATCTCCGCCAAAATCTATTTGTTAATCAACCTCAAGAATATTTTAGATAATGTAGTGCTAAAGCACAAGCGATATCCAAAGATATTTTAAATAGTATTCGCAGTTATAGTGTTAAAAAATCTTTCTCAGTATTGCAATGATTTTTAAAAGTTACTACTACAGCCCTGCTCCTTGTCAAAGACAATAGCGTGCAGTTGTGATATTGACAATTCAAGACAGACAATCGTACTGCAAATACTTACTAAAGTTCAAGTTTGACCTAATTAATTTGTATATTCTCTCCTACGTCAGGAACACCTAAAGTAAATGACAGATTATTTTTAATATTTGTAACTAATGCTTGGGGTACGGATCCGTAATTTTCAGCCTGTAATATTGCCGCTTGCGCCCCTATATTATTACCTTGCTGCTGATCAAATATTGCTAAGTACATCCATAATTTACTGTCCTGAGAAAATTTGTTTAGAACATTATTAAGGTAGAGATAATTTGCTTGCGCGTTTCCATAGATAAGTGTTAATTCGGCTAATTCTTCATAACTTTCGATATAATCGCCATAGATTAAGCTTGTATCATATGCTTTCTTGGCACCAGAATAGTTTTTAAGGTGTCCTAAGATCAAACCATAATCGTAATAGTTGACGTCATATGGATGTATCTTTATTGAATTTATAATATACGGTTCAGCTTGCGCGAATTTTCCTTGCTCGATTAAGACACCTGCAAGGTCAAAGTATGCCGTATAATCCTCTTTCGATGCGGCGATATCATGGATCGCCAATGTTTTTACGCTACTCCAATCAGACGCCCTCACAGAAGTCCGCACTCCTAATAGTAACAATAACAACACTGCGAAAAAGACGAGCCATGATTGTTTTAATGGAAGTTTGAAATTTTTTACTACAACACCAATCATGCCTAAAACTCCGGCCATGGTGAAATAAAACCATACTTCACATGCGGTCATATCTAGCGGGATTATCTGAAGCAATATACCGAGTCCCAAGGTGCTCCATAGTGCAAAGAATAAAAACACACGGAACTGAGCTTTAGGTGCTTTCTGATTAATTTTATAAGCCCCAAAGATAACTAGCGCTATAACGCTAAGATCAATAATCAGCGGTAGCAGGACGTGACGAACGCTAAACGTCGGATAGACCCAAAAATAGGATGACGCCAGCTTCCAAGGAAATACCAATTTAGTTATATAAAATAGCATGATAGACGGAGCCGTCATTAAGCGATCGGCTAAGTTTAAAGAATCGATAGGGGCATTTGTCGAATGTGAGTCCAGTCCAACTGCATGTAATCTGAGGGAAAACCATACAATCACCAGCGGCAATGCAAGGTACAAAAACGGAAGAAGTCGTTTCCGGTTAAACCAAAATAAGTAAACGGCAGCCAGAATAACAAACAATATGCCGGTTTCCTTGGCCAGGAGTGAGAAGAATAAGCAAAATGCTACGAGGATAAGGCTGCGGGCTGATTTAAATCGAAATACTAAATTTAGTGCTAGTATGCCGAAAAAGAACATCAGCACATCTTGCATATACGGAATTGAGTAAACTACCTGGGAATTAAGAGGATGAATTAAGAAAATAAGTGCCAGAAACAATGATAGTGCCGGTTTAAAGGTGTTTCTGAAAAAAATGTACAGAAGTATAGCGCTTCCAATGCAGAGTAATAATTGAAGCAAATGGAAATAGAATGAATGGTTGCCGAATAGTGTATAGAGCAGCGAAAATACGGTCGTCTGAAGCGGCCTGTAATATACACCGCTCAGGGGCGCCGCCAGGCCTTGACCGTTATAGAAAGTACTTCCTCTAAAGAAGAAGAAAAAATTTGATAAAGAATGGACGGGAACATTATTTACGATCTGATCTATATCATCACCCATAAAGGGGTTGAATAGACCACGGCAATATGCGGCAAATCCGATTACCGCAATAATGGCCGCTGCTTGCCAGTTGGTAATTTTGTTTATTTTAGCCAACATTTTCACTTCCCTAGAAAGAATCCCTCTTATGCTTCGTTAACTATAACAAACACGTCCTTTTTCCGTAAGTGCACATCGACCACCCAATACAACCTTTAATATCGTTACTGAATTCCGTGCTAAACTTTATTTATCTGGAAGAAGTGAAAGTAGAGGGCTATGTCTAGAAAGTTTGATATTTGTATTGTTGGCGGTTGCGGTCATGTCGGACTACCTCTAGGAATTGCTTTTGCCGAAAAGGCCAAAACGTCGTTCTTTACGATATAAACCAAAAAAGTGTCGACGAGGTGAATAAAGGTACCCTGCCGTTTATGGAAGAAGACGGTGAGGCCTCGCTGAAAGCGGTACTAAAGCGTAAAAAAATTCAGGCCTCAATTAATCCGAAAATGATAGCGGAATCTGAAAATGTGATTGTCGTTATCGGAACACCGGTAGATGAACATCTTAATCCGAGAGTTCACGATATTATGTCTGCCATCAAAGGTATTAATGAGTTTCTGGATGACGGTCAATTGCTGATTATGCGAAGTACCCTGTACCCTGGTACTACCGATAAGATTCACGTTTTCTTGCAGCAAAAAGGTAAAAAGACTAGTGTGGCTTTTTGTCCGGAAAGAATCGTCGAGGGGTACGCACTACGCGAACTTCACGAAATCCCCCAAATTGTCTCGGGCTGTAGTAAGGATGCCCAGGAGCGAGCCCATGATTTATTTACAGTTATATCCCCGAAAATAGTAATTTCCAAGCCAATCGAAGCTGAAATGGCCAAACTTTTCACTAATACCTGGCGCTACATTAATTTTGCGATTTCCAACCAGTTTTACATGATAGCTGCCAATCAGGGGATTGATTTTTATACTGTTTATAATGCAATGGTTGAAGATTATCCACGCCTGAAATCTTTTGCCAAAGCGGGATTTGCCGCAGGACCGTGTCTGCTTCAGGACACTATGCAACTTTCGGCCTATAGCTCAAATGATTTCTTCCTCGGACATGCCGCCATGCTGGTCAACGAAGGCCTGCCTGATTTTATTGTCGAAACGTTAAAACAAAAGAATGATTTAAGCCATCTTACTGTTGCCATACTCGGCATGGCATTCAAAGGTGATAATGACGACCCCAGGGAGAGTTTATCGTACAGATTAAAGAAAAGGCTTGAAATAGAAACCCAGACTGTGCTCTGTCATGATCCATATATCGATGATTCCAGTTTCGTGTCGTTGGACAAGATTCACAAACAAGCAGATATAGTCATCGTGGGAGCAACGCATTCCGTGTATAAGCAAGAATCCTGGGACAATCAAAAGGTCATTGATGTTTGGAATTTTTACGGCAAAGGCAGTTTGATGTAATGAAAATAGTTTGGACTGGAGCTGCGGGTTTTATTGCCGGGTATGCAATCGAGGAGTTATTGAATCATGATCACGAAGTTATTGGGATCGACAACTATTCAAAATATGGCAAGGTTGAAAAAGCTATGATACGCATCCGAACTATACGTTCATTGAAGGTGATGCCAAGGATGTAAAGTTGATGAAAGACGCCGCTAAAGATGCGGATATCATTGTTTCCGGGGCGGCTATCATTGGCGGAACTGCATATTTCCATACACTTGCCTATGACTTGCTCGCCGAAAATGAACGAATTACCGCATCGGCGTTTGACGCCGCAATTTGGGCCAAGCAAAAAAAGTCACTTAAAAAAATAATCGTTTTGTCATCTTCTATGGTCTACGGGTCAACTGTCCAATTTCCAACTCCCGAATCGGCAGTTGCAACGTCTCCTCCGCCCCTTTCAACCTACGGATTCCAAAAACTGGCATGTGAATACTTTGCCCGGGGAGCCTGGGAACAATATATGCTTCCCTACACCATCGTTCGACCATTCAACTGTGTCGGTATCGGCGAAAAACGAGCCCTGAATGATAAAGAAGTCGTTTCCGGAAACATCAAACTGGCTATGGGTCACGTGGTGCCTGATTTGGTACAAAAAATTGCGAAAGGCCAGGATCCATTGCATATCTTAGGTTCGGGCGACCAGATTCGTCATTATACCTATGGTGGCGACATGGCGCTTGGCATACGATTATGCATTGAAAAAGAGGCTGCAATCAATAACGAATTCAATATTTCAACTACTGAGTCGACAACTGTATTGGAACTTGCCAAGAAAATCTGGAAAAAAATTAACTGCGACAAACCATTTCGGTATGTCTCAGACCAGCCGTTCAAATATGACGTACAAAAGCGTATACCGGACACTACCAAAGCGAAGGAATTGCTTGGGTTTGAAGCAAAGACATCATTGAACGAGATGCTTGATGAAGTAATACCTTGGATCAAAGACCAGGTCGAACACGGCAATATTTAAATTATCAACTTGAGTGATTGTCTCGATACTTGACGTCTGTTGTCAAAGCCAGTTTCGTTACTAAAATAAGATTTTTGAATATAGTAGACATGGGGAATTTTGATATACCTTGAGTACGATCCATAAAAACGATGGGGACTTCTATTACGCTACTACTATACTTTAGTGCCCGGATCTTAATCTCCATTAGGAAACCATAACCTTTGGACAGTTTGGATATGTCAATTTTATTTAATAGCTGTGTAGTAAATAAATTATATCCACCCGTGTAATCATGAATGGTACTACCAAAAAATAATCGAGCGTACGCATTGCCTCCTCGACTCAACAGTCTACGTTTTACGCTCCAATCAGGTGTAGTACCACCTTTTACGTAACGCGAACCGATGACAAGATCGGCTTTCTTTGCAGCTTCAATAAATTCCGGAATATATTTCGGGTCATGAGATAAATCGGCGTCCATTTGCAGGATATGGGTTACGTCCTGTTTAAGAAGTTCCGTAAATCCTGCGATGTAAGCAGAACCGAACCCCTGTTTTGAGTCACGATGCAGTACCTGTAAAGTAAAGTTTTGGCTTTTATACTTTTTCGCCAGAGTGTCGACAATAAAACCAGTGCCATCCGGCGAATTATCATCAACAATTAGTACGGTACAAAATATACCGGCATTGTCTGATGCTCTTTCTATCTTTTTTATAAGCTTAGGAATGTTTTTTGATTCGTTATACGTAGGTACGACAATACCGAGACGAATAGTTGAAACGGTGGTTTTTAGCATCTCAGTGAATAGTAGTATGTAAAGACTTTTATGTCCATTTTCGGGTTGCAATCAAAACGATTCTTTCTTATTTATAGAACAACAGAAAGGACTGCTTACATTTGTAAATAAATACGCATGCTATAATGACGACAAGAAATTGTGAAGTTCAAATAAACAATCTACATAAAAAATGTTAAACACTATTACAAAATATCGGATTTTTCGAAATTCTAGTTTCAGGCAGCTGTTTCGATTTGCATGCGTCGGCGCGAGTGGAGCAATTGTAAATCTGGCGGTACTAGTTGGCTTGGTTCGATTTGCTCATTTTAATGTCAACCTAGCATATATAATTGCGCTGGAAATAAGCATCTTATCCAATTTTAGTCTCAATCAGCGATTTACCTTCAGGGACACACATAAGAACAAGTCTAAAGTGAGCACAAGCCGATTACCTGAACTTGTTAAAAAATTAGTGCGTTATAACGTAGTTGTGTTGGGAGGAGTTGCAATATCATGGCTTGTTTTTGTTACTCTTTACCACCAATTTGGTATTAGTTACTCACCTTACGCATCACTCCCACTTTCTTGAGTCCTGGGGCATACTAAAAGCAGTCAACCTTTCATCAAGGATGTTGCTATGCCAAAACAAAAACAATCCAAGCCCGTCAACGTACCAATGCTTGACCTGTATTCTGACTATCTCATCAGCTCATTCGGATTGACCACGGCAACTGGTATGTCGGCCGCCCTGGACGGGTCAGTCGGCCATGACGACGTCACCCGTTTCCTGTCTGCCCGGGAATATACCAACAAAGACCTCTGGAAACTGGTTAAGCCAACGATCCGGCAGATTGAAACTGACGACGGCATACTGGCTTTGGATGACACCATTGAAGAGAAGGCCTACACCGACGAAAACGACATCATTGCCTGGCACTATGACCACGTCTTCAACCGGAATGTGAAGGGCGTCAATATTCTCAATATGCTCTACCATAACGACCAGGCAACGGTACCCTTGGGGTTTTGCCTGGTCAAGAAAGACGTACCTTTCACTGACCCGAAGACCGGCAAACAAAAACGCAAGTCCTCGGCCACCAAGAACGAACAGGCCCGTGAGCTCATCGGGGCAGCCATCCAAAACCAGGTGAAGTTTCGCTACTGCCTTGCTGACAGTTGGTTTTCCTCACAGGAAAACATGGAGTTCATCGTTGGCAAGGGCAAACACTTCATCTTTGCCCTCAAGAGTAATCGTACGTTTGCAAAAAGTAAGGAGGATAAACTACGAGGAGTATTCCACGCAGTCGAATCGCTGGCCTGGGAAGAAAACACTACCAAGACAGGGTACCTCAAAGGCATGAATATGACGGTGCGTATCACCCGTCAAATCTTCACAAACGGAGATGACAGTCAGGGTGTTTTGTATCTCGCTACCAGTGATCTGACGCTAGGACATACCGACATAACCACGATCTACCAAAAACGGTGGAAAGTGGAAGAGTACCACAAGTCCGTAAAGTCCAACCTCGGGCTGGCCAAGTCACCGACCAAACGAGTGAAGACACAAAGTAACCACTTCTTTGCGGCAACCTATGCCTACCATAAGCTGGAACGACTGGCGAAAGCGAGCAATCTGAACCACTTTGCCTTAAAGGCAAAGCTATACCTCAAAGCTCAGCAAGCCAGTTTGGCTGAACTTCAGGTACTCAAAGAAGCTGGAGGTTTTGCGTAAGGTGAGTTAGTTATGTAGTAACCGATATCATCGGTATAGGCGTAGCGACGATTTGGAATTACTGGTTAAGTACACGGGTCGTTTGGAGAATAACCGGTAGCGCTAAGACAGAGTTGGTTGATATTCAAAACACTGCTAAGGAAATAAAAGAAATACCTTCTTACTAGCATTCAACAAAAATGTTTATGCCCAGTATAAATCTTCTTTGTCTGCGGTATTCGTCTTAAAAATGCGATTACCAATACCTGGGGGTCGGGTATGGATATCGCCTAACATAAAGCGCACAACATATCCCGCCGGTCGCACCCGTTGTCTGATAAGTACACCGCTTTCAATCATCTTGTCCAGCCTACCATGATGATGATCGGCACGTGTTACCAAGCCGTCGACTGCCCACGTTGATTCCTGATTGATTGAGAGTGCCCATCTCACAAACGGATGACTATCAGGATGCCATCTTGGTCGTTGCCAGCGAGACATGCCAGCAAACGTCGCACGTTCCCCTTCTGTCAGTAAACCACTCCGTTGCTTGTCATACGCAACGACAGTATCAAATGCCGCATCAATCTGATGCATGACCGGATGTTGTGACACATCGTCCTCCTGGTATAACAACCGATAGCTAATATCTGAGATAGCTTGCGAATTCACAAAGTTGGCGATTTCTGGTGTAGTAGAAATAAACCCGACGACAGCTAGCCGGGACATGACTTTACTGCCAACTTGCCAGTCATTAAAGCGCTGATCGACTTCGTCTCTTTTTAGTATTGGTGTATCAGGAAAAAATTGAATTCCTTCCGCCAGGGCTACTTGATTCATAATGATCGAATTAGCCCTAATCGCTGTATCACAAAATTCCTCGTCACATCGCCTATAAGCCTCATGGGACATAAATATACGGTTAAGATAAAATAATTGCAATTAATTGCGACGTCATGAAGTTTATTGACTTACAAGAGCTAGCTACAAAATGGCAAAGTTGATTTGTTTTAGGCTGGTAAGTCTGGCAAAGTCAGACGGTGCTGTTTGATTCGTCGTCGGTCAGCGTGTCTCGCTCCCCAGCCAAGCATTTGTTTGATAAATAAACTGCTTGTTGCCAATCACACAAATAGCAAGGTATACACCCGTTCTTTTTAAAATTGGATTACTTTTGATTGCTGAGTAACTTCAATGTAATCAAAATCAACGTGCTTGTTGTGTAACAAGTGACCATTTGCCTGGTTTGATTTTATCAATAAATTCTCTTAATACTTGGCGAACATAACCTTGCATTTTTGATTGGTCGGGAGGTTCGATGCCACTTTTTTGCATTTGTGCGGTCGTTTGTCGGAGTGCTTCATAGAATGATTCAGGAGTGCGGTCATTACCACGATCTCCTAACATAATCGCAATAATATTCGCACCAATACGACGTTCTAGATAAGTTTGGGACCAGGTTTGCCGATGCTCTGCAAAGGCACGACTAAGCTGATCTAATTGACTATCTAGCAGAGTTCTATCGGTGCCTTCAGTTTGTGGTCTTCCGATAAAAGAACGCATAAGCAGTGGCTGAAGAGTGCCTGGTGCCGAAAGTTTAAGAAGCAGTTCACTTAGGAGATCGACGGGGGCAGCAAAATTAAGTACTCGTTCAGTGATATTTTGTACCGAAACGTGCTGAGACCGATGCACAGACAGCGTTTGATAATCCTCTCCCAAACGGTCTCTCAATAGTTGACCAAGATCGCTGCCATAGAGCAGTCGGTCGATTCCGAGTTCATGTGCAAGTGCGGCTCTTTCGATCGGCGAACGTGTAAACGTGAGGAATTGATTCGAGAATGTTAAGCGGTAGTTTTCCGGGCGAGTACCAGTTAATTCAAGAATGCCGCCGTTCAATGCATTTCTGACATATCGTTTCATCGTGGCATTCATATCTGCGTTTAATACTATTGGATATCTGCTATCGATCTTCTGGTCGACCCATGACCTGCTGGTGTTATCGAGACCAGCCCAATCAGCAGGGGCATCTATGTCGGAAAAGGCATAGACATTTCCACCCATTACAATCAATGCTCGGTATAATCCCCGGATTGCGATGGTAGGTTCACTAATCGGCTCGCTTTGACTACTCACCTCAATGAGATTGTTGAAATGAGCAATATCGCCATGGATATGTGCTTGATCAATGGCATTGGGGGGATTTCGAACTGGATCGGTGATTCGTTCAGCTACTTTTGGTAAGACTACTTCATCATAAAATTCTTTGACTAATTGTCCGTTTAGTAGTCCTTCTTCAATGACAAGTGAATTAGGATCTAAACCATAAATGAGCGGCAGTAGATTATAAGCGTGCGCCATGACTAAACGTTCTTTATGAGTAAGTGCGGCCATCGGCTCACTGAAGGTCAAATAAAAGCCTTTTTTCGGATCAATAGTTTTGGTCAATTCTGGTTGCCATGATGGATCGTTTAGTTCATCTAAATCTAACCGCGACACCGACAAGGTACCATTATTTATAAATTGCCAGACGACTTCGGCTACGTCTTTTCTTTCGGTCGTGGGGTAGAGTGCGATTATGCGGCGAATAATTGGCAATGGTAACGCCAGCACGTTATTCTCCTTGGATCGTTTAGTATAGGTATTTACCATTTTGAGCGCTTGATTCTCGGCCAGGATTTCATCGGCAGTTAAGTCATGATCAGCTTGAGCTAGAATTTGGCGTAGTTTACCGGGGCCTACAGCTGTTCCCACTTTATCCCGTCCATTTTGTAGACGTTCGAGATATCGTTTAGCAACAGCTTCGGCGTCATCAAGATGTCCGCGACTGATTCGGGTAATCACGCTATCGGGCAAGTCTGCATGGTTGGGATATAGCCAATTCAAATTGGCGACATTACCACTGAATTTGACGAGTGCGGCGAGAAAACTTTCTTCAGAGCGATAGTTCAAGGCGATGACGATAATGTCGGACTCTTTGACATATTCTTGACCGGCACCATATTCCTGTTGCCCTTTTTCTATACGAGCCAAATAGTCACGAACGAATCTGGCCGGATCGGCAGATTCGGTTACTGCTTTTAATGCGACATGTCTGGTAACATATCGATTCCCTGCATGAGCTTGCTGTAGTACCGCTGCATCACCGGTAATATCTAAGGTAGCCCGACTGCGAACACCTTTTGCTGCTACTGTGTCGGAAAGGTTTGGGTTTTTTGCACGGTTTCTTGCCTGCAAGGCCTGAAACCTCTGAATGGCCACGTATGGTGCTCGTGGGTTGCTAAGGACCTGATCATTCAGTTGCGACCTGGAAAGCTGATTATAGTTATTGCCCATAAAACGTCGTTGCAGCCAGGCATAATATGATGGAGGGAAATGGAGGGCACTATTTGTTGGTTGACTAAATCCCAGGGCTTTAATCTGTTGAACGTCAAGCAGGAACTGTGTTACGCGGGGATCTTGTAAATCCGGGTCAAACCGGTCAGGATTATAGCGTTTCGGATTATCTCGTTCTTTTAAAGCATATGATGCGTAATCTAATTGTTGAAACAAGACGGTAATGATTTGTTCGACAGCTTGGTCGGCTTCTTCGCCCAGATCGTTTCGGATAGAATTGTACAATCGTTCATTGCCTACCTGTAATCGCTGCCAGTAGGAACGAGCAGTTGCCACAGACCCTTCAGCTATCCGACCGCCAGCGGATAAGAGATCGCCTCGAATGGCGTTACGAATATGATCTAAGGGAATTGTCGGATTATCCGGAAAATCCGGAATGTGCTGGTAATCAAAGTGATAGGTCGGTGGATCACCTTCGATAGGTGCGACCAGCTCGACTTGCACTAATTGTCCGGCCAAAAAATTAGTCCCGACACCTTCATTCCAGGCATGCTCTGCGAGCTTACTTGCTTGCGGACCACAATATTCGACAAATTGAATACAGGCACCGCAAGCCGAAGTCACTAAATTTAATAAAGCAGCGTTGGTATTACCTCTATCGACATCGGCGTATTCACTAGCAAATTGACCGACGCATTCACCTACAGGTATGATACGAGCTCGAAACGAAACCTCTGTCATAGTCGAAATGCACTACCGATTATTAAAAAATTACATTACGTTCAATCTAATTGAACAAATACTACTCGCTCGTAAAATTCATCTTTTATCATACAACAGTAAATAATTAAACCCTAGATTCTACCCCGAATTGCAACACTACCACTTTGACTCAAAGACCTGCTGCGGTGTTTTGTATCCCAGCCGTTTACGAGGTCTAGTATTAAGCTGCGAGACTGCTTCGTCAAGCATTGTTTGAGTTAGATGAGCGAAGCTCATGCTTTTCGGAAAGTAAAACCGTAATAGCCCATTGGTATTCTCATTGGTACCTCGTTCCCAGCTATGGTAGGGATGCGCAAAATAGATCCGTAACTGAGTGCTTCGTTCAATCTCCTCGTAGTTACTCATCTCTGCGCCATTGTCGAGTGTCAGTGTCAGAGCGTAACGCTTAGGTAGACCAGCAAAGCACTGCTTTGCAGCCTGCTCGAAACTAGTAGCTGTTTTGTCGGTCAGTACCTGTGCTACGAGGTAGCCGCTTTTCCGTTCTACGAACGTAGCAATACTGCCGCTTTGGTTTGTTCCGACAACCGTGTCTCCCTCCCAGTGGCCGTAACGTGTACGCTTTGCTACACACATTGGTCGGGCATCAATGCTACGGGACTCTTTTTGTTTGTTACGAAAGGCCTTCCGTAAACTACATTCCCTGGTACGTCGGTATTTGCCTTTACGGCAGTGTAAGTGAATGAGCAGATGTCGGGCATACAGGTATATCCAATCATAGATTGTTTGGGTGCTGACTCGAAACTTTCGTTTCGTGTCGCGCAACCAGCCGACTACCTGTTCGGGTGAGTAGTTGCCCTGTAGCCGTTGTTCGATGAGCGCTGCGAGTACAGGACACCCGAGTAACTTATTGCGCAGCGCATTTGCTGAAGCCCGACGCTCATGGGCAATAACCCGGGCATGTGCAGCATGGTACTGTCCGGAAGCAAAAGCATTGCGACGGAGCTCTCGGCAAATAGTACTGGGACTTACGCCGAGTACTAAAGCTGTACTCCTTTGGGTATGGCCAAGTCTCATCATAAGACTTAGCTCAATACGTTGTTGTTGTGTAAGATGAAAGTGCATCTCTGTTCTCCTTGTATATGGTTGCTTAGTAACTACCAGTCTACAAGACAAGGAACAGAGGTGCTTTTAGTTATTAGTGGTTATGTTGCATTTCGGGTTGGAATTGACGAACGAAATATTGCATAAAAGTACACAATATGATATATTAATGCTAATTATTGCGATGTTCGGTAAGATGCAGAGTTACCGGATATAAACGGAAGTAAATTATTGTGAGCCGGTCAACAGGAACGAACCAGTTTAGTCGAAAACGCCAATGGGGTGCAGAAAAGCGCTTGCAACCTTTGCCGACGCTACATACCAAACCATCAATGAAGCGGATTGCGTTCAGTCGTATGGCTATTGTCGTCACGGTGACGATGTGGCTACTGTATGTCGTTTCAACAATTGTTCGACAGTTTTTTGAAGGTCCCCAGGGCTTTGATTTCACATTGCAAGCCATTGGCTACTCCCTGATTGTGACGGTACTTACCTTCTCCGCACTTATGTATCTGATTGCCCGGCAAGGCGCCCTGCAACGCTTTAGTCGACATGTGCGTGTGCCGCGGGCTGAGCTAGAACGTTTCTATACCACACGCCAGCCGTCAATCACAGTATTAGTCCCATCGTATAGTGAAGAGCCGGCGGTCATTTATAAGACACTGATGTCGGCGGCGCTGCAGGAATATCCCGATAAACGGATAGTCTTGCTCATTGATGACAATCCTACTCCGACCAATCCAGCAGTCCTGCAGCGACTTACGATGACTCGCAAACTGGGTCGCGACATTATGAAACTGTTTGATGAACCTCGTAAGCGCTTTGAACAGGCGCTCAAGCTGTACGAAAACCAACGGGTCAACTCCCGGATGCTGCCAATTACACCAGCAGTTATCGATAAACTGGCTGACCACTACGGTTGGGCTGCGGATTGGCTCAACCGGCTCGCTGATCAAGAAGACCTGGAAGATCACGTCGATCATTTCTTTGTTGATCAAATCCTTAAAGGGCTCGCCAATGACTTACGACTTGTGGAACAGGCGCTACAAGCTTCGCGAAATGAAGGCGCCAGAATTTCTGCCGAGCGAGTGCATCAATTGTATCGCCGGCTCAGTTGGATTTTCAACGGCCAAGTGAACGTCTTTGAACGAAAGAAATACGCCTCTCTGTCGCATGAGGCCAACAAGGCCATGAATTTAAATTCCTATATCGGCTTAATGGGCGGCAATTATCGCTTGCAACCAACGCCGGATGGTCCAATACTGATCCCCGTCAAACGAGCTCAAGCTGGTGATATGGTTGTTCCGGATAGTGACTACCTACTGACTCTCGATGCCGATTCGATGTTACTACGCGAATACTGCCTTCGCCTTGTCTATTTACTTGAGCAACCGGACAATGACCGGGTTGCGGTTACTCAGACGCCTTATTCGTCATACCGCGGGGCAGCAACTCGAATTGAACGATTGGCCGCTGCAACTACCGATATTCAGCACATCTTACACCAAGGTATGAGCCAGTATGGTGCTACCTTCTGGGTCGGGGCCAATGCCGTGATTCGTAAGCAAGCTCTAGAGGATATTGCTGAGACTGAATGGATTGGCGGCTTTAAAATCCGACGTTATATTCAAGACCGGACGGTAATCGAAGACACCGAATCAAGTATTGACTTGACGCTTCATGGCTGGACGCTCGTCAACTACCCGGAACGCTTGAGCTACAGCGCCACACCGCCAGACTTTGGTTCTTTAATTGTCCAGCGTCGCAGGTGGGCGAATGGTGGACTACTGATCTTGCCCAAACTATGGGCCCAAACAAGAGAACGAAAACACCGTGGTGAGTTTATTACGAGAACGGAAATCATGCTACGACTCAACTACATGGCTTCAATTGCCTGGGCAAGTTTTAGCTTGATATTTTTACTTGTCTATCCCTACAATGGTCGCTTGCTCAGTCCGTTTGTGTTGCTCGCGGCTCTTCCCTACTTCCTGGCGATGGCCAGCGATTTGAAATACTGTGGTTACAAACGAAGCGATGTCTTTCGTATTTACGGCTTTAACCTTATCTTATTACCAGTAAATTTGGCGGGCGTTTTGAAGTCTTTACAGCAAGCCTTGAGCGGTCAAAAAATTCCATTTGCTCGAACTCCAAAGGTCAAAGACCGAACCCTGACGCCCTTTTTGTATATCGTTGTACCGCTGCTTATTGTTGCTTTTTCGCTGTTTACTTTATGGCGCGATGAGCTCGTCCACAACTGGGCCAACGCCGCGTTCGCCGGATTTAATGCCTTTTTGGCAGTCTGGGCAATTACTGCCTACATCGGTCTACTGAATTCTTTCAAAGACATATGGTACGGCTTGACCAGCTGGATGTATGTGACGCCGAAGTCGAGTTTGAACCAACCTACTGGCAGTGGCACACCGGAAATTGATTGGCGGGCAGTGTTATACCACGGTAACGCCGAAGACAGCTTGCCGTTATCTTTAGCCAGTGCTGCGAACACGCTACCGGCTGAACCTCGTGGTCAAAAGGAAATGGCGACATTGTAATGAGACCAACTTTTCCCAAACTAAACCCCAGTGATTATGAACCTACGCGCAAATTGTCTCCTTGGCGGCTCTTGCTGGCAGTAGTGCTTATGGCTTTTCTTGGAAGTGGTTCCGTCTATGCTGCCAAAGCTTGGCAGGCCGATAGGTCAAACAAAGTCAACAAACCGTGGTTCGCATCCTATGTTGATGTCACGGCGACACCAACCTATCAGTTTCAACAACTGGGAACAACTTCTCATCGGGACGCGATTCTGTCGTTCATTGTCTCATCACCCACCAACGCCTGCACTCCCTCGTGGGGTGGTTCTTACAGCATGACCCAAGCTGATGACCAACTCGATCTAAATACCCGGATCGCCCGTTTGCAGCAGCAAGGTGGCAGCGTGGCGATATCCTTTGGCGGCCAAAATAATCAGGAATTGTCTGCGGATTGCAGCGATCCGACGAAACTCTTAGCGGCCTATCAGTCAGTCGTTGATCACTACAATATTAGTACTATTGATCTGGACCTAGAAGGTACCGGCTTAAATGATGCTGATGCCGCTCACCGAGCAGAAGCTATCGCTGCGCTACAAAAACAACGTCGCAGTGAGGGTAAACCACTAGCTGTCTGGTTGACATTGCCAGCAACCACCCAAGGCTTGAGTGAACCTGGTACGACGGCCATTGCCCAAATGCTCAACAAGGGCGTTGATATTTCTGGCGTCAATGTCATGACGATGGACTTTGGCAATAGCCTCGCGAGTGGCCAAAGTATGCTCGAAGGCTCGGAGAGTGCACTTATTCAGACTGAACGTCAACTCGGCATTCTTTATCAGCAAGCTGGCATACATTTAAATGATAAAAGTTTATGGGCGAAGATAGGGGCAACGCCAATGATCGGTCAAAATGACGATACTTCTGAAGTCTTTAGCCTGGCTGCTGCGAGTGGCCTCAATCAGTTTGCGCTTGATCATAAGATGGGCCGAATGTCGATGTGGTCAGCTAACCGAGATGTCACGTGTGGCAGTAATTATGTCGATCTTAAAATTGTATCGGACTCTTGTAGCGGCGTGAACGAAGGTGCGCAAACATTTGCCAGTATTCTGTCGAATGGCTTTGATGGAAACATATCCTTGAGCGCCAGTTTTAAGACTATCGCTGATCCCAATACGAATGCAGGGCAAGCACCAGATAATCCGGCGACTAGTCCGTATCAGATATGGTCACCAAGCGGAGCGTATTTGGAAGGAACGAAGGTGGTCTGGCATCATAACATTTATGTTGCTAAATGGTGGACCCAAGGAGACATACCAGATAACCCGGTTTTACAATCATGGGAAACACCATGGCAATTAATCGGTCCAGTATTACCGGGTGAAAAACCGATCTCCCAGCCCACCTTGCCAACCGGTACCTATCCGAATTGGGATGGTACAACTTCGTACAATACTGGGCAGCGAGTTTTATTCAGTGGTGTTCCCTACCAAGCAAAGTGGTGGAATCAGGGTGCATCTCCGGCAGCGGCTTCATCTGATCCAGACAATTCCCCATGGTCTCCGCTCACTCAAGCTCAGGTAAATGAAATTGAAGCTGATAGCAGCGCTCCGACCAGTAATTAATTTTATTTGCAGCGCTCTCTTTTAGGTATGGCTTGATAGACGTTACGTGTCTTAACGGGATCCAATAGCATAGTAGATCGCCATTTCGGTGGCTATCGAGGCGTGGTTAGGTAGTTTGTTAACTCTTAAGCCCGTGTGAGTTTTATACAGGCAGTACTTGATCATACGTGCTGGCGTAAGCTAAGACGGTGGCCACACGCTCCGGTTGCAACGAACCATGCTCGATGATGAGTCCAAGTGAACGATCATCCACCTCTAAGATTTCTGGTGTCATGGCCTGCGCATATAAGCTGGCTGCTGGTTGTTCAAGTCGTTCCGCCAGCGTATCAATATAGTGAACGGTCAGTGCACCGACACTGGTAGCCAGCGCCGTAACACTTTGCTGTCGTGCTAACTCATCAACTGGAGAGATAGCCACATTCATGCGTCTATTTTCGTCCGACAGAGCTTGGATACTGCCAGCCCGTTCTACCGTACCTGAGTGGAGGTCACCCCAGGTATCGATGATTCTACCGAGATATACCTCTCTCACGTCATCGTCTGGCAGTGATTCTATCATCTTGGCGGTGAGTCGGGCGGGATCAACGCTCGGTTGGTTTGGACCTGGCGTGGACCGACGTTTTCTCGTATAGAGGGCCATTCTTTGCATTACTGTCAAAAAGTCTGCTCTGCTTACTTGTTTTGGACCACGTAACGAATCATATTCGATGGAATCTGGGAGGGCATTTGGTTGCAATGTTAGGTTCCTGTTTGGTACGTAACCATCACGACGGGCGGCATCAATAGTTTTATCGGCATTTTTGTTGGCTCTGCGTCGCAGCACTACTCCGGTGACGGCGGCTGTTGTCATGACCACAAGACCCCCCTCGGTATATTCAAAAAATTCGGTTGGGAAAGGGTTCGTACCCGGGACATATTCACTACTCGCCCGAACAATCGCCGTTGCAAGGGCAGCCAGTCCCACTTGAGGTGCGGCAATTCCTGCTGTGCCGACAGTTCTTACGGTATTTGGAGACCAGCGATTTCGGCGATACCTGCCCTCGGTTTTCGGGTCACTGATTCTTTTAATAGACATGCCAGTTGGGTCGGTGAAGGTAAAATACGGCCCGTAAAAGGCTTCATATATATTATCGTATGATGTTCTTTCGATCTCGGCCATAAAAGTATATTATAATATAAGTAGTTATAAAATACAACACCTTTTATTGTAACTGCTCCCACCCTCCATGCTAGACTAGGGATAGTTCGTCAAACACAAAAACTATGTCTAGAAAACCACTTAATTCTTCTGTTATAGCTGAACGCATGATTCGATTCCGTAATCTAGAGAAGTTATATAAACTTAGTAAGCAACGACACAACCTCCAGAATAAACAGATCGCTACATTAAAGCGAATAAGCACCAAACAGCAAGAACTGCTAGATGTGTCACGCTCCCATTAAAATACACACACTGTCTCTTTCAAAAGGCAGTACAATGTAATCAAATAAGGAGCATTGCAACATGGCCACCGGCATACCCATTGACCCGAAACTCAAGAGTGAGATACTCGACAAAATACGGAATCACGGCGTAGCCGTGAGTACCGTTTCACAAGCTACTGGCGTCAGTACCCAGGCCATCTACCGTTGGCTCCGGAGTGGCATTGTCGACAAAGATCGTAATCTCATCCTCGAAAATAACCGGCTCCGTAAGGAGAACGAGCAGCTGTATAAGATGCTCGGTAGAGCCACGGCAGAACTCAACCGGTCAAAAGACTAGCCGTCCTGGAAGTAGTCGACCCGGGATGGCGGAAACAAGGCGCACAGACCTTGGGTATTGCTCGCAGTCGGTTGTACCGAACACCAACCGTCCGGACTGCGCGGGACGCCCGAGCAGTTCATGAGCTGCGGCAGGTGCACGAGGAGCACCCTCGCTACGGTGTCCGTCGCTTGAGCGCAGAGCTCGGTTGGAGCCAAGCCAAAGCCCGGCGTATTCGCTCGCTGGCCGGCATTACCATTGCCAGGCGAAGCAAGAAGTACGGCAAACGTAGCCGCCCAGAGATACCGGCACCGGCCAATGCCCTCAAGCAGTACGCCGTGTTCCGTGACGAAACCCGGCCGCAAGCTGGCTTGTCTTATCACGGCATGGTCAATGCACAGGCTTGGGTGCAAGACTTTACCTACTTGTTTGTTGACCGACAGTACCACTACCTGGCAGTCGTGTTGGATCTCAAGACCAGACGGGTGCTGGGCTGGACACTCGGTCTGCGGCACACCAGCAATCTGACGTACACGGCCATGCTAGATGCCCTCAGCAGGCACCCTGTGCCTGCCATCCTCCACAGCGACCAAGGTAGCGAATACCTGAGCTACAAGCACCAGGAATTGTGTGCCCGGTTAGAAATAACGCTCAGTGCTAGCACCAAAGCCAGCCCCTGGCAGAATGGCTTCATGGAACGGTTCTTCGGCACGCTCAAGGATGAGCTACCACCACTCAACCAACTCAAAACAACAGAGCAGCTGCACGAAGCGATTGCCCTGACGATTCATTACTACAACCACAAGCGTCGACACAGTGCGCTCGGTAACATGAGTCCGGCAGCTTACGCTGCCAGCCTCCTGGCGGCTAAACCGCTACGAAAGGAAAGAGACAGGGTGTTGCGTAAAAAGGTAGCTTGACAGATGATCAAATGGTCCTCATAGAGACTCAAGCTATTCGCATTGCTGAACTGGAAGCCATGGTTTTCGGTAAGAAAAAGAAGCCACCAATTGGTACACTGCCTAAAGATCAAGATAAGCCGACTCCTCCTCCGAAACCACTTCGCAGTAAGGACTCATTTAAACGAACAATTCCAACCAAGGAAGCCGTCACTAACACTGTACCCGTGCCTGTAGGCCAGTGTGCCTGTGGTGGTCAACTCACTGACATCACCACTCACGATCGGTATGTCGAAGATATTCCACTTCCAGATATTACTGCTGACTACACTGCCAGGTTAGTGACTAAGTACCTGGTTGCTCGGGGTATCTGTACCAAATGCGGCAAAGTAACCTCTGGCAAGGATTTAGGCGGATCGATCGTATCTCTTGGCCCAAATGTTCGTTTACTGGTTACGCATCTCATCGCTGGTCTAGGCATAAGCTATAGCCAGGTAGCCAGTTTACTACTCAGTTTGTACGGTCTCACCATGACTGACAGTGAGATAGCAAGAATATTGCAGAAACAGCACCAAAAATGGCAACCGCAATACCAACAACTCCTGAGTGACATCCGGAGTTCACCAGTGGTTCATAGTGATGAAAGTCCCTGGCCAATCCAGGATTTGCAAGGAGCTGGCTATGCCTGGAATCTCAGTGATGGCCTGAGTCCGAAAGTTTGTTTTGCTCTTCAGAACAGTCGTGGTGCCGCACATGCCAAAACACTGTTTGGAGTAGATACCAAGCAGCCATTTAGCGGTACCCGGATTAGTGATGACTATGGTGCCTACCGGACATTGCCCGGGCTGCAGCAACTGTGCTGGGTTCATCTGTATCGATGTATTCGTGACCTGAGATACAATGACAACTTATCCGAAGAACAATTGCCTTATGTACAACGGTGGTATGAACAGTTTGCCGCTATCTACCAAGACCTTGACATGTACCTGGGTGAGCCGTTTGATGAAGCGGTCAGAAGTATGCAAGCTGATGAGTTATGGCAAAGGGTACAGGAACTATGTCAGTATCCAGTACCAGCAATTGGTGAACCAGAGAAGCTAACCAGACTCAAGGCCCAGTTAACTAGAGCCGGCAAGGATAAACTATTCGTCTGTCTTCCTAACAATACGCCTTGTGACAATAACCGAGCCGAACGGGATTTAAGACAATTAGTCATAAAACGTAAGCGATCCTTCGGTAGTAAAAGTGAGAAAGGAGCTCAGGCCTTAGCTACAGTCCTATCCATCTGTACAACTAATTGGCGTATGAATCCAGCCACTTACTTCCAGAGCTTAGCCACGCTCGGGTAGGGTGGGAGCAGTTACCTTTTATTACGAAAGTATACCTTTACGCCATGTAACTTAAACTACGTACCCCGGGAGAATAACGGCAACCGTTTATTTAGCCATCGCTATACGTTGAGCATGTAGGTAGTCATGCACGAACTCTTGTACGTCTTCGCGCCCTTCAAAAGGCTGTAAGGTCACAACGGGGGGATTGTTATCCTCCCCGGGACTTACCGTAAATCCTAATAGGTAGGCCGCTATTGTGTCGGCTAGTTCTTCGCCTATGGCTGCCTCTAACTGCTCAGGGTGTTCAGTGAAACCATTTCGTCTGTATGCTGAGGAATAATCTAAAATTGCTGGATAATTGTTTGCTACTTCATAAAACTCAAAAAGATAATCCAATGGGTCTACTTTTCTACCGCTTGGTAGTACAAGATCGACGTTCTTAACTTTGAGATCAGGTGTAATAATCGTGTGTGCGAGCTCGTGGACTAACACTTTAGCTTGTGAAACTCGTTGGACTTCACGACTGAAGCCACTAGATTCAGGCACCTGATAGAGTAGTGCGTTAGCTCGAAGGCCATGGTTCTCTCTATCTCAAAAATATTGGGTAACCCCCAAAGCAAAAGTAGTTGGGTTTATAGCCTCGTCAGGCTGTCTTGTGACTTCTGGGCTGCTAGTAGAAGCATCTGAAAACCATAGGGGTTGATCGCTTTCTACTCTAGTTGGCAGCGCTCTACTCCGGGCAGACTCAGGGAATAAGCCCCATAACCGAGCGGTTTCATCGGTTGAAATGACTAGCAGGTGATCCGTATCACTAATCATTATAAGGGCCGCGGAGTGCTAGCAGTATAATGACTTGTCATTGCTTCGTTCAAAGCGGGTAGTTGCTGCTTATATGCACGAAATGTAAGTGAGCGATCAAAACCACTTGGCTGTGATTCCATTGGAACAGTTTCGGATTGAGGCTGTGACATATAGCGTATTTAACAAAATTTGTCTCAACTCACGCTACTCACCGGTAACGAGCCCAGTAGATACATCTCGTCCTCATCGCCTGTCAACCGCCACACTTTATCTTTCCCTTTTGCTGTTTGCATAAGCCCTTTTGCAGTCGTAGTTGCGAAGATCACTTCTTCATATGACTCATCTAGTGCTTTGCGTAACTGTCGCCTCAATTTCTTTTCACTTCTTTGGGTGTCACAAATCATAAGTACTGCCGGCAGGTTAGTATTCGTTTCACTCTCCCAATCGCCTTCTTCTGAGTATTTGAGATAGTTCCGTACTTTTCTTACGTGCACGAAGAAAGGTCTTGTTTCGTCAAGCATATCCAAAAAGAATTGCTTCTCTGCCGTGCCACCGGCTTTCAGGGTAAGTCGTATGTATGCATCAGGCATCCAACCAGGAAAGTAGTCATATTGCACTAACTGGCTGCGGGTGAAGAAGAGGAGCTTATCGCCGTATAACGTCCTAAAATGTAGGTAAATGGTGAATATGGTGAGGCAGTGCTGAATAAAGTCTTCTGAGACATTTTTGTTTTTGTAGAGACTCTTTATGACTTTATCGTCAACGTGTTTGTCGGTTTTTGTCCTGATAATTCTGGCACCTTTCGGAGTGAGGTAGTAAGCTGCAGGTTTGCCTCTTAGCTTGTAGGTCTTGTCGTAGAGCTTGGCTATATAACCCTGATCTTCAAGTATTTTTAGTCGTTTTTGAATATGTTTACTACTTGGCTTGTTGAAATATCTTGCTATGTACTCACTGCTAGCAAATCGAAATCTATATAGTAACCGTAATACCATAATCTGATCATCGTTTAATGGTCTTCGGTACTTAGGCTCAGTATTAATCCTAACTGTATTCTTAGTCTCATCCATCGCACTTACTGATATACCCATATTTCTATTTAGCTGCACAAGCAACTCATTAACTACTTAACCAATAATCTACCTGATACCAACACACAATTATCTATACAGCTCATTCTACACATCTTCTTCCTTCTATATTTATATAAATAAAGAGAGGAAAAGAAAAGAAATAAAAACAGGCTTTTTTAGATGCGATAAGTTAGGTATCGAGAGGATACTCATTTAACTTGTAGATCGAGCTAGTTCGGCCTATACTTCAATTCGATCAGAGGGAATACTGTGCCTGAAAAGAAATACATAATATCGCTGAGTGACGTTGATAAAATGGTTATACGACAAGATAGATCGGGACATATTATCCTTGAATTTTCCGTTCAGCTTGAAATACTTGTCGACGGTCACTGGCGAAAAGCCATGCGTTTCGATTCGAGCCATGATCAACCCCATAGGCACGTATTTTATCCAGATGGCAATGAGTACAAAGAGGCAATGGTTGCTCAAGACAATAACACTGCCTTTACTGAAGCTCAGCATATAGTAGCCGAATCTTTTATGTCTATCCACGAGCGATATATAACTTACTTAGAGAGGATGGTACAATAAAGTTATGAGTGAAGCATTTATCAAGAAGAATACGAAGTTATCTCTTGAATTTGACGACTACTTGTCTAAGCACCCTGATCTCTTTGAGGCTATACCCAACGGAGCGTATATAGTTATTGCTGTGCAAGAAGACAACCAATTTAACGCCCAAAGCCTCTCACTTATTAGAGACAGGCGCCACAAGAAGATTGTCGAAGCTCGCAAGGTTGGTGCATCCTGGCACGTTCAACCGTTGCAGTTAACTACTGCTTAATTCTTAGTCCTCTTGGCTTCTACGTAGCGCCGCTATGCTGTCAGTATGTCTACCTCCAAGATAAAGCCACTTACTGATAACCAACGCATGGCACATCTCAACAATGATAGCGTACTTGAGTTGTATGTAACCGAAGAACCTATATTGTGAAATTAATTGGCTAGTAACACTACTTAATACGCTACAGCGGCGGCTCTAATTGCCTGACGATTATCAGTTTCAAAGGCATAGAGACATTGAATCATTTCCCTTAATAGCGGGTTTTTCGGTTCAAAGTCATAGAACGCCAAAGCTTGGTTAATAGCATTTGGTCTATCAAGGATGTAGTTTAGACCATTTATAAAATCGGATGACGGGAATAGCTTGACGTTACGCCGAACACTTACTGGCAGAGTCGCAACCATTCGCTGATACTCGGTTCTACTGGCTGAATAATCTGTTACCAGTTCGTTAATAGTTGCCTCCATAGTTGCGACCGAAATGCCGTCGCCGGAAGTGTGCATATCTAAAATGATAAGAGCGTTGGCAATATTGCGGGCTAACGAATCCGTGACACCTGGAAATTGATACATCGGTTGTTGCTCGCCACTCACGAAAGCTCTTAACAGTGACCTATAACCTTGACCATACGTTTTGGCGGCTTTTGGCGTCACGACCCAGTCCTCATCAATTTTTTCGACATGTTGACGAAGTTTGTCCAATGATTCGAGCCGTGGTTCAATTGGATCTGGTTCAAGTATCGTTGCTGATTCACGGGGCTCCATGGTACGTTCAGGTATTCGGTCTCGATGCCCTTTAAGTTCAGCGCTATTCATCGCCGGATCAGTACTAATAAAAGCTTGCACTTGAGGCAAATCCAGTACGTTATCGACGAGTGTCGATAGATTGTTCCTATAGTCAGGTGCCCAGAAATTCTGATTGGTCGTGGTGTTTCTGATAAAAGCACCTAAAAAGACAGCTGCCGGGTAAAGCTCACGTAGTCGTGCAAATTGCCACTCATCTGATTTATGTTCACTTAAGATGGAGCGAATCTCGGCGTGTAGAGTCTGCTCCATCAGATGAACAGCTCGTGGTGTTTGTTCTGGGTCTGTGATAAACATGTCTGATCGGAGTGTTAACATGGCAACTTGAGCCACGGTCAGCGCCGACAAATAGTTAAAAGTGCTATCTCGAAGTTGTGCCGTCTGTTCGACAGCAAGCTCCGGCTGGACGCCCAATTGTTCTATAAGCTCTGTTCTTGATAAATCATTAGCAGCTTTGTATACCGGAATTAAAAAGTTAGTGTATTTTGGTTGATGTATGCGTCCAAAGAATTCTATACGGGGAGTTGGAAAAGTTGCTTCTAAACCCGAAGGTGTGTCCGATAGCGTATTATGCAGCCAGGCAAAGTAGAGTGCATATTGTAAAGGGCTGAATGAGTTACTCAAAATATTGTTCGTCATTTCGCTTGGATCATGATCCATTCGGCGATCAAGAATTTCTGCTTTTGAGATGCTGCCACCGTAGACTGCAACTGATCGAGGAGCGGGCAGTTCTAATGATGACAATTCGGTATCCACTAACGGGCCACCCATAAATCGAAATTGTCGTATTAGATAAGAACGGTCACCAACAAATCTGTCAGCAAATTGTATATACGGCATAACTGTCGTATTTGGATAAAGTTGCTTCGGAAGCGCTGCAGTAAAATCTACCGCAACTGGTATATCTAGAATTGTCGCACCAGTTTCCGCCTCTATCACTGATTCAATTGCTGCAACTGACATTGCACTACTCTAACACATTTGTAATTAAAGTAAATACACTTGCACTGGTGAGTATACCCTCAAGTACTGTAATTCGTAAAGCTTACGCATTTAAAGTATAGATTGGACTAATCGGGGCGTGATTTTGCAGAGCTTGTTATATTTATCGCAAGTAGTTTACGAAGGTCTGTTTTCAAACGCCTACGGAAAGCCGTTCCAAGTGGCGCATGATACTGCCGCCTGACTGTGACCTTGTCGTACAAGTTCTCGAAGATAATGTTCGCATTGTATTTGTCACGCAAGTTATCGTAATGCATCTGGTCGTATAGCTGCCAGAATTCATCCCTAGTGTAGTAAGCATGGGCGTATAAGGTCTTCCGACCATTTAATCGAAAGACCTCCTGTTCGATCTTGCGGTTTATGGCCACGAATTCTTCGAAATCCTTGCTCTTTGCCTTACCCCACACGCCAACATTGATAACCATCGGGTCTTCTGTGAAGCTGAGGCCAAACTTATCGAGTGATTCGCCGCTTGGCTTCAATGGAAGTAACCAAAGTGGGTATATGTCTAACTTGTGGTCGATGTAATTCAGGAGCTCTTGAATTGTGCTGCGGGGCATGCAAATGTCCTGGATAACATAGCGCTGTGACATATCGGTTACGTGGAGCCATGTGTACAGCTTACGAGTATGCATTTCACCATCAAGGAGCCAGCGCGTCAGCCTGTTAAAAGGAATGCGGAATAAACTAAAGGCTTGCCGTCCCATCCAAAACGCTCCCCGATCATAGCGGAAGAGATAATCTTTGAGCGGAATGTATTCTTCATAGCGCTCGTGTTTGTCTGCTATCTGCTTGGCATGCTGATAGAACCAGGGGTCACTTCTACCGAGAAAAGTAGTGATAGGTCCGTCAGCCTTATCAGTGAATGAGCCCGACATAATGACGCCTCGGTTTGGGCTAAATAAAATACCGTCAACGAAATCAACTGAACGATGCGCTTCCGCTTCCAGCTTTGTGATTGCAGCTTTGTGTGAGTTGGTCCGCTGGTAAACGAGCTTGACATACTCAGGAGCGGAAACCAACTTGAGTTTAACGAGCGTCATGACGCCTAACGTGCCATAAGTACACGCTGTACCCCAAAATAGTTCGGGGTGGATAGTGCGAGACACGGTCAGCTTTCGACCATCGCCCAAGATCATCTCATACTCAAGGGCCGTTTCATGGAAGCCGCCCCACTTGAATGCGCTGCTTTCAGCTGCACCGCCCTGAATGCCGCCGCCAACAGTGATGCCTGGAAACTCCATCACTACCGGTGGCATTAATCCTTTCTCAAGCGTCGCATCAACTAACGCATCCATTGATACACTCGGCTCAACCAAGACGTACTTCTCTGCGGCATTTACCTCTAGTACGTGGTTAAGCCCACTAGTGTCTACAATGCGTCCATGTTGAAATTTTGGCGGTCGAGTCGAATTACTAGCTCCGTGAAAGATACGAATCTTTTGCCCACGTTCGTAAAAGGATCTAACTTCTGATTGAATCTTTCTAACGGTTTTGTTGTGTTGTTCCATTTGGGAGCCAGTGCTATGCCTCAATTATACCTAAAGTGCTCAAGCCTTTTGGATGAATGGGCTCCTCCGGATCATCCCCATCCTCATCAATCGGCCGCCAGACCTTGCCTTTTACTTCGCTACTCTCAAGCAATTCTTGCAGGGTAGTGGTGGCGAACAGAATATCATCCTCCCACGATTCCCTAAGCTCTCTTGCTAATTTTTTTCGCAAGCGCTTTTGTACACTCGTGTTTGGTGAAACCAAAAGGATTGTCGGTAACTCACTATCTGTCGTTGCCCAGTCGCCACTTCCGGTATAGCTAAAGTACTTTTTCACTCGCCTCACTAACACAAAGTATGGCTGGGTGTCTTCAAAAATGTCGAGGAAGAACTGTTTCTCGCCACTGTCGATTTTCAATCTGAGGTACGCGCCAGGTAGTGGTTGCGGGAAGTAATCATATTGCTCGTACTTCAAATCGCTCTTGGTGTAGAACTGTAGCTTAGGCCCGTACTGTGATATGAGTTGCAAGTAAGCGCTTAGGATGTTAAGACAATGAGCAATAAAGTTCTCGGATACGTTCTTTTCCTTGTAGATGGCTTTGATGTTTATGGGCTCATCTTCATCCCTGTTGTCCAAATCAGCTAGGGCTCTAGCTCCTTTGGGCAGTAGGTAATAGGCCGCTGGCTTGCCTTTGAGCTTATAACTCTTGTCGTAGCGCTTGGCTATAAGTGCTTGATCTTCCAGAATCTTTAGTCGCTTCTGAACATACTTATTGCTTTTCTTGTTACTGTTTCTGGCTATCTGTTCACTGCTAGCAAATCTAAATTTATACAGTAGTTCTAATACTTGTAACTGTTCTTGGTTTAATTTTTTTCGGTATTTTGGTTTATGTTTAACTGTTAAGGTATAAGTAGTCATGTTTAGCTATGGTTATGGTTGTTGTGTGAATCATTAACTATTCTTTTTGCCACACCCTCCTACCCCTCTATATTAATAGAGTAAAATAGGACAAGATCAAACTAGTGTAACAGGAATGATAGTACAAAGGAAAGTTTGGTATCGGGGGAGTAAGATTTAGCAGTTCTGAGCAATCAGTGTCACAATGGCGCTATACTATCTGTATGCTAGGACCAAAGAAAAAGTCCCTTACCGATAAAGAGCGGCAAGCCTTCATAGATAACTTGTCGCCTGAAAAGCGAAATTCAGATCCCAAGACTAAGTTTGATAAGCTCATCGAACGCGCTTCAACGACGCCAGTTCCAAAAGACTCGGAGCAATCGGCTGCTGACGAAGGTTATACCGATACACAAACTCATTCACATAACTCTGGAGATACTTCGGGCTCACGCAGTGATACGTCCCATCAATAGAGCGCTTCATTTGTGACCAGAAGCCCTCGATAGTATTTGTGCTAACACCACCTTTTGAGTACTCCTCTTTGCTGTGATTGATAAATCGGTGCACATATTCCCGCTTCACGCGGTAGTATATTTTGGATTCATCGGTTTGTATCTGGGTGCCTTGTTTGGCCATAGCTCGAATAAATGGTAGCGCCACACTTGCATCAGCTCGTTTGGTAACTACAGCAGTAATTTGCCCGACCTCTTTCTTTTGTTCAACCATGCCGATTACGGCTGTTTTGTTATCCCATTGGCTCTGCTGCTTTGATTTCTTGCGGGTGCCACCAATGTACGTTTCGTCGATCTCCACAATGCCAGATAGTGGGTTGCCACTCTGTTGCATGAGCCAGCGGATTTGATTGCACATACGCCAGGCGGTTTTGTAGGTGACGCCGAGATGTCGTTGCAGTTCCATAGCTGACACGCCATTTTTCGAGACAGAGAATAAATACAAAGCATAGAACCACTTGGTGAGTGGTGTCGGTGAATGATCGAATATCATTTTCGCGGTTGGTGAAAGTGTAAAGCCGCAGTGTGGTTGCTTGCAGCCGTAGGCTTTCTTTTCTTGAGCCGATAGAATTTGGTTTCCGCACCACAGTGTGGACAGAATTTAAGTTTGCCATAGCGAGCTTGAAAGATAGCATCTAGGCACACGTCGTCGTTCGGATAATCCTTTTGTAGATCAACGAGGGTGTACTTCTTCATGCTTACAGTGTATCAATCTGGTTACAGTACGTCAAGGGATAGTCGCCCTTGCACTGGACCTGGTTCAGGGTGAAGATATAGTAATAAACTTAAAAATATGGTTTAATAGTATTCCTATGGTATTTGAAGAGTCCTCTCCTGAGTGGTCGGCTGGCCCGGCGGCAAAGCAGCCTGAATTGCTGCCAGGCCGACCCTCTTTTTATGTCGACAAGTTGATCGTCAGTGGCATGACATATTTAAACACATATGGCTATCCTGTGACGGTTGAGACGGTGAGAGACCTTAGTGGTAACCTGCAACGGTCCATACAATTCGCAGATTATGCTGGTCATAGTACCACCGAGCCTAATCAAGATAATGGTTATACTATTGAAGGTAATAACTTTGACACAAGAAAAGCATTCGCCGTTGTCGAGCGCGACGAATATGGTCGACCAATCCACGTTGTCAGTCATGAGATCGCTAGAAATATAGAAGGCATGATCGACCTCTCAATGGTCCTTGATAAAGCGGATCAACCGGCCCAAAAGACTAAATTTGATGAAATCGTAGACGGCTATATGGTAGACGAGGAACCGGCAGAAAAACGGCAAGAACTGTTTTTTCAATATGATTCTCAGAACGGCCTCTTACATCAAATTGTGTTAGATGCGTATAGTGGCTCTGAACGAACTTATCATTCAATTTTTGAAAACTGTTATGACGACCATGGGAGGCGCACTGGCTATATTCGATCACATAGCACTCAAGTTGAAGAAGGTCTTGAAGAAGAACACGTGGTTGAAGTCGGGGTAATTTATATGAGTCCACAACGGTGGCAAGCGGTTAGCTATGTAGCCCATGAAGATGGACTAATCCCTTATTCCGTTATAGAAGGCGATGGGAGCGTGCCCTTTACTAACCAAGATGTCGATTTACAACGGCCAATGCCGCCGCACGACCAAGTTTTTTATCAATTGGCTTTGGAGCCATTGGCGGCGACTTTGCAGGAAAACGGTAGTCAGGACCCTGACCGGTCGATAGAACTACCTTCTTGGATACCGCTTACTGCTCGCTATGCCATTGCCTCACAGCGTTTGTCGCTGCATGAGGCGGCAGCTGCACCGCCAATTGAAGCATATCAAGATGCTGACATTCTTTACTGTGACGAAGCACGCTTGCAATTACCGGGCCTTAAAAGCGATAGTCAAATAGCTGAGTTTATAAATAGCATACGAGCACGGACTATCGTAATACTGCAAACGGAAGGCGTGCAGAGGAAGCATCAGTTTAAAGGCATTTCGCAAGGTGTAGCGTACTTTAGTATTAAAACGATGGCAGAGGCAGCACTTGCCAATAACCAAAAATTAGCCGCTATTGCGACGTTACATCAAGCAATGTCAAGAACGAATGTGGTACCTGAAGATCTGACTATTGCCAGGTATGATCAACGAGCACTGTTTCTGCTTTTTGAATCAATGCAATATTCGTCAGAACAGTTTAGAGAGAGCATTCGGTCTCTGGAGCATCTTTTCAGTGATGATGCCCGAGCCGCTTTCCAGTACCTGAGTGGTTTATCTGACTTGCAGATAAAAAGAGAAGAAGAGTAAAACAGTCAGTACGTCAGTACTATTTTTATATCTACTAGCTAGGGACATTCTACCTAAAGAAGATGCGCGGATTGCTGCGTTCTTAAGTGAGCACTGTACTATGTTTCAACAAAAGGTAATTGTTTTTCAGGGCGCAACTTTTGCAACAGCTTTACTAGGGTAGAGGGCAGTATTATTGACTAATAAGCTTATAAATTGTAAAATATTATTATGTCTGGTTTTAATAATCTGTTTGAAACAATGTCGCGATTCGATCTCGCTCAAGATTATTCGAATGTATTACTGAGCGATGCTGGTGAATTGGAAGTACCGAACACGATTCAACACCCACTCTATCTGCTGCTTGGTCAGGATGTAGTGCTCTTAACTATCATGCAGGGTGGCGCGGCTTTTGCGACACCTGGCACGCACGGTGATGAAGTAGTTGGCTATACGCTTGAAAACTTAACGGCTGGCACAACTGATGCCGCCCTGCTGTTTGATAATGAGAGAGTGGACGCGAGTTCGATAGGTAACAGTCAAGCGAATGAGCGCTTCAAAGTCTGGGGTGGAAAGGTGCTCACCTTAGGCCGGGATCTTGATTGTACGCCTGACCTGCAGTTTAGCGAGTCGGTGAGTCGGATACATGCCCAAATTCGAACCGGTAATATGCGGGGTCAGTTACATTTTCAGGATCTCGACAGCCGTAATGGGACTTCTGTGTATGTTCACCCACATGATGTAGCGTTAATTAGTCCACCACGACGTACCCTTCGTTTTATGCCAGGTGGTTTACCAAAACCAGTGGCTCAAGTGGAGCAGCGCTGGTTGCGACCACCGATTGAAAAAGCGCCTATCTTATCGCTCGCGACCACCGATTTGGCTCGTTAAGCCTAGTAGCGACGGAGTGATTGTTATGTAATTTTACGAGACCAAGATGCAAGGGATGGAGCTACTTATTTTTGCGCACCACCGGCAGGTTATTGCAACCGAACAAGATTATATTCGGGAAAATTGCGCTGCCCTGCTCGCAGCAGTGCCGGCGATCAGCAGTGTTAGTAACCTTATAACGAGCGTGGCTGAAGGCAGTAATCCATGGGCTAATTTGACTGAATTTGTGACGCCGCGTATCGGTTTAGGATTGCTTGAGCTCGGCTATGAAGCCCTTCAGCAGTGTACAAATGAAGAACGTTTCACTGAAATTACCCATTTTATCGGGACGACTATTTTGCCGATGGCTGGCTGTGAACGACAACCAGCTGAGGCTGTAGCTTTTGATAGCCGCTATAGTAATGAATATTGTTCTTTTAGTGAGGTGAGCTTTCACCAGATTTTAAACCAGTTATCGGGTTTGCATGATAGGCCTCATCAGCTGGTGACCGTTTTTCACGATGCAACGGGACAGCCCTTAGCGATTCGTAAAACTAAAGGACTGCAGACAACCTTAACTCTCCGGTCGTTTCAAGTCGTTGGCCGGGATGGACGCGTCATAGGTGATATTCCGCTGTCTGATACGGGACTAGTGACAATTCCCGCTGGTACTATAGCTGAAGTTAGCGTACACCGTGAGCTTGGTCCGATTAGAAAAGTTGAAGCTGACGATTGTACGATTTACGAGGCATGTCAATTAATTGACCCGATCTCATTGCATCCACTTCGGATGAGTGCCTGGGCTTACCGGCGGCAGATTGACCGGGCTTTATTCGCGACAAAGTTTGGTAGTACTGTGAGCACGAAGGGTCCTACTGAAATCAAGTCAAGCCGGCTTGAACTGCTGTCGAATGTGGCGCTTGAAGACTATCAAACGGCTGCTCACCTCATACTGAAACGGTGCGGCGTTACAGCGAGAACTTCTAATTGAAACAGGCAGCTTAGGGATTGGCTTTTTGCTGATAGTCTGGGTAGTTGTAATTATAGTTTGGCTGGAGCCGTCGGCGGCTGGAGCCGATTTTTACAGCATGCCAATCAGCTCTCACTTCAAGGCCACTGTGACGGCCGGCTTGTATGCGTTGAACGCGAGCTGCGGCTCTCGTTGCCGGCGGTGTTTCATAGGCTTGGGTGACTGCAGCCCGGGACGGCGTAAATGGTAACTGCAGATTCGCGCGATCCTGCACACCTGGACCGTGAGTGGCACGACCATGTCTGCCGTGAATCTTGACTGACGTCAAGGCGTATTGGTGGTCAATCTTTTGGGCACCGTCGTCTGTAACGGTTCGTTTTCCGGGATCCTGCGCCCAGTAGTCGAGTACTAAGCCCATTTTTCGTGCCCAATCAGCTCGGTCGGCTAGGATGTCGATAGGCGCTTGGCGTCGAACCACGGCTTTAAAGTCTTCGCAATAACGGTACCATTCTTTAGCTATTGTCATATATGGCACTGGTACCGTCATAAAGTTTGGCAATTGCTCGATGGCATATTCGGCGAAACGCTGTTCCATATCAGCGGCCTCAATGTACTGACTTGTCCAGACGCCGGGCGTGAACATACGGTCCAGCCCGAGTGGAATGCCGTTGTAGCTGCTGCCTTGTCGAGGACTGGTGATCGGCGTTTTGTCGTTGAGATGATAGGCGAGCGGTGTTTGACCGAGGGCGGCGACTAGCACGGTACTTCCAACTCGCAGCACATTACCGGCATTGAGCATACTACGATCAGATGCTCGGGCTTCAAAGCGGGCCCCATGCAATTTATCAATCCGGAACAACGTTGAGGAAAAAGCATACAATGAGTAGTTCCTCACCGTATCTATTTTTTGACCAAACCGAGGTCCCTTGCTCGTAATGGCACCAGCACCGGTCATAAATGAGCTTCGCAACAAGTGTTTGATTAAAATCGTAGCGGGTGCCTCGGTTTCCTGTACGCCTCTGTTTAATGCGCTTGTCGTCGCCATAACTCTATCTGCATATTGGTTGGCGATAGAAACACTATCATGGGTAGCCCAAGAATTGTCATTTTTATCAGTATTGCGCCGATTGTAGTATAACAAAAGTGGGCGACCTAAACGCTCCGATGTTTGGATGCCATATTCAATGAGGCCACGCAGGTACATTTCATCGTTGGCGACAAAATAAGTGTTTGATTCGATCGGATCTTTGCATTCTGGTCCAGCATACTCGGGGCCATGATCATCCCAGTAGACTTTACTGCCATTAGCTGTAAACCGACTGTCTTTTCTCTGCATGGCAATGGCGCCCATTTCTTGCCAGAGACACTTCATCAAGCGTTCGTCACTGACGTGGTGCTCTGAAAACGTCCTATCTACGCCGTACAACAAGTACACTGGTCTCGTTTCATTCTCGAGGCCATTGACAGGCGGGAAAGTGAATAACTTTGTTTCCATGATTTCTCTACTTATTGCCCCTAGAGGTCAGTCAGTTTACCATAGCGTATGTTACGGTACTTTAATTTGAGAGGCGCTTTATGCTGGTCATTGGTAACAGCAACGCGCATCCATCAATAAGGTGTGGGTCTGTTCACTAAGCTCCCGGCTCATTTATGGCTAGGCTGCATATTGATGGTGATGTATAGAGCCTGAGCTGCCTCGACCGGCTCCCATAGGGCTTCAATACGCATATAACCTATTTGGTCTGGAATAAACACCCAACTCTCCATAGGTAATTAAAAGTCCGCGCAATAGTTTTAACGGACTAGTTTGCATTCTTGACACAAGTATATTTTATAATAATATGAAACTAAATAAAATATGTTATGTAATATAGCAAACGCTAAACTCTTCTTAAATTACGTCATAACTAAGTTTCGATCTGGCTGGCCGGATCTGTCTCCGCCTGGATGCTGCCCATGAACTAGTGTGAGGTCAATTATCCGATGCATACTTCTTGGTGAATGTTGTTGGCTCATTGGAGGGTCTGGCACGATCTCACCAACATTGAGCGGTAATCCGGCAGTTCGCTGCTTTGTAAGCGGCACTATTGATTCTCCGTTATGTATTATTCTAGGGCTATTAAAAGACCAGGTATCAAGTACTGGCACCTTATCTTTTTCGCGAATTACAAGTATAGCCCATTGGAGTGCACGGTAATAAAAAGAACTTTCATCTGGAAAATAGGCTGACTCTCTGCCTATCCTGTAATGATCGTCTCTTGATTCAGTTGATTGATGTTCGAGCCAATACTTTGTAAAAGGTCGATGAATGGCTGACCAATCAGTATCTGGTACACTGAGCTCCTCTTCGACTACTCGTCGATCGTTTAGTCGGTCTGGATCCCATTGAATCAAAAATTCAGAATTTATCACTAAGACGGCGGCTTGATCTGAGCTCTTTTCAGCAACCGCTACTATTTCCTGTTCACTCAGTATTGTTTCATCCGACTGACCGAGTATGGTGGCATCTAATGCGGCCTGTAACAGTTCTGCGGCAATTCTATGTTGCTCATCGCTTAAATGTAAGTGTGGTTGCTCTACTCCACGAAATGATTCGGGGTTTGCAATATCGACTCCACCCCAATAGGCACTTCCAACTAAAACTGGATCAGCATTGATTGCGTGACTCATAAACTACTTCGAGATGTTCATAATTTCGTATGATTTTCTGTTACTATCGTACTCCTAATTGGACTTATTGTACACAATATTGAGTATATATAAAAGTGCTAGCAGTTTTCACTTGTTATAGCGGATGAAATATGACATTCATTGTCGGCAATTCCCAGCGTGTATTTTCATCCAATGGTTCGGTGTTTTGTGGCGAAAAGAATTGAGGTAAAGATACCGCATAAAATTGTAATTCTTCAGGTAGATTGTAGGACATACGACGTACGTGTTTTTGTAAGACCTTCATAATGAACGGATGCGGACAGAAACACATCACTTGTATTGATGCATTCATCTGATTAAAGTTACTAGTAAATGTGTACGTTATGTATTTGGTAATCATCGAAGAAATGTAGCTTGTAATTTTGGAGTAATCTAATAATTCGACAAAATGAACAGTTGTCGTCGGTTGATAGACGTTGTTTTTATAACCAACAATGGCATCTGGAGCTGGCTGAAGTGTTGCATTGTTATGTGGTATGCGATCAAATTTGGTTTTAATGTCAACAGCATTGGGATACCAGTTATAAAAAGTATTTCGTATTTGAAATACGCTCAGGCAGTGCTTGATATAGGCGTCTGACATCTGGTTATTTCTGCGATAACTGCGGAATGTGTAGACATTACCCTTTGATAACTGCTTCAAGACGGTAAACGAATCAGGTAGCAGGTAGTATTCGGCTCCACGCAATATTAATTTATATGATGTATCATATTTTCTTCCTACCAATGATCGTTTTTCTAGTAGATGTAAAGATTGATTAACGCTTATTCGATTAGAGACATTAAGGGCTGATTGTAGAGTCGAAACGGTGCCATACCTAAATGTATAAAGCAATTCTAAGATCGCTATTTGCTGGGAGCTAAGTTGAAGTAAAGTTGTATGAGATTTTCGCATATCCATATATAATTAGTATAGAGAATAGGTGCACATAATTAAAAAATAACAGATACAAATTAATAAAAGTATATAACATCGATGTTATATACTTGGTAAATTAACTTCTTAAAATTAAGAATGCGATTTCAAAAAAAGTACTATTTATGTACGAATCGAAAAAATAACAGATGAAAAATTGTACAAGTATATAACAACTCTTTGTAAAGAATATTCGATTGGTAACCTTTATTCGTGCGTTTTAGGATATCGAAAATATCAAATCACTTACCCGAACTTTGAGCCAATTTTAATTTAAAAACTATGATTTTAAGTGGCTTAACTTACTGTTCGTCTGACTGCATAACGAGCCATGCGAACAAGTGACTGCACCCTGCTGGTAAATGAATTTTCTCTTGTTCTTCGATGCTGACCAACGCCTGGTCGGGCATTTGTTGCTCGCTGTGATGGTTGATCTATTGGTAATGTTTCTCCAGGTTCTGCGAGCTGAACTCCATTAGCATTCAAATCCCGACTATTTGTCCTGTGACGATTTGATACTGGTACTCCAACCACTACATCAACATGATCCGCAACTTCTGCGGGCCTTCTGCGAGCTAGTGAAAAGCTTGGCGTTTCAGGTACATTCACGTCAGTTCTACTTTGGCTCGGATCAATGTTTCGATTGCCTGCAGTACGATGTGTTCTAGGAGCGGGAGTTCTAACTTCTCCTGCTAAATAAGCACGGCGAAGACTCTGCATGGCAGTTTGATAATGACTTGCAAAACTGGCTCTATCTACCGGGCTGGTTTGAATTTGCTGCATATACGTTCTATCGGTAAGATCTTGATATCCAATTGCCTGAATCTGTGTTCTTGATAAAGTTATCCAGCCAAGATGTTCTGCGCGATCTTGTAAAACTCTAGCATCAATATCCGGAAGGCCTCTAATATCCTTAACTAATCGCTCGTTCGCTTCCTCGGCCGTCGGCGGAAAACGAGTATCTCCATGTGTAGAGCGTGAGGCTAGATACTGAGCAACGGTGACATGTGATAATACCCCATCAAGCGTTGGTAACGGAGTATCCATTATCAAGGTGTCATGAAAGGCCGTTGAACCTGGAAAGGGTTTTTGGTTTGCACGCCAATCAAAAGTTGGCCCAGGATATTGTCCCTGACCACTTGAAGCCTCAAATCCAGTTACTTGACCGATCATAAGTAATATTAAACACTATTATATCAATTACTGCAAGTGTAATCGTTACATTTTAATAGCAAATAGTTTTATTTAACAGTTAGAAATTGTTATTGAAGTTGTAGTAGTGTTTGAGTTTTTAGAACTTCCGCTTGATGCTGATCCGCCATTGGTATTCCCTGATACAGTCGTATTTCCACTGCTGCTTGATTGAGAACTATTGTTGTTTACTGAAATATTATTAGTAGTTGAACCTCCGCATTGATTTTTAGTTGTAGGTTTACCTTTAATAGCAAGTCTGTTGTAGGTAAGCATTACAGTATTACTTTTAAGTAACGCATATACTTGTGGTCCTGTATATCCAATTGCGAATAAACACAATATAAATGATGAAATTCCCAAAGCTAATTTAGGTGTCCACTTGTGAACGTTTTCTATGAGTCCATAACTTTTGTATCCTATAAGTTTGTATGGTTGCGAAAGCTTGAAATAATCACTCAATCTAAGCATCTCATCGATAATAATCAATAAGGAGGGTAGCCAAATTAAAAACGCTATACCGATTAATGTTTTGGACCAAATAAGTAACCACCCCACGTTATTTATGTGCCTAACTACCTTGCCCTGTACCAATCCTTCTACAACCGGAATATCAGCCGATTTATTGGCATCGCCTTTTGTGATAAACATTAGTAGATTATTATCTGCTTTATATTTCTCGATAATACGATGAGAAATAGTCGATTTTGGGTTTAACGGATTGTCGTAGGTGATAATGTCCCCGACTTTTAAAGTTGAGTCGGGGACTTGGTGCATCAACGCCAAAGAGCCTGGAGGCATATTGGGTCGCATACTGCCTGTTGGAACGCTTTCAACTTTCCAGCCAAAAGCAGACCAATGTAGCAAAATTACCGTACAGCAACTTACTACTAGTAATGCAGTACCAAATATGGTTAGGATACCCTTAAGCAAATTCATTTAATTTCTCAACACCAAATTTAATTTTTGATTTTACTGATTTCCAACGAAATCTATATCGAAACTAGGAACAGCTTGATTTCCCTGACCTGAATATGAGGCAGCGAGTGTAACTGTTGCTTGGCAATCTGTCTCACTTCCAGCGGCTAGAGATGTATATAACACGGAACCGCCCGTATACTGGTCCAAAGTACCATTTGTCGTTGAACCACCAGTTCCACCGCAAGTCATATTAAGGGTAACATCAGATGGTGGAATTCCGGTATCGCTTGCAAAATCGGTCTGTGGAATGCCAGCACTTACGGTTAGTGGTAGTGATCCATTATTTGATATACAGAAATCAAATGGTGCAGTTGTCACTCCCGGAACTAATGCAGTTGATCCTGTAAAATTAAGTCCCGTTCTTGGTCCTGCATTTGCATCGGCACAATTCCCAGTATTCGTTAAACCTATTTCCAAAGATGCATTAGCTGAATCTAATGTATTTGGTGATAGTGCGACCGTATTTGATGTTAGATTTGCAAATGTTATGCCACCCGCTAAAGTGGCAACCGCCCCTACGGTTACAATTGCTCTCGCCATAGGATTAATTTTACGTATACTAAACATACGCATACCCTCCCCCTTATTTAAATGATAGTTTGTTTGCCCCACCTCCACATGGTGCTAATGCTTATGCTATTATAATTTTCTAAATTCCGCAATAAGATGTTTTATTTTAAACAATAAGTTTTCCACTGTGTGAAATATTTCACATAATAAATTTGCCTATAAAATGTTAATTTTCACGAAATTTTCAGTGTTTAATTTGATAAAAGTCTTTTGAATTATCAACTATGTGGTGTATGGCGATAGTTGACTCGGTAGTTGCAAAGTCGGTTGCAGTGGTTGGTTTTGGTTGACTGGCAAAGTATCGGCCGACAAGCAACCTGTAAAAGTGGCTCCAGCGACTAGTTGTTCGACTGATTGTAGTCTCGTTTTTTGACGCAGATCTGTCATCCAGCTGATAAACGTGGACAAGGAATATGGACCGGCATCTTTCAATGTACCTATGTCTTCTCCCATTGATAATTTTTGTACAATTTGCAATTGATTATGATCGCTTGGATACGATTGCGAGGGACCAAATTTTTCAAACTCTATTACATGACTGCCACTGGCATAGAGTAAAAGTGCCCCTTTTGGATTGTCTAAAGAGCTTACCCCCAATTTCTGATATATACTTTCAGTCCTTTTATCTACCCATGTTCGAGAATAGTGATGGTTTAAGGCTGTTTCAACGGCTGTATAGCCAAGCATCAGGTGCATGAGAATGTATAATTCCGCAGAAGTGAACTGATCTATATTCGCTCCCAAAGCTGCAACTCCTCCTAGGAATGCAATCTTTGAAACTTTGCCGTTTACAGGGTCGTCATCTTCATAGGTAATTATTCTCGTGTCTAAAGGGTGTGCCTCTTTAATGCCTTTTGGTCTGGGTAGATATTGATCAAACATATAGGTTCGTAACAGTCATATGGGGAGATAAATTAATTATAAATTAAACTGTGTTAGTTAGTGAGTCAATTAAGTGTTTTTATTGTTGAACTATGATTGGTTGAATTGGTTGTGCTTGATCAAAATACTGGATTAAGGTTAAGGCGAGCCTATCGAAATCTTGAAGTTGACCCATTCGCTCGATCGGAGTTACGATGCCAGCCATTTCCGATGGCGAGGTAAGTCTATAATCCTTTGCTCTTATTATTTCATCTGTGACTGGATAACCAGTTCTACCGGCGATTATTCTTGGTGGTGCATTTGCAGGTAAAGGTTCGTTGAAATTATCCGGGGTGAATCTGTGAGTGTAGGCGACTTCTGAAAATTCCTGAGTATTCAGATGAAGAATAACATCTCGGATAATCAATGTATCTTCCTCTTGTCCGTCATCATTAATAGTTCTAGGTTGATACTCATTAATAATTACTCGTCGTCTATTGTTCCCGAGCGATGGATTGTAGTACTCCGGCAGAGGTACTACAGCAAAATATACGAGATTGTCTCCATCGATTAAAGAGTGAAATGTATTAGCATGTTGGTCGGGGGCTTTAGCGAAAAAGCGTTCTCGTAAATCAGCAGCCATGCTTCTGGCTAATTTTTTTTGCTCAATCGCATCATGTATTCTTTGGAAATAACCTTTAATCACTCCAGGAATCGGATTTCTGGGTTGCTGACCTATATCTGTAGACGTTTCCCGTGCAAAACTCATATAGATGACCTTAATTATATAATAGCACAAAAAGTATGATTATGCAAATATTAGTTGTACTAATCCATTCAGATTTACTGCAAAAAGCGCTCAAAATATTCTATTGCAAACCAAGTAAATTAACCATATTTACTCGTTCAAATTTTATGACATATTTATATTTAAGTAAGGTATATTGCTGCTTAAACATCTGTTATGTGTTGAAATAAACTTAAGTAAAAAAAATAGATATTCTTTCGTACAAAATCATTGTTAAAAAACAAAGGGAGGGATTAAGTATGGCGAAGGATAATGGAGGAAATGGAGGAAGTGTCAGTGAAGTAGAGGTGAACGAGGATGTCGATATATCCTATGTTGCAGGCGTATTTGATGATGTCCAAACCGCAAAGAATGCGTATAAAACACTAAAAGAGCTTAAACGAGAGGGATTATTAAAAATTGTCGCAGCAGCCTATATGGAGAAGACTGATCGAAGCAAATTGAAGGTGCATGAGTATAAAGATTGGCGTGTAGGTGAAGCAGTTGTTGCGGGAGGCATCGTCGGTGCGATAGTTGGCATTGTTGGAGGCGCCATACTACTTCCCTTGGCAGTCGGAGCACTGGTTGGTGGCTCCTGGGGAGCTGTGTACAATAGGCAAATCGTTGATGAAGAATGGGCGGGGTACGTACGCTGAAGCGTTACCACCTGGAACGTCTGCACTTGTGGCAATAGTCGAAGATGACTACGTCGAACTAATCGAAAAAGAACTTATAAAATTGGGAGGAAAGAAAGTACACAGTGCCGAAATACCTAAAGGTGCGACTTCTGCAATGGAAAAGCCGACCTCGTCATAGGGTTGTGCTACCATATTTGTACGATATTTCTTTAAATGAAAAGTAAAATAGATTGGTGTGAATTATTGATATGGCATATCTTGTGCTTATGAGACATGGACAAAGCGAGAGAAACGCAAAAGGTGTCTGGACTGGTCGATTTGACTCACCTCTAACTGAAAAAGGCAAACAAGAAGCTCGTGATGCCGCAAAGCATTTAAAAGGCATTACTTTTCAGAGAGCATATACGTCAGACCTTATAAGGTCTAAACGAACGTTAGAAGAAGTTCTTGCTGAAATGAATCATAAAATGCCGATTACGAAATCACATAAGGCGTTATCCGAAAGAGATTATGGTGACTATACTGGACTCAACAAATGGGAAGCGAAAGAAAAACTTGGAGATAAGGAATTTAATGGCATTCGACGTGGTTGGGATCATCATATTCCTAACGGTGAGACTCTGAAAGATGTCCATGCTAGAGTAGTGCCTTACTATACTCAGAATATTCTCGAAGACTTAAAAAATAATCATAATGTTATCGTTTCAGCTCATGGCAATTCGCTACGTGCCTTAGTCAAACATCTAGAAGCAATCCCAAGTGAGGAAGTCCACGCTTTAGAAATTGGCACCGGTGAAATATATATGTACGAGGTCAATAGCAAAGGTTCAATTATCAATAAGACGATACTAAACAGCGGCAACAAAGCATAAAAACTAATACACTAAATTGTACAAAAAGTAACTACTATTATCTAGAGTATTGATAATTATTAGTTTAGATGATTCAATATTCTAAATGGATAAAGGACGACGAGAAGTACTTGCAATGACGGCTGGCCTAGGCGTAAGCATGGCACTTGTAGGTTTGGGCTTAGAAGGCTGTACTAGTAGTGGTAGTAGCAGCTCGCCGAGTCCAACGCTAATTCCTTCAGTGGTGCAGAGTGGTTTTGAGGTACCTGGTGTAGGCGTTGCATTGGCAGACGGAATGCGAGGCCTAAGTGCACCTGAAATAAGAAACCGACTCCTTGATGTGAAAGGAATTGGCGCCGATACTGTTCGGTTTGATGCCGATTGGTGGACCGTCACCGCTTCGCCGGGTACGAGTGGGATGGAAAATATCAAAAACACGGCCGCCGAAGCCACTCGACTTGGTTTGCGGTCAATGGTGACAATAACCGGCGTACCTCCTGGGCATCGTTTAGAAAGGTATGGGCAGGCGGAAAATGATCCACCAAGCAGTATTCAAGAGATGGGGAGTTTTGCGAAAGCGGTTGTCAGTATGCTTGGTGATCTCGCGATTATGTACGAATACCGTAATGAAACGAATTTGTACTATGATCCTGAGCGCTATGCTCAAGAGATAAATCAAATCTATGAGTATATCTATGCGGGCAATAGACATGCACAGTTATCAGTTTGCGGATTGGCACCAGCAGAAAATGCTAGCCCAACACTATCACCGGGGACTTTTCTCGACAGAGCTCTTCGAGCAGGCATGAAGAATTTTCACTCAGTTGGTGATCACGTCACTTGTAATCCAGATATACCCGGTAGTCCTGATGCTTGGAGTGGATTCACTCAACTAGTTGGACCAACACAGCTCCCATACGAATTATCGGTTGTCGATGCATTACGCAGGAATGGAATGTCTGGATTTCCTGTAAATATTAGCGAATACGCAGTATCTACGTATGGTAACGGACCCAAGGAAAGTCGAGTAGATGATCAAATATTGCAAGAATGGGCCAACAACCCAAGCAATGGCTATGCTACTCAAGAATTTCAAGCGGCAAGTATACAAAAGGCCATGACATGGAACTATCTTGCCAGTGGACTGAATGTACTACAGTTACTTGTATATACCGACCGCGACAGAGCTTCGATGAACTATCCATATGCCGGAAGACAAGCACCCGCAGCAGCAGAACCTTTTCCGTATGCATTTAATTATAACGGTCTATTCACCGCCGAAGGCGACCCTAAATTAATTGTCGCAAATGGTACGTATCAGCATAGCGCAGCTCAATTCCTCGAAATGGCAGCAGCTCGTGCTCATCATTTCGCGCGTTAATACCGTTTTGAATCCCATGCCCTGGTTCTGAACTATGTTATCTTCCAGTCTCTCCACTCATCATTTGAATGAGTGAAATTGTCTCGAAAATAAATGTATAAATTTCCTACGATGAGCGAACTTCAGAAGGATACGATCACGCCAGAGTAAATCTGTATCAGATACGGATCCGAAATAGAAAATTTTGGTGAATCGAAGTGCTTGCTGTTCGTTGTATGCAGAACGGGGCCTATCTTCGCCTGAAGCTACGATTGGTAGTAACGCGTCATCGATAATATGAAAAGCTTTTCTTGCCGCAAGCAAGCACCTAACCATGTGGCCACTAATTTTTGCAGCACCTAATTGCGATGACGATTGGGCAACGATTCCAAGCGGATCGCTCACTGTATATTCAAAGGGCCGATGTCCAAAAAATCGACTTTGTGCGCTAAAAATCGCATCACTTATCGTGGAATAGGAGTTTGCCTGAACCTTAGTAATAACGTTAGGTATTTTTTTATAGCCTTTTCATCTGCATATTTGTCCATCAAAACAGCTTCTCTATCTTTGTAGTGAGGCTTTTTCATGCCTTCTCCTGCTGCCCAACCACAACTAAATTGAACCCGCACTTGACGAGTAAATTCGCTTTGATGTTTTTGTATATAGTCAAAGGCAGCATCGACCCGACGCTTCCCCATTTCGCTGATCTGTCTGTGGCCGTCTTTAGCGGGATCACTGCTTCGCCCAAAGACTAAAATATCGTGTGCAATTGCACTCTTCACCATAGCACTCAAAAACTAACTATTTAAAATGTGTGTTTAAAAACCAGTAAAATAACATATTCTTTAAGTATATCAGCTTAACCAATCATTATTTTTAGTGACTGACCCTACAATTTTGCAGCAAATGGTATACTGGCTACGAGTATGACAGTTAAAAAATTCTTCTTGGCTCTCACGCTAACGTTATTTGTCTATGGTTTTGCTGGTTGGTTTTATATTGCACAAAATGCGGTGTACCACCCTTGGACTCTACATATGCCATTGACTCATTTTGTATCATTTCCACACGAAGATACGTTTGGGGCAATTTGTTTTGTTGTTTCGTTTATATCATTTTTAGCGTACAACCTAATACGTTTGACTAATTCCAAGCGCAACTAAAACTGCAATATATATTATTGTAAGAATTTCTTTAGCGGTTTATTAATTATATTTATGATGGCTGAAGTACGTGGTTACTTACCTGCGATTACTGGGGTTGGCTTAGCACTTCCTAGATTGGAGGAAATGGAAACTGACCTTGGTCATCGCGCTCGATTAGCCTTTGAAGTAAGAACACACCATCACGACGAAGGTGGACCGTATGCAGTAGACTTGGCTCTTAGAGCAGGACAAATGGCACTACAGCATAGCCAGCTGGATGGATCAGACATTACGTTACTGTTAGTGGGTAGCGTTACGCAACCGGATGTGCCCGATTATTTAGGGCAAATATCTGCTGCGCTTGGTGTTCCGTATGAGCAAACTCAGCCTTATGATTTTAACGAATATGGCGGGCTGGCGGGTCTGCAATTGGCGGACGAAATTCTACGAAGTTATGCCTCTACCAATCGAACTGACTATAAAGCAGCTAAAATACTTGTACTTGGTATTGATACTCCCTCTACACTGCCAGACATCCCTCATGTTCCAGACGCAAGATTATTTAGTGATGGCGCAGGGGCAGCAGTACTTCAACCGCAGCAGGACACTCATCCTGCGAGATTTGTCGTACTGAACGGAGTCAGTGAATCTCGGTTAATTTTACTAAACGCTCGTACTGATACTGATGATAGGGACGCTTATAGGGACGCGGCAAATATAATGCATTTATTGTACGAACAAAATGAGCATGGTTTGCCCATGAGTGCTTTACATATGGCGGGTTTGTTAGTAGCGAAAATCGCACATGCGAACAAAGCCGGGACACCCAGCGAGTCCATCGATTGGGAACAATTAAGTTATCATATTTCCGTTCAAATAAACCGAAGAGTTTTGGATTTGGTTGGTCTAGCATTAGAAGTTTCTGAGCAACAAAATGTCGATACTTCAAAATATTTTAGTCATACTCTGCTCGCAAGTAATCTCATGGCTATCGCCCTACTGTCGCAAACTCAACACGATACATTCGGCATTACAGCTCCGGAACGATTTTTATCAACAAGCGTTGGCACTTCGAATCACAGTGCGGCTACAATAATGTCGGCAAAATTTCCGAATAACACAGACTAAGAAAATTTATCTACGTGCTAGCCGAATCTTTTTTAACAATTGATTTTATCCAGGTAATAACTTCTTCTGGATCTGTCTCACTCTTATTAATGGTTAGGTTAACGCCCTGGGTGAATACTTCACTGTCAACATCATAATCGGATATGTTGGTCATAATGACGACCGGTATATCTTTCATTTTTGGATCACTTTTCAATATTTGCAGCATCTCGACACCATTCATTATCGGCATTTTTATATCGAGGAGAATAACGTCAGGTTTGTATGTCTTAAGCTTTTCAAGTCCTATTTTGCCATTGGTAGCTACTTCGCTTTCGAATCCCTCAAGTGAAAAAGCTTTTTGGTACATCGTGAAGGTTAAAATATCGTCTTCAACAATTAATATCTTGACCATGTAAACCTTCCCCGTTATTTTTTAGCAGTATATTCCCTAACGTTAGCGTTATCAAGCATTAAGTTAGAGCTAAATTAATAAGTGTTAGAATAAAGCGCATGGAAACACTAAAATTACGACGACAAGCTGAGGGTTTAAGTGCCGGACTTATGTTGCAATTTGTTTTAGGCATCGCAGCTAATTTATTCGTCACTATTCCTGCTAACCATCCAGGAAGTCAAGGATCGTCATATGCAACCAGAAGTGTAGATAGTTTGAATTGGATTTTATCAGGTAAAAGCGGTTGGCAGCTGACTTTTCATGTCTACCTAGGTCTTTTGCTTATAGTGGGCACTGGAATTTTACTTGTGCAATCTATTCAATTACATAATATATATTGGCTTAAAATAAGTTCGATTTCTCTTCTTGGTTCTATTGGTGCTTTTTTTAATGGTCTTGGTTTCGTAGATTTTAATAAGAATATTAGTTCGTTCCTTATGGCGCTATGCTGGGTAATTGCCTTGGGGTCACTTGTTTTTGGGTTGAGTCGATCAACGACAAAAAGTGAACTCAAATCTTCCATAAAACGATCATTACGTTAAAAAATCTACTATATGTTTTAATACTGATTCTATATAGTGTATAGTACTCGATTACGTATCGAACTCTAGGGAGGGATTAGTACTGATGACTCAAAGACTTTCTTTTGAACAAAAAACCAAATTAGTAGGTAATGATGTGCTTTATCATGGTAGTAACCGTCGTAATATACCCAATGCTGCGCCGCGTCAAACTGAGTCACTACAACCTAAAAGCGACATTATAGCCGCAACCGAACCTCGCAACGAGGAGAGTAGTGCACTCTTTAAAAATGATGACGGTGTGGCTCGCTCTAAATTAGAAGTAAATAAAAAATACAATTTTTCGACTAGTTATGCTCTAGATTTGTTTGTCATAGTACTACTCGCCTACATAGCCTTTCTAACATCATGGGTTTATATCTGTTTCGGAGCATATCTAATAATGATGTTTACCTTGAAGTACGATTACAAGCGTATTGTAGTTTCGAGTATTACCTGCGCTATTCTAGTGCCGATCCTTGCAATTACTGGAAGGTCACTTATAGCTAAGTCATTTCTAGTATTCGTAGTTGGTTTTGCTATCGTTGGTCTTATACGATTTATACTGCAACGGGCAGAGTCGAAAAAGCTTGTGTATAACTCATAGCCCCACTTGTCAATTATTTTATAGTGATGTAGTCTACTAGTACAGTATGTGATATAACAAATATTGAGAGGGGGGCACTAAGTATGAGTATATTAGTGAAAGTTAAAGAGAGCGCTATTACACGACGCATGCTACTAGCAGCATCAGCGCTCGGCATCGTCGGATTGGTGGGTTTGACGGCTGCGTCTGCTCAATCAATTAGCCATACTGGTCCATTCAGTTGGAATTCAATCTCATCTTCGAATTCAAAAACTGTCAATGTAACAAAGACTAACAATGTTTCAGTGGTGAACGAGTCTGAGCAATTAAGTTCTTCAGGTAATGCTACCGTGCAGAACAACACGAAGGGTGGTTCAGCTACTTCGGGAAGTTCTTCAAATACCTATACCAATACGACTTCGATTGAACTTACAAATAATTAATACTTCAATTGGCACCGTACATTCGGTGTGTTTTTTAACAGACTGACTGTTTTTAAAATTAAAATTCATTATCTAATGAATTAAAACTAAACATCGCATACTGGAGAGCGTTCTCTGCACTATCTGCTATCGCAGAAAATGCGAAAGAGAACGCTTTTTAAATTATCTTAATAGTTTCTCCATCAATGATGAGTGCTTGGTCGTCTTTTAATGGCACAGTATTAAATCCACCTTCAATTAATTTTTTGTTTACATCTTTGGTGATTTTTTCGAATTTAGGATTATCTGTGTGTGGAATGACTACCAATTCGGTAAGGCGCAAGCCATCTAATCCTATCTCCGGTACTACATTTGGGTCATCTGCCGTTTCCCAATATTTCAGAGTTGGTCCAGCTAAAATAGCTCCGGCACTTCCACCACCATAAATCATGCCTCTACCAACAAGGTATTTGATTATATCGTCGCAACGAGTGGTTTTAAGAAGCCAATTTAGATAAAACGTATTCCCTCCCCCCAACCAGATAGCATGTTTGGTTTGAAGTACTTCCAGGAGTTCAATACGTCGATTGGTAAATTGTTTCAGGTTTACTAGCTCTACATTAAAGCCATGTGATTCTATCTTACGTCGATTACTAAGAACCCAACGCTCAGATCCGTCCTCAACATCGGCGGCGTTTTCAATGAGGGCAAGTTTTATGGTGTTTCTTGGTTTTCCTATCAATTTTACAAATTCGCTACTTTGAGCATCGGATATAGATACGGAGGAGAGGAAAAGTTTTGACGGTTTTTTCGGTTGCTCAGGAACTTTAATTGATATCTGTTCTTCAGGTAAATCGCGGATTTTATAATAGACGAGATCATCATTCTTTGGAGCAGTCCATTGAATTGTTTGACCGTATTCGAGTTCTATTACTTTGTTATAACCCTCATTTTCGAAATAATACTCGTTCTTTGTACCACCTTCTATTGTAACGGTGAGAGTGCCTTTACCTTTTAAAAAGCCCTCGATAACTTTATTATGGCTCATAATTTTTTCGAATGGTGATTTAAAACCGCGTTTTACTTTCACAATTGAAAGAACTTGCGAATTATCATCAATAAAAGTATAGATGTCACTATCAACGCCATCACTGACGTGCAGTGAATTAATATATGAGATCGTACGAGTAACCCCATTAATTACAATATCGTAAACTCGTTCAGGAGCGTTCTCAGCCATTATCTTAGTATCGCACACAATGTTTGGCGACTCCATGCACCTTGACCTGCTATTTTCTAACCGTAAGACGCAGTTTTGTAGACCTTAATAGCAGTGGGTTAATCGAAAGAACTTATACAGATATAATCAAGAGTGAACAATATAGTAAATTTGACATGTTACTGTATACTAGCTTTTGAAAGACTTGTGTTCCTTGCGAGGCAACATAAGTCTTTCATTTTCATCTATCAAAAATACATCGCGACAGTTTCATGCTGTCGTTTTTGCTATCATAGGACTAGTGAACGACACTCCTAATCGCCCAAGACAAAGGTTTCAGCAGGACGTAGTAAGCAACCAAAAATTTGGTCATGGATTTAGTGGCCTATCAGGTTCGTCGCTACGTAAAGTGCCAGAAATCATCCTACTCTTTTGGGTAGTTAAAATTTTATCTACTGCTATGGGCGAGGCGACTTCAGACTTCCTAGTTTTTAAAATAAATCCCTATGTGGCGGTTACTGCAGGTGGTGTTGTATTATGCGCAGTGTTACTCTTGCAATTTACGGTGCGAAAATATATAGCATGGGTATATTGGCTCGCCGTGGTGATAGTGGCAGTATTCGGCACAATGTCAGCAGACTCCTTACATATCCAGCTCGGCATTCCCTATATTATTTCGACACTATTCTTCATGGTAGTTTTAGTAGTCGTATTTATAATGTGGTACAAAACTGAGAAGACTTTGTCTATTCACAGCATCACGACGCGTCGGAGAGAGCTGTTTTATTGGGCTACGGTGCTTTCAACGTTTGCTCTTGGAACTGCAATTGGCGATCTCTCTGCCACTACATTTGGTCTCGGATACTTTTTGTCCGGTATAGTTTTTACTCTATTATTCCTTATTCCAGCAATTGGCTACCGTTGGTTCAATCTCAATGAAATTGTCGCGTTTTGGTTTGCATATGTAGTAACTAGGCCTCTTGGTGCCTCATTTGCCGATTGGATGGGTAAGCCAACTTCACATGGCGGCTTAGGTTGGGGTGACGGCACCGTCAGTGTACTATTGACGATACTGATTGTAATTTGCGTTGTATACTTAAGTATTACGAAAAAAGACGCCAAAGCGGTCCACTAATAAGACGGCCGTACCAGAAACCTTATTCGCGCTTTCTTCTTAGAGCAAAAAAAGTAACAAATACGAGAATAAACCAAGCTGGAAAAATATAGCCGGCAATAGTGAGTTTAAGAAGCAACCCTATAAAAATAAACCAGGCTATTAGTACTGTCGATACTATCAGAATTATTGCAAACCAATCTCGTGCCGTGAACTTTACTTTCATAATCGGTAATAATAACAAAAATAACGACTAAGCGTATAGGAAAATCTAACAGTAATCGACTTGCATTCATACCCTCATTCCCCTTAAGCTTATGGTATGGACGAAATAAAAAAAGGCCTCAAACAGGCTGGTTTTAAAGGCGAGCTAGATGATTCTTTGGCAACACTAGATGTGTACAGTCATGATGCATCAATGTTCGAACTTAAACCAAAACTTATCGTACAACCGATAAATGGGTCAGATGTTGAAAAATTAATTCAGTATGTCGGACAACAAAAAAAGCATTCCCCAGAACTTAGTCTTACTGCCCGATCGGCCGGCACGGACATGTCAGGTGGAGCAATAAATGAATCAATTATTGTTGATTTTCATACGCATTTTACGAAGATCGAAAATATAAGTCACACATCGGCTCAGGCTCAGCCAGGCGTTTACTATCGAATATTCGAAGAGGAAACGTTTAAGCATAAGGCGCTTATGCCGTCATATCCTGCAAGCCGGGATCTAGCGACAATTGGGGGTATGGTAAACAATAATTCGGGTGGTGAGAAGTCACTGGAGTTTGGTAAAACTGAGAACTTTGTTACAGAGCTTAAGTTTGTATTTGCAGATGGCATAGAACGAACGGTGAAGCCTCTCAATAGGTCTGAGTTACAGAAGAAAATGAAGCTAAAAGATTTTGAGGGCAACGTATACCGTAAACTCTATGATCTTGTAAATACGCATTATGATGAAATTAAAAAAGCGAAACCACATGTGACCAAAAACTCAACCGGTTATAACCTTTGGGATGTATGGGATCGAGAAAGCGAAATCTTTGATCTTACAAAACTTATTGTAGGGGCCCAAGGAACTTTAGGATTTGTCACTGACATACACTTTCGATTGGTACCCAAACGTGAGCATTCTGGATTGTTGGTGTTATTCATGAAGAATATTGATGATTTAGGGGAAGTCATTCCAAATGTTTTAGCTGCCAAACCGGCTACTTTCGAATCCTTTGACGATCAAACATTATGGTTATCGATACGATTTATGCCAAGTTTTCTGAAATTGCTCGGTTGGAAACGATTTGTTCATTTGCTTGTATCGCTCATACCGGATGGACTTCAGCTACTACGAGGAATACCTAAACTTATATTAATGGTGGAATTTAATGGCGATAGCGAAGAAGAAGTGCGACAATCCATAAAAGCACTGCATCGACAACTAAAGCAACATCGAGCAAGATATGAGATTAACGGTTTTGAAGAGGACCCTACCGAAGGTAAGTCTGAGAAATTCTGGATCATGAGGCGGTATAGCTTTCAATTATTAAGGAGCAAAGTGAAAGATAAACACACAGCTCCTTTTATAGATGATTTTGTAGTCCCGCCGCCGTATTTGTCGGCATTCCTACCTAAGTTACGTCGTATCATCAGAAAATATAAACTGTTTGCAACCATTGCCGGTCATATGGGTGATGGTAATTTTCATGTGATCCCATTAATGAAGTTAGAGGACCCAGCAGATCGCTCAAAAATACTACCAGCCATGAAAGCGGTCAATAATCTCGTATTAAAATACGGTGGATCATTGTCCGGTGAACATAACGATGGGCTTGTTCGAGGGCCCTGGTTGGAAATGATGTACGGGAAAAAGATGCTTGGACTATTTAAAGAGGCCAAAGATATCATGGATCCCGACGGAATTTTCAATCCTCACAAGAAAGCGTCTGCCGACTGGGAATATTCATTTTCGCATATTCGCCAGCATTTTTGACCTTTTTCTGTATAAAGTTGTGCAAAAGTACTCTAAAACCATATATTCGTAAGATAACCAACAGTAGGCGTTAGCATAAGTGTGTTAAACCTTACGTAAAGAGGTGCCAAAGAGAGATTGCCTCTTGTAACTTTAGCAAAAATATAGTATAATGCTCTATTAAGACATTGGTGGGGCTATAAAGTAAGTGTCTGTATATTTAAGGAGCTGGTATGCCGGGAAAACGGGTCTCATTTCGAGGCGCTTCAGCTAATGTAAAAATTCTCTACCTTTCAGCCGCTATTATAGTGGTGCTGATTGCTGGTCTACTGCTGAATTTGGCAGTTCATACTGCCACGTTTGTAAAAGCTACCACTCATCAACCTGAGACGTATACGGAACTCTATTTTACTCATCCGAATAACCTACCAGCCACTCTAACCTCCGGACGGACATTCCCTGTCGATTTTACTGTTCATAATGTCGAAGCGAAAACAATGCAGTACACCTATGACATTACAGTGACTGATCCTAATGGCAGTAAGCAGACGCTCAATAAAAATCAACTCTATCTACAAAACGGTCAAACTCAAAGAATTGCCAATACGTTTTCTTTGCCCTCGATTGCCGGCCGTTATGAAATAAATGTCCAGCTAGAAGATCAACCAGAATCAATTCATTACTGGACGGAGCAAGTATCATGAAATTAAGCGTGGTGATACCGGCATATAACGAAGAAAATGGCATCGGTTTAACGCTTGATAGCATACCTGTCAAAGAATTGGAAAAAGCGGGATATGAAGTTGAAAAAATTGTGGTCAACAACGCTTCAACGGACAGAACTGCTGAAGTGGCAATACAGCACGGCGCCAGAGTAGTATTTCAACCGAAACGAGGTTATGGTAACGCTTACCAGACAGGCTTCTTTAAAGCGACTGGTACGATAATTGCCAGTGGTGATGCTGACATGACCTATCCTTTTGACTATTTGCCAGAAATTCTTCGCCAAATGGAAGCTGGCAATATCGACTTTATGAATACTGATCGGTTGTCCAATTTGGAAAAAGGTGTAATGCAACCAAGTCATATTTTTGGCAACTACCTTTTAAGCAAATTAATGAGAAGCTTGTTTAACGCTCCGTTTCGTGATTCTCAATCCGGTATGTGGGTCTTTAAACGATCGATCTGGCCATACTTATCAGTTGAAAATACTGGTATGCCATTTTCTCAAGAAATAAAAATTGAAGCATGCATGAAAGGCTTTCGTTGTGGTGAGATTCCAATTGAGTATCGACATCGCGTTGGCGAAGGCAAATTATCAGTTGTTGACGCCTGGCGAACGATCTTTGAAATGTTTAAAAAACGTATCTTCTTTAATCGGCATGCTTTGAATTTCTCCACTGAGGAAGTTGATTAGTGACCAGATATTCCCGTTACCATGAGTATGAAACGAGTCGTCATTGTCAGTCACTACTATCCTCCACATCACGGTGGTATTGAGACCGTTGCCAATAACCAAGCTAAACAGTTGGCGGCGAATGGTTATGATGTGTCTGTGGTGACGAGTAGTGTCGCAAAAGACGAAGTAAATGGTAAGATCGACGGGGTGCAAGTGTTACGAGTGAAAGCCTGGAATGGATTAGAAAAACATGGCATACCCTTCCCTGTTTTTGCTCCGACTCTGCTTACCACTCTTAATCGTCAAATTAAACAAGCAGAGATTGTGCACATTCATGACGCGTTCTATATGTCTTCACTGTGTGCAACGATTATCGCGCGGTTAAGAAAAAAGCCACTACTCTTAACACAACATGTTGAGATGGTACCTCATTCCAGTAAATTGACAATGATTATAGAAAAAATTGTCTATGCTACGAGCGGCCGCTTTATTTTCAAAGCAGTCATAGAATAACAGTGTTGAACGGACGAGTTGAGAAGTTCTTATTATCTTGTGGTATTGATAAAGACAAAATTGTTTGGTTACCGAATGGTGTAGACTCCGATCTATTCCACCCAGGAAAATCGGTAGAAAAGAATTTGTTACGAAAAAAATATCAGATTCCAGTCCAGAGCATAGTTGTGTTATTTGTTGGCAGATTTGTGCACAAGAAGGGATATCAAAAAGTCGTTCAGGTGAGTTCCAATGAGTATCATCTAGTTTTTGCCGGAGGAACATCATCGCGGAATAAATCCAAACAGCAAACCTTCCTCGGCAGATTAGATCAACGACAACTTGCGGAGGTGTACCGTCTTGCAGATATCTTTATATTGCCGTCTGAGGGTGAAGGGTTTCCATTATCTGTACAAGAAGCTATGGCAAGTGGGTTAGCAATTGTGATGTCGAACGATGAAGGATATGGGCTATATAAATTAGATCCAAAACAAGTCGCACTACTTAATAATCCTAGTATAGACAATATTAAAACTCTACTCACAAGATTGTGCAAAGATTCCTTAGCTGTAAAAAGAATGTCTGAATATTCTTCGTCATATGCGAATAAAAGCTTTTCATGGCCAATTATCGTGAAACAGCTGGAGTCAATTTACGCTGAGCTGCAAGGGTCTATAAAATAAGAATATGAAAACGGTTATTGTCACTACTAGTTGGGATGATGGACATATTTTGGATAGTCGCTTGGCTGATTTACTTTCAAAGTATAAATTACCAGCAACCTTTTATATTTCGCCGAAAGACCAGGAGTTCGCGACGAATGAATTATTGAAAGATAAAGACGTAAAAAAAATTAGTAGAAATTTTGAAATTGGTGCACATTCTATCACACACCCAAGATTAACCGATATATCAGATACTGAGGCGAAACGTGAAATGCTGGATTCGAAAAAGTATTTGGAGAACGTCATAGGAAAACCGGTCACCTCATTTTGTTATCCGGGGGGTAATTACGAAGCAAAACATGCGCAAATGGCTGTCGATAGCGGTTTTACCTACGCCAGAACCGTCAAGCGACATAGTTTCACCTTAAAAGGATCTCTCTTTGAGGCTAAGACCACGGTGAACGCCTATAATCATTATCAGGACCTCTATAAAATTGCCCGCTTCGCGCATTTCAATCCAATAAATACTATCAAGTACTTTCAGTGGGATAACTTAGCAATCGCAATGTTTGATCATGTCGTGAAACACGGAGGCGTATATCATCTATGGGGTCATTCTTGGGAAATTGATGCACATCAGGATTGGCAAAAATTGGAACGGGTTTTCAAATATATAGCTGGCCATAAACGAGTGACTTATGTAACAAACAGTGAGCTTCCGAAATACCAGGCCCGGAAATTACTAGTTGCTTCACCATATTTTCCACCTCATCTTGGTGGAGTTGAATTCTACGCCTTTCATCTGAGTCAGTTACTAAAACGTGATCATGAGTGGGACGTTGTGGCTGTCACGACCGGCAAAAAAGGTTTCCAAAGTATACGATCTACCTACAAAGGTGTACGAGTCTACTACCTCCCTTATTGGTTCAAGCTATCAAATACGCCGCTTAACCCAATGTGGTATTTTTGGTTTAGAAAAATTATTAAAAATGAAGACATCAGTTTAGTGAACGCTCATGCACCAGTACCCATTTTTGCAGATATTATGGAATCAGCGGCAAAACGCATTCCTGTGGTTATTTCTTATCATATGATGAGCATGGCGAAAGGAAAATCTGGTACAGATAAACTTATTAAACTTTATGAACAGTATGTATTACCTAAAACTCTTAAAGGTGCAAACTACATCATCTGTTCATCAGATAAAGTGCGGGATATATTTTTAAAGCAATACAAATATAAATCCCGAACGATTACACCTGGTGTTGATCCCAAATTTTTTACTCCGTCACAGAGGTCGACTAAACATACCGTATTGTTTGTTGGAAGTTTAAATAAGAATGATAAGCATAAGGGTGTAGCCTATTTATTAGAGGCTATGAAAACTATTGTAAAACACCACCCCGATGCTCGACTTTTAATTGTCGGACAGGGCTCCGGCCGGCAAATGTATGAAGATATGGCCCATGAGTATGGTGTAAGTGATTGGATTCAGTTTTTGGGCGGTAAATTTGACGAGGAACTCGCTGCTGTGTATCACGAAGCTTCCGTATTTGTCCTCCCAACCTTAAATGATAGTTATCCGCTAGTTATTTTAGAAGCAATGGCTTCTGGTCTGCCGGTGATCAGTTCTAAAGTCGGTGGAATACCACAGATTATTGATGAGAATAAGACCGGTTATTTACTTGAACCTGGAAGTAGTAAGGCATTAGCAAAAAAGATAGTCTACCTATTGGATAACCCCGATATCGCACGACAATTTGGGAAAGCTGGTCGAGAAAAGGTAATCAGTGGCTTGAGTTGGCAAAATCAAGCCGCTAAAACTGACACTGTATTGACTGGTGCCCTTCACGGTGACTGGGAGAAGAATCTATGAAAATAGTTATCGTGGCTCCCTACTTTTATCCTCATGTCGGCGGTGTAGAGGTATACACCTTAAATATGGCCAAGCAATTAAAAGATCGAGGCTGGCAAGTAGTTATCATTACGACAAATTTGTCAAAATCGGATAAGACTATGGATAGAATCGATGGGATAAAAATATATCGATTGAACGTACTTTGTAAAGTGTCCAATACTCCTGTCGGGTTATTTTGGCGTCGAAAAATCAAACGGATTTTAAAGGATGAAAATCCGGATGTAATTAATGGGCATACACCGGTACCATATTTGGCGGATATTGCAGAACGTGTAAGCGGACAGATCCCCTTTGTATTGACCTATCATAATGATATAGGGAAAGATAGCTTCTTATATCGTCTGCTTGTAGGGATTACCCAGACGACTCTCACAAAGCGTACTCTTCGACGATCGACCAAAATTATTGCCACTTCGGATTACTATGTAAATCGATCCACTATATTACGTCCCTATCAGTCAAAAATTGAAATTGTGTCGCCGGGTGTCGATATGTCCATCTTTAACTCTAAAGTTACCATCGGTGACTTGAAAGAACGCTATAGCCGTGAAAAAGTCATTCTTTTTGTGGGATCTCTTAATAGTACACAGCAACACAAGGGAGTCGATCGCTTGATTACCGCCTTTTCTGAAGTTTGTGAGACAGAAAATAACTGCAAATTAGTGATTATTGGCGAGGGTGACGCTAAGCAGACGTATATTGATCAAGCCAAGAAAGAAGGTTTATCGAAACGAGTAGAGTTCACTGGTTACATATCCAATAAGCGACTTGCTCAGTATTATAAGATGGCAAAAATGCTCGTCATGCCGTCAACTGATAGTAATGAAGGATTCGGCATGGTACTTCTAGAAGCAAACGCCGTTGGCACACCCGTAATTGGTAGTAAAGTTGGCGGCATCCCATTTGTAGTGCAACATAATAAAACGGGCTTATTAGTGTCACCAAAAAGCGTGAACCAGTTGAGTAAAGCGATTCGTTTATTACTTGACGATCCCGAAAAAGCAACTGAACTTGGTAGAGCTGGCTCCAAACGAGCTGCTCGCGATTTTGACTGGAGAATACTGGCGCAAAAGAGTAATTTGATTTTTACCGATGCAATGAAACCAACGATAGTACAGGTTGCCGGATACTACCCTCCTCATCTCGGTGGCATGGAGCAAGTTACCCAGACTATCTCTGAAGAATTAGCCCGTGATAACTACACTGTCCAGGTACTCACTACAAACCTACCTCAATCCAAAGAAAAATTTGATAATTCAGTTGAACACCTAACTATTAAGCGATATAAGGCATTTGAGTTTGCCCATACGCCAATTTCATTTGGTATACTATCGGCACTTTTTCGAGTTCCTAAGCGTTCAATTATCCACTTACATCTAGGTCAAGCGTATTTTCCCGAGCTGGTTTGGTTTACTTCTAGGGTAAAAAAGATCCCGTATGTAGTTCATTTTCATTTAGACTTACAACCAAGCGGTATACTGGGTCATCTATTTGTGATATATAAAAAAACCATACTCTCCTTCGTTATTAGTCATGCCAGTCGAGTCATAGTCTTTACTAATGACCAGGCAAAGTTTATTCAAGAAGCATATGGCATACCAAAAGACAGAATTGATATTATACCGAATGGAATAAACGGGCAGTTTTTCAAAGGGCCAAAAAAGACCGTACCTAAGCAACCATTTAATCTACTGTTTGTCGGCAGATTGACAGCTCAGAAAAGGGTGAACCTTGTCATTGGGATGCTGCCGTTGCTTCATGTCAAGACGAGGTTAACTATTATTGGTGACGGTGATATGGAGCACCGACTTAAAGAACAAGTTAAAAAACTAAAGTTAAAGAATGTTACTTTTACCGGTGAACTTTCTCAGGCAGAAGTAATGAAACATTATGATACGTCGGATATATTTATCATGGCCTCACAGAATGAAGGTATGTCATTAGCTATGCTTGAGGCGATGGCTTCAGGTTTACCGGTGGTGGGATCGAATACTATGGGTATCCGCGATGTAATTTCTGGTGTTGGCATGTTGGTCGACGATATCGATGAAGTATCCTTAGCTGAAGCAGTGAATTACCTATTAACTGATGAGCATATGTTAGCAACGTATGCCGAAAAGAGTTATTTGACTGCTCAAAAATATACATGGCCTAAGTCGGTCAAAGCAATTGAAAAATTGTACCAGAAAGTTTGACCTTGAAAATTACACGTGGACCAATACTAATCGGCACAACCTACCTATGGCTACTCTTTGTTGTCTTCAGTTGGCGTGATACTAGTACTTTTGGCATCCTCGATACGCTGGGTTTTTTAGTACTCATAATTCTACCTGGTCTTTTAACTCAGTTTGGTTTAAAAATGGGCAGAGCACTGCCCTATTGGCATCGCTTTGGACAGATTATAGGCACTAGTATTATAGAGATATTTTTGTGGATTATCTTCTGCAATACTGTGCTTCCTCATCTGCATGTAGACCGGCCGCTTGATAGACATCCGTTGCTCATGGAACTAAGTGTTCTCTATATCGGATTGCTCATTTGGGCGTATATAAATTTAAAGAATATTCAATTTAGATTTACGAGACGACTGTTATTTAAATCTCAATTTAACTTATTGTCGCTTTGTATACCACTCATATTTATCATTCTATCAGTTGGTGGTGCAATAAGCCTCAATAACGGTGGCACAAATGCACTTACCCTAATTATGCTGTTTGGAATCGCGTGCTACTTCGGCGTAATGATGTTATGGCGTAATAAACTTCACGATAATACTTTTGCCTGGACAATTTATATGATTAGCGTATCACTATTATTTATGACCTCACTTCGGGGTTGGTTTGTGACCGGGCATGATATTCAGCATGAATTTCAAGTGTTTCAAATTACTAAGCAGCTTGGTGTGTGGCATATGAGTAATCAACGAGATCCATATAATGCCTGTTTGAGTATTACCATCCTACCAACTGTCTTCTCAAACCTATTACATGTTGCTGATCCCTATATCTATAAAGTTTATTTTCAATTGATTTTTGCGGCAGTACCAACAATTCTTTACATCTTTATGCGGCGATACGTGACAAAAGCAAAGGCTTTGTTGGCGGTAATATTCTTCATTGGATTTCCAACATTTTATACCGATATGCCTTTTTTAAATCGCCAAGAAATAGCATTTTTGTTTTTGTCGCTCATGCTGCTCGTGATATTTGAAGATAGAATGCGTATACGAAAAAAACAATGGCTATTTATTGGTTTTGGTTTAGGTATGATATTGGCGCATTATTCTACAACTTATTCTGTGCTTCTTCTACTACTATTTTTAGTATGTGTGCAGCCAATATTTTTCTGGATTGCGCCAAAGCTGAGTAAGTTAAAGCTATTTCATCAATCCAGTATCAACATACTGAGAGGTATCCGACGTAAAAAAATGCCTTTTATTACCATTCCTATGGTAGTTATGTTGTTTTACTTTTGTTTTATTTGGTTTACCGTAATTACTAATACCGCCACTGGAGCATCAAATATATTAATTCAAGTTGTCGATAGTGTAAAAAACGGCCTAAACGCAGATGCACGATCGAGTGATGTATCATATAGTATATTTTCGCCGCAAGTGGTAAGTCCTAAACAGCAGCTCCAGAATTATGTCACCACCGTAGTCGACCCAGCACGTAAACACGCAAATCCGCTCACTTACTATCCGACATCAGTTGTAAAAAAATACCCCGTTTCGATCGTCAATCAATATGACTCACCGCCTACGGCACTCGGTAAATTGCTTGATGATTTCGGTATTAACGTATCCAATTTTAACTACATCATTAAACAATCTTCAGCCAAGCTACTTCAAATAGTAGTTTTAGTGGGTCTGTGCTACGTTCTTGTTAGGAAGAAATATAATAATGCTATAGAGCCGCAATTCTTTTTATTAGCGGTAGCGAGTTTAGTCTTCGTATTTTTACAGGTAGTACTGCCCGATGTATCGCAATCATACGGAATTTTACGTGCGTTCCAACAATCATTAATGGTCTTAGGCTTACTTGTAGTTATCGGATTATTTGCATTGGCATCGTTGTTTCGTAAACCGTTGCTTACAAAGATTATTCCTCCAATTGTCACAATTGCCTTTTTTCTCACATCCACGGGTGTCGTTTCTCAAATACTTGGCGGCTATCAAGCGCAATTATTTCTTAATAATAGCGGACAATACTACAGCGTCTATTACACTCATAAACAAGAGCTCGCTTCTATTGCGTGGCTCAATACTATTACCGATGAAACTAAATATGGTGCCAACACCCATGCGCTACTGCAAACAGATGAATTTGATTCTTCAAAATTATCAGCTTATACAAAAATTCCGGAAGTTAATGATGTCAACCCCGGTCTAATACAACCATACGCCTATGTCTATCTTGGTTATAACAATGTCACGACGAATCAAGCAGCGATTTTTTATAACGGTGATCTAATTAGTTATACATTCCCAACGAATATGCTTAATCAGCAAAAAAACCTCATATACAGCAATGGTGGTTCGGAGATATATAAATGAGCCTATCAGAAGGATCTGTAGATGGAGACGATGCAATGTCCCATAACATTGCGACACGATACTACCGATTATTACTAAAAAATTCGCTTTTTAAAAACTCTATAAACTTAATGCTTTCTGCTGGAGTAACTGCTTTATTTGGTTTTGTGTTTTGGACTATTGTGGCGAGATCATTTCGCCCGGAAACGGTAGGCCTGGCGACAACATTACTCTCAATGTGCAGCTTGCTTTCATTGCTAGGGTTAGCCGGATTCGATACGATTTTTGTTCGGTTTTTGCCGAAATCAAATCAGCGCAATGAGCATATTAATAACGGATTGATTGTATCGGGCATTGCCTCAGCTATTTTAGCGTTTGGATTTTGCCTACTAATATCACTTTTGTCTCCAAAGTTGTCATTCGTAAATAGTTCTATTTGGTTCCAACTAAGCTTTATTATATTTACTATTTTTACGACCTGGAACATCCTAACGAATGCCATCCTTATTGCTTATCGTCGAACATCCTTTGTGGTAATCATCAATATTATTTTTAGTGCTTTTAAAATGGTATTGCCATTTCTAATCAGTAGCGGCGGCCCAATGACTATATTTACATTTACCGGACTTGCACAAGTGTTGAATGTTGTCTTAAGTGTTGGTGCGCTTATGTACTTTTATAACTATAAGCCAGCTCTTCGGTTGCATTTTGGTATTTTAAAAGAGATGAGTCGATATGGATCAGCTGTGTATGTAGGTCAGGTGTTAAATCTTCTACCGGACTCATTTTTGCCGCTTATTGTCGTCAATAAGTTAGGTGCCTCTGCCGCTGCGTATTTCTATATTGCTATGACGATAGCCAATTTGCTCTATACGGTATCGTTTTCGACAGCTCAAGCATTACTTGCGGAAGTGGCCAATGATGAGTTGCATTTAATTGACCATCTTAAAAAAGGACTAAAATTCTCTGCTTTACTGACTCTTCCGCTAGTTATTTTAATAATAATATTTAGTCCATACATACTTACGCTGTTCGGCGAAATGTATAAATCTGGAGCGACCAGCGTATTGCGATTATTGAGCATTGCTGGGCTAGGAGTAATGGCCGGAGCTCTCATTAACGTGTACTTCAAACAAACTAGGAAACTAAAACCTATGCTAATTACTACGGCATCAAATTCGCTAGCAACCGTCATACTTAGCTACGTATTAATAGATGTTTTTGGTCTTAATGGTATCGGTTGGGCATTTATTATTGGTGGCTGTATTTCTTTGGTGATAGGCGCGTATTATGTCTATGATAGTGTCATTGTTAAGATGTAAATATGATATAGTAAATTCTTTAACCCCAATCATATGAAATTATCCACCATAGTGCCACAAAAAGTTATTAATCGTATTCCTGATAAACAGTTTGTGTATCTTACCTATTGGCAAATAACGCATGATTTTCTGAACCTAAAGCATCCGAAATCCTTTTCAGAGAAACTCCAATGGATTAAGCTCAATGGAAATTTGGAACGGTATGCACCCTTAGTTGATAAATACGAAGTCAGAAAATATATCAAAGACAAAATAGGTGAAAAATATTTGATACCTTTAATAGGGTGTTGGGATACTTTTGATCAAATTCCGTTTGATACCTTACCGAAGCGATTTGTCTTAAAAGCAACGCACGGTTCCGGGTATAACTATATTTGTTTGGATAAAAGTAAGATAAATATGCCAGAACTAAAACGACTAGTAAACGGTTGGTTGCAGGAAAATTACTACATTTTTAAACGTGAACGGCAGTATAAACATTTAAAGCCGAGAATTATCTGTGAAAAATACATGGAAGATGAACACCATGATTTACGAGACTATAAGTTTTATTGTACGAGAGAAAAAATTCAATTCATTGAGGTTCATTCCGATAGAAGCAACGGACAAAGAGTCAATATTTTCAATGAAAAATGGCAAGAATTGGCGATAAAAACTATCAGTAAAGGTTCGGATACCAAAATTGATAAACCGGCCAATTTAACCGAACTGCTAAAGCTCACGAAATTATTAAGTAAACCCTTCCCTTTCGTACGGGTGGATTTATATTCCGTACATGACCAGGTGTATTTTGGCGAGTTAACTTTTACTCCGGCAGATCGTATTTTCCCATTTGTCGGACAGTCAAATTATGATGTGGGAGCAATGCTTAATCTGGAAGATTATCTTAAATAGCGATACTTCTAAAAATCTTTTCCAATCAATTATGAAAATTCTACGTATTGTCAGTGCCGGTTATGAACAAGGCGGCGTCGAAAACGGTATCGTTCTCACAAATAAAATCCTCGAGCAAAAAGGACATCAGATTAAAGTTATCTCAAGCAACATACGCCCAGATAAGAATCGCTTTAGTGACTATGAGTTTAGTAAAATACCAGAGTCTGGATTTAAAAAAATTATTTATTGCGCCTTTAATATAAGTGCCTATAAAACAACAAAACGAGTACTCCAAGATTTTCAGCCAGATGTCGTTTTACTTCATACGATGGTACAACCAACAGCGGCGGTATTATTTTTATTAAAAAATTATCGAACGATACTTTTTGTACATGGACCGGAAATATACACCTCAACTCTTTTGCCTTGGTTTCTGCAGAGTCAGGATTATTCCGACGGGAGTTATGATTTAAGTAAACTTACCATAACTGGTAGGTTACATTACTGGTATTTTAGATATTTTTGTGGAGTATTTTATAAAATTTCTTGGAAAAATATAAATACTGTTGTGGCGCTTAGCTCCTATACCGAATCAATGCTCAGGAAGGAAGGCTACCTGCCGATATATATTCCTAACGGTGCATCACTGTTACCGCCGGAACGACCGAGAACTAATAATCAAGTAATCTTCAGTGCTGGGAGGCTTGAGAAATTTAAAGGCTTTGATGTGCTTATTACTGCCGTTGGTATATTGCAAAAGAAGTTTCCAAACATCTCATTACGCATTGCTGGAGAAGGAAGTTTTCATGAGGATCTTCGTCGCTTGATCACAGCTCACTCTTTAAGCAGCTCTGTTACTCTGCTAGGAAATTTAGACGCCGATAGGATGAAACAAGAATATGCGAACTGCGCAATTTTTGTACTCCCATCAATCTGGCCCGAAACATTTGGTAAAGTCGGCATCGAAGCAATGAGTATTGGTAGACCAGTAATAGCAACGAAAGTGGGCGGTGTACAGGACTGGTTAGAAAACGAACAAAACGGCCTACTTGTTGATCCTGGAGACTCCAAAGAAATGGCGAAAGCTTTAGATAAATTATTAAGCGATCAGAAATTACTGCTAGACATGTCTGAAAATGCCGAAAAAACAGCTCAAAAATTTTCAATGACAGAGTTTGCCAACAATATAGATACTCTAATTTCAAATCAATAATTCTGTCAGCCAACTACCGACCAACGCTGTAGTAATCAAAGCCTAGTGATTTGAGAACTTCTGTAGAATAGATGTTTCGTCCATCAAATATGGCTGGTGTTTTCATGATCGTCTTTAGTTCTTTAAAGTCTAGTTGTTTGAATTCTTCCCATTCGGTAACTAATAGTAAGGCATCGGCATCTTTTGCGGCTTCTATTGCCGAGCCAGTAAAGCTCAAATTCGGTTGATTATTAAAATAATCACGCATATTATCACCTGCCTGCGGGTCATATGCGGTAATGATTGCACCTTTTTCTATCAGTGCTTGGATAGTATAAATTGCAGGAGATTCGCGTATATCATCAGTGTCTGGTTTAAACGCCAAACCCCAGATCGCAACATGTTTACCAGACAAGTTATTATTGAAATATGAATCGAGTTTTTCCACTAGTTTCAATTTCTGTTTAGAGTTTATGTCGATAATACTTTCTAGCAATCGGAACTTATAGCCCGACTGATTGGCAGTTGCCAGTAAGGCTAAAATATCCTTTGGGAAACAACTGCCCCCGTAACCAATACCAGGATTGAGAAAACGGTTGCCTATTCGCGGATCTGACCCGATACCCAGTCGAACATTATCAACGTTCGCCGAAACTTTCTCACATAAATTCGCTACCTCATTTATAAATGAAACTTTCATTGCCAGGAATGAATTAGCTGCATACTTTGTCAACTCTGCAGAACGAGCATCCATTATTAGAAATTGAGAACTGTCTTGGAGAAAAGGAGAGTACAAATCATACATTACTCGTTGAGCCTTCTGGCTACTCGTTCCAATTACAATCCGATCGGGGTGCATAAAATCTTCAACTGCCCATCCTTCTCGCAAAAATTCTGGGTTGGATAGTATATCAACACTTGTATTTCCGTTTTTACGAAACGTTTCAGCCAGTTTTTCACTTGTGCCAACGGGGACGGTGCTTTTATTGACTACAACTGTATAGCTTTTTAGCACTGTACTGAGCTGGTTGACGACGTGCTCTAGAGCGGTAATATTAGCTGATCCATCATCACTAGGTGGTGTTGGCAAAGCTAAAAATATAATCTCTGCAGCGTCAACTTCTTCGTTAACCTGTTCAGAAAAAGTTAGATTGCCTTTGTCTAGAGACTCTTGAAAGGCCCTTTGCAAGCCAGGCTCATAAATAGGAAGTATGCCTTTTCGCAATTGTTCGATTTTTGCTTTGTCAATGTCAATACACTGCACCGCATTGCCTTGAAGTGCGAAACACACGCCTGTCACGAGACCAACGTATCCGGTACCTATTACTGTAATAGTTTTGCTCATTATAAAATATGACCTATAAGATTATATATATTATAAGATTATTATTAAACTAAGTCAATTTTCGATTAGTTTGATCTATCTTCCCACCATACATCTTGCACACTTTCACTAAACTAGAAAGGAGTGAAAGTGAGATACAGGAGAATGACAGAGAAACAACTCTTAGTCTACGGGGCTAGGATTAGATTAGGGTGGTTTCGGAAAGCTGAAGAATTAGGGAGCGTGACTGCAGCTTGTGAGTTCTACGGTATACCTAGAAGAACGTATTACTACTGGTACGCCCGGTATATTGAGAGCAGTAAACAGTTAACAAGTTTGTATGACTTGCCCAGAACACCAAAGTCACATACTGCTGATGTTGACGAAGATACCGTCAGTCTCATCGTGCAGCTCCGTTTAGGGCTTGGCTATGGCGAGGATGCACTTACGCATATATTGCAAAGAGATTACGGCGTAAACATCTCACATCATGGCGTCGGTAATGTCCTGAAGCGTGCTGGACTCCTAACGCCGAGAAAGCGACACGCTCGTCAACATCGCCGACTTAACGATTATCCCTACCAACCAGGAGAAGTCGGCCAAATGGACGTCAAACACTGGAAGCGGGCAGCCTACCAGTACGACCTCATTGACTGTGCCACCAGGATTAAGTACAAACGACTGTACCCGGGACATGATCCGACCTATACTGTCGACTTTCTAGAGCACGCCACTCGTTTCTTTGCCCCGGCTTTCGCGTTTCAGTGCATACAAACTGACAATGGTTTGGAGTTTGTCTATGATCACTTGCCGCAAACCAAACCAGAGACGCGAACTGTCGTACAACGTTGGCTTGATGTCCATGGTATTCGTCATGGTCGGATACCGGCTTACTCGCCGTATTTGAATGGCAGGATTGAACGCTCACATGGCGTTGACAAAGACCGCTACAAACGATTGACAACATATAGCTATGACAAATCCGAGCTACAAGCATTTCTGGTCGACGACTGCCTGGACTACAACTTCTACCGGCCGCACAGTATGTTGGGCATGATGACTCCCGTCGAATACTTACAAAGTATACCGGGGTACGAACATGCTAATCTAGATACAAGTGTGCTTGTTGTTTAGTGGGTGGACCCGATTAGTTTGATCTTAATGATGTAAATAAAAGCACAAATTGCCGAGATAGCGTTACCTAACAATATTGAAAAAGCTACCCATCCCAGTCCCTTTTTACTCCATGAATATGCAAAAAAGCATATCGAAAAAGCATAAATCGCGCTGATTATTATGAGAGGTTTTAATTTTTTTAAAATGCTGAGTACCACATTTTCAAGGACATTTATTGCGACGATCGGGCCAGCACATGCTAAAACAATAATAACTTCGGAGCCGTGTTGATTATAGGTTTTACCGAAGATATCTAACACAAATGGGCCAATAATTGCTAAGGCGAGTGAAGCTGGAAGTATGATAATCAGTAAAAGCCTTAAGGCACGTTTAATTAGATGAAGTAATTCACGGTCTTCATATGAACCTTCGGCAAATAATGATTGAGATACGGCGTACGCAATAGAAAAAAGGACATTAGCCATCATATATGCCAAGTAGTAGAATCCAGCAGATGCAGAACCTAAGTTATTTAGGATAATCAGAGGGATAACTATTGTAGGTAAGATAACGAGTATGCTGGCAATATAATTTCCGAGCGAATAGTGAAATACTTCAGCAATAATTTCTTTGTCTATCTTAAATCGCGGTGTATATGAATATTTTGTGATAAGGAAAATGATACTTATACCCATCACGACAAATGTCGATAATCCTTGGGCGGTAAAAATACCGAATGCTCCAAAAGCGATAAGCAAGATCGGCAGAATAATTTCAATTAGACCTCCAAAAAGTCCGTCGCAAAGCAAATTAAATCCAGCTGATCTATAAGAAATGAATATAGAATCTGTGAGTAGATTAAGCGAGGCGCCAATGCAAAAAACAACAAATAATACGTCATAGAGATCATGGTTTTTGAAAAGACCTAAACGCGGAGCAAACTTGGGTGCGAGTAGTACATAACATAGTGCAACCAAGAAAGTTCCAATTGTAACTATGACAAGGCCGGTATTAATATGTTTGTCACGATTGTGGGATTTAGGTAAGAATCGAATAAAGGTATTATTGAAGCCAAATAGTCCAATGTATGAAATAGTGATCATTGATGATACTAAAATTGACGCGATGCCTACTTGCGACGGACTGTATAAGTGAGCAACAATTAGCCAAAAAATAAAGCCAAACAGGGCCATTGTACCCGTTGAAAACATAATATAAAATGAGTTTCGAAACAGGGTTTCGTTGTAAAGCTTGTTGATATAGTTTTTCACAATCATTTTCAGTCTCAGTCAGCTGTTCGTCATACTGCCGTAGTTTGAAATTATATCCTAAAAGTGATCGCAATTTATCCATTTTAGACAAGGAAGAATTTTGCTTAAAATACGCCACTACATATTTAACCGCCAAATACTTACAAAAAGAAAAATATTTTATCTCGTATTTAGTGTAGTTTGTCTCGCCAGCGTAGCTGTCTTTACATATGGTCGATTTATAGATAAAGTTTCAGCACCAACTATAAAAACTGTGGCACAAAATGCCGCGTCAAATAATGCAGTGAAAAAACAGTATGGTGTGTCGCTCGGAGATACATTGCCGTTCTTAAGTACCGAACAATTAAATACAGAATTATTAGGTATTCAAAAACTCGGTGTGACTTGGATACGAATTGATATTTCATGGGCTGATATTCAGCCGAAATCGTCGGCTCAATACGATTGGAACAATTTAGACAGAGTTATATTGACGGCCAAAGCCCATAACCTGAGAGTTTTAGGCACTATAGCGTACACTCCACCTTGGGCTGGGGCAAAGTTGTGTAACGCTAGTGATAAATGTGAGCCCGAATCAAATGCGCAATTTGCCAATTTTGCCGCTACAGTTGCTAAAAGATATTCTGTCATGGGTGTGCAAGACTGGGAAATATGGAACGAACCTAACCTAGCGACTTTTTGGTTGCCCGCGCCAAGCCCACACCAATACACAGAGCTATTAAAGGCTACCTATCCAGCAATAAAACAAGTTGAACCGAATGCCACAATTATTAGTGGCGGCCTTGGAGATTTAGATAATAATCCAACAAGCGTCAATCAACAAACGTTTCTGGCAAATATGTATAGTGACGGGGCAAAACCATTTTTCGACGCCCTGGGGTTTCATCCATACTCTTTTCCTGCCCTGCCAACCTATGTTGCAAATTGGAGCGGTTGGTCAATGATGAATGATATTCCAAATAGTATTCGCTCGATAATGACAGACAATGGTGATGCGAGTAAACGAATATGGATCACCGAGTATGGTGCACCAACCAACGGCCCTGGTGCGATTGCTACTCCTGATAACTTTAATTTAAACAATAGCCCTGATCATGTCAGTGAAGCATTACAAAGTGAAATGCTAACTCAATCAGTCAATATATACAAAAATACGCCTTGGATTGGTGGATATTTTTGGTATACCTACGAAGATTTTAGTAATAACACCTCTTCAAATGAAAACTATTTTGGTTTGCTTCGTTCAGATGGGTCATTGAAACCGGCCTATTACGCCTATAAAAACGAAATAGAGAAAAATTAATACTTACTAAGGACTAATAAATTATAAATAGTACTAAAAGTTTAAATAATTATATTAATTTAATATAATAAAGTATTAATAGGAGGGATTTAGATGCAAGTATTGTCACCTTTAAAAGACTTCCTGGAGCTGTCTTATACAGAGCTAGAGACCTTAAATAAACAAGCCAGAAGTATTACCGACCCGAAACAAGCACAAGACGAGCATAGTGCTTACTTAGAAAAAGAAGCTCGCTTAAAGGCCGTCACTGTATGTTTTTGCGATATCGAGGGTCGTTTGCATATGTTGGACTATGACAAAAACTTCCTTCTAAAATCCCTAGAAAATCTCACATTTGATGGTTCTTCAATTAGAGGCTTTAGTGAACAACATGAATCAGATCTCAGGTTATTAATAGATTGGACAAGTTTCACCTATTTACCGTCCGATGTTTTTGGTTCTGGTAAGGTGATAGTCTTTGCCAATGTCGCGCGCAGAGATCTTAAAGCCTATGAGGCTGATTTTAGAGGCAAGTTACAGGCTTATTCGGCATTATTAAAAAAATCTGATGGTTATGAAGCATTTATGGCGCCAGAAATTGAAGGATTTCTGTTAGAAGGAATTGATGCAGAACAGAGGTATATTGATAATAGTAGCTTCCAGCTCATCTCAACTGGTGGCTATTTTCACTCCTTGCCACTTGATAGATTAAGGGCATTTATAGATGCGACTGCTGAAGCACAACGAGCGATGGGATTTAGAAATGAAAAAGACCACCCCGAAGTTGCGCCTGCACAATTTGAAATCAACTTTTCGTATACTGACGTCATTCGGGCGTGTGATCAAATTCTTTTATATAAACTCGTATGTCGACAAATTGCTAATCAGATGGGCATGACTGCGACGTTCCTGCCAAAGCCTACTCAAGGAATAAATGGCAGTGGTATGCACACCAACGTCTCTATCGCTAAAAATGGTACGAATGCGTTTTATGATAAAAATGGAAAAGACGGTCTTTCAAAGCTGGGTTGGAATTTTGTTGAAAAATTATTAAATAGAAGTACAGAAATATGTTTGGTGCTTAATTCAAGCGTGAACGCCTATAGACGTCTAGATCCACACTTTGAAGCACCAAATCAAATAAAGGCCTCTGCGAATGATCGTGGTGCCATGATTAGAATACCCCTCGGTAATGAAAAAACTACTAGAATTGAAATTCGATCAGTTGCGCCGGATGTAAATCCCTACTTGCTCTTGTATACGATTATAAAAACAGGTCTCGAAGGTAAAAATACGACTGACGAAAAAACGGACAAACGACCTCGACTCCGGTTTCTGCCGAGTACTATCTACGATGCCATGCGAATTTTTAAATCGAGTGACCACATGACCGCCATAATGGGTGATGATACTAAGCAAAAATATTTAGAGTATAAACAAGCATCGGCCTATCGAAATCCAAGAGAACTCGGTGCGACAATTAAACAATCCGAAATAATCTATCACCACGAAGTCACGAATCAATATCTATGGAATAAATTTTAGCTACTTGAAGCCAATTATATTGTTACGTAAGTTTTGAATCGGTAAATGGTATTATGTAAGTACATTATGCTTGTTCTTGTATCGAAGTAACTATGAGTAAAAAAATAAAAATAAAAGTAGTCTTCGGAATACTATTACTGCTCATATTTATTACAATTGCGGGTATATATCTAAGCCGTCAAAATATCTTGGTTTTGAATCCTGCTGGACCAATTGCGGAAAAAGAGAGAAATTTGATGTTTTTTGCACTCGGTTTGAGTCTCATTGTCATAATACCGGTGTTTGCTATGGGAATAATGATTGCCTGGAAGTACCGTGAAACAAATACCACAGCGAGTTATCGTCCAGAATGGGACCATAATCGTCTATATGAAACAGTCTGGTGGGGTATTCCGACAATCCTTATTTTAATTTTATCTATTGTTGCTTGGAATAGCAGTCACACACTTGATCCCTTCAGGCCAATTGCGTCGACTCAAAAACCACTATCAATCCAGGTAGTAGCACTCGATTGGAAATGGCTATTTATCTATCCAGAACAGCATATTGCAACTGTAAATTTTGTTCAGTTCCCTGTTTCGGTACCAGTTAATTTTACCATTACGTCTGATGCACCCATGAACTCACTTTGGATTCCTCAGTTGGCTGGTCAAATATACGCAATGCCCGGTATGTCTACCCAACTTCATTTAATGGCCAGTAAAAGTGGTGATTATTACGGATCCTCTGCTAATATCAGCGGCGAGGGATTTGCGGGAATGCATTTTATCGCTCAGGCTAGTTCCCCGACACAATTCAATCAATGGGTACAAAGTGTTAGTCAATCACCAAAAGAATTAACAGCATCATCATATAACAGTCTTGCTCAGCCTAGTCAGAATAATCCGGTTACTTACTATGCTTTGGGGAGCCAGAACCTCTATAATTCTGTAGTACTAAAATATATGACGCCAGCAAATTCATCATATTCCGAACAAAATGCCTCTGAGAGCCAGATGGCTGGGATGGAAATGTAATGGATTTGATAGCTAATATTTTTGGCAAGCTTACATTTTCGGCATTTAACAATGGTCTCATTGCTGACGGAGGTTCTGCTACCGAAGTACTAGCTGTTTTAGTGATAATTGGCGGTCTTTTTTATTTCAAAAAATGGAAATGGCTTTGGAAAGAATGGATTACGACTGTTGATCATAAAAGAATCGGCATTATGTATCTGATAGTAGCGATAGTGATGTTATTAAGAGGTGGGGTTGATGCAGGCATGATGCGTGCCCAGCAAGCAGTATCTGTCGGTTCCAATCAGGGATTTTTAACGGCTGATCATTTTCAGCAAATCGTCTCGGCGCACGGTACGATTATGATATTTTTTGTAGCTATGGGTCTCATGTTTGGTCTCATTAACATTGTTGTACCACTGCAAATTGGATCGCGAGACGTGGCGTTTCCTAGACTAAATGCCACAAGCTTTTGGCTATTTTTCGCTGGCATGGCGCTCATAAACACCTCTTTAATCGTTGGTCAGTTTGCCGCAACGGGTTGGCTAGCCTACCCGCCATTGTCGGAACTCCATTTTAGCCCAGGCGTCGGAGTAGATTATTGGATATGGAGTTTACAAATAGCCGGTGTCGGCAGCTTATTGGCAGGCATTAATTTTTTTGTAACGATTGTCACAATGCGCTGTCGCGGTATGAATTTAATGAAAATGCCAATGTTTGTGTGGAGTGTGCTCTGTGCCATGGTGCTCGTAATCTTTGCTTTTCCTATTTTGACTGTCACCTTAGCATTACTATTTTTGGACCGCTTTTTGGGTATGCATTTTTTCACCGCATCCGGAGGAGGCAATCCAATGATGTATGTCAATTTGATCTGGGCTTGGGGACACCCAGAGGTCTATATACTGATGCTGCCTGCCTTTGGGATGTATTCGGAAGTAGTTGCCACTTTTGCCCGTAAACGATTATTTGGCTATGTATCGATGGTCTGGGCACTAGTGGCAATCACTATCCTGTCCTTTAGTGTCTGGCTTCACCATTTCTTTACTATGGGGGCTGGTGCTGATGTTAATGGATTTTTTGGAATCATGACGATGGTAATAGCCATTCCCACAGGTGTGAAAGTGTTCAACTGGTTGTTTACCCTGTATCATGGACGAATACATTTTGCCTCTCCTTTATTTTGGTTTTTCGGCTTTTTATACACTTTCACGATTGGAGGGGTTGCTGGGGTGCTTATGGGTGTTCCACCAATTGACTTTCAGCTGCATAACAGCCTGTTCTTAGTTGCTCATTTCCATACGATGATTATAGGGGGTGCTCTTTTTGGTTACTTTGCGGGGATAACCTATTGGTTCCCTAAAGCATTTGGTTTTAAGCTAAATGAGCGCATTGGTAAATATTCGTTTTGGTGTTGGTTAGTCGGTTTCATACTAGCCTTTGGGCCACTATATATATTGGGCTTTATGGGCGCCACTAGGCGATTAAATCATTATAGTGCGTCGCTCGGTTGGCAACCGCTGTTTATCGTTGCAGGTGTTGGCGTGGCTGTAATCGGTGTAGGACTTGGTCTCATGATGCTTAATTTGGCCTATAGTATATATAAACGTAAAGATAACTTAGATACTACTGGAGACCCTTGGAACGGTCGCACTCTAGAATGGTCAATTTCCTCACCGGCACCAATTTATAATTTTGCCATTGAACCTGTAGTCAATGAACGTGATGCCTTTTGGCAATCAAAACACGATAGCTCAGTCGAAAAAGACAAAAAATACAAAGACATAGAGATGCCAAAAAATACACCATTTGGCGTATTGATTGCGAGTGGTGCGTTTCTTATCGGTTTTAGCTTTGTGTGGCATATTTTATGGTTAGGGTTACTAGGATTAGTGATTGTTGTAGTTAGCATCGTTTCCTTAACTTCTAATGACGACAATGAGTATGTGATTCCAGCAGCTGAAGTAGAACGAATAGAATTGAAATTTCAAGGCAGAAAATTATGAGTGATGTAGCTGAACCAACAAAAGTCGGTAGCTTAGACGCTCCGTTTGATAAACAAACGAGAGCAGTATTTGGGTTCTGGGTCTATTTAATGACTGACTGTGTATTGTTTGCCAGTCTCTTTGCGACGTACGCGGTTTTACATAGTAATACTTTCGGTGGCCCCGACGGCAAAACCATTTTTAGCCTACCTTATGTCTTAACTGAGACAATGGCTCTATTGACGAGCAGTTTTACCTGCGGACTCGCAATGATTGCCATGCAAGCCAAAAAGGTACACAAAACAGTATTCTTTTTGGTCCTAACATTTCTTCTTGGACTCACCTTCCTATCGCTGGAACTTCATGAGTTCAGTCATTTAGTACAAACTGGAGATAGTTGGCATCGCAGCGCATTCCTATCGTCATACTTCACATTAGTTGGAACTCACGGTTTGCATATTACTATTGGTCTTATTTGGTTGCTGATCATGCTGTATCAAGTACTAGTGAGAGGATTTACCAAAGGTGTTACTAGAAGGTTAACTATGTTTAGCATGTTTTGGCACTTCTTAGATATTGTATGGATTTTCATTTTCTCAATTGTGTATTTACTTGGAGTGGCACAACGATGAGCTCGCATCAAAACGCATACCCTGAAAAAACAGCCGTCATAACTCGTAGTGATACTTCTAGTTCAAAACTAAAGCTATCTACCTATGTTACGGGATATTTACTCTCCGTTGGACTTACGCTTTGCGCGTACCTGCTCGTTACCCATCAGAATAATAGTCACTACTGGTTTGTAATCACTGCAATTGCCATACTGGCAATTATCCAATTCTTAGTGCAATTAAGTTTCTTTCTACATATTAGTTTTGCCTCCAAAGAGCGTTGGCGTATTGTGGTTCTTGTGTTTATGATAACGATCGTGTTAATTCTGGTCGTTGGTTCAATTTGGATTATGAATAATTTAAATTATCGTATGACACCGCAACAAATGAATACCTATATGCAAGATCAGGATAGTTTATAGTATTTTGTTAAAGCAATATTATCTACTGTGTAAACCGGGTATTATTTATGGAAATGCCATAACTGCAATTGCAGGATACCTATATGCTACTTCTCACTCATTTTCGATTATTAAGTTTATAGGAACCATTCTTGGTATTGCTTTGGTAATAGGTTCAGCTTGTGTTGCAAACAACTATTTTGATCGAACAGTGGATCAAAATATGTCGCGAACTAAAAGAAGACCTTTAGTCACTAAAGTCATTGCTCCTGTACAGGCACTTCTCATCTTAATAACTCTTGGACTGGTTGGGTTTGCGCTACTATATTTCTCATCCAATATCCTGACTGTAGGTCTCGGTATAGTGGGGTACGTAGATTATGTTTGTGTCTATACTCATTACAAAAAACTAACTCGCTTCGGTACGATACTCGGCAGTGTATCCGGTGCGATACCTGTTACCGCAGGCTACACTGCAGTAGCGGATTCTTTAAATACAAAAGCCTGCCTGCTATTTCTTATACTGGTTCTTTGGCAGATGCCCCACTTTTACGCAATAGCAATTGGTCGTTTGAAAGATTATCAAAATGCTCAGATTCCGGTCTTACCTAGTGTGAGAGGAGTTAGAAAAACTAAAAATGTTATGATTGTCTATCTCATCCTTTTCCTAGCAGCGAGCGTTAGTTTATCACTCCTAGGATTGGCAAATATATTTTACGGGATAGTCATGACGGGCGTAGGACTTACATGGTTGTGGTTGGGTATTCAAGGATTATCCTCTGTAGACGATGTTCCCTGGGCAAAGCGTATTTTTCGCTTTTCGCTCCTTGTGATTTTGCTTTTTTCGATTGCCCTTTCTCTTGGTACGAAACTTGGATAAGTGTATACTTGGGGTATGATTATTTTAGTTCACGTACTTGTAGCAATAGCAAGTGTAATTTCTACCTCCGTATTGTTTTTTGTTCCTTCAAAACGTAATTTCATGATTACCTATTCATTGATTGGCCTTACTTTTATTAGTGGAACGTACCTGATTATTAGTATGCCGACTCACTTAGTTTCGGATTGTGAGTCGGGTCTTTCCTATATTGGAGTAGTACTATTTGGCCTGATTGTAGCTCGAGTACGAGCGGTTCGTTCTGAGGCCTATAGCTCTAAAATTCATCGAGAAAAGTAATCCAAAATAGATAGGTATTTTTTGGTAGCTTATCTTTGATCAGTTTGTCCTAGATTATCAACATATTTCACAAATTCGTCGCTGAATTGCCCTTGTTCCAGCATATTCAGTCGCGATCGTGATACTGTCGCATCAAATAACGCACTACGCCTGTTTAGTATAATAGGCATTATTTCAATGAGAGAATTTCGTACTAGATCAATATCTATATCAGGGTGTCGGTTTTGTAGTAAGTGAAAATAAAGATGGTAGACCGTTACTACCGTCGCATCTTCAGTCTGTTGACGACTTTCCGTTATAGTAACGGCTTCAGAATCAAGACCTGATGATTGATTTAAAATAAGTTGTACTTGGGTGGCAGACAAGCTCAGTGACCCAAGTGATTGCAAGAATGCATCACGGTGGGCCTCCGCTAGAGTGCGCTTAACCTCAACATTTTTCTCTGAAGGTGCACGTACACTACTAGGAGATTCTTCAATTTTAGTTGGTAAAAGCTCCACAATAAACGGTAGATGTTCTGGCAGTAGCAAATCGCCTTGTTCTGGTACGTAGTCTGGTCGTGAATCGTCGTTGTCTTTAGTAGTAATTGTATCGACCGGTTGTCTTCCACTTTGTACCAATGCTGACGGGTAATTAACCATGTAGTCCGTAGCGTAGCTGGAACGACCTAGCCACTGACTATTATAGGTGGCAATAAGCCTATCGAGATCGTAAATCGTACGAGCAAACTGCTCCGTTTGGTTGATGATGATTTCGGCAACGGCGACATACGATGGGCTGGCTTCGGACATAGAACTATTTGCGCCAAAAGCTTCGCCCAGGGCATTTGTTAATTGGATATGACCCGTAGGATATTTTACTTCAAAACCCATAACGGCCCCCCCTATGCGTAGTACATGTCGCCGGTTTACCTATACTCTAACGCTGTGCGAATAAAGCGAATATTCAAACATGACTTCCATTCCAAATTAAGTGAAGATCAGTAAACACCTGTACAATTAGTAACCACTTATAAGAGCGTAAAATTATAATCTTATTATTTTGGTTTGTCTATGGAATTCTTAGTTTCTAGAAGTGGAAGAATTATGGTTGCCGAGGTTCCGGCGCCTACTTTTGAACTTAAAATAACATCTCCGTTGTGCAAATCAGCAATCATTTTCGCAATACTCAACCCTAAGCCAAAACCACTGGAATCGGACTTTGATCTAGAATTTTCCGCTCTATAAAATCGGTCAAAAACGCGTTCCAAGTTTTTGGGAGCAATACCGATGCCATTGTCTCGTATAGTGATTTTCACTGAATTAGCTTTAGCTTTAGCTTCGGATGATATTGAAACGCTTGAATTACTAGAACTGTACTTGATGGCGTTATCAAGCAAAATAATGATGAGCTGAGTAAGGCTTGATTCGTCACCATCAACAGAGGCCTGCTTTATTGATTGTTCAATGTGGATCTTTCTGTCAGTTGCTTGTTTTTCGACCTGCGCAATCGCTGCTTTGATTATCTCAGCTACTTGAATCGGTTTGAAGTAATTTTGAACTTCATCTGCTTCGAGCCGGGTTAATCGCAATAGATTATTGATCAAAGTCTCCAATTTGCTAACCTCTTCAAGGTTACTCTTTAAAGTATTGCGCAATTCTTCTTTATCGGCATGAGTATTTAATAGGGTAACTTCGGATTCCATTTTGAGTGCGGTAAGAGGTGTTCTGAGCTCGTGGCTGACATCCGCAGTAAATCGCTTCTGTTGTTCATGCGCTTCCTCAATTGGCTTCAAGGTGCGTCTCGCGAGCCAATAACTCGCAATGCCTGCGCCGACTAGTACAATAATATTGAATGTTATAAGACGTAGGAGTATGCGATGCTGGCTATAGCTGTCATCAGCATCAGGTCTTAGCATCGGACTATTATCAAAAATAGGAAACTGATTATAAATACGCTGTGTTTCTCGATGTAAGCCATAGGCTAATTCGGACGTCGTGACGTGATACAGCACGATGCTAAAAGCTAAACTGATAGCCATTACCAGTGCGAGATACCACATTGTTAATTTGAATGTCGCAGATCGGAACATAGTAAGATTTTAGGTACTTAGTTTATAGCCAAATCCCCTCAGCGTTTGGAGTAATGGTTTGGAATCCGGAAATGGACGGTCTATTTTATTGCGTAAATACCCTATATATACCTCGATGGTATTTGGTAGAATGTCAGCTTCTTCATCCCAAACATGGGCAATAATCATGTCTTTAGTGATGACTTGTCCGGTATGGTGCATGAAATATTCCAGGAGGGCAAATTCTTTATGAGACAATTTGAGCTTTTTATCACCACGTTTCACTTCATAATTTTTACTATCAAGAGTTAAGTTATCAACTTTTAAGAGCGTACCGACATGAATTTCAGGACGGCGCAAGAGAGCTCTCACACGGGCTGTCAATTCATCAAATGAAAATGGTTTCACTAGGTAGTCGTCGGCCCCGCTATTTAGCCCTTCTACCTTATCGCCGATCGTTCCCCTCGCGGTGAGCATGATAACAGGAGTATTTACATCTTCGCTTCTCATTTTTTTACATAGAGCAACGCCGTCCATACTACCCGGTAACATTCGGTCAAGTACAATGACATCATAATCGGAATCAAGCGCATATGACAATCCGCTATCAGCATCATATACCGCGTCAACGGCGTATCCGTTCAATTCAAGTCCACGCTTTACGGCTTGTGCGATTTTTGGCTCATCTTCAATTACTAGTATTCTCATCTTGACATATATTATAGGGATAGTATTGAAAAATAGCTGTAGAGTTATCCTATGTTCTCTTTTTCGGTAATCCGTTTAAATCTGTCTCGAGTATGTGTGACTATTAATAGTATGAGAAGAATAACGAGAAGCAGAATATACATGCATCGATCTATAACATTGGCGGCTACGATAGTCGAAAGACTAATATGATGTAAGCGACGGGAAAAAATAAGAAAAGATTCGCGAAATCCAATTGCTCCAGGTGTTAAGGCGACAAACAAAGCAAAATTTGCTGCTCCGGTATAAATAATTGCTTGACCAACGTAGACCTGTTTGTCGACGTAGCGTAGTTCAGTAAAGTAAATGACGAACATTATACAGACCTGAAGTAGCGTGGCGATCGCTAAAAATACTATTGGTCTATACTGTAATTGTCGAAGTCTTTGGGCGTTTCCTGAAGCACTGTAATGTAACCATAAAAAAAAGACTACGAGCACCAAGATTCCGATTAAAATCCAATAATGGATAAGGCCCGATATAAGGAAGATGCCACTAAATATCGCATAAAAAACATAATAAATTAATGTAGCAAAGGTGTAATTTTTAATTTTCAAGTTGTATTTCTTTTTTAGATACACGGCTCTAAATACTGGGCCACTCTGAAGAGGACCAAAGAAATTAATGATAGACGAATATATTGTGATAAGAAGTCCCTCTTTTACGGGTATCTTTAATTCACAAATAAGAAGCGTCGCAATAAGCGTCAGACCTATTGAGGTGACGAGACAAAGATAAAGAAAAAGCAGTAGTGCTATTATCGTCAGTGGTAGATGCGTTATTTGGTGCAATATCTCAGGGTGCTTCACCAGATAGTAGACGAAGAATGAAATCGTCAAACATACAATACAAACTGCCAAACACGTCCGTAAAACCTTTTTCTGCATGTGCTTATATCATACTAACGAAACGCTGCCATAAAACATATAGGTAACTTTAGTTAGACGTTTGCGAACCGGTTGGAGGCTGAGATGGTGTGGAAGAGGATCCTCCACCAAAACTCGGATTAACTAGAATGCGAGTTGCGACGGTACTGCTTGAAGATGATGTGGTAACGAGCACTGTGTCGCCAGTTTGAATATCGCTTATTGAAGATGTCTGGCCATTGTCAGTTACCGCTGTAGTAGATGTCACACTATAGGTCATCGTAGATCCTGTTCGCATATCGCTTATCGTAATACTTGAACTACTCACGCTTGTAACTTGCCCAAAACTACCAAGTCGTCGTCCGTAGCCACCTTTACCGCGAAAACCCGATGCATTTCCACTTGTAGTGAGTGATGTTGCAGTCGAAACGGGGTTGTGGTGTTTTTGGTAGACGACGCCTCCCAAAAAACTGATTAGGCAGGCGGCGACCACAATCGCTACCAAAATGAGGTGATTGACTGAAATTGTTACCCTAGTTTTCTTACTGCTCGAATGTGATTTTTTTATATTTTGGTGTTCTTCTCCACTGATATATTCGTCTGACATCTTACCGCTCCTTTAATTGTCCATCTTGCAAATGAAAGGTCATGTCGGTTTTACCGGCTATATCGAGATCATGCGTGACGACAACAATGGTCGTTTGCTCGCTGCGTGATAGCGTATGCAGCAAATCAAAAATCATTTTGCCAGTTTCACTATCCAAGTTGCCAGTCGGCTCATCTGCTAGAATAAGTTTCGGCCTATTCGCTAAGGCTCGGGCAATTGCGACGCGCTGCTGCTGCCCGCCACTTAATTTACCTGGTTTACGTGCCATTTGATCGGGGCTTAAGCCAACATGTTTGAGCAGTCTTTTGGCTCGGTCTTGACGGACTTTTCTGGATATACCAGCAAATTCCAAAGGTAGCATGACGTTCTCTATGGCAGTAAGATTTGGTACTAGATTATAACTCTGAAATACAAAACCTATTCTTCTACAACGATACTGAATTAACCTATGATCATGGAGTTTCGTGATGTCCTGATCATCTATCATAATGGATCCACTGGTTGGGCTGTCGAGCGCACCGAGCAAGCTTAGAAGAGTCGTTTTTCCACTGCCGCTTTTCCCGACAATACTTGCAAATTGACCAGTTGGAATTTTCAGACTTACATCATTGACGGCAAGCACTTTGAAATCACCGCTTTTGAAAACTTTTTTGACATTCTTTAGTTCTAACATAGCTTTCTTTTCCCTTTCTACTCCACCCTCATTACTTCGGCAGGTCGGATTTTGGCAATAAAGAAGGAGGCCAGAGCGCTACCGATAACCGCAATTACAATCGCTGCGAGCAATCCTTCTAGTACAATACTGTACCCAATTGCAGCATGAATGTTACTAACGTTATTCCGAATAAAACCAAAGCCTCTACTTACAGACCTTCCGCCAAAACTGCCAGACGTCACCGACATGTTGGTAGACGTCGTGCTGTTTGTGACAAGCAGATGAGTAATCGGGTTTCCTGCGATAACACCGAGGACGATTCCCACAATCGCACCTAGTATAGTGAGAGTAGCCGCTTCAATCATGAATTGGAGCATGACTTTTAGATTGCTGGCACCGATAGCTTTAATAACTCCAATTTCTCTTCGACGTTCTCGAACAATCATTATCATTGTCAGTAAGGTAATTACTGCTCCTGCTACGACTGCACCAATCAGACTATAAAGCGATACGCTTTGAATATTTTGCAGCGGTGCAATGGAGTTTTCAGCTTCTGCGGCGGCATTGGTCACGTCAGCCGCACTACCCAATGTTTTCTGAATCTCCGAGGTAACAGAATTGACATTTGAAATGGAGTCGACGGTTACGGTAGCGCTTGTAATATCGTTTGCTTCTCCAGAAAGTTTTTGCACTGTCGCCAGCGGCATGATCACCTGATTATCACCAAAAGTATTACCGGCATTAAAGATACCCACCACTGTAATCGGAGTAGAATAAGCGGTAAAAGTCGATCCTACTTTTAAATTGTTTTTATTTGCTAGGGACGATCCAATAATCGCAACATCTTGATTGCTTGTCGAACTAAATACACTACCTGATGTTAAGGCGAACGTACCACCTCCCTGAGCTGTAGAGGCTGACAAATTCGTGGGATCGGTCGTACCTGTTACCGTCACAGGCGGAGTAAACGAAAACGTCCCAGTGCCAAATCGGCTACTGAAGCCGGGTGGAGGTGTGAAGGTTTCGCCGCTATTTTCCGAAAAGCGTTGCCCTAAAGCCCCAGCACTTATAGCTGATTGTAGGTTTGAATTGCTTGTTGTGAGTCGATCGCTCAGACTTTCTTCGACAGAAACTACATTGGGAAGCGATTTTATGCTGCTTAATTGTTGCTCAGTAAGGGGATTACCTCCCCCTTCGAATCCTCTCTCGCCTGCAGGTGAGATGCTCACTGTATTACCAACAGAAGACTTTACTGCCTTAATTTTCTCCCCCACAGCTTGATGTGCAACGAGCATTGCCAAACTCAGCCCAATACTCAGCCCTAGGATTATTACAATAGAAAAAGTTCTGATTACATTACGAAAGGCATTTCTAATGCCTCGGCTGAAAACGTTCATTATTTTAATCCTATATTATTTTAATGATTAAACAGCTGATGCCTGAGTATTAGCTTAGAGATTAACCTATGAGTGCATGATACTGGTTATCTTTATGTTTTAACAGTATAATCTTTTGTACGTTCATGGCTGATTTCCAACCTTTAAATAATAATCAACGACGAAACACTATCCGACCGAAACCAGGTCAGGATATACATAAAAGAACACCTACTCAATTACCAAGGGTTGGAAGTACGCTCGGTTCCTATAATAGTGGTTATAGTACATACCGACCAAATCCCGTAATTCAAACTAAAACGTTGCCAAATGCCGTACCACAGACTTCTCCAAGCAAAACACCGATACTTTCTCAAGCCAAACGCTTTGTAACGCTAAAACGTATTATGGTTAGTTTACTTGTTTTGGTTATAGTTTTGGTTGGATGGGTAGGTGGCAAATTTATCTATAATGCGCATAAGGTATTTGGTGGTAGCATATTCAGTATTTTAACTAGCTCTACATTAAATGGTGAATCATCCGGACGCGTAAATATTTTACTTGCGGGAAATTCATCTGACGATGTCGGTCATCAGGGTGCTCAACTTACCGATTCCATCCTAATATTAAGCGTTAATACCAAGAATGATAGTGCATTTATGCTAAGTATACCGAGAGACCTTTGGGTTAATATACCCGGTAACGGCTATCAAAAAATAAACGATGCGTACGTGGCCGGCCAACAAAATAATTTTAATGAAAATGGTTATTTTCCCGGTGGTATGGGACTTCTCCAGCAAGTAGTTGAAAAAGATTTTGGTCTGCATTTGAATTACTATGCCTTAATTGATTATGAAGCTTTAAAAGACGCCGTCGATACTGTTGGGGGGATTTCAGTTAACATTCAAAGCTCAGATCCCCGTGGTATTTATGATCCGAGTAAAGATTACGCTACGCATGGACCTTTAGTAAGACTATCTAACGGATTGCATCAGCTCGATGGTGAACAGGCGCTTGATCTTGCCAGAGCTCGCGGCGATGCTTATGGCTCATACGGATTTGAAAATAGTGATTTTGATCGAACTCAACATCAAAGACAAATGCTTGCAGCGTTAAAAGTAAAAGCAGTGAGCGCCGGAGTATTATCTAATCCTGCGAAATTGAGTAGTCTTGCTGATGCAATTGGCAATAACGTAACGACTGATTTCACATTGAGCGATATCCATAGTCTATACAATATCGTGAAACCTATAAATTCATCGAATATAAAATCGTTGAATCTCGATGACGCCAATAGTAATGATTTAGTAGAGCCATATGTTTCTGATAATGGTCAGGATGCGCTTATTCCCTCAGCAGGTAAAAATGATTTTTCAGCTATTCAAGCATACGTAAATCAACAAATATCGACGAATCCTGTGACCCAAGAAGCTGCCTCGGTTGTAATTCTTAATGCAACAAATACCTTTGGTCTTGCCGCAAAAGAAAAAACAGCGTTGACTACTAAAGGATTGAATATTGATGCCATTGGAAACGCATTGTCTAATCAAAGCACCACAACGATAATTGATAATTCTGGCGGGACTAAACCTGCAACTCGTAGTTTATTAGTAAAAATGTACGGAGCACATGTCTCGACACAAAATCCCTACCAGAGTTCATATCAAGAAGATTTTATTGTAATTCTAGGTGCGGATATTGCGTCGAAAGACCCTGGGAATGGTACATAAAATTACTATAATTTACTACCTGACTAATTAATGTTACAATAATCGTATATATTACTTACTGGCCAGTTTAATTTAGCGATGTTAAAATATCTAAACAGATGACTGATGCGAGTGCAATAAATGATTTCCACGTGTTCCTTGGCAGATTCCCTACCAGGGATTTTAAAAAAGGCGAAATTATTATTTTTCAGGGGGAAGTTCCGAGGAGCGGGTACGTAGTAAAAACAGGCGTCGTGAAGGCTTATAACCTAAGCGTAGGTGGGGATGAAAAACCAGTCGCTTTTTATACGGTCGATTCTATTTTTCCAGGTCCGTGGGCTTATAACAAGATCTCGAGTGCGATCTATTATTACGAAGCTTTTACTCCGAATGTAAGTTTGGCTGCCGTAAATCGCGAAGATTTCGTCAGTTTTATTAAAAGTAAACCCGATCTTATGTTTATGGAGCTAGAACGTTACCTGATGGACCAGTTAGGGACGTCGATGCGCTTAAATGCACTTCAACACTCAAGGGCAAGCGATAAGCTACTCTACACACTACATTACCTAGCTTTAAACCATGGTAAAGTTGTCGGACCGCAAAAAATTGAAATTGTTTTGGATCTAACACATCAAGATTTTGCGAACTTGACCGGCTTAACGCGAGAGACTGCCGCCACAGAATTAAATAAATTGAAGCGTCGTGGTGTCATCAATTACGGCAAACAAATGCCGTATCGTCTGGATATAGCTCGGTTGATGAATCTAATGAATGACCAATATATTGCCGACTTACAAGTTAAACTAAGATAAAAACCCGTGCTCTGCTAGTTATGAATTAGCTCAGTTCGAGCTGATTCTCCGTCTAATGCTTCGGTAATGACACGTGACAAATTATGCGGCGCTGTCCAACTTTTGATAATGCAGCGATGCGCACCTAATTTATAAGCTTCGGCTACTTCAGGAGAATTTTCCATATTAGTGAATATTAGAATCTTCACGTTGTTATGTTTGGCATGGTGTTTGTAATGGTGCAAAAACTCTAAACCTCCCATTACAGGCATCAGTAAATCAAGAAGTATTAGATCTGGTTCGAACGTTTTGGACTTATTTAACGCTTGCTTACCATCAAATGCTGCAACTACTTTATGCCCTTCATTTTTTAGTATCACACAGTATGCGTTATTAAGATCTCGGTCATCCTCGACTATTAATATATTTGCCATGACCCTACTATGCCCCCCGACCCTTTTTAATAATCTAATTAATAGCAGCCTTTTGCTACAAAAAGTATCGAATTTCTTACAATTTTTTGCATATTATGGCTGTGATTCCACATTCATAATTGTTACTGCTTATTTCATTATGCCATATGTTTCACTCTAGGTAACGTAAAATGAAAACTCGTGCCTACACCTTCATGACTAGTGAACCATATTCTACCGCCTAGTTGATCTAACAATCCTTTTACTAAATACAAACCCAAACCAGTCCCCGTAGTCTCCCGTTTAACTATGTTGTGGGCTCTAAAAAATTTGCTAAAAATTTGTTCTTGAGCGTATTTTGGTATCCCCCAGCCGGTGTCGCTGACAGTAACTAATATATTTGTATTTCTAGGTCGTATCAAAACCTGAACGGAGCCATCTGCCGGTGTGTATTTAATTGAATTTGACACGAGATTTGTAAGTATTTCTTTAACCATCAAAGCGTCTGTTTTAATGGTCGTACTCCCTTTGCCCTTACATTGCATAGATAGTTTTATGGAGCTATTGTCAGCCATTATCAGCAGTTCTTTAAGTACTTCTTCAGCTAATTTATCAATTGCAACCATCTTCGGTGAAACTGCGATCGTACCACTTTCAATACGTGTAATGTTGAGGAGTGTACTTATTAATTCATTCATACGGTTTGTAGCAGAAATGATCGTACGCAATGACTTTTTTTGTGACGGTGTTACCTCACCCATATACCCATCTACGAGCATGTGCGAGTAGGTTTTTATGGCCGAAAGCGGAGTTCTAAGTTGATGTGATGCTAATGAAATAAATTCACTTTTCATGCGATCAATTTCTTCTTCGAGTGTGATATCACGAAAAACTTCAATCGCTCCGAGTGGCTTATCGTCAAGTAGTATAGGTGAGATTGTGACAGAAACTGGTATTAGTTGACCGTTTTTACGTCGGTAGAACATTTTCTCGGAAATTGATTGACCTGTTAAAAACGCCTTAGTAATAGGTCTGTCTATTAAATTAATGGGAGTATTCTTGGAGTCAACTGCCACAATACGTTTAGGGAACCATTCACCTACTAATTCCGACTCTTTGAAACCTAAAATTCTCAGCGCACCTGGATTTACCCTGGTAATTTTTCCAAATTCATCAGTGGATATGGCGCCGTCACCGATACTCATAAAGATCGCCTCAGCTTCAGCGCGCTGTTCAATTGGTGATCGATCAACTTTATTAGTAACAGTAATTACATCGGCCATATGCTATGTCTTGTGGTTGTTTCCTTTTTTTGACTGTACCGCAAGGCGTTGTAATTGCGCTGCGTACTCTTCTATAATCTCACTATCATCGGTTAGCAATGAGACAGTAACTCTGATCCAGTCGATCAATTTTAGTAGGTCCGCTTGGGATAACTTTTCTGGCGGCTTATGTAGGTGATTTTGAACTTGTCTCGCAATAAAACGATCTGCGGCTGGTCCTAGATAGACATTAGTAATTCGAACAACCTTATCGTATAGCGGTTGTTCACCCCTGTTTGGCATAATTTTAAATATCCTCTATTTTTTTAAGACGACCCGCACCGACACTGATCAGGATGAATCCTAGAACAATGACAAAATAAAGAATGTAGGTGGCGACAAGCAAAGAATTTAAAGACATGTGACCACTTCTAGGAATAATGGAATGTATATACTGCACGCCAATTGAATCGACGATAACTAGTACAACCCCTGCAGAGACGAGCTGAATTGCCCGTCTATATATAACGCCTTTGACTTGTTTTGCAAAAATACTGTACTCATAGGCAGCTAGCAACCCAATTAACCAAGTATAAAGATATGGAATCGTAATGGTGATAATAATAAGCCAAACAGGCAAATAGTAAGGATTGCTCGTTGATGTCAATAGATTAAGATTGAGTGATCTAAAGGTGAAATAACAATAAAGTGTCGCACAGAATACAAATGTAAAAAGCAGAATTCGAATGCTGAAACGTGCGGACTTTAGTTTCTCGTAGGTAATCAGACGGTGAGCGCCATCCGCAATTATTGTAAAAGCCACTAGCGGAAACAATAAACTAAAATAATTTTCAAAAATTAGCATTGCAGGACTAATATCGCTTGAAGTACTTATAAACATACTGAAGATCAATGCCAAGATTGTCGGTAAAACTAAGCCCCACGCCACCCAAAGAATGCCGAGGGTAAGTTTTTTAAAAACAATTTCTTCTTTAGTATTGGCTATTGATATGGTGTAAGCGCGCAATCGATAGTATCCATAAAAAGCCCCAAACCAAATAATTACGAGCGGCAGTTCTGTTATGAATAAGAGCACGTGATATTCGTGTGGTGACATATTGTAGGTATGCATTACCACGTTGTTTGCCGGTATGAAAATAATGAGAACAAAGAATATTACGATCAAACCTATAAAGTTATATACAGGGTTTCGCACGTACTTCTTAAGCGGAAAGTCAATGGTTTTAATAGTTTCTCCCACCTCACCAGGGTACTTAATAATTATAGTCTATATCTAAATGTACGGGCTTGTGTGATACATAATAGAACGTAGTTGCGTAGAATGAAGTAAGATTTTAAACAATTTATTTGAGCAGTTTTTCCGCGCCTAAGACGGTTAAAAACTAGAGTATATGTAGTGCTTATGGTTATACTTAGATAACGAGCAATACTACTATATACACTGTTAATGAAAAATTCTAGAAAAATACACAAAAAGGACTGGTTGATTATCGTATTTTTTGTGTTGGCTTTCTACGTATTATTGCCGCAAATAAAATCTTTTGATACTAGTTTCAAATCAGTTATAGACGCAAGGCCTTTTTACCTATTTTTGGCAGTAAGTTGCACATTACTCACCTATATATTCGCTGCCGCGACCTACTGTATTTTAGTGCCCAAAAAAATATCATATCCAAAAACAATACTTGTGCAATTTGCTAGCATGTTCACGAATCGACTGCTGCCTCTAGGTATCGGCAGCATTAGCATAAATTATTTATATCTCAGAAAATTAAAATTTAAATCTACTCAAGTGGCAAGCATAATCGCTGCAAATAATATTGTCGGACTTATTGGTCACCTCTTACTTCTCGTTGTACTTTATATGACCTACAAACAGGCCCATCTTGATTTCTCAAAATGGCACATTGCGACAATAGGAGGGTACAAGGTAATTCTCATTATCGGCGGACTTATACTTGTCGCCGTCATGACCATTTTATTTAAAAAGTATCTGCTTAGATTCACGAATAGCGTGAAGAATAGTATTAAGTACTTAACTGAATATCGTAAACAACCTCAGAAAATAATTTTTGCAGTAGGTACATCGTCATTATTAACATTGTCCAACGTGCTTTGTCTTTATTTTTGTTGTCAGGCAGTACAATTATCTTTAAACCTACTTGAAGTCATATTAATATTTAGCTTAGGTGTATTTCTAGGTACAGCAACGCCGACTCCAGGTGGATTGGGTGGAGCGGAAGCTGGTTTATTCGCGGGCTTACTGGCTTTTCGCGTATCATCTGCCCAAGCACTTGCTACTGTTTTAGCTTTTCGACTAATCAGTTTTTGGCTTACTTTTCTGTTCGGATCGTTCGCTTTTATTATTGCCGAAAGATTGGGATATATCTAGTTCAGCTCAAGTACGTTTTAGGGTACAGCAACATGAAAATCACCGACATTATTCCCGGTAACTTGGCCATTAGTATCATTAACAAAGAAGTAAAGTGGCATACCATTGTAGGTATATTGAATTTGATCATTATCCGATCTTTTAATTGTTGATATGCCAGATGGCAAATTCGTTGTGGCACCGCTATCTGTGTATGCCGGCCAGCTTACAAGGCAAGATCCTGTGCAGTTACTTTTCCCATTTTCATCACCACCATATGTATAAAGCGTACGCCCACTGGGGTCAGCCAAATACTCTCCAATACTACTATTTGTTTTGGTAATGACGACAGCATTATTAATTGGCGTAGCGGTACTTTTGGCAGATGTCTTAGTAGACAATGAGGTTGTTGAAGAGCTGGTCGCCGTTGTCGTTGTCGCCGGAGTTGACTTATGGAATATGAAATAGCCCCCGACAATCAAAATTAAGATAACCAGTATTCCTATTACCCAAAAACCAGATTTTTTAAACATACGACTTCCCTTCATTTAGTTCTTATGTTTATCACCTAATAGTATAGAACAGATGACCCTATTTATATAAGAGACACTATTCAACGGTAATCGAATCAATCGCCTCACAATAAATTCGACCGGAATCTCTAACGTGAAACGCGAATTTCAAGGCCTGGATAGCCTGATTCAAATGCATCTATTTTATCGATGCGGGCGTGCAAGGAGGTAATCCGCTGGTCTTCCATGAGAGTTGATGCGAGTTTATCGATGAGTGCTTCCATTAAGTTAAAAGAAGTGGTTTCTATAACGTTGATAGCCTTATCCTTTAGTTCTGACCAATTTACGGCATCCTTTACATTGTCAGAAAGCTGAGCTTGGCGCATGTCATAAGTTATTTCAAGGTTTATTTTAAATTTTTGTAATTGACTTTTTTCTAGCTCAGACATTCCATGATGGCCGTTTACAATTAAGTCACGAATAAAAATATTAGCGGATTGCTTCATGAGGCAACTTTAGACAGCATCCCACAACTGTTCAAATAGTAATCGCTGCATTGAGGCAGCACCCTTATCTTCAGTTACAACACCATATGGGATAAAGTCTTGAGAAACTGAAATCGATGCAACTTTATCACCGTAAATTATCACGTAACACGATACGTCGTTGCTAATGTGTCCTGAAAGCCATTTTCGTTCACTACTTGGCGCAGGCACTCCTCCTTCGCCGATGGCGATTACTTTAACAGAGATACCCTCTTTAATTCTTCTTTCTGTGAATTGTGGGTATTTCCTATATAGATATTGACGGAGTGGGCGGGAAGAATAGACGTAATATTTGGGAATATACAGTTGACTACACGTACGTAGGACGTCTTTGAGGATAGTGACAATTCCTTCATCATCTTCGTAATAACGGACCAACGGCCTTCCTAACGGTCGGGCGCTTTGTGCAGATAGGGTCGGTATTATTTTCTTTGCATCCTGCAAGTTTTGCCATAAATCTTTTCGTTTTTCACGGATAATATCGTATATCTTTTCAGGAGATTCTGCAGAATAGTATTCCCGTTTACCGCTGTGTCTCGCACTGACAAGGCCTTGTGCTAGTAAGCTTTTAATTGCTTCATATGTAATACCTCTGTTTATGCCAGAAAGTTGCGCGACTTTTCTAATAGAAACAGCTTCAAGTTGTAATAGGGCCCGGTATGTTAGAGCTTCATTAAGAGTCAAGCCAAGTTGATGTAAAAGTCTAATTGTTGCATCATTGTCAGAGTTCATGTCTTGATAGTATACCGCTGCTATATATAAATTTGTCAATATATTGCAACCAAAATAAAAATTATACAAATTATTTAGTGTAATGCTTTATAATATGGGCATATAAAATCAGTTTAAGGAACTGTCTTCATACATGGATGATATTGCAAAAATTCAGAAGTACGTGCGTGCCGCGAATTATCTGTCGGTAACACAAATATATTTACAAAATAACTGTTTATTAGAACAGCCTTTACGTTCGAATGACATTAAACCTAAGCTATTCGGGCACTGGGGAACTTGTCCCGGTATAAATTTTGTTTACGGTCATGTGAATTACCTAATTAAAAAGCATAGTCAATCGACTGTGTTTGTGCTCGGTCCCGGTCACGGTATGCCGGCCTTACAGGCGAACTTGTATTTAGAAGGCACTCTACAAAAATACTATCAGCAAGCAACTCATAGTGAATCTGGCATTACCTATATAAGTAAGATGTTCAGTTGGCCGTATGGCTTTTCGAGCCATTGTAGCCCCGAAACCCCAGGTCTCATCTTAGAGGGGGGGGAGCTCGGGTATTCACTCGCCTCCGCTTACGGCGCGGTATTAGATAACCCAGAGTTACTAGCTATATGTCTAATTGGAGATGGCGAGGCCGAAACAGGCGCAATCGCTGCAGCGTGGCACTCCAATAAACTAATAGATCCAGCAATTAATGGAGCGGTTCTGCCAATTTTACACTTAAATGGATATAAAATATCTGGTCCGACAATTTTTGGTTCAATGAGCAATGAGGAACTTGTTTCCCTCTTTAAGGGTTACGGATACGAACCTTTTCTTGTGGAAGGCGAAGAGATTGATAAAAAAATGCTTGATACTCTAGAAAACTGCTATCAACGCATCAAAGACATCCAAACAAGAGCCAGGAATGGTGAGACCTTTACACCGATCTTCCCGATGATAATCTTTAAGAGTCTTAAAGGGTGGACGACGATCAAAGAGCTTCGCGGTCAGCCCATCGAAGGAACTATTCGTGCCCACCAAGTTGTAATGCCGACTGTCCGGGATGATGATGAAGAGCTTGCCCTACTTGAAGAATGGCTACATTCATATCATTTTGAAGAACTATTTGATAAAACGTCAGGCTTTACGGCTGATGTGTTGGACATAGTTCCGTCAGATGACGTAAGAATGGGTGACAACCCCCATATGTTTGGGCATAATTATAAGCCACTAGTTACTCCCGACGCACTCGAGCTGGCGAAAGAATTTGAGACCCCCGGGTTAATTCGGTCGAACGCTATGAGAATGGCAGGGGTATATCTGGAAAAATTATTTGAATTAAATAAAGAATCTAAAAACTTACGGTTATTGTCCCCCGACGAGACCTATTCAAATAGATTGGATGATGTATTTAAGTCCACCTCACGTGGGTTCGTCTGGCCTCACAGCGCCGAAGATAAGGACATCACTCGATCAGGTCGGGTTATGGAAATGCTTTCTGAGCATACTATGCATGGTTTGGCGCAAGGCTATGTGTTAACAGGACGACATGCGGTATTCACGACCTATGAAGCCTTCGCACAAATTTTTTCTAGTATGGCTCATATGTATCAGAAATTTCTGAAATATGTCATTAAAATGCCCTGGAGATTAGATATACCTTCTATCAATTATTTATTGACATCAACTGTTTGGCGTCAAGAGCATAACGGCTATTCACACCAAAATCCCAGCTTTGTGTCGGGAATGCTTGAAAAACAAAATGATTTTATTAAAGCTTACTTCCCCGTTGATGATAACAGTATGTTAGCGATTATGCAGGAAGCTATGACATCTAAAAACCAGATGAATATTATTACAGCCGGCAAAACACCTGAACCTAGATGGTTAAGTTTCGATCAGGCAAAAGACGCACTGGATGATGGTTTGAGTGTGTGGGAATTTGCAAGCGATAAAAATCCCCATATTGTGTTAGTCGGCATTGGTGACTATGTGACGAAAGAAATGCTTGCCGCAATTGAACTAGTAAAAATGGCTGCACCGGAAATTAGAGTGCGATTTGTAAACATTCTCAGACTGCAAGCTGCGTGCTCATGTGAAGGCGAACATCACGAACAAATTCCAAATGCCGAGAAATATCTGACGATTGATAAACCAGTGATTGTGAACTTTCATGGCTATCCTGAAACAATGAAAAATATATTCTTCAATATTAAGAACCCACAGCGATTTTCAATACACGGATATCAAGAAGAAGGTGGTACGACAACTCCTTTTGACATGCAGGTGAGAAATAAGACTGATCGCTTTCATATTGCGATAGACGTGGTACAGAAAGTATATAAAGATGGTGTGCTGAATGAGCAGAAAGTGAACGAGCTTACCGAATTATGGAATTCTAAATTAAAAGAACATCACGACTACATTACGAGTGTTGGCGCTGATCCGACGGAAATCGAAAACTGGCAATGGACAGGTAGCATCGAAGCAGTAGCTGCACCTGATGACGAAGACCGCGTATCATTGCTTAAGAACGCACATACTTTGGCGTTTATAGGTTTATCGGATAAACCCGAAAAACACAGCTATGAAGTTGCAGAATATTTTCAAAAGCAAGGCTACAGAATTATACCTATTAATCCATTTATTACTGAAACCTTAGGTGAAAAATCGTATCAGTCCCTCCTTGATGTACCTAAATCGATACACATCGACATAGTAGATATCTTTCGAAATCCGGCGGAGGTTATACCTCATATGAAAGAAATAATTGATCGTGGTGGAATTAAGACAGTGTGGCTGGCTGAAGGCGCAAATAGCTATGAAGCTGAGGAATTTGCCGAGGATTATGGTCTATCAATAGTTACGAACCAATGCATTATGAAAGTTGATATAGGCAATCTTGAGTCAAAGGAGACAGTATGAGTGAGCATCCGACATTTATAAAGAAAGATACTGAAGAGCAACGAAAAACCCCCAATCTATCAAACTATAACGATACTAAAAATTCTTTCTCTTGGGATAGCGCCGAAAAGCAAACAATAACCCTTTTTGATGACGGAACTATGAATATAGCCCACGATTGCATAGATAAACATGCTCTCGGAAATAAAAAAGATAAAACAGCTCTGATATTTCATAGTAAGAATAACGAACGTGAACACTATACTTTTGATGATCTCAGGCAGTCGTCAAATAAATTTGCTCATATCCTCGACTCATTAGGTGTCGTCAAAGGCGATCGAGTTTTTTTGTTTTTGCCAACTATACCAGAGCGTTATGTCGCCTTTATCGGGACGTTAAAAACTGGTGCGGTGGTTGGTACTATGTTTGCTGCGTTTCAAGAAATGGCGCTACTGGACAGATTGTCCGATAGCGAGGCTAAAATCGTGATTACAGACCCGGAGCTCTATCCTAGGATAGCCAATATTCAAAAAGACCTGCCTCATCTTGAAAAAGTAATTGTCATTGGACGTGGTGCAACAATTCCTTCGGCCGAAAACATCGTACATTATGAAGCTGAAATGGAAAAAGCAAGCTCAGACTTTGATGTGGCCCATATGCAAAAAGATGACTTTTCTTATATGCTTTACACTTCTGGCACAACCGGCAAACCGAAAGGAGTTGTTCATGCTCATAAAGATATCGTACAAGCCGTTATTAGTACGAAATATGTACTTGATATTCAAGAAGATGATGTTTATTGGTGTACAGCAGATCTAGGCTGGGTGACAGGAGTCGTATACGGTGTGCTTGGTATCTGGGGACTAGGCGGAACGTCGGTAATCTATGAAGGCAGGTTTAGCCCCGAAAACTGGTATTCTGTGTTAAAGGAAAACAAGGTAACGGTATGGTACTCTGCTCCGACTGCTATACGCATGCTTATGGGTGCTCCCGTTCAGCCTCAGAGTTTTGATCTATCAAGTCTGCGACATTTATGTAGTGTCGGTGAACCACTTAATCCAGAAGCTATTTGGTGGGCTCTTGAGGTCTTTGGCATGCCGTTTCACGATACATGGTGGCAAACGGAACTAGGTTCTATAAGTATCTCTAATTTTCCGGTACTGGATATGAAACCTGGTTCGATGGGTAAACCTTTGCCCGGGATAGAAGCGGCAATAATCGATGATGAAGGAAATCTGGTGCCTGATGGTGAAGAAGGCAACTTAGCTTTACGGGCTGCAACCGTAAACTCAATGATGAAAACTATTTGGCACAACCCTGCAAAATTTGACTCGTACTTTAAAGGAGAGTGGTACCTGTCAGGTGACTGCGCGATGAAAGACGAAGATGGTTACTTTTGGTTTGTGGGTCGGGTGGACGATGTAATAAATACCTCTGGCGAACGAATTGGTCCGTTTGAAGTTGAAAGTGCACTCGTAGAGTATCCGGATGTTATCGAGGCGGCTGTGATAGGTAAACCAGATGAGACCAGAGGTGAAATTATTAAGGCTTTTGTAGTCATAAAACCTGGTGTTAAAGCAGACGACGAGCTCAAGGACAAATTAAAAATGTTCGTAAAAGAACATTTGGCTGGGCATGCGTATCCACGCGAAATAGACTTTATTGAACGATTGCCAAAAACCAGATCCGGCAAAATCATGCGTCGTGTTTTGAAGGCTCAGGAACTTGGGCAACCAGTTGGAGATACATCTACCCTTGAAAACTATTAAATGTTGCCTTGAGCGAATAGAAACATACGACTCTTCTTTTTAAATTACAATGTTATGAATAGAGACATTTTTGGAACTGATGGAATAAGAGGCCCCGCAGGTACGTATCCGCTAGATGAAGATGGTGCGACGCGTGTTGGCAAAGCTGTTGCTCAGTATTTTGCTAGTCCCGGTGAGTTTATTCTGATAGGAAGAGATACTAGACAATCCTCGCCGATGCTTGATGATGCGGTGTCGTTAGGTATTAACTCAATGGGAGTTGAGGTCAAACAAGTCGGTGTGGTGCCAACAGCTGGTCTCGCATACTTAACCCAGCAATTACATGCACCAGCGGGTGTAATGATTACAGCGAGTCATAATCCGTATACCGATAATGGGATTAAAGTCTTTAGCTCTTCCGGTACTAAGTTGCCTGATAACACTGAGTCTGAATTAAATAAATTGATTCAAGAAGGGATTCCTGATAGAGGTTTCGGTCAAGTCGAAAACGCCAGAAACTTAGTAAAGACCTATGAAGATTTCTTAATATCAAGTGTCGGTGATATCTTACTGGATAAATTTCATATAGCTATTGACTGCGCGAATGGTGCAACGAGTTTTGTGAGTAGGGGTATTTTCGAAGCATTACATATGACGGTCGACGTTATTAATAATAATCCAGATGGAAAAAATATTAACGACCATTGCGGTGCTACCAATACAAATAGCTTGCAGGAATACGTAGTGCAAGCTGGCTGCGATGCGGGAATTGCGTTCGATGGTGATGGGGATAGAGTTATTTTTGTTGATCGTAAGGGCAGAACTCTTAATGGTGACTATTTGCTATATATTCTTAGCCAGTGTAGGCAGGATAAAGGCGTCGTAATGACAAGTATGAGCAACATTGGTCTTGAAATAGCTTTGAATTCAAAAGGCGTAAAAGTGTTAAGAACGGCAGTTGGTGATCGGTACGTTCTAGAAGGAATAGAACAATCGGGTTATACAATTGGTGGTGAACAAAGTGGCCACATTATTTTGCCAGATATATATAACACGGGAGATGGAATACTCACCGCCCTACAGATGTTTATGTTTTTAAAGCAGTCTAATAAAGATCTATCGGAATGGTATGAAGAACTCGAAATTTGGCCTCAGGTACTCATTAATATTCCATTAGACAATAAAATAAAACTAGAACAAGCAGCCGTAAAAGTATATATCGCAGAAAAAGTGCAAGAAGCAAAACAATATGGCAGACTCAATATTCGACCATCCGGAACGGAACAGCTACTACGAATTATGGTTGAAGCACCAGATGCTGAAAAACGTGCGAAACAAATAGCTGATGAGCTGACTAATTTGCTGACAAAATAAGTATGTAAAGAGTAGTAAGATAGGTAGTATGGCAATCGAAGAAATAGAAGTACCTAACTCAATGCGGCCTATTGTTAAGTCGTTGGCTATCGGTGTAGATGATAATTATATTGACCAGCTAGTCGATAAATCAAAACAGCTACACATAGTAAAAAGTACCCCGAACGATGCTTCAAGACGCTTTCCAGATCGAACTGCATTCCGGGTTTGGTATGGAAGCAATCATATTGTTCATTGGTTAATTGGTGATAGTAATGATTTGGCCGGAATGATATGGTATACCGTCAAGAAATACCCGTTGGACACATATCCGTTGAATGAAAATCCAACTGAAACTTTTGCAATTAGACTCTATGAAGGTTATATAGGACATCACTTAGCAGTGCCATTTATGAAATTTAGTTTACATTTGGCTAACAAGAAAAAAAATGAGCAGAATAGTGCCTTAACTGATATGTGGTTGCAAACTACACCAGATAATCTTGCCGCCATCGCGTCATATGTAAAGTTGGGGTATAAGGAAACGTTTCGTGATGAGCATAAAGTTATAATGACTATTAAAGCTCAAGATCTTGAGGCGATCGCAAGAGATTCTATCTAGTGACTAGAGTTAATAATAGATAATTAGCTGATATACTAGTGTAGCCGAAGGTTTAAAATGCAATCCAATTTTTTGGTTTGCTTTAGTAGTAATGTAAAAGAGAGAGATATATGAATTCGATTGGAAGAAAAATTCCAGCTACTATGGCTACTCAGCATCCCGACAATGCCAATACGCCTTTTTGGGACAAAGCGGGGCATCCTTTTGTAGGAGTTCATAAAGAAATTCCCGAATGTGTAGTGTGCTTCGAAGAACTTCAGATTGACGAATTTATGTGGGATTGGGAAGGCAAACACGCCGATGCGGCGGTTATAGACAGGTTATTTACTACTTATTATGATTATTTTAAAAAGAATAAACTTGGCGAGGATAAATTTTTAACCTTTCGTATACCTAATATATGGGAGGAAAAAGGCTACAGTCTACTTCAGGCTATGACAGTTATTCTTACAAGTGAAGATTTTGCACGAGATATACATTTTTCGAACAGACCGTTATTCGAAGTTATTCTCCCTATGACGGAAAATGCTGAACAACTTCTACACATGCACACCTTGTTTCAAAAACTATCCAAGTTTAAATCAAAAGAATTTACCGCCAAGCTTGAACCAAATACCGAATATTTAGAAATGATACCGCTAGTCGAAAGTGTAGAGAGCCAATTATCAATACGCCCACTTCTCGATTCATATGTGAACCTGCATAAGAAACATTTTGGATTTAACCCCAAGTATATCCGTCCTTTCCTAGCTCGTTCAGATCCAGCACTTATGTCGGGGCTGCTGGCTACGGTTATTGCAAATAAAATTGCACTCTCTCAAATATATGAATTCAGTGAATCGGTAAATATACCAGTTTTTCCTATATCAGGAGTAGGTTCATTGCCATTTCGTGGCGGCTTATCACCTTCCACAATTCAAAATTATTTAGATGAATTTCCCGGAATGCGAACTGTCAGTATTCAGTCGTCTTTTCGGTACGATCATTCATTAAATAGTGTAAAACGAGCACTAAAAACCCTCGAAGAAAAATTACCTGCTACTAAGCCAAAGATATTGCCTCAATCCATACAAGATTCACTTACTCATATAGCATTAGTGTCATCCGAAAACTATCAATCGACTCTCAATACTATCGCTATTGATTTACAAACAATATTTTCATCTGTCCCACGTAGACGTGATAGGCGTCAGCATATTGGATTACTGTCGTACGGTCGAAATATAGGTGCTCAAAAATTGCCGCGTGCTATTACATTTACATCGGGCTTTTATACCATTGGAGTACCACCGGAATTTATTGGTATTGGTCGTACGCTTGCATCAATAAGTGCAAAAGAGAAAGAATTGCTATTCAGTGAGTATAAAACGCTCAAGGAAGACCTTGTACTGGCGGGCCATTATCTAAATAAGGATAACTTAGCTACTTTAGCGCATAGAAATAGTGCTTGGAAAAAAGTTCAAGAGGACATACAAATTGCCGAAAAAATGCTAAATCTTAAATTTGGACCGAAAACGCATCAACAGAAAGTCCATAAAAATTTATCGGCTAATGCGCTGCTCTTGCAGCACAATAAGCAAGCTTTAACGCCCATCATAGAAGAAATGGCAAAATTAAGACGCAGTCTTGGCTAACTACAACCATGAACTATACCAATGCCGTCGTATTTATAAATGGCGATAAAGGCAATCCGACACATATCAACAAATATATAACTGAAAACACTTTGTTAATTGGATGTGATGGTGGCACGGACACTATGCTGAAACATCATCTTATACCCGATGTTATTATTGGGGATTTTGATTCTTTTAAAGTAAATGCAAAAAAATACCAGCTACTCATATCCACAAAATTCATACAATACCCTACCGATAAAGATTCTACCGATTCTGAACTAGCAATTCAGTATGCCGTTGATGAAGGAATCAAGCAGATATTCATTACAAATGTGTTGGGTACGAGAATAGATCATTTTCTTGGCAACGTCTTCCTTCTAAATAATCCTAAGTTTGGTCAGAGCAAGGTTATATGTATTGAGAACAATCAGGAGATCTATGCAATAGAGAATAATTGGCAAACTAAAGCAAAAATAGGCGAAACGATATCATTTTTACCAATTTTTGGGCCAGTTAAAATCGAGCGATCAAGCGGGCTTAAATATCGACTTGAAGATTATGTCCTGTCAATGTATGGCAATCAAGGCATGAGCAATGTCGTAACAAATAGCAAGATAAATATTAAGCTCTCGTCTGGCAAATTACTGGTAGTCCATGAAAGAAGCTATTAGTCTGATGTGTTTGCGCTAAATTTGCGAGTATTCCAGTATACAATTTTATTCGGATTTGCTTTTTAAAGTACTAAAATACTGGTTTACGATTTAAAATAACATTTTCGTTGACCGATTTAAACGTAAGCGTTACTATTTGACGGTAAACAATCCTTTCTTCAGATTGTAGAGTTATAGGAAAAAACGTGTTGGTTTTTAAGCCGTTATTCCTCTGTTATTTGCCCTGAATTAATGTCGTGAGACATTAATTGTATGAAAAAAGAACCTACAAGTACACATGCCAAGCATGCCAAACTAAGCTACAGAAATGGGGCAAGACAACTGCCGGTACACAGCGTTACCGTTGTCCGCAGTGTAGTGGCTCACAAGTCAGGAAACGACCTGACCTCAGTCGTCAGCTTTTGCTCGAACACTTCGTCGCTTGGCTACTCGGCAAGCAGTCACAGGACGAATTGCCGACGAGTGTTACCGCCCGTACGTGGCGTAACCAAACAGCTTGGTGCTGGGATATTGTACCGAAGCCTACGCCCACCGGCGAAGTACACCACGCCCTTATCCTTGACGGCATCCGTGTCGGCTCACTGGTCTGTCTCATTGCTCGGACTACCGAATATGTCATTGCCTGGCACTGGGCCGGCTGGGAATCCTCGAGTACCTGGAGCGAGCTGTTGGCTACCATACCGGCACCAGGCTTTGCCGTGTGTGACGGCCAGAAAGGTATTCTCCTGGCCATTGCCCGGTGTTGGCCTGAGACGAAGATCCAGCGTTGCACATTCCATATCTGGCTCAACGTCCGGGGTAAGCTAACGCTCAGCCCGAAAACCGAAGCCGGGCAAGACCTTCTGCGACTAACCAGGGCACTGTGGCAAGTGCATACGGAAGCGGATGCGGCTACCTGGGAACAGCAGTTCCAGGCTTGGGAGAACCAGTATAACGACTTCGTCAAGCAAAGGACGTATGTCAGAGATCCGAAGCCGAACCAACGGAGATGGTGGTATACCCATGGACGCTTACGTTCTGCCTACCGACAGCTCAAGAAACTACAGGAAGACCAGCAGCTGTTCACCTACGTTTACAACTCCACCCCACGGCTACCAAGAACGACCAACCACATGGAAGGTGGTATTAACAGCCAGCTCAGAACCAAGCTCAAGTTGCACCGAGGCATGAGCGACGAGCACCAACGAAGGCTCGTGGAGTGGTATTTATACAGCCGAACTGAGGGGCAAAAACCAACACGAAATTTCCTTTAAGCGAGATTGTAAGAATGTAAAACAAAAATGCATCGATACCCTGCACTTCGTCATCTCAATCAATACGGCTTTGATCATGCGATCGTTGCTGTTTTAACTGTTATGGTATGTGCAATCGCCGGTACCTATTTAGTTGTGGCTAGCCATGCACAATCAGTTCAATGGAAAGGTGTTTTAGAAATGAGCAGTAGCAACTCTGGAAGTTGTCTGAGTGCCAGCGGTTCGACGACAAATAGCAAGGTAGTATTGGATCCATGTTCTAAAACGACTGATAGTAACCAAGTCTGGAGTTTAAATAATATAAAAACAGCGACCGTACTTAGTGTACCGAACGTACAAGAGTTTGAATTACAATCCAATGTTGGCATTTCAGAATGTCTAAGCAACCCTAACGGTTCGATGACTAACGGTACAGCGGTACAGTTGTCTCCGTGTAGTACTACTAGTTCGGATGGTATTTGGGTATGGGGAACGAAATTTACAGGCAAAAGTTTGTCAACACATCAAGTAATCAATGTAGCTTCCATTATAGGCACAAGAGCGCTTTGTCTTGACGATAGTTACGGCAGAATGGCAGCTGGTACGAAAGTACAAATGTACACCTGTAAAATGTCTAACCAAGCTAATCAGAACTGGGTGGAAGCGAGCGCACCAAGTGGTACTTCGGGCTCAGGCGGAACAGCAATCTCTTACACAGTGAGCGGTAACAAGATTATAAACCAGGCTGGACAACAAGTTCTTCTACATGGTGTTGATAGACCTTCTATGGAATGGAGTTGCAACGGACAAACCGTGACTGGTGGCCCCGGACCCATTCCAGCAAGTGACTTTACTACGATGCGAAATGACTGGAATGCCAACGCCGTGCGAGTGCCGCTTGATCAAGATTTTTGGCTAAGCGGTGCCGCCAAGTACTGCAGTACGTATGAGTCGAATGTCGCGACGTTGGTGAAAAATGCACAGGCTACCGGATTAATTGTAATACTTGACTTGCATTGGTCTGACGAGGGTAATTTGGCAAATGCCAGTCCAGGACAACAGTGTATGGCAGACCAAAATTCCGTCACTTTCTGGCAACAGGTTGCGAATATTTATAAAAGCAATCCAAGAGTCTGGTTTGAGCTTTACAATGAACCACACGATATTAGTTGGAGTGACTGGTTAAATGGTGGTGAGGATTGTGGCTATCAAACAGTCGGAATGCAGCAACTTTATAATGCTGTCCGTGGAGCTGGGGCAAAAAATATCATCATTGCCGGTGGCAATCAGTGGGCGAGCAGCTTAAATGGTATGCCGATGCTTAATGGCTCAAACGTGGCTTATGCAATCCATATTTATCGTCAGACTGCCAGCTGGAGCACTGCAGGTTGGGACTCCCAATTTAACAATGTGGAAAATAAAGTTCCCGTCATCTCTACTGAGTTTGGAGATCAAGTATGTGATGGCCAGGGTTTTGACCAAGCACTCTTAAACTATTTCCGTGCCCATAAGGTCGGATATACCGCTTGGGCTTGGTATGTTTCCCAGTGTGACTTCACTTCCATTATAAGTAGTGCAGCTGGTGCTTGTACTAATACTGAAACTGGTTGTGCAATACAAAAAGATATGGAAAGTTATGGCGCAAGCCCGAACTGAGTACCCTACTGATATTGATTGAAACTCATTTTGTTACTTTGAAAGTGGGCAAAGTAGAAATCTTTAAGGCGTAATTTCATGAATGATTCTGTAGTTAATGGTAGTTTTCGGTTTATAGTTAGAATGAAGTAATTGAGCTATTGTGATCTTTACTATTTATTAAATACACGGACATTTTAAGCAAGTAACAAAAAGAGATACTACAACTTCATACCCCAATGCTATATTATGTATACTATTATCGTGGACAGTAAATGCATTTTAATTATTCAAAATAATGCCGAAGATGGCCCGGGCCTGTTGAGTCAATTGTTGAATGAATTAGCAATTGACTATAAAGTCGTAAACCTACGTATTACACCGACCACTACTATTGACCCTCGCCAATTCTCGGCGGTGGTTGCTTTTGGTGGACCAGATAGTGCTAATGATTCGAGCCAAAGAATAGAAACTGAATTACGATTAGTAAAAGAGGCGATCAACTCTACAATTCCATTTATAGGTATATGTTTGAGCTTACAGATAGCCGTAAAAGCTTTTGGTGGGAACGTAATTATAAGCCCTGTTCAAGAAGAGGGATTTCATGATGCTGTCGGAAACCCATACGTTATCCACCTCGTGGAAAAGCCAGATGTAAGAGACCCTTTGCTTATTGGGCTACCTGATTCTTTTAAGGTATTTGAAGGACACAGCGAGTCTGTAGAAATAACGAAAGAAATGAATCTACTTGGTACGGGTAATGGTTGCTACAATCAAATAGTCAAAATTACCGCGAACTCTTATGGCATTCAATCACACATTGAACTTACGCGGAAGATGTTAAAGACATGGATTGCAACCGATTCTAATCTGCAAGCAATCGGTGAAAAGATATTACTAGACGACTTTGATGAAATTGAAAATGAGCTCAAACTAACAGGCGTAACTATTTTCGAAATTTCTTACGTATTGCCGGATTGGTATGAATAATTATTAGCTCGATGTGAGTACTCTAAGTTTCTCGCAAATACGTTTCTTAGTGTGAGAAAGTTCCTGCACGACATAGTCTTACATCTAAATATTTTTGTAATAAAGAGATTTTCAAGAGCAATAGTGATGCTCTTCAGACTACAGTAGCTTCTTGAAAGACAGGCTTTATTACCTGTGTCGCCGATACTAAATCCTGATTTGGTACGTGTAAGGTTACAGTTGTACCATGATTAAGCTCGGATGTCAGCATAATGGCGCCTCCCAGATATGTCATGATTAACTTGATTAGGTATAGACTAAAACCCATACCTTCATGACTAAATTCTTCCACGTCATCACTCCTAGAAAATGGATGGAATAGGGTGGCTAACTTACTACTGGATATACCAATCCCGTGATCTATGATAGTAATAACTGACTCATCATTTATAGTGTTGACAGCTATTTCAATAAATCCTTTTTCTTGACTAAATTGTATTGCATTATCAAGTAGACTAGAGAGTACATACGTGATAAGCTCTGGTTCTTGTACGCATATTTCGTAATCGCCTGGCTCCGAAATTGTCACCGCTTTTTTAGTCAGTTGTTCTTGAACGCTTTCTACCGCGTCATTGATGATGTCTTTTAGGTTCACATTTACCATGGGTTGATCACTTTGAAATCCACGAAGCTGTTTTGCGACAGCGAATTTGGTTAAAAGAGAGTGGAATTGTATCTGTGCTGCTTGAATAAATTTTAATACTTCAGGAGGCAACTTCATTTTTTCTATAATAGCGTCTACCTGTGCAATATCAAGATCGATTGATGCTGCGACATCCGTTATTAGCTTATCCCGTGCCTCACTAATCACGTTCTCGTCGGTAAATAAGTGCTTCATTTGAATTGTATCTCTACGTCGTAGTTGGAGGTATCTAAAAACTAAATATAAAAATATTATTACCAAGGTAAAAACGAGAGCCTGTACTGATTGCTCCACCTGCCCTTCAGAAAATTTACCTGCTCTTGCTACTAAATAGTTAAAAATAAACCAGATAATACAGATAAGCAAAATTGGTATAAATAGACCTTTCTGTTTCCATACCTTACTACCCAACTCTGAATTTAAATCTTTATATTCTGATTTATTAAAGGTTACAGCTTCGTTTACTATTTTTTCAATTTTCTTTTGCATTTGATTAGTGATATCGCTTAGTTTGGCAACGTCTTTAGGAAGTACCTTCTTACTATCTAGAATGCCGACTCCGCTCGTGAGTATTGTAAGAGGCGTTCGTAAATAGTGTGATACGAGTTCTGTAAAGGTTTTTTTCTCTTCATCAAGCGACTGTAGCTTTTTTAAAGATGCCTGCAGTCTTCGGTACTCTTGCAATTCCCTCTCTGCTTGTAATATTAAAAGTACGGCATCGACCGCGAGGACTGCGAACAATATATACGGGAAGCTGTGTACAATCGGGGCGGGAAGAGATTTCACAAACTGAATCGATTTGTTTACTGCAGCAGATGTTGCTTTACTTATGTCTTGCACTACGGCGGCGATCCCCTTTTTAGGTGGCTCTGCCTTGGGGCTTGAAGAAGTAGTAGCCTGAGTGGTTACAATTGGTTGGCTGGTGACGTCAACCGTGAAATTCTGAGTTGTTGTTGCGCCATTAGTATCGGTTATGATGATACTTATTTGTTCTTGGCCAGTCGCTGCAGGTATCCATTGCCAGGTTGCGGTGCCAGTTTCAGCTGGTGTCACTGTTTGAACTAACGTTGAGTTTATGTATATCGCCGCTTGGGCAAAAGAAGCTCCTTGACCATTTAGAGGCGTCATAATAATTTGATAACCAGTCAACGGAATTTTTTGGTTGTCTGTTAAGTTAATAGAAACAACCAAACCCGTCGGTGTTTTAACTTCGGTCGGTGGAGGTGTTGCGCAGTTGCCAAAATTACACGATCCATAATCACCAGAGCCGTATGTATCGCTATAAATTGCGGGCAGAGAAAGCAAATTAATTGAAATCACGAGCACGGCTATACTCGCCAACAGAGTATTGCGCAGATGTTTTACAAACATAATCATTATTATATCTTTTTATTAGTTTAGATGTACTTAGTTAGATTCATTTATTCCAAATAACATGTCTAGTACCCAAATATTATGTTAGGTATATGCAGTAAACGCATACAAAAATAGAGTAAACTGATACACTATCTATTAGGATAACGAAAAAATAAAAAGGAATAAAATATGTTTAACTATTTTGGAATACTCGATTTGGGAGCACCCGAGTTACTAGTAATACTGTTAATAGTGCTCTTACTTTTTGGAGGTAAAAAATTACCTGAACTTTCGAAAAGTATAGGCCAATCATATAAAGAATTGAAAAGGGGCTTCACTGATTCCAAGGACGTTACTGAAGACAAATAAGCAAGATCTTCTTAAATTATTATAAATTTTCAATATTGCTATGATTTGCAGGGGCAAAGAAGTACCACTGATTTTCATTGTGTCTGGATTGATATATTAAGTGTAGTGGCTATGATAAGATGATTCTAAACCATAAGCATTTGAAGGTATAAGATGTCACGTCTTCCTATCCCTGGACAAGACGACAATGTGTGGGGGGATATTTTAAATGATTTTCTTGAGGTATCCTTTAATAACGATGGTACTTTGCGAAGTAATGCTATTGAGTCTGCCGGTGCAATAACTTCAGTCAATGGCATTTCCCCTTCCGATGGATCTCTAAACATTACCGCATCGGACATCAATGCTCCTACAACATTGTCTGGTGATACTGATGTAGTAATAAGTTCCCCCACTAATAATCAAATCCTTACCTACAATGCGCTCTCTAGTAAGTGGGTAAACCAAACACCCGGCAGCGGTGTGGGATTAGATAATAATAGTGCCGACATCCAATCGTTAGGCACTAAAGCTGCTGGTGCTACCGGGTTAGCAGCCGATGCTGGCCACGTTCATCCCATGCCTAGCCTAAACCAAATAAATGTCCCTACAGCGAACATTTCCCTGAATTCCCAGAAGATCGTTAATCTCGCCAACGGGGCAGCTTCGAATGATGCTGCTACGTTTGGGCAAGTACCAGTTGTCGGTGCGGCTGGGAGTGGTGTCGGAAACGCGTTATCCGCAAATGATCCGACAACTACCAATGGACGGTCTCCGGTCGGTAATGCTTCCGGTGATCTAAGCGGAAATTATCCAAATCCGACTGTTGCCAAGCTAAATGGTATCTCTGCTCCTGTTAGTGCCCCTACGACTGCCGGTCAAGTTCTAATCACTACCAGTTCAAATACTACTAATTGGGAAACATTAGCCGGTACGACTGATTGGTTAAATGTTGTTACTGAATTTGGAGCTGATCCAACAGGTCTAAACGATTCGACCACCGCTATATTAAACGCGCTAATCGCTTGTCCGACTGGCGGTGTAGTATACCTTCCGGCTGGTACTTATACCACGTCCGCTCCGATCATTATTCCACCTACGATTACCTTGCTAGGATCGCATGGGACGCATCTTGATACAATCACCACATCAATACAGCCGTCAGCAAGCTTTTCAGGAGCAGCGGTTATTGAGATGGTTGATCAGACTACAGGTGGTTATGCCACCGAGAGTTGGGAGCAGCGTGTTTATCAGCTCAACATTAATGGCTCAAACCTTCCAAGTAGTGGTACGGTGAATGGTATTCAGTTCACTGGGTTAGTACATGGTGTGTACTTACAGGATATTTATATTGTAGGCGTTCCGGGGCATGGCATCACGAGTGCCTCGAATGCCAGTGGTACGTCGTACAGTCATCGGGGATTTAGACTTGTTGCTGACGCTACTGGATCGTACGGTTTTAATCTCTCGATGACCGACTGTACCTGGATTGATCTTGAAGCTATTGGTTGTGGTGGAAGTTCACACGGCGGCTTTTTTATCGGTGGAGCTGCAAATTCTCACTTTACTGACTGTCGGGCAGAATGGAGTGGAACGTCTGGCTTTACCATTGGCGGTAGCACTGGAACTGGAAACGGCTCAGGAGGATATACTTTCACTAACTGCTCTACCGATCGTAATACTACCTATGGATTTAGTATCACTTCTACCGGTAATGCACCGCTCATATTTAATGGCTGTATGTGTCGGCGGGATGGTCGCAACGGTGGGGCCGGCGGCAATTCTTATGCTGGTTTTCAAGTTCAGGGTGCGACCTGTCCGGTTATTATTAACGGTTTAACCGTTTTCCCGGGTGTTGATGACAATGGCGCTGGCACGAATAGTCCCCAGTATGGAGTATCAGTCTCCGGATCAACCTACGTAGCCCTCAATAGTGGTTGGATCCACGCAGCAACTACTGCCATTAATTCTGGCAGTAACACTGTATTTCGTATCAATCCCAATGTAGGCACGGCAACTGGTACCACCGCTGCACCGACGTTTAATTACAATAACCCATGGGCAACAGATAATGGCTCCACGTTTACCTCAAACCTCAACGGAAATGATCAAACTGGTATTGCAATAACTCAGTCGAGTGGATTTACGAACGTGAATAACGCGATAATGCACTTACAGACTGGCAATAATGGCAATGATATCCTTATTAAAGGAGTCGTTAGTGGTGATACTAGTAGTCGGCTTGTTGTCCTGGCGAGCGGCCAATTAAAATGGGGTTCAGGCAGTGCGCTCGCTGATACGGATCTCTATCGCAGTGGTATCGGTGCTCTTGCGACTGATGGCACACTCAAAGTCGCTACCTCTCTCGGTGTAGGCGTATCACCTCCTACGACGGGCATCAGTACCACGGTTGGATCAGCTCCAGCACTCAGTCTAGTCACTACCGTTGGGGGTGGTTCGGGCAATACCAACGCAATTGTAACAGTACTCGGAACTGACACACAAAACCGTGCTATGGCCACGAGCTTGCCGGGCGACACCAATGGTCGTTACGCAACATATGTTGACGGAACCACGCAGTGGGGTTCTGGATCGGCAGTCCGGGATACCCAACTACAGCGGACTTCGGCTGGTATATTGACATATTCACCGGTGAACGGCGGGATTACCCAAGGTACACTGGTGCTCTCCTCGAGTAACCTTACTATTTCGCCTATCGATACTCAGATCGGGCTGGTTATACAAGGTGCATTATCACAAGGCGGTGATTTACAAGAATGGCAAAACAGTTTAGGTAGCGTACTAGTAAAGATCGATAACAATGGTAACTTGACCACCAACGGCACGATAATAACAGCTAATCTTAATGCCAACGATCAGACGATCCTTAAACTTGACCAGGCCAGTGGAAACAGCAACCTAAACAACGCAATGATGACCTACCAGAGTGGCAGTACGGGTGGCGATTATGTCCTCAAGGGTGGCGTTTCTGGAGACACTAACTCTCGGTTTGGTTTAACAAGCGGCGGAAAATTGAACTGGGGATCGGGATCCGCAAGTTATGACACAGATCTCTATAGAGCCTCTGCGGGAGTATTGCAATCAGATAGTATTTTTACCGGTCAAGGTATTATCGCGAGCGGTTTAACTGGAGCAACAGCTGCTTCACGTTACGTTGGGGCGACCATTTCCGGCGCACCCACTTCAGGTAGCTTTAACTCAGGAGATTTCATTGTTGATCGTACCGGGACTTTTTGGATATGTACAGCAACGGGCAGCCCCGGGACGTGGACACAAGTTGCAACTGCAGCAACCGGTTCTGCAGGAGGTGATTTATCCGGATCTTACCCTAATCCGACTGTAGTAAGTACAAATCTCTCTTCAGCCTTACCTATCAATCAGGGTGGTACCGGACAAGTAACAGCAGCTAACGCATTCAACGCATTATCGCCAATGACTACCGCTGGCGATATGGAATATGAATCATTCGCCGGAAATGCTGCAAGTCTTTCAGGCAATAGCACGACTGTACCAATGTCACTCTATTCTACCGGTACCGGTTCAATAGCGACCGCACCGACGTGGCAGCGCCCCTGGCAGTGGTTGCCGTACGATCACGGACTTATATCTTGGTCATTTGATCCGGCAACAATAAATGCAACTGCAATTATTCCGACAAGTGGTCAGTTAAACTTGATCAAGCTGCATATACCAGTTGCCGCTACTATCACAAATGTTATCTTTTCAATATCAACCTTAGGCTCAGGACTTACCAGTGGTGATAACTTTGCGGCACTTTATAATGGATCAGGAAGTTTATTGTCAGCTACAGCCGATCAAACAAACAATTGGCAGTCACCGGGCACTACGGGAGTTAAAATTATGCCTCTGACGTCTGCGCAACCAGTCACGGCAGGCGACTATTATCTTGCGTTTTACTCAGTTGGTACGACACTTCCCACTTTACGCACGGGAGGAAATGCCGGAAGTATAGCTAACGCAAATCTGAGCCTTGCAAACTCTCGTTTCGCTACCGCCAATACTGGACTTACTACAGCAATGCCCGGCACTCTAGCCGCAATAGCTGCGCAAGCAGTGTCATGGTGGGGAGCCGTGTCATAGCATTTTTTCAGAGCGCTACAAAATTATTTTTGCAAGTTCACATAGAGCATGTACAAACAATCGCTGATTCTATCCAATTTCTACAGATGCTATACTTACTAGAGGTAAGATACTAATTGTTACTTTGTAAGGAGAGGCAGTGGACATTTCAAATTTAAATGTAGACCAACTCAAGATAGTTGCATTTGATTTAATGGAAAAAATTGATGTTATGAACCGAGACCTTACAATAGTTCGCAACCGGATCACTTTTCTTACGCAGCAGAATGAGCAATCTTTAATAAAGCCGCAACCTGAGACCTCTCGATTAAACCAAGTTTTATCTTCTGAAGTTAAGAAGGACAATAAGTCTCACTCGAAAGAGAATAAGCTTTAATTATTCTTAGTTTATTTGGGTAGTTTCAAGCTATTGATTGAGTCTCCTGCCACCGTATGTATTTTTACCATAACCCTTTGAACTAGCTGAAAATGTGACAGCATTTGACTGATTATCAAACATCATTCTAAGGATCGTTGACGCCCCGAAAAGCGACGCTAATCCAAACCCAGCAGTAGCCAGAAACTCTTTTCGTGTCATATCTTTATGCAAGATATTTTCTAAAGTTACCATAAATTGTTATTTTTGTTGTTTGTAGATTCAGTTAAATACTAATATAAAGGAGTCAAGCTAGTCAAGCATTGACCCCTTAAGTTTATACGAACTTATGCCAATCAGGTTTGATTAATAAATACTCTGGTCTTTTTATATTTAACTTATGGATAAGCCCTATTTAGAGGTTTGTTTATAAAATATTACACTAATTAAATCTCAGTGCACCGGAGATGGGTGTTCAGTATAGAATTACTTAATGCCCATGTTATGTAATCTGTGGGATGTGTTGTAGTACGGTTCTGCCGTATTCTTTTTCATTATAGCGATAACCAGCGTCTATGATCATATTATGCGGAGAATAGTAGGCGAGATCGGGATTCTGTCGGAAAAACTATAACAACCCTCGTAATAGAACTGGCGAGGGTTGTTAAGCTAATTGACTCCCTTACTGTTTTTACTTATCTAGTTCTGAATGACGAAACAGGTATATGGGCCGTCGTTATTGAAGGCATCGCCATTTGCGCTTCCGGTCGGGTAAAGATAGCCTCCAGTGTGATTGTTTTTAAAGGCTACGCCATTTCCGTCATCACAGGAGTGATAACTCCAGTTGGTTCCCCAGCCACCACCACTGGTTTCGCTAGGACATGGATCAAGGCTGGAATTAGAATAGTCAGGTGAGTTATACCAATCACCTATGCAGTTACCGTCCCAATGCCCGCCGTCGGTGTCCTCAATATACCAACTGCCCGAAGCAGTATCATTAGCTGCGGTGAAATAATTGTTAGTTAATGGAAAGCCATTTTCGACATTTACATATGGTCCGCCGTTCCAGGCGTTAAGGCACTCTGTGCCGATACAGTACTCGTTTCCAAGCACTAAAGCATGTGCGGTAGAGCTACCGAAAGTCATAGAGAAGCCCGCAATCAGAACGATAGCACTCGTAATTAAAGCGATCTTGTATCTCATTGTTTTAAACATTATTTTCCTCATCGTTTAAAATTAAATATAGTTAGCCTAATGGAGTCTGATTAGCCTAATCCCCCCTTTCATAATTACTTATTATGCTTATGCTAATCTAAAATTGTTATTAATACAAAAAAAGTCTGTGTAGTGTCATCCTGCGTCATTTAATCGATATGATGCGTGTGCGTTAAGCATTAACATTAATAGCTTTCATTCCTGTGAAAGCAGTTTTGAGAGGACTGAACTATAACACGTGAAGAATATTAAGCGGAGCTAGTACTAGCACCAAAGTATAAATAATGCACGCTCGCAATACCTGAATACCAGGCGGACACCTTATAAGCCGACGTAGTAGAGGTTATCCATTATTATGCCCTAATTGGACATGACGGTTACAATGTCGCTTCTTAAAGGCTGTACGCTTCTTATTTTCAGTTATAAACTTTTCATGTAACATAACCGGTTTGACGGAAACAAGGGAGACCTTGTATATTGGTTATAAGATGAGAGTAGTGTGTAAGAGAGGAGGTGTAGAACGCTAATTCTCAGTACATAAGATTGGTCTGCTCAATTAAGTACTGGCCGAATGTGAAGGTGACTTAAACTAGTTTAAATTATAAGGAGAGACGTATGTTTCATAAAATGAAAAGTATATTTCCTGGAGTGGGGACCAGACTTGCAGCACTCAGTGGGGCTATTATCCTGTTGACGGGACTCTTACTGACTTCTGCAACGAGTCTCGTCTATGCAACCAGCTACCCTGCAATCTGTGCCCAGGAGGGTAAAGGGTACTGTCTGAACGACTGGAATGGTGCTAGCGCTACAGGTTCGCCGGTCGACATGTATAACTCTGGCGTTTCGAATGACAGTTTTTCTATTGATGTACTAGCCGGGTATTGCAATAACGGGCAGGTTAGCAATATTTGCCCGTTCAAGGCTAATACCGGTCTTAATGCAGTGCTCGCGGGTGATACCATTTTTGAGATTGTTAATAACAACAACGGTAAATGTATAGGTACTAACGTTTACGAAGAAGCGGATATGGGTCCTTGCCCACCCGCTAATGGTTCCGGCGTTGGTAGTAACATCTGGGTCGCTGATACTGATGAAGGGTGCCCTTATCCGAGTGCCTACTTTCAAAATGTGTACTGGATCAACTACTACGATAACAGTACTATCTTCTCGCTGCTGTCAGGTGGGTCGATCGGTGCCCAAGCCTACATCTACAATGATGAGTATGGAAGCTGCTGGAACGCTATAAATCAACTATAAAGTAGTAGCTCATTCAGCTGCGTGGCGACTGAGCAAACGGAATAAAAGAAAGACCACGAGGTAACGTTGTCGTTATCTAGTAACCCCATAGATTTTGTTCGGGTGTTGGCTCAATATATGCTGAAAACCAATAAGTTAACGCAGTTGTCAGAAATGAGATTTCAAACTATAGAGAGTAAACAACCTAATAGTGTCGAGAGAGGATAACGCGAAAACAGGGTGCGAGCAGTAGCAATAATTTCTTCTGCGTGCTACTCTAACCTGAAGAATGTAGACGTTTACACAAAGAAACCACCATTTCAGCTTCAGCCGTTGAGATACGTGAGTCCGTTAATGAAGCTCTTGTCTACAACTTAGGTTTATACCCTTCCCCATCGGCCTCAAAAATGTGTGCCCCTAGACGACAAGCACAGCCTTCAAGATAGCCAGTTTGTTCCGAACTACGAGTAATTCAGAGCACTTCTTTGGTATTTTCATATGTATACGCTACTTGATAATTATGAATATATAAGTGCTTTATTTGGTCAATTGTTCTCGGGGTTTTCCAATTAAAACAGAGTAGTGTATTGGCACTACTCTGTCTGCGGTTTGGTAAGTTTTGGTTTATAAACTCACTCCACTTTATATTATTTAAGTATCTGACGGATCGAAAAATGTGAAACAGTATTCAGGACCAAGTAACGTGAAATTGGAGCCGTTAGAATTTTTGTACGGTTGCAGGTATCCATTCCAGTGGACATTCTTGAATGCAAAACTATCACCTTCACCACAAGTAACTTCCTTGAAATTCGTTCCCCAACCTCCACTATAACTATTCGTAGGGCACGCATCGAGACTGGTAAAATCCTCGTTGGGGTCGTTATTCGCGTCACCGATACAATGGGTGCTCCATGTACCTCCACCAACAAATTCAATATAGGTATCATTGTTGTTTAAGCTATTGATGCTGAATTCATCGTTTGTCACGCTCCCATTAAAATACACACACTGTCTCTTTCAAAAGGCAGTACAATGTAATCAAATAAGGAGCATTGCAACATGGCCACCGGCATACCCATTGACCCGAAACTCAAGAGTGAGATACTCGACAAAATACGGAATCACGGCGTAGCCGTGAGTACCGTTTCACAAGCTACTGGCGTCAGTACCCAGGCCATCTACCGTTGGCTCCGGAGTGGCATTGTCGACAAAGATCGTAATCTCATCCTCGAAAATAACCGGCTCCGTAAGGAGAACGAGCAGCTGTATAAGATGCTCGGTAGAGCCACGGCAGAACTCAACCGGTCAAAAGACTAGCCGTCCTGGAAGTAGTCGACCCGGGATGGCGGAAACAAGGCGCACAGACCTTGGGTATTGCTCGCAGTCGGTTGTACCGAACACCAACCGTCCGGACTGCGCGGGACGCCCGAGCAGTTCATGAGCTGCGGCAGGTGCACGAGGAGCACCCTCGCTACGGTGTCCGTCGCTTGAGCGCAGAGCTCGGTTGGAGCCAAGCCAAAGCCCGGCGTATTCGCTCGCTGGCCGGCATTACCATTGCCAGGCGAAGCAAGAAGTACGGCAAACGTAGCCGCCCAGAGATACCGGCACCGGCCAATGCCCTCAAGCAGTACGCCGTGTTCCGTGACGAAACCCGGCCGCAAGCTGGCTTGTCTTATCACGGCATGGTCAATGCACAGGCTTGGGTGCAAGACTTTACCTACTTGTTTGTTGACCGACAGTACCACTACCTGGCAGTCGTGTTGGATCTCAAGACCAGACGGGTGCTGGGCTGGACACTCGGTCTGCGGCACACCAGCAATCTGACGTACACGGCCATGCTAGATGCCCTCAGCAGGCACCCTGTGCCTGCCATCCTCCACAGCGACCAAGGTAGCGAATACCTGAGCTACAAGCACCAGGAATTGTGTGCCCGGTTAGAAATAACGCTCAGTGCTAGCACCAAAGCCAGCCCCTGGCAGAATGGCTTCATGGAACGGTTCTTCGGCACGCTCAAGGATGAGCTACCACCACTCAACCAACTCAAAACAACAGAGCAGCTGCACGAAGCGATTGCCCTGACGATTCATTACTACAACCACAAGCGTCGACACAGTGCGCTCGGTAACATGAGTCCGGCAGCTTACGCTGCCAGCCTCCTGGCGGCTAAACCGCTACGAAAGGAAAGAGACAGGGTGTTGCGTAAAAAGGTAGCTTGACACTGGCAATCTTGGACCAAGTTAAACCCCACAAGGTACACTAAGTGAGCTTTTCATAATAAATTTATTTTAGCTTAGTATTCTTGCTGGCTAGATTGGATATCTGCTGTATCACCTGAGTGACCTGTAAATAAAATCCCTCCAAGAAACTCACGTCCAGCAACAGGACCTTCGTTACCGGGAGAAGTTAACATCACGCCCTCAAGAGTAAGCACGGTGTCGAAATCATCTATGGTAAGATCACCGTTGCCGGCTAGTCCAACAATCAAGCGAGCAATGGCCATCTTAGTCTTAGCCTTTTGGTCGGAATCAAGACCTTTTAGGACGTTCGTGGGAATATCTAAGACGTGGTCACCAATGTTAAAAGTCACCATTTCGGGTGGGCGATCCATATCTGGATTTGTCATATTTATAGAACAACACTATAATATGAATATGTCAAGTTAATGGCTGGGACGGAGGGATTCGAACCCCCGAATGCCAGGACCAAAACCTGGTGCCTTACCACTTGGCCACGTCCCATTAATTTGTTTAACAGATTGAATTTTATCTTAATAGTGCTAAATAAACAAATGTTGCTTGTACTTAAGATAAACTTACCATAGACGATTATGATATAAGTTGTTACTATTACGATTAAGAAAATTTTATGGCTAAAAAGAAACTTGAATCGCCTGCAGACTATATAGTGCCGTTAGATATTAATGGTCTTGAAGGGCGTATGCTATATAAACCAAATTATAAAAGCCAGCGGGAAATATTACTGCTCTATGGGCATCACGCCATGCTCGAACGATGGTGGGGTCTTGTACAAAATTTGGACTCTTATGGGTCGGTCACAATGCCTGATTTACCGGGTTTTGGTGGAATGGATAGTTTTTCCAAAATCAATAAATACCCGTCAATAGATGCTTACGCCGACTACCTGGCGGCATTTATTAAGTTGAGATTTCACCATAAAAAGATAACCGTATTTGCCATATCTTTCGGATTCGTGGTATTTACACGAATGCTCCAAAGGTATCCAGAACTAACTCAAAATGTTGAGTTGTTGGTCAGTGTGGTCGGTTTTGTACACAAAGATGATTTTTTGTTTACTCCAAAAAAACGACATTTTTTCCACTATTTAGCTAGGGTTTTTGCAACGAGACTGGTAGCCTACTTCATTCGTTACTGTTGTCTTAATAAATTTGTACTCACTGTACTTTATTCAAAATTACCAAATTCTAAACGACGAATGATAGAAGTGACACCAGAAGAATTCCAAATTACTATGCAGTTTGAAGTACAGCTCTGGCAAAGTAATGATGTTCGTACACACTGGCTGACGACGAGTGAATTTTTTACTCTCGACAATTGCACAAAACAAATTAATCTGCCAGTTATTCACGTTATATCTAAGGAAGACCATTATTTTGATAACGAACTCGTAAAACAACATATGCTTGTTGTTTTCAAATCATATCGTCGATTTGTGGCGAATAGTAAAGCGCATACGCCGAGCGTGCTTGCTGATAAGAAAGCAGCAGGCGTTCTAATACCGCCAGCACTTCGCAAAATACTCACTCAAAGTTGACTATTACTAAAGATACATGGTCATTCTGCAAGCTTAAAATGGTATAATTAGAGCAATTATGAAAATTGGCCTCGTATTGCCATATAGTATTTCACGCGGTGGCGGCGTACAAGAAATACTTTTAACAATGCAAAATGAACTCTCTAGTCGCGGGCACACTGTATATATAATTACTCCAAGACCAAGAGATTATGAAGAAGAGTGTCCGGATAATGTTCTGCTCGTCGGTTCATCGACAGATTTTAGATCGCCAATGCATACGACTGCTCAAGTATCGGCTGGACTCAATGAAGACATTGACAAGATTCTCGATGAGCATAGTTTTGACATTTTACACTTTCACGAGCCTTGGATACCGGTACTAAGTCGGCAAATACTCACACGCTCAAAAAGTGTCAATGTTGCCACTTTCCATGCGGCTGTACCTGATTCAATAATGAGCAGATCGCTCGTAAAAGTTGTTACCCCATATACGAAGTCGCTACTAAAATATATAGACAGCTACACGGCTGTTTCAGAAGCAGCAGCAAAGTATATTAGGAGTTTGACCGATAAGCCAATCAACATCATTCCTAACGGTATAGATCTAAACCAGTATAATGCTCCCCTTCACAAAAAAGATAAAAAGAAAAATAAGACGATCTTTTATATAGGTAGACTGGAAAATAGAAAGGGGGTGCGGTTTTTGTTGCATGCCTACCAACATTTGGTCCGTCTTTATCCAGATGTTCGTCTAGTAATTGCCGGAGACGGCCCTGAACGTGAGCGTCTGGAAATGCTCGCCGAAGATTTAAAACTTGAAAATGTGACCTTTACAGGATATTTATCTAAAAGCGAAAAACTCAAATATTTTAAGAAGTCTGATTTATTCTGTGCGCCTTCGTTATTTGGTGAGAGTTTTGGAATTGTGCTTCTGGAAGCAATGGCCTGTGGTCTTGTGGTCGTCGCTGGCGATAATGACGGTTATAAGAGCGTCATGCAGGGTCTCGGTTCAATATCATTGGTAAATCCTAAACACACTGCAGAATTTGCTCGGCGGCTAGAATTGTTGCTTTATCAGCCAGACATTCGATTATTGTGGAAGAATTGGGCACATGATTACGTACAGCAGTTCAGTTTTCCTGAAGTCGTCGATCAGTATGAACATTTGTACCAGAGCGCACTTAAACAGCATGTCAAACAACAGTCGTAAACTTAAAATTGGTTTTGTTCTTGATGATTCACTAGACAAATCCGACGGCGTTCAGCAGTATATCTTGACTCTCGGCACATGGCTACAGTCGCGTGGTCACGACGTTCATTATTTAGTTGGTCAGACGAGACGAACGGATATAGCTACAATCCATAGCTTAAGTCGAAATATTAATGTCCGATTTAATGGTAACAGAATGTCAATGCCATTGCCGTCTTCGAAAGGCAAACTGGCGAGTTTATTGCGTAAAGAGAAGTTTGATGTGCTGCATATACAGCTACCTTATAGCCCCTACTTAGCTCATAAGATTATTCTTGCAGCAGATCCAACCACCGCAGTTATTGGCACGTTTCATATTGTCGGAGATTCAGTGTTAGTGAAGATGGCGACAAAATTATTAGGAAACTGGACAAACCGATCACTTAGTCGATTTGATTCTATTGTCAGTGTATCAGAGGCGGCGAAAGATTTTGCATCGAAAACATTCAAAATAACATCCATCGTCTTACCAAACGTGATAGATAGAACTAAATTTACCGATAAAGCGCCACTGACACAATACATAGATAAAAATGAAATCACTATACTCTTCTTGGGACGGTTGGTTGCCAGAAAAGGGTGTATGACTCTTCTACAGGCAATTAATGCTTTGCATGATACACCGTTGCTTCCGAGATATAGAGTTATTATTTGTGGTAAAGGCTCACTCGAGAGTTCATTAAAACAATATGTTGAAGCCCATGAACTTAAACATGTCGTACGATTTATGGGTTATGTCAGCGAGGAAGAAAAACCGCACTATTATTCTTCTGCTGATATTGCAGTATTTCCAAGCAAGGCGGGTGAAAGTTTTGGAATTGTACTTCTTGAAGCAATGACAAATGGACATACTGCAGTACTTGCAGGCAATAATGTCGGTTACCATAGTGTCCTTCAAACGAGGCCAGAACTGCTTTTTAATCCGTACTCTATAGCTGAACTAAAAGATAGCATTAAAGATTTGTTAGTAAAAAAAGATAAACGACTAGATATTGCTCATTGGGGCTATGAGTATTCAAAAGTTTTTGACGTTACCAAGATTGGCCCAAAATTAGAAGATATATATTACGAAGGATTGCGTAAACGCCATAAGGCATAGATAATACCTACTATGATTCGTCTCTTTAAAAATGGAAAACCACCAGAAGTCAGTTTGACGATCTCAACACAAACCTATACTAAATTAGTCATTATGGTAGTTGTGACGATACTTCTATTGTCTGCGCTTCATAAAGCTTCCCACGCATTATTATTGATTTTTATCGCTTTTTTCCTAGCGCTCGCACTGAATTCTCCAGTAAACGCAATAAGCCAGCGGCTACCAGGTAAATGGCGAGATAACAGGACCCTTGCTACAACTATATCGTTTTTGGTTGTCATTATTTTATTGAGCTTATTTATTGCAAGTATTGTGCCGGCACTTGTTCGTCAGACTGAGAGCTTTATAAGTGTGGCGCCACATTTAATTCGAAGTTTTCGTAGTCAGAACAGTGAAATAGGAAATTTGATTCGTCACTACCATTTGGAGAGTCAAGTGAACAATTTATCTTCTCAATTATCCGATAGGCTCAAAAATGCAGGTGGTACTGCTTTTTCTACTGCTCATAAAATTGGCAGTAGCATATTTTCATTAGTTTCAATACTAGTATTAACTTTTATGATGTTAGCCGAGGGAGCTCATTGGCTCTCATTTGGTCGTGATCTAATACCTGATAATAGACAGTCAATAACTGAACGTCTGACCGCCGATATGTACCGAGTCATCAAAGGATTTGTGAACGGCCAGGTTACACTGGCTCTGCTGGCGTCCTGCTTGATATTTCCAGCCTTACTAATTCTGCATATTGGTTATCCGATTGCTTTATTAGTTGTTATCTTCGTCTGTGGCCTCATTCCGTTGATTGGTCATACCATTGGAGCAATTATTGTAACGACTGTTGCGTTATTTCATTCCACGAGTGCCGCAATTATCATCCTTGCTTATTATATTTTTTATCAACAGGTTGAAAATTATCTTATCCAACCGCGTATTCAGGCCAACTCCACCAACATGTCACCTTTACTCGTTTTCATGGCAGTTGTCGTGGGAGTAAGTTTTAGTGGACTACTAGGAGGACTTGTTGCAATTCCTTTAGCTGGTTGTTTGAGAATTTTGGTCTTAGAATATTTGAGATACAAAAAGATTATCAGTAAACCAGCACTTAAGACCGAATTAACGGATACCAAATAGTACCTTTATCAGTATCGCGAATGCCTATACTCTTGGCTTCTAATTCTTTACGAATTGTATCGGCTTCAGTCCACTTTTCATCTCTTCGCTTTTCATCACGTTTCGAAATAAGCCGTTTATACTCTTCGTCTATATCAGTAATATTCATCAAATTTAAGCCTAGTAACTGATCTATATATTGGATAGTGTTTTTGAAATCGTCAATATTCTTAGTAGCCACTAAACTGTTCTGTAGAATTCCAGATTTTTCACTTAGATACGCAAGAAGCTGGGGTGTGTTTAGGTCATCAGTAATATACTTTTCAAACTCTGCCTTAAACGTTTCGCTGGTTGGGTAAGGGGTTTCGGTAGAAGTGTCTTTGCCTTGCCATCTTAGTGCAGATAGTGAATAAAGGTCTTGTAGCCTATTCTGTGCTGCTTCCAGTAAATCCCAGCTAAAGTGAACTTGTGACCGATAATGCGACTGTAAAACAAGAAGTCTAAAGGCTATCGGACTAAATTGCTTCTGTCGTATATCGTTAAGTGTTAAAAAATTATTGAGCGATTTACTCATTTTTTGATCGTTCACGAGCATATGTTCATTATGAACGAAAAAATTTGCATATAATGGATCGTCCTTGCCTGCGGTACTTTGGGCGATCTCGTTTTCGTGATGTGGGAAAATGAGATCTACTCCGCCTGTATGAATATCAAACGGCTGTCCCAAAAGTGAGTGGCTCATAGCTGAACATTCTATATGCCAGCCCGGCCGACCTACTACATTTTTGCCCTCAATAATGAAATCCCAAGCTGGCTCGCTGGGTTTTTGTTTTTTCCATAAAGCAAAGTCATGAATCGAAGCTTTGTCGTATTCATCATTCTGTATTCGTGCTTCGCTTGTTGTGTCGGCGGTGATCTCAGACAATTGACCGTATACTTTGTCGCTCTTACGATATTTATCTATTGAAAAATATATACCGTCATCAGCAATGTAGGCGAATTTTTTATCGAGTAACTCTGTGATTATGCGTTGCATTTCTTTAATGTAGTCTGTCGCGCGTACAAATATCATTGAATCAACATCATTAGAAACTGCTGTCATATCTTCCAGAAATTGATCTGAACATTCTTGGGTAAGTTTACGCAAGGCTTCTTCAGGCCCAAGATGACCATATTGTTCTAGACTTCGCCGAATAGTTTTATCATCAACATCAGTAAAATTCATGACGTGTTTGATTTTATAGCCACTAAACGAGAATGCTCTTCTTAATAAGTCCGCATATATAAATGAGGATAAGTTACCAATATGTACCTGGTCATAGACTGTCGGACCACAACTATAGATTCGCACTATACCCTTATCAAATTCATTGAAGGCTTCAACTTGCTTCGTTCTAGTATTATGCAGGTTCATGAATGCTCTCCTCATTAAGATTTACTAATAATTCATAGGCTAAATTTATACATTCGTTTTGAATTTCTTCATAAGATTTACGAGATAGATCTTTAAACCCGCTTGCGTACAGATGACCACCACCGCCAAAGTGTTCTGCAAGGTCAGCAGCTATAGGGGCATCTGGATTACATCTTATGGCAGCCGTGACTTTTCCATCATCATAGCTCTTAAATACGATCGCCACACGAACATCAGTGATCTGTAGCATGTCACCTTGAATGAGAGGAGCAGGATTGTAGAGAGGGCTGTACTTTGTTATTTCTGTTTGTGAGACTTTGACATATGCGATCTGGCCATCGCTATACAAGTGAGTGTTGTTGATAAGGGTTGCTTTATATTTAAAAACTTCAGGTGTCATCTTGTTATAGGATCGACGAAGTTCTTCAAGATAGGGGCGATCAACACCGGCTTCGATCATTGAAGCCATAACACGGTAAGTGACTGCAGTTGCAAGCTGGTTGGATAATCCCTGAGTATCGCCCAAAATGGACGACATTATAAGTTCTTGTGCATGTAGCGGCATCGGCCATTTCAATTGTTCGGAAATTTGATATATGAGCTCGCCGGTTGAGGCACGCGCCCCATCATTTATAAGAGCACTAGCAAAAGATACCTCATTTTCAACACTGGAATGATGATCTAAGACTATGCATGGCTTCGATTTTAGGATGCCTTTATTCGTAGAATCGCGCAAAAGCTTTTCCAGTAAATTTATTGTCGAAGCATCAACAATAATACTGCAGTCAAATAAACGTGGAAATTCTGCTTGCACCCTATCCCATCCGGATAAATAACGTAAGTACGTAGGCATAGTTATTGCACAGTATAGAGTCACTTGTTTATCTAACCCTTCTAGAATTTCTTCCAAAGCTAACGCACTTCCTAGACTGTCAGCATCAGGGTTATCTGCCTGTATCACGACGATATGAGTTGCTTGTTCTATAAGGTCTTTAATTTTATCGGCATCACTATACATAACGTACTAATTGTAGGCAATATTATGTAATTTCCAAATTAATAAGAACTATTGTTATTTGGTTAAAATAATTGTCGTCCTTCGAGAGCTTTGCTTAAAGTAAGCTGATCTGCATACTCTAAATCTATACCAATTGGCAATCCCCGAGCGAGTCGTGTAATCTTTACCTTTTTATCGGCTAATTGTTGCTGGATATAGAGTGCCGTTGATTCGCCTTCTACACTCGCATTAGTAGCCAATATTATTTCTTCAACCCGATCCTCTTCAATACGTTTTACAAGTTCTTTAATGTGTAGTTGATCTGGACTAATACCGTCAATTGGTGAAATTAAGCCGCCCAAGACATGATAGGTGCCATGGTATAGTCCGGTTCTCTCCAATGCCATAATATCGAATGGCTCGGCTACGATTGCAACTAGCTTTTTATTTCTTGATGGATCAGTATAAAGATCGGATAACTTTTGTCCCGATGGTATAAGTGCAAACGTTTTTCACAATAGCCCAATCCACCTTGCAGTCCTAGAAGTGCTGATGCAAGTTTCTGCGGGGTGTCGGAGCCATGTCGAACCAGAAAATATGCATATCGTTCAGCAGTACGTGAACCGACACCGGGAAGAGAACCGAATGCTTCAATTAAATTTTCCAACGCAGGAGGTAGTATTGTCATAAAAGATCGTCTTAGAAGAACTCACTACGGACCTCTTCTAATAAGTTAAGCTAAAGACCTAAATCTCCTAGCGCTCCCATCATTGGCTGCATTTTCTCTGCTGCAATGCGTTGACTTTCGTTGATTGCATCTTTTACCGCATCTTCTAACCAACGCTCTAACTGACCGATGTCTTCAAGGTCAATATAGTCTGGATTTATATGAATTTTCTTTAGCTTTTGTTCCCCACTTATTTCAACTTTTACTGCACCTTCTCCTTTTTCGACTGTAATTATTTGTTTTTGAAGTTCTTTCTGAATTTTTTTAACGCGCATTAACATCTTAGCTTGATCAAAACGGCTCATTTTTATCTCCCTTCTTGTTACATTATAAAATATTCGAGGTTAGAATGTGAACTGGAATAAACAGATGCCTAAATATACGAAATTCTTACCAGTTACTAATGGAGGTGATCTCTAAAAAGGGCCTGAGTTGTGGGGTTGTATGTCCATGCAATATAGTAGGAACGAACGTTATAGAATGAGCTGAAAGCGACAGCGATGACAATTAGACCAACACCTAATCCCCTAGCAAGTGGATTCGTGGGAAATACACGAAGCCAGTCCCGAATTAAAAACGCGATACCTGCAGCCGCACAAACATAGGCTAAGGGCACAAGTAGTGAAAACATCGTTGAGCTTCCGAATACTGTCAATAACCATGCAATAAGTGCGTAAAAACCTATCATTTTACTTCTATTAGCTCGAAAATGTGTAACGTAAAAGAATATCCCAAGTAAAGTCATGGCAAGAGCAAAAATATCGAGTACTGGTGCTCGTCCTAGCCACAACTGGGGATATTCCGGTCCTCTTACGAACAAATGAATCGGTACGGCAATTAGAGATTTTAAAACTGCAGATAAATTACCAAAACTCTGCATATGCCCTAGCCAGTATTCAATTTTTTGCGTACTACGGAAATAGTTAGCTAGAAGCGGCAGCCATATAAGTGGGGTGACTATAATTACGATCCGTTGCCACACCTTAGAATAAAGAAGCCAGCCCTTTACGAGTTCTTTACGTTCCCAGAAAATATTGAATATGAGTAGCCAAATGAGCCCAGGAATATAAAGTAAAAGCCCCCAGACACACAAAGTTCCAATAAAAATATATGCGTTATTAAAGTGTCTATGCAGCAACGTGTTCAATAGTAGTAAGGTTGGAACTGAAAAAAGATACATAATGTCGTTTGTTCCAAGTCTACTCACGTGTAAAGTCCAAGCACTAGTTGCAAATAAAATAGTCGCAAGAATAGCGGTTCTCATTCCATGCCAAATCCAGATTAGGTACGCAAAACTAACAATTGCTAGACAACCAAAAAGTACACTTGGTGCCCTAATGATAGTTTGTCCATAGTGAGGAAATAGTTTAAAGAAAATTGAACGTATGACGTTTATTGGTAAATAAAGTGGATTGTGGTACAAGCCATGCCATCCGTATGGCATGGCTGCTGTTTTCAATTCGTCACTGCTAATACCATTCGTAAGGGAGCCAAGACGGTACAGCATAAGAAAACTTAGACACCCGAAGGCAAATATCAGCGCTAGTACTAACAACTTTTGGTCTCTCAAAAGCTTTATAAAATTCGACATGCTTATGTTTATTATACCCTCTTTTGAGAATCAGATTATTTTGTAAAAGGATCTTGATGTCTGGAATCGACTGACCTAAAACGTTGTTTTTCATTATCAAAATACAATTCGATACCACCGGTTGGGCCATTTCGATGTTTTTTGATAAAAATGTCAGTGAGTTTTTTTCTGTCTGTTTCGGGATTGTAGTATTCTTCACGATAAATGAAGGCTACAACGTCGGCATCCTGTTCAATTGACCCAGATTCTCGCAAATCAGCTAACTGAGGAATTTGTGGGTTTCTACTCTCGACAGAACGACTTAACTGGCTAAGGGCAAGTACCGGTACGTTTAACTCTCTGGCGACACCTTTTAAGCCCCTTGATATTTCCGATATTTCTTGAACTCGGTTTCCCTCGCTACTAAAACGAGCATGACCACTCATTAACTGTAGATAATCTACTATGATAAGACCCAATTCACGTTGGTGAGCTTCCCTTCTAGCTTTAGTCCGTAGGTCACTTACGGTTATACCTGGGCTGTCATCAATAAAAATCTGCGCCTCGCTCAGGGTACCCATAGCTTGCCCAATTTTTTCGAAATCAGCATCGGTTAAATTACCGGTTCTTAAGGCCCAAGCATCGACACCAGACTCCATAGACAATAACCGGTCGACAAGCTGTTCTTTGCTCATCTCCAAGCTAAAAATTAATACTGGCTGATTCGATTGCACAGCAATATTATGTGCAAAATTTAAAGCGAGTGCGGTCTTACCCATTGAAGGTCGAGCAGCCAGTATGACGAGGTCTGATCGTTGAAAACCGGCTAGCGTACTATCTAGATCTTTGTATCCTGTTGGGATACCTCTGATTTTTTGTTTGTCTTTATGTAAATCATCGAGACGATCAAAACTTTCAGCTAAAATGGCTTCCAAGCTTATCACATTTTGTTTTATGTGGGTTTGGCTGACTTCAAATAAACGACTTTCAGCCTCTTCGATCAGCTCACTTAATTCTTTTGTTTCATCATAGCCTAAACCAATCATCTCTTGAGACGTTGATATAAGCTTGCGTCTCATTGATTTTTGAGAAACTATATTTGCATATTGTTCTACATGAGAAGCGGTGGGAACAAAATTAGTCAGCTCAGTTAGATAGCTTGCTCCTCCGACCATATCAAGATAGCCGTTATTTTTTAGTCGATCGGCTAAGGTGAGTACATCTAACGCTTGATGGTGCTCGTAAATTTGTTGCATCGCTTCATATATACGTTCATGACGTTTTTCAAAAAAATCTGATGCATGAATTGAATCGGCAATTTTAACAATTGCGTCACTATCTATTAATAATGCACCCAGCAATGATGCTTCTGCCTCAGTATTCTGAGGTGGCTGCATTGAAGATGCAGTTTGCTCCATATAAGTAATTCTCCCTCTAATTCAAGTCTTCTACGATTCTAGCAGTTCCCCTCCACCAAATATATTGCTAATGGCTAGAAAATCTGTACCCTCTTGAGGGTTTGTAGTTACGCTTTCTTTTTCCTGCGTCGGAACCTCAATCTTAGACGCTGCATTTGTTACGCATGTAATCTGATAGTCTTGACCAGTAATTTCTTTCAGTATTGTACGGAGAATATGCTGATTTTTTGCTTCCATGACTCGTTTCTGATGAAATGCAAATTTAAATTGAAGTTCCACGCCATTGTCAGGTAATACACTTGGCTGAGCCATTCGTACAATGCCGTAGAGAGTATTGTACTTCTGTTTAAGAGCTGCTAAGGCTTTTGGCCAGAACTCGTCCAAGGGTTGGTTACTTATATTGCTTGAAGTTTTATTTGTAGTACTCGCTACCACAGTATCGATTTCTTTTACTAGATCTTTGGAATTGTTCTTGGGAACAACTGGTATCTGCTCAACGTCGCTGTGCTCCTGAGGAGGCATGCTTATTTCCTGTTTCTGGATAACGTTATGAATCTCTTTAGCACTTTCAACCGAATTGGATTGGCGAGGTTTTGACCCAGATTGTAATTTATACTTTAGAATCGCTATCTCTAATGATCTATCAGGCTCGCTGGAGGCAGATACCAATATTAGATCTGACAATAAAGCTAAAGCTTGTTGGTCCGATCCCTGAAATTGATTCTTGATTAATCGGTCTCGAATTAATTTGCCCAAACTCTTTGCAATAATTGCAGATTGGTAACCTTGGCCCAATAGATCATTTAATAGTGTTATGACGAAATTGCTAGTGCTATCATCGGACAGGCTTTCATAAAGTGACTCGATCACCTGAGTCGCCGGAATACCAAGGAGTTCTTGTAGACCTTGCTCGGTTAAGTTATCTGACTGGTTACTTGCTTGATCAAGCAAGCCTATGCTGTCCCTAAAGCTGCCGGATCCATGTTCGGCTATCAGCTTTAATACATCGTCAGGAACGGTTATTTGCTCACTTTTCGCAATCTTTCTTAACACCCTTACAATATCATCGATACTTGCCGGTTTAAATGAATATCTCTGCGTTCTACTGATGATTGTATCAGGAAGCTTGTGTGAGTCGGTAGTTGCAAGAATAAAGACAACATGGGCTGGTGGTTCCTCCAGTAGTTTCAGCAGTGCATTAAAGGCTTCTGTTGTGAGCATGTGTACTTCATCAATAATGTACACTTTGTAGACAGACGAGGTAGGAGCTATATAAGCACTTTCTCGTAGCTCACGGATCTCGTCGATGCGACGATTACTCGCAGCATCTATTTCAATAATATCTATATGATTTTCATCCTCGTTATACGGCAAATTATTGATTTCATGTGCTAATATTCTCGCAATGCTAGTCTTACCGACACCACGAGGACCGGTAAATAGGTAGGCATGGCTTATTTTTTTATTCTTTAAAGCATTTGTTAAAGTTTTTGTAATATGTTCTTGTCCGACTACTTCGGATAATTTTTTAGAACGGTATTTTCTATATAGTGCTTGCCCCATGTCCTAATAGTATACGTTACCTAGTGACTAATTGTCATGACAATCACCGTAGTAAAATAGATTTCGATGTGCAATAAGAGGAGTAAACTGTTGTTTACAAAGCTGCCTCTAATGCAGCCCACTCTGCACTAGAATCATCTTCGGGCACATTAACGCTTACTTGATCACCAGGCTTTGCCTTGAAATATGTGACACTAGCAAGAAGTACTCGCAACTTTTTACCTGAAACATCTACGAAATAATGTCCGCCTTCTAGTATAAGTGTCCCAACGACTTGTTTTCGCGGTATCGGACCAATTTGCTTATATAGAAATGCACCATCTTCGGCGATTGTTAGTTTCAGAATATCACCTTGTACTAGTTTTGATTTACTGGCATAATTTGCCGGAACAGGGTACACTTTACCGTCACTGCCTACCATATTTTGACCATCAAAAACTCCCTCGATAATTTTACCGAGTGTTTCTTCGCGAACGATCGGGGCTAATTTTTCGTCGTCACCTACAAGACTTATTAGGAGTTCTGTTGCTGCAGCAAGGCTGGTTTCAGCTTCCTGAATAAGCGCCCTTAATCGTTTTACTTGTTTTTCTGGTACGTCTGGCATTTTTACTGTCTCTCAAATAAGTGTTTGCTTTGATACACTTTTCCCCCTAAAGCTACCATGTTTATCCGATCAAGTCAAAAAATCTTGCAAAACTGTGGATAAATATCGCAGGGTACTAGTGTACTATCTTATCAGAATTAAAAGTCTGTATTAAGATAACTCAACCGTAGCGCCGGCGTCTTCCAGAGCTTTTTTAGCTTTTTCAGCATCTTCTTTTTTAGCTTTTTCCAGAACCGGCTTCGGAGCACCATCAACGACCGCTTTAGCTTCACCAAGTCCTAAGCCAGTAATTTCTTTTACTGCTTTAATAACTGCTACTTTTTGTGCACCTGCGTCCTTTAATATGACATCGTACTCGCTCTTCTCCTCAGCTGCCGGTGCGGCATCAGCAGCGCCTGGAGCGGCTGCAATCGCCACAGCAGGAGCTGCAGCACTGACACCCCAATATTCCTCTAAGAACTTCACAAATTTGCTAATCTCTAAAGCAGACATCTTATCCAATTCCGCTACAAGTTTTTCAAACTCCTTTGGAGTTTCAACTTTCTTGTTCTCTTGCTTTTCTTCGTCGGCCATTTCCTACTCCTTCTCTAATTAGTTATAAACTTTCGGCACGCGCATTTAAGACGTTTAACACACCACGGATATTACCTGATAACACATTAACAAAACCAGTAAGTGGCGCGCTTAAAGTGCCAGCAAGAATTGCTCGAAGCTGATCTTTTCCAGGTAATAAGGCTAACGCTTTGACATCCTCGGCACTCATAAACGTCCCATCGGCAGTAATTGCACCAACAAACTCTAATGTAGGATTTTGTTTCGCAAATTGTGCGATACATTGAGCTGGTGCAGCTTCATCGACAGGGTTAAAAGCATATAAAAGCATGTCTTGTAGTGACTTAGTGTCGACGGACTTTAACGTCTCCGATTGTTGGAGAGCCTTAATGACTAGTCGATTTTTGATCACTTGAACGTGAGTATCGGACTTGCGGGCTTCTTTCCGTAGTGTTTGTAGTGCTTTGACAGTTGTTCCCTGATATTTAGTTACAACTGTTAATTTAGATGATTCCAGTAATTTACTGACTTCATCGACTACTTCTCTTTTCTTATCTTTTGTGAGTGCCATCTAGTAATGCCTTGTCTTTAAAAATAAAAAACGTCTTTATAACCAAAGACGTAAAACAAATGATTCTTTTGTTTCACCTCGGCGACATGATTAAGGCAAGCCCGTCGCTGTCTTTGGCAATACATATAAATTACACTACTTATATGTGACTGTCAATATGAGTATTGGGTTTACTAGGAACTATGCCCTAGCCCAGCAGATGATCTAAGGCTTTAGATTTGACACCAGACTTAAGTAGAGATTGCATCTGATATTGCAAATGCTCTTCAGATGTATAAGATAACGCCGCATTAAATGACCAAACATTGTCATGCTGGCTAATTGCGATAATTTGCATTGTTCGATCTTTACTGTGTCGACCGGCATATGGCAGTAATACTTCTTCGAGGTATTCCTGAGCGCCCTCTATCTCACCACTGAAGCTAATGAGTGGCGCAGTGAGAGCCTTATTGGCAACCAAAAAATGGTAAGCCGACATACCAGTCATTCTAAAGTTACAGTCAATAAAGTAGCACTTGCCTTTGGAGTCACGAAGTACATCAAAACCACCAACCCCATACCACCCCATGTTTCTTACGAGAGGAAGCACCTCGTTTAATAAGTATCTTCGTATTTCAATTAGTTCGTCTGGAAGCGACGAATTGTTTATTTTGCCACCGATAAATTCGCCTTCGCTGGTAGTAATTTGCTCATTGAAGCCTAGAAAATCTATCTGTTTAGTATTGTCGCTGGGAATACCGAAGTGGATGCCATAATTTTTCTCGGCAACTATATATTGTTCAACGATAATACTGCCTTTTACCTCTTTTAAATTAGTTATGGCTTTCTTTAGGTCGGCTTTTCGTGCGCAGATATATACACCATCGCCACAACTAGAGGATGATGCTTTCACTACGTAGGGAAATGGTATTTCCGGTACGCCGTTTTTAAAATCTTGACCACTAGTAAATGTCGCAAGTCGAGTAGGAATCATCGAATTATCAATATATTGACTCATGTGATGTTTTTCGTTGAGGTATCTAATCAGTTTCGATGGAATTTGATAAATCGTATTCATATCACGACTCGTGTATGGTTGAGCCATGACAAGCTTATTATCACTGATTAATGTCTTTAGTGATTCTTTGATAACTCTATTTCGCTCAGCACCTATTAATTCTGTATTGACATAATCAGGTAACAGAACGAGCTGTCCGCGTTTAATTTGCGGAACATTCAATTTATACAGGAGCTCTTTACTAATACTAGGGTAATGAGTTGAGGCAAATCCAACGACAGAAACATGTTCACCAGCGCAGCTTACAGCTCGTACTGCCACCAGTTCTTCAACAGATGGGGGTACCAAATTTAAAAAGCCTGAATCCTCACCGGCAGGATAGCCATAGAAATAGTGGGTTCCTTTAGGAAAGTACGTCGATAAAGATATACTTTTCTTAGGAAGTGACGGTTTTGTCCTTGGGCTTTTAGCTCTCATGATAGCTGTAAGCATCTTGAATTGCACCTAACTATTTGTACATTTTTTGTGAGATATTTCACATAAATACTGTAACGAGGGTATTATAGTACTTTATTTTCTAGAATACTAGTGCTTTTTTTGTTACAATGATGCTTGAGTGATAAGTGTAACATAAATTGAAAACAAACATATAAGGCGTTGTATTTTGTATATGGATCTAATATGTCGAAAGTGCAAATGTTAAAACGCTGTCCGGACGCAAAATTCCTTGGTTTAGCTAAGCTCATTAACTGGCAATTTCTCTACAATATATCTGCTATAGCTGAACCTACAAAATCGGCGGTCGGTAATCTAGTTCCGAAGGATGGAAGCTTTGTATGAGGTGCGGCCTATGATCTCGATGAAACAGACGTGGCGGCACTCGATTATTATGAGTTTGTACCTATCGATTATCAGAGAACACCCATTGATCTGCAAATAAGAACTGACGAAATTATAACCGCCTATGCCTATGTGCAACACAAAATTGGTTCACCTGGATTAGCATCTAAAGAATACATGTCCACCATAATTAAGGGGGCTATCGAAACTAATTTGCCAAAAGAATACATTACTAAATATTTACAGGTTTGAAATGATCACGAACGATAATTTGGAAAGAATATAAAAATATGTATCAAGAAGATACAATTGATGATGCATCTGTTTTGGATGAATATTTGGATTTAGTACCAGATATTATAAGACAGCGTCTTGCGATTGAAGGATTTCCAGAAGCACAGATACGAGGTGACGCCATAAAAGACTATTTGTCACAACTTTCACTAGTGTTACTGATGAAGCCTTTAATGAGTCCAGAAACTAATTATGGCGATTTCGGTTGGGCTGGATGGATTCACTGGGAAACTTCGGGTGCACACTTTTATGCATGGGAGACGCCGCATACTTTTTTCAGTGTTGATATATATACCTGTAAAAAATTTGACCCCGTGCTTGCAGTAGAATTTACTCAAAAGTTCTTTAAAGCAGATCTTATATCAGCTAAAGAGTTTTAAAGTTTTAACGATCTACATAAAAGTTTTAATTCCAATGTTGTTTCCAACTTCTTGAAAATCAAATTTACTGGCTTTTAGCTTCTGTTCCAAATTTCTTTTATCGAGGACTTCAAATCCAATTAAAACACTTCCTGTATCACTCGCGGTACTTTTGTAGTGGAACAAGCTTATATTCCATTGGTTACTCAGTGAGACGAGGAAATCAATCAATGCACCCGGTCTCTCGGGAAAGGTAATCTCGTAGATACGTTCGTGAAGTGCTTCGATGGAAGGTCCACCGATCATATGTCTGACATGTTCTTTCATCAAATCATCTTGGGTTAAATCCTCAAACTCATAGCCTTGCGATTTCATTTTCTTCATGAAATGTTGTTTATCTTTAATTCCTGACACCATGACCCCAACTAAAATTCGAGCATTCGATCGCTCATTCAGTCGATAATTAAATTCGCTGATATTGTGTCCGTTGACAATATCTATACAGAACTTTAATAACGAGCCAGGATTTTCGGGAATAGTGACCGCGAACATCGCTTCATTTCCCGAGCCAATGAGCGTTCGTTCAGCTACTTGTTGTAAGCGTTCGAATGTAATGTTTGCGCCGGAGCAAATTCCAACAGCTACTGCATTTTTGGGTAATTTGTAACTTTTGATTCCAGCAATAGAAAGTGCGCCAGCAGGCTCTAAAATGCTTCTGGTGTCTTCAAATACATCTTTCATTGCAGCGCATATCTGATCAGTGGTCACTGTGATAAAATCATCAACTTTCGATCTAGCAATTTCAAATGGTAGCTTGCCGACTTCTTTAACAGCGACGCCATCCGCGAATATGCCCACGTGGCGCAATTTTATTCGTTTATTTTTTGCCACACTTACCTGCATAGCGTTACTATCTTCAGGCTCAACTGATATGATTTTCACATCTGGTCTTATTGCTTTCACGTAACTGGCTATACCCGCCAACAATCCTCCACCTCCAACAGGCACAAATATATGAGTGAGCGAAGATAGCTGTTCAAGTACTTCCCTGCCAGCTGTGCCTTGACCAGCTATCACAATTTGATCATCAAATGGTGGTATGTATACTCGACCCGTTTCCTGCACTCGTTTTATGCAATATTCTGCAGCATCAGAATAGCTATCACCAAACAATTCTATATCTGAACCAAGCTGTTTTACGGCGCTTACTTTTATGACTGGTGTAGATCTGGGCATCACAATCAGTGAAGAAATGTGTAGCTTTCTTGCGCTATATGCTACTCCTTGCGCATGATTTCCAGCACTTGCAGCAATTATACCTCTGGCTCTCTCACTAGAAGAAAGCTGCGAAATTTTATTGTATGCTCCTCTAATTTTAAAACTATGAATTGGTAACAAATCTTCACGTTTTAAGTAAACGGTAAAACCTACTTTGCGAGTCAGGTTGTGTGCTAATTCTAAAGGTGATTCTTTAATAACATCATAAACTTTGGAAGTTAATATTGCCTGCACTGTATCATCTATGATTTTCGGACTCATAAACCTCCAGAAAAAGCGACAGCTTCTATCTCTATCAAAAGCTTTGTAGTGCCTCCCACTCTTGGTAATTCTTTGACTCCAACGGCACTTCGAGCAGGTCGAGGAACGAAAAACTTGGATTCATAAGCTTCATTCATTTGTTTGTACATACCCATATCTACCAGGAACACAGTAGTTTTAATGACATCTCGTAAACGTAATTTTTCAGTCTGGAGCAGAGCTTCCAAGTTCGCAATGGCCTGAAGTGTTTGCGCTAAAATGTCAGCTTTTACATTCTTGGTAATTGGGTCTATGCCAATTTGACCAGAAATAAAGACTAAATCGCCAGCTTTTCGCACAGGCGTATATGGACCAAAGGCAACGGACATTTTCTACCTTTCTGTTATGAGACATTAATAACATCAATTAATTTTGTTAACTGTGAAACAATCTGATTTATGATACTTGGTTTACCGGCCGCAATAATGATCATTTTTGATAGTTCTGGTGTTTCTGGTATTGCTGCAACTTGTAGTGACTCAATATTTTGCCCTCGTCTACTGAGTACTTGCGCACACCGCACTAACACTCCAGGCTGGTTTCTTACCACAAGGACAAGCTGGTATGTTCGACTTTTTTCATCCTCCATTTTTATGTACTTCCGTTTGGTTTCTCTAATTTTACCGTGGGAGCAGTAATTAACATCTCCCCATAGCCTCTGCCTGCAGGTACCATAGGATAAACATTATCGGTTTTAACAACTTCACAATTAACGACCACCGGGCCATCCTGATAGATGATAGCTTCACTCACTTTTTCCTGAACTTCATCAGGATCTTCAATGTTGAAAGCTTTGATTCCGTAACTTTCAGCTAATTTAACAAAGTCAGGATTGCCTTCAAGATCGACACCACTTAAGTGGTTATCATAAAATAATTCCTGCCATTGACGAACCATGCCCAAATAATGATTGTTCAATATAAAAATTTTAATAGGTAGTTTATGTATAGCGGCAGTTGCTAATTCACATTGAGTCATTTGAAAACCGCCATCTCCAACGATCGCGACAACCATTGCATTGGGGTGTGCAAACTGGGCTCCAATTGCACTTGGTAAACCAAATCCCATAGTTCCCGCGCCACCTGAACTTAGCCAGTGGTGAGCAGTTCTCACTTTATAAAATTGTGCTGCCCACATTTGGTGCTGTCCAACATCTGTAGTCACAATTGCGCTGCCTTTCGTCTCATCCCAGATTGTCTGAATGATGTGTTGTTGGGTGATACCTAATTTGTCACTATATTGCAACGGATACAGGATTCTATAGTTATTCAAATGATCTTGCCATCTTGCATGATATGCTTTTACACCTGTTTTTTTAAGATGCTTTAAGAATGTTTTTGCATCTGCTTGAATTGGTAACCTGACTTTTATCATTTTTCCTAATTCTGTAGCGTCTATATCAATATGGATAATGACAGCATCTTTACCAAATGATTCAGCTTCACCGACAATACGATCGTCAAAACGTGATCCTATATTTAGAATTAGATCTGCTTCTTCGATAGCTTTATTCGCGTAAGCTGTACCATGCATACCTAACATGCCGAATGCATACGGATTAGTTTCATCAATCGCACCTTTGCCGAGTAGCGTTGTAACGACCGGCGTATCAAATTGTTTCGCAACGCTTAATAGCTCTGAATAAGCCTGAGCTATTAAAACACCGTGACCTGCCAATATAACAGGACGATGACTGGTATCGAGTAATTTAGCAACTTGCATAATTTGTTTTTTATTTATTGAAGGGAGCGATTTAATAACGGTATTAAATTTTTTCACTGAGGGAGCAATGTAAGTTGCTGAACTAATATCTTTGGGAATGTCGATAAGAATCGGACCTGGTCGTCCTGATGTGGCTATTGCAAACGCTTCATCAACAACGCCTGGAATTTGATTTGTTTCAAGCACTAAGTAATTATGCTTCACCACGGGCATTGTTAGATTAAAGACATCTGCTTCTTGAAACGCATCCAAGCCTAACATTGAGGAAATTTGTTGACCACTAATAACGATTATCGGCACACTATCCATGCTTGCGGTCATTAATCCCGTGATCGTGTTACCAACGCCGGGCCCGCTGGTAACCAAAACAACACCTGGCTTACCACTAGCTCGGGCATAGCCATCAGCCATATGCGTCGCTCCTTGTTCGTGCCGCGTGAGTATAAACTCAATAGCTGTATGAGTCGTAATTAAAGCGTCAAATATCGGTATTGCAGCCCCGCCAGAATAACCAAATATTTTTTCTACACCATTTCTTTCAAGACTTTTTATAAGTATTTCTGCACCAGTCATAATAAATCCGTTTAGATAAAATGCGTACATTAAAAAAATCCACCCGGTTGAAGCCGAATGGATTTGATGGCTGTGCTGATCGCGATTATCGCGTGGCTTCAACCATTGTGAAGCACAGCCCCGTATGGACAATAATAATGTTTAGAATACGCTTCATCTGATTCAAAACCATGAAAGGTATTCTATGTTTAATCCCATGAATAGTCAAGTGAGGCGTGTACTGTCACGACATATTGAACACCTGATTTCGGTTTAAAAAATAAACTAGTGTAGCTGTGACAATTTAAATTGCGTATACCGCTCTGCGGCTAGTCGCGTAAGCTCTGGATCTTCCTCGGTATTTACGAATTTCATAGCCTCTGCTAAAAGCGGGTGTACCTCGGTGAGCTTATCATGCATAGCCAGAACTAACTTTCTATAACCTGGATGCCCTTGAGGGCTAGTTCTGAGCTCGTGGAAGTGAAATGCTTCTCGTCCATTATAGGTAATTTTCCATCTCATTCTATGGCCAAATAATGTCGCATACTGTGCTTCTATATCGTATCCAGCCTTCTGAAGAATACTGAATAGTTTCACGCTTATGCTAAAGCAATCTTCAAATTGATCTGTTAAACCTGCATCTTCGATTAATTTTGGTATTTCATAACCGTACCTTGGGGATAGGTACTGCCATGTTAAATCGTCGACCATTCTATGGCGCTGTAAATCTCTAAAAATACCGTAATCACAAAGAATATCCCAGCTGTAATGCGCTTTTTCTAAGGCACGACCTGGTCGATGACGTCTGTTGAGACGCTCTCCCATATAGGCATTGAATACTTTTAGCTTTTTTTCATAAGGCCAGCTATTAACTTCAGTATGAAGTTGATCCAAAGACATGTTACTGTGCTCATATAACATGTCAGGAATGAGTAATAGTTCATTTTTTGGCCAAAAATCCACCAAGGTTACAGGCTCAGAATCAGAACTTGCATAACTGTCTGGCAGGTAGTCCTTTACTAAGTCATTCATATGCTGAAAGGTGTTCGCACGATACGCAACCATAGCCCCGCCACGCTCCGGTTTATCTGCACGTTGCAAGAACATTGGGATAATTTTTCTGGCTTGTGCCAGTAGCTCCTGTCCAGTCTGCAGGGCTTCGGGCAGATTGTCACTGAGTAAATGCATAATAAGGCTTTCAACGGATTGACCGGAAGCATATATGCCGACAGTAGATTTGGTTGCAACTGGTAGAACGTTACGCGCAGCGTCACACGCCTGGGCTCTCGTTGCACCTTGCCAAGCTACATCTCTATCTTTATCAGGCACTGATGAACCGGCTCTAACATAATCTGTCAGCTTGTGAACCATGACGGAATATAATTTAAATATTGCATCCATGGCTTCGGTGTACTGCTTTTTAATTTCGGGTTTGAAGTGTGCGGGTGTGTAGTACTTGTACTTATGGTTTACGTCTTGTTTGTCATAATAAATATATCTAGTTGATTGTTCTAAGTAGGCCGCCAACCTCCCCCATTCGAGTTTTTTCGTTAGTAAATTGGAGGCGTTTTCGATAACGAAATGTAAGCCGGCTAGTTGCTGAACTGAATCATCTCCGTAAGCCGTAATAATGCGCTCTAATAATTTTTCATCTTTGCCCAACTTACCAGCAAATTCATCAAGAATGGTTATGCGCATATCATCGCCGCGCCTGCTCAACCTAGCCATAGCAGCAGCGATGGTGACCGGACTCAATGTATCAGTAAATGCATACACATCTCCTGTTACGTCGGTCACAGCTTCTTCGAGATACTTTTTGCCTTCTTCTGTAATTTGCACATTCCCATCACTATTTTTTTCAATATATGGCTTCATATTTCTAGATTCCAGCGTCTTATTAGTTAAAGTATCCTTATCGACTCTATCAGATCCGTTAGTAGTAGCATATGATTTTTCTTGAATGATATCTTTTATTGATGCGGGCGGTGCTACCGTTTCTGGACTCACTTTTGTGGCATCTCGAATTGCTAGCATTTTCGTGACATGCTCCCAAATGTTCGACATGACGGTGTCAACATCGTCGACAGCAAAAACTACCGGATATTGCCTTTGTTTTGCTTCCCATAAATAGCCAGCCCGTACTCGTTCAAGAAAAGAATCATCGAGATTATCAAAGCGTTCGCCTGTATAGCGATTTTGTAGCCTTTGCTTGAGCATGGCGACGGGTGCATCTAAGACTACACACAGATCAGGCTCAACTCCGTCAACAGCGAAAGAAATAATAGCATTTATTGTTTCGTAGTCTGGTACATCACCACGGCCATAATATTGTATCGCAAGAGTTGTTAAATAATTTCGATCGACAATACATATAATGCCGTTATCTACACTTTGTTTAATGATCTGTAGACTTTGTGACCTTGCCGCGTTATATAGTAAAACTTCCGTCCTCGTATTCATAGGATAACGCGGATCTTGAGTAAGTTGTCGTATGGCACGAGCTGTAAGATCACTTTGACTATCAGGTTCTCGTAATATTCGAACTGGAAGGCCAGCTGCTTGTAAACGTCTAGCTAATTCCATTATCTGTGTTGTTTTACCAACACCTTCAGGACCTTCCAGAACAATGTATTTTCCCCTAGTCATACGGCAAGCCTTGTATTTTTGTGGGAATTGCACGTTTATCTTTATATGCGCGCGGAAGTAGCATATCTGGTGACCAAGTTTTAATAATATTATCTAAATCATTTCCTTGTTGGTACTTCCCACTAAAATCATTATCCCGGCCTAATCCGTAACTACCCTCGACGTCACCCGTTTCATGGAATATGACTTGTGCGGTTCTTTCGCCGACGGGCAACAATACTGTCTCCCGGTCGTTTAAATTATATATTTCTAACGTCAATCGGTTTATATAACCTGGGTCAATCCATCCAGCGTCAAAACAAACTGCAATACCATTTCTTCCCCAGCTGGATCGTGATCTTACTTCGCAGGCACCCGGTGGTAAAATACCAAAAAACTCATGCGTGTGTGCAAGAATTCGTTCTCTTGGTTTCAAACTAATGACAGGGTGATCAAGAGGAATATTGTTGACAGGCTTAAAGCCATTTAAAGCACACCATTCACCATGCGGTAGAGCCTTGTACGGTCCATCAAAATATCGTTCTACATCTTCTTTATCAAAAGGATTATAAATCGTTCTCTCGTTCATCCTTTCAATCTGGTAATAGTAATAGCCGAGAGTCACATCTAAGCTGGCGTGACTCACGTGTTTCGGTAAAAACGGATGGCAAATAATATGGCCATCATCAATAGCTTGGCGAATTTGGATATTACTATAAACAGACACTTATGTTTGTACCTCCGGGAATGTATCTTAATTTTAGAATCAGTTCATTCGGAAGGCAAGTAGAATAATAATGTGATTTTTACGCAAATATAGTAAGTCCATTCTAAAAATACGCTGATGCTTAGTAATGTGAGTAGCGATTTATAGCTCAAAGTTTTTATGTTTAATCATTGAGGTGGCTTCTAGTACAATTAAGTAAGCGTTATGACTATACAGGAATCACTGAAGCACCACTTGCGCGTGAACCGGTCGTTTGGTGTCCAATTTATTAGCATTGTCGTTGCAGCGCATGGAATATTTATTTTAGCTACAAGCTTGCTTGATCAAGTTGGAGGATTTCATGGAGCCCGCTTAAGTGCCTTTGTAATCGATATACCACTACTTCTTGGATTAAGTTTGCTGTATTTAAGCACTTTGCTTCGTAGAAGAAAACGAAGAGCATGGGTGATTACCGTATTAGCCTATTCATTTTATCTAGGTCTTGGCTTTGCAAATGTATTCGAAACAATATCAATTCATAGTTTTACAGGTGTAGATATCATCAGATCTCTAGTGCTGCCGGGAGCAATCTTGACGCTACTCTTTGTTATGCAGAAAGATTTCGTCGTAAATAGTGATATACAAGGTTTGCGTGTCGCAACTAGATTTTCAATAATAATACTTATTGTCGCCTTAGTGTACGGTGTCGCAGGATTTTCTTTGTTAGATAAAAGTGATTTCCATCAAGAAATCGCCTTCCCTTCAGCCTTACAGTATACAATTGATCAATTTGACTTAACTACAAATAAACCCTTACATCCTTATACACGGCGAGCGAAAATATTTGTAAATTCGCTTTCATTTGTCAGTATAGCGGCGTTTATCTATGTTCTTATTTCATTATTCGAGCCGCTTAGATTGCGCCTTACAGATCAATCCCTGAACCGAGATCACTTACACAAATTGCTTACCATTTATGGTGGCTCAAGTGAGGACTTTTTTAAATTGTGGCCACATGATAAACAGTATTTTTTTGATCAATCTCAACGCTGCAGCTTGGCTTTTCATGTCTATAAAGGGGTGGCTCTATGTTTGGGTGATATTGTAGGTGAAAAGAAACATTTTAGTCAAACAATGTCTGAATTTGAAAGGCTCTGTTTTAATAATGACTGGCTTCCAGCCTTAATACATATTGAATATGACCACCATGAGTTGTACGAAAAGCATGGATTTAGTTTACAAAAAATAGGCCAAGAAGCTGTTATCGACATAGAACATTTTCAATCAACGGTAGCAACAAACAAATATTTTAGAAATATTACTAACAAGTTTACAAAACAAGGTTATTCTTGCGAGATGCTGCAACCTCCACATCATCCAGCTGTGCTGGATCGATTGGATGAAATATCTAAAGATTGGTTAAGCGTTGGGGGCAGAGTCGAAAGAGGTTTCGCGATGGGTTACTATTCACAAGAATATATGCAGCAATGTCCTGTCGTGATTGTGAGGGACGCGGCTGGGACTATACAAGCATTTATGAATAAGCTGCCGATAGACTTTGATTTAGAGGAAGCTAGTTTTGATTTATTGCGTCATACTAAGAATAGTCTTGGGAATATAAATGATTTTTTGCTCATGAACTTCATTACCAAATTGGTAGATGATAAGTATAAGTGGTTAAATCTTGGTTTATGTCCGCTCATTGGTTTAGATGAGCCAGATAATGAAAATAAAGGGCTCGTTGACGGCATACTGCGATTTGCGTACGCTAACGGTGATAGGTTCTATTCCTTCAGTGGATTATATCGATTTAAGTCGAAGTATGAACCAATATGGCGAGATAGATATATAGCCTATCAATCTGGTATTAGAGGATTCACGAGAACGACAAATGCGCTCATGAAATGTATGCGTGTGGATATTAAGTGATTACTCTATTTATAAGCTCCATCGTTTGTCGGTGAACTTCGTTTTTATTTCCTGTGGCTTCAATTATCTCCGTTTGAAACATGCTCGCAGCATCTTTATACCCATCTATAACGCGTAAACTGAAATCTTCAGGTTGATTTTCAAAATAGTCACTATTTTGACTACTATGCCGAGCTTTTCGATGCGCATCAATTACATCTGTAGGTGCGTAGTAACAAATCACCAAATCTGGTGAAAAAAGGGCCATAGCTTCTGACGTCGCTTTCTCCCCTTCAGTTCGAGATAGTCCGCTACCGTATACCTGATACGCCATAATTGATAGTGGACTGCGATCCACTAGACAAATTGTACCCTCAGTTCGGAGTATGTCTAATTTATGTGCGAGGGCGCTATACATCGCAAGTATGATATATAAATCCGTGATTGGTAATCTAGGCAAGTCTGGATTAAGTGAAACGGAACGTAATGCTTCACCAATTGGGGTTCCACCACTTAGGCGAGTGGTGTAGACTTTTAAGTTTTTTGCAATTAATGCTTTTGACGCTAGAGCGATTTGAGTGGACTTACCAACGCCGTCAGGACCATCAAACATAATTAGAGCACCGTACGTATCTAGCTGCCCAAAACTATTCATAACCGTTATTGTTGCAGAGTACTACCTAGCTGTCTAGTTAATAGTACTGTTATCTAAAGACAATGATGGCCCCATAGTTGTGGTTAGATAAAGAGACTTAAGGTATATGCCCTTAATACTACTTGGTTTATTACCTTTAATACTAGCTAATACAGCTTGAGCATTGGCGAGTAATTGTTGGTCTGTAAAGCTGGTCTTCCCTATGCCGAGATGCACAATACCTGTACTATCTACACGATATTCTACTTTTCCAGCCTTTGCTTCACTCACCGCTTTTGAAATATCGTTTGTTACGGTGCCACTTTTCGGACTTGGCATAAGTCCACGAGGACCAAGCAATCGAGCGTATTTGCCCAATTTACTCATTAGTGACGGAGTAGCGATTAAGACATTAAACGTTAACGAGCCCTTCTCAAGAAGATTGAGGACATCATCGGTACCCACTATATCTGCTCCGGCTTTCTTTGCAGCGTCAACATCGTCGGTAAGAACCGCGACTTTTATTTGTTTGCCTGTACCTGATGGCAAAACAAGCGTATCTCGTATGTTCTGATCGGCAATACGAGGGTCAACCCCGAGTTTGACATGGAGTTCAACAGTCGCATCAAACTTTACGTAACTCGTCTTCTTCGCAAGACTGATTGCCTCTTCCAAAGAGTATGCCTTATTTTTATCAACTAATTCTGCACTCGTTCGAAACTTTTTGCCTTTCCGCTCAAGTTTGCTACGTGTCGGTTTAACTACTTTTTTAGAAATCTGGTCAGAGTCTTCACTAGGTTGAGATTTTCTAGCTTCCTTTTCGGCTTTTAATTCAGCCTCTTTCAATGATTTTGCACTGCGCTTACCGGATTTGGCTGTACTTTCTTTATCGGGTTGGGTTACATCTTGTTCGGTCAAAGTTTGGTCTTTAGTGACAATTTCAGCAGCACCCGACTCAACCTCCGATTTTTCGACTACCGTCTTCTTTTTACTAACTTTCGCGTCTAGCGTTTTATCGCTTTCTGATTCCATTTCCAGCTCCTTCGTGGTCATTGCGACAAATGATTATTGTCTCCCACAATTAGTAGATTAATAATTATTTAGCTTCTTCGACTTCTACGCCCATACTTCTGGCAGTGCCCGCAACCATTCGTTTTATAGACTCAATATCGTCAGCATTCATATCTTCAGCTTTAGTTTCTGCTATTTGCGTGAGCTGATCTTGAGATAATTTTTTGGTAATTTTTTCACTGTTTGGCTTGCCTGAGCCTTTGTCGATTTTGAGCGCTGCCCTAATAAGGTCATCGGTTGGTGCACCAACTACTCCAAAACTCATTGAGCGGTCATCATACACTGTGATATGAACTGTCACTAGGGTACCTTGCATATCTTTTGTTGATTCGTTAAACGGATTAATAAAATCCATCATATTAACGCCATACTGACCAAGGGTACTACCGACTGGTGGTGCAGCATTCGCCTGACCAGCTCGAATTTTCAGTTTTAGGTTTGCTTTTACAACTTTTGCCATAAAAAATACTCCTCCTGGAGTGCGTAACTCTTAAATTTTACACTATTATCATGCATTCGTCCACTGTCTATTGAGCGTATCGAAACATGAGGACTTAGACGCGTTTAACCTGTAAGCCATCGAGTTCAACAGGTGTTTCTCGTCCAAACATGTTTACTAGAACTTTGAGCTTGCCCTTAGCTGCATCAATTTCATTAATACTGCCGTCAAAACCTTTAAATGGTCCGTCAACGATATTCACTATCTCACCTATGTTGAAGTCAATCTTATGCTTCGGTTGTTCTAGCCCCATTCGTTTCTGTATTTTCTCAATCTCATCCTGTTCAATTGGCGTTGGATCAGTGCCACTTCCTACGAATCCAGTCACCGACGGCGTGTTACGCACGATATACCATGCGTCTTCGCTGAGTTTCATTTGGACAAGAACATAACCTTGGAAAATTCTTTTTTCAACAACGCGACGCTTGCCGTTTTTGATTTCAATCATTTTTTCTTTTGGGACTAAGACCTGAAAAATTTTATCGCCCATATCAAGTGAATCAGCTCTTTGACGTATACTTTCGGCAACCTTCTCCTCATAACCACTATATGTATGGATAGCGTACCATTGTTTGTTTGCATCGTAGCGTTTACTGCTGATCATAACCTATCCTTTACTTTAAAAGTATATTTTTAAATAATTTATCTAAGCCGAGGTCAACAAGTGCTATGGTAGCTCCAAATACAATTGCGAAGATCATTACAGCAAAAGTCAACTGTCGCGATTGCTTCCAGTTCGGCCAAGTGACGTATTTTAGCTCTTTTAAACTGTTTCGAAAGTATCTTGGCCATATGATAAGACCTATCCAGTAGCACACTTTAGCAATTGCTTTGAAGGGCTGAATCTTAAATAGTTTGGAAAAAAATCGACCGATCGGTGAAAATATAGCTCGAAATATTTTTCCGAAAACTCGTTTTACCTTACTAAATTTACGCGGCTTTTCAGTTGCTTCAGTCGCTTTGATAGCTCGTTCGCGAAAGGTTTCAGGATTCTTTACGCGGCGTTTGCTTTTAGACGGATCTAATTGCTCGTCAGCCATTTTTTACTCCAATTTTCAGTAACCCGGATTTTACCTAATAAAAAAACCTACATACTGTTGTAGGTCTTATCTGTCAATATTACCACGAGAATATTTAGATAGCAACCTTCTTTTAGATTGAACTACATAAATACAAAAAACTGGTTTTGTTATAGTAAAGGTAATGCCGCACATACTATACATAATTGGACTTATTAGTGTTGCAGAAATCTGTCAATGGAATTCTTATATTTGGCGATTTAATAAATTTTTAGCTTCGGTCATCATCATAAGTTTATCAGTTGCAAGCGGTATATTAATTATTCAAAGCGCCACAATCTGGGCCCTGCTCTTGCTTATAATAAATACCTATAGAGTCGTCAATCTGCTGAGAGTAGTAGAGCACAGATCGAAAAAGTCATATCTGTTACGCGTTTGCCGTCAAACTTCTCTTATCCTGATAGGATTGCAAATAGTCATTGTCATACTTTGGTATTTAGCCAGGCAGTATCAGTATTCTATATCGCTTCTTGTGGTAGTTTGTTTATGCATACAAGTGATCGTTGCTGTAACTCTTTTAGTATCAATATCTAGAAATGCTCGTAAAATGTCAGCAGTAGAATTAAATCAAAACCTCACGGACGAGCAGTTACCAACATTAACAATCGCTATACCAGCAAGAAATGAAACGCTAGATTTGCAAGCATGCTTGGCGAAATTAACGAAATCTAACTATCCCAAACTTGAAATTGTGGTACTCGATGACTGTTCGCAAAGCGCTAAAACTCCAGAAATTATCCGACAATTTGCTCATGACGGCGTACGTTTTATTGCTGGCGATGTTCCACCGGATAAGTGGTTAGCCAAAAATTTCGCATACGAACAGCTGCTTCAGCAATCAAATGGAGAACTTATTTTATTTTGTGGTGTTGACGTGCGTTTTGATGAAGCTACATTACGTGAGATAGTTACTATCTTTCTAAATAAACATAAGAAAATGTTGAGTTTTATGCCTATCAATGAGTTACCCGCTTCGTCGCGTATTCGGTCGCTTATTATTCAACCGTCCCGATATGCCTGGGAAATAGCTTTACCCCGTAAAACTTTTAACAGACCTCCAGTCTTAAGTACTTGTTGGATTACACAACGACAGTTTCTAAACAAAAGTGGAACTTTTAAGGCTATTAAAAATTCAATTAGTCCAGAAAGTTATTTTGCGAAACAAGCCGTTCAGGCTGATGACGGTTATTGTTTTCTAATAAGTAGTTTGACACTTGGTCTATCTAGTTCAAAAAGCGTAGATGAGCAAAAGGCAACTGCTGTACGTACCAGGTATCCTCAGTTGCACAGGCGGCCAGAATTTGTCATGTTAACAAGTTTACTTGAAATAGTAAGCTTTGATATTCCTTTACTATTTTTCTTATACTACTTACTCTCGTTTCGATTACTCTATTGTGTATCTGCTTTAATAGTATGTCTTTTAAATGGTGTGTTTTACGCATATATTTCATTCATAACTTACAGGAAAAAATTTGTTTGGACATATTGTCTAGCGCCCATAGCGTCAATGTATGATATCTGTATTCTTAACTTGTCTATGTGGCTGTACGAATTTAAAGAAGTGATCTGGAAAGAGCGAAATGTTTGTATTCCAGTAATGCAAACATACGACAAACTACCAAAAGCGTAATGAAGTCATCTATCGTTTAATACCGGAAATTATTGACCATTTGTCAGATTAGGAATAAAGATAGTAAATGTAGAACCCTTATCGAGTTCGCTATGTAAATTAATGTCAGCATGTAGCATACGTGCCAATTTCATTGTTACATAGAGCCCTAATCCTGTTCCGTTTGCTTTCCGAGTCCTAAAATCTCCAGAGCGAAAGAACTTGTCATAGACGTGCTCTTGATCGCTTTTACTTATTCCAATTCCTGTATCAGTTATACTAAATTCAACACCTCTATCCGACTGCTTGGCTCCGATTGCTATGTGTCCTTTTTCGGTATACTTTAGCGCGTTCGTCATAAAATTTTGCAATATCTCTTTGGCGTATAATTTACTCGAATAAAGTAGCTCTAGTTTTGGGTCTAGTTCAGTAAGTATTTGGAGCCCTCTCGATTGCGCATCAGGCAAATAGTTGCTCACTAATTCCTGACAAAGTTCGTACACGTTAATTGGATCGATAGTAGGTTCCAATTTACCTCGTTCGGCACGACTTAGCATACTTAGATCGTTGATGAGCGCAGACAAGAAGAGTACCTGATTGTGCGCTGCTCTTAATGCTTTCTTGACCTCGTTAATATCGCCATATTTATCGACAATAAGCTGAGCATTACTAATATTCCCTTCGCTAATCGCGACTGGAGTTCTAAGCTCATGACTTACGACACTTATAAATTCATCACGCTCTTCTTCAAGTGACTTTTCGCGTGTAATATCGCGCATTAATAACACGTAACCACTTTCGCCTTTTTCTCCATACCCAAGATGAACTGGCGCAATACTTAGGTATATATTTATACAGCTTCCATCACTATATTTGATTCGTAAGTCTCGATTTGAGGTAGGGGTTTTTGTATCTCGCACCATGGACGTTATATCCACCGGCTGATTGTTTTTATTAATCGCTTTAAACAATCCCGTGAGTGAGTTTGAAGCTCTAATGGTGTTTACATCAAATATGTTAAGGGCAGCTCCGTTATATAAAACAACTTTTGCATGACGATCAACTGCCACTACAGCGTCTGCCATGCTATTTATTAAACTCGTTAAGCGTTGATGCTCAAGTTCTTCGCTGACCAAATTAGGTCTGACAGGTTTAAGTGGTCGCGCCATATTTGATAATTATGACACAAGCAGGATCAATCTAACTACTTAACAATGGCTGGTAGGTGTGCATTTTTCTACGTATCTGCTTCGCATCAGGTAAAATTTTAAGGAATTCGCTCCAAAATTCAGGACCGTGTTTTAAAACTCTTGTATGGATTAGTTCATGTAAAAGCACATAGTCAATAAAGTCCCATGGTAACTGCATTAAATAAAGGTTCAGAACGATTCTCTTATCTTGGTCGCAACTTCCCCACCGGCTTTTTAAAAGTTTTATAGATACTGAACGATATTCAAAACCGTGCTTCAAGGCAAGACTTTTAAGTCTTTGTGGGAGCAAATTTTCGGCTTGTACTCGCAGTGCGCGAATACCTGCCGTTTCAGCGGCCTTTTGAACCGATGGGCTTTTAATGGTGTACTGTGACGGGTATCGAACAATAATCTCTGAAGAGACAATACGAGTCGAGGGTTTTTTAATTAGAGGATCTGCAATGAAATTGAGATGATGAGCCTTACCAATTAACCGACCTTGTTCGAGCACTCGAACCGGTTTTTTCTTTTGTTCTATCCAAGCATATTTTGATTTAGCAAACGCCAAACCGCTGGCATACGATGCCCAATATGGAATACTTACTTTTATTTCGCCTTTAGAGTTAATGCTTAACCGTAAGCTTCTACTATTCTTACATTTATATATGGTGACAATAGTTGAATCGTCAATAGTAAATTGTTTATAGGCCATACTTGAGCAACTATAGTGACTAGCGAATCGAAATATTTCGTCTAGTCATATCAACTCGACCTTGGTTTGGAACCAGATTAACCAAGCCGGGTTTAATTACATGAGGATTCGCGTCATCTTGGCTGAGTACACCCATAGTCCTCAGTTTACTGATAACCGCACTTTGCTGCATATTAAATAAATGTTTACCACTTACAACGATGTATCCTTCACTTGATGTCGGATTTTGCATACGACTGATCATGCTATCAAATGTGGTACGATCCCAAGTGGCGGCGTATTTGTCGTCAGCTCGCCTGCGGTCTCGTTTTACGCTTCTACTGAACGCAGTTTCCGGGTCTAGTTGAAACCAAACTAGAATAGGTTGCGTTCGAAATCGTCTTGCAAGGTCTCGAAGTACTAATCTTTGCGACGTACGCATCGCATTGACATCGTAAACAACACTTAAACCAGCAGATAAGAATTCTTCGGTCATATAATCCATAATTTGCGCTACAACTTCGTTCTCTTGCTTATCATAGCGAGGAGTTTCAAATAACTCTCCTCTAATACGATCAGCTTGCATGTGTGCAGCTTGGACATTTTCACTAAACTGACGTGAAAAATATGTCTTTCCAGAGCCTGGATATCCGTAGACCAATAGTAAAAACGGCTTCGAAGGATATATTTTCGCCATAGGTATATATATGTATAGCAGATAATCTATATCTTGAAAAGAAAATAGCTAAAATAATCAATAGTTAGTTATCTGATATTTTGATACTATTATGCTGCAATGCTATCGAATAAGCATTAAGAGATAAACTTGATAACACTTAAAGCATTATTAGGTGTTGATTATTAATAATTAGCGCATTTAGGGGCATAGTACAACGGCCAGTATAAGGGTCTCCAAAACCCTAGATCGTGGTTCGATTCCACGTGCCCCTGCCAAACAGGAGAAAGTAGCTCCATTTGCAGATCATCCTCATTTCGACCCCTGTTATTGGGGTCATTTTGGTTGGTTCGGTTAAGCATATTTTCTCCTTCCATTATTGCTCGTGATTTTTGGCTCTTTTCGGCAATCGCTTGCACGAAAAATGAATACGTAACAGATACGGCATTGTCCTTATAAACGACTGAATCAAAGAGTTCGGTCAAAATGTTGCGTTTGGCATCATTACTTAACTCCTCACTTAAATACTCGGCTTTAGCACTTTGTGTCAGACGGATAAGGTCAATAGCTTCCTCGTGTTTCTGCTGTAAGGTCATATCAGCCACGGACAGATCATCTCGCAGGTTCTGGAGTTGCTTTTTGATATCGGCATGCTTAGTTTCATATCGCTCGCGAGTGACATCACCAGCCAACTTGTCGTCGTAAAGCATTTCATCCATTTTTTCTAACCGTGTTATGCGACTCTGGATTGATTGCTTGTGCTCTTCGATTGAGTTATTCCTATTCTTAAACTCATCCTCTAAGTGGCCAATGAGCCAACTCACGACACTTTGTGAGGGGCTTATCAGGTTTTCTAGGCTGTCCAGTATGGATTCATGCGCGAGTTCCTCACGCAAGTATTTGTTGATTTTACAGTCGGCAAAATCACGCTGGCACGCACCATATAAATGTCCCTTCTGTTTTTCCCAGGTAATTACTTTATCGCAATAACCACAGGTCATTACATTACGCAGAAGCGCGTCAAGCCGACGCCGTTTGTCTGGGCGTTTACTGTGGAGCTTTGCCTGTGCTGCCGTAAATAGCTCCTTGCTTATGAGTGGTTGGTGTGCGCCGGGATATGTTTCGCCGTTAAACGTTATAACACCCATATAGTAGGTGTTCTGAAGTAGCATATGAACTGCGCTTTCGGCTAATGGTCGACCATTGTAACTTCTGACACCGCTTTGCTGAAGAAACGCCCAGATGCTTGCTATTGATCCACCTGCCTGGACGTATAGTTCGAATGCCTTGCGTATGTAGTGGCCGGACTTAGGATCTGGCACATGAATGCGCTTGCCGTTCTGGATTGTAGTCATATAACCGATGGGCGGGCGTGAGGGCATCCAGCCTTGCGCTAGCTTTTCGGCCCAGCCTTTCATAGCCTCTTCGCGGAGATTATCGGTGTATTTTTTGGCTACCGCCAAATGGATGTTCCACATAAACTTCACGTCGGATTTAGATTCTTTGTGAAGTCGCAGATTTTCTTTTACGGCATGCAATACTCGATCTTTGTCGGCCTGGAGCCAATCATCGATTGCCACGGCGTCACGTAGGTTTCTAGTAAGACGATCGGTTTTTTCGACAGCTAAGTTGTATATGTCATTCTTGGCAATGTACGATAAAAGTTCGGTGAATATCTTACGGCTTTTTTCTTTTGATGCGGTTTCAGCTATCTTATAGATTTTAATGACCCGTAGGTCGTTTATCTGACAGTAGTCCTGTAGTAGCTTAAGCTGAGAATCAAGCGAGTAGCCTTCATCCTCTTGTGACTTCGAAGAGACTCGAGCGAGTATCACTGCCGTGTTTTTAGATTTCATGTTTATCCTCCCGGTTTACTGTAATTGATCGGCCGTTGGCTAGTGTTTCTATTACACTAATCAGCTTGCGCCCGACTTCCTCGGCCTGATCATGTGTTATTGGGTACTGATTTTGGTGCTCGAGGATGACACGCAACTCCTCGATAGCTTCATAGTCCACCCTGAATGATTGTGTGAGTATTGCTGCTATGTTATGTAACTTCTCTACTCCGCTCATAAACCCTCCTGGCGAACATATAAAAAACGTACCGGAGATCGGTACGTCTATAACTCGGCTAGCGAGCTGCTATTTATCCCAGGGTCGTCCCCGGCGTGGTTTTTCTTTCTGTTCAATCTCCACCAGTTTCTTAAGTTCCTTATCGCCAACTTTAGCAAAGAGCTCTAAAACGAGATCATTCAAATTCATACCCCGTTCTTTGGCAACCTCCCTGACACGCTCGCGTACAGCTTTCGAAATCTTTACTTGCATAGTGACAATCTTTATGGCCATTAAGTCTATTGTAGTACAGACTTAACAGCAATGCTATTTACCGCAAACTTCGCACTTCCTGGTGTGGAGCACGATAGACATCAGATCCTCGTCTGGCGTTTCGTCTATGGTGTCAGCCAAGTCGTAATATTGGCAAGCGCATATTTCTGCCAGTACTTCGCATTCTAGTAATTCCCTGTCTGCTAATGTCATAATCTTACCCTCCGTTCCTACAGTTGCTAGCCGAATTATTAACGTACGACCTCTATATAAATAGTAATGCTATTTAAAATAATTAGCAATGCTAATTACATATATTTCTGTGGATAAATACCTACTATGCATAGAAGGATAAATAGATATATTTAACAGGGGAGCTACTGCACTATTAACTCTCTCTTATTATATACTTACGTATAGGAGAGTAGTGATTATGGAAGCGAGCGAAAAAGTAAACCTTACAAAGCAACAACAGCGTATCCTAATGCTTTTATTCAAGTTTCGTTTTGTCACCGCACCATCATTAGCACAAGTACTAAATATCCACCGTGTTAGCCTGTATGAAGTTCTAGAACACTTGGTTCGCCAAGATCTAGTGGTCAAAGTGTATGAGGAGTCTTGGCGCATTGATAGGAGGCCAGCATATTACTATTTAAGTAAATCAGGTGTCTCGGCTGTTCGTGGATTGCTTGATGTAAAAGAACCCGTTGTCCATGCCCTTTACAAGAATGGCACTGCTACCGATCAATTTATAAAACTTTGTATTGAAGTACTGGCTTGCTACACGCCTATTAAACAGAACATCCCTTCCGGCTCTGACCTATTCACAAAGACCGAGATAAACCGCTTTAAACAATTTCCGAAGAACCGGCCTGATCTTTATGTGCGAACGCCAGACGGCCGTGAGGCAATGATCGTATTCGTGCAAGGAAGTCAGCCATATGTCATTAAAAAACGGTTAGATGAGATCATTACACATAATGAAGATGAGGGTTGGGATGGAAGTTATCCCCGGATAGCGTTCGTGCTAAAAGACGAAAGTTCGAAAAATAGTTTCTTATATAAAACAAAAAGGCTCTTAGATAACATGGGGTTTGATGAAACAGAACTTACCGTACTTGCGTCTACAATCAAAGCGGTTGCAGGTGGCCAAAATGATATTTGGTCGAATGCACTTTTCCCCAAGAAGTTATCACCATTGCTTAGCTAGTTTGACCGGCAAGTCTAAGCCAGAAAGCCCTACATCAGTTACCCTGGTTGATTTCTAGATTTCGAGCAGATTTATGCCATGCTCAGGGCGTGTGAATTAGTACTCACTCGAAAGCATAATCGTAAGCACCCTTTTACAATTCTCAGACAACGGATCTTCACCGTATGTTAGAGTCTGGTCGTAGTAGTCTATTTTCCAGAACACTACCTGGCCAGACCATATGATCTTCCCGAAGTCATGTTCCCCGTACGGATCATTCGATACGGTAAAGTCATTGAACCTAACTACCTCATCTAGTAAATCAGGCAAATAATCCAATGCCTGTACTCCGCGAGTAACCGTAACTCCATTCCTACTATGCCTAAACTCATCGTTTAACCTTGACACTTCTAAAGCATATGCTGTATCCATATACCCCTCCTTCATAGTATTAATGTCTTCTGAAGCGATTCGACCTACCACTTCAGCCGACCGGGCAAGGGCTGGACTGGCCGGGTCAAGATGCAGCTCCCAACCGGAAGAACGATCTTGATGCGGCCAGGTAAGCCCTTATACTAAAGAGGCAGTGGGAGGATTCCTTTTAGTGGTGTAAGTAAACGTGCAGTTGTATACTGCAAGAGGATTAAAGTCAATTTTAATAGTGAGGAGGAAACAATGCTTAAGATTAAAGTTAGCCCTTTGGCACGGGCCTTATTTTCTATTGGGGCAGTTGCGGCGTTAGCTACCGGAATTACATTCGCAGCCTTAAATAGTCAGGCAACATTATCGGGTAATACTATTAGCGCAACGCAAGGTATTCAACTTAGTTCCGATGGTACAACGTACGGTGGTTCAATACCCGGCTTTGCATTTAATGTCACACCTGGTGATTCCACCGGTGTTAGCAAGACGTTCTACTTAAAAAACACGACTACATCAAGCATGTCATTAAGTTTATCAGTTCCCGCAGCTGTAATCTTTACGGGGGGAACGGTCAATAATTCAGATGTCCACCTTGCACTGAACTGCACAACGCCGACTTTATCGCTCACAAGTGATCTTGGATCCCTGACATCCAGTCCGGTCTCCATCACCGGCACGCTTACCGCCGGCAGCACCGCTAATTGTACAGTCAACGCCACCATGACCAGCGATGCCATAACTTCAGGCACTAGCGTCACATCCAACAGCTTCGACCTCAAAATTAACGGCGCATAGGTACAAAATATGAGGTTCATAAAAGGAAGATCTGCTGGGCCATCTTTCCTCTTGTCCATAGTGACGGCGGGTGCAGCAGTCGGGATAACCTACGCCATTGTCAGTCAGCAAACGACCCTGGCCGCCAATTCGATATCCAGTGCGACCGCGGACTTGAAAATAAAGAGCACCAATAAAAACTGGTCGAATTCCGCACCGGGTTTCAAGATCAAAGACCTCGTACCCGGCAGTGGCGTGACCGAACCAATATATTTTGAGAACGCCGGCAAAGTGAGTCTGAACCTTTCAGCCCGTATCCCGACCCGCCCGGCACTTGGCGGCTTTACCGGCTGGAACAACGTACTGATAGATATCATCGGTAATAGTTGTGGCTCAACCGTACATACCACCATTGCTTCTCTATTCAGTGCCCCAGTAACTGTACCGTGCGGCCCGCTATCTGCCGGAACCGCCGGTGACTCGTCTGTTTCAAATCACACCGGCAATTACTCTTTGCGTTTTGATATAAACCAGTCGGCAATAACCGGCACCAAAGCCACTGTCGGTTCGTTCGATATCCAGTTCACCGGAGCACAATAACATCTCAGGTATTAGAAGTGACGCTTAAATTGCTTAAAATAATTCGATCTGTCAGTTACACACTGGCGCTGCTTATAGTTATTTCAAGTGCGCTATTGTTTGTTACCGCAAAACTGCACGGCGATCAGATACTTACAATTCAGACGGGAAGTATGGCACCAACACTTCATAGGGGTGATGTCGTTGTTGTTCAGAAAGAATTACCAAGCAAAATCAGACGCGGGGATGTCATAACATTTACAGATCCTGGTAACCCACGGCTAACTTTAACCCACCGAGTCGTCAACACACCGGCAATTTGGCGCAAAGATGAATTCCAGACTAAAGGTGATGCCAACAGCTTGGCAGATATGCCTATACAACCAAACGCTATTTTGGGTAAAGTTAGGTATTCCGTTCCCGAAATAGGCAGCATATTCAATTTTGTACGCCAGCCTTTGGGATTAATCATATTGGTCTATATCCCATCAATGCTTATTGTTGTTTCCGAATTACGCCGGGTAATCCGCTACTACGGTGAACAGGAACCATATCGTGACCCTATTATGCGCAGGAAAAGACCCAAAAGTAGGCGGCAAAAATACATTATAAATCTATCTTCAACAGTTCCAGCATTATTACTTTTCATTGGCATTTCGGCTATAGCGTATGCTGCCTTAAGTGTAAATTCGTCCTTATCAGGAAATACTATAAGCGCGTCGGTACCGCAATTGCCGGTTTGTTATGTGTCTGGGACGCTTACTGAGAATATGACTTGGACACCTGATTGTGTCTATGTTGCTGACGATGTGGAAGTACCTGATGATATAACACTAACGATTGATCCGGGAGTGATAGTCAAGGTTGAGAGTGGTGATGGAATCGTAGTCAGCTCCGGTGGTACCCTCAACGTCACCGGTACTTCCGGCAATCCGGTAATCTTTACCAGTACCAAAGACGATAGTGTTGGTGGTGACACATTGGGTCAGGGGCCAACGACTCCAGGTGTAGGAGATTACACTACAAGCATAGTCATGAACGGCGGCACAGTGAATGCCACATACGCACACTTCGAGTATGGGAGTGTGGATATTAGTGACGGCGGTGCTGATGGCTCAAACTTAACTGTAACGGATAGCTCTTTTACGAACGGTTACAATGGAATTAGTATTGGTGATGACAGCAGCGCTGAAACTCTTGCAAACGTTACTTTACAGCGCAATAACTTCACACTGAACACCCCTACTGAAGATGACGCAATCACAGTTTGGGGTGATCCCGACCTTTCAGGCATTGTGCTATCTGGTACAAATGAGAATACCTTCACCGGTAGTGGGCCAAATGTTACCGTTGCATCATCGTATTCTGACGTTCCGTTAGGATCAACGTGGACTGTAGCAAGTACCAGTGGTGCAATAGTAGAAACCTATGACAGTGACACCATAAACGGAGCACTTACTTTAGGCAGTAATGTGACTCTTGTTGAAGAATCTGGTAATCCGTTAACTGTGAACGGCACAATGAGTATAGGAGATGGGGATATTGTGAAAAGCGACAGCGGTGGCATAACTGTCAGCTCCGGTGGTACCCTCAACGTCACCGGTACTTCCGGCAATCCGGTAATCTTTACCAGTACCAAAGACGATAGTGTTGGTGGTGACACATTGGGTCAGGGGCCAACGACTCCAGGTGTAGGAGATTACACTACAAGCATAGTCATGAACGGCGGCACAGTGAATGCCACATACGCACACTTCGAGTATGGGAGTGTGGATATTAGTGACGGCGGTGCTGATGGCTCAAACTTAACTGTAACGGATAGCTCTTTTACGAACGGTTACAATGGAATTAGTATTGGTGATGACAGCAGCGCTGAAACTCTTGCAAACGTTACTTTACAGCGCAATAACTTCACACTGAACACCCCTACTGAAGATGACGCAATCACAGTTTGGGGTGATCCCGACCTTTCAGGCATTGTGCTATCTGGTACAAATGAGAATACCTTCACCGGTAGTGGGCCAAATGTTACCGTTGCATCATCGTATTCTGACGTTCCGTTAGGATCAACGTGGACTGTAGCAAGTACCAGTGGTGCAATAGTAGAAACCTATGACAGTGACACCATAAACGGAGCACTTACTTTAGGCAGTAATGTGACTCTTGTTGAAGAATCTGGTAATCCGTTAACTGTGAACGGCACAATGAGTATAGGAGATGGGGATATTGTGAAAAGCGACAGCGGTGGCATAACTGTCAGCTCCGGTGGTACCCTCAACGTCACCGGTACTTCCGGCAATCCGGTAATCTTTACCAGTACCAAAGACGATAGTGTTGGTGGTGACACATTGGGTCAGGGGCCAACGACTCCAGGTGTAGGAGATTACACTACAAGCATAGTCATGAACGGCGGCACAGTGAATGCCACATACGCACACTTCGAGTATGGGAGTGTGGATATTAGTGACGGCGGTGCTGATGGCTCAAACTTAACTGTAACGGATAGCTCTTTTACGAACGGTTACAATGGAATTAGTATTGGTGATGACAGCAGCGCTGAAACTCTTGCAAACGTTACTTTACAGCGCAATAACTTCACACTGAACACCCCTACTGAAGATGACGCAATCACAGTTTGGGGTGATCCCGACCTTTCAGGCATTGTGCTATCTGGTACAAATGAGAATACCTTCACCGGTAGTGGGCCAAATGTTACCGTTGCATCATCGTATTCTGACGTTCCGTTAGGATCAACGTGGACTGTAGCAAGTACCAGTGGTGCAATAGTAGAAACCTATGACAGTGACACCATAAACGGAGCACTTACTTTAGGCAGTAATGTGACTCTTGTTGAAGAATCTGGTAATCCGTTAACTGTGAACGGCACAATGAGTATAGGAGATGGGGATATTGTGAAAAGCGACAGCGGTGGCATAACTGTCAGCTCCGGTGGTACCCTCAACGTCACCGGTACTTCCGGCAATCCGGTAATCTTTACCAGTACCAAAGACGATAGTGTTGGTGGTGACACATTGGGTCAGGGGCCAACGACTCCAGGTGTAGGAGATTACACTACAAGCATAGTCATGAACGGCGGCACAGTGAATGCCACATACGCACACTTCGAGTATGGGAGTGTGGATATTAGTGACGGCGGTGCTGATGGCTCAAACTTAACTGTAACGGATAGCTCTTTTACGAACGGTTACAATGGAATTAGTATTGGTGATGACAGCAGCGCTGAAACTCTTGCAAACGTTACTTTACAGCGCAATAACTTCACACTGAACACCCCTACTGAAGATGACGCAATCACAGTTTGGGGTGATCCCGACCTTTCAGGCATTGTGCTATCTGGTACAAATGAGAATACCTTCACCGGTAGTGGGCCAAATGTTACCGTTGCATCATCGTATTCTGACGTTCCGTTAGGATCAACGTGGACTGTAGCAAGTACCAGTGGTGCAATAGTAGAAACCTATGACAGTGACACCATAAACGGAGCACTTACTTTAGGCAGTAATGTGACTCTTGTTGAAGAATCTGGTAATCCGTTAACTGTGAACGGCACAATGAGTATAGGAGATGGGGATATTGTGAAAAGCGACAGCGGTGGCATAACTGTCAGCTCCGGTGGTACCCTCAACGTCACCGGTACTTCCGGCAATCCGGTAATCTTTACCAGTACCAAAGACGATAGTGTTGGTGGTGACACATTGGGTCAGGGGCCAACGACTCCAGGTGTAGGAGATTACACTACAAGCATAGTCATGAACGGCGGCACAGTGAATGCCACATACGCACACTTCGAGTATGGGAGTGTGGATATTAGTGACGGCGGTGCTGATGGCTCAAACTTAACTGTAACGGATAGCTCTTTTACGAACGGTTACAATGGAATTAGTATTGGTGATGACAGCAGCGCTGAAACTCTTGCAAACGTTACTTTACAGCGCAATAACTTCACACTGAACACCCCTACTGAAGATGACGCAATCACAGTTTGGGGTGATCCCGACCTTTCAGGCATTGTGCTATCTGGTACAAATGAGAATACCTTCACCGGTAGTGGGCCAAATGTTACCGTTGCATCATCGTATTCTGACGTTCCGTTAGGATCAACGTGGACTGTAGCAAGTACCAGTGGTGCAATAGTAGAAACCTATGACAGTGACACCATAAACGGAGCACTTACTTTAGGCAGTAATGTGACTCTTGTTGAAGAATCTGGTAATCCGTTAACTGTGAACGGCACAATGAGTATAGGAGATGGGGATATTGTGAAAAGCGACAGCGGTGGCATAACTGTCAGCTCCGGTGGTACCCTCAACGTCACCGGTACTTCCGGCAATCCGGTAATCTTTACCAGTACCAAAGACGATAGTGTTGGTGGTGACACATTGGGTCAGGGGCCAACGACTCCAGGTGTAGGAGATTACACTACAAGCATAGTCATGAACGGCGGCACAGTGAATGCCACATACGCACACTTCGAGTATGGGAGTGTGGATATTAGTGACGGCGGTGCTGATGGCTCAAACTTAACTGTAACGGATAGCTCTTTTACGAACGGTTACAATGGAATTAGTATTGGTGATGACAGCAGCGCTGAAACTCTTGCAAACGTTACTTTACAGCGCAATAACTTCACACTGAACACCCCTACTGAAGATGACGCAATCACAGTTTGGGGTGATCCCGACCTTTCAGGCATTGTGCTATCTGGTACAAATGAGAATACCTTCACCGGTAGTGGGCCAAATGTTACCGTTGCATCATCGTATTCTGACGTTCCGTTAGGATCAACGTGGACTGTAGCAAGTACCAGTGGTGCAATAGTAGAAACCTATGACAGTGACACCATAAACGGAGCACTTACTTTAGGCAGTAATGTGACTCTTGTTGAAGAATCTGGTAATCCGTTAACTGTGAACGGCACAATGAGTATAGGAGATGGGGATATTGTGAAAAGCGACAGCGGTGGCATAACTGTCAGCTCCGGTGGTACCCTCAACGTCACCGGTACTTCCGGCAATCCGGTAATCTTTACCAGTACCAAAGACGATAGTGTTGGTGGTGACACATTGGGTCAGGGGCCAACGACTCCAGGTGTAGGAGATTACACTACTGCCATACGTTTTGATAACGCTGATAAAAATGACCTAATTACATATGCTTTATTCAGATACGCTTCTACTGCAATTTCAATAGGACCTTTAGGTACGTTAAGTGTAAGCAATAGCCAGTTTGCTTATAACCAGGCAGCCTTTGGTGCAGATACTACATCGACGATTGATCCAGCATTAGGAGCAGATTGCGTTCCACCATATGCAAACAGTATATATATTACCGGTAGTTGGTTCGGCAGCTCGGGTCTACCTGGTTCAGCAATAGATATCTTAGGATTTGCTAGTGTGCTACTACCAGATAACCCTCCAGAGCTCGGTGAAATATATAGTGCTGCTTCATCTTTGATCCCGGTTACGGGTAATCTTGGTGATAACACAATCCCTTGGTCTCTCTGGACATGCGTAATTCCTCCACTTGGAGTTGATTTTAGTGTTCCGGATTCTCCTGTTAACCCAACACCTTTTTTACTTAATACAGCGATAGCTCAAAATGCATTGTGGCCAAACTTAGAAGAAAAGTAACATAATCTATTCTCTTATAAGTTGGGCCTTATCTTAAAGCATAACCTGTAAGCAAAAGATCTTGATGCGACCAGGTAAGCTCTTATACTCAGGAGGCAGTGGGAGGCTCAAGCCGGCTATAATAATTCCGACCTAAGTCATATTTGTTGCCTGCCTGTTATGATCCTGTTGTTTTAGAGTAATATATATCTTATGAACAGAGAGCCGGTCGTAGATATAGATGAGGAGTCGGTCAAATTTTTTGACGATAGTTCTCTGCCCAAAGGTGAAGCACCCGTATTAGTTATAGTTGTGGGTGGTAATGGAGCAGGTAAAACTACACATATACATGAAAAATACTCAAAAGGTTACGTAATAATTAATGCCGAAGAGATATACCGTAACATCAAGATATTTGATGATTTTGGTGAAGTGTCTCAGAGGCTAGTTAATGAAATTGGTGAGGCAATAGCTTACAGGGCTATAAATGAAAGGCGTGATGTTGTACTAGAAATGGTTGCCCATATAGAAGGAAGCCTTGACCCAATTATTGATGCAGTGACGGCAATTGGATATAAGGTAGATATCATTCACATAAGCTCAAATATTGACGAAGCCTATAAGCGTCATCTCAATGCAATTAAAGTGGATAAAGGATACTTGCCTACATATTTCAGCGAAGATTATCACAAACACTGGATCTTAGAAGCCATTAACGAGTTAGTAAAATCTTAATCTGTAATTAAATTTCTCTGTAGCTCACTCCAACAGAAAGAAAGGCTTATGTTTCCTCGCAAGGAGCACAAGCCTTTCAGTTATTAGTATACAGAATGAAAATCCTTATTGAACTGTCCAGCAAAGTTGGCAAGACCTTATACTCAAGAGGCAGTGGGAGGGATACGCTAAGTAAATGGTTTGAAATAAGCTTTTAGAACTCGCCAGTCAGAGCAAAAACCCAATGTATGTCTAGGTTATGTCCTTCAACAGTTCAAGATCATTTTCCGACTACAAAATCGAATTAAATGAGTTTTATCTGTGGATCCTCATCATCAGCCTTCAAATCAGTAGTGATTTGAAGGTTTTCTAAACGTTCGATGCGTTCGGTGAGAGCTTTCAAAGTAGTTTCATCGCGTACTATGGCGGCCTTTTGAGCCTCCACTAATCTTTGATCTTTTAGGTCTTTTATTTCGGCTTCAAGGTGAGCGTTAGATTCAAGGACTGATTTTATAAGTTGAGAGTTGAGACTTTCAAGATAATTATTGTGCCTACTCTTTTCAATTTCGAACGACTTTTTTTCTTCGCGTTTTAATTTACGATTCTGTCCACCATTAGTACGCTTAAATTTTATGTACCTGAGTACTAATCCCCCCAAAGCCACTGCCGGTAACGGCTGATTAGCAGTGTGCCAGGTGTCTCGTACTATTGAAGTCATATAGTGAGCAACGTGATACTTATTCCAGAGGTCAATTAAGATATTTGGATCAATGTGTTGCAGAAAGGTGAAATCAACAGGTGAGTTACTTTCGATCTTTCTGATGGAAGTATATTTTTGCAGATTAAGTTCTAGGTTTCGAGAACCTCGCATTCGAACCGTACGGTGAACACTTTTACTCAAATCGTGATAATTGCCATTGATATCTATTCGATCGTCTGCGATTTTTGTTGACTTAAAAATTTCAAAACTCGATTGTAGCTGCTGTAAATAATTCGCCCGCAATCTGGCAAAAAGTTGTACTAAGGCAGGATCGCTCTTAAAGAATTCCTCAAACTTTTCTTCAATGTCATCAATGTTCAAGACGCCATCGGAAATTATGAAAAAAGATCCTTCCAGAAGAGCTCAGTAAGCCCATACTGTTCGGCCATCTCGTGATATTCATTCGCTCTTAAATAACCGCGTTTGTGTTGGAAGGCAACGGTTAAAGCATCAAACTTGGGGATACCTTCGTCGAGTATTGCCTCAAGTGCTGTCTTATTGTCATTAGGAATTGCAGCAAAGAAAAGAAGAATGTAGAATTGCATATCTGCGCGGGTAGAGCTTGCGACAGTATCTCGATAAAGAAAACCTACAATTTCTTCACGAAGATTAAGTAATGTCAAACTCCGGTTTAGGTTATCAAGCTCCCTGATATGTACAGATATGGTCTTCATTTTCACCTCAATAAACTGTACATATACTATACAATACTTTCAACCTAGCTGAACCCTTGCGCGATTCAAATTGAATTCTTTTAGTTCAGTCTAATTTAATACCTTTAGAATATCTATCTATAAGATCTTCCAGCTGGTCAAGCGCCAGCTTAATCAGCTGTGGTCCCATTGCCACCGTTGCATCTTTTCTCGGCAAATGGTGGCCTCTATGAAGTGGGTTTTTACATCTTTCAAGAGCAAATTGCTCGATTATTGACCATTCGCCATGGAAAGATGAGCTGGCCGGAGCAAAGATAAACCTATAGTCGTCACCAAGACCTACAGCATCCGCCATCTTTCTTGTATCGGTGCTACCTGCAAAGTTGCCACCAGCTTGTATTTCTTGAAATTCTTCGGATATATCCTGATTAACCTCTGCATCAAGTTCTTTAATATATTGCTCCAGGTCAGGATTGGGCTTAACTTGTTTATCTATATATTCTTCTAACTGTAGTTTAAGTAACTTCAAGTGACCTTGGCCAAAGTTTTGATACTTTTTATATAAATCTTGATCATCTTTTATTAGCAGCCATGCAAGCACAATACGTGCTTCAACAATTCCTCTTATTAAACCCGAACCATGTTCAGTCGACCACATAGTGGGTGTATTAGTTGCGATGCTTACAGCACGCACCATTCGGGAGACGATACCCGTCAATACTTCATACCGTATCGGGTCATAAAGATCTGGGTCTGTATCTGATGCTTTATAAAAATTGTTTTGCAGCTTAATAAGTCGCTCGGCCAAGCGCGTACGGTACTTATGTAAAGCATCATGCTCTTCCTTTGTCATCCTATCAGGCACTGAATTTGTCATACAGTCGTAAAGTGTCCAATTTGTTCTCCAGAATTGTTTTGCCCAATCTAACGATGTGTCCCCCCGATCCTCATGACTATTCATGCTCAAGCCTTGATACATTGCTCGCATTCGACTTTCAGCGCTTTTTCGTTGATCTTCATTTAGCCCATTTGGGTAATTAGGCAATAATTCAGCAAGTTCATCTCCGATAGCTGGAGTTACTTTTACTCGTCCGCTAGAAAACATGGCGCTCGTAACTGCCATCTTGGCATAGGTTGAAACCTTATTACTACCAGACTGAGATGATTCGATCGTCTTACTAAGTAGTTCCTCGGCTTTTTTAAATTCCTCTTTGCTGTAACCTTTTGGGGGTACGGGGTAGCCCCAAAGCCATTTGGCTGGTGGGGTATCATATCTACTTATAGCAACACCGAACTGTCTTGGAAACACTGTGTCATAAATGCCGAGTAACTTTAGGCGTTCGACTAGTTTAGGTCTAAGATCTTCTGGAATGCCATCAAACGAGCTTATGCGTCCAAATACCCATATATCTTTAGGTACATTTTCGAGATCACCATATTTCTCTTTGAAAAGTTGCTCCACTGTGTCAAAGACTTTACGCGCCATAACCATACCTCGATCACCATATTCGCTACATAAGAATACTAGCCAAAGCATGTCCGGTAGATCGTCCTTAAGCCAGTACGACAGCTTGAGGTTCGGTATGGTCATCATAGGCGGCGATAAGATCCGACCTTGTTGTTTATGATGCTTAAGTGCCGAGTTATACCGTTTCTTTTTGGCTACTTTTTTCTTGCGCCTATTGTTTTTGCTCACGACACCATTATCTGCTGCAAAATATTATGTGTAAATTGCTTATGTATAATGCACTGAAGCGCTTTAATTGCGTAGATTATGATATTTAGTATGGGTAAAACTAGAGTTTTATCGCTAAACTAGTCCTTTCCCAAGTTCGTACGTCTCATTACTCTCGTGCACCTGTCCTGCAGCCAACAGTGAGACTAGCGTACCGGGGGCACCCAGACGACCATGCTCACGTTTATCTCTATCTTCGCAGGCGACTACCAAACTCGCGAGGAAAATTCTCAGCGGGCTGGTTGTGTCATCGGTATCTGGCATGATCAGCGATTTGTAATACTTTCCTCCTCGCTGGAACTGTTTCCCATCGTGCTGATAGAGTAAGAAGTTTTTCTTGCATATGTATATGGCTTCCGGTGCGTACTGAGCTCTCTTTGATTCTAATTTTTTATCTGCAAACCACTCTGATAGACGCTCTGGGGTTAGCTTGGGACTGTCGTAAGAAAACACAAGACCTCTGATGTGGTTTGAATATTCGGCAAGGTGCTTTGCACTCGCAATGTTCAAGATTGAGCCGACGAAGCGTTCTTTATTCATAGTAGTTTTAACTTCGACTACGGCTGCAACTGATTCCGGGATTACTACAGCGAAGTTTCCGCTCTTAAAAACATACGCCGATGGAGAATTCTCGTCGACGAGCACAACATCAATCTGTGCACTGACATGGTCGTGGTCTTGGTATATAAAGCCATTCCTTGTCGACCATCTATCGGACATAAAGTTTCCGATAACCGTCTTCGCTACTTCTTCATGGTATGAACCAATGGACGGACTGTGTGTGATTAGCTTACCCAGCCTAGCGAACTTCCCGAGCAGTTCAACGGAAAAACTTTCGATAAAATCATCGCTTGCCTTGCGTACGCCAGCCATAGCAAAATTATACAATCTTGCAAGGTTCAACCAAAATGGCGTATGCTCGTGAATATGAATGATCAAAAGTCCGAACTCGATATTGAAATTGACTCAGATAAATCAACTGCTATTGCTAGCAATGGGCGTATTGACGCTATTGCTTTCAATTTGGATCTTATCAGAGCCGAGAATCCAGAACTTGCAGACGAAATCAGACGACTCTACGAGAAGGCCAAGAATATTTCGCCAGATGCCAAGTTAGACGGCGTCGAAGAGGACATCGCTTTAGTATCTGATATGTTCAAAAAAGCGCTAAAAAGAGATTCTTAGGAATCGTAGTTATCCTTGTTGTAGTTTGATAAATAGTCGGTCTTTAGGATAGCGGTTTAGCTGAAGAGAGGTCGTCGTCTCCACTTTTCTTCCGCTTCTTTTTATTTTCATCAGATGCATCTGATTTCTTATCCGTTTTTTTTGTCGGTGTCGAAGGCTCAGTCACTTCGGGTCGCTTAGTGTATAGCTTGCGCGATGTCTCGATGACTTTATCGGCAATCTCTTTGCTGCCGGGATCTTCCACCACTACAGTAACACCTGACATAGGTTCTTGCGCTTGAATAGCCGCAATGCGGACGTAATACGAATATGACGGGAGGTTAGCAATCTCACCTGGCTCTAGAAACGGCTGGAACAATGGCAGCACGAGGCGCTCATCTGCAGGGCTTCCTGATCGAAAGCAAACAATCGTACCAACATTGGCAAGGATTATATCAACAAGTCGTTGCTGGTCTTGCTGTGAAGTCGACTGCTCAGCCATTGTGAGTAGCAGCTTATACTTTCTGGCCTCTGACAACATTTGAACAAAGCTCATCGTGGCGAAGTTTTGAAATTCATCAACATACAGATAGTACGGCGTACGGTTGGAGTCAGGCACCCTCGCGCGCCTAAGCGCGGCCGTCTGAAGTTTCGCCAATACTGTAGTGCCGAACAGTGCCGATGTATCCTCTCCAAGCAAACCCTTTGAAAAATTACAAATCAGGATCTTCTTGTTCGCCAGGATATCGTCGAAATCAATGGTAGATTTAGGCTGTTCAATAACACGCCTAGCGGATGCTGAGAACAGAAATCGGCCTATCTTTGCAGTTATGCCGGCTGCCATCTTAACTCGCTGAAACTCCCCTGCTTTGCCCAATTCATTCTTCCAAAAGTCAATGAGGTTTTTATCTTCCAGGCCTTTGACAACTTTACGCCGAAATTTTGCGTCGTTAAGAAGTTCGAAGATAGTGAACAGTGTCGGGTTTTCCAAAGTAAGCGCGGTTTGTATCGAGTTGCGAAGTATGTATTCGATACGGTGCCCACCGGAATCATCGTCAGAGAAAATCTTCCTGAGCACTGAAATTGTAGCCTCGGTAATAAGATCTTTCTCGCGAAGTAAGTCATCGCCGGTGATTCCCGCCGGTAGTTCCATAAGATTAACGCCGATCGGATGCGCCAAGTCATCAGGATTCATGTAGATAACGTCTTTAATACGTTCCTCGGGTATATATCGTAGTATTCGAGCGGCCAGATCGCCGTGCGGGTCAATCACGGCAACGCCATTACCTGCTCGGATATCTTGTAAGATGGTGTAAAACAGCATAGTTGTTTTGCCGTTGCCGGTACCGCCAATGATGTACAAGTGACGTTCACGCTCTTGGTCAGTCAATCCTATGACCGTATCCGTGCCATGATGTTTGTTAATACCAATTTCTATGCCAAAGTCATTGCGATCGGCGTGCTGCTTAATAGCTACCGTCGCGCCAAGTGTTTTGCTGAGCGACTTAACCACATTGTCAGTCTTCACTGATTCTGAATTCGGGAAGTGATAAAGACTAGCTATCTCACTTGCAGATAATATACAGCTGTTGCTGTTCAATAGCGCCGGTAGTCGGTGTTTGAGTTGGAATGCCCGATAAGGTGCTCGCAAACTGTACAGTAAGTTGCCTCTTGAACGTAGCGACTGATATCTCGGTTCGCTGAATGATGCCATCGATTGCCGGATATCGTTTGCTTTATCGGCTGTGCGCTGTCTATCGTCAGTTATTACAACCGCCCTGATACTGACCCGGTACAGCTGCTCGCTCAACTTGGTGTACACGGATTCAGCTAGCTGCTGCTCAATCTGGCTCATCATCCGGGCAGGTCGTAGTTTCGCTGCCGTCTGCTGCTGATACTGTAGTTTATTGCTGTGCATCTGTAATGTATGTTGCGATGGGCCGTAGGTTATTTCTCCCACACCGTCTGCTACGGCAAAAAGGGCTTCGCTGATGCCGTTTGCGATATGTCGCATTACGGGTACCCGGTATCCGTTCATGTCATTCATGTGTGTTTCGCTATGTAATACCTTACTGCCCAGTTTGTGGGCATGTCGGATCTTGACCGGAGTAAAAACCATCTGAAAGCCCATGATCTCTTCAGGAAGCAGCTTAGTTAAAGTGCCGGTCATAAACGCATACGGGTCAGTTACGTATAGCTGGCTTTGACGTTTTAGCGGGTATGCGAAATGGCCTGTTTGCCTGAACTCAAGAATTCGAGTAGACCGATTCTTCAAAACATGCGTATCCGGTAAGTAATCACTGACCTCTTTCAGTTGGGCATTGGGCGCATGGGACAGAACATGTTTCTCGAATGTTTGCCGGTCTTTCTTCGGAACCCGGATAATATAGCGTATACCAAGCTCACGGGTAGACGGTAGTTCCGCCGAAAACACAGCTTTACGTTTAAGCATCTTATCAATAAGTGGGCGTGTTTCCTCCAGCCCGTGCAGAACGGCAATGAGCTGTTCATTGGCAAGCGGTTCCCTGTCGCTGTGAGCAGGAGGTGTAAGCTCCAAGAACACCGATTTCTGGCCATGCAGCCGCCGCAAGTCCAGTATGCGCATGATAAGCGTTACGAAAATAATAGCGATAGCCACACAGCATATCGCCACGGCCGCATAGAAGGCGAATCGTGGCAACGCCGAGGAAAATGTATCTACTGCACGCTTGAATTCATGCAATTGCTGTTGTGTTGGAAAGTTTGTCGGCATTATTACTCCTTATCATGTATAAAGTTAAAATCAGAAGCAGCTGAGGCTGGGTACGTTGTAACGTCTATAATGTCTAGACCTTTGACATTCATTTCTGAAACCGTCCAACTGCCAGTTGTAGGGTCTACAGCTGTGACATAGGCGACGTGACCCAAACCGTTATCTACTGTAGAAATCTGCATAATTGCACCGACTGAAGGAGTTTGGTTGACCGAGTACCCACCCAATTTTGCGTAAAACGCCCAAGTTGCGGCGTTGCCCCATGTGGTTGGTATCGGATCACCGGCTTTAAGACGTAACGCATACACCCAATATGTACAATTCCCCCACGCGTAAGTATCACCAGCTACTAGCGGCCCCTCGTACAACCCAACCGTCGTCGTAGATATACTGCTCGTACTATCCGATCCGCTCAAGGTATCGGCAAGAAATGACAACGTGCTTTGACCAAGTGAGAACACTGCTATCATGGGCATCGATACGATTACTAACATCGCTGCAGCAATGAGCAAAATCTGTTTCTTGTTGAGTGTAGTAATAGCAAACAGCAGTACCGGATTCATGTGCCATAAAGCTCCTGCGGGCTTGTTGTAATCAGTGGGTGCTCCTTGTCTGAAGCCACCACCTTAACAGCCACATGGTTTTGATCGGCAATCAGAAGAGCCTCGCCGCGTCCACATGTTAGTAAGAAGCTTTGTTCATACTCGCTGAGGTTAAATTCGGATACCACACCTTTTATGGTGGTAGTATCCTGCCGCATTAAGATACGCAGGGCACTCTGGGAGGCAATCGCACGGCCTTGCTCACTCCTCAGAAAGTCATTAGCCTGCTGCGAAATTATAGATACGCCGAGATAGTATTTCCGAGCGCGCCGTACCAGCCCGGCAACAAAACGAGCGCTTTCCTCGTGCTCAAGTAGCATCCAACCTTCATCTATGATGAGTAGCCGCTTTTCGGGTTTCGCTTTGACTTGGTTTTGCACGAAGTTAGCAATGATCAGCATCATTATCTGACGTAATGACTCGGGTAAGTCCTTAATATCAAAAATTACTAAACGGTTATCGAGCTTAATATTCGTCTGTGCATTAAAGACATTGGCCAGCGAGCCCCCAATGAATTTATACAGACGTTCGCATAACTTCGCCTGTCCGAGATCACTTAGCTTGGCGTATAAATCCTCCAGTAGCGGCTGTTCATCTTTCGCCTCTTCGTAAATGGCCAGTATTGCTTTATCAACAGCTGCTTTCTCACGTGGGCTTAACCCCTCGGCCATAAGTGAGATAATCTCGGTCAAGTCTTGAGTATGTTCAGATAAGTCACTTCGAGTATGAAATGTCGTCGCCAAATCGAACGGATTGATCTTTTCCTCCGATTGAGCAGACAGTTTAATGTATGTGCCGTTAACTGATTCACTCAACTTTTTATACTCACGCTCAGGATCAATCACAGTGACTTTGGTGCCTTGCATGAGTTGACGTAATATCTCAACCTTAGTCGTATAGCTTTTGCCAGAGCCTGATTCTGCAAAAGTGATGCTATTTGCGTTAGGTAAACTGAACCGATCAAGAATGACGAGCGAGTTATTAGACTTGTTGACGCCAAACAAAATACCCGATTCCTGTACCATTTCGGCCGACATAAAAGGAAAGCTCAACGCCGCTGAGCTGCTATCCAGGTTTCTTTCCTGATTAAGCTGATCTTCACCTCTTGGCAGGATAGATTGCAGGGCTTCTAATTGCTGATACCGAGCCACCTTGCTGTAGAACAACCGAGCAGAAAGCGTCGTTTCAAGTAGTCTGGTTACTTTATCAAGTTCAGCCAAACTATCTGCTCGTAAGCATACGTAGATTGACATCTGGAACAGTTTTTCTTGTCCACGTTGGATTTTGTCACGAAGTTCTATCGCCGAGTCGAGCGGATCGGTGATTTCTGAGCCGATTATCTTACCGTCCCGTATCATAGAGCGCCTGGTTGATTCCAGCTCTGTGATTTTGCGGTGCAGCTTCGGTAATGCTAATAGTGCATCAACTTCGTGTACGTGGTAGGTAATATCTGCATCATGATTAAAGTTAACAAGTGTATCGAGCCAGCCGCTGGATGCAACGTACGGATAGCCGGATATGAACAATGTGCGGATATACACGCCGTCTATGCAAAGATAATCCGCTCTTTCTTCCAGCCCAGCATAAGATAGTAAATCGATGTTATCTTGTTCACCGAAGCTGAGCGCCAGTTCTTTCGGCCGTTCGTCACGCTGTTTCTTCCATTCTTTGGCTAAAACTACTGGATTATTCATTTGTCGCTCCCTTCTGGACGTATTCGGTGTGTAGCAGTTCAAGTGCCTGTTCGCTGAGTGGTTGCAGTTTGGATTGTTCCGGGCTATAGAAGCTATAAAACAGGTCTAGTATTTCAAGATCGTTAAGCTTACGAGACGACATCCCGAGCCGAGCCAGACCTTTCCGGACGATATCAACCCTCAATCCTAGTTGCTCCTGTACTCCCTCGAAATCGATCTTCCCGTTCGAGACATATGGCACGATCACATAAAAGCTGCGTGTAAGGATTTTATTAGTCGTGATCAAGCCACGAATGAACTCACCATAATTATCCAGTTGAGTACGATATATCGCTTCAGTTTCGCTTTCCTTGCTTACATCCAAATCAGCTAGGTATTTATCCATATCGATCTCACGGGTGCGAACGAGGATTTGTAGCGAACAGCCGACCGAATTTAGAAAGCTCTCATAAGTGTCAATAATGGCGTCCTGCTCGTCTTCGCTTTTCAGTTCGAAATTGACCGGCGACACACTTAGGATCGCACGATATTGATTACGTGGTAGTAGTAGCAAACCCTCTTTGACTCCCTTAATATCTATTTGGTTGCGGGCGCTAGCCTTCTTGTTTGACTTCTGTGATACGAACATACAGGCCTCCTTTCCTTGTCTCAAATGCTAGATTCGCAGCAGGATTATCAATCAGCTCTTTAACTTTGGCCACATCTTTGATAGATAGCGATGTTGCCTTGCGCACGCGTTCGGGTATTTTAGTCGTTTTCTCTTCAACCACTATGGGCGTAGATCGATACTGCTTTCGCCCGTGCATGCTGTGTTTGTCAAAAACGTAATAGCGTGGTCGCAAATAGTAGCAAAGCAATATCGATATCCAAAACAACACGATCTTGCCTTTGATACGAATTGCCATGATGCCACAAACAGAAGTAACCAAAACAATGAGGGATAGCTTATACGCAGTGATATGCATTACCGGTGGTAAGACTGCAAACAACAACCCTCCAATAAATAGAGGAATGCAGAGCAGAATCATCTGTGCTAGACCAATGTTGCCGACAATATGGTCTTCTACAGTGGTGACTTGCGCAGGTACAGCAGTTACTCTCATGATTGTTCCTTAGATTTTGACGTTTTCGGAGCGGATATTAATTCAGCGTCTCCCACTTCTTCAGCCTTTGTATTATGCTGGTAAGTTTGCTCTGCCTTTACTACACTGGATTTTTTGCTTTGCGGCTGTTTGTAGGTTGCGTCCGGCTGTGACCGGCCGGCACCTCCATTGTTCGGGTCTTTCGACTTACTGCCGGTGTCTTTCTTATCACTGGATCCGTGCTTTTTAACCGTCGTGACTACTTTTCGACTACTTTTTGTCATAAAGCTCACGCCATTTATGAACTGGCCACCAAGTTGCCGCGCGCTTCGTGGCCCCATGCTGGCGAAGGATAGGCGGTTCATCACGGTTGGCACTTTCAGTACCGCATACATGGCCGCGACACCTGTTACCATAGGCATAAGTGTACCGGTCGTCTGAGTAGGACTGCCGACAACAACGCCAGCAATCAGTGAGCCGGATATTATCAATATAATCACTTGTGCGAATAGCACGAAAATCGTCATGATATAAGTCTTAGCTGCCGTTTCGGAGAAGTCTCGAAATCCCGGTATGAGCCACAGCAGCAGAATGAGCGGCGACAATACTGCACCAACATAAAGCGTTATTAGACGGCCAAGGTAGTAGAGCACCAATACGACAGAGAAGATCGTAAATAGCAGCATGATAAGCAGCGATGGCAAGCCGAGTTCGGCCGATTGCTTCACAACATCAGTAAGCGCAGCCCAAAGTGATGTCGTGCCATTTGCAAGGTTTGCGGCATGAATCAAAGCATTTGATATCTCTATAACGCCATCAATAGCAAAGATGGACGTATTAAGCACTAAAAAGATAAGCGCCAATCGTGGCAATAAGTGCTTTATATCAATCTCTTCAAAGCCGAGTGTAGTTGCGCTCATAACATGGAATCCTAGCAGCGCCACCACCAGCACAAACAAAGCGTCGCACATACCCACCACCGCCAGCCACATATTAAAGACGGTTGAGTTGTCAGCGATGAGCGGTGTTGACTTAGTAAAGTAGGCTAAGGACTTAATGAATGGCGATGTTAATGACTGAATTATGTCATTAAGAAGACCCGTCACCGCCTTGATTATTACTGCCACTAGACCGTTTGATACCGGCGCAGGCGTAATGGCAGTGAGATTAGGTACGCTCGCATGTATTGCTGCATTTGAACCTCCATAGGCATGAGTTAGGATTTGTGTCAGGGTTGCAGCAGCGAAGATGAGGATAAGACCGATAAGGGCGTTTCGGATAACCCGTTTCGCGTGGTCAAGGCTGTCCGGTTTCCCTGTACTTGTCATGTAGTTGATACCGCCATTGACGAGAAAGAACACACAGACCAGCGAACCGACCGCACACAACGTGTCGATAATCGGCGATACGAACGACCGCATAACACTATTAGCCGACGAGACATCGGCCATGAGCGTAACCGGCATGGCTAAGAATCCGAGCATCGGCTTGTTCCTAACTGCCGAAGGCGTTGGTGGCTAGTGCAGACACGATACCACCGAGAATAGCGGAACCAATTGCTATCGCTAGTCCTATTGCAGCGTAAAGTAATGTGTGTTTTGACCGTTGAAGATGCTCTGGGTTGCCGGAACTGACTACATACCCAAAGCCACCTACAGCGAACATAACGATTGCAACCGAACCACAGACAGCCACAATCACCGTTGTTACACTCTTGATAAAATCCTCTACGTTACTTACTCCAGCGACTGAAGCAGTCGTAGCCGCAAATGCGGGATGCGCAAGTATAAGAGGCAGCATTGTTGCAACATAGAAAGCTGCAATCTTTTTCTTAAGTTTATTCACCTCTATATCCCCTATAATTTCTCCCACTCTGTTTTATAGAGAAGAATATACCGTAGGATTTGCACCACGTCAACTATTATGTTGAAGCATAAACGCTAAGGAGTACTGTAGAGGGCTAACTGCTGTCTGTCGGTATTGTCTTTTTGCCTGAGAAATCAGTGTGCTCCACAATCCAGCCCTGCAATCTTGGGTATACCCAAAAGCCGTAAATGCCTAGCGTGATGATACATAGCAAAAACCACTTAATCCACTGTCCGAACAAACCAATGCCCGTCCCAGTGAACTCAAGCTGAAAGCCTTTGATATAGGTGTGTTTCGCTTTCCAGCGTTGCATAAGTACCAGAGCGTATGGATAACATATTCCAAGCGTGAAAATGGTAATAAAAACTGCCAAAATAGCCGTACCAAGATATGTACCTGCACCACCGTCGAAAACAAAGTTCTTTGATTTTGCCACACTAAGCCCCTTTAAGCCTTGTTTTGTACTTATGCACCAAGCTAATGAGCATTATAGACATAAATACAAAATTTATGGAAGTATTGATTAATTATCATTGCTATTTATTCCAAAACAGATGTAAAAGTGCTATTCTCAGAGCATAGTTTGGGAAAAATATGTCACTAATAGATAACAAGTCCAAAACCCTTCAAGTTGCCTTAAAAAATGCCCTTCCGAGCGCTGAGCGAATAGATATTCTTACCGCTTACTTTTATTTTTCTGGCTTCTCGGCGCTATCAAACGAGCTCAAAGACAAGAAGATCCGTATTCTCGTAGGCAAGGCCATTGACCCGGCCGCCGTTGATGACCTTAGCTCCGCAATGAAGATTGACCCTAATGTTGGCCTGGACACATTCCAGAGTCGCAATTATTTGAGCCTATCACGCACTCAAAAGAAAAGCCAGTACACCGAGAGCTTCATCAAACTATTCAATAAGTCTGCTCTGTCAGAGTCTTTTGATGGTACTGAAGACCAGCGCATGCAGAAGATATTTGAAGATAAGCTCAAAGACGGTTCGCTAGAAATTCGCATGACTAATGAGCAAAATCATGCCAAAGCCTATATCCTAACCAATAAACCAGAGTTCTCGCAGAGTGGCGACCAAAAAGGCAATGTCTTTATGGGCTCATCCAACTTTACTTATAGTGGGCTTGTTGGCCAGGGTGAGCTCAACGACAAGTATCTAGATAATGATAACTACGACAAATACGCTAACCACTTTAATAATCTTTGGAACGACTCCAACGCCATAGATATTCAGGTGCAGAATACGCCAGATGTTGACGATAGCTTCCTAAACCAAATCCAAAAGCGCCTCTGGATTCACTCCACCCCGGATCCTTATAAGATTTTTATTCGTGTCCTCCACGAGCTTTACGCCGAAGTGGAAGACGAAGACATCAAATCGCCAGCATCCATCACTGGCGGCAAGTATTCAAACCTTAAATATCAACTCGATGCTATCCGTGCCGGCATTGACTGCATCAATAAGAATAACGGCGTGATAATAGCTGACGTGGTTGGTCTGGGCAAATCTGTTATCGCTTCTGCGATTGCTCATAACCAAGAAATGAGTACTATTATCATTACTCCGCCACATCTAAAATCCCAGTGGCAAGATTACGCAACTCGCTTCAAGATACCTGGAGCGCATGTCGAGAGCGGTGGCATGATACAGCACCTGCACGATACGTACGCCAAAGACAGTGAACCCAAGCTCTATATCATCGATGAGGCGCACCGCTATCGCAACGAGCTGACCGATGATTATCAGTGGCTCCACCAACTGACTCGCTCAAATGCCACTAACAAGATAGTCCTACTTACTGCTACGCCATACAACAACCGGCCGCAAGATTTGTTTGCAATGGTTAAGCTCTTCCAGACACCGAGCCGCTCGACTATTAACTCGGTCGATAACCTTGGCCTGCGCTTTGATGATTTGATCATGAAATACCGCAAGCTGGAAAAGATCGGTAAAAAGAATCTGACCGACGAGATTCGCACGGAGCTCCAAAAGCTAAGCCGTGATTTGCGCCTACTTATCGAGCCGGTCGTTATCCGGCGCTCACGCATTGACCTCAAAGAGATAAAAGAATACGCTGATGACCTCAAGAATCAAAACATTGAGTTCCCAGAGATAGTCGGTCCTGAGCTCGTAGAATACGACCTTGGCAACATCCGTCAGTTATATGTTGATACGCTCGAACAACTTACCGACTCCGAAAACGGCTTCAACGGCGCACGTTATCAATCGGCTTCGTATATTAAAGACCGTGATAAATTCATTGAAAAATACGGCGATTTCTTTGACGACCTCGACCTTAAAACGGCGCAAGCCAACTTGGCGTTCTTCATGCGTCGGTTGCTCGTGCAGCGCTTTGAGAGCTCAAAATACGCCTTTCAATCTACACTCAACAACATGATCCGCTCGCACGAAATCATCTTGAAATGGTGGGATAAAGGCTACGTGCCAATTCGCAAAAAAGAAGACCTTATAGACCCCGACGAGTTGGAAGAGTTCGATAGCATCAATGAAATAAACGCGCTAATCGAAAGCGGCGAAGAAGTTGACATTGAGGCCATTAAAAAGGTGGCGTTACCTATTCCTAAAGGAATCTTTGATGGTAACTTCGCTGTATTCGTCAGGCGTGATCTAGAACTGCTACGAAACATCAAGCAGGAATGGTTCTCGGATGGCCTGACTGGCGTTGACCCAAAACAAGAGCGCACCGAGCAGAAACTGCGCGAACTACTAAACGAAAACCCGCATCGCAAGATTGTGATTTTCTCTGGCTACGCCGATACGGCCGAATATGTCGCCAAGAACCTGCGGGAGCACGGCTTTGTGCGCACATTACTTTACACCGGCTCGTCTGGCAACGAACTCAAGAAGGTTGTGAGTGAAAACTTTGACGCTTCCTACGATGGCGACCAAAAGAATGACTACGATATCATCGTGGCAACTGATGCCTTGAGTGAAGGTTTCAACCTCCACCGTGCCGGTATCATTATCAACTACGACATCCCGTATAACCCAACGCGTGTTGTCCAGCGCATCGGTCGTATCAACCGTATCAACCAAAAGATGTTTGATAAGATTTATATCTACAACTTCTTCCCGACTGATGTGGGCGAAGGCATCGCCAATGTCAAAGGTATCAGCACGCTCAAAATGTTACTCATCAATAACATTGTCGGTAGCGATACACGTACGCTTACGCCGGACGAAGACCTAAAAAGCTACTTCAAGAGCACTTACAGAGATGCCGATGAAGCCAATAGCGAGCGCTCGTGGGACAACGAATACCGAAATATCTACGACTCTATCAAGCACGACCAGACATTACTTAAAGAAGTGCAATACATACCGGAGCGTACGCGAATTGTGCGCGATGGCCGTGCTGACAACTTGTCTATATCGTTTGCCAAGCGTGGCAACGGCATACTGTTCGCACTGGCCGGCGAATATGATCTAGAGGCCGAGATAATATCGCCAGAGTTTGTGCTGCCACACTTTAAAGCCGGTCGAGACGAAAAGGCTCATGAAGGCGATGCTCAGTTAGACAAGAAGTTTGAAATACTGCGCAAGCGCATCACTGCACCACACCCATTGCCCAAAATACAAGGCCGCCGGGCTGATGCGCTTAAAATAGTAGAGGCGCTCAAAGAGACATACTCTCCAGAGCGTGACTACTTGTTTGACCTCTACGACGCCATCCGTGAGTTTGACGACCTATCGAACGGTGAGCTCAAATACATCTCACAGCTGCGCTTAGACGAGAACAACCTTGGCGCAACTGTTCATGAGCTAAAACAAAAGTTCTCGCCACACTACCTCAACGTCATCAAACAAAAGGCCGAAGCTATTGATAGTGTATCGGAGATAATTATGTTTACGGAAGACCTGCGCAAATGATACTTGATAAGTCTTACGATAAAGAACTCTTTGATAGTTTCCTAAAGGCCTTCTTGCCAGACTACCTGAAAGATGAACGACTGGTACGAACACCGGACAGTTCAATCCTTACACAGGTAACTCAACTAGGCGCATCACGCGAGGTTGGCATAACCGTACTGGAAGCCGAATGTGAAGAAACCGACACCAACAAACGTATTGCCATCACGCAGGCCGCATTTAAGGTGCTGCGCGATCACGGCATCCGCAATGCCATAATCGCCTTTCATGACGGCAACGACCAATGGCGTTTGTCGCTACTGACTTCTACGCTCGAAATTAAGGACGGCAAGGTTATCAAAAAAGATAGCAACCCGCGCCGCTACTCATATCTGCTGGGTGTGAGCGCGAAGACAGTGACGCCATACAAGTATCTGGTAGAAAAAGGCCGGGTTGAAGACATAAGGCAGCTTCAGGAGCGTTTCTCGGTTGAAGTGGTCAATAAGCAGTTCTATGCGTCAATTGCGGACCTATTTACTAAACTCGTAGGCGGCGAGCGCGGCGCAACCAAGTACCCCGGCTTGCTTAAAATCAACGGCGCAGTCAGTCAAAATGTTGAGCATCAGGAGTTCGCCGTGCGGCTCATCGGCCGCATCATATTCAGCTGGTTCTTAAAGGAAAAGAAGAGTGTCGCCAAAGTGCCGATAGTGCCAAGTAAGCTCTTGTCGCTTGATGCCATAGCCAGTAATGCCGACTATTACCATAGCGTTCTCGAACCACTATTCTTTGAACTGCTCAACAAGCGCGTGGAGCACCGCCATGAGTCGCTACGAGAAGCTCCGTTCTCAACCGTGCCATACCTGAACGGTGGATTGTTTAACCCGCAACACGGCGACTTTTATAACCAAAACTCATTCAATGGTGCCGGTACGCCAGGGCTGACACACATACCGGATGGCTGGTTTACAGAACTATTCACAGTACTTGAGCAATATAACTTCACGGTAGATGAAAATACTAGCTATGACGTGGATCTGTCTATCGACCCAGAGATGCTCGGCCGTATATTTGAGAATCTCTTAGCCGAAATCAACCCTGAAACTGGAGAATCGGCCCGCAAGAGTACGGGTAGCTTCTACACACCACGTGAGATTGTAGATTATATGGTAGATAGCTCGCTGCTGGAGTTCCTCAATAACAAAACTGCTGTAGGTGAGAAAAAGCTCAAAGCACTCATTAGCTGGGGTCAGGACGACGATGAACTGCACCCGTTGACAGATGCCGAAAAAGCAAAAATCGTTAGTGCGCTAGCCAGCCTAACTATTCTCGACCCAGCCTGTGGCTCTGGCGCCTTCCCAATCGGCATTCTGCAAAAGGTCGTCTATGTGCTCCAGCAGGTAGACGAAAAGGCTGAGTTGTGGCTACAGAATCAACTCAAAACCATCAGCTCGCCAGAGCTTCGCCGAGATATTGAGGAAAAGTATAGGAACGAAAACTATGACTACCTGCGCAAGCTCGGTGTCATCCGTGATTCCATCTTTGGAGTAGACATCCAGACCATCGCGACAGAAATATCCAAGCTCCGTTGCTTTCTGACGCTCGTCATCGAAGAAGATGTCGATGACGCTGCGCGTAACCGTGGTATCCGCCCGCTGCCAAACCTCGACTTCAAGTTCGTAACCGCTAACTCACTGATTGGTTTGCCGACGAGTAATAATATCACTGGGCTAAATTTATTTGAAGATGCTTCGCACATCGACCGCCTTAAAGATATCCGCAACCGTTATTTTGGCGCAGATGCCGATGAGCGCGCCAGGCTACAAGTAGAGTTCAAAGACCTGCAACTTACTATGTTCAAAAGTCGCCTTGCTTCTATGGGTGCTACGTCCGACCTGTACAACATCCTGTCTGATTGGAATCCGTTTAATCACGAAAAGACCGAATGGTTTGATAGTGACTGGATGTTTGGCATAGATAATTTTGACCTTGTTATTGCTAATCCACCGTATGTCGGCGAAAAAGGCAATAAGACCATCTTTGATACGTTAAAGCCTAACAGCCTAGGCAAACGCTTTTACAAAGGTAAGATGGACTTGTTTTACTTCTTCTTTCACCTTGGCCTTGACTGCTTAAAAGATGGCGGTGTGTTGACATTCATCACCACCAACTACTACCCAACAGCCGATGGCGCGATAAAACTCCGCAAAGACTTTTATGATCGAACCAATATTGTGCGGCTCATCAACTTTGGTGAAATAACTGTGTTCGACAGTGCTCGCGGTCAACACAACCTTATCACCACTTTAGAGAGAGTTACTGCACCTAGTGAAGATTACGAAACACAAGAGATAGTTGCTACTAGCAAGGGCAATGTCAGCAGCGGTGCGCTAACCAATGTGCTTTCCGGGGATAGTGAACTAGTCAATGTAGGCCGAGTGAAGAAATCAAGCGTCTACGATTCAATTGGTAATAATTTCTATATTCGTTTTGCCGGTGGTGGTAGCGGAGTTGATGAGATCTTGGATAAAGTAGCGAATACAGGTAAACGGCTTGATGAGTTCTCATATGTCAACCAAGGAATTATAACTGGAGCCGATAAATTTTCTAACTCTCATCATAAGAAATTTCCAGAAATTATGGCGACAAAAGGTGATGGTATTTTTGTTTTTCCTAAGGGTGAAATAAAGCAAATTAATAGTGATGACGATTTAGCAAAAGCGTGGTTCAAGAACAGCGATATATCTAGATACTCAACTACAACTCAAACTAAGGAAGAGTTGCTTTACGCTGACGGCGTAAGGCAGCTCACACCGGGCACGTTATTATATCTAGAACGATTTAAACCAATCTTGAAAGCCCGTAGGGAATTTCAAGATGGAAATCGTCCTTGGTATAATCTACACCGGGCACGTTTATCCAAAATTTTTGAGCACGAAAAAATAGTTGCTCCACAGCGCTCAAGCCGAAACACTTTTGGCTACAACAATATACCCTGGTATGCATCGGCCGATGTCTATTTCATAACCGCCAAAGATGGTGTACCATTTGAACCGTTTTATCTACTAGGTATTTTGAACTCAAAACTCATCTACACTTGGCTTTATCACCGAGGCAAACGCAAAGGTCAGATGCTCGAACTCTACCGTACACCGCTTTCTGAAATCCCGATTGCCACCGGCACGCCATACCAAAAACAAGCCATAGAAAAGCTGGTACATGAAGTCGTCAACATAAAAACTGCTAACCCAGTAGCCGACACTTCTGCCCAAGAAGAAGAAATAAACCAAATTGTCTACGGGCTATACGGTCTAACACCCGAGGAGACAGATATCGTGGAAGAGTTTGGTAATAATGCTTGAAGACGTCTGTTATGGTCTTGAAGAGCGAACTAGCTGGATATACAACGATCTAAAGGCATTTCAATACATTCGTCTCAAGAGGCTTCAGCATGGACCAGACGACATAGGTGGCGGCAATATCTCTATGGCTACTCTTCTCTTTGTCATGATTAGTTTGTACTCAAAAATAAATTACTTTATCGAACGACCGGACAAATTTCACGAGGACGGAACAGTTAATGAGCAGGAAGCGTTTATAAAGTTCGCGCATCAGCTAAAAGAGGCTGGTATCATCCATACGATGCCGAATGGGGGAGATTCGCTTGGACTTATATGGCGAGGTTTCAGGGACCACTTGGTGCATAGGTTTACCATCGAAGACGGCAAGTCGGCTGCTACTTTTGTCTTCTCAAGCATACAGCCGGATACGACAGTCACTCATTTATTAGACGCCTGCCTGAGCGAAGAAGTATTTGCACATGACGGGAATGAAAGAAACTGGACCGTAAACTGTGATGCCCTGCACGCTAAGCTGCCGGAATTATGCAAATTTGTCATCGATAAGTTACGTGATAGTACCGGTGTTGATGTTAGGAAGCTCAAGGAATTTGTAGGCTAACGTATGACACTTTCAAAGTCAGACTACATGCTATTTCTAAAACATCCGGCCTGGCTTTGGATTAAAAAGCACGCAAAAACATTACTGCCCCCAATAGATTCTGCCACTCAAGCTATTTTTGATACCGGTCATGATTTTGAGCAATATGCCGAAACCCTTTTCCCTGGCGGCGTAACAATTGGATTTAGCGACTACGATGAATATTTAACGTTACCAGAGCGAACGAATCAGGCGCTTGATGAGGGCGTGCACACTATATTCCAGGGAAGGTTCGAATACGAACAGCTCACATTCATCTGTGACGTGGTGCAGGTGGTAGGCGACAAAGCAGTTGACCTGATTGAGATTAAATCCAGTACCGCTGCCAAGCCGGAACATATTGTAGATTTATCTTTCCAGATGGTCGTGTTAGAGAAGTGTGGATATAATGTACAGAATATATCGGTCATACACGTCAATAATCAGTATGTTCGTAATGGAGTAATCGATCCTAAATCTATTACGGTAAAGACTGACGTTACAGAACGTGTTAAAGCTGCAAGAGACTTTACGTTGCGGAAAATCGACGAAGCATTGCAGGTCATAGTTCTTTCTGAATGTCCCGATGTATCACCGCTGTATGCGGACCCAAAGTCGTTCGGTGAATGGCTGAATATATATAAGCATCTCAAAGGCCCTAAGCCGGGTAGTATTTTTGATTTATGCCAGATGGATGCAAAAACACTACAGAACTTGCAAGAAAATAACATCACCTTTCTAAAAGATATCCCTGCTGATTTAGATCTAAAACCAAAACAAAGATTACAAGTAGAAGCACTACGTCAAGGTAAGCCGACAATTCAAAAAGATAAGATTAAAGAGTTCCTGGATAAGTTCAGCTACCCACTTTATTTTTATGACTATGAAACTCTCGGAAGTCTTGTCCCTTATTTCGATGGGCTCAAACCCTACCAACAGCTGCCGTTTCAGTATTCGGTGCATATTCTTGATAGCTCAGACGCCGATCTTCGACATGAAGAATTTTTACACCGTGAGAGCACTAACCCAGCTGAACAGTTATCGAAAGCACTCAGGTCACACATTGGTGATGAAGGTACTGTTTTAGCTTGGAATATGAGCTTCGAGAAGACTTGCAATACGTTGCTAGGATCATTACTCCCCGAGTATACAGACTTCTACAATAATCTGAATGATCGCATTATTGACCTCATGATACCTTTTTCAAGCAATTGGTACGTTGATGCTGATTTTTGTGGCAGCGCATCTATAAAGAAAGTCTTACCAGTACTTATACCTACCCTGTCACATAAGGATCTTGATATTTCTGACGGCGGGTCTGCGCAACGTCTTTGGATGGAAGCCATTCTTGATGGAAAACGCCTCGACGAAAAGGATAAAATACTAAGTGACCTAGTTGAATATTGCGGGTTGGATACACTTGCGATGGTCGAGATATTTAATGTATTGAGGAAAATATGACAAAAATCGATTATCCGGATATGACGCTGCCAGATGGCGATAAGAGGCATAGAAGCCTGGAGATAAACGAAAAGGGTGAACTCATTTACTTTACCACTGACATTGGACCAGGCACGGCTAAACTAGCCCCAAATGGAGGAGATAGCGATTACGAGTATTCAGCAACTATTTCTGGTGAAGCCGTCAACCGCGTAGTCTTAGAACTGATACTTGAGCGATTTGAGACTGTGGGAGACTTTCGCAAATGGCTTGAAGTAAAGGGCATAAAATCGGAGTTTTGGTCTTACTAGCCTATGAACATCTATCTAGATATTGACGGAGTACTATTGATAAACGAAAGTCACGCTGCACCGCACGCTGATGAGCTACTTCAGGCCATACTCAAAGAATTTCCCGATAATACTTACTGGCTGACAACACACAACTGGAAAGGTGAAAACCGCGCTAAAGAGGTGCTCGCACCTCATCTTAAACCGGAAACAGCACTACTGCTCGATAAAATCAAGACTACGGAATGGAGTGAGAAGAAAACCGATGCCATCGACTTCTCTCAGCGTTTTCTTTGGCTCGATGACGATTTATGGCCGGAAGAGCTCGAAGACTTAGAAAAGCATGGAGCCACTGACAACTTTGTGAGTATCGACCTCCAAAAAGATCCTGAGCAGCTCCAGAAAATTATAGATCTTATTTAACTTTTTCCTCTTTCTCTCTCTGATAGTTGGCAAATACTGCTGCAATCATTAATCGTTGGTAATAGCCTATTTTATGATTCGTAACAATGATCTTGTTGGTGAAAAGAACGGTGAAAATAGCACATACACCAAGTAGATAAAAATACCACCATCTTGTAAATACGATTGCCAGCAATACAATGGCTGGCGGTGTATAAAACAAGGCCGACCTCAGTAGCTGTCTGTACAGTCTGCGATAGCGACTGTATGCTGTTTTTTGTACCGCGTTATGTAGTTGTAAATAGCTGGCATATGTACCAATTGTCTTATCGTGATCCTTATAGCTCATAAATGTCGTCTCATCGTCCGCATTTGCATAAACTGCTTCAAACGTAGATTGTGAACGGATATGCGCAAAATAGAAGACTAGCAATAAGTAGTCAATTCGCCGGTGTGCCAATAGTAGCCAGCCCATTATTAAGCCAGATACAAACGCAAAGGGTATCATTGGCTCAATCATATCACCTCTTCTATCCAGCGATATCGCAGAAATCAGCCATCTGATGCGCCAGCGTGTGTGACTGAATGCGTCGCATGACTTCCCTACTGTTGCTGTGCGACATTATGTTTAGTGAACCTTCCCAAAGCACCAGATTGTCTATAATAGCTACTTTACGGTGTCGCATATCGCTGTAGAACTGCACTTTTACTCCTGCAGTTGTTAGTAAATGCATTGACTGCCAGGCTTGTATTTGTAGTTCCTGGCTATGGTGACTTGGATGGCGGGTATTGATTCGTATTTTTATTCCGCAATTGGTTAGTTTTTCAAAAAGCGGCATGAGGGCTTGTGTACGTCTTACGGCTAGGAATGGGCTTTCAATGATAACAAGACTATGCGCATGCTCTAAGTCCTTTGAGAATGCCTCGTAAAAGCCTACTTCGTTATATAGTCTTGAGTCTAATAGTTCAATAGGATCATAGCTTATGGTACGCTTGAATGGGTTACGCATGAGGAACCTCAGTAGAAAAACTTATTACACCACAATAGGTTCGGTAATCCTCCTGGAGCCCCTGCCATAGAGAACGTGAGGCAAACTCATAGATAGTTTTGAACGGCTTTTCTAGATTGAAAGTGACCTTTTTGCCGTCAAATAATAGGTTCTGACATACCATACCGATAAGCTCACGTTTTTCGTCAGGTTCGGCATATTTGAAAAGCTCAGCGGCGTTAGTACATATTTCTAACAGATAGACGGCATTTACATAGTAGCTACTTTCGGCATTGTCGATAGTGTCGAGCTTACGTTTATGAAAGGCAATATCGGCTTCCCATTTTTTCTTGTATTCAATGTATTGTTCCTGAGTAATACTTCATCGGAAGATAAAAGGCAATTATTCCTAGATAGCATTGAAGGTAGCCGATTATCAAATTTCATTGAGCGGAAATGTTCCCGCCTGCGTAAATGAGACAACAAGAAGTCCTTTCGAACTACTAGAGCTTGATACCCTGGATCGTGAAACGAAGCTAATGAACTGATGAACCCCATGACTCTCTCTTTAACATTTTGTCTTGTTTTAACAACTACGAAAGCTCGTAATTCCACACAGAATAATGGGTACCCCAGCTTTTCCAGTCTCTTATCATAGTTTTCCTGGGCTGCTTTTGTAACAGGTAGAGATACTGAACTTTGACGAGGTGGGAGTTGGTACGATGGTCTGAAAAGATCGCCTACACCTTCTAGGATTACACCAAGTATGTGCATAGCAACGCCGATAAGCTTGAAGACCAGAATGAACGGCAATTTCCAAGACGCCTCTATAATCCCAGGGTCTTCACCTACTAGTAGTTTATTGCGTACCCGATTGGCTGCTCTTGAACTTGCAGGCGTAAGTATCATTTGCATTGCAAGTAACTCTCCAGGTTCCGGCTTTGCCAGTGAGCCAGTTATATATGCAATCGGATCATGTTGGGATAATGTATCATGAGTCTTCAGCGAAAATGCAAAATGCCGGGATAACTTGAATTCCAATAACCGAAACCAACTACCAGTCCCCGTATGACGGGGAAGATAATCTTCGATTTCTTTAAATTGTATGTCTGGCAGATAAGACGCTGCCGTTTGCTGAAATGCTTCAACACTGTCTTTAGGGATCCGCGCAATATAACGGATGCCTCCCTCTCGGGTTGAAACTGCTTCAAGCGCAAAAGTCTGTTTTCTTCTCATTAGCCGGTCTGTAAATGAACGCATTGAATATAAGCTGTGCAATACTCCAAAGAGTTGGGTTGAGGCATGCGATGTTTTCTTGTTAATGCTTGGTGGAGTAAGTTCTAGGAACACTGATGGAACTTTTTTTAATCGCCTAAAGTCCAGATAATCTTGCAAAATTAAAACTATAGGTACTAAAAGAACTAAGATGAGGATCGCATTAATTATCAAAGAAATATGTGAAGTTCCGAGGATACTTTGAAAGTAGGATAAGATGTGATTTGGGAGTAGCGCAGTAGTAGTCGGAGTAGTACTTACTGAAGAAGTGCTGGATCCATAGTTAGGGTATGGACAGTTCGATGGATAGGAGTATGGGTCACAGGCGGGCATAGAACTTCTTAGTCCCACCTGTTAAAGATAGTATTGGAATGCTAACAGATATAATTGTACGTGACAAGCTTATTCTAAAGAGTACGTATTCTTTGAATTTTAGTTAAAAAGCGAATTTATTACTTAAAAACTGCTTTTACCTTTGGTCTGGTAAAGAATAGAAGAGGAAAAACAGCGACAAATATTAATAATCCATCGGTCAAGTATTGCTTAGCCTTATCTTCAATAGGATTACCCGACAAGCTATTGATTTGATTCTGCAATCTTTGATCAGTAGCTTCTTTTTGTTGAGAGCTGAGTCGTGTGTTTCTATTGGTATCCTTAATTAATGCCTGGTCTAGACGTAATGTTTGAGATGAACTTAGGTTTTGAGCATTAGTCACATGGCGAGTGCTTGAATAAACATTATAGATACCTATACAAGAGAAAATTATTGAAATAATAGCTAGGAAAACGTATATAATTCGAGCTATCTCCTTAAGTAAGAAAATACCAATTGCAAGCGATAGAATTACCAAAATATCAATTAGGTTAAATACACTGAAAATACTTGAGTGATTTAACGAGAACCAGTTTATTAAGTTAATTATGTTTACAATGATAATCAACCCGCAAACTGCTTTGATAATGAGCACTATTTTGCCATTATCGGGCACTTTTTGATCACTTTCGGTATCTAGCAAAGATTGACTTGGCGTCATAGGAGCAGATGGACTGTCGGGAATGCCTGTATTCTTTGTAGGATCAGGATATATCGAATTAGAAACTTGGCTTAAATTTTGTTGTCCTATTGCTATAGCTTCTTGTGCCGTAGTCAAAGGCTTTTGTTGACTGGCTAAATCTTGTGCCTTAGCTTCATTAATAGCTTTGATGGATTCGCTAGACGGTTGAATTACTCTATCACCAGATTCTAGATTTTTTGACGTTTGGTTGACGTTTGAATTTGCAGGACTATTTTCATCCATAATTCTTAAAGTTTATCCTTGGTTCACTTAATACGCAATTTTGATGCTGATTTAAGTCATTAGAGGACTGGTATTCGTATTGGCGATAATTACGATTTCAAATCAACAAAATCAACTATTTCGAAACTTTAATTGATTGAAATATTGATTGTAACCTTGGATATACTGAAGAGTTTTGAGGTGAACCATAATCTACTACAAAGAGATGATTTGAATTTATCGCGGCGAACAGAACTTGATATAGTTTATTATCAGGAGTACAGACAGGATGCGTCGATCCGTACAGTTTTACAGAAAAAGCTTCTTGCCAATTCGTGCCGACTGAGGTGAATACAGGATGCCAATTATAATTTAATTCTGAACATACCAACGGGACTGCTATGTTAACCGGTGTTGCACTTACACTAAAATTATTGTTAGTTGTAAATCCATTTACTCCATTTGTACTGATGCTTCGAGAAAATCTATTAAACAAAAAGGTATATGTATAGCCACCATTTGAAAGTGTTTTTGTGCTTGTGCCAGATATAAAATTTTTTAATAGCGTAAAGCCACCGATGAGAACTATCACCACCCCTATCGTAATCAGTGCTTTCTTAACGTATTTACGCCACTCAAGCTGGAAACTAAATCCTTCTAGTCCCATTTGACTTGCAGATACTCCTATTGGAGTTTGGTCAATAGGCGCAGGTTTGGGCTCGACAGAATTAGGCAGAGCCAGCCCTGGTTGCATATTATCCAAGCTAGTCGAAGGTTGACCAGTATTAACATCTTGGGATACCACAATTTTTGGTTGTTCTATAGGATTAGTTGGGGTAACTGGTGCACTAGCAGGATTAATCGGTTGAATGATTTCCGGTTGAGTTAAGCTATGCTGATCATCTGGATTTTGGGAATTTGGCAGTTGCTCATTTTTATTATCCATAACCTTTAAAGTGTATATTTGGTGAGTAAATTCTACAAGCTAACTATATTTTTTACTCACAAGCGTTTAGCTTTACATGTGTTACTGAAATTTACGTACATTCGTTATATGCCAATGTTAGATTATTAATTAACTCAGTTGTGCTAGCTACTTTATCTGCAAAATCAATTATCGCCCCTGTAACCGGATTATCTTCAGCGGATGAAACATAAGTGCTGGCTGCAGTGGTCGTGTAAGATGCATATGAAGTAGCATTAGAAGCAGGATCATAATCTGGTGCGCTCCACAAATCCCCAAATGCTTCAAACACAAGACTAACTTCAGCGTCGTAGCAAGTTAGATATTCACTTGCGGTAGTACAAGCAGGTTCCGAACCATCACCGCAAGCTGTCTCTTCTGCATCATAAGCGCTTTCAAAATCTCCTGCTGCTGTCGCTAGTTGCGAATCAGGTGTAGCTGATGAGTCGCAATTGGGTACGCTATACGTGTCTGAATCAGTGTAATCCGTGTCACTATGAACCCATGGAGATACTGTCACATCACCACAAACCAAATCATCACTTGAGTCTTCGTTGAAAGGACCTGCACTGCTCCCCCAATCAGTATATGCCGCATCAACCTGACATATATCACCGCTAGTTGCGGTAGTCCACGCACAGGCGGTAATATCTTTGCCTGTAACATCGCTAAAACTACCTCGGAAAGCGACTTTTGAAGTACCGCTTACTTCCAAACCAGTTGAAGCATTCGAGATTGTTGAATCTGCAAAATTTGCTTGAGTGTTAGTGTTGAAATATCCAGCAATACTGTCGTTATCAAAAGTACCATTTGACACTGTAACGGTTGACCCATCATCGCCACTTGCATCTGTAACCGCATCATCTGCATAGTAAAAATCGGCATACGAAATATCAAGAGTACCGCCATTCATGTAAATGCCATAATCGTAATCTCCAGTTGCGGGCGATCCTGAGCTACCGTACACACTGCCGCCTGAATCATCATCATTTAGGCTGGTAAAGATGATGGGGCCATCCGAAGTTCCAGTACCATCTAGTGTGCCACCGGAATTAACTTGAACAGGATTACCGCCATCAGTTCCTTTTACAATAACATTGCTTCCCATATCCATCGTGCCATTTACTTGAACTGATGGAAAACCATTGCCTATAAGCGTGGTATCGTTACCCAAATCGAATGTTCCATCAACTGTGAATGAATTATTGGATGGTCCGTCTACAATAGCACCACTATCGCTGGCAACGTCCCATGTTGAGTCTGAGGGAATGTCCGAATTACCTCTCGCTGAGACTATGATATTTGCGTTACTTCCACTAAACGTATTTTTATCGTCACCAGATAAGACTATTCCCGACAGATCCTGGTCGCCATGTACATCTACCGCATAGTCACTTGAAGAGGAGGTGCCAAGATCAAATGTGTTGCTTTCCATGCTCACCGTTAAGTCTGAAGTTCCGGTTAAATCGACGCCACCATTTTCATTCTCAAATGAACTGTCAGAAATGGTAACACTTGAGCCGCTATCACTTCCCACATCAGCTACAGCTTCTGTCGCGTAGTAAAAATCGGCATGGGTAATATCTACCGTGCCGCTATTCATCTCAATGGCATAACCATAGTCAGCTACTGCTGGTGAACCAGAACTGCCATACACACTCCCACCTGAACTGTCATCATTTATGCTTGTAAAGATTATTGGGTCATCGGATATGCCAGATCCATCAAGTACGCCACCAGAGTTAACCTGGATCGGATTGTTTCCCGAAGTTGCTTTCACTATTACATTGCTTCCCATGTCCATCGTGCCATTAACTTGAACTGATGGAAAACCGCCGCCTATCATAGTGGTGTTGTCCTCTAGATCAAACGTTCCGTCGACAGTAAACGCATTGTTGGATGGGCCATCAACAATAGCGCCACTGCTGCTGGCCACGTCCCAAGTAGATTCGGACGGAATATCAGAGTTACCTCTAGCAGCAACTATTATATTTGCTTTACTTCCAGAAAAAGTATTTTCATTATCGCCTGACAACACAATGCCAGAGAGATCTTGGTCGCCATGTACATCTACTGCATAGTCACTTGATGAAGATGTGCCAAGATCAAAAGTGTTGCTTTCCAAACTAACTGTTAAGTCAGAAGTGCCTGTTAAATCAACACCGCCGTTTTCATTCTCAAATGAACTTTCAGCTATAGTAACATTTGAATCACTATCGCCTCCCGCATCTGTGACTGCTTCCGTTGCATATGTAAAGTCCGCACGAGTAACATCAACCGTTCCACCGTTCATAATGATGGCACTTTCGTAGTCGCCTACAGCAGGCGAGCCGGAACTACCGTCGACTGAACCTCCTGCTGCATCATTATTTTGGCTGGTAAATGTTATCAGTTAGTCAGTAGTACCTTCAGCATCTAATGTACCGCCAGAATTAACTTGAATACCTTCATCGCTTGAAGCAATTTTTATAATCGCGTTCGGATCTATTGTTAAGGTAACACTGTCAGGGATAGTAACGTTATTCACTACATAAATACACGACGTCCCCCAAGTTTGACTAGATCCAAGTGTGCCCGATTCATCACATTCGCTCTCAGCTCTTACTCTAGTAGATGAGTTTACTAATACGAGCATTACCGCCAACACTAAACCAATAACAATTGAAAATACACATTTTACGAAATAGTTTCTTCGAAACATGCCCCACTCCTCGCATATTACGCTAATGCTTTAATCGTACTCTCGGCCAATGTCAGTATCAACATGATATTTATCACATTTGATGTAAATCGCCCAACCGACTACTTCATACCTTCTTCATCACGTCATTCATAATTTGGAATCGGTCAGAACGAATATATACTAATCGTATGGGAGATATTACCAACGACGAAACTGATGATAATCACGATCAAAATGCCGAAAAACAGCCTGCCGAATGGCGCCCTTATGACGCGGAACAATTTAGCAAAGGCTTGAAAGAAATTGCTGATTTGTTTAAGTCAGATCCAAGTAGGCTTACAGGTGCAGATAATGAGTCAGCTAACAATAAATAGACGTTGGGTAATTATTGATACCTGCGCGATCTCAAAAATGCTTGAGCTTGATGATAAATCAGCCACTCAAATATTAAACACTATAAAAGATAATATAGGTGATTTTACACCCGTTATTACCTGGTTGATAAGATTTGAATTTCTTAGAAAAAGCAAATCAAAAACAGAACTAGAAAAATTTAATATCTACTTAAACCATCATTACGTCGAAATAGAATCCGCACTTTCCCCGTGGTCTCTGCCACGTGGGCTCCTCTAGGGAGGGGAGTATGAGGGGAACCGTAGGTTCCTCGCATATGCCGCTATACTAAGTGGTGTGCCAGTCACCAAGAGTAATCACTGTGCTTATGACACCCATTACCACCTCGTCTTCCCATTGAAGTACCGCAAGGCGCTTTTGAGTGCGGAGGTAGTTGCCACTATGCGTGGCACCATGAAAGGCATTGAAGAGCGGTATGACCTGAAGATTGAACAGTTTGGTGATGACAAGAATCACGTACACGTGTTGATGAGCTTTCATCCTAAGTATAGCGTTGGTCAGGTCGTACGGCTTTTCAAGAGCATCACCGCCAAACGTGTCTTCTCTGAACACCCAGCACTTAAAAGAGACTTATGGGGCGGAGAGTTCTGGTCAGATGGTTACTATGCCGCCACAGTTGGCACTGGTGGTAATTGGGCTGTCGTAGAGAAGTACATCAAAAACCAAGGCCAAAATCCCAAGGACCTCCAGCTCACTATCTGGTGATTGGTGCAGCTGCTGCTGAATACCCTGTGGTCTCTGCCACAGGGATCTTTATTTCAAAAACGAAGACGATGAACATGATATTTATAAGTTAGGTTGTGAGTGTGCATGTGTATGTAGGCTTTATGATAAAGGTCACGCGGGCGGAATTGGATTAACGGATTATATGCATCACGGTCTGTTAAGGAGATATCCTCAAAGCTTTTATATCCTAACATTTGATAATAATGATTTTCCATCACCAGTTTTTGAAACGGTTAGCCATGGTAGCTCTGAAGTCGGAAAACAAATAGAAGCATGGTCACTAAAGAAAATTAACAAAAATAAGTTTACGAATTTTATAATAAATTCAAAATTGATAAAAGTAGAATTCAGATATAATGAACCCGGAATGGAAGATTTAATTAAAATAGTAAACAAGTTATAAATGAGAATTATTGAAATAGCACTCGGACTAATAATTCTATTTCCCGTCGGATTAGTGATTTTTGGAGCATTAAAAGCTGTTATTGAAACCAAAAAAGAAAGGCTGGAAAATGATGCCTATAGCGATAGCCTAGATGATGGAATAACTTACAAGAATAAATAAACTAAAATTAATTTAGACGATCTAGTGATCATTCGTAATATTTTAAATCGTTATTTTATTTTATTTTCATCAGCAAATATAATTAGCCTGGTTATTACTTATAGTAAAGATATAACAGAAGCACCTACGTCCGTTTAGTCTCTGTCGAGCTGTAGATTACCATGAACTACTATTTACAAAATACATTGTCATATTATATTAATTGCACATGTTAAAATACGCCATATGGGTATTGAATCAGCAGCAGTGATATTTAAGAAAGCTCGACTTAAAAAAGGTTTATCTCGCACTGCTTTAGCTAAAAAAGCAGGGGTGTATCCTAACACGTATTTTAAGATTTAGCGCGGAGAGCAAGATCCATCTTTTGCAACAATAAAAAAACTTGCAAAAATTCTCGAAATTGACATAGCCGATATCCCCGCTTAAAAGTACATTTAACTTTGCTTTATTATTTTTGACCTCTTAACTGATATTTTTGGGCTTTATTAATAAATTCTAATTTGAAAATTTTTATAAGAGTTTGCTCATATTAGGTTTCAGACCTGCCGCACTTAACTCTTTGGCAAGTGGTATTTTCCATCCTCCATTATTATCCAGTGGAAAGTATATTACACCATTATAATCTGATGGAAGCTCAAAATCAGGTAGTGCCTCTTAGATAAAAAATAATGTTACCAAGCCAGTAGTGGATAGATAATAATTCGGTTACCGTAGTCAGCATGACTATGGGAACCAGGAACGACATATTTCAATCACATCTACAAACGTATCTCACCGCCGACAAAGCCGGAAAAAGCGAGTTGCTTCAGAACGTCTGTGCGGTTACTGGTATGCACCGGAAAGCGGCCATCCGGAAGTTCAGACAGCTACAGCTCAGAGGCCCGTCCGCCCCCACCAAACGTGGCAGGCCCTGCATCTATACGCCTGCTGTGACGGCTGCTTTGCATGACCTATGGCTAGCAGCCAGTGAGATTTGCGGTGAACTGCTGCATTCGGTTATTGCCGACTATGTAGCCATACTGCAGCGTGATGGTATGTGGCAACACGGCGAAGAGACGACTACAAAGTTGCTGGCTATGAGCGAAGGGTTGGTCAAACTTCGGGTTGGCAAGTTCATGCATGCCAGTAAGATTCATCATGGCATCAGTGCCACCAAGCCGTCGCAGTTGAAAGAACTCATCCCGATTTTCATCGGACCATGGAAGAACAAACCGCCCGGGTTTGGACAATTGGATACGGTTGTTCATTGTGGCAGCAGTCTAGCCGGCGATATGGCCTGGACGGTCAACTGGACCGATGTTGCAACGCTGTGGGGCGGCAGACGGTCCCAGTGGAATAAAGGCCAGAAGGCTACCCAGGAAAGCTTGTCGAACATTAGAGACAAATTACCATTCGTCATGTTAGGGGCTCATCCGGACACCGGCTCTGAATTCGTCAATTGGCTACTGCAAGGCTGGTGTGAGGAACAAGGCATTGAGCTGACCAGAAGCCGTCCCTACCACAAAAATGACAATGCCTACGTGGAACAGAAGAACGGGCATGTGGTCAGACGGTTCTTAGGCTACACGCGGTACGACTGCAAAGCCGTGATTCCGGTCATGAATGAGCTGTACGATGTGCTTGATGTCTACCTCAACCATTTTGTGCCGTCCAGGAAGTGCATTGAGAAAGTCCGGATCGGCAGTAAGTACAAACGGCAATACGACAAAGCTCAAACACCATACCAACGGGTACTGGCACACGAAGCTATTGACCAAGCAGTGAAGGATAAGCTCAAAGCCGAACATGAACAACTAAACCCGTTGATCCTCAAAAAGAAGGTTGATACACTCACTACACAAATCTTAACAATACAGAGGGATTACGGTAACCGAAACCTAGATCCAGACACTACTGTTCGGTAACAGTTATTTATTATCTATTGCAACATCCTTTTTATATAGAGCGCATGTGTTTTGACGCCCATATTTTCCAACAAAATAGCCTAATTCAAGGATCACATTTTGCTTCGCTCGCTGCTGTAATTTATTTTCAGTATTTGATCTTCCTAAATCATCTAGTGTCAATAATACAACTGCAAAGGATGCGTTATTACCGTAATATTCAAGTTTTTCGATGATTGTTTTTCCTTTATTTGCCAAACTATTTAAAATTATTGGAGTTATTTCAATATCTTTTAAATATGATGCCACTTCATGCTTTGAAGCTTCATCATGGCCATGAACTAAAAAGACAACGTTTTCAATTTTAGGTTTAAATAATTTTGAATCTGAAGATTGTTTATCGGATTCATTGGACATCTCAGGCAAAATTTCAAGTCGCTCAACTATCGATTCGAGTTTAGTAATTCTTGGTTCAATAGATTCATGTAAAATCTCAATATTTTCACTCAAAGCCCGAGGTCCTACGCTCACAAAACCAACGCCTCGATATGAGTGTTCATATTCATTTGCATATTTTATGTTGCTGAATATAGCACCCAGTAGTTCAATATTATAATCGTTCTATTTACTGCGATTAGCCCTGGCAGCTTCCAGTTGATTATCGTTTGTTATTTCAGTAATCAGTAATTGACGGCCAGATTTTATACGCTCTTCAATTTTTTGTTTTGCTTCACTTTTCAATATAAGAAGCTGGGGTCGCGGGAGTTCATCGGAATTAGTATATTTCTTTGCGGTCATTATAATATTATACAATCTAATCGCACGATATTAAAACTAGTCGATACCTATAAATGTAATCATCTGCCATGATAGCTCCACAGATTCGATTCTTCTCATAACTTCACGACTGTTATTTTGAGAGAAGATATTCAAACTTCCTTCATAGAGAATATGTCTATCTAAAATTGCTAATTTTCTGTGGTGATTGTTAGTAAAGAGGACCTGTATTCCCCGATGCTGAAGTTTAGACATTGCTTCATAACACCGATGTTCATCATCGTGATTTCTCGGATCTCGGGTATTCACTATAATTCTCACCCTGCGATCTTTTAATTTTTGTAAAGTTGGCAATAACTGATCTAAGCGTTTATTTGTAAAGAAAGGGCATTCAACTATGGCTTCATAGAGACATTTATCTAAGTCTCTAATAAATGCTTCATAGAATGAAGTTTCATCGAGAAGCTTGGAAGTACTAAGATTATTTTGTTTTTCCTTATGTTGAGCTCGGAAAGGATTTAACATTTCGTTTCCTTATTAGTGTTTCGATGGATATTTTCTTCATCGAGGAATTGTTTTAACTTTTGAATAATCTCTCTGACGTCTGCTTCACGATTTAAACCATCGTCAAAAGTTTCTAACTTCGTCCCCCCTGCCATGAACACAGCATATGAGTAATAGTAGAAAACGACAGATTTTTTATGTTAAAAAACAGATTGATCAATTATTTTAATCAAAAAGACCGCGAATGGAAGCTTTTATTTGACCAAGCTTTTTGGTATTTAATAAGCCAAGTTTCGACTCAATGATTGATTGCTCAATTGTAAAGAGCTTGTCATATCGACCATAGCTATTTACTGGTAGTTTCCCTTTTCAAAATCTTTACTCTGAATGCTGATAGCGTGCTTGCTTGTGTGTGTTTTAGAAGTTATCTGGCAAAGAATTAAGTTGTTAAAATCAGCTTTCCCAACAATAAGTGCTGGACGCTTCTTGACCTTACTAAAATCGGCATACGGAAATGACACCAGGACCACTTCACCTACTGCAAAGACGCCCACGCTTTGTCCTCTTCAGGGTCATCCCAATCACTGAGTGAATTTAAACTAAGCAGATATTCTTCGTTGAATTTCAAGGACTTTTTACTCTTAAGTGGTGTAATTTTAATTTCGCCCTTTTTGGCTTTGATCTCGACTTCTCTACCTAGGCCACTTTCTTCAAGTAATGGCTTGGGAATACGTACACCTTTTGAATTACCTATAGTTATGATTGCTGCTTTCATAGTAATTACATTATACATACAACGAAAAGTGTATGTCAACGCTTGTGCACTCACTTCAGAGGCATTTCTCAATTCTATTATTTAGAATTATTGGTTACCTCAACGGATAGAAAAGTTCGATTAGTAGAATCATTGTAGCCTGTCATCGTAAGCTATGCTTGAGAATTCACGTACGCCAGTTCTATGTGTCTAATGTGATATTTTCTTTATTAACACGCCAGCCGAGCGTGCCTTGTATGTTTTCGATGGCGTCCAAGACCACTGCTCCATGAAGATCACCTGCTCCGATAACTACATCGCGACCGCTTCGTAGCTCTTGAATGGTGGAGCGTAAGAGCGCCACATCTCTTTCTCTGTTTACAATTATAGAGAAATGCTGCATTGGAGTGACGAACGCTTTCCTCTCACGAAGGGCGTATGGAGCAAATGTCTCACGACGCATCCATTTGGCAAATCGGCGCAAATCTGTCACTTCTACGTTATCAAGTATCCCAATCCCCAGATCCGAAAGCGACCTTATCGTGTCTGCTGCAAAGGTATCCGGTAGGTCGCCTTTAACTGTGGTGTAGCGATCGAGCGCTTGCCTAAAGTATTGGTCAAGTGGCGGTCGGTCGCCGTCAGTTATAGCACTCCATTGTGGCCCTAACCGCCACTGTAAGTACTTCGCAGTCCTACTAACGCCATAGGCGTTAGCTAAGTTTGCCCATGATTCGGAGCCTAGTCCGAAGCTTACTACCCGTTCGTGACCGGCATCCCTGAAATGTTTCTCTACTACGGCTACTTCACCTTCTTTACAGAAAATAGCTTCATCAGGCGCGAGGATATCAGGATTGCGGACTCGCTCTTCTACGATTAAGGTCGGAGAATCTAGGGACTTATCTGGAGAAACAAATATCGATTGGCATGCAGTTTGGACTAAGGATAGCTCGTCGGGGGTACCAGAATGTAGCGTACCAAGCATGAATAATTGTTGCGAGGTGCCATCATCCATTTCTACCAGGAGCCGTGTTAGATGGACTCCATTGTATGGGTCTTGCTCGACTAACCCAATATCTGTATCGCACACACGGCTATATGTTGCATCAATGCTAGCACGGTATATAACATCTAAATCGAGATCGTGGCGTTCGGTAGATGTTAAACTTTCCATTTCGTGTGTTGTGACGCGCTAAGGTTTATACGATTCAAACTATATATTGCTCCGACGATCTTATGTTATCCGAAAAATAGTATGTGGCCGCTGGCTCGAGTCAGTTTTTATATTATGCCACAATAGGTTCGGTAATCCTCCTGGAGCCTCTGCCAGTAACTACTCTAGAGATAAAAGCTTCCGCCTGATGTAATTTTCTGAATTTTTCATGGCTCAAACTCTGTTAAGTTGGGTTCGATTCCTAATCGGAGACATGAAAAGTGTGCTTTAGATTCACCAATATAAATTATCAATACATAGAGCGTATGATAAGATCACATCACATAAACAAGCACATAAGTACTAAACAAATAAAACTTAGAAAAGATATATCTCATATTGACATAAGCGTTATGCAGAATTATGATACATTTATTAACTCTCAATAATTTTAAAAAAAGGAATTAATAAAAATGAGATTATTCCATAACAGAATACGATTAAATCAACATGGGTTTGATCATATTTTTGTAGCCGTGGCTTTCATAGCTATTATAGGTATCACTGGTGCGGGATATATTGTCTTAAGCGGCATAGTACCGTAGGTACTTCCCGTGCTGCAGCAGGCTCGGGAAATCAGTTTTGCGGTGGTGGTGCTAGTGGCTGCCTTAATGCTTGGGGTGGCGGTCCATGGGTAGACGCCTATAAAATAGGGTATGCCAACAATGATTTCTACACTCAAAGTATAAGTAACGGTGCGGCCACATACATTATGGACTCTGGCGTCAATGCATGGAGTGGCAAATGCATCGGCGATTCCTATAATCTGTCAGGCAACTATGCTGCCAGTCTTGATCCGTGCCCAGGCAGTAGTCAAGGAGCAGGCTGGGGCACCGAATTCCATGTTCAAACTCAAGGTTGTACCAGAGGATGGGTAGCTTTCCATAATAACCACTGGAACGGGTACTTGTATCCTATTGGAAATTATAACGGTGCTAATTTTCATCTCAATGGGTCGCTATTCTGTTTCAAGGTGTTTAACGCGGTCTGAGTAAAAAAATAAGAAGGGCCCATATTACTTGACGTCGGTACTGTGTTGTGGTTAGCCATACTATCGTTCGAAGATGCCTACATTACAATGCGCTGTAAATACCATACGGTTAAACCCATGGTGCTCTCTGCCGCTACGGACCCAACGTATAGGGCCTGGACTTCGATGTTAGTAAGCTTGCGTAGCACCATGTTATCGTAGAATTTAACAATAACTCCTATGACATCTAATATGTCTATGTCCACAACCTGTCAAACTTGACCACACAGTCCTTTATGATGATGACTCGGATGCTCGGTGTTGATTATTATGCATACATAGCAACATAACAGCCTGTCGAACAGGGGCAGTAACATTTATATTCGGTTGATAGCTCGAAATGGACTCTTAATCTCTGCTCACGTTACACATGCTTTAGGCAGTTTGAGAGTGTTTTGCAGAAAGTCGCTTCGCCACAGTGAGTTGAGCTCAATAACTTTATGGGATCGTAATGGGGTGCAAAATTTGAAAAGATTAGTAACAGCCCTCCCCCAGTCGAAAAATTAGTTATACCACAATAGGTTCGATAATCATATTTAAGCCTCTGCCAGAGTATAGCCACTATACCAATTTGCATCTTCTCTGAATTTTAAAAAGTATTTCATTTAAAATTAGTACTCAGTATTGATCAATCTCGTATTGACATAAGCGTTATACAGAGATTACAATTCGTGTAATTCATTGATTAATAACTGAAACAAAAATATGAGATTTTTTAATGATAGAAAACGCTTAAATCAAGGTGGTTTTGATCATATTTTTGTGGCAGTGGTTTTTATAGTTGTTATAGGCATTATTGGTGCCGGATATATTGTCGTAAATGGTCATAGTGCGAAAGGTACTTCCCATGCGGCAGCGGGATATGGAAACCAGCTCTGTACTACATACCATAATACCTTAACTTGCCTTAACGCCTGGAATGGCGGTCCATGGGTCGATGTCTACTCGCACCTGGGAACTGGCAACAATGATTTCAGCATTGGCGCTGCAAACGGTTACTGGCACATTGCTGATACCGGAAACGGTAACATTTCTTGGATTGGTAAGTGCATAGGTAGCGCATATAACGATCCAAATGGTGACGAGGCCAGTCTTGATCCGTGCCCTTACTCGGGCTATAGCGGTGGTTGGGGTACTAATTTCATACGCTACAACTGTTCCGGCGGATATGAATTTAAAGATGTACACTCTGGAAAATATTTATTTCCAAATGGCTGGGCAAACGGCGCTAATTTTGACCTCTATGGCTCTAGCGCTTTCTGTTTCAGACTATATTCGCCGGCCTGAATTAAAAAAACCATAGTAGTTCAGCCTACTTGACGCGATATCGTCGATATAATTTGGTGAACGCATTGTGCCGTTATCTTTTTGCTTCAATGTAGTGAGTGAATAAATTAAAATATTCTTAACGTATTAGTCTATAGGTAAATTATTACAGTTGGGGACATTATTTAAGCGTAAGCTAAAAATGTATCGTGATAAAAAAAGGAGGGCTTATGGCAAAAGATGATATTAGAAAGTTTAAAATTAAATTTTCAGACAAGGCGCTTTTTGATTTAAAAGAACGTATTAAAAATACACGTTGGCCGGATCAAGAGACCGTGCTGGATGACACGCAAGGTTTGCAACTGAATACTATGAAAAAATTAGCTCGCTATTGGACCAATAACTTTGAGTGGCGAAAAATTGAAGCTAAGATGAATTCTTACCCGCAGTTTATTACTAATATCGACGGACTCGATATTCATTTTATTCATGTTCGCTCAAAAAATAAGGATGCTATGCCAATCATTATTACGCACGGTTGGCCAGGTTCTATTGTCGAACAGTTAAAAGTTATAGAGCCGCTCACGAACCCAACTGAAAATGGCGCCGCAGAAGAAAATGCCTTCCATGTAGTTATCCCATCACTTCCAGGCCATGGTTTTTCTGGTAAGCCCTCAGAACCAAGGGAGTGGAATCCCGACAGGATTGCAAAAGCCTGGGTAGAGTTGATGAAACGACTTGGATATGATCGATTTGTAGCCCAAGGTGGAGACTGGGGCAATGCTGTTTCTGAAGCTATGGCTTTGCAGGAACCAAAAGAGCTACTTGCTATTTCTACAAACATGGCCGCTACTGTACCCCCTGCTATTTCCAAGGCTCTTTCCTTAAATGGTCCAACACCGAAAGGACTTAGCTCTGATGAGAGTAAAGCTTGGAAGCAACTTAACTACTTTTACAATAGAGGAAGCGGCTATGCGAATGAAATGAGTAACCGCCCGCAGACACTTTACTCAATTGTTGATTCGCCTGTCGGCTTAGCTGCATGGATGCTAGACCATGATATTGCCAGTGAGGAACTTATTGCTCGAGTATTCGACGGCAAATCTGAAGGATTAACCCGCGATGATATCCTAAACAACATAACACTCTACTGGCTTACCAATACCGCAATTTCTTCGGCGCGCCTATATTGGGATACGGCACAGACCTCCAACGGTGGTGGATTCTTTGACGTTCGTGGAGTCAAAATTCCAGTCGCAGTAAGTGCGTTTCCTGATGAAATTTATCAGGCCCCGCGAAGCTGGACAGAAAAAGCATACCCAAATTTAATTCACTACAAACGACTCGATAAAGGCGGACACTTTGCAGCTTGGGAACAGCCTGAAACATTCAGTAAGGAATTACAAGATTCGTTCAGATCGCTCCGTTAGTTGATGTCCTTATTTCATTCAATATATGGATTGTAATAAATGCTTCTTAGAGGTCCTGGGCCGAGATGTTGTCTATTACTCTGGCTTGCTGTAATACCGCATCCAAGTGCTCACCACCAATGGCAGCCCTATCAATCGCTTGTTGCTCTGTATTGCATGTGAGCACACCAAAACCTACTGGTATAGAGTACTTCAATTGAACTGTGAGTACACCCTCGGTTACCATATTACATACATAGGTGAAGTGTGGAGTGTCGCCCTTAATAATGCAGCCTATCGCCAGAAGTGCTTTGTATTTTTTTGTGTCAACTAGGCGCTGCAATACTAAAGGTAATTCGATTGCTCCAGCAACTTTAAAGATGTCGATGTTTTCTTGATTAATCGAGTAGTCTGCGGCACGTACAACTGCGCTTTGAAGCAGTTGGTCGGTAATGTGCTTATTGAACTGTGCTACAACTATACCTAGTTTCCATGAGCTTGCATCAAATGGCTCTAAAATCTCACGTATTGTGTCTCTCATTTAACTACCTTAGATTTTCCTAGTATGTGATTTATGTATTTACCCAAAATATCAAACTCAAGATTCACTTTATCGTTAGTTTTAAGGTCTCCAAGAGTTGTATGCTGCAGAGTAAACGGAACTAATGATACGCTAAAGGTATTATCGAACGTATTTGAAATAGTTAAAGAGACTCCATTAACTGTAATTGAACCTTTTTCAAGTACTAGTGGGGAATTCGTGATGCTATACTCAATTTTTACAACCCACTCCTCGCTTTTTGAAACATCGACAACTGTGCCCGTTTCATCTATATGGCCTTGTACTATATGGCCACTGATCCTCTCTTTAACTCGTAAAGCTCGCTCTACATTTACTTTTGCTGGTATATCATGACCAAAAATTGTTCTATTAAGTGTCTCTTTCATCAGAAAGCAAGTGTACTCTTCCACCCCTATTGACTCTACAGTTAAACATATTCCATTTGTCGATACGGACTCGCCGATTTGTAAATCATCCCAATTTGATGGCCGTTCAAAAGTTACTAAAATACCATCGTCTTTGGTTTCAGACTTTTTAACATGTGTAATATTGGATATGATGCCACTAAACATAGTATTTAAAGTATCAATGAATCGTACGCTCGTTACAAGTTGGTTTTATTACGAAACCAGTTTCTGGCTTGTACTTCATCTTCTGAAATTGCCTTTTGTAACACAGTTATCGATGGGAAGGCTTTATTATTCCGATGAAATATTTGAATGCTGACCGCTAAACGCTGATTGTAATAATCAACATCGGGTATACCTAAAATGTGCACTTCCAGCCTTCTTTCGGAGTCGCCTTTTAAATGCGGGACACCAAGAAATATTAAGCTAGGTCTATTTTTATAGTTCAACAGTGTAGCGGTTCCAAAATATATGCCATCCGGCAACTCTGTATCAACTGGTATATTAGCAGTTGGGTACCCGAGCATTCGACCATTCTTTTTATACGACCGCGTCATACCTTCGATTTCCAGAGGTAATAAATTATTTTCCATAGCTAAATTATAATCTAGCGTCTAAGTTTTTCGCATAATTACAGCATTTTTAGTAAATTATCCAAAAAAACGCGAAATCTTTTTCATAATATTGAAATAATTATCTATAATATCGTTGTAAATATATGTTGTTTACACATAAAATAATATGCTATACTTCAATGGTAAAACGGTTGTGCTTTAGATGAGCAACATCTATAATTAAGTACAGCAGAAAATCAAATATAGCGAACTTAAAAAAGAGGGTGATGAAGATATTGATGCTAGGGTGGGAGTTACCCCCCCATAACAGCGGTGGGCTAGGTATGGCTTGTTTCCAGCTCTGCAAGGCCCTCTCAAAAAAAGACGTTAGCATCGAATTTGTACTACCCTATCAAGCTGAGCACAATGTAGATTTCATGCGCGTGACAGCTGCCAAACCCCAAGGCGTAACCTCTGTTGTTCGATCAGGCATAGCTTATGATAGTTATAAATATACAAAAGATGACGGTAGCGTAGAGTGGTTAAATATATATGATCAGCAAGAACTTTACGAACATGCTGTCGAGAGAATTGCCTACGAAAAAGAATTTGATATATTACATGCCCACGATTGGTTAACTTTTCGAGCCGCTATAAAAGTGAAGCAATCAAAAAAATGTCCGCTTATTTTACATGTCCATTCTGTAGAATCTGATAGAGCTGGCACTAATCGAGGTAATCCTCTTGTGCAAGAAATAGAATATGTTGCCTTGCATATGGCAGATCGGATTATCGCCGTCAGTGAGCGGACGAAAGCTACAATAATAAGCGACTATTCGATACCAGCGGATAAAATTGAGGTTATCCATAATAGTATTAACCCAAGTGAAATTGAATCACTTGACGAAGATAATACCTACAAGTTTTTGAACAAGATGAAGAGTCAGGGCTACCGAGTCGTTGTTAATGTTGGCCGATTGACAATTCAAAAAGGTTTACCTAATTTATTACGAGCCGCGAAAGAGGTAGTGGCCAGAGCTCCTAAAACGTACTTCTTAATTGTTGGCAGCGGTGAACAGTATTACGAACTTATTGATCTGGCTGCTGATCTTAATATCGGGCAGAATGTACTATTTGCAGATTTTCAAAGGGGTAAACGATGGCGTGATGCGTTTGCCGTTGGAGACCTATTTGTTATGCCATCCGTGTCAGAACCGTTTGGGCTAACGCCATTAGAAGCAATAGCTTATGGAACACCTTCACTCATAAGTTATCAATCAGGGATTAGTGAAGTTCTTAAAAATGTTCTAAAGGTAGATTTTTGGGATATCAATGAGATGGCGAATAAAATTTCAGCTGTAATGCTCAATGATCCGCTAAGAGACGAACTTATTTCAAATGCCTATCGTGAATTTGAAAAATTGTCATGGGAAGTTGCCAGTAATAAAGTACTCGGTCTCTATCATAATCATTTGGCTGGAGCGGTAGCATGAACAAGGCTATCGTACTTTACTTACACGTCCATCAGCCATATCGTGTACGACACTACACCATCTTTGATACTGGAGTTAGTCATGACTATTTTGGCACCAATTATGAAGATCAGACCAATAACGAACGAATACTGAAAAAAGTAGCCGAAAAGTCCTACTTACCTACCAACAAACAACTGCTGAAACTACTGAAAGAAAATCCAAGTTTTAAACTGAGTTTATCCATCACAGGCACAGTAATCGAACAACTGGAGAAGTGGTCTCCTGAAGCATTAAAAACATTTCAGGACTTGACTGATACTGGAAGAGTGGAGATTGTTGCAGAAACCTATCATCATAGTCTGGCGTTTTTCTATTCCCGTGCTGAATTCGAAATGCAAGTAGATATGCATCGAAGAAAAATTCAAGAAGTGTTCAATCAAACGCCTCGTGTGTTTCGTAATACAGAATTAAGCTATAACAATGATATCGCCTATTGGGCAGATAAAGCAGGGTATAAAGGAATACTTGCAGAAGGCTGGGATCCAATTCTGGGCTGGAGAAGCCCAAACTATGTGTATCGCCCAACGTATACTAATCAAATCAGATTGTTGATGAAAAATTATAAATTAAGTGATGACGTCGCTTTTCGGTTCGGTGATCATGACTGGAAAGAATGGCCTCTTACGGCAGACAAATTCTCGCACTGGTTAAGCGAAGATCACGATGCCACAAACTTTAATCTATTTATGGATTACGAAACATTTGGTGAGCACCAATGGCATGAATCAGGCATTTTTGACTTTCTTTATCATTTGCCAAATCAGTGGTTAAAAACTGAAGGTCATACTTTCATGACTGTAAGCGAAGTGATAGATAGGTTTGATTCGGTTGGTCAAATTGACGTTCCAAATACTATTACCTGGGCAGACACGGAACGGGATCTATCGGCGTGGCTGGGCAACTCAATGCAGTCCTCCTCGATAGAATCGCTTTATGCTTTGCAGGATAAAATAATATCTAGCGGTGATTTATTGCTGATCAATGATTGGCGAAAATTACAAACCTCTGATCATTTTTACTATATGTGTACAAAATGGTTTAATGACGGCGATATCCATGCCTACTTCAGTCCTTACAATACCCCTTACGAAGCATTTATAAATTTCACAAATGCTTTTAATGATTTAAAGTATCGCCTGGTTGAAAAAGGTATCGAAGTATAATGGTAAACCTTTGGTGGGTGTATGGGTCGACAAGTCGTATTAAGTAACGGACAACTATTTATCGGTCTTGATGAATTCGGCCTTGTGCATGACTTTTATTATCCGTACGTCGGTCTGGAAAACCTTACTAATGCGCGAAGTAGTCAGCACAAAATTGGGGTATGGGTAGATGGTGTTTTTAAATGGACTGATGATGGCAGTTGGCAAATAGAGATCGATTTTGAAGAGGATGCCTTAATTAGCTCGATACGTTTGCACTCAAGCGAACTCAATATTCGTTTGTTACTGCAAGACTTTATTGATTCGGAATATAACGCGTTAATTCGAAGGGTAACGGTTTATAACGACGATACGAACGAGCGTGATATACGCATCTTTATGCATCAGGTATTTCAGATCTCTCGAGCCGGACGAGCGGATACGGCAATTTATGTACCCGATGATTCATACATACTAGATTACAAAGGTAGATATTGTTTGCTTATAAGTGGGAAATTTACCGACGGCGTAAGTTTTGATCAATATGCAGTGGGCAGTTATGGCATTGAAGGTAAAACGGGAACATTTGTTGATGCGGAGGACGGTGAACTATCCGGGAACGCCGTAGAACATGGTGGTGTTGACAGTGTAATTAGATTCCAACGGCAATACGGTGGTGGACAATCAGCAACTGTGGACTATTGGGTTGTCGCCGGTAGCAGCCAGACAGATGTACAAGATGTACATGTGAAGTTTAAGTTTCAGAATATCGACAATAGGTTGCAAGCAAGTCGTTCAATGTGGCAAAACTGGATCGCGAGCGGTAAGCAAATCGACGTTGGAGAACATAGACGTAGTTTGCTGCATAGTTTATTAATTATTAAAGCCCACTGTGATGAACGTGGGTCAGTGCTTGCCAGTGGCGATTCCAGCATATTCAACTACGGTAGAGACTACTACTGCTATTGTTGGCCTCGAGATGCAGCCTATGCATTGTGGCCACTCATTCGACTTGGCCATTTTAATGAAGCAAAGTTGTTTTTTGAATTTGCGAGAGACACTATGCATAAAGATGGGTATCTTATGCATAAATACCAACCCGATAGGGCTATAGGCAGCACTTGGCATCCTCTAGTGCATGGACGTCATAAAGAGTTAGCCATACAAGAAGATGAAACTGCGGGAGTACTATTTATTATTGGTGAGTACTACGATGCTAGCGGTGACAAAATTTTTATAGAAAATATGTACCATAATTTTATTGCTCCTTGCGCCAACTTTATGAGTCAGTACATTGATGAGCAGACGGGCTTACCGCATGCAAGTTATGATTTGTGGGAAGAAAAATTTTTAACGTCAACTTATACTGTGAGTACAATAATTGCCGGACTAAGAACTGCAGCTAAACTAGCTACAGTCGTAGATGCACCAGACGATGCTGTTCGCTGGACAAAAGTAGCCGAAAGCATTAGTGGCAACTTGGATAAGCTATACCACCAAGACGGGTACTTTATGAAGGGTTTCTTGCTTCAGGATACAGGAGAGCTTGAGTATGACAATACGCTTGATATTTCAAGTTTATACGGAACAGTTACATTTGCCGGTTTATCAAAAGATGATGAACGTTGCCTAAGCACCGCTCGGTGTATTGAACAGCGGCTGCTAAATACCTCACCAAGTGGTGGAGTCATTCGTTATGAAAATGATAACTACTTTCTTGCAAAGCGACAGTACAAAGGAAATCCATGGGGCGTAACAACGCTTTGGTTGGCGCAATACTGGAAAAGTATACATAGAGATCAAGAAGCAAATGAACTCTTGAAGTGGGCAATTCAGAGAGAATTACCTAGTAGTGTATTAAGTGAGCAGTTTGATCCCGAAACTGCAGACCCACTCGGTGTAACACCGTTAGTATGGAGCCACGCTGAATTACTAAGTACCCTGCTGGACTTTAACTCTTCGAAATAAGTAAGAAGCTTATTATTTCTTTGGTTTTACTTCGTTACGTCCGAGAGACTTTTTTGTTTCCGTAAATATTACATGTTTACGCAATTTCGGACTATATTTACGTAAGGACAGTTTATCCGGAGTATTCATGGTATTTTTGGTGGTGTAATAAATACGCTCACCAGATTCTTCACTGACGAGTCCAATAATTTTACGCTTATCGCCTTTTTTGGCCATATTACTTTACCATTTATATAGTATTAGTCCCTAGAATAACAGATATACAAACATAAGTAAATGAGACTAATCCTAATATACAAAAATACCGGCTGATCTAACCGGTATTAATGTTTTTCTTCTTGCAAGAAGGACAGTTTTGTAAGTGTAATTCTTTTGGTTTTACTCTTACCTACTGCAATATTAATAAACTGCTTACGTTTTGTCAACTTAATATAGTCTACTTTTCCACAGAAATTGACTATTTTAGTCGAAATTAGAATAGGTAGTAATAATGGAGCCACCTTCGAGACTTGAACTCGAGACCCCTTCCTTACCATGGAAGTGCTCTACCACTGAGCTAAGGCGGCGTGTTGGTTTAATATAGCAAAAAGAGGGTATTTTTGCTACACTTCATGCTTATAGGTTTCATCAGCTAGGCCGGCATAGCTCAGTGGCCAGAGCGGCTGTTTTGTAAACAGCGGGTCGTGGGTTCAAATCCCTCTGCCGGCTCCAAGTATAATACTTGCAGGAAATCAATCATTACGTTATTAAACCGAACTTTAAAAAATTACACATGCAGGGTTAGTGAAGCGGTCAAACACGGCTGACTGTAAATCAGCTCTCTCCGAGTTCGGGGGTTCGAATCCCTCACCCTGCACCATATCGTGGACTTAAAAGACTTCTCAAGAAGTCTTTTTTGATATAGTAACTGCCAAAATTACTATAGATATTGAAGTCGAAGATTCAACAGCGGGCCCAAGTGCTGGATAAATGTTACCTAGTGGCGTATAGTTTCTTCATATGACTAAAGTAAGTACCTGGTCTTATAGCTTTTATTTTAGCCCTTCCAAGAGAGGCCTTTTTTAAATCTGTTATACATCGAACAAAATAAGACAAAAGGCCTCCATCCACGTGGAGGTTTTTTAATAAGATAATAAGTTACGGAATTTATATAAAGATGATCACTCGACGAATTAATCCGATAAAAACACATTCAAAGGTCACCATTGATGTTCCCGGCTCAAAGAGTTACACAAATCGTGCTTTATTGATCGCTTCATTAATCAATAAGCCTGTAAAAATAATAAAACCATTGGATAGTAGTGATACGAGAACAATGGTTGAATGTTTAATGAATTTAGGCATTGATGTGATCTGGGATAAGGCGAGCATTACCGTGGATAGCTCCGTTTCAGACATCAAAACAAAAAACGTATCATTAAACGTGAATCAATCAGGGACCACTTTGCGTTTCTTGCTTGCACTTTGTACTTTATTGCCCGGTGTGCAAACTCTTCATGGCACTAAGGGGCTTAATGAACGCCCAATTGGAGATATGGTTGATGCACTTATTTCTCTTGGCGCACAAATTACCTATTTGCAAAAACCCGGGTATCCACCTGTTAGTGTGAACTCGTCCACACTAACAGGCAATAAAGTGAAAATAAACGGAAGTCAAAGTAGCCAATATTTATCTGCGATGCTCATGATATCTCCTCTGCTCCCTTCTTTATCGATTGACGTCGAAGGTAAACTAATTTCAAGGCCATATGTAGATATGACAATTGGAATAATGGAACACTTCGGAGTTCAGGTAAAGCGGTCTGCGTATAAGCAGTTCTCTATAACGAAACAAAAATATAAAGCAAAAAATTATCTTGTAGAGGGAGATTATTCAAGCGCCGGCTACTTTTTTGCGATAGGCGCACTCAACAGGTCTACTGTAAAAATCAGAAATCTACTTCCTGATAGTCTTCAGGCTGATAAGAAAATACTTAACTACCTAGAAGCAATGGGTAGTAAGGTGACATACTATAAAGATTCGGTAGTACTACAAGGACATGGCGTAGAGGCGCTAGATATAAATATGGAAGATTGTCCAGATCAGGCACCGACTATGGCCGTAGTCTTGGCTTTTGCAAAAGGTCAATCGAGAATTTCAGGAATACAATCGTTGCGAGTCAAAGAAACTGAACGAATAAATGCACTCGAGACCGAGCTTGCAAAACTGGGCATTACTACTGGGTCTACGACGGATAGTCTTACTATTGATGGCGGCCGACTTCAACCAGCGGTAATTGACACTTACAATGATCATCGAATGGCAATGTCGTTTGCAATAGCGGGCACAAAAGTATCGAATATAATAATTAATAATCCCGCTGTGGTGAACAAAACATTTCCGAATTTTTGGTATCAGTTACAGAAATTTCCTTCGATTGAATCTGACACTGTAAAAAACATAGTTCTTATTGGAATGCGCGGAAGTGGAAAATCAACAATCGCCAAAATGCTTGGTGATACATTACAACGGAAAGTAATTGATTTAGATACCGTTTTAGAGGAACGAGTAAATATGACTGTCTCAGAATATGTTACCGCGAAGGGATGGAGTAACTTCCGCAAACTTGAAAAAGAAATTGTTACGTCAATTAAAAATATGTCGAATAAGATAATATCTACAGGTGGCGGTGTCGTATTAGATGCAGAAAATGTACAAGCATTGAAGCAAAACGGCTATCTAATTTGGCTCAATGCGACCAGTCATACCTTGCATGACAGGTTAAATGACTCCTACAAGAGACATCCTCTTAGTGATAATGATGATTTATATCAAGAACTAAAGCAAACCTATATAGATAGGAGAGAGCGGTACGAATTTGCGGCCGACTACACAATCAAGACTGATAGCTTATCTTTACAGGAAACACACGACACTATTTACAGTCTACTGAAAGAGGAAATCATATGAACGATGAAAATCCCCCAATAAAACATACTTGTATGGTGATAGGAACTAGCGTGTCAAAGTCTCTTTCCCCTCAGATGCATTCGTATGCATATAAACACTTAGGGCTTGAAAAGAAATACTCCTATGTAGCCCAAAATGTTACAGAAACGCAACTGCCCGACTTTATTGTAGCCCTTAAGTCACATAACATGAGAGGTGTGAGCGTCACATCACCTCATAAGGTCTCCATCGCTAATTACCTGGATAAGATCGACCAAACGGCAATTCGGATTGGTGCTGTAAATACAGTTGTTAATACCAACGGGGTATTGACTGGCTATAATTCCGATTGGATTGGTATTGTAGCCCCATTGGAAAAAAAGTTGATTTAAACAATATAAAAGTTGCTGTTATAGGCGCTGGAGGGGCTGCGCAGGCAGCTGTATATGGGCTTACCAGAAAAAAAGCAAAAGTAACGTTGTTTAACAGGACTCTACAAACTGCACAAAAAACGGCGAAAAAGTTTGGTATACCCTATACCACTTTGGAGAATATTAATCAGATTATGAATTACGACATAATTATAAATACAATACCAAAAATTCAAGACGAGAAAGTTCAGCCGGCTGAATCAATTGCAAAATACCTTCGCTCGGATCAAATATTATTCGATATTACGTATGGGCCAAATCAAACCGAACTACCTCGACTCGCGAAAGACAAAGGTTTACAAATTATAAATGGGTTAGAGATGCTTGCCTATCAAGGGCAACAACAATTCAAATTATTCACCGGTTTTGATGTATCAGTAGAAATACTGTTTGAAGCGCTATCTTTAAAAGAGAAAGGAACGTACAACTATGCCAGGTAATTCTTTTGGACAATTATTCCGTATTACCACGTTCGGGGAATCTCACGGAGGTGCTGTAGGAGTGGTAGTGGATGGTTGCCCTCCTGGACTACGATTAAGCGAACAAGACATCCAGAAAGAACTTGATAGAAGAAAGCCCGGACAAAGCAAAATAACCACTCCAAGAAAAGAACAAGACGAAATCCATATACTCTCTGGGTTGTTTGAGGGACAGACCACTGGCACGCCAATTCTCTTAATTGCCTATAACGAAGATACCAGAAGTCAGGATTATCAGGAATTAAAGAATCTATTTCGCCCGGGCCATGCAGATTACACCTACCTTATGAAGTACGGTATAAGAGATTGGAGGGGTAGCGGTCGAGCATCTGCCAGAGAAACACTGGCACGAGTTGCTGCTGGAACTATTGCTCAGAAATACCTTAAAGAAATTTTGGGTATCGAGTTTCTTAGCTATGTAGAGCAAGTAGGATCAATCAAAACCAGTGTTGCAATGGATAGTGTGACGAAGGATTCTATAGATTCAAATATCGTACGTTGTCCTGACCCAAAAACAGCCAAAAAAATGATACAACTCATAGAAGAAGTAAAAAAAGATGGTGATTCCATAGGTGGCATAGTCAAGGGTATCATCAGGGGCTTGCCGGCTGGCATTGGCGACCCCGTATTTGATAAATTACCTGCTGAACTCGCGAAAGCAATGTTAAGTATTAATGCGACAAAAGGCTTTGAAATTGGATCAGGATTTGCTGGCAGCGAGTTAAGAGGCAGTCAGCATAACGATGATTTTGTAATTGATGAAAATAATACTATTGGAACAAAAACGAACAATGCCGGTGGAGTGCTGGGCGGTATATCAAATGGAGATACCGTATACTTCCGTGTAGCTATTAAACCTGTTTCTACGATCAGTAAACTGCAAAACACCGTCTCGGTTGACCATCAAGCCGTCACTGTCCAAGCACAGGGACGACATGATCCGTGTGTTTTGCCACGTGCAGTACCTATTGTTGACGCAATGGCGGCTATTGTTGTCCTGGATCTTTACCTAAGACATAAGGCACAGAATATATCGTTATGAGTACCCAGCACAGCTCCTTACAAAATTGGCGCAAGCAAATTGATGGCATTGATACTGAAATAATACGTTTAATAGGGCGTCGCATGGATAAGGTCCAATCGATTGGGGCATATAAAAAAATTAATAATCTAACTCCCTTGAATGAGAAACGTAAGGAGGCTGTATTAAAAAAATGGTTGCGTGAGGGCGCTAAACATGAGCTGAGTGAAAAGTTTATCACCACTCTTTTTTGCGTAGTGCACTCCTATTCAATAGACGTTGAATCCGATGAAAAGTAAACACTCACCCCCAGTTGCCTCTAGAAATTCGCTTTTTGAAGAGTATTACTTTTCCCAAATTACAAATGAAATAAAAAATGCTGAGGCAAAGAATAAGAAGCCAGTGCTAAATCTCAGTATTGGAGAACCCGATATCGTACCAAGTCCTATATATTTAAAAGAGTTTAAAAAAATCGTATCTAACCCGGAATTCTATCGCTACCCGGGTTATACAGCAATACAGGATTTTAGTACTGCGCTTATTGACTGGTACCAACACCGCTTTCACGTAGCGCTTCAGGTAGATGAATTGCTACCTCTAAACGGTGCCAAAGATGGTATAGCACACATCCCACTCGCATTATTCGATGAAGGTGACTCAATATTAGTACCAAGTCCTGGTTATCCGGGTTTCAGAGTTCCTGCAAATATGCTTGGGGTAAAGACTGTTGAGTATCATCTAAAAGAGCCTAACGATTTTAAAATTGATTACAACGAGCTTTTTAAATTAGTAACCCCTTCAATGAAGTATATATGGGTAAATTTTCCCTCAAATCCAACGGGACAAGTTGCTACAACTATAGATTTAGAGACCCTACTCGAATTTGCCGATAAACACAATCTTTATATTTTGTATGATAATGCCTACTCAGAAGTAACTTTTAACGATTTTACTGCGCCTAGTATTTTGTCTATACACAATGCTAAGGAGCGATGCGTTGAAATAGGTTCGTTCTCTAAAACGTATTCATTCGCAGGATTAAGAATGGGCTGGATTGCAGGAAATACACAGATACTGAAATCTCTTAAAAAAACAAAGTCTCAGTTAGATTCCGGTGTTTCTATTATTTTACAAAAATTGGGTGCCTATGTTTTGACTAATCAAGATTTGGTTTGGCATAACGAGGTGATAAATACCTACCAGCAGAGACGAGATCTGTTGGGTAGCAAACTTCAAGCATATGGACTTCAGTTTAGCTTGCCACAAGGCGGCTTATACATCTGGGCGAAAATTCCGGATCGGGAAATAAGTGACACATCTTTTTGCCGGAAAATGTTGGAGCAACACAATGTATTATTTACCCCGGGGTCGTTATATGGATCTGGCAATGAGCGTTTTATACGGGCAAGTATAGGGTCTAATCTAGATATGGTTGATGAGTACCTATAAATGAGACAGTTAACAATAATTGGCTTCGGTAGATTTGGCCAAACGCTCTATAGTCTATTGTCTCGTGAATTTCAAATAACGGTTTATCAGCGGACATTAAACAAAGAGGTGCAATCGAAATACTCGAAAGTACTTATAACTAATGACTTAGAAGTTGCTTATCAACCTGAGACTATTCTATTTGCTGTACCCATTTCGGAATTTGAAAATGTAGTAAAGACGCATAGAAAGTACTTTCGTAAAAATCATGTTTTAATTGACGTACTATCGGTCAAGCTTCTACCAGCTAAGGTTTTCAGGAATAATATAAGCAGTAAGGATGGCCCTCAAGCTATCCTTACCCATCCTATGTTTGGGCCCGATAGTAGTACTCATGGTTTTAACGAACTTCCTATTGTAATGAATAATTTCAATGCCTCAAGTGCTACCTATAGAATGTGGACGGACAATTTTACTAAATTGGGTCTTCGAGTTATTGAAATGACCCCCGCAGAACATGATAAAGCTGTTGCCAACTCCCAAGGACTCACACATTTTATAGGAAGGCTTTTAGAACAATATAATCTTGAGACAAGTTTAATAGACACTTTTGGAACAAAAAAGCTATTAGATATAGAAAATCAGGTAACTAATGATACTTGGCAATTATTTAATGATTTACAGCATTATAATCCTTACACAAGAGCAATGCGCTTAAAATTAGGTCAATCTTACGACGTGATATACAACAAATTATTGCCGGATATTATAAACCCTCCTATTCTAACTATAGGAATTCAAGGCGGAAAAGGCAGCTTTAATGAGGAAGCAATCTCATATTGGGGAAAACGAAATAATACCATTAAAGTTCGCATTAAGTATCTTTTCACTACTGATAAGGTATTAGCAGCACTGCATTCTGGTGATATTGATATGGGATTATTTGCTATTCATAATTCCGTAGGCGGTATTGTAGATGAAAGTGTGACGGCGATGTCTAAATATAAATTTTCTATAGAAGAAGAATTCGCGATAAAAATTTCCCATGCGCTACTACTTCGTAAAGATGCGTCTTTACACGATATAACCGAAGTCATGGCGCATCCGCAAGTCTTTGCCCAATGTAAAGATACATTGAAACAAAAATATCCTAAACTGCGTTTAATTTCTGGTGAAGGCAATATGATAGATCATGCAAATGTAGCAAAACAGCTGGGAGCCAACAAAATACCAAAGAATATTGCAACAATGGGTAGTAAAATTCTCGCAGATTTATATAATTTAAGAGTTGTGGAAGATAACTTACAAGATTCTAAAGAAAATTATACTAGTTTCTTATTGGTGAAAAGGTAGAAAATACTATGGCTAATGTGGATATAGATGAATTAAGTATTAACACTATAAGATTGCTCTCTGCTGATGCTGTGCAGAAAGCTAATTCGGGTCATCCTGGTTTACCTATGGGTGCCGCAGCTTTTAGTTATGCCCTTTGGATGAATCACCTTCGATTTAATCCAGTGGATCCAAATTGGCTGAATCGGGATCGATTCGTTCTTTCTGCAGGCCATGGCTCTATGCTGCTATATAGTTTGCTGCATTTAACTGGATACGAATTACCATTAGATGAGATTAAAAAATTTAGACAATGGAAGAGTTTGACGCCCGGACACCCAGAGCACGGATTGACCCCTGGCGTCGAAACTACCACTGGACCACTCGGCCAAGGCTTCGCTAATGCTATAGGCATGGCACTCGCCGAAAGATTTTTAGCTACTCGTTACAATAAACCGGCTTTCCCTCTTTTTGATTATCATATTTATGCGCTCGTATCTGATGGCGACATGATGGAAGGCATCACCTCGGAAGCCGCTTCCTATGCTGGGAGTCTGCAATTAGGGAAATTGATTTATATGTATGACAGCAATGGCATTTCGATAGAAGGTTCAACAAAATTAACTTTTTGCGAAAATACAATTGATCGATTTAAAGCATATGGATGGCATACACAACTCGTCAATGATGGAAATAGCGTTTCTGAAGTCAATTCGGCAATAACAAAGGCCAAGATTGATCCGAGGCCTTCACTTATTGTTTTGAAAACGCATATTGGTTTTGGAAGCCCGAATAAGCAAGATACGTCATCAGCACATGGTTCACCAATAGGTGAAGACGAACTTATCGAGACAAAACGGGCATTAGGATGGCCAGTAGATAAAACGTTTTATATTCCACCTGAAGTTAAAGAACACATGGCAAAACCGTCCGTTCACGGCAAAATTTTAGAACAAAATTGGATTACATTATTGGCAGAATATAAATCAATATATCCTGATTTACACAATGAAATCCAGCTTATGCTTAATGATAAGCAATCAATACACTATAAAGTACCACTTGATTCAATTGCTCTGCCTAGCGAGGACTCGGCTACCCGAGAAATATCCGGCATAGTAATGAACGCTTTAGCTGAAAATATTCCGCTGTTTGTAGGTGGTTCAGCAGATCTCGCACCTTCGAACAACACACACCTCAAAAACTTTGGCGAGATAATACCCGAAACCAACGACCCCAATGGTCGAAATCTTCACTTCGGAATACGCGAACATGCTATGGGCGGAATATTAAATGGTCTCGCGTTATCTGATGGCGTAGTTCCCTTTGGTGGCACTTTTCTCTGTTTCTCAGATTACATGAAAGCACCTATACGACTAGCGGCAATCATGAAACTCGGAGTAATTTATGTGTTTACGCATGACTCAATTGGTCAAGGTGAAGATGGTACAACGCATCAGCCCATCGAACATCTTGCTGCATTACGAGCGATGCCTGGCATAACCGTTATTCGTCCTGCGGATGGTGCAGAAACAGTTGGAGCATGGGATTATGCTATCCAAAATAGGCTACAGCCAACTGCACTTGTTCTCACACGCCAAAAAGTTCCCAATTTGCACAGCCAGAATGCCACAATCGAAAAAAACGTTGCAAAAGGAGGCTATATACTCAAAGACAGCGAGCAGAAACCTACTTTAATTCTCCTTGCTACAGGATCAGAAGTTCAACTAGCACTAAAGGCCAGTGATGAATTGACACAAAAAGGCCTACACGTAAGAGTCGTAAGTATGCCGTCAATGGAGTTGTTCGAGCAACAATCCGCAGAATATCAGGTAACTATTTTACCTAACGATGTCAACAATCGTATAAGCATAGAAGCCGCGTCTACGTTTGGTTGGCAGAAATTTGTTGGTTCAAAAGGTACATGTATAGGTATCGATCACTTTGGCTCTTCGGCACCAGGCAAGATATTACTTGAAGAGTATGGTTTTACCGTGGGGAAAATTATTGAAGCTGCGAGTAACCTTATGGAACGAGACAAATGAAGGCCGAAAATAAAAAAACTAAAATATTTTTAGACAGCGGTGATCCTAATGAAACAAAGCAAATTCTTAGTGAGCTCGGCTATCTCGATGGACAAACTACCAACCCAACGTTGGTCGCCAAAAATCCAGATGTGGTCAGCAGATTCGCAAGCGGAAGAAAATTTACTGAAAAAGAAATATATAAAGAATATCGTCGAATAGTAGGTGAGATTTCTGCGCTCATACCAAATGGATCGGTATCAATAGAAGTATATTCAAATCAAAATACTACGTCTGAAAAGATGTTTAATCAGGCGCTCGAGCTCTATGAGTGGATCCCTAACGCTCATATCAAGTACCCCATAACTGATCATGGTCTTAGAGCGGCCCATATAAGCACCACTCAAGGTATTAGAATCAACATGACGTTGTGTTTTAGCCAGCAACAAGCAGCGAGTGTATATGCTGCTACTATAGGGACTAAAAGAGGGGAAGTGTTTATATCCCCTTTTATTGGCCGATTGGATGATATAGGTTTTAATGGTATGGATCTCATTTCCAATATCGTCAAAATGTATAAACATAGTGATGGACATGTCGAAGTGTTGGCAGCAAGTGTTAGAACTATCGAGCATTTTATGCTCTTACTAGCACTGGGAGCAGACATTATTACTGCTCCTTATGTAGTACTGAAACAGTGGGCCCAAAACGGACAACCAAGAGAAAGTTCGTTAGCGGAAATCAACTCATCAAAATTAAAAACTATAGCATATGAACAAATTGGATTGGATGAACCTTGGCAAAAATACCTTATACAGCATGACCTCACCACAAAAGGAATCGATAGATTCACTAGTGATTGGGAAGCTTTATTGAAGTAACAACAGTTAATAAGGCATCCAGTTTTTTAACATCTAGGGCATTAGCTGTCCTGACGCCGCTAGCAATATCAATGCCGTACGGCTGTACTGATTGTACTATTTGACCAACATTAGAACTATTGAGACCACCTGCTAGAAAAACAGGTTTTGGTTGCCGGTTTACTATTGCAGAAGCTAAGTCTTCTGCAATACGAGGTCCATTACCTTGATTTAGCCTATCTAAAATAATATAACTTGCTGGGTAGTCTTTAATGTACTCAAGAATAGCCTCAACGTTGTGATTAGGTGAAACATGAATAGCTCGCATTATTGGATAATTTAGAGAATGGGCATACTCGACTGATTCATCGCCATTCAATTGTACAAAGTCTGGATTAAGCAGCTCCAGTACGGATAGGACTGCGCTCAGTTTCTGATTTTTAAAAAGTAACCCTACTTTAATTGGGCTCTTTTTAATTTTCGACACAATTTGCATTGCCGTGTCTAGATCTATTACATGATTTGAAGTCGGTATAAAGTTTAGTCCAACAAAATCTACTTTTCTGGTAACTAGAATCTCTGCTTCTATAGCATTCATAATGCCACAGATTTTCACAAATTTTTGTTTCATTGATAATTTTGCAAGAGTTTTAACTGCTCCATAGCTTTGCCAGTACTTACTTGGTGCTTTGCTAGCGAAACGCTTTCAGTTATCGACTTGGACTTGCCAGATACATAAAGCGCAATCCCGCTATTGAATATAACCGCTCTCTGCGCAGAAGTATACCGCATAGATGGTTTGAAGCATGATTCGATAATATGGGCGTTTAAGTGCGCATCACCTCCCGCTAATTCAATAACGTCGGCGCTCGCTAAGCCATAATCTTGAGCGTTTAGTTTATAATTTACTATCGATCTGCCTCTCACTTCATAAATATTCGTATCGCCTGATAGACTTGCTTCATCTAGGCCATTCTCACTGTTCAACACAATAGCATGATCGATGCTCTGCTTTGCCAATACTTGCGCCATAAGTAAGCTATTCTCTTCATTGTATGTTCCTATTACTTGATACTTTACGTGAGCAGGACTAATAAGCGGCCCTAGCAAATTAAATATAGTTGGAAAACCAATTTGCTTTCTAATCGTTGAGAACCTTTTTAGTTTTGGATGATATTCAGGTGCCAATAGAAAGGCAAAGTTATTTTGTTTCAATGATTTCTCTGCCTGTTTAGGATCTAAGTGTATTGGAATATCCAGCGCTTCAAGAACATCTGCACTGCCACATAATGAGGTTGCTGCACGGTTTCCGTGTTTTGCGACGGGTACCCCGGTTGAGGAGACTACTATAGCAGATGCAGTAGAAATATTGAACGTTCCAGATTTATCACCTCCCGTACCACAAGTATCCATAGATCGTGTTGGCGCTTTCACAGATATCATGTGCTTTCGCATAGCCTTTACATAGCCCACGACTTCATCTACGGTCGATTGTTTTTTACTAAGAGCAGTTAGGAACTTTTTGATCCGCATTTCGGATATTGAGTCAGTCTCTATGATCTCACTCAGGAGACCAAAAGCTTCAGAAGAGTCTAACGACTTACCATTTTCAATACGACTTAATAAAGTAGTAAAATCCATATCCTTAACAGAGTAAAAAATTTTGAATCATTTGCATGCCGCTAACCGTACGAAACGATTCAGGGTGAAACTGTATACCAAATAATGGATAATCTTTATGATGCATCGCCATTATCGATCCATCTTCCGCTACCGCGTCTACATGAAACGAGTCTGGTAATGTCTGACGATCTACAACTAGCGAATGGTACCGCATAACAGTAATTTTTACAGGAAGATTTTTTAGTAATCCGCTTTGCTGGTGTTTCAAGATGCTGATTTTACCATGTTTAATGGTTGGCGCATGTACAATTTTTGCTCCAAATGCTGAACCAATTCCCTGATGCCCCAAACAAACTCCTAATATCGGATACTTTCGATAATACTTTTTTATCACATTTGTATTACCTCCAAAATAAGCCGAATTGGTCGGATCTCCGGGGCCAGGTGATATTACAATATGTGTATACAGACTACTTTCAATATCTGACATTGGAATTTTTGAATTTCTGACTACTTTTACATCGGAATATTGCGCTAAATATTGATACAAATTATATGTAAAGGAATCATAATTATCGATAAGCAATACGTTCATATAATTCACCTTTCATATATGCTTTCATTGCCTTTTCCATAGCGGCTTTTTTTGCATCTATTTCTCGTAATTCGTGTAATGCCACGGAGTCATAAACAATTCCCGAGCCCGAATGGAGACTTAACCTATTTCCTTTTGCACTTACTGAACGTATATTTACTGCATGCTCAGATGTGCCATTGTAACTAAAATAACCAACTGTGCCTCCGTAAGGTCCACGCTCATAACCTTCTAACTCGGCAATCATTTTAATTGCTTCAATCTTCGGCGCGCCACTTAAAGTTCCCGCTGGAAAACTAGCAGAAAGCGCATCGAAGGAATCGTATTCATCCGACATTATTCCCGACACAATAGACGAAATATGTTGAACGTGACTCAATTTCTTTATATACATTAAATTTTCAACATTAACACTACCCACCTTGCATATTCTTCCAACATCGTTTCTGGCAAGATCAACAAGCATACTATGTTCGGCAATCTCTTTTTCATCACTAAGCAACTGTTGAGCTAATTTTTCATCCTCATGCAAAGTCTTTCCCCTTGTAATAGTTCCAGCCAAAGCCTCAAGGAACATACGTTTATCAAGATTTGTATTAACCAATAATTCCGGACTTGCTCCCATAGTAATCATATCGTCGAACTTTAGAAAAACATAAATGGAGAAGGATTTATTTTTCGTAATTCCTCATATAACTCAAATAGTTCTCCTTCAAACGTATAATCAAATTTATTAGCTAAAACAACTTGAAATACACGACCATTTGTTATCGCATCTTTTGCCTTTGTTACCATATCGATATATTGAGGAATATCTTTGCTTGACTTCATGTAGCTAATATGTAAGTTCGTAGTAGGATTTGAATATATGTTTAAATAGCTGTCCGACCTATCGTCCTGATAATAAAAGTATTCCGGTTTACGGTGGGGGTTAAAAATAATACCGTCCGTATATTCGGCAAATTCAAAATCATTAAAATCTCTAGGGTATGAAAATGACAGTGTTGGCTCAAATTGTTGAATACCTTCATGAGAAAAATAGCCAACAAGACCACCCGTATAGCCGCTGCGGTCGTTAGGAATCTTTTTTAGATGATTACGTAGTGACGAAAAAGCTCCACTACGAGTTTGTTCTTTTTGATTCACATAGAGAACATTATTTTTACTATAAAATACATTTATAGGATTACAACCAATATAACTTTGACTCGAAGACATCGGTTGATATTTGTCCGCAAGAGTTTCAAGCAAAAAACAATATCTTGAGGTTCGTACAATATTTTTAAATACCGCAACAGGGTTATGATCAATATCCAAATTTTTCGATTGAAATTTCATAATGACGACGTCCTACCTGTACTTTCAGCTAATTCTTTTATAAATTTAAGAGTCTTTGGTATAGACGATTTTTCTAAGGACTTCACTATAGCACTGCCGACTACTGCAATATCGCCGAATGTTAAGGCGCTCACCATGTCAGATTTTGTCTTGATCCCAAATCCAATAATTACTTGGGCGGTACTTCTATCCTTGACCTCTTTCGCTATACTGGCAAGCTCAGTAGATTGATGATAAGTTCTACCAGTAATGCCTCTTTGACTGGTGATATAAGCAAATTCTGGTTTTAAGCTAAGTATTTTATGCAAGCGCTCCGTAGACATTCCCGGACTGATGACTGACACCACGGCAATTCCGTTTTGCTTTGCAAAATTTTTTATTACTTTAAACTCTGGGGTATCGAAAGGTAAATCTGGAACTATTAAACCCTTAACATTGCATTGTTTCAGTTTAGTACAGAATTTTTCAGCTCCATATGAGAAAATTTTCTGTAAGTATGTCATGACAAATACACTAGGCTTATAATTCTCTACTGCCAACATGCTTAATAACTCGAATGCTTTTTCGGTTATCATGCCATTTTGAATAGCTTTGTCATTTGCATACATTATTAATTCACCATCAGCAATAGGATCTGTAAATGGTATTTGTATTTCAACGTAATCAACCCCAACTTGCTCCATGCCTTTTAACAGACTCATTGATGCATCTAAATCTGGATAACCAGCCACGACATGACACATAAAAGATTTAGGCATACGTCGCTAGCTCCTCTTCAAGGAAAGCCTTAAAGCTTTTCTTAGAAAAATGCTTAGCAAGTGTAAAGAGGTCTTTATCTCCCCGACCAGATACATTAATTACAATAGTCTTCTCTTTAGGTAGATTTTCTGCCAAGTTCATTGCGTAAGCTACAGCATGAGCCGATTCAAGTGCTGGAATAATTCCTTCTGTCACTGCCAGTTTTTTTACTGCTTCTAACGCTTGTGAATCCGATATGCTTGAAAATGTTACTCGACCAGAGTCATGAAGATCAGCAAGTTCTGGACCTATACCAATATAATCTAAACCGGCAGCGATACTATGCGTATCGGCAGTATTTCCATCAGAATCTTGTAGAAAATATGATTTGTAACCCTCCATAATTCCCTTACGTGCTCCAGGAAAACGTGTGGCATTTTGTCCGAATTTTTTGCCGACACCTCCTGCTTCCACACCAATGAGATTTACTGACCGATCATTTATAAATACATGAAAGGCACCCATTGCATTACTGCCGCCACCGACACAAGCAACCACATAATCCGGTGAACGACCGAGTTGCTTGCGTATTTCTTTACCTACGATTGCTTGAAAGTCTCTATTCATACGAGGGTATGGATCAGGGCCTAAACAGGATCCAATTATATAATGTGTGTCTTTAGAGTTTTGTAACCAATCACGTATTGTCGCACTCACCGCATCCTTAAGCGTTTTTGAGCCATAATTTACGCTCACCACACGTGCACCGAGCAATTCCATCATTGCAACATTAGGTCTTTGCCTCATTGTATCAATCTGGCCCATATAGATGGTACAATCGAGCCCAAACTTTGCAGCAACGGTTGCGGTTGCTACACCATGTTGTCCTGCACCCGTTTCCGCGATTATCCTGGATTTACCTAAGTGTTTAGCAACAAGTGCTTGTCCAAGGCAATGATTTATTTTATGCGCACCCGTAAGATTGGCACCTTCATTTTTTAAATATATCTGCGCGCCACCAATCTTATCTGTTAAGTTTTTAGCGAATATTAAAGGTGTTGGCCTGTTATTGTAATGACATTGTAACTCTGATAGCTCATCTCGGAATTGTTTAGTAGATTTAATTTCGTCATATTTGGATGATAATTTTTCTAATTCGTCCTGCAACATTTCAGGAACGTACCTGCCACCAAATTGTCCAAAGTAACCGTTCATTCTTTCGCCGCCTTGACCGTATCTAAATCTGTTATTAATGAAGCAATAGCCTTTTTAATATCCTTTGATCTCATAAAATAACTTCCAATAAGAGTGGCATCAGTAAATGAGGACACAGAGCTTAGCAACTTATTTGAATTGATGCCCGATTCAGCAATTCTACAATATTCTGAGCTGAGCTCCTTTAATAAATCAAACGCCGATAAATCAATTGAAAAATTGCTTAAATTACGGCTATTTACTCCAATACATCTCGCTTTTGTTTGTATCGCTATGTCAAGCTCAGCAGGAGAATGTATCTCTATCAAGGGTTCTACATTCAAGGCAAGACCCAAATTAACTAGATCTATAAGCTCTTGTTTTTCAAAAAGTCGTGCGATTAACAAAAAAGCGTCAGCACCAAGTGCTTTTGATTCTAAGATTTGATACGGTTCAAAAATAAAATCTTTTCTTAATATCGGTTTATGCTTGGAATTACTTTGGCTTACGCTAATAAGAAGATCGTTGCTGCCATTAAAATTATTCGATTCGGTTAGAACTGAGATGGCAACAATATTTGGAGACGATTGATAAGTAGTATTAGTATCTGTTGCTGAAAATTCTCTCTAAGTGTACCGGCGCTTGGAGATGATTGTTTTATTTCTCCTATAATTTTGTACTTTAAGGAAGACGATTTTATAGCTTTATAGAAATCTATTGCTTGTCGGCGTTGGTTAGCTATGATACCAGAAAGTTGCGACTCAGAAACAGCGCTCTTAGATTTACTAAGTTCTTCCTGTTTTTCGCTTATAATTTTATCGAGTATGGAATCAGTTTTTCTCATGTACTTTATTACTTATTTTTCTTGCTTTAAGATCTTAAAACGACCATTAGCTAATTCCTTAGAGCCGCGAGTTACCGTTGCTACGCCTACCCCAAGTTCGGATGCTATATGATGTTGTGACTCGCCAGCCATTAATCGTCTTACTATTTCTACCCTCTGCAATAACTCCAATCGCTCTTTATCAGTGGTAAGACCTAATAAAAAATCTTCTAAAATGTCACTATCATGAGTTGTTGCAAATAACTGTATAAACTCTTCCCATCTGTTCATTCTGTTATACTAGCATACTAGTATGCTGCTATCAATGCAACTTAAGCTTTTTTACTTTATTGTGCAGTATTTTTTTATTACGACTCTGTACGGCTGAGTTCAATCGATCTAACATTGTAGTCGTTTCCGTTATGTCGACGCACTCATCAACAATACTCTGACCATAAACTAAGTTAGCGCCGATTTCATATTTTTGATTACCTGCAACTAAATTGCTTTCAATCATTACACCACAGATGCTTATCTCACCATCTTCTATTTGTTTTGATATAGAATTTATGACCAATTTTTGATTTTTGGCCTGCTTTAAACTATTGCCATGAGAGGCATCTACTACAATTGCTAAATTTAAATTCTTTCGTTTTAGTAAGTTTTTAGTTTTTTCAATATACTCAGGTTCATAATTTGGTCCATTGGTAGCACCTCGCAATATTATATGTCCTGTTGAATTCCCTAAACTATTTATTTGCTTAGTTGCGCCATGGGTATCGATACCTAAAAATGAATGCTTACCGCTAGCAGCCACAATCGCTTGTGCTGCCGCTTCTATGCCCCCTTCTGGGGTATTTTTAAAACCAACTGGTGAAGACGTTGCCGAAGCATACTCCCTTGCTTTCTGATCGGTCGTGTTTCTTGCCCCTATAACGTCATACGCCACTAAAGAATTCAGATATTGAGGAGTGAGCGCATTCAATCGCTCCACAGCAATCGGTATCCCTATATCAGTAATCTGACATGCAAGCATCCGAGTAGCAATTAACCCTAAATTAATATCGTTTGAGCCATCAAGTACTGGATCATAGATAAATCCTTTCCAACCAAGTTCCGTTCTAGGCTTTTCTACATACGTACGCATGATAATTTCGAGATTGTCACCGTATAATTTCCTCCAGCTTTGTATATGCTTGGCGTATTCTAGAGCCGCTTTGGGATCGTGTATTGCACATGGACCAACTATCACCATGAGACGATTTGACGTATGGCGAAGGATGGCCTCAATTTGCTTCCTTGCAGTATGCGTCGTTTGAGCAGAAGTTTTACTAACTGGCAACACCGCTGAAAGAAGTTTCGGTGATAAAACCGTTGTTTTACTATCGACTCGATTATCAATTAATTCGCTGCCAAAATTTGTATTTGGTAAAGAGTACCCGAGATCCTCAAGTGCTGCTTCAAGCAGCATATTTTCTGATTGGCGAATAGTTTTTTCTATTGATTTTTGGACTTGAAGAAGCCTTACTTTGATATTTTTTGACTCTTCTAGGACTGATGTGGATTCTGTAAGTGGTGCCATTATTGTCTCCTTAAATTAAAAAAACCGCACGAGGCGGTTACTATTACTTTTCTTGCTCTTTTTATAAATGCACATTAAAGCAACCGTCGTCATACAAGTCGGTAAACCAAGTGTAGTTGCTTTTCGCTATAGACATGGCAGTAAATATACTCTGACAATTTTTTGTTGTCAACCAAATGTTACTATTACATTAGGGGACTTGATAAATATACAAGCTTTTTATGACTAATCTACGAATAATTCGACTAGGACATCCCGCCCTTAGAAAACAATCAGCTAAGGTAACTCTAAAAGAACTTCGCTCAGATGATTTTCAAACTTTTCTCGATGATCTTGTAAAGATCTGCGATGAACAAGCAGGAGTCGGCATCGCAGCACCTCAGGTTTCCATTAATAAGCAAGTAATCGTTGTGCATGTCGATCCTAAAAATCCTAGATACCTAAACAAAAAACCGTTCCCCGGTACAGTTATTATCAACCCAGTCATCAAAACTAAATCAAATAAAGAAACAGAAGATTGGGAAGGTGATTTGTCCTGCAATTTACGTGCATTAGTACCTCGAGCCATCAGCTGTGTCGTCCAGGGCATAGATAGAAACGGCATTAGGGTGACATACAATCTCGACGATCCATTTCATGCACGCGTATTTCAACATGAAATTGATCATTTACACGGAATATTTTTGTTAGATAAAGTAGTCAATGTCAATTCAATTAGTGAAATTACGGAATGGAATAAATATTGGAAAAATAAGAATATCGGATAGCCTAAACTATAACTCGTCGTGGACGTAGCATTCTCTTTGCACGACCAGTAGGTATTCGAAGTTTTTTCAAGCGGTCGGCAGTTAAATCTGCCTCCGCTTGCATATCATGACTTAGGTAAGCTTTTATGAGTAAGCTAAATGTTTCTTTATTTGGTTCGAGACTACTTGCTTTTTCAAGTTCTTGAAACATTAGTTTATCGTTACCTAGTTTTTCCTGAACTTTCGCATAGGCTATATGTCGAGCTGCTAAACTATCCTCCAGTTTAAGAGCTTGTTCAAACGCTACAGCTGCTTTCTCATAATTTTCCGTTTCATAATATATCAACCCTAAATTATGCAAGCTTGAAGGAGTTGCCTCTATACTAGAAGCAATCTCAAAACAATCAATCGCGTCACGAAATTCTTTTTGTTTGGCATAAAGTATACCTAACCTATTATATGCGGCAGCATTTTTCTCATCTATTTTAAGTATCGTCAGTAATGCTTTTTCCGCCCTTAAAAAGCGGTTCTCTCGCATTCCTTGATGGGCAATATCCCACAACTTACCCAATCTATCACTTACCCTTCTTGAGACTTTAGCAAACTCATCATCGTGCACCCTCGCACCTTGATATGCCAATGCAGCAAATGCAGCAACAATTAGTAACTCATACATACGCTAGTATTTAAAGTATAGCATACTGTTACAGGCCCAGCATCAGATCTGTGAGTACCAGTTTCGGTAATACGTTTTGTCGCAGTAATTCTGAAGCACTATAACTTGCTGTCAATATTGTAGCCCAGCGCTTCTGAGAAGAAGTTTTCGCAATACTTAGCTGATAATGTGCCATTTGCTGTAGTATGAATAATACATTCATAGTCAGTTCTTTTTTGCCCTGCAATTCGTCAATTATTGTTAATCGATCAAAACTAGTTGAGGACAAAATCTGTTTCGCATAGTCGATTGCCGGCAGGAGTGGATGATCAGTGCCACTTATTATGTTAGTACTTAGTCCAGGCAAGCCGCCACTTATTGAAAGCGCTCTATCAATGTCCTCATTTTTGAATCCCTGAGTAATAAAATGCTTTCTCAGATTGTCTAAATCAGGACGTTCTACATAAATTTGCTGAGATCTCGATTGAATAGTAGGCAGTAAAGCTTGAAAGCTAGAGCTTGTGAGTATAAGTAGCGTGCCCAATGGTGGTGATTCAAGAGTTTTCAACAATGCATTTTGAGCCTGTATCGTCATCAAATTACTATCCCTAATAATTATTATTCTGTTCACATTGCCACTTTTAGGGGCTCTGAGTTGTAGAAACTTTTCAATGGATCTGATGTCGTCTATCCCAATTTGTTTACCGTCTACGGACTGAATAGTTTTTACATATGCCATACGATACGCCTCGCTTGCGTCGTTCAGTAATAAGCCAATCAACTCGTTTGTAACTGTATCTTTCCCTATACCACTCGGCCCAATGAGCAATAGCGCATGAGACGGCTTCTTCACGAATGCTGTCAGCAAATTTCGAGTATGTGTGTTAAGTATAGAATTCATGCTTTTATTTGAAATTAAAAAAAGCATCAAAAGAGGTGGGTAGTGGTGTAGTAAATTTTTTTCGCTGTCGATCTGGTAGAGTAATTTCTAAACGTTTCGCATGTAAAAACATCCTCTCTGCTGGTCGTGATTCATATAAGGTATCGCCGATAATCGGATGGCCAATTTGTTTTAGATGAACCCTTAACTGGTGAGTTCTACCAGTAGTAGGTTTTAATTCGAGCATTGTTAAAGATGAATTTTCTTTAATTACCGTATATTCAGTTGTAGCAGATTTGCCGTTATAACCAGCACGAAAGGTCTGAGGTTTTTTTGGGTTGCGTTCTATCGGCATATCAATAATGGCATGCGAGTCATGGAGCGTTCCTTCAACCAACGCGATATAAGTCTTCTTCACTTTTCTTGTAGAAAATTGTTTTTGAAGCCATTTCGAAGCGCTTTCATTTTTGGCGCAGATCATTATACCGCTCGTTGCACGATCTAGACGGTGCACTACGCCAGCACGATCCCCTTGAATGCCGGATACTCTGCTTGCCAACCAGCTTGCTACCGTAGGCTCTGGATTGAATGCACCCTTACTATGACTTAGCAGACCGACGGGTTTGTTGATCACTACACAGTCCTTATCTTCATATACAACGGGGAGCTCTATCAACGGAATTTCTATTAATTCTTGTTCATTGAAGTCAATATCGATGCTGTCTGATTCTCGTAGCTTATAGCCTGGTTTATTTTCAACTACACCATTTACAAATACTCTGTTTTCGGTGATTAATTTAGATGAACTCGATCTACTTAGTGCCGGAAATTTTTTAGCAACATAATGATCCAAACGCTCTGCGCGAGACAGTTCGGTGTTACTCATCTATTCAATTTACCTTAAGCCAACAGCTTTTTGCACGTTATAAAGCATATCATTAGCCTTATTCCGAATGACCGACTCGTCGCTCGCCAATTTTTCTTCAATATGCTGTTCATTAATGGTTGAAAAACTAGCTTGAAAATCTCGTAAAAATTTTTCTATTTTTTCTGCAACCTCTTTTTCAGTGGGCCATAAGACGATTGCCCAATATAAGTGTTTTTATTGCCACCAAATAATTCAAGTATATCCAGTAAGTTTGAGACACCTGGCTGCTTTTCATAATTATATTGAATGGAATTTAAACTATCCGTCTCAGCAGAGAGAATTTTTTGTGCAGCAATTTTTGGATCATCGCCCATAAAGATTATTCCTTTGCCTGAAGCGTCGCTCTTACTCATTTTCTTAGTGGGATTTTGCAGATCACGAATACGCAAACCTTGGTCCTTGCCAAAAAATTGATGCTGTTCTTGAACGGGTCTTGGTACAATGAATAGCCCTTTTGGATAAAGTTCAGAAAATTTAGCATTCATTCGTTCAGCTACATCACGGGTAAACTCCAGATGCTGTGTTTGATCATCGCCAACAGGAACATATTCGGCTCCGTAAAGTAATATGTCTGCTGCCATTAGTACAGGGTAATTAAATAGACCGACGCTAATGCGATTAAAATCGTCGTCTGATTCGGCTGCACCCTTAAGACCACCAGACTTTTCTTTAAATTGAATCATGCGCCCCATTTCACCAAAACCCGTAAAACAGTCTAATATCCAAGTCAATTCAGAATGAGCAGATATAAAGCTTTGTCTATAGATATAGATATCTTCATTATCAAGTGGTAGGCCTGCAGCAACAAATATTTTAATGTTATGCAGAATTTGATTTTGCAACTTAGTATGATCGATCGGGGTAGTAAAACTGTGTAAATCAGGAATGAACAAATGTACCGCGTACTCGCCAGACTTTTTTGTGGCCATATCAATCATAGGGAGTAAGGCACCGAAATAATTTCCAATGTGGAGATCATTATTTGCACGAATTCCCGTCAATATTACCTGTTTTGCCATAGGGTCACTCATTTATTTCAAATATCATTATATTATAGACCATCCAGCTACGCTTCTGGTCAAATTGTTTATTTACGCTAAGACTTAATGAAACTAACGCTTTGTAAACTGACGTTGTTTACGTGCGCCCTTTAAGCCGAATTTCTTGCGTTCTTTTTCCCTAGAGTCACGTCCGAGCAAGTCAGCCCGTTTTAACGTTGACTTCAAATCTTCATTCATTGCAACAAGAGCTTTTGCTATACCCAGCCGTGCTGCTTCTATCTGACCATCATGACCACCACCAGACACAACTATACTCACATCAAATTTATCTATCTGATCAACTACGGCAAATGGTTGTTGTAACTTACTTAAGAGATACTTGCTGTCGGAAAAGTACTCATTAGCTGGTTTTCCGTTCACCAACATGGAGCCTTTACCACCAGACAAGCGGACTCTTGCTGTGGCGCTTTTACGACGGCCTAATGCATAAAAATAACTGTCTTTAGCCATTATTTACCTTTCTTCATTGTAAAATGTTGTGGCTTTTGCGCTTCGTGATTATGCTCTTCTGCAGGATATACCTTTAGTCTTGCAAGACGATCAGCGCGTAATTTATTGTCAGGAATCATTCCTCTCACTGCGTGAAAAATAACGCGACTTGGATCATCTGATAACTGTTTTTTAAGTGAAACTTCTTTTAGTCCTCCCGGAAAACCGCTGTGAGAATAGTAAATCTTTTTGACTTCTTTATCGCCAGTTGTCACACTTTTGGCAGCATTTACTACTATTACGTAATCACCACAATCAATGTGTTTTGCGAACATTGGTTTGTCTTTACCCATAAGTAAAGTTGCTACAACAGTAGCAATTCGCCCGAGCGGCGCTTCAGTGACATCTATGACATGCCACTTTCTTTTAATATCTGCGGGTTTTGGGCTATATGTCTTCATGATTTAACCTCTTCACTGTCTTTTTCCGCGTCAATTTTATCGTCATTATCCGCTTTCTTGACTGCAGGCTTGGCAGCAGCTTTCGCAACGGGAGCTTCATTTAATTCATCAACAAAACTAACTCGGGCCATTTGAGTGTTATCACCTCGACGTAAACTAGTTTTTTCAATTCTTAAATGACCACTTGATCGTTTGCCTAACTTTGGAGCTATATCATCTACCAACTTATGTGCACTTTGAATGGTCTGCAAACTACTGATTATTTGCCGGCGACTATGCAAATCATTCTTTTTGGCTTTCGTAATCAGTTTTTCAACATATGGAACGACTTCTTTAGCTTTCGGTAAAGTAGTTTCAATAGATTCATATTTAATTAATGAATCAGCTAAACCCTTAATAAGAGCTCGTCGTCTGATCGCGTTCTCGATGAAATTTTCTACCTTGATATCCGTGTCGGTGCATTGTTATAGTTCCAGTTCAGCTAGTTTTTCTTTAACTTCATCGAGCGCTTTACTGCCAAAACCTTTCAGGTCACGTAATTCAGCATCATTCAAGGCAAATAAATCTCGAATGGTGTGAATATCATTATTAATCAGCGCATTAGTAGTCCTTGCAGATAGATTCAAATCTTCAATGGATGTATTTAAGGCCGTTGGTTCGTCTCCCATGACTTCGCCAGGGTAATCACCGTCTTGGGCAACATTCGTTTCACTCAATGTATCGTTCGTCGCTACCCGAGTTTTGCCAGCTAAAGCTGTATATTGATTTACTAAAATTGCAGCTGCTTCCTCAAAAGCATCACGGGGGGTGATAGATGCATCAGTATCAACAGTGATTAACAACTTATCCAAATCGGTTGCCTGACCAACACGCGTGTTCTCCACTTTGTAGCGTACTCGTAGTACTGGGCTAAATATAGCGTCAACGGCAATCATATCGCTTGCTTTCTTGGCAGTACCTTCTTCGATAGTCCGATAGCCTCGTCCGACTTCGACTGTTAAATCCACGACTAGTTTGGCTTTATCGTCATCGATAGTGGCGATAACGTGGTCAGGGTTAACAATTTCAACGTCAGCATTGGTTTGAATATCTTTTGCAGTGACCGCGCCCTTGCCTTGCTTAGTTATGCGAAGATTTTGCGTTTCGGTACCGTAAACGCGAAAGCGTACACCTTTTAGATTCAGCATAATATCGACAACGTCTTCTTTTACTCCTGGCACATCCGTAAATTCATGAGTGATACCTTCGATTTTAAATGATGTTACTGCCGCACCCGAGATGCTTGAAAGAAGTACCCGCCGCAAACTATTACCAAGTGTCATACCGTAGCCACTATGTAGCGGCTCAATAACAAAGGTAGCGCTAGTGGCACTGTGTTCATCAACATTGACGAGACCTGGTGTATGAATACTATTTGACATGGACTTGATTGCCTCCCTTAGCGTGAGTAATACTCAACAATTAATTGCTCATTTATATCAGTTTCAGCATCATCGCGAGTCGGTAGAGCAGTGACATTGACCTCTACTTTTTTGCGATTAACTTTTAGCCAGCTTGGAATCTCAACCGGCGCTGGACTAGTATCATCTAACTTCTTGAAGTATTCAGTTGCAGCACTGTGAGGTCGTAGCGTTAATGTATCGCCAGGTTTAAGCCGGATGGATGGGATATCAACTCTAGTACCATTTAGTAAAAAATGTCCGTGCGACACTAATTGTCTGGCTGCTCGTCGACTTGGAGCAAATCCGGCTCGGTAGATTACGTTATCTGCTCTTTGTTCTAGGAATTGTAATAAGACTGCCCCGGATTGTCCTTGGCGTCGCGAAGCCTCTTTCATAAGATTACTAAATTGCCGCTCCAATAAACCATATAGTCGTTTAACTTTTTGCTTCTCGCGAAGTTGTAATGCATATTGACTCGTTGTAGATCGGCGACCTCGATTTTGCTGGCCTTGACCGGGCAAAGAAGTTCGCTTTACAAGCGCTTTGTGTGCTTTCGGGTGGAGCGCATAGCCTTCCCGGCGGCTCATTTTAACAATAGAATGAGTATCTCTTGCCATACTATTTAAATCCTCCGCGCCTTAGGTGGTCGAACACCGCCATGTGGCACACCAGTTACATCTTTAATACTCTCAACATAAACGTCTAAACTCGTGAGTGCTCGGATCGCGGCATCTCTTCCCAGGCCAATTCCTTTAATAATGACATCAGCTTTTGAAAATCCATATTGTTGCTTGGCGAGTTGTCCGGCACGTTCAGCAGCCACTTGTGCAGCATAGGCAGTTCCTTTTTTAGAACCTCTAAAACCGCAGGCACCAGCACTACAAGTAGTTAAAACGTTACCTTTGGCATCAGTAAAAGTTATAATCGTGTTATTAAAGGTAGCAAGAACGTGTACTTGACCAGTGGCTACAGTTCGTTTAGCCTTCTTCCGCTTTGCCGGTGCAGCAGTCGCTGATGCAGTCTCTTAGTTTTCGGAGTTTCGGGTGATGTTTCTGCCATAAATATATACCTTGTTTTCCTACGTCTTAGATGCTACTTTCTTAGCTGTTCCACCACCGTAATTTTCTTACCACGTCTAGTTCTGGCATTAGTCTTCGTGCGCTGTCCTCGCGTCGGCAGGTTAGATTTGTGACGAATGCCACGGTATGAATTAATATCTTTCAGTCGTTTAATATTGCCACTGACCATTCGCTGCAATTCACCCTCGACCACGTAATCGGCGTTGATAACATCTTGAATACGGGATATTTCAGAATCGGTCAGGTTTTTAACACGGACTGTTGTTTCAACCTTTGCTTTACTCAAGATAGTTTTGGCCGTTTTGGGCCAATGCCATAGACATAGGTTAATGCTACCCAGATTTGCTTTTCCGAAGGAATAGTAACACCAGAAATTCGTGCCATGATTAACCTTGCCTCTGCTTATGTTTCGGCTTAAACTTATTAATAACATAGATGCGGCCTTTGCGGCGGACTATCTTATCATCTGGACTAATTTTCTTGACACTAGCACGCACTTTCATGCGGATCATGCTCCTTATCAGCGATGACTCACTGCTCTAAATAATAAATGTTAACCTTTGCGGTACGTGATCCGACCCTTCGTAAGATCGTAAGGCGTCAACTCTACCGTAACGCTGTCACCGGGAACTATTCGGATAAAATGCTTCCTCATCTTACCGGCAACATGAGCTATAATTTTATGGCCGTTTTCGAGCTCGACACGAAATTGAGTACCTGGAAGGGTTTCGACAATTGTTCCTGTAAGCTCGATTACTTCCTTATTGGCTGCCATAGATATAACAAGAGTAAATTATAGCACACCCTACAACAGCCTGTAAAGGATAAAAATCCCTTATAGAACTGATATAGCCAGCTATATCATTGCGTACAATTATAACACACGTCCAAGCAGCCTTACTTGGCTTTAGATTTACTACGCTTAAAGCTTGGTATGAACCTTAATCGACGAGATCCAGTCGCTGCATCCACCGGAGATTCCGGTTCGTAAAAGAAGTCGGGTTGAGAATACTGATCGTACGTCACCATTAAAGCTCTTGACTCTACCGCGCGTAGCGTCTGGAGAGCAACTGAGACTAAAATAAGTACACTGGTTCCACCTATTGTGATGCTCGTATTGATAAAAACCTGTGCAATGATTGGCAGAATTGCCAGCAAGCCTAAACTGAAGGCACCGAACAAGGTCAACCGGCTCACAATTTTGCTTAAATATTTTTCAGTTTGCAAACCGGAACGAACCCCCTCAATAAATCCACCTTGTTTGTGTAGATTTTCGGCAATCTCTTTTGAGTTAAACGTAATACTGGTATAGAAAAATGTGAATATCACGACAAGTGAGAAGTAGGTTACTGGGTAAATATAGGCTTTCCAGCCATCTGTCGAAAATGTGGAAGCCGATGGAGTTTGAAACCAATTTACTAAATTTGTGCCTATATGAGCAAGGTGGGGGTCATGATTGCCGCTTAAGAGCTGACCTACGAAACTGGGTACACTCAAAAATGCGACCGCAAAAATTATAGGTACAACTCCAGCAGTAATTAGCTTCACAGGAAGCATTGTAGTGATACCTCCATAAGTTCGATTCCCTTGTACGCGTTTAGCATAGTTCACGGTGAGATTTCTGGCAGCTTCATTTATCATCACAACCAGCCACGTGACTATAACGACTGCAAAAATTGTTACCACAGTGTATATCACTTCTGATCTATTAAACGGTAATTTGTGACCAAGCAATTTTAAATGATTCGTTTTGGATCCGACTGAAGTTATGATTGTCGACAAATTTGAAGGCAATCGACTCACAATTCCGACCGTAATAATTAACGAAATGCCGTTTCCAATACTTTGTTCGGTAATTAATTCACCTAGCCACATAAGTAACATTGAACCGCCGGTAAGTGCCGATACCATAAGAACCCACTGTAGAAATGAAGAGTTAGCGGTTATATCTCCAACACCACCAATGCTTTCGGCGGCTTGTCGAATTAGGTAAATTGAACCTACCGATTGCACGATTGCTAGAGGAAAGGTAATTATTCGGGTGTACTGGTTAATTTTCTTTTGACCAAATTCACCTTCTTTATGAAGCGCCTCCAATTGTGGAATTGCTTTGGTGAGCAACTGCATAATGATGGACGCATTAATGTATGGACCCATGCCAGCAATCATAATAGAGAAATTCGCCAGCGCACCACCAGATAACACATTAATAAAACTTAGCAATTGAGGTGTGTTATTAGAGTTAAACAGATTTTGTAAAACTTGATGCAGCACCTGAGGGTTTGATAATGGAACGGGAATGTGCGCTAAAATTCTAAATACAAGTAAAATGCCCAAGACGGCAATAATCCGACCACGCATCTCTTTATGACTGAGGGATTTTAGTATAATTTTCCAGTTCATAGACTTTGCGTGTTAGATTAACTACTCCTTAAAATATGTACTACTATACTATCACTTATTTCTGTGAAGTCTGCGTTTTCGTGCTAGTTTTCGCGCGTTTTACTTGGGGTATTTTTTCAAAAGAACCTCCAGCTTTTTGCAGGGACTCTAGGGCAGTATGGCTGATCGCCTGCACTTTGACTGTTACTTTTTTTGAAACATCACCGCGATAAAGAAGTTTTACTTTACTGTATTGATCCAGTATAAGCTGCGCTTTGTGCAATGCTTCGTTATCGATTATGTCACTGGAAATAGCAGCAAGCTGATCGGTAAATACATTCTCTGACTTAGTTCGCTTACTTTTAAAACCAGGAAGTTTCGGCAATTGCTGCATAAGTGGGTTTTGACCACCTGCAAATCCTGGACGTTTGCTAGATCCGGTACGGGATTTTTGTCCCTTTGTGCCTCGCCCTGCTGTTTTCCCTTGTCCACCAGCAATACCGCGCCCCACTCGCATTGCTGAACGATGCTTTGTTAATTCTAAATCACTATACTTCATACACTCGCCTCGGTCTTAGATTTATCTGGGACTTTATCAGTGCCGCTTTTAGACACTTTTTTTGCTTTAAATGTGACCCATTCACTCGCAGGTACAAGTCGTTGTAACGCTTCAATAGTCGCATACGCAGTGTTGGTCTTATTCGTTGAACCTAATGACTTGCTGAGGGCATTATGCACGCCGGCTACTTCAAGTATAGTGCGAACTGCGCCACCCGCAATTAGACCTGTGCCTGGACTGGCTGGTTTTAACAAAATATGAGCCCCACTTACTTTTGCTTCAACATCATGAGGCAATGTGCCTTTGTAGAGCGATATCGTAATGAAGTGCTTTTTGGCAACTTCGGTAGCCTTAGTGACTGCTGCGGTCACATCGGCACCTTTTGCTGTTCCAATTCCAACTTTATGTTTACGGTCTCCGACAACTACAAGTGCTCGGAACCGAAATCTACGTCCGCCTTTTACTACTCGTGCAACGCGATCAATATGCAGAGTTCGCTCGTCGTACTGTTTTTCTTCAGAGAATGAGTCCGACCGACGGTTTCTCTTGTCTTGCATTTTATTCGCTTCGGCCATTATTAGAACTCCAATCCTGCTTTACGTGCCGCATCAGCCAATGCAGCAACACGACCATGATATAATTTGCCACCCCTATCAAATACAACTTTATTGATCTTCGCTTTCTGCGCTAATTTGGTAATTTCCGTACCTACCCAAACTGCTTTTTCGGTCATTGTGCCTTTCACGGACTTATTACCTACCGTTGAAACATAACCAAGTGTTTTATGGTTAGAATCGTCTATCAATTGTGCGGTTATATGTACGTTACTAATAAACACGCTAAGTCTCGGAATACTGTCAGTACCCTTAATTCGGGTTCGGATACGACTCTTACGGAGAATTCGATTGTGTAGTTTATGCTGTAAATTTTTCATGCCTACTTATCCTTCCCGCTTTTACCGCTTTTTCGTAGTATTCGTTCGCCCGCATACTTTATGCCCTTGCCCTTATATGGTTCAGGTTTTTTTAAAGCGCGTATTTCGGCTGCAACTTGGCCTACTTGCTGTTTACTGATGCCACTCACTGTAATAGTATTCTGCTCGACTATTGCAGTAATACCGGTAGGAATCTTATAAATAACATCGTGCGAAAAGCCAAGATTAAATTTCAGATCAGCACCTTGCATCGCTACACGATATCCAACACCGTTAATCTCGAGTTTCTTACTAAATGTCTGACTCACACCAATAACCATATTGTTAATAAGTGCCCTTATTAAACCATGCTTGGCACGCGTCTTCGGTTCATCATTATCTCGCGTGACAACAATATAGTCATCTTCTTGAGTCACGTGTATTCCTGCCAGAGATGGTAAGGATAATGTTCCCTTACCGCCTGCAACAGTGATGTCAGAATCGTCGACAGTAATTGTCACACCGCTCGGTATTTGGATCGGCAGTTTTCCTACTCGACTCATATGTCTCTCCTGTTATCCTTAATAAACTTTACAAATTAATTCACCACCGATGTGTTCCGATTTGGCTTTATCGCCGGTCATTAATCCCTTGCTGGTAGATATAATGACAATACCACGACCTCGTTTTACCACAGGGATCTCTTTGGCATTTACATAATAGCGTCTTCCGGGTTTGCTGACCCGAACTATTTCCGTAATACGAGAGTTCTTACTATCGTCGTTAATTTGAATCTTTAACACTCGACCAACCTCGGCGTCATTTACGGTTACTCCATCAATAAAATTACTTTCTTTGAGGAGACGCGCCACGGATTCCTTGATTTTCGAATGCGGTAAACTCACTTCAGTTTTGTGAACTGAAATTGCGTTGCGAATTCTTGTAAACATATCTGCTATTGGATCAGTTGAAGTTAAACTCATTGCGCCTCCTTACCAACTAGACTTTGTTATTCCGGGGATCTCGCCTTTACTAGCGTGCTCCCGAAAACTTAATCTGCTTAAACCAAATTGCCTCATATAGCCCCGCGGTCGACCGGTTTCAACGCAACGATTTGTCCGTCTGGTAGGACTACTATTGCGTGGCAATTTTGCCATGCCTTCCTGGTCCCCTAGCTTTTTCAACTCAGCTCGTTTCGCCGCATATTGTTGGATCATCTTCTCGCGTTTGGCATCTCTTGCAATGTTCGATTTTCTCGCCATAATTACTTTCCTTCCTTCTCGAATGGCATGCCAAATTTTTCGAGCAATACTTTGGCATGTTCCTTTGCTTCACAATCTATAACTATATTCAGTTGCATCCCATGAGCTGTCGTAGTTTCCTCGAATGAAAGTTCCGGAAATACCGACTGATCAACAAATCCAATTGAGTAGTTACCTTGCTTATCGAAGGCTCTTATACTGACACCGTGGAAATCTCTGAGTCTCGGCATTACAATATTAATAACACGGTCCAAAAACTCATACATTTTCGCACCACGTAAGGTAACTTTAAGCCCAATTTTATTTCCTTCACGTAATTTAAATCCTGCGATAGAATTTTTAGCAACTGTCTGAATTGGTTGCTGGCCTGTAATTTTACGAAGTGTGTTGGTTGCCACTTCCATTACCTTCTTGTCATCCTTGGCCTTACCTAATCCAACGTTAACGACTATTTTTTGAATCGTAGGTACTTGGTTGATATTTTCTAATCCAAGCTCTTTCATAAGATCTTTTACAATCAGAGTATTGTATTGCACGAGCAGGCGAGCAGTAATGTCATGGTTTGTTTTATTCACTGTTGACGATGTGGCCATTACTTAATCTCCTTTCCCGTACTTTTATACACTCGACTCTTTTTACCATCTTTATCTAGCTGATATCCTATGCGCGTTGCTTTCTTACTGGTCGGTTCAATAATACTGACTTTACTGACCCATAACGGTTTGGTTATCTCAAGGATTGCACCCTGGGGGTGTTCTTTATTCGGCTTAACGTGTTTTTTGACTATGTTTATGTCTTTCACAGTAACCTTATTCAATCGTGGATGTATGTCAGTAATTTTGCCAGTTTTGCCTTTAAATTTACCACTTCGAATAACAACAGTATCACCTTTTTTCAATCTAATTTTATAAATCGGTTGCAGCTTGGATAATTGAGCCATATTACAGCACCTCCGGAGCTAATGAAACTATTTTAGAATAACCTAGGTCACGAAGTTCTCGCGGTACAGGCCCAAAAATACGTGTTCCTCGCATTAGCTTGTCGTCGCCGATTATAACTGCAGCATTGTCATCAAATCGTATTGTCGAACCATCTTTTCTATGTATTTGATTTCGCGTCCGGACAATCACTGCTTTGACAACCGATTTTTTCTTAACGGCACCGCTCGGATTTGCATTCTTTACAGTCGCAACGATTATATCGCCGACCTTTGCATAGCGACGTCTAGTACCGCCAAGTACGCGAATGCAAAGAATTTCTTTTGCACCACTATTATCACAGACTAATAATCTGGTTTCTTGCTGTATCATGTGGTTTCCTCGTCAGAATCTTTTGCCTTCGATTTTGATACCGGCTTTTGCTCGCCTTCAACGCGGGTGAGCGAAAGTGTATCTTCTCGAAGTAAAGGTTTCTCAATAATGCGATTGAGTCTGTGATGTTTATGCGCACTTATGGGACGGGTTTCAATAATTTCAACTTTATCACCTGGCTGAGCTTCGTTTTTCTCATCATGCGCTTGGAACTTCTTACTAACTGTGTACTGTTTGTGATACAGCGCATGTGTTTTACGAGTTTGCACCGTTACTACAATAGTTTTGTCAGCTTTAGCGGATGACACTATTCCGATAATCGTTTTAGCCATTATTGAGTCTCCTTAGTTAAAGCTTCGCCCAATACGGTGAGCATGCGGGCCAGATCTTTACGTTTACCGCGTATAACCCGAGTATTCTGAATTTCACCTAGCACAAGTCGTTGCTTCAATTCAGCAATTTCTTCACGCAGTTTCGTACTTTCGCTTGTCAGCTCAGTAGTAGACAATTTTCTAATATCTACAACTTTCATGCTACGATTCCTCCCGCATCAAAAACTTTGTTTTGACAGGTAACTTATGAGCTGCAAGTCTCATGGCTTCACGAGCGGTCTCTTCTGATACGCCCTGCATTTCAAATAGAATTGTGCCTGGTCTGACTTTCGCTACAAAAAATTCGGGACTACCTTTGCCGCTACCCATCTTTACATCTTGCGGCTTTCTAGTAACTGAAATATGAGGAAATATTCTAATCCAAATTTTACCACCACGTTTAATGTGTCTGGTCATAGCTTGACGGGCCGCCTCAATTTGCCGGGATGTTATTCTGTCATGTCCCTGCGCCTGCAGGGCGAAATCACCAAAGGCAATGTAATTCCCTGAAGTTGCAACACCTCGGATTTTACCCTTTCGGATTTTCCTAAACTTAGTACGCTTTGGGAGTAACATTACTGGCTTTCCCCTTTATAAATCCATACTTTCACGCCTATCAGTCCTGCCACGGTGTGGGCGGAGACTTGAGCATAATCTATTTCTGCACGTAATGTATGAAGCGGAACACTACCTGCAACTTCTTTCTCACGACGAGACATCTCAGCTCCATTTAACCGACCAGCAACTTCAATTCTGACGCCTTTAGCTCCAGCTCTCATAGTTGCAGCAGCAGTTGACTTAATCGCTCGACGAAAACTCATTCGACGTTCAAGTTGGTGAGCAATATTCTCAGCAACAAGTTTTGCATACAAATCAGGTTTCTTTACTTCTTCAATATTTACTCGAGTTGGGGTCGCATAAATCTTCTCAATTTGCTCTTTCAAATCTGTCGCACCAGCACCTCCACGCCCAATGACAACACCGGCTTTTGCGGTCGCTATAGTGACGGTTACTAGATTAGGTGTTCGAGTGATTTCTACTTTGTTTATAGCTGCGCGACTTCCTAACTTATTTTGTATTAACCGCCGAACTGCTAAATCATCCTTAAGAAATTTAGAATATTCTCGTTTGCTTACAAACCACTTACTGCGCCAGTCCTTATTGACTTGGAGGCGCATGCTGATTGGATTTACTTTTTGTCCCATTACTTTGCCTCCTCTTTGGCTTCTTTTTTCACTGGTTTCTTCGTCTCTCGAAGTTCACCATCTACGACTACTCTTATATGACTTGATCGGTGTTGAAATGGTAACGCTCGACCATGTGCTGCAGGTCGGAAACGTTTCAGTCTGGGGCCGTGATTGACAGTTATCTCAGTAATCTTTAACGTCGCCGGTTTATAGTTATGATTGTGTTCAGCATTCGCTCGGGCACTTTCTATTACTTTAAGAACTGGCGAGGCACTTCGTCTTGGAGTATGTTTTAAAATTATTAAGGCATCCTCTACGCTCCTACCTCGCACCAAAGCAGCCACTTCCGCGACTTTTCGCGGACTCATACGAACTCCTTTTGCAATTGCTTGTACGGGCATACAATTTCCTATTTACCTTTCGCCAATTTACCGCCGTGACTGCGGAATTTTCGGGTTGGACTAAACTCACCGAGTTTGTGTCCAACCATATTTTCGGTTATATAAACTGGGACATGGACTTTACCGTTATGAACGGCAATAGTGCGACCAACAAAATCAGGTGAAATCGTACTAGCACGAGCCCAGGTTTTCACTATAGTCCGGTCCTCAGGTCCGAGGGCGCTTACTTTCTTCGTAAGCTTAAAATCTATAAATGGTCCTTTCTTAAGTGATCGAGACATGGGTTATTTCCTCTTAGCCGCGTGACGGCTTCTTATTATGAATTTCGAAGTACTCTTACGGCTCCTGGTTTTAAAGCCAAGGGTTTTTTGACCCCATGGAGTCTTTGGCGCAGAACCATGATTTTTTCCACCACCGATACCATGTCGCCCACCGTCACCACCACCATGAGGGTGATCAACCGCGTTCATAACTACTCCTCGAACACTTGGTCTTTTACCAAGATTTCGATTACGACCAGCTTTACCAATTTTTACATTTTGATGCTGGCCGTTACCTATAACACCGAGGCTTGCCGTAGCCTTTTCATTTATTAGTCGAACTTCACCGCTCGGCATACGAATCTGGACATAACCATTATCACGTCCCATCAATTGCGCACTGTTACCTGCACTACGAACGAGTTGCGCTCCACGACCTGGCTGTAATTCAATGGCGTGGATTTGACTACCTATTGGAATATTCTTTAAAGGCAGGCGATTTCCAGTTTCAATTGCTACTTCCTCGCCACTAGTAATTGTTTGGCCAACAGCCATACCTTGGGCAGCTAATATATAGTGATACTTACCGTTAGTTTCCTTAATTCGTGCAATACGTGCGCTCCGATTTGGATCATACTCAATTTGCTCAATTACTGCTGAAACGCCATGTGCCAAATTGAAATTAATAATACGGTAAAATTTGCGCGCCCCACCACCTTTGTGGCGAGTAGTAATTCGACCTTGGTTATTGCGGCCACTTCCTCGTTGCTTTGGAAGCAAAAGGGATCGCAGCGGTTTATTCGTGGTAATGCCGTCAAAATCTTGGGTCGTCATTCCACGTCGGCCAGGTGTCGTCGGATTGTAAGATTTGATAGCCATTATTTTTCTTCCTCGGTCGATTTAGCTTTTTTACCAGGGAGCCGAATGCCTCGTCGAGTAGGTTTTTCAGCTTTCTCTGCAGCCTTCTTTAGTTTTTCCTGAACTACTTGTTCCTTTTGCTCAGATTCTTCAACCGCTTCAAAAAATGGCAGACTGTTACCTTCAGCGAGTGTGACATATGCTCTTTTCACAGTACTTCTATGGCCATAGCTATTCTTCATTCGCTTACCGTTAAGGCTCATAGTTCTCTTTAATTTACCTTTTTGGGTAGTTGTATTTACCGAAACAACTTTGACATCAAACTGTGCTTCAACCGCACGAGCAATTAAATGTTTATTCGCGCTTTTATCGACATCAAAAACGTACACACGACCGGTGCTTAAACTATATGTTTTCTCATTTAATCTGGGCTTTAAGATAAGAGACTTGCTCATATTATTTAGTCTCCTTTTTGCTACTGCGTTCAACAAGGCGTAGCCAATCGGTCAAATCATCAAGAGCTTTACGGGTAATCACAATACTATCAGCATTCAAAACATCAAAGACCGTACAATAACGAGCTCTGCAGATAATGACACTTGGCAAGTTTTCAGCCGCACGATACACGTCTGGATCTACGGCATCAATCACAAATAATACTTTTTTACCGACATTAATCTTAGTAAACAGCGTATGTAGTTCTTTTGTTTTGCCGGACTTTAATTTTAAGTCCTCCAAGACAATAAGCTTACTATCAGTTACTGCTAGGCTTAGTGCTTGCCTTAGCGCCAGCCGTCGAGCCTTTACATTAAGTTTGGAAATGTAATTCTCTGCTCCAGTTGGACCGAACACAATACCACCTCCCCGCCAAATCGGGTTACGGCTTGATCCAAAACGAGCCCGACCAGTACCTTTCTGTTTCCATGGTTTACGTCCACCGCCACTCACTTTGCCTCGTGTCTTTGTGACAGCCAAATTCAATCGACCGTTATCGAGATAGGCATTATAGGCAGCTTTTAACAAATCATGATTTTTCGGCACAACACTAAAAACAGTCTTTTCCAGTTTTACTGGCGTAGCACTTTTAGAACCGGTGCTTGAATATACTTCTACAGCCATTACTCTGTCCCCTTGATAATAACAACACTCTTCTTAGGGCCTGGTACTGCACCCGTCACACCAATTACGTGTTTTTCCATGTCAATCAATGCAATCTTTAGATTTCGTACAGTGACTTGCTCATGACCTGACCTACCAGCCATACGGGTTCCTTTAAAAATATGCTGAGGATACATAGAACCAATTGATCCCGGACGACGATAGCTTCGACCTCCGTGAGTTTTTCGTCCACGATGAAAGTTATGACGCTTGATGGTCCCCGTCCAACCTTTGCCTTTTGTAGTGCCGATCACATTAACAACATCTCCGATACTAAAAACGCCGACGTTTATTTTTTCGCCGACGTTTAGTTCTTCTGGTATCTCATTAATGCGAAATTCTCGAATGAGTTTTGGCATGACTTTCGCAGCTTTGACATGCCCGGCAATCGCCTTAGTAAGCTTTCTCGCTGTTTCGGTACCAACTTGAATCGCTGTATAGCCGTCTGTTTCTTCAGTCTTATGTTGCAAGACAGTGTGCTCACCAACTGAAAGCAGCGTCACAGCTTGCAGTGTACCGTCTTCAGTGATGGTACTCGTCATGCCTAGTTTTCGAGTTATTAGTGCTTTCATAGGTGTTGTGTCTTCAAAGTTTACATAAAAACTCTTGGTTTCCTGTGGTTTCCACCTCTGTTATGGCAGACCTACATTGAAAACCAAGTGTATGGTTTTTAAATATACCATAATAGAGTACCATGATACGATTACTCCTGTCAATGTGTTGCTAATTCTACAATTGGAATTATTCAGATATAATCGAAACTTCAGACGAAGATATCGCACCCACAGGGGTTTACATCTTAATTTCGACGTCGCAACCCGCTGGTAAACTCAGATTCATGAGCGAATCAATCGTTTTCGGCGTCGGCTCAAAGACATCAATAAGACGTTTGTGGACGCGCATCTCAAATTGCTCACGACCCTTTTTATAGACGTGCGGACTTTTGATGACCGTAAAGGTACTACGCCTTGTCGGCAATGGGATTGGTCCGGCTAAGCTTGCACCGGTTCTTAAAGCCGTATCTATAATTTGCTTAGCAGCTTGATCGATCACCCGATGATCATAAGCTTTTAATCTGATTCTGATTCGTTGTTTAGAATCCGGTTTGTTTTCTGCCACTATATTTGTACTCCATGCCGACGTTATTCGGTGTGGTGCTGTAACATCTGTATGACCTACCTGCCAATACCGACTTTTAGTCAGCACAATTACGTTTTATATCTATGCAATTCTACAATAAATTACATAAATAGAAAAGGGCCCCATTGTTTTGGAGCCCTTTTATTGTTTTTTAGGTCTGTATTATTTGTCAATCTTTGTGACAACACCAGCACCAACGGTTCGACCACCTTCACGTATAGCAAAGCGTAAACCCTGCTCCATAGCAATAGGTGCCAGCAGCTTTACCTTAAAGGTAATAGTATCACCGGGCATTACCATTTCCTTATCAGCAGGTAATTCTACCTCACCAGTCACATCAGTTGTTCGGAAGTAGAACTGTGGTTTATAACCTTTAAAGAATGGTGTGTGGCGACCGCCCTCCTCTTTAGTCAAAATATATACCTCTGAATCAAATTCAGTATGAGGAGTGATCGTACCAGGTTTCGCCAAAACCTGACCTCGTTCAATGTCACTACGCTCGATTCCGCGAAGTAAAATACCGACATTGTCTCCGGCTTGCCCCTGATCAAGATTCTTTTTAAACATCTCAACTCCGGTTACAACCGTCTTTCGACTAGGGTGAATGCCTACGATTTCAACTTCTTCGTTCACTTTCACAATTCCTTGCTCAACTCGACCGGTAGCAACAGTGCCACGTCCTTTAATAGAAAAGACGTCTTCAATTGGCATAAGAAATGGCTTGTCCAACTCACGCTTTGGCTCAGGAATATAATCGTCCATTGCTGCAACGAGTTCCATGATAGCGTCTTCGTTGTCTTTGTCACCTGCGAGAGCCTTAGTAGCCGATCCCTTAATTACCGGTGCGTTACGGTCAAAACCATTCTTTTCAAGCAACTCGCGGATCTCTTCCTCGACCAATTCAACGAGTTCAGGATCAGCCAAGTCCATCTTATTCATAAAGACAAGTATTGAAGGAACGCCAACTTGTCGTGCGAGAAGCACGTGCTCACGGGTTTGAGGCAATGGTCCGTCATTAGCACCTACTACCAGAATAGCCCCATCTATCTGCGCTGCTCCGGTAATCATGTTTTTAACGTAGTCAGCGTGACCCGGCATATCAACGTGAGCGTAGTGTCGCTTTTCACTTTCATACTCTTGGTGAGAAGTCGCGATGGTTATACCACGAGCTTTCTCCTCAGGTGCATTATCAATTTGGTCATAAGCTACAGGTTTGTTAATCTTGCTCGGAAGTCGCTTTGCTAGTACAGCCGTGATTGCAGCAGTCAGTGTTGTTTTTCCGTGGTCTACATGCCCCATCGTACCCACGTTGACGTGTGGTTTGCTGCGGTCGAAATTTTCTGCCATGAATTACTCCTTAGTTAATATCTAAATAAACGTTATTTGCATGAGGATAATAGCACCCACACAACTTACCGAAGATAGTATAGAGAAACATCGTTTTTTTGTAAAGACATTCCCAATCAGTTAAGGTGTGAGATTTGTATTACCTAAATATTGGTGTTTTTATTTTGAATTTTTCGCAATTATTGCATCAGTGACATTTGAAGGAACGTCGGCATAGTGGTCCAATTCCATGCTAGAACTGGCCCGTCCTTGTGTATTGCTTCTTAGGTTTGTAGTATAACCAAACATCTCACCGAGTGGAACAAACGCGGTTATTTCTTTAATACCCTGAGAGAGATCTTCCATACTTTCTATACGGCCACGTTTACTGTTCAAATCACCAATTACATCACCCATGAATTGCTCTGGGGTTACGACTACGACTTTCATGATGGGCTCAAGAAGACTGGGCTCGACTTCTTAACACCATCCTGTAAAGCAATCGAACCAGCTATTTTAAAGGCCATCTCGCTCGAGTCAACTTCGTGATAGCTGCCGTCATATAATTCAGCAACTATATCAACAACGGGATAGCCGGCTATAACACCATTTGCCATTGCTTCCTTAATGCCTTGTTCTACCGGTTTTATGTATTCATTTGGTACGACACCACCCTTAATTGAATTAATGAACTCAAAACCTTTTCCTGATTCATTGTGGACTAGGCGGAGCCAAACATCTCCATATTGACCACGTCCACCACTTTGTCGAATAAATTTACCTTGGACTTCAACGTCATTCTTACGTATCGTTTCCCGATACGCGACTTGGGGCTGTCCAACGTTAGCTTCGACACTGAATTCTCGTTTCATTCGATCAACAATAATTTCTAAGTGTAGTTCGCCCATACCGCTAATGATCGTTTGTCCAGTTTCGTCATCGACGCGAATACGGAAGGTTGGATCTTCCTCGGCTAGTCGTTGCATCGCCAGACTCATCTTTTCTTGGTCAGCCTTGGTTTTTGGTTCAATAGCAATTGAAACTGGTGGGTCTGGAAAGGTAATACTTTCTAGAACAATAGGATTGTTTTGCTCACATAACGTATTGCCGGTCGTGGTACCTTTCAAGCCAACAATCGCAGCAATATCACCTGCCCCAACTTCAGTAACATCTTCTCGCTTATCGGCTTGCATACGCACAATTCGACCGACTCGTTCTTTTTCACCATTTGAACTGTTAAGAATATAGCTACCAGATTGTAATTTACCGGAGTAAACGCTGAAGTAGGCGAGCTTACCAACAAACGGATCAGTGGCAATTTTAAATGCTAAACCGGCAAATGGTTGATCTTCGGCAGGTTTTCGTTCTATTTCATCACCTGTTTTAGGTTGTATGCCCCAGGTACTGCCACGGTCCAGTGGACTTGGAAGAAAATCGGTAATAGCATCAAGTAGCTTTTCAACAATAACTCCTCGCCCATCACCACCGCTTACGGCAAAGAACTTTCCGGTAAGTACGGCACTTCGAATAGCTAGTTTAATTTCATCTACGGTGAGCCCTTCTTCACCGACTTCAAAATACTTCTCAAGTAATTTCTCATCTTCGGCTACTGCATTTTCAATGAGTAGACTTCGATATTTTTTGGCTTGATCAAGCATATCAGCTGGGATTTCACCTTCGACTAACTCGTGGTCAGTGAACTCCTTATAGGTATAGGCTTTCATATTAATCAGATCGATTACACCGTTCACCGACTGTTCAAAACCAATTGGTAAGTGAATCGGAAAAGCATGCTTATTTAATCGGTTATGGATGCTCTCTAGTGATTTATAAAAATCACCACCGGTTTGATTGATCTTGTTGATAAAGCAGATTCGTGGAACACCGTATTTATCAGCTTGGCGCCAGACGGTTTCTGATTGGCTTTCAACACCCATCTTGCCGTCAAATACCACACAAGCACCATCAAGTACGCGTAATGACCGCTCGACTTCAACGGTAAAATCAATGTGTCCTGGGGTGTCGATAATGTTGATTTGATGACCTCTCCAGTAACAAGTCACAGCAGCTGATACAATCGTGATGCCTCGCTCACGCTCTTGGGCCATCCAGTCAGTTGTTGTTTCACCCTCATGCACTGCACCGATTTTGTGCTTTAAGCCAGTTCGATAGAGAATGCCTTCAGTCGTCGTGGTCTTGCCGGCATCAATATGAGCAATAATCCCAATGTTCCGAATCTTATCAATCTGAGTCTTTTTATCAGCCATTATCTACTTACCATTCTTTACATTTATTAAATTAATTGTGGAGATGTTTTAGCCGCGTGCAAAATGAGCAAAGGCTCGGTTTGCTTCAGCCATTTTGTGAACGTCTTCTTTTTTCTTCACTGCAGCACCTTGATTGTTGTAGGCTTCAATAAGCTCAGCTGCAACTCTATCTTGCATACTCATACCTTTTCTTGCGCGGCAAGCAGCCACGAACCACATAGTGGTAAGGTGATTTTGACGTTGGCCTCTCACTTCAAAGGGAATCTGGTAATTTGCACCACCGACACGTCGTGAGCGAGTTTCCAAGTGTGGCTGTACGTTTTTAAAGGCTTGTTCAAATACTTCAAGAGGATTTTCAACCTTCAGTTTATTGGCCGCTTTTTGCATGCCATTATAGACAAGTCTCTCAGCAATTTGCTTTTTCCCGTTCAACATCACTCTATTTATCAGTCGCTGAACCTGTGAACTATTGTAAATGCGATCAGGTGGTATGTCGCGAACTAACGCTTTAGTTTTCTTGCGTGGCATTATTTGCTCGCTTTCTTGGTACCGTACTTGGAGCGGCCTTGCTTACGGTTCTGGACACCTTGAAGATCAAGTGATCCACGGACAATATGATACCTAACACCCGGTAAATCTTTTACACGTCCACCTCTAACAAGTACTACAGCGTGCTCTTGCAGGTTATGACCTTCACCGCCAATATAGGCCCAGACTTCATAGCCATTGCTCAGTCGCACACGGGCAACTTTACGCAAGGCAGAGTTTGGCTTTTTCGGTGTTTTAGTCGTCACCTTTACACACACACCACGTTTAAAGGGCGCGTGTTTCTCATAATTCTTCGTTTTTAGATTATTGGTAACGCGTTGCATTGCCGGTGATTTTGTCTTGGTAGTGACTTTCACACGCGGCTTTCGCACTAATTGATTGATTGTTGGCATGCATTCTCCTTGTATGGTGCAATCTGCTGCGGCAGAGAACATGCCTATTCTCCGGCTCGGATTGCTTATAGTTTAAATATATTGTAACAGAATATTTGAATAGTTCAAAGTTAGACTTCGCTTGGCACAAGCTCGTCTGCTATTGGCTCGTCATCAACTTGATACTCGTCATCCGTCTCATCATCAGTTATTTGCTTAACGCCAGTACCGACAGGAATTTTACGTCCCAAAATAACATTTTCTTTGAGTCCGTACAGTCGATCGACTTTACCACTAGTAGCAGCAGCAATGAGTACACGAGTGGTATCTTGGAAGGAGGCAGCACTTAGGAATGAATCTGTCGACAACGAAGCTTTGGTTATTCCGAGTAGCAACTGCGTTGGACTTGGCTGGTTGCTTGTTATCAGCTACCAAGGCCTCGTTCGCTTCTACCACGGCGAGCTTACTAACAACATCACCTGTCACGAACTCACTATCACCAGCTTCTTCGATTTGGACACGACTAAACATTTGTCGAACGATAATCTCCAAGTGCTTATCTGCAATATTCTGACCCTGTGCGGCAAATATCCGAAGAATCTCATTCATGATGTAGCGTTGGGTAGATTCAACACCTTGTAATCGCATCAAATCATGTAAGTTAACTGAACCGTTGGTTAGTCGTTGTCCGGCGACAACTTTTTCGCCGTCTGTGACAAGTAGTTGTTTAAAGCCGGGGATTTCGTAGCGAACAATGCTTTGGCTCGTTGGCGAAATCACAATAGCCTTATTTGTCACTTGAGCTTTACCAGCCATAGGGGCGATCAGCGGCTCAGATGCATCTTCTAAGGCCGCCACTACATCACCAGCAGCGACATCTGCACCACTTGCAATATGTGATTTCCGTTCACCCAATTTCAAGGTTACTTTCTCTTTATCGTCAGCAGTTACCTGCACGATATAGTGGTCGCCCTCTTCCCAGGTGTTGGCAACGCCGGAAATTTCAGTTAAGTACGCTTGACCTTTTGGTGTACGAACTTCAAACAACTCTTCTACACGACATAACCCTTGAGCAGTGTCATCCGCGAGAACCGCACCGGACCGGTGCTTACTGTCAAGGCTCAGCTGTGTACCTGGCTCACCAATACTTTGAGCTGCAATAACTCCTACTGGGTGGTGGTCGGCAACAATTTCACCTGTTGCAGGATCTATTCCGTAAGATTTCTGTGAGACGCCTCGGACGCTGGCGCAACTCAGTGCACTCATTATCTTAACGCCGTCAACAGTCTCGTCTTCTTCGATTGCGTCCGCAATTTCTGCAGTAATGAGTTGACCCTTTTTGAAATAGCTTTTAATGGTCTCTGCGGCAAAACGTCCGACTAAGCGTGACGCATAGGAAACACCAATTTCTTCAGCATCAGAACGTAACATGGCAAAACCGGATCAATAGTATCGTCGTTTAGCGTAAATACGTCCTGCGAAACATCCACCAAGCGACGCGTAAGATAACCAGCATCGGCCGTCTTTAGCGCAATATCAATGAGGCCTTACGGGTACCTCGGGTTCCAGTGAAGTATTCAAGCGGATTCAAACCCTGAATGTAACCGGATTTAATTGGCAGCTCGATGGCATTACCTGCTGCATCCGAAAAGATACCAAGCATACCTACACACATTTTCATCTGTGAAATATTACCTCGAGCTCCGGATGTAATGGCAATAGCCATAGACGAATCTTGTCCAACCATTTGCTTACTTAGCATTTCTTGAACTTGGGTATCAATCTTTGTCCAGTTTTCAACAGTCAAACGATACCGCTCTTCCTCAGTAATGAAGCCTCTCGTCATATTGTTCAGATATTGCAGCTGATCGCACTTCTCCATTATCAAGTAAATCATTCATGCCATCAATTGGCGCGAAGTCACCCATTCCCATGCTTAAACCTGATAGGGTGGCATAGTAAAAACCAATGTCTTTAAGATCGTCAGCAATTTCAGCGGTAATCTCTTGGCCATATTTGGCATAAACCTGACGCCATAACCTTCTGTAAGCGTTTCTTTGTCATAGCTTCATCTTGGAAAGGAAAATCCTCTGGGAAAATTTCGTTAAACAAGACACGGCCTAATGTTGTTTGGCGAGCTTTACCTCGGAAAGGAATTTAACATAGCTCTGCAAGTTTATTATTCCTTCATCGCGAGCCATTAAGGCTTCCTCAAGCCTCGAGTATGCGGGAATCTTCACTTCTTTATCGCCTTCGGTCGGATATAGGTTAGATAGTAACAACCAAGCACAATGTCTTGCTCAATATGTAAAATTGGCGAACCATCAGCTGGTTTTAGCAGGTTACGGTTTGCCGCCATGATATCCCTAGCTTCAGCTTGCGCATTATCACTTAGAGGTAGGTGAACGGCCATTTGGTCACCATCAAAGTCGGCGTTAAAGCCTTTACAAACGAGCGGGTGAAGCTGAATGGCACGACCTTCAATTAGTACCGGTTGAAACGCTTGGATACTGAGTCGGTGCAAACTTGGCGCTCGGTTAAGAAGCACGTACTTTCCTTTAATCACTTCGTCGAGGGCATCCCAGACAACCGTTTCACCCATTTCGATTAATCGTGAAGCACTCCGAATATTGTGAGCTTGTTCTCTGGCAATTAATTCACCAATAACAAATGGTTTGAAAAGTTCAAGAGCCATCATCTTGGGAAGTCCACACTGGTTGATCTTTAGTTCAGGTCCGGCAACAATGACTGATCGTCCAGAGTAGTCAACTCGCTTTCCGAGCAAGTTCTGTCGGAAACGTCCTTGTTTACCCTTTAACATGTCACTCAGGATTTTAGACGTCGCCTTTGACCGGTGGCGGCAACGGCACGTCCACTTCTGGCGCTGTTGTTATCAATAAGTGCATCAACGGCTTCTTGCAGCATTCGTTGTTCATTTCGCCGAATAACTTCTGGAGCATTTAAATCAATTAGTTTCTTTAAGCCGATTGTTTCGGTTAATAACACGGCGGTACAGATCATTTAAATCTGAGGTTGCAAAACGTCCTCCAGTCAGTTGAACCATCGGACGTAAATCGGGTGGGATAACTGGTAAAACACTAATACACATGACTACTTGGTTGAATTCCGGCACGATCCATACTTTCAAGCAGACGTAGTCGCTTCATTATTTTCTTTTTCGCTGACCTTTAGCTTCTTCAGCTTCGGTACTTAAATCACTGATCAACTGTTTCAAATCAATTTGAGTTAACAGATCTTTCAAAGCGGACGCCACCCATGCCGACAGTAATCAAACCTCTTAAATCATCAGGCAAGTTCCGGTAATCTGTTTCACTAATGAGCTGCAGTTTTTCAAGTGATGAGACCTGATCGCGATAGGCATCAAATTCCTTAGACACCTTTTCGATTTCTTTGGTCTGCATTTCAGCCAATGCTTTGACATTGGCATCTTCAGCTTCTGCTTCTTTCTCGTAACGAAGTTTTATAGCTTCCTTGGCAGCTGCAAATTCAGCTTCTTTATCAGCCAATAATTGATCACGCTTGTCAGTGTCTACTGTTTTAATAATATAACTTGCAAAATAAGCTACCCGTTCTAGGTTCTTAACAGTCATACCTAGCAACAAACCCATCGCTGAAGGTGTCCCACGCAGAAACCAAATGTGGGCAACAGGTACTGCGAGCGAAATATGGCCCATTCGTTCACGGCGAACAATACTTCTGGTCACAAGTTCGCCATTCTTATCACTGCCGCTTCACGGCTGCGAACGCCTTTATATTTGGCATCGTGAGGATTAATATCTTTTACCGGTCCAAAAATTCGCTCACAAAACAGTCCATCTCGTTCTGGTTTTTGAGTTCGGTAATTAATTGTTTCGGGTTTGGTTACTTCACCATAACTCCAATCAACAATATCATCAGGACTGGCAACAGCTAATCGTACTGCATCAAAATCAGCTAATATCTGTATCGTTGCTCGCGTATCGTTGCGGAATCATTAGAGTACCTCCTTTCCATCTTCTTCAACATTCATTTCTTCTTCTTGGGCGTCGGCAGACATCAGAGCAGCATCTGGGTCTGGAGTGATAACACCCATCTCATCTTCCTCGAGACCTTCATCTGCTAATACTTCATCTTCGCTCGTATCTCCAAATTCATCACCTACCGCTTCTTCAGTCACATCAATATCCGATATGACGGTTTGTGGTACATCTACTTCAATTGGATGAGTCGCTTCTTCGTGTATATTGCTGGCAAGTACTGCTTCTGCATCAACTACCTGTCAGAGTGAACAAGATCAACTTTAATCCAAGACCTTGAAGTTCCTTTAACAAGTACATTAAAGCTTTCAGGTACTTTAGGTCCAACGATTTCAGTCTTCTTAATGATTGACTCGTAAGCTTTACTTCGACCATAGACATCGTCTGATTTAATCGTTAGCATTTCTTGCAGCGTCGTTAGCAGCACCATAAGCTTCCAGTGCCCAGACTTCCATCTCACCAAAGCGTTGACCACCATTTTGAGCCTTACCACCAAGAGGTTGCTGGGTAACCATAGTGTATGGTCCAGTTGAACGAGCATGGATCTTATCGGCAACCATGTGGTTAAGCTTAATCATGTACATACTGCCAACAGTAGTTCGTTCTTTAAAGGCTTCACCGTTACGGCCATCATACAGTTGCTGCTTACCATCTTCTGGCAAACCGGCTTCTTTAAGCAATTCTTGAATTTTCTTTACAGGTACACCGTTAAATGATGGGCTGGCAACTTTAATACCAAGCGCATGTGCAGCCATACCTAAGTGAGTTTCAAATAGCTGCCCGACGTTCATACGTGACGGCACGCCTAGCGGGTTTAAAACAATATCTACTGGCGTACCATCAGCCATAAAGGGCATATCTTCAACTGGCAAGATTCGCGCAATAACACCTTTGTTACCATGACGACCACCAAGTTTATCACCAACGGCTATCTTACGCATTTGAGCCACAAAGACTTGGATTTGCATTAATGACACCAGCTTTCAGTTCGTGACCATTTTCTCGGCTAAAAACTTTAACACCAACAACTTTACCGTGCTTACCATTACTCATTCGTTGAGAGGTATCACGAACTTCTTTGGCTTTTTCGCCAAAGATAGCTCGAAGTAAGCGCTCTTCTGAACTAAGTTCCTGCTCACCTTTTGGAGTAATTTTACCGACTAAGATATCTCCTGGATGCACTTCAGCACCAATACGGACAATACCGTCTTCATCTAAGATGACGTAGACGTTTCTTCCGATACATTTGGAATATCGCGGGTTACAATTTCCGGACCTAGTTTCGTTTCTCGAACTTCAATCATGAAGTCAACAATATGAACACTACGTTAAAGTATCATCTTCAACAAGTTTTCGGCTAATAATGATGGCGTCTTCAAAGTTATATCCAGCCCATGGCATAAAGGCCACAATAAGGTCTTTTCCAAGAGCCAGTTCACCATTAGCGATTGACATACCTTCAATCAATACATCACCGGCCTTCACTTTATCGCCAGTATTGAACTACTACTTTTTGGTTGATTGAGGTGCCTTCGTTACTTCGGACAAAACGTTGAGGTTCATAGGTCGCAGTTCGATCATTGTATTTCACGAGCACTGCTTGAGCTGTAGCTTTGACTACTTCACCAGCCTCTTCAGCAACTATAACCTGACCGGTATTTCGAGCTGCGGTAACTTCAAGTCCAGTACCAACAATTGGGCTCGCAGGTTGAATTAACGGCACAGCTTGACGTTGCTGGTTACTACCCATAAGTGAACGATACACGTAGTTCTTTTCAATAAAAGGAATCAGTCCAGCAGATGATCCAATAATTTGGTTTCGGGCAGGCATCCATGTGCGTCACATCGTTGGCATCAACTTCTCCTGATTTCAGATGCAACCTGGCACTGACACGATCACTGACAAAATAACCATCGTCATCAATTTCACTACCACCACCGGCAATAACAGCTGACTCTTCTTCATAGGCATCTAGATAGACGATATCATTCGTGACTTTGGCTTTAACTGGCCACGTGACTTTGCCTGTAACTTTAGCAAGCTTCGCAGCATCAGCAGCTGCTAATTTTGCTCCCGCTTTAACAATGACTTTACCTTTTTCATCGTTAAGATCTTCAGCTGCAGTATGACCAACTGGTTCTTTCGCCGGTTACAGCATTAATAACCTTTCGGTAAGGGGTCTCAATAAACCCATAGTCATTAACTCGGGCATAGTTTGCTAGGTTTAATACTAGACCAATGTTGGCACCTTCTGGAGTTTCAACAGCACAAATACGACCATAGTGGGTAGCATGAGCATCACGAACTTCAAATCCGGCTCGTTCTCGACTTAGACCACCCGGACCCATCGAGCTGAGACGCCGTTTGTGAGCAAGCTCACTGAAAGTGGGTTAATTTGATCCATGAATTGGCTTAGCTGAGAACTAGCAAAGAATTCACGAACAGCTGCAACAACTGGACGGGCGTTAATCAGCTGACCTGGCGCAACAGTTTCAATTTCGCTCATACTCATTCGGTCTTTGGTGTTTCGTTCCATTCTCAGTAGACCAATTCTGAATTGCCTTTGAACTAGTTCACCGACCAATTTGACTCGTCGGTTTGCCAGTGAATCAATGTCATCAGCTGGTTCTTGAGTGTTATTAAGACGAATAATTTCGGCAATGATTGCTTCAATATCTTCAAGCCGCATGACCCGATTTTCAAAGGTGTTTGGAACATCAAAATCTAAGCGCTTATTAATCTTGTATCGCCCAACTCTGCTAAAATCAAATCGTTTAAAGTTATAAAACATGTTTTCAATCAGACTGCGAGCATTATCAACAGTTGCCAAATCGCCTGGTCGTAAACGTCGATAGACCTCAATAAGAGCATCATTCTGACCATGAGTTGGGTCTTTTTCGAGTGTAGCATCAAGGTAACTAAGCTTGCCGGTATCGACATGCTTAAACCTTTCGCGCATTCTATTTTCGGTAACCCCTAGAGCTCGCAGTAAAGTAGTAACAGCAATCTTTCGTTTGCGATCGATCTTTACATACATCGCGCCATTAGCAGCGGTTTCGAACTCAAGCCAAGCACCACGTCCAGGAATAACTTTCGCACCGTAAAGATTGAATGCGCCATGCGGGTCAGCGGTAAAGAAGACTCCAGCAGAACGGATAAGCTGGCTCACGACAACTCGCTCGGCTCCATTAATTACAAAAGTACCCCGAGCAGTCATCCATGGATAATCGCCTAGGTAAATTTCCTGCTCTTTAATCTCACCAGTAACCTTATTTGTCAGTTCGACATTGGCCATCAGTGGTGCTTCAAAACTGACATTATTTTCTCGAGCCTCAGCCTCAGTTAGTTTAGGATCTCCGAAATGATAATCTTTAAAGCTTAATGATAATTTTGCGCCGGTATAGTCATCAATAGGACTAATTTCGGCTAATAATTCGCCAAGTCCTTCTTCAACAAACCATTGAAAAGACTTATTTTGATGATCGACAAGACTTGGTAAGTCAAGCGCATCGTCAGTACGTGTAAAAAATACACGGTTACTCGATGCTTTAGTAGTAGTTTTCGCCATACGCCTAAAGTAACGCCCCCTTATATCAATAAATTGTATTTATCTCGTAAAGACACAAGAATTACTGAGAGCGGCACAATTGAACATCAATAAATTACCGCGCATTAGGTACTCTTAGCTTGCCCTTACAAATTTAATAGTTGAGTTTTGTTTATATTTAATTCGGCCGAAGATTTCTAAGTTCAGGTTTTTTGCATCCGCTTTTCAGCTAAATGCTATGAACTCACACTACTTCTTACTATATAGTTTGCGCTTAATTTAGGGTAAAGTCAATATCATTTCTGAAGTACGCTTGGGTTGGTTATGACAGCGTCTACAACTCCGTATTTCTTCGCCTCTTCTGCGGACAACCATTTATCACGTTCCATATCTTCGTGAATCTTTGAAGCTGGCTGACCAGTATTTTTTGCCATAATTTTTTCCAATAATTGCTTAATTCGAAGTGATTCTTTGAGGTCAATTTCCTGATCAGTTACTTTACCTCTTGTACCACTAGATGGTTGGTGAATCATAACTGATGCATTGGGCAGGACAAATCGCTTGCCTTTCGTTCCGCTACTCAGTAAAAAGGCTGCCGCTGATGCCTGAATTCCAATACCAACCGTTTGTATATCGTTTGATACGAACTGCATTGTGTCAAAAATAGCTAAGGCGTCATAGACGCTGCCGCCGGGACTGTTAATGTAAAAATAGATATCCTTTTTAGGATCTTCTGCTTGAAGGAATATCAGCTGAGCGACAATTATATTAGCCGATGCTTCATTTACGTCGGTACCTAAAAAGATAATGCGTTCTTTTAGAAGTCGACTGTAGATATCATATGCTCGTTCATAGCGGCCTTCACTCTCTATAACAGTGGGAACTAATACACTCATTCAAACTACCTCCTTGACTATGTACTATGTAAAAAGATTCATTTTACGCGCTGTAAAATTCGGTCTATATCTAGTATAGAAAATTAGCACTCTCGTGTCAAGAGTGCTAATTTATTTTATTTCTTTCTGTTTCTAGGATATTTTTTGGGCGAATGATCGAAGCGTATCGATGGTTTTTTCGGTCATAAGTCGGCTCAGGATGTCTCGCCGTCCTTCCGACGTATCAAGTTCAGCCTGCAATTGCTTTTCGGTGTACTGTTTTTTTAATTGAGCTATTCGCGTATCGAGTTCTCGCGGAGCAATTGATATTTTTTCCTCTTTTGCTATTTCGGTAAGAATGAGGCCGGCTTTTACTCGATTCGTTGCTACCTCCCGCTGTCGTTCGCGGTGCTCAGCTTCGGTGACGCCCTCAATCGCAAGATGTTCTTGCCAGGTTTGACCGCGGTAAATAATATTTCTTTTTTCATCCGCCTCGATTCGGTCAATTTCTTCATCAATTAATGAATCAGGTATGGCTACTTTACTCTTATTGACAATGGCCTGAATAAGCTCATTGTCATATTTCTGTTGATCTTCTCTCGTTTTTTCTGCCTGTAATTGCTTTTTAATATCTTCTTTTAGGTCCTTTATCGTTTTAAACGGCCCCACACTAGCGGCAAAAGCATCATCAAGTTTTGGTTTGACGAGCTCAGAAACAGATTGTATTTTTACTTCAAATTCAACTTTTCGCTGGCGTAAATTTTCAATCGTGTAATCTTTGGGGAAAGTTACAGGAAAGGTCTTCTCTTCATCTTTTTTACTTCCTATGAGGTTATCTTCAAAACCAGGTATAAATGTGTTGCTGCCAATAATTAGAGGATAATCATTACCTTCGGTTCCAGGAATGAGTTCTTTTGTTTTGGCATCTTTGCCTTTAAAATCTATGACCACTTCATCACCGGTTTTCACTGATTTGGTAGATGGTTTCTTGGTAGCGGATCGTGTCAGCAAATTATCCATAACCCTGTCGATATCGTCTTTTCCGACAATAGACTTTGTCGTAGTCACTTTTATTTGCTTATAATTGGCAAGTTCGATATCACCGACTGCATCAAATTTCGCAGTAAACTCTAATTCAGAAAACGGCACAAATTTAACAAGCGTAATCTCGGGTTGAGCAGCTGGACGAAGTGACTGTCTTTGGATTGCCTCAACATAGAGATCATTTATGGCCTGATCTAGAAATTCATTGTGTAAGGTCGTTTGAGGGATATTCTTTTCAACTAATGCAGCAGGTGCTTTTCCAGGTCTAAAACCGGGTACTGATAGCTGTGTTTTTAGTTTTCTCAATGCTTTGTCTTTAAAATTATCAATATCATCCTGGCCGGCAGTTATGGTCAGTTTGACATTCGTATCTGAATTTTGCTCTCGTTTAATTTGCATAGAAACGTAGTTTAACAGATAGCTTCAGGAATTACTACCGTGCAATTCCATTTCAAAAACAGTGTGTGAAGCCGATTACATATTTTGTAGCTTGTCTATAAGATCCGGCAGAATAAGTTTCATTTCCTCAGACGAAGTTAAATCCTTCAGAGTTAGCGTTCTGTTTGCCAGTTCCTCGCGTCCTATGATGATGACACGTCTAATACGCTTTTTCTCAGCAGTCTTTATCTGATCACCTATTTTTCTTCCGGTTGTATCAATCGCGACATTTATTCCTGCTGTCCGAAGTTCATGTAGTATTGGTTGCACTTCACCAAATGAGTCATTCAGCAAACACACATACACATCAGTCTCTGATTGTAAATCAGGCATTAAGTTATGTAATTCCAAAAAATTAGCCAGAGTCACATCACCCCACGCAAAACCAACTGACGGCACTGGATCAACCCCAAATAGTCCAACTAGACCATCATATCGACCACCACCAAGCAGCGATCGTCTATTTTCGGCATCGGTATCAAACACTTCAAATACCACACCGGTGTAATAGTCAAATCCGCGCATTAGAGTGCTGTCGAAGCGAATATTTTCAATTCCAGAACTGTGCAGAGTTGATAATATTTTCTGTAGATCAGCTACCGCTTCATGCTTTCGCACATTCTCCGGTAGATCATTCACAGTTTTGGCGTCAAGAATTGCCAATAACTTTTCAGTTACTCCATCTGTTTTTTGATCGGCCGAAAGTATCTCATCAATACGTTCGATTAACTCCGTCCTTTCAATTTTATGCATTCGATCAATTAAACTCGCCATTTTAACTTGAGCTTGCGGGTTTAATTGTAGGTAATCAGCTAGTAGATAATTGATAAGTCCGCGGTGATTAATTCGCATAGCATACATATCCGATGTAGCACCAAATGCCTTAAAAATATCGTTGATGATATAGAGCATCTCGAGTTCGGCACTGTGGTTTTCAATGCCAAAAATATCTACGTTAAGTTGCCAGAACTCTCGTAAACGACCTTTCTGTGGTCGTTCGTAGCGCCATAAATTCGGAATACTATACCAGCGTAACGGGTACGGCAATGACTGACGTTGACCAGCAACTAGTCGACTAACCGTCGGAGTCATTTCTGTTCGAATCGTGACGGAACGACCTCCGCGATCTTGGAACGTGTAGGTTTGCTCATCAATTATTTCCTGATTGCCTTTAGCTAAATAAATATCGGTCGGCTCGAGGATTGGGGCATCATATTCCTCGTAGCCATATCGCTCAGCGACTTTGCGCCATACATTGAACATATATTTTTGAAATCGTTTGTCTTCCGGATAAAAATCGCGGGCACCTTTATAAGGTTGTGTAGATAGTTTCATATTTCTCCTAGTTACTAGCTTAAAACGGTTACGTTTTATCGCCAAAATTAAAATTTACGTGATTTGGTTTTTATTATAAAGTAGTAGTTACTTTTGATGGAGATAAATATGGTGTTGCGGATGAATAAATAACATATCGGATAACTATTACTATAACATTTTACCTAAATTATCAAAATATGTACCGCAAGTTTTTAGACTTTCAGAATATGCACTTCTGCCCATCTGTACAGAATAATTCCTGACGCAACACCAACGTTTACTGACCTAGTCGAACCAAATTGCTCGATGGCTATAATAGACTTACAAATTTTAATCATATCCGGGGATAATCCTGGGCCTTCTTGACCGAATACGTACACAGCTTTTTTTGGTAATTCTGATTTCGACAATTCCTTGCTGCCGGGAATATTGTCCACACCGATGATTTCCATATCTTGCTGCACTGCCCAATCGTAAAAAATCTTTACCGAATCATGGTGGTGCATTTGAAGATACGTTTCAGTCATCATGGCACCCTTACGATTCCAATGACGCTTACCAATTATATGTACGCCAGCAACGTTAAAAGCATTGGCGTTTCTGACTATGGCACCAATGTTAAAATCGTGCTGATAATTTTCTATTGCAATATGAAGAGGAAAGGCATGCTTCTTCATATCATAGGCAACTTGCTCGACAGATTTGCCTTTATATTTATCAACCAGATTTCGACGATCCTCAATCTCTTCCATACATCACATCATAAACTATTGATGGAAGCGCTAATTGATTTTTCTTTTAATTGAGCTTATGCTTAATTTGAATTGAATGACAGAGAATGAAAAAACTTCAAGTTAAAAAAGAGGGTTTTACAATCATTGAAATCATGATTGTATTGGCTATTGCTGGTTTGATTATTTTTATAGTACTTATAGCGGTGCCGTCCGCTCAGCGTAATGCTCGAAATTTACAGCGTAAAAATGATGCGGCTTCTGTTGCTGGTGCAGTTAATACCTTTATGGAAAATAATGGCAACACACCGCCCGATAGATTAAAAAATGACGCGAGTGATCAAACATTAATTGATATAGCTTCGTCGTCCGATTTGGCCAGCTTTGAGACCGCAAAAATAGGATACTATAACAGCGTAGGAAGCCCTTCCACGGTTTGGGGTGGCAATGCGGATAATATTTATATAGATACCACGCCTATATTGTCGCCATCACCCGCAATAACGCCGAATGTAGTAGCTCCCGGTGACCCATCGATTAGCTATAACAATTTAAGTACTGAGAACATGAGCATCATTATCGGGGAGACGTGCAATGATTCCGGAACTGGACCTGGAAGTGTTATTCAGAATTCTATAGCTGTATTTTTTGTTGTTGAGGTGCCTGGCTCAAACGGCCAGTTACAGTGCATAGATTAATACTGCAACTTCAGCCTAAAGAAACTTGGTGAAATTAAATCTTGCAACTTTCTTTATTGGTCTTGCTCAATCAGATTCACTTTTGATTCTCATTTGTTAGCGACGATGCTGCTGATTGTGATGTATCGGCAGCATTGCCCATTGGAGTTGATTTGAATTGGTTTACCGGTACAGCCATTGTCTGTTGCTTTCGAATAAAATCAAGCACAGGATCTAATCGCCCCACCAGCATCTTCGGGGTATACATCAGCCAAAACTGCCCGATTGGTGTTGCTAGTATTGCTTTCTTTTCCAGTCCAAATAACTTTCGTTTAACTTTGAGTATCTGTATAGAGGAAAACGGCAATGATTGGTAGTTTTCAATCTTGTAATTGCTCATGGGCGATAGGCCGATAAACAATACTCGAGTACTTGTTGCTGCTATAAGGTAGGCGGTATACTTTGCGGCCATTGCCATTTCCAAACCGGGTCCACCCGCCAATAGAGTCCCAGTAATTGCAGTTTTTTTATTGACCGGTGGCTCATTAATTGCAATCGCAAAAGCAATTAATTGCTCTCCGGCGGTCGCTTGTTGTGCCATAACTTGTTCAATCATCTGACCGTATCGAGCATAACGTTCTTGCGCGAACATGCTAGTTTCTTTCTATTTTATTTGATATATAAGTTATTTTATCATGAGCAAAAGGGTTCAACTCTCAAATCTTACCGTAACAGCATAGCAAGTACATCTGCCCTAAATAAGATCGTAGTTCTATCTCTTGATTACGAAATTTTGGTGCGGATGAGCGGACTTACTTTGAACCTTACAATATTGAAGTCTCTATAAAGCGTCTAGGTAAAGATTGGGGAAAGTTACATCGTTTTAAACGGTTTATACATTTCCGTCACTCTCCAATTTTATATATCCAGAATTTTTTATACTTCCGCCTAGAAGTTCAGTATGTATGGGTTACAAAAACCGATATATATTAGGAAGAAACGCATAATCGTATGATGAGAAACAATAAGTACATTTTTACTCGGATAAGCTATGGCTACTTCCTCACTTTAGTCGTTTCATTACCATCAAGGCTTCCCCAATGACGTTCTCTTAGCAACTCTTTGTTTGTACGGCTTAACGTTCTAAAGCAACTACTTCAGCAGTTTGTGTGGCACGTGTGAGGTTCAGATGAAAAAGTAGCATTAAAAAGTATGCCTTTAAAAATTGCTGGGAGCAATTTTGTTTGCGTTACACCTTGATCTGTCAAGGGAGTATTGAGACCAAACAGTCCTTGAACATTTGCTACAGATTCACCATGCCTCACAAGGTAAATAGTGCAAGGTTTCTCCTAAACCATCTATGAATCATATCATTTTAACTGCCAAGTTTTTCTAAGATCCGGTAATACAAATATTTTCAAATTTATTCGGGTTAAAAAGCTTATGTTTGGTGCAGCAGAAAGGAGGATTATAGAACTTTAATGGGTCTCGAAGGTGTTAACATTGTAGATATTTCCACTGGCTTCGACAAGGAGGAAGATGATGAATGATTTTCTTCTCGCTCCTACAATTACTATGCTATCTATGGACGCGATATGTACATTAGTTTTATTTTATGTTATTGTAATTTTATGTCTCCTGAGTTATCATCGCGTAGAGATTACATGCGAGACGCCGGTTTTGCATTAGTGAACGATGTATTTCATCAGTTCTTTGACGACGCTTATCACACGATCGAGGTGAAGCAGCGAAGCAGCACAGTAGTCATTCAGGAAGATTTGAATTATTCTGCTGGCGGACTCATGGTTGTAGCCGAGCATTTGATAGTCGGTCTTAAGGGGCTCGATGCGCCTGATGATTCGTCCGCTGGCTATGGTATCACTGAAGATGACCTTTCGCGCGACCAAAATAAATTCAGCTTCTTTGGCGGTTTTCGTAATATTGACTTCACATGGCACTTTGCACCAGCTGTAGCAAATGCTGTGATGCAAACGTTCATGAGTGCAGGCTATATCTCCGAGGAACAATATGACAATATGACTTTTGGCGATTGGGCGGATATCATCGGCTCGGCGTGGTTTGGTGACTTAATGCACGATATGGCTCTTACTAGTAACGGGGTATACCGAGGCTTTGGCGTGCTCCGGGAACATTATCTCAAGGATTCGCTTCGGTCCTATCTTGACTATGAACCGGGGGATGGTATGCCCGCTGGTGATGCCGCTCTGTTTGAAATACGCTCTGTGTACGATGAGGAGCCAGACCGAACATATATAACCGCAAATACTACAGATGATTTCCGAACTTACCTACGACAGAAAATGCAGTCCAATAACAGCCCAGGCTGTCCGGCCGCGCGCAAGGCAGGTGCGTTGTCGCTTGGTGTAGTCAATCATTATAAACATGCTCGGAATCTCATTGCGAGAGGCGATATCATCGTCCTCGACACGAATCTTGATCGAGGTAGTGCGCGTTTCGTTCAGGATTATACGCCAATAGATCGTGCCCTCGACGCATTCGCGGGATTACTTGATCGGTACGACGAGCAGTATGGTACGCCGTACTGGCATGCGGAGTCATTGCAGCTCGTGCATGAATCACGGCCAAAAACTAACGTATTGATACATTTGGGACACATACCGTTTGATCAGGTGAGTCAATCGTAGTGTTTAATCCGTTAAGTCTAACCGAAAATACCAATTTGGTTGCCCTATATGCCCCCAAAGTAACCAAACTAAAACAACTCATTTTACAGGGGTTGTTAATGATTTTCCTAGAATCTTACTCTTGGTGCGGATGAGAGGACTTGAACCTCCACGCCTTACGGCACTAGCTCCTAAAACTAGCGTGTCTACCATTCCACCACATCCGCGTAAATATTCACAAACTTATATTATTCTACGAAATCCTTCTATAAAATACTAATTGCGCATCTCCGTAATTTTTTATTTTAATTAAATCTAGTTTATGACTTTCATCTTGAATTGTTAATTCTCTATGCTCAACCGGAAATGAAATGATGAATAATCCATTTATTTTTGCTTGTTCTATTAGTTCGCCCAGACGATTTAGTTCCTTCTGAGATTGATCGTATGGAGGGTCTGCAATGACAAGATCAAATTTTATCGCATTATCCTGCCTAATCCAAGAATAGGTGTTGCTATTTATTACTTGCAATTTACCTTTGCTAATCGATAGTGATTTAGCATTTTCAACAATACAATGAAAGGCTGATTTATTCTGCTCGATGCATACTACATGAGCCGCTCCTCGACTTATCGCTTCAAAGCTTACCGCACCAGATCCACCAAAAGCATCTAAAATAGTAAGCTCAGCAATATCACCTAACATCGTGAAAATTGCTCCACGAATTTTTTCACTCATCGGGTGCACGGTATGAGAATGGGGGCTTGAAAATACTTGACCTTTTAGTTGTCCGCTAATGATACGCATACTCTATCGGCTCTCTAAGCTTTGCCAAAAGCTGCTTTAGTAGCTCCATACCAGACAAGATCGACCGCTTGTACAAGAACCGGCGCTAGCTGTCTTCTGACACGATGAGCAAGAGGTATTGTCCAGCCGGATTTATAAAATGAGTCGTAAAGCTCTAATCCGGCCACGTGTTGAGCGAGCCGCCGATACCACTGTTCAAGGGATTGGGCCTCAAACTCTGCAATCTTGTCAATCGTAGGATAACCTCGACTCAATTTCATTGGTGCCATTAACATACCGACTCCCCATTCAAAGGCAGCATGCGTAGTAAACAGACCTTTCGGCCCCCACATCTTCCAGTTGTTGCTAAATATAAGAGCCTTGGTCGCACCTGGCATAATAATCTTACCTTTCAGGGTTGTTCTAGTTTCAATACTCTTACCGCTCATCAATTCGACCAGTCGCTCCTCATAGGGAAACTGATGAGCCGGTGTTAGTCCATCGACTATTGCATGTGCTAACCAGGCAGCTTCAAACGCTGCCCTGACGTGGTCCTTCTTATATAAACAGGCAGTCAGGGTTTTATAGTGCTCGCTTATCAATACTAAAATTTGACCATCTTCAGGATCGAATGGTTGGAAAAAATGCCATGGCTCATCTACCGCGGGACTTTTTCGTTTAATAGCGTCGGGGCCGTTGTCTCCTTCAAAATGAAGAACTTCTTTAATTTTTGGAAAGTCGTTTGAAGGAAGCATTCGGTCAAGGTGTCTTCTAGCAACACGATCAATTTTCTGATGTGTGCCAAGTACGCGCCCTGAATAGGTAGTCAAGGTTGATCCAGAATACATTGTCGTTAATTAAGATTAGTGACGGCACGTAGCCGAGTAATTTGTGACATTAGATGCTTATAGTGTAACAAATTTTCATCTCTTTCAATAAATTGCTGAGCTGCTAATCGGGCTTTTGATATGAGAGACTCATCCGAAAGTGAGGCAATCCGCAAATCCAGGAGACCGTGTTGTGAGGTACCATAGATTGCACCAGGACCCCGTAACTGCAGATCAAGTTCGGCAAGTTTGAATCCGTCATTCGAGCTTGTCAACGCTCTCAGTCGTCTGCCTGGAGGATTAGAATCATCCAGCAGTAAGTAGCAGTAGCCCTGTTTTTCACTTCTGCCCACCCTCCCCCTTAATTGATGAATCTGGGCCAGCCCAAACCGATCTGGACTCTCAATGAGCATTATTCCAGCATTTGATACATCTACCCCCACCTCGATGACCGTCGTAGATACCAGGATATCAAGTTCATGGCTTACGAATTTCGACATAACCTCAACCTTTTCCTGATTAGATAACTTACCGTGGAGTAAGCCTACCCGCCACTGTTTAAAGTCCTTAGTCTTAAATTGTTGAAATATTTGTTCAGCCGACTTACTTTTAATGGAATCCGAATCAGCAATTAATGGACACACAACAAACATCTGTGAACCACCTGTAATGTGACTGTTAATTTCATTCACTAATTGAGCGTACGAATTCGGTGATACGATAACTGTCTTGACCGGCTTTCTCCCAAGAGGTTGTTCCGTTAATTTAGATATATCAAGTTCTCCGTATAGAGTGAGGGCCAGCGATCTTGGAATTGGGGTCGCTGTCATACTCAACACATGTGGCATGTGCCCCGCTTTGCTCATGAGAGACTTTCGCTGCTGCACACCAAAACGGTGCTGTTCATCAATTACTACCAGAGCCAATTTGTCCATATCGACATTTTCCTGTATGAGAGCATGAGTACCGATAATAAATTTCAATTTTCCCGATGCAATAGACTTATACAATGATGATTTTTGATTTTTACTAAGGCTGCCGGTGAGTAAGCCTACCTGTTTATCAATTCCAAGAGGTTTTAGTAGTTTCTTGAACGTCTCTTCGTGTTGACGAGCTAACAATTCTGTTGGCGCCATAATCGCAACTTGCCAGTTCTGTTTTGCTACCATTAATGCAGCCATGGTTGCCACTACGGTCTTACCGGAGCCAACGTCACCTTCCAACAATCTATTCATTGGTTCATTTTTCTGCATATCCAGATAAATTTGCCAAATAACCTTACGTTGTGTATCGGTGAGTAAAAATGGCAGTTGCGACACAAATTTTTTAGCCAATTTTTCCTGAAAAGGTACCTGGATTGCCGTTTCTCTCTGATTTTCTTGCTTGTTCAGTAGGCTGGCGAGTGATAATTGAAAAACCTCCTCAAAAGCGAGACGATGCTTGGCCAATCTTAGTTGCTCATCTGAATCAGGAAAATGAATGGCATAGATGGCTTGTTCCAGAGTGAGCAGAGAAAATTGCGCAATAATCCAGCTCGGTAGCGACTCACCCAGAGACGAAAGTGAAGTAATTACATTTTTAAGTGCTTTTCTTATCTGACGCGAGGTTAAACCTTTCGTTTCGCGATATATCGGCACTATTCGGGCTGTGTTAATTGGGAAAGCTGAGGTTAACTCAGTACTTGGGTTTTCTATTGTGAAATGCTGGTAATGTAAACCATACGTACCTGAAATGTAATAGGAACGTTTTGGTGTCATAGACTGCAATCGATATGGTTGATTAAACCAAAGTAATCGAACACTGCCAGTTTTATCACTGGCTATAGCTTCAGTTATATGTAAACCTCTTCGAACATATCTACCTGTAATATGATCGATAGTTGCTTCAATACTTATGCTGCCTGGTTTAAGGCGATTAATTTTCTGAAGATTTGAATAGTCATCATATTTTCGAGGAAAATTAAATAACAGATCTCTAATCGTATGGACACCCAGTATTGCAAATTTTTGTGCTTGACTCTCACCGACACCATGGACATCTTGAATTGGATCAGCAATATTCATACTTCCTCACATATAAATTAATGAGTGCCGCTGATATTCCGATGTACCTATGCTGCACTTGTACGAATTAGGGTAGCTCAATCTCTATTAACGCGGTATCTTTATAAGCTTTTCCGCGCCGCAATAACAAGTTGGTACTATCAGTACTGTCAAAATTTGCTTTGTCGTGGATCGGTTCATTATCTATATAGACAGCGTTTCCGGCTATAAGTCTGCGTGCTTCGGAAGTCGAACTAGCTAGTCCAGCCTTATGCAGTGCAGAAATGATACTTGAATCTTGCTCAGGAGTAACTTTTACAAAGGGAATTTCAGACCGAAGCACTGCAATGTCTTCACTTTTTAGATGACTGACCTTAGATTCTCCAGTTATCGCTTGTGATATTCGTGTCTGTATATTGGCAGATTCTTCACCGTGTACCAATTTTGTTACTTCAAATGCAAGTTTCTTCTGAGCGGAACGAGAACGTCTATTTGCGTTAAAATCTTTCATGGTATTTTCAATCTCTGATTGGGTGAGCAAAGTATAAATTTTTAGGTACGTTTCTACACCTTCGTCATCAACATTGAGCCAAAACTGATAAAACTTAAACGGGCTAGTTTTCTTTTCATCGAGCCAAATAGCCCCTTCCTCACTTTTGCCGAATTTAACGCCTGTGAGTTTATTGACGACGAGCGGCGATGACCAGACGTGCGCCTCGTTGCCGGTAACTCTTCGAATAAGATCTACGCCTGCTATACAATTTCCCCACTGATCAGCACCACAAACTTGTAAACTTACCCCATGAGACTGATTGAGGTGCAAGAAGTCATAGGCTTGAATAAGTGCATAACTAAATTCCGCATAACTGATACCAGGTCCTTCATCGTTAATTCTGGACTGCACAAAATCTCGGCCTATCATTTGCCTGATAGGTACATGTTTCCCGACGTCTCTAAGAAAGGTCAAGTAATTGAGCTCTTTAAACCAGTCATAGTTATCGACAATTTCAAAATTAAGATCATTAAAAACGGAACGGTATTGCTCAGCAATGCGTTTCTTATTTGAGTCTATAGCTTCCAGGCTCTTGAGTTGACGCTCATCGCTCTTTCCATCAGGATCGCCAATTAAACCAGTGGCGCCTCCAACCAACAGGAATGCTTTGTGGCCATAATTAATAAAGTGCCTAACCATCATCGCCACGGCTAAGTTCCCTATTGTCATAGAGTCAGCGCTGGGATCAACTCCCCAATAAAATGAGATAGACTGACCGTCAATATCCTGTATTTTTTTATAGGTTGTTTGATTTACAAAACCACGCCAGCTAAGCTCTTCTGAAAGCGTCATATGTCTATTATCCCATTCATTAGTATCGGATAACAGTATAACATTCAACAGATAGCTTACTAAAAAATAGACTGTGGGCTTACTGAAAGATTTAATAAAAAGCTAGACATATTTTGTGCCAGCGTTTGCTATAATATGCCTAAGAATTGTGCATAAGAGGGATAGACAATATACATGAGCACGTTAAGTGGATCAGGCCAAGGCCGACGGTCCAAAAATACAGTCACTACAAAAAGCGGAAAAGCACTGAAGGTAAACCAGACTCTGGGTGATAGACGCAAATCTAATAAACTTGCCCGACAGACGGCTAAAGCAGCTTATTTAAGTACTCTACCGAAAAATAGATTCAAAAGAATTCTTTATAGAATGCATCCAAAACGGGTGTTTCACTATTGGTTTAGCCGTGAAGGCGGCATTATGGCCCTTAAAATTATTGGCATATGCATTATCGTCTGTTTCTTCCTTACCATTGGTCTCTTTTCATATTTCCGAAAAGATCTGCCAAAAATCAAGGATATCTCTGGAGATAACCTGGGTGGTAGCGTGACATATTACGATAGCACTGGAACAACTGTTTTATGGCAGGATTACAACGCTGTAAAACGCGTTCCTGTAGAGAGCAACCAAATATCACCATATATGAAAGATGCCACAGTGGCTATTGAAGATCGCCAGTTCTATCACGAGGGAGCCTTTGATGTGCGCGGAATCATGAGAGCTGCCGTCCACGACGTTGTCGGAGGAGGTGGTTCGCTGCAAGGTGGATCAACTATTACTCAGCAACTAGTGAAATTAAACGAAAACTGGACTGACGATCGAACGATTACACGCAAAGTGAAAGAATTAATCTTAGCCGTCGAACTAGAACGTGAGTATACGAAAGACGATATTTTAACCGGCTACCTTAATATAGCACCGTATGGTGGAGTTGATTATGGTGTTCAATCTGCCGCCGAAGACTATTTCCAGACATCTGCTCAGGACTTGACACTACCAGAAGCAGCAATGCTTGCAGCTATTCCACAAGCACCGAGCTATTACTCACCGTATGCGAGTACTCAGTTTAATCCAGAAGCGGGAAATACCTTTGACGCCCAGGCGTTAATTGCTCGTCAGCATTACATTTTGGATCAAATGGCCTCCCAAGGTTATATTTCAACGGCAGCCGCTAACGCCGCGAAAAATGTAAATGTACTAGCCATGGTACATCCGCAAGCGAATAAGTACCAAAATATTATTGCTCCGTACTTTGTTCTCGCTGCCAAACAGCAGCTCCAAGAGACTTATGGCGCAACAACGGTATCAAGAGGTGGATGGAAAGTCATCACGACTCTTAATTTAGGCTTGCAAAACGACGCCGAAAAAATAGTTGCCAACAATCTTCCAAACGTAGAACGAGCAGGTGGTGACGAAGAAGCAACAGTGCTAGAAAATGTGCCAACTGGGCAAATACAGGCACTGGTTGGTGGACCTAACTTCTTTACACCAGGTTACGGACAAAATAATTATGCCGCTGATGTGCTAATTCCACCGGGATCCAGTTTTAAGCCCTATGATTACACCACTTTAATAAACGACAATAATAATGTAGGCGCCGGTTCAGTTTTATACGATACCGAAGGACCGTTGCCAGGTTATCCGTGCACTAATCATGCACAGCCGTTGCAAGGAGGAAACTGCTTAGAGGATTATGACTTTGAACAACCAGGCCCACTCACATTGCGCTATGCTTTAGGCGGCTCTCGAAATATTCCGGCAGTAAAAGCCATGCTTGAGGCCGTTCCTGGTGATACCAGTCCTAGCTATGTAAACTCCACCAATAAGGTAATTAGTACCGCGTCTGCAATGATCGATAACACCAACGACCAATCCCATAACTTAAAACCTTATGACTGTTATTCAGACGTGCAATTGACAAAACTTACACAGTGTTACGATTCATCAGCAATCGGTGACGGTGCCTATTTGACTTTGGATGATCATGTAAACGGCTTGTCGACAATTGCTCGAGAGGGAGTTGCGATACCCCGAACGTTCATTATGAAAATTACCGATGCATCGGGCAATACAGTATACCAGTGGACTCAACCTAAAGGTAGTCAAGTTGTAAGAAAAGATGCTGCGTACATTGTCGACAATATGGCCAGTGATCCAAGAGCAAGTTATCTTCCTGGGAGTTGTTCAGATACAAATTGTACAGCACTACCTTCAGGTCAAAAGTTTCACAGATATACTGCAAACCCAAGCAATGGTACATGGGATATTGCCGTAAAAACAGGAACAACCAATAATAGCTTTGACGGATTGATGACCGCTTGGACTACGCAGTATGCTGTAGTTTCCTGGGTTGGATATCATACGCGAAATGTCGCTCTTAATACTGACGCAATGGAAGATCTGACCGAACCGATTACCCGTAATTTAATAGAAGATGCGCTTGCACCAATAAAGGCTCAAAACTGGACTCAACCAAGTGACATAAAAGTACTTCCCTCATTTGTGGTTAGGAATCACATCCATTATGGTGACGAGGAACCAAGTCCTACAGATGATATTTACCCATCGTGGTACGTTGGCAGCACTGGAAGCAAAAATACTTCCGAAACGATAGATAAAGTTTCAGGTTTACTAGCAACCAGCTGTACTCCCCCTCTTGCTAGAGAAGTTGTCGGTAACGGTAACGTTGACTCTTGGAATATCGATATCTTCGTCAACCACGGTAAACCAAATATTGGAACAGCCACGTCTGCAAGTAGTCAGACTTCATCATCTGCGACAGATAATATTCATAACTGTAACGATAGCCCGCCGACTATTACGCTGACGGCCCCTGCGTCATGTAATCAGAGCTGTACGATCACCGCAACAGTCACCCAAGGCACGCACGCACTGTTTGATCCACAATATCCTATGTATCCGGGCACTGTAACCATTAAATTAGGTAGCAATACGATTTATACGGCAAATGTATCAACCTCTCCAAGTACTGTATCCTTCACATATACACCTACGTCATCGGGTTCAGATACGTTGTCGGCGAGCGTCACTGACAGCGTCCTTTATCAAGGAACTGATAGCGTACCAATGTCATACACTTCTGGGGGTAATAGTTCCGGTGGCGGTTCAACAATAAACATGTCTTCACCGACTAACAATGATCATACAGGACCAGTCGCGAATGTTTCCTGGTCAGGAGGCTCTGGTACATACACAGTAGAAGTAGACGGTAGTCCGAGTGGAAGTTGTCAAAATGTGTCTACAACCTCATGTATTGTCCCTATATCTCATGGAACGCACGAAGTACAAGTCATTGATAGTAGCGGCGATCAGAGTAACGCTGCGTCAGTAAGTGACCCTTAGACAAAAGTTAGTTTTTTTCTAAAAATTGGTTGAGGGCATCACGTACGTTTGATACACCAAATAAACCTGGCATCTTCTTTGTAGTCGTATTAGCTGGGCCGATTGCTCCAGTAAAACCTAATTTTTTGGCTTCAGCCAATCGTTTTTCTGCAAATGGTACATGCCTTATTTCACCACTCAAGCCAACTTCACCAAAAACAACTGCATCTTTCAACAACTGTAGTCCTTTCGAGGCCGAACCGATTGCCATACAAATTGCTAAATCAGCAGCTTGATCGTGAATGCGAATACCACCGACTATATTAATGTATATATCTTTGTCACTCAGTTTTAGTTTCGTTCGACGCTCGAGCATCGCAACTAGTAAATTCAGTCTATTTAAGTCGAATCCTGATGCCGCCCGTTTTGGATAGCCATACGACGTTGTATTAACCAGCGCTTGAACTTCAACCAAGATTGGACGTGACCCTTCAAGTGTCGCGAGCACAATAGAACCATCGGATATCTGCCGTTCAGCAAGTAGCGCAGCTGAGGGATTGTCGACCGGTTTTAGTCCATTATCTACCATCTCAAAAATAGCAGCCGTATTAGTAGATCCATATCGATTCTTGATAGTCCTCAGGAATTTAAAGCCACCGTATCGGTCTGCTTCTAGTTCAATGACAACATCAACGGTATGTTCTAGTACTTTCGGTCCAGCAATAGAACCTTCTTTCGTCACATGCCCAACGAGGATAATCGCTGTATTACTTTGTTTGGCTGCCGTACTAATCATCTGAGTACTGTTTGTAATTTGCGAAACCGAACCCACTGCAGAATGTATGTCGTCGCAACCTACTGTTTGGATAGAGTCTACAATAACCAGTTTGTACATTCCGCTTGCAATAGTTGCAGCAATATCATCTGTACTATTACTTGTTGCAAGTTTTAGATCTTTCTTAAGTACACCTAATCGCTGAGCACGAAGTCCAACCTGGTGAATGGATTCTTCGCCGCTAATATAAAGCACTGGATACGATTCGGCTATCGCATAGGCAATTTGCAACAGCAGAGTGCTCTTACCAATACCTGGTTGACCGGCCAGCAAATTTACGCTTCCCTGTACGATACCACCGCCAAAAAGTTCATCAATATCACCATATTTGGTTTTCATTCGTTGTTGATCGGCGGACGCTGCTGTCGAAATAAGCTCAGGCTGCAATACGGAGCCGTGCTGTATACTATCAGTCGTTTGATTACTGCTGAGAACTTCTTGGTAGGTATTCCATTCACTACATTGCGGACATTTACCAATCCAACGACTGCTCTGAGCGCCGCAATTACTACAGATAAAATTTGCTGTGCTAGACTTACTCAAATCCCCTCCAGATTTAGTACTTATCGTACCATTATGCAGCAGATTCTTTGCTACTGTGCATTTTCGACCGCTATGCGCGTATCGAGAGCCTTATCAAGCGTCGTCAACTGTCCTGCTATCTGATTACGTGTTACCACTAGGCTATTGTATGCTGCAACCATCGACTGCAATTTGTTCACGTTTTCATTATAGACATCGACTAAACTGTTGTAGTATGAGACATTGTTGTTGTAACTGAGTGTGTTGCCAGACTTCAAATAATCACTTAGTTGTCCATGTAATTGGTTTAGATTCGCAAGCGCTGTATGCATCGTATTTTCGAGAGACGTAATCGACTGCTGCATTGACGAAAGCTGAGTGTCATCAGCTGTAATGGCATTTTCTCTAGTGGTGATCTGTCCTTGATAGTGTTGCTCAAAATCGACTATTGCCTGTCGGTTAGTAAAAAACTGACTATAATAGTTATTCAGCCAAGCAGGCAACGAGCTTATTTCTGTTCCAAAAGTAGAATCCATTTCATCGAACACGTCGTTTGGCTCTGTTTGCTGATAGAGCTTAATTTCTGCTTCAACTGTTGGATCATGTAAATCGTTTTTATAGAAATCCTCTAACTGAGTATCGAGGGTTTTACGCTCGTCACCGCTAAGACGAGCATAGACGGCATGGAGAACTTCATGGGCAGCCGTAACTTGTTGAACCCCAGCTAAGGCTGGATCCGCTACATTATAAATATAGATCCCATTTTGACCAGAATGATAGCAACCAAGTACTACCGTATTTTTATTTTCGGGGCAATCCTGACGAAAGCTGTTAACACTATTTAGGATTTGCGGTTTGTTTAAGTAAAAAAGATGCCTCGTATATGAGTTCATCGTGTCTTGACTCGCTAGTTGTACCACCATTGCTGGTGGTACATAGTTGCGCAGCTTCCACCAATCCAAAACTTTCTGCCGATACAGTAATAGCAAACCTATGGTTACTAAAAGCAGCAGCAGAAATCCAATAGTGATGTATTTCAGAGCTGCACGAGGTGATTTTGGGTTTTTTATAGGTACAACCGACAAACCCCCAGGATTTGTCGTTGTACTTGAGACTATCGGACTTTGCTGCGAGTAGATTTGTTCGATAGGATTTGATTGTTCGTTCGTAAGACTGTTTTGACTACTCATTTTCGGTGACGTAAGCAAGGGCGCCATTTTTGGCTGCTACTTGAATAATATCACCTTTCGTAAACTTTTCATCGAGCAATTCTAATGCTAAATGATCCTCAATGGTTTCTTGGATTAACCTGCGGAGTGGGCGAACACCATTATGGGCATCATAACCATGCTCAATAAGGTATTGCTTCGCTCCAGCATTCAATTGGACACTTAAGCCCTTTCGCTGTAAGCGTGATTTCAGTTCATCTATTTGCAGATCAATGATTTTGTATATATCTTTCTGCGTCAGTGCCCGGAATACAATAACTTTATCGATTCGATTCAAAAGCTCAGGTCGAAGTAACTTCTTTAGCTCATCTTGGACTCTAGACTTGTTCGTCTCATGAAGCTCATCTAGGTTTTTTAGCTCGCTTGATTTTGTTGCATGAAAACCAAAATTAGCTTCCTTTTGCAACTTATCGGCGCCGACATTACTGGTCATGATGATGATTGTATTCGTAAAGTCGATCCGACGTCCTTTCGCATCTGTCAGGTAGCCATCCTCCAGTATTTGGAGCAATGTATTGAAGACGTCAGGATGTGCTTTTTCAATCTCGTCAAATAGTACTAAACTGTACGGTTGACGGCGTATCTTATCAGTCAACTGTCCACCGTCATCGTAGCCAACGTATCCAGCTGGAGCGCCAACTAGCCTTGAAATATTATGATGTTCGCCAAATTCACTCATATCAATTTTCACGAGCGCACTGTCACTACCGAAAAATTCACGAGCTAATACTCTAGCTAATTCAGTTTTACCAACACCGGTTGGTCCAAGGAAGATAAATGAACCTATCGGACGTTTGTCGCTTCCTATGCCACTTCGGTTCCTTCGAACGGCTTTCGAGACTGCTTCAACTGCCTCATTTTGTCCAATGACATACTTACTCAGAGTCTTCTCTAGAGAGAGCAAATACTTCGCCTCACTTCGAATAACCTTTTCACTGGTACGCCAGTTATTCTGGATACTACATCAGCCAAATCTTCACTGGTAACGACTAGCGGTTTCGATTGTTTATTTGACGCTTGTAACTTGGCAAGTTCATCGGTGATTTGACTCGCTCTGGTCTTAAATTGTGCAGCCAATTCATAGTCTTCGACGTCAACCGCCTCTTCAATGCGAGTGTTGACCAGCTTTAACTCATTTTGCAGTTTCCTGACTTCTGGTGAGGTCTTGCCTTTATCCACTCGCAAGTGTGCTGCGGTTTCGTCAATCAGGTCAATAGCTTTATCAGGCATAAAACGATCATTAATATATCGCTTCGCCAGCAGTACGGCATCATCGAGCACTTCATCACTTAGCTTTACGCCATGGAACTTCTCGTAATTTGCCCGTAACCCTTTCAAGATTGCAAACGTTTCACTTGGTGTCGTTTCGGGTACTTGAATCGGCTGGAAACGACGTTCAAGTGCTGCATCTTTTTCAATATGCTTGGTATACTCTGCAGTTGTAGTCGCACCGATAACTTGTATTTTACCTCGGGCCAATGCTGGTTTCAGTATGTTACCGGCATCCATTGCACCTTCTGCCGCACCGGCTCCAACAATAAGATGAAGTTCGTCGATAAACACTATCGTCTTGGAATCTTTTTCAAGCTCAGACATTACCTTCTTCAGTCTCTCTTCAAATTCACCGCGGTATTTTGTTCCTGCAATCATACCTGCAAGATCAAGCATTACGATTCTTTTATCTATCAGACTGTCTGGTACATCCTCACTTATAATCCTCTGGGCCAATCCTTCAACTATGGCTGTCTTACCAACACCAGGCTCACCGATAAGTACGGGGTTATTCTTTGTTCGACGATTTAGAATTGTGATAACACGGCGTATCTGATTATCCCGACCGACCACCGGGTCTAATTTACCATCACGAGCTTGAAGTGTTAAATCAGTACCAAAGTAATCAAGAGCGGTCTTTTTGGTCTTCTTACCACCACGACGTGGTGTTTCTGTACTATTCTCACTGTCTTCATACTGTTGCCGACTCAGGAATTGTTCGAGTTCGGCTATCAAATTGTCGACATTCACGTTCATATCGCGTAATAGAATCGTTGCACGTGCGTTTTTTTGCGATAAAATACTGCACAAAATATGCTCAGTCCCGCAGTATTCTTGGTTATAATCCTGGGCAACGTCATACGCCATTTTAAGTGTCAGTTTCGCGGTCTCGCTTAAGCCTTTGGCTCCAACGTTAATAACTAGGGTTTTTGGTGTTAAGTTTAATGCCAGTCGCGCCCTATCTAGCGTGACACCGGCTCCTTCAAGTATTTTTGCACCCATGCTTGATTCTTGAGCCAATAAGCCGAGTAGCAAGTGCTCGGTTCCAACGTACGCGCTGCCAAAACTGCGCGCAATAGCGTCCGCATGCTTTAGACTTTGCAGTGCGTTATTGGTCAAGTGGTTTAAAAATTCTTGAAAATCTGGACTGTTAGGCATCATAGTAGCTTTCTTGCCCTCCTTATTCTTACCGAGTTGTGTAATAAACCCAGTTGTGTTTATTTCAAAATAGCTTCGGTCATTTTTCTTGTCAGAATGCCCTATATGCTGCTTTGAAAATGTGCTTCGGCGTTGGTTTTTTATCTACCACTCATCGAGTACATATATCTATAATAGCACTTAGCACTCTCAGGTCAAGAGTGCTAATTTATTTTATTCAGCTATTTTAAAAGATGCTATTCTCCGTGCTTTTCAATCGCTTCGAGTAAGGAATTCTCAAGCTCGCTTTTCTTCTTCAATTTCGGAACTTTTGGAAGTTCGGTTGTTTCAATCGTGCCCTGCTCGGCAGGGGTTGATTTATCTGCTTCAATATCGAGTTCAAAACCACATAATTTGCTTGCTAAGCGCACATTCTGACCACTCTTACCGATGGCGATACTAAGTTGATCTTCCGGTACAATGACACGTGCTTTTCTGTTCTTTTCGTCAAGCACAACTTTACTCACTTTAGTCGGACTTAGTGCTTCAGCAATAAATTCCGCAGGATCTTCTTTCCATACAATAATGTCTATCTTTTCCTGCTCACCAACTTCGCTCATGACCGCATTTACCCTGGTACCATGTCCACCAACAAAGGTTCCAACTGGATCGACCCCGGGTACGTTACTGGCGACAGCTATTTTACTTCGAACACCGGCTTCTCTAGCAATACCTTTAATTTCTACGGCGCCGTTTTCCATTTCTGGCACTTCACCTCGAAATAGCCATTCCATAAATTCTTTATTGCCTCGACTCACAACCAGTTGCGGACCCCTAAATCCTCGCTCAACGTCTTTTAAATACACTTTTAGTCGCTGACCTGGATAGTATCTCTCATTCTGAATTTGCTCACTTCGAGGCATAATGCCCTGGGCTTTGCCTAGATCAATTCTTACAATATTGCCTTCAACTCGAGCTACTGTAGCATTGATGACCGTACCTATTTTGTCTTCGTATTCATTAAGAATTATCTCCCGCTCAGCCTCACGTAATCGTTGTAGGATCACTTGTTTCGCCGTTTGCGCTGCTACACGACCAAAGGATTGAGCCTTTTCGTGTACTTCAATTGTTTCCCCCAGCTTGGCATTCTTTTGCATAACTTGTGCGTCTTTTAAACTAATTTCAAAGGCATCGTTAGTAACAGTACCTACAATTTCTTTCATGACGTAGGCATCGATATCGCCAGTATTCAAATTCATAGTGACTCTTATTTCTTGTTCTCGGTCACCATAATCTCGTCGATAGGCGGCAGCGAGTGCTTGCTCTACGACTTCTTTCACGGCGTCTTCAGGTAAGTTTTTTTCTTCTGCAATTGTCCGTATTGCAACTGCTAATTGCTTCATATCTAAGTCCATAAATGTCTCCGATCGTCTTTATATGTTAATGAATTTGCTGTTTAGAATAATTTAATGATGGGTATCAGTATGAAAAAAGCCGACCATAGCAGGCCGGACTTCTGTGTACAATTATACGAAAACGGGCACGGTAAGTCAACTAATCCTAGGCCTGCACCTCTCAATTTGGTTATCTCAGTGCTATTCCGACTCTTGTGAATAAGTATGTATTCTTGGTTAGTTATAGAACGTTATTTGTACACTAAAAGTGGCACTTATCTATCCGAATCTGGTCATTCTTTCTCTTCATGCTACACTAAATGGATTATGGGTAAAAAGGTTACGAGGCTGTTTAGTCAATTTCAGCCTGAAAAATACGCGCTCACTCTACATCCAGATCGGGATAAACTCACCTTTACCGGATCCGTCGTTATAGAGGGCAAAAAAGTTGGCAGACCTTCAAAACGACTAACGCTTCATCAAAAGGATCTGGTTATTACTAAAGCCGAGATTATAAAACACCAGCGAAGCGGCGATAGTGAGATTTCTATTTCTAGAATTAATGCTCATAAAAGCTTTGACGAAGTGCGATTGCATTCAGCAGAAATGATCTATCCTGGCCAATACACCTTGAAAATACAATTTAAAGGTACAATTACTCGGCAAATGAATGGAATTTACCCTTGCAGTTTTACTTTCAAGGGAGTTCCGAAAATATTAATCGCGACCCAATTTGAGAGCCACCATGCCCGAGAGGCTTTCCCATGTATTGACGAACCTGAAGCAAAAGCAACTTTTGATTTAACACTTACCAGTCCAGTCGGCGATACAGTGATTGCCAATACTCCGGTGAAGACCCAGAAAGTTAACAAAGGTTTGCAAGAGACCACTTTTGAAACAACGCCTAAAATGTCCACGTACTTGCTGGCTTTCGTGTTCGGCAAACTGGGTTACACTGAAGCAACAACTAAGGACGGAGTTAAGGTAAGGGTTTACGCTACACCAGATAATGTACCTTTTACGAAGTTTGCCCTATCCTGCGCGGTGAAATCTCTGGAATTCTATAATAAGTATTTCGATATACCCTATCCGCTAGAAAAGTGTGACCTTATTGCCTTGCCAGATTTTGCAAGCGGAGCTATGGAAAACTGGGGTTGCATTACTTTCCGTGAACAAGCTTTGTTAGTGGATCCAAAAAATACTAGCTTGCACTTAAAACAATATGTCGCTAATGTCGTAGCCCATGAACTTACACATCAATGGTTTGGCAATCTAGTCACCATGCGTTGGTGGACCGATTTATGGCTCAACGAAAGTTTTGCGAGTTGGATGAGCTATCTTGCGGTTGATCATCTTTTTCCGGAATGGCAAGTATGGGTGCAATTCATCGTTGAGGAACAGGGCCTCGCACTTAAACAAGATGCCCTCGAAAACACACACCCTATAGAAGTAACAGTGCATCATCCTGATGAAATACGAACCATTTTTGATGCTATAAGCTATGAAAAAGGTGCAAGTGTTTTACTTATGCTTCATAAATATTTAGGCGATGAAGCATTTCGCGATGGTCTTCGTGTGTATCTAAAGAAGCACGCCTATTCAAATACTGATACGGTAGATCTTTGGAATGCACTGGAATCAGTCTCCAAGAGTCCGGTTACGAAATTTATGGAGTCATGGACATCTTTAAGTGGTTATCCAATCCTTACGTCAACCCTTAAGAACGGTGAACTCACTATTTCTCAAGAACGATTTTACCTAAATCCGGCAGCCGAAAAAGACAAAACCATCTGGCCAGTACCTCTCTTGCCAAACACTCCACTTGAACTGGACACATTAGATAAAGTTTCAGCAAAAACCAAAACCAGTGTGAAACAACCGCTATTACTTAATCATGACCGTTCAGGCTTTTATCGAGCGATCTATGATCCTGAACACCTTACTCAATTAGTGGAATCGATCAAGGCTGGAGATGTCAATGAGCTTGATAGACTAGGATTATTAAACGATAGTTTTGAAGCAGCTAAAGCCGGTTATGGCAGATCGATTGACACTTTAAAGCTTTTGGAAGCATACCGAAACGAATCGAGTGCCGTAGTTTGGGATATAATTGTTGGCGGTCTCGGAAGTATTCGACTTGTCATGGACGACGATACCATAAGAAATGGTTTGAAACCCTTCATTCGCGAATTAACGAAAGCGCAACTCACAAGACTTGGCTGGAAAGAAAAAAAGTCTGACAGCCACTTCGATAAGCTTTTACGCCCAACCATCCTAGGATTAGCTTCATTTGGTGAAGACGAGGCAGTTGTTGCTGAGGCAAAAAAGCTATTTAAAAACATGGAAAAGCCAGAAGACATACATCCCGATATTAGAGGCGTTGTCTATGGCACGATTTCTCGAATTGGCACATCAAAAGATTTCGATAAAATGCTGGCCATGCATAATGAAAGTACAAATAGCGAAGAACGAGTGACATTAGCTAGCGCCCTCACCAATTTCCGCCAATCAGAACTCACGAAACGAGCGTTAGCTATGATTACATCCGATGATGTACGTCTACAAGATGTATCTTATTGGATTGCCTATAGTTTCATGAATAGACACGCCAAAATGGATACCTGGGATTGGTTAAAGAAAAACTGGGATTGGCTCAATGAAAACCTTGGTAACGATTTAAGCTTTTTCCGAATGCCGGTTTACGCCGGACGAGTCTTTAGCGACGAATCGTTCTTGCCGGAATTTAAAGAGTTCTTTTATTCGCATATGAGCACTGCCTTTGAGCGACCACTAAAACAAGCTATCGAAACAATTGAGTGGCACGCGGCCTGGAAGAATAGAGACCTCAGCTCACTGCAAAATTATTTTAAAGAATCTTAGCTGAAAAACTATTTGGGCGACCTTCGTTTTGATAGTACCATCAAGTCATGAAACTTAAGACATCGAGTCTGTCACCATAAAGCACGAGTTCAGCAATTTGAATCTTTTTGGTATATTTGTTTTCCTCCGACCAGGCAACTGCAGCCTCTTGCAATCTTTTAGCCATCTCGGTAGAGCTTAGTACGCTAGTATGTGAGTCGGTCATATCTTTCAGATAGGTGACATAGATAAAGAACACGTCGTCATGTAGTGAACCGATAATATCTACTCTGTGTCGTGCTTGCTTCCAATTTAATTCGATTATCTTAAATCCGCGCATCTCTAAATAGCCAGTTGCCGCCTGTAAAATATGACGTTTTTTATCCATTTATTACACCTCCATCTGGCATCATTGCCTGTATCGGTTTGTATGATAATCGATGTATATCACTGACTCCAAGTTGCAGCAACTTTTGAATATGTAATTTTGTACCATATCCAACGTGTCTTTCAAATTCGTACCCCGGATATTTTGCAGCAATATCTATCATATAGTTGTCTCGTGCAACTTTTGCAATTATGCTAGCGGCACTAACTTCAGGATATAATTCATCAGCTTTAATTATGGCAACCGTGTTAGGCAATGAACTTAAGAAATTAAAATTTCCGTCGATTATTATACGGTCACTTTTCACGCTTATATTTTGTACAGCTCGAAACATTGCTAAACGAACTGACTCGGTCAGTCCCAACGTATCAATTTCAAATGGTTGCACCCAACCAAGTCCCGTGGCACTTGCTGTACTAAATATGACTTCACTATAGTGCTCGCGTTTAGTACGATTTAATTTTTTTGAATCTTTAATTCCAAGGATGGGCTCTCGAAGGATGACTGCTCCAGCAACCAAAGGCCCCGCCCAACAGCCACGACCAACTTCATCTATTCCAAGTGTTACCATCCTCACCAATAGTAGCAGTAGCTAAGTTCAAAAACTATGTGTTTGTTATAATCTATTCGGACTTTTTTGCAGTTCGTTCGTGCTCAGCAAGTGCTGCTGCAGCTTTTGCTTCACTTTCGGCTTCTTCAGCAGCTTTTTCAGCAGCTTTCGCAGCTGCTTCTTTGGCGGCTAATTCATGTAGTTTTGCTTCTTCTGCTTCAGCGGCTTCATCATGAACAGCATTCACCGCTTCGCGATCAAAATCTATACCCGTCATTCGAGCCGACTTACCGGTTCTTTGTCTCATGTAGCTCAAATAATTACGACGTACTTTACTTCGTTTGGTTACTTCAACTTGTACAACCAACGGGCTGTGCATTAAGAAACTTTTTTCAACGCCGACACCGCTAGCTATCCGCCGTACCGTAATACGACTAGTTTGGCTTCCTTTGTTATCAGTGCGTATGACAAGTCCTTGAAAAATCTGAATACGTTCTTTATTACCTTCTCGAATTTTTTGGTGCACTTTTACCGTATCGCCAGTTCTAACATCAACGACTGCAGATTTTTTGTACTGATTTCCGATTTGTCTTATAACACTTTCCATAATCTGACAATTTTACATGATAACGACATTTGTTGCAAGACTTCACAAATACTATACGTACAAATTTTCTACTAGGCGACCCACTCACGAGCATTATGGAACATTTGCATCCATGGAGAATCTACTCCCCATTCTTTTGGATGCCAGGATAACTGTCTCGTCAAAAATACTCGCTCGGGATGTGGCATCATTATGGTAACTTTACCGTCAGCAGTAGTTAATGACGTTATTCCTTTGGGGGAACCGTTCGGATTAATCGGATAATTTTCACTAACCTGTCCGTAGTGATCAACATATTGCATAGGTATTAATTTATCTTGTAGAAGATTTGATGCTTTTTTGGCTATAGCAAAATACACCCGACCTTCACCATGTGCAACCGGGACAGGCAAGATAGAATCTTCCATACCCCGAAAGAAGATTGACGGCGATTGATTGATTCTCACCTGAACAAGACGAGATTCAAATTGTTCAGAGGTATTCGTAAGAAAAGTTGGCCATCCTTCTGTGCCCGGAATAAGCTCCTGGAGCGAGGCAATAACCTGACAGCCGTTACAATCACCTAACGTAAAGCTATCATTCCTCTCAAAAAACTGACTAAACTTTTTGCGTAAATCAGAGTGGAACAGGATTGATTTAGCAAAGCCTTCGCCAGCACCTAGGACATCACCATAACTAAAGCCACCGGCGATTGCCAGTCCCTTGAAGTCCTTCAGTGACATTTTATCCTCAATAAGATCTTTTAAGTGCACATCTACGGCGTTAAAACCGGCACGGTCAAAAGCGGCTGCCATTTCCACGTGCCCATTGAGACCCACCTCACGCAGGATGGCAACCTTTGGTTTTGTGTGATGTCTTTTCGATGAAAATTGAAAGGCAACTGTCGGTGAGAGTCCTGGATCTTTGTCGTCACTAATGTCAGCAAATTCCCGATCAGCACATGACGGATTGTCGCGTAACTTTTGCATGCGATAACTGGTGTCAGCCCACCATTTCTCCAATTGCGCACGGCTCGCTTCATATTTCGTTGCACCATCCTTTAGATTAATAGACTGCTCGCTGGTCGGTTTGCCTATGTCATATACATGTTTAGTTACAGACTGGCGTAGTTTTTTGAGAACCTCCGACTTGGCAGCTGTTTTAATTTGAATAACTACTCCAAGCTCTTCATTGAAAAGTTTTTCCATTGTTTCACCGGGTAGTTCGTCCAATGTTAATCGAAGTCCACAATGACTGGCAAATGCCATTTCACAGAGTGTAGTGAGTAGACCACCATCGGAACGGTCGTGATAAGCCAGAACTATATTTTCTGCTTTTAAAGTATGTAACGCATTAAAGAATCGTTTTAGGAGCTCAGGTTCAACATCAGGCGTACTGTCGCCTACTTGGTTAAATGCCTGCGCAAGCGCCGAACCTCCTAAGCGATTTTTACCGAGTCCTAAATCAATTAACAGCAACCTGGTGTCGTTGACTCCAATCAATTGAGGCGTAAGCGTCCGTTTCGTAGAACGAACCGGTGCAAAACCTGAAATAATTAACGACAGAGGCGATGTTACACTTTTTTCTTTGTCATTGTCTCGCCAAATAGTACGCATACTCAAGGAGTCTTTACCTACCGGAATAGTTAAACCTAGTTCAGGACAAAATTCCTCTCCTATGGTTTTCACAGCGTCAAATAGGTTTTCATCTTCTTTGCTAGATCCAACGGCAGCCATCCAGTTCGCTGATAATTTGATATCTGAAAGCGTATCCACATCAGCTGCGACAATATTCGTGATCGCTTCCCCGACTGCCATTCGTGCAGATGCTGAGGCGTTGATGAGCGCTAGTGGAGTTCGCTCTCCCATGGCCATGGCTTCTCCACTCTCACTCAGCATAGTAGTTGCCGTTACAGCAACATCACTTACTGGTACTTGCCACGGACCGACCATTTGATCGCGGACAACAAGGCCACTTACCGTGCGATCACCAATCGTGATTAAAAACTTTTTACTTCCAACGGCTGGAATATGAAAGACCCGTTCAATTGCATCGGTAAGTGAAACTGTACTTAGTTCTAATTTGGGCCGTTTAGTCACGCTACGGCGAACTTCTCGGGTCATTTTTGGTGGTTTACCAAGTAAAAGACTAAGCGGAACCTCTATCGGACGATTATTAAATAAGCGATCATTAACGATCAGCTGCTGATCGTCAGTAAGAGTGCCGACAACCGTAAATGGACAACGTTCTCTACTGCATATAGCCTTAAACGCATCAAGATCCTGTGGTTCGATACCAAGTACATACCGTTCTTGTGCTTCGTTGCACCAAATCTGTAAAGGAGAGAGACCAGGTTCAGCGTTCGGGAGATCTCGTAGTTCAAAAACTGCACCTTTCCCGCTATCGTGAACCAATTCAGGAAGAGATACCGACCAACCACCGGCTCCGACGTCATGGATCGCTTTGATGGGGTTACGGTCGCCCAGGGCCCAACAGGTATTAATCACCTCTTGATCACGTCTTTCCATTTCTCCATTGCCTCGTTGAACTGATGCAAAATCGAGTGCTTGGTCGTTAACACCAGCTTGTAAACTCGCGGCGGCACCACCGCCAAGACCTATCAACAATGCTGGTCCACCCAGCGCGATGATTAACGATCCTGCTGCTAAGTTTTTTTTATGGACGTCGTTTCCACGGATATTGCCTAAGCCGCCAGCGATCATTATTGGTTTGTGATATCCTCGAACTCCGTCATCAATCTTATGCTCATAGGTTCTAAAATAACCACTTAAACCAGGGCGGCCAAACTCATTCGCAAATCGCGCAGCTCCGATAGGCGCTTCAAGCATTATGTCTAGTGCAGAAGTAAGTCGATCAGGTTTGCCATACTGTTGTTCCCATGGCTGTATTGCGTCAGGAATATTTAAATTTGATACAGTGTACCCAGCCAAACCCATTTTCGTTTTTGCACCGCGTCCTGTGGCGGCTTCATCACGAATTTCTCCGCCCGATCCCGTGGCAGCGCCAGGTGCCGGAGATATAGCCGTCGGATGATTATGTGTTTCGGCTTTTATGACCATATGAACCGATTCTTTATGGTAGCTATAATTGTTTTCATGCTCAGGATCGCTATAAAAATTATCAGCCACTGGTCCTTTAAGAACCGCACCATTATCGACATAAGCCGATAAGACATCCTGCCCACCTTTTTCGTTGGTGTTTTTTATCATCGAGAACAAAGATTTGGGTTGTTTGACCCCATCAATTATCCAGTCAGCATTAAATATTTTATGTCGACAATGCTCGCTGTTGAGTTGAGCAAACATCATAAGTTCAACATCGGATGGGTTATGTTTAAGTTTTTTATACGACGAGGCTAAGTATTCCATTTCCTCATCCGTGAGTGCGAGGCCCATTGCTGAATTCATATCTTCCAAAGCAGGTTTGCCATCTTTCAGAACGTTGATACACTGAAAAGTCGGAGGTTTGCTGACGTAAAATAAGGCAGTCGCGGCATCCAATTCCGTGAATACTGTTTCTTGCATCCTGTCGTGCAGCACCGCTGAAATAGCACTACCGTCCGTCTGAGATGCTCCTTGCACATAATAAGCAACGCCTCGCTCAAGACGTTTGATAGTAGTTAATCCAGCATTATTGGCAATATCTGTTGCATTCGATGACCATACTGAAATCGTCCCGGGACGAGGTGCCACTAAGAATAGTGTTCCCTTTCTGCTGCCTTTAAATTCTGAACAATAAGTTAATAAGTCATCGAGATATTCATGATCAACTTCCGACAATTTTCCCTTCAGTTCAATGAAATGTACATACTCAGCTTCAATACCGCTAATTTTGGGGTTTATTTTTTGGACTCTTTTTAATAATTTGTCAGCTCGAAATTGCGATAGGGCCGATGAACCTTTATAAATTTGCACTAACGTACCCCCAATGTATCTGAGCTATAGACGATATCTTTTGGTACGATAACAACTTGCTTAGGACCGTTTTCAACTGTACCCGCGAGCCACGATTTCAACCCAAGCTGTGAAGCAATTTCTTGTACCTTTGAGGCTTGAGAGGCGGCGACATAAATCGCATAACCAGCACCCATATTATAATTACTGTACATTTCGCTAGCGTCATTATCCGATTGAGCTGCAATAAATTCAAAGATTTCTGGAATCTCGGGAATCTCTTTTATTACATAGCTGAACTGTCTCTCGGCTCGCATAATTTTACGCCAGCCATGCCCAGTGATATTCGATAAATAATGTATTTCGATACCTTGTTCGAATAGTTTTCGAACAAGACGCGAGTATATGTGTGTTGGCTTCAATAAAGTTTCGCCGAACGTGGTGCCGTCGCTCAATGTAGTTTGATAGCCATCTTTTAAGTTTCCGGCAATTTCACGAGTCAGACTAATACCATTGGCGTGAACGCCATTTGATTCAATAAGCACAATTGCATCGCCAGCTTGTAATTTTTCTGATTGAATAAGATGCTGTTTGGAACGAATCACCCCAAATGCCGAACCGGCAAATTCCAATCTACCTGATTCAACAATTCCGGATAATGATTGCGTTTCTCCGCCACCCCAAACTACACCCGCAAGATCACATGCCGCACCCCATCCTTTAATAAAATCCTCCGCTAGTGCATGATCTGTTAGCCACTCATATGAACTTGAGGTCCAGTAGGCATTGAGAACGACTGGTGTTGCACCAACACTGATAAGATCGTTGATAATACAAGCAACAGTATCCTGTGCAATAGCAGCAAAGTAAGATATCTCTTTATCTTCAAAGATCGATTGAGTAATAAGACTTTTTGTGCCTAAACCTTCTTGTACAAGTGCCCCATACGTATCACCCATCGAAAATACATAGGCTGACTCACCCCTCGTACCCTCGAGTTCTTTAAAACCAAATGGCATATTTTTGCTTGTCTCTAAACCTTGTTTTTGAGCAAGCACTTTCATTGGATCAGCTTGGTTATAATTGACTAGTTTATGATAGGATAATTTTTTTGCCATTTAACTCCTTAATTCCGAATCTAGTAGGTACATCAGCCTGCTCCAAAATAGTGCCCTCATACAATAGATTTATTTAAACACAATGAACCCACAAAAGCAGTACTTTATTTGATACTTAAGCCGTATTTTATTTGTTTAGAAACACTTACCATGTACCAAAATGTATCGATGCATATAAAATTTACTGATTTGTACAGCCACTCTGACATTCAATAGCACCGAGATAGTAGGACAAGTCGGGTAAAGCATCGCTGTAAGCACTCCCCCAGAATTCAAAGGTATGCCCCTGATTTTGCATAATTTCAAGAGAGCTGGTCATGTGCTTTTTAATAGCCGGCTTGTAGGTGTAGCGCATCTCGGCAACTAGGGTTCTACTATCTGAACCGCCAATTGCAAATTGGCCTGTCAGTCCACGACTTAAATACTGATGCTCGATAAGCCATTCTATATTATGGTGCAGCATGGCAGTTCTCGAATTATTGAATAAGACAGGTACTGTTTGGCTTCTATCGTATAAGTATGGATAAGGATCTCCCGACATATCACATCCGATCGTGTTATTTTTTCCAAAATAACCATCTGTTGAAAGAAAGCCTTTACTTGTTACATAATAAACTGGACGGTTAAAGACCTTTTCTACGTCACTGACTGCCGTAACTTCGTTCAGCATTTGTTGGATGTTAACTACACAAGAGCTACGATAATAGCCGTTATCGACGTAAGGTTCGCATATTTTTTAGAGAGTGATAGTTTTTTATTTTGTTTGGTTCTCATAATTTGTAATTCTTTAAAATTTTACATACTAAAATATGTTCTTCTATGACTTTACGATCATATGTGTATCGGTAATGCTGAACGAGCTTATTTTGAGCTCCTATCCGTAAAAGTTGTATTAGCAGTTATCGCTGAAATTTGGAATAAAATACAAAACTTAAATTGTTTTCAGGATTAAATTAACAACAGTATCGGTCTTTTAGTCCGCCAACACTTCACTTAGCAGTCCAGTCAGTACGTCAAAAACGAAACCCCTGACCGGCACATCCGGCGAGATCCATGGATGCTGTCTAGCTTTCTGGATTTGCTCCTTGGTGTTCGCTTCTGCGTCCGTAAAGCTGTAGAACCTAGCCGGTGCAATCGGCGCCAGCCCTGTTGCCTTGTGCAGCTTGTCCTCCATCTCATTATCGGTGAACCTGAGCATCCCACAGTCAGTGTGATTAATAATCATTATCTCGCGGCTACCCAATAACCTGGTCGAAAGAATAAGAGATCGCACTGAGTCGTCATCGATCACAGTGCCAAAATTTCTAATTAAGTCAACATCACCTACAGCGAGGCCGAGCATCTGCTCAATGTTGGTTAGTCTGGGATCCGCACAGGTTACAATTGCAATCTTGGGCTTCGGAGGCTTTCCCAGGCTGGGATCGTAATCATTAGCGATAGTTACATTGGCATTTAACGCCTCGTCGATCAGACTCATACCCTCACACCCATCTCTATACTAGAACCACAATTATAGACATTTTCATGTTCGTCATGTTTTTCCGGATATAACCATAACTTACCCGAATAAAACATTATTACCGACTCTAAATCTTCTGCTTCCAACCGCAATCTCTCATAAAATTTTCCAATCATGTTCACCCCCCCATTTAACAAATACATTTAAGTATGAGCGCTTTTAGCTCCTACGCAGCCTTTTTCTTACAGTTCTGCGGTGAACTGAAAAGTCAATGTGAATAATTCTCAAGTAGTCGTGTTAGTATCAGATATGTTCTAGGCTGAGCTTGAATACTATGCGCCATTACGAATGGATTAAAGCAAGGACTAATATTAAATAAGATTAAGTAGTATGGTGCGCTTTATTAAATATAATTGGCACAACTTCCATCTCATTTTATACAGTTGAATTACTCTTGGCATGCCTTACCCTACAAAAATGGCACGCTTAAAATCAATCATTTTTTAGGATAGTACTAGTCGTGCAACTGAAGCTATTAGGTAATTCTGCTATGGTACGCCCTAACGTATCTGTGTGGAAACCCTTTGAGTTAGATTTACTTATTTTGTATCATCGTTCCGTTGATTTGGGCTTGGAAATTCGTGAAGGCCAAACTTATTTAGCCGCCCGGACGATGCGCTTAATGAGGCCAACCTTCCGGAGTATACACCAAGTTGATGGGGTTACCAGATAAGTATGTCTTGATATTTTCCAGACACATATTACTCGCCGTCTCTAGGGTATTGTCAGAATAAGCCGCAATATGTGGCGTAATGGTAATTTTGGGATGGTCGTGTAGCCTGGTGTATGTTTCATCTTTTACATTGAAAATAAGCGATGTGGCATTGTCAGTAATGAATTGCTCGATCTTGCCGCATTCGAGGCCGGCAAGTATAGCGTCATGGTCTTGCGTACCGTTCGGGCTGATCGCCATAAATACTACGCCATCTTTGGTTTTGGTAAAGAAATCCTCGTTGTAGAAATGCTGGCTTGTTGGGTTTAAGCTCAAACAGTCGATGATGAAATCTGCGTTATTAACTTTTTCTTCTATATTGTCGCCTCGGCCAAAGTAATTTACCTGCATACCCAAAGCTTCGATTGCTTTCCCGGCACGTATGCCGATTCCACCTTTGCCAATAATAGTTGCTGACTTACCGTAAATGCTCTTAGTATTGGGCGGAATCGGACCTTCAATGGCAGTTGTGTTGATGTAGTCCGGAAAACGTCGTGAATAATTGATCAACATAGCAACTATCCATTCAGTAACGGCGATTTGATTGCAACCAGGGCTATTGGACGCCAGAATGTGCTGTTGTCGCATGATATCGAAATCCCAAAATGCAGTAGTTGGGGTCACCTCAGAAAACGGACAAAATAGCACGTTAAGGATTCGGAAACGAGCGTAACGGCCTAAATTTGCCCTCACCAACCTTCGCTCCACCTCGCCACACATAATCACCTGTCAGATTAATGTGCTCCCAACCCAGCGGAGACAGGTACTGCAGTAGCTCATCATCCACCTGCGCTCCGTGTTCTCGCAGGGTATTCGTGGCGTGCTCAAGATACACGGTGTTCCATAACACGATCGCCGCTGTTAGCAGATTGAGGCCGCTAGCTCTGTAACGTTGCTGCTCAAAACTACGGTCACGAATCTCGCCCAGACGGTAGAAGAACACCGCTCTGGCTAGCGCGTTTCTAGCCTCCCCTTTATTCAGTCCGACTTGCACCCGACGCCGTAGTTCAACGCTTTGTAGCCAATCCAATATAAATAGCGTTCGCTCGATTCGCCCCAGTTCGCGTAATGCGACTGCCAGACCATTCTGGCGCGGGTAGCTTCCGAGTTTACGCATCATTAGCGAAGCCGTCACCGTTCCCTTTTGAATTGAGGTAGCTAGTCGTAATATTTCGTCCCAGTGGTTGCGAATATGTTTAATACCCAATGTGCCACCGATCAGGGGTTTGAGCGTGTCGAGCCCAGTAGCTTCCTTCGGCACGAATAACTTTGTATCGCCCAAGTCACGGATACGTGGAGCAAACTGGAATCCCAGCAGGTGCATCAAACCGAAGACATGGTCAGTAAACCCGGCTGTGTCGGTGTAATGCTCCTCGATTCGTAGATCAGATTCGTGGTACAACAAACCATCGAGCACATAGGTCGAGTCCCGTACGCCGACGTTGACCACCTTGGAACTGAACGGTGCGTATTGGTCGGATATGTGGGTATAAAATAGTCGCCCAGGTTCTCCACCATACTTGGGATTAATATGCCCGGTAGTTTCAGCGCTGCCCCCGGCTTTGAACCTTTGGCCATCAGATGACGATGTCGTACCGTCGCCCCAATACTTAGCGAACGGATGGTGAGATTGAGCGTTCACTAGTTCGGCTAGCGCTGCCGAGTAGGTTTCATCGCGGACGTGCCAGGCTTGTAGCCACGATAGCCTGGCGAAAGTCGTACTAGGACAGACTTCAGCCATCTTTGTTAGACCAAGGTTAATGCCGTCAGCCAGAATCGTTGTCAGGAGCAGAGTTTTATCCTTGGCAGTGCTGTCGGTTTTCAGGTGTGTGAAGTGCCGGGTGAAACCTGTCCACGCGTCAACCTCAAGCAGTAATTCCGTGATCTTAACGCGTGGAAGGAGTGCTGCCGACTGAGTAATGAGAGCTTGTGCAATCTCTGGTACTGCCGCATCGAGTGGAGTAATCTTCAGTCCAGACGTATTGATAATCGCGTCCGGTAACTCGTTGGCTGCAGCAAGACGATTGGTGGTGGCAAGCTGTTCCCTCAGCAACTGTATTCGCTCATCCAGGTACTGATCACAACTAGTGGCTATCGGCAACGATAGATTATTTTGCTGCTTCAGAGCATCAAACGTAGCGGCCGGGAGAAGATATTCGTCGAAGTCCTTGAACCGGCGGGAGCCCTGCACCCAGATGTCACCGGAACGCAGGGAGTTCCTGAGCTCAGATAATATGCATAGCTCGTAGTAACGACGATTGATGCCACCTTCGGCCAGAACTAACTTTGCCCAGCGTGGCTTAATAAACCCTGTTGGCGCATCAGCGGGTACGTTGCGAGCACCGCTGGCGTACAGGTTACGAAGCCCTTCAATAGCCTCAAGCACGCCTTGGGCGGCTGGTGCTGCTCGCAGTTTGAGCACGTTCAAAAACTCCGGCGCATACCGATGCACAGCGACATAGCCGTCATTGACCCCGGATAAGAAATCAAAGCTCTCGGGACGAGCCAGACCCTGCGCCTCTGTAACGCTTGCCATGAAGGTCTCCCAAGGGACAACTGATTCGATGGCTGCAAACGGTGTAAAATTAAACAAACAGGTCTAAAGTTCAGCGGAAATGGGCATATTTACTGAGGTAGAGGGAGGAATATGACCTCCCGTTTTTACGTTACTTTTAACCCCAGTATTTTAGGAAGCGAAAACTGGGTAGCTCCCCGAAGCTTTTGTTCCGACAGATCAAACTCTCCGAGCAGGTTGACGTGCTGCCAGCAGATGACGGATGACCGGCTGATCTGCTTCAACAACTCCGCCCTCTTCTCCTCCGGGGTATTGGCAACCAGCTCAGAGAGATACAGGTAGTTCCAACAGACAATGCTGTTGGCAATGAGCCTTTTACAGCCCTCGGCAACCAGTTGTTCTTCCCTCGTCTCTTGGGAGAATTCCTGATTATCACCGTAAAACACTGCTTTCAGGAACTTGTTGGCGCTCTCCAATTTGTTGAGCTGCTTCTCGATGGCCTGCCGAAGCGTAACATCATCGATGTACCGCAGCAGGAAGATCGACTTGGTAACCTGGCCAAAGGCCTTGAGCGCCCGGTACAGCGGGTGCTGTTTGGAGTAGGAAGACAGCCTCCGGAAAAGCTGTGAAGCGGATGTCTCCTTGAGCTTTATGGTCACGGCAAACCGCAGGATCTGGTCCCACTGCTCCTCTATTATGTCGCTGTTAACCTGTTTATCAGGGAGTAGCGGGAACTTCATATCCTCATAGGTTTTCCGTTTCTCAAACCCATACAACGTCTGCTTCTGGAAGTTCTTGATACGCGGCGCGAAGGAGATGCCGAGCAAGTGCGTGGTGGCAAAAATAGTCTCTGAATAGCCGTGAGTATCGGTGGAGTGGATATCGGATTTGACCACCTCGTTATACATCAGCCCGTCAATGACGTAAGCAGCATCACGCTCTGACGAGCTGACGACCGTCGAATAAAACAGCCGGTGGGACTCGTCTATAAAGCAGTAGACCGTAACCCCTCTATCTTTACCAAGGTACTTAAACGAATAGTTGGCGTTGAGTGAGTCGCCCGAAACCGGATATTTCTGTCCGTCTGAACTGGTATGGCTCTGCCCCTGGTTTTTCTTGAACAAGGCGTGCATGTCCAACCGACCGATGAAGGACAGGATACGATCGTTCGCCTTATCGAGATTCTCAGGAGCAAAATACCAGTTGACGGTGTTCTCCAGTGAGTTCTGGTTAATCGCTATGGATATTTTGGCGATCCGTTTTATACCGATGTTACAGCCCAACCCCATGATACCGGCATAAAAAGTTTTGGCTGCCGGCCGCTTACCGACGTGGGTCGTCTGTGTATGGTCCAACGCATCCAGATACCCCGTAACGGTCTGTATGGAAGCGAGTACTTCAACCAGGGAGACGAAGCTGCTTTTCGGGAAGAGCTCAGAGATGCCGGATGCTCCCTCTTCTTCATTGAGCTTGGGTGTCGTGACCGAAAAGCTTTTGCTGCTCTGTTTGTAGTACTCATTTTTGCCCTCTAGGATATGTTGGTTAGTCGCCACGTATTGCTTATGCAGTATGCCTGCCAGTTCTTGTTTAACAGCGTGGAAATCCTGGAATTGGGTCATCCCAGCCCGTTCGAGTAGCATCGCTTTATCTCTTTCCCAGACAGCTTTGGGAATGAGGTATTCATCGAACGAGCGGTACTTGTAGGAGTGGACTAAGTTCAGCTCACCGGACTTGATCCTGGAAAAAATGCTGATAAACAGCAGCATCTTGTAGAGCGATACGCGCAACTTACCGTTGGCGCCGTACACCATCTCTTGTTCCTCGGGCTTTAGAAAGTCAACCGGGGCGGTCTCGGCAACGTTTCCAGCCCGCGACTTAAAGTGGTTGATGCCTCCAATAATCGCCGCGTTCGACGTGGCCTCGTTAAACTCCAACTGCTTGATGATCTCTGAGACCCGGTTTTGCAGCCTAAGCGACTGTTTCTCCAGGGCGTCATAGTAGTCCTCGTCTTTCTGGGCGCTCACAGCATCCTTTTGTAGCAGGTCCAGCATGTCGCCCACCGCTTCCGCTTCGTGGCTGCCCGCCTTGAAAAACAGCGCTTGCAGCTGCTGTAACTTTTCTTCCGGGGGTAGGCCTTGCTTTCCCAAAACACCTCTGGCCTTGGTGACGATGTCTACCAGGTTGGTGACTGAGCCGCTGCGGGCTTTCCGGGTCTCATATAACACCGTCTTTTGTTCACTTGCGGCATGGTTTATAGCCCGTTGAACTGACTGCAGCAGGATATCTATGAACAGATCCTGCATGGTGTAGTACTGATGGATAATAAACGCCAGCAGGTACAAATAACGCTTCTCATCCCGCCGGACAAGCTGGAAAATCTGGGCTTTCTGGGCAATGGTCGAATAGTGCTGGATAACATCCGGGGACAAATGGAGCGACTCGGCAGCAGGCTGTAGCTTAAGGAACTTATCCTTGAGAACCAGAAAGTATTCGATGTTTTCCTTGATTTGGGCAGGCTTGGTGGAGTGGTTGGTACGTTTGAGGCGGGTGAGGTTATACCGCTTGATCTTCAGGTCCTGCTTATCCGGTGCTTGGTATGCCTCATCTTCTTCCAAAAGGTAGTCCAACAGTCGCCGGTCGTCGGCTTGCAGGCTTTTCCCAATCTGCAGGGCCAGCTGCTTTTCGTACTTACGGAAGGCCTGTGTAATAATTCCAGCCAGCATATTATACCCAGGCACTTCTGTCCGTGATTGCTGCAGAAAGTCTACGAGCCTGAACAGTATATCTTTGAGGCTGGCTTGTTTGGCCAGCATGAGCTCCGCCTCATTGGAGAGTGCAGCAGCTGATGACCGAGTAAACGGCTGGTACCCGGCGTTCTCCATAATGAGCGCCCGGTGCTGGTGGATAGTCGCTTTAAGGTAACGGGTAGACTCATACGGCTCGGCAGTACCTAGCCTGCCAGAGACAAAATCGATATCCGCCTGGTAATAGAGCTGTTTGGGATAGAACCGTTTTGTCGCCTTAAAGTATCCGTACTGCAGAACAAGCCCGGCCTTGCTGGTTGGTGTTTTCAGTGTGGCCAGCTCCAGCTCCATCCATTTCGGCACACTGAAGAAGCGTTTCCTGTCTTCGGCGGTAAACACCGGCGGGTGATCAAAAGTCTCCTTGGTGGCAGGGTCAATTATGTTGATAATGCTCATACTAAACGTCCGTTTCTCCATCACTTATTTGATATATATAATTACAGCTTTCTTTTGACAAGAGAGTTGTATAAAATATATCGCACGGTACTATTTCACTGACAGGTATCCAAAAACGACATGATTTACGGCTACATACGCGTTTCGACCGACAAGCAGACGACTGAGAACCAGCGGTTCGAGATATTGAAGTTTGCCGACGAAAAAAAGCTGGCGGTTGACAGCTGGATCGAGGAAACGATTAGCAGCACCAAGAAGCTTGATGAGCGCAAGCTTGGTGCTTTGGTACAGCAAATGGGTAAGGACGATGTGCTGTTAGTGACCGAGCTATCCAGGCTAGGCCGCTCGATTATGGAGGTGATGGGCATCCTTAACGTCCTGATGGAAAAGCAGGTAAAAGTGTTCACCGCCAAGGAGCGCTATGAGTTGGGGAATAACATAAATTCTAAGGTGCTAGCTTTTGCCTTCAGTCTGTCGGCTGAGATAGAGCGGAGCATGATATCCTCCCGTACAAAAGAAGCCCTGGCCAGAAGGAAGAGCGAGGGGAAACAGCTTGGGCGTCCCAAAGGGAGGCTGTCTACGACAGTGAAGCTCACCGGGAAGGACGAGGTAATTAAGGAATTGCTCAGTAAGAAGATATCTGAAGCGGCTATTGCCCGGATACTGGAGGTGAATAGGATTACACTGAGGAATTATGTGAATTCGAGGGGACTACGGGAGGCGGCAAAGTAGGCAAGTTAATTATGATGGCACAAGAAATGCATGAAGTAGCAGGCGCTCCATCGGATAGGGATGGGCCTCCTACTGATCTGGGGACGGCTGCACTTACCGGTAATTTCTGGCACTACAGAGATATGTTACGGACGGGCGCACAAGAATTAGACTTCGCTAAACAAGATGCACTTATCACAGATGTGGCCGACGGCATCGGAGCTGAAGAATTACTTACGGAGGAGCCACAAAACTCGGATCTGATTTCTAGGGCGGTCCATGGACGCGATGCAAGGATACAACTAGCAGTTTCGTTTAGTGAGAGAGTAGTTAACATTGTTCTGAGAAACTGCCGCAGAGTAGACGTATGGACTAGTGATTTTCAAGAGGAGACTATGCAGGTTGGTATGTTAGGACTGCTAAAATCGATCGTAGGTTTTGCCAAAATCCCGAGTGAAGAGCGAGGCGGCTTTTGGGCATATGCCCAAAAGGTAGTCATCAATGATATAAGAGAAGCAACTCGTGAGAACTTTCTTGGCCATACTATACGAAGAGAAGATCGACAAACCGCTGCTCTTGGCAAGTACCTTGAGGCTCGTAACCATTTTATTGACCAGCATGGTCGTTTCCCATTTGATACGGAGATAGCTGACACGTTGGCCATAACGCTTGAGCATGCATACACATTACGCCAGCTAAGCTCACGAACGCTTGCTATTGATCGTGAAAGAGACGGCAAAGAAGACGAACCAGATTTTGTGCACACAGAGCAGGAATGGCCAACAAATCCTGAGGCCGAGATACTTATAGAACGAGCGCTTGAGTTTTTCCCGCCAGAACAACAAGCCATGATACGACTACGTTTTGGCATTGGCGAACAACCCCAACTTACAGTTGGAGAAATTGCTACGACCCTTAACGTCAAAGAAACTAGCGTTAGTACTGCGTTCAGCAGAGACGTAAAGACTCTAGGAGAGCTGATAACTGGTCTTGTAACGGAGACGTTAGACTACAAAGAGTTACGCACCCGGCAAGGCCTACGGGGTAGAAACGTCGTAACAATGTTCCACTTACTCGGTGAGCCATTACCTAAAGAGGCCCGACTGCAAGAATTACGAGAACGAGCAAAGTGGCATTTGGGTAAACTTATCACCAGTGATCGCGATAGGCAGATAGTGTGCCGATTATACGGGTTGGACTCGCCAGGCGAAAATGTAACTCACCAAGAGATTGCTACAGAATTTGCGATGAGTAAGCAGAATATTGGAGTGATCGAAAGAAGAGTACTGGGACAATTAGCAAAGGAAGATGGTGCCGATAGTGATGGCTAGTTCTAGAATTCGAGTAGCTGGCTAAATTGAGTTTGCGGACAGATCGGGGTGACGCTTTGCAGACCAATTTCCGTGGAACTTTAGGCCTGTTTGTTTAATTTTACCCAATGATCGGGTGGCTCAGTACCAAAGACAACCGGAGCTAGTTGCAAAAGTTCCGTTTGTCGAAACACCCAAAATACAAAAAATAATAGTAAAACCAGTAGTTAATAGTTGGGAGGAGCTAGAAAAAAAGCTAGAAAAGGTTATCAATTTGCCGGGCTTATGGATAACCGTTAAAGAGCTTTACGAACAGGGTTACGGAGCTGAATTAGAGACGGCGGCGGACATTGCGCTCGCTACCCACACTAAGGAGAAGCCGTTTAACCTGTTTGCAGCGTCAGTCAGTAAGAAAAGTGGCAACTGGGCTACTCGCACCTTGAAGATGGTACATGACACTTGGGAAGTCCGGCAAAATGCACTTGAGGTCATGGATAAACTAAAACTTAAAGCAGATAGTACAAACGCTATCTTGTCTCTAGCGTGGCGGCTCAAGGGTACGATTATTCGTTTCCTTGGTATTGCCACTGAGCAAGGCACGGGTATTAACAATCCTATAGGCTACTTTTTCGCTATGACAAGGCGGCCTAAAGAACAACCTAGCGCCGTTTAGTTATAGAAAACTAAGAATTATATTGCCAGCTTTCATGCTGGCTGTTTGTGTTGGACTAAGTTCAATTTTTATACAATATTGCTTATGAATTATCAAAATATTTATGCTTTTCGTCGTCACACTGCCCTTCTGGCTTACAACCGCCCGGCAAAATACACGGTTCGCAAAATTGAGGCACCGAGAAATTGAAAAGCCGGGCAAATTTTACTGATTATGGTGCAAGAGTTAATTGTTAGAGTTCCTAGTGAGAGTTTTTTGTTTAAGAACTGCGCCCCACTTCATGGGGCTAACGTTGCTGCTTAATAAAATACGGAAAAATCTCTATACTGTTGACCGATAACGTTCCAGAGGTTGATACTGTTATTAGAGGAGTTAATATGGATAATTCAACTAGGCAGATCATCGTTACAATACAAACAACCGAACCGAATAAAGGTGTTAGCCCATTTCCATTAGCAGAAGCCGCTCAGCTTGACTCAATTCAAACCGAGTACGATGCTAGTAAAGTCTCTGGTGTAGATGTCGAGGTTATGATCGATAGGCAAACAATAGGCGGCAATACGCATCGCGGCGTAACAAATAAGCATTTTGATACTTTGGCGGCCTTTATCGGTTACGCACGACGACGCTATTTCTGGCAATAGTAAATGTTTTGTAAACAACTTTAAGGTGTAATACCCCTGTTATTGTGGTATAATGTAGTTTAAGGACAATGAACAAAACCGTGCAAAAACCTCACAAGTTATACTGTTACGTTGACGAAACTGGCCAGGATACCAAAGGACAGCTTTTTATAGTGGTCGCTATTATGACAGTAGAGCCTAGCGAGGTTGCGGCATTATTGGAAGCGGCTGAGTCGTCCAGCGGCAAAGGCAAGGTCAAATGGCACCGGAGCCGTCAAAGCAAGGATCAATACATTAGAAGCGCCCTGAGCGTTGATATACACATCAAAGTCTACTACCAAGTATTTACTGGCAATGAATTGTCTTATGAGCTCGCCACCGTTCAAGCAACCGCCAACGCTATAGACTCATACTGTCAAAGTGAGGGGATAGATGACTACAAAGCTACCATAGTTATAGATGGGCTGCGACGTTCCCTACAGCACAGGACTGGTAAGTTACTTCGTAACCTCGGTATCCGTACTAAAAGCGTGCGTGGTGAACGAGACGAGACCAACCCTATTATTCGGTTGGCTGACGCTGTTGCCGGCTTTGTCCGTGAAGCCCATGAGGGTAATGCTCATTTCAAAGAAATAAAAGAACACCTTGAGAACCAAGGTGTTATAAAAAAACTTCCCTAAATACCAACGTACCACCTTGCGGTGGTAGCGGTTGGAACAGTCTATCCCTTGTGGGGCACCCGTCAGTACTGACAGTGTTCGATCTGCATGTTTGTGAGCACATTGTAGCACGAATGCAGCACGTTCGTCAACGGTAGCCCACCTCTGATAGTATGCCACACTACCCCTATAAGGTAGATAAACCTGACCATAAAACCCACAAATGGCTATGCCAACCTCATAATGTTACTGCTGCCAGGTCGCAACCAAGTGGCAGACACAATACCCAGGCTCAAGCTCCTTGTACAGTGTGCACGTACAACCCTCCGGGGGTAATGGTGGGTTATTTATAAGTTCGTCGGTTATGGTAAAGGTTTTCTTGGTAAGCTCGTCACACGCCTGGCAACTGTGAGAGCTGACACTGACCCATACTTTCTTAAAACCAAGTTGGCGGCACTGCCTTAGCTGATACTTACAACTCTCAGCAATTAGCCAGGTGTACGGCTTATTCCGATTGTAGAGATGTTGCGCCATACAAGCATAGGTAACTTCTAAACTAGAGAAATCCGGTATTCGGGCAAACCGGTCATTGAGTTGCGCATAAATTGACCATGCTACATCACTCCAACCTGCTTCCGTGCCGAATCTCGCATTAAGCATCTTTTTAGTCTCCAAATAGGTATCCATCGTCACGTTAAAACCATAGGTGCTACTGAGCATTACAAACTCGTCAGAGATTAGCATTTCCTCTTTGGTAAGCAGGCTCTTTTTGAAAAACGGTTGTTTATTACGGACATAAATAATCTTGCCGCACTGCGGACACTTACAATTGGCCTTTGGTTGCTTGGCCAATTCACCACCACAGTAGGGGCAAGAAGTATCCATGCTGTTAGACTTGTATAGCTGCTTTTGCCATTTCTACATCTTGAGGGCTAATGAACAGTACTATTACTTTCATATTCCAGGGGCCGGTAGCTGAAGTCATCGGCTTCTGATAGATGGTGGCATACGTATGTAACCCTAGTTCGTCTAATATAGAGATATTGTCTGTTAGTACTTTTTCGGCGTCAATCCTGCCTGAAATATCTATATCATCCCAAATATCACTGTAGTCATGGACGTTTTGGATGAACTCCTTTACGGCGTCAGTCGTCATTGAGTTAAGTTCGGGGTAATCCTCGGCGTAACCTTCGGCCTGAGCAATTAATGGAGCCAATGACCGGCCACTCCTTACCCTGGGAAGTTCATATACCTTATTGTCTGATGTGTCCATAATTTCAATAGTTATATACCATTTAGAGTAAATAACCTATTGCTCGACACCCCAATAACCGTACAATACGCTGGAGCAATAACATAGTTGAGGAGAATTATGATTAGACTAAGAGGCTCGCAGGCAGGCTTTAGTACTCTGTTTATATATATTATCGCGGCTGTAGTAATCATTTGTATCTGACTAGACCTTTAGCGAGAAGTTCATTAACTCACTTAACCAAAATCGCATAAATATTATTTGAAATAAACAATAAATGCCTTAATATTCTTAATTAATATCACGCATGCTATACTAAGCTTAAACATAAGCGGGATTTGTTTTAGATGAAGAAGATGGACACACGTAATTCGGGCTTCAGCCTACCTATAGTTCTGATTGCTGTTGCAGCAGTTGTGGCAATAGGCGTTGTAGCTGGGGTGGTCTACAAAGACCATCACCACAAAACGACCACTACTAATATAAGCGCCTCGACCCCAGCCACTTCGCAACCAGCCAACAAGTCCACAACAAAAAGTACTAACCAGACCACGCAACCAGCCCAGACTACCCCCACTCTAACCACATATACGTCAACCTCGGGTGGCTTTACGTTTCAATATCCTAGTAACTGGAAAGTAACCGATAGTCAGATTAATTCATCAGATCAGATTTACATTACTCCAGCGACTTCGGGAACAACAACAGTAAATGGTGAGTCAACAGTCCCTGATATTTTTAATATGACTTTCTTTGTATCAACTGGCTCGGGTTCTAATTACCAACCACCTGCAATACCTTACGGTACTGTACAGGCTTTGAGTAACGGCATTAACTTATGGACATCCGGCACTGCTCACTCTTCATATGTTGAGCATTCCGGCACCACCGTCTCATGCCCCACAATGGAAATAGTCAATTCTAACTCAACGCAGTTTAGTGCTGCACTGCCAAACGGTAAGTATTTGGTATTGAATGGCAATTATTGCGGGAGTCAAGGCAGCGTAATAGATCAAACGTATCAGCAACAGCTTGCTAGCTCGGACTGGCAATCTGGGGTTGCCATCGTTCAATCAATCAAGTTCCAATAAGGAATATGCGCATATGAAACACCAAGTAGTGGGGTTCTTCAGCAAAGGGCCAGTACGATTCGTAGCAATACTATTATTCGCGACAATCGTTATACCTTTATTGGTAAGCATGACGTCTGTTTTTGCATATGATGGTGGATACCCCTGGATTGGTGCTTCACTTACGGGGGCTAGTGATACATTTGGTTATAACCCGTGCCCATCAAACTCAACGGGCTGCATGGGAAATACTAGTAATGGCTACGGAGAAGATGACCCATGGTTGGAATTTTTCCGTCAATGTACCTCATACGTAGCATGGAAAGCGAATACTGCTTTTAGTGGTTCTTCCGCTCCTATGGTCTATCAATGGAGCGATGCCAATAACTGGGCTACTGCCGCCGGTAATGCTGGGTACAGCGTGTACGCAGGAACATCTTCGTATAAACCAGTAGTGGGAGATCTTGCCGACTGGACGAATAGCTTGGATCACGTAGCGTATGTTTATGGATTTGATAGTAGTGGAAATGCCGAACTTGATGAATACAACGTTGGCCTAGATGGTTTGTTCTATTACGGCCGAACAACAGCCAGCGGCTCGGCGGGTACACCCAGTGACTGGATTCACCTCGGTACTCTGCCATTTCATATTTCATTTCAAGGTAGTGGCACTGACTTAGATGTATATAACAGTTTAAGCGGACAAACAGCTGCGCCATCATTAGGTATGGCTTCTGGTACGAGCCCAAGCACCACCCTCACTTCAACGGGTAACTACCAAAGTGCCTTCCAAGGCAGCACAGGTGACTTATATATCTATGATAGCTATACCGAACTGACGACTCATCCACCCGTCGGTATGGCTTCTGGTACCAGCCCAAGCATTACACAACTTACAAATGGATCATATGAAGTTGCATTTCAAGGTGCTAGCACCGGAGATTTAAATATTTATAATAGCTGGACAGCCTCAGACACGAGTTTAAGTCTAGGTATGAAGTCCGGTACCAGTCCCAGTATAGTAGCCTCTTCAAACGGCAACTATTACGTTGCATTCCAAGGAAATACAGGCGACCTGTACGTTTATGATAGTTCCAATAGTACGACAACTCATGTGGGGCTTGGAATGTATTCTGGTACCAGCCCAAGCATCACGAGACTGTATAGTGGTGCACTCGAGGTGGCTATTGAGGCAAATAGTGGAATACTATATACATGGTATAGCTCTACTGGCACCGGGACTGACATGATGCTGACTATGAAGTCAGGTACTAGTCCTGACATCACTACCCTCTCTACAGGTATCTATGAGATTGCCTTTCAGGGGAATACCGGAGATCTGTATATTTATGACAACAACTCAGGACTGACGACTCATGTCTCACTTGGTATGAAGTCCGGTACCAGTCCGAGTATAAATTAGAAATTACCCAACTACTTTTGTCCCCATGGGCGGTGACAAAACTGCCATCGCGGGCGATGGCAAAAAACAGATCATTTCAAAGAGATAATGTTGAAAATCTGTGTCACCTACCCTTACAAGTATACGGGGTAGGTGGGCATGGCAATGTAATGTAATCACCGGTCACAATAGAATCAAATAACCTACTCCAAAAACTAACAATACCTAAAACAGCAAATAGAATTAAAAACCACTAACCTAAATACACAATTCAACTGAAAATAAGATTAACCTGGCAATGTTATACTGTTAACCATGGATTTGCTGAAAGAAATACAGCGAAAACTAGATACTCATAACTGGAGCGAAGTAGCCTATGCAATTTATACGATCAACGGGAAGTTTGAAAAAGAATCCCCTACCGTAAATGCTTAGACTGTCGTTCCTATAACGAGCCAAACAGCATCAAAGAGTGCCCTGCAACCCAATCTCTAGCTTATTACGGCCAACGTTGGTGAGCTCTCCTGCATGTGGTAGTTAGTAACTGGCGCATAGTGATGTTTTGGATCTATGGCGAAAATTATACTATCGCTAACCTCCTGAGCTGATATACCCACCACTAAAAGCACCATAACCATACCGACGAAAGTCACTAAATCTGAACTGTTATTTCTCCCCATATTTGCATTATGGAACCATAAAAATGCACCTGGCAGGGGCTGCTAATTCTGTCTTTTCATGTGTCCAATCATATTGACCAACAAAGACAGTATAAACTGCTAATTATATGGGGTGGGGTTAAAGCTAACTACGCTTTAAGGAATATGTATTATATCTTCCTTATGGAAATACTATTTTTTAATTATTCACTTCATTGTCACGACCAGGGTGTTCTGTTCCCTTGATGATCTCATTAGATAAATCAACTGTTGGTGGTTGGTTTGCGTCAGCAGGGTCCGGGAAGGTTCTAACTGTTATAGGTACTGGCTCATCAACGTTGATACTGGGCGAAACATGCCTTTGACTTTGCCCACCTTCACTACTTTGGTTTTGCGAATCACTGGGCAATGAATTGTCTTGTGTGGTGTCTACGTTCATTATCTTGTCTCAAGTTTTGTTTACTATGCTCCGTATTGTACAGCGAGAAAATCAGATGGACAAAAAGGATACTTACGCCAATAAATAACATGGCCTTGGCTATTCGAAAATTTTCATATTTTTTCTCTAAAAGTCTTGTATTGTGATCGTACGCAATGGCCATACTTTTATTAATCTCATCTTTAAGCCAATAAACACCAGCAGCAGAGTTCTTGGAGAAAATATCCAAAAGTTTCGTGGGGCTAGGATCGTCACGCCATCTCTCTTTTTTATGAGTAGGATGATTACGCAGGAGAAAAGTACGAAATATGAAATATCCGGCGGCAATAAAGCAAATTAACTCCAAGATCACTAAAATTGTATAGCTGCTGAAGTTCAAGTAGCTACTAGAAAGCAGCTGAAAATATCCCGTCAGTAAAGCACCAATACCCACAAGTAATATATTGGCTTTTGTATCCAACGCATTTAGCGATCCTAATTGCTGCTCAAGTTTATTGGATATACTGTCGTAGATTAAGTCATATTGTTCTTCTAGCTCGTTGTCTCTACTAGCCATAAAAATACATTATAAAGATCGTCTAAATTAAAAAACAATTTGATTGCCTAAGGTACAACTCTTGTTATACTGATAACAGATGAAAATCGAATATCCGCTATTCATCGTGAGGGGTGGGATATACGATGCTGCTATGGACGACACAGACAAACTCTTTTCAGATAAGAGTGGTGATGTCATTTATATGGTAATAGAATCTAATGGTGGAGATCCAACCATTGGTTACAGGATAATGCGACTTCTACAAGCAAAATATACGAAGATAATTGCTATAGTTCCCAATGAAGCATACAGCGCTGCAACTTTGATGGCTCTAGGTGCTGATGTAATTTATATGAGAAAAGCGCATGCCTCGGCCCGCTCGACATCCAAATTAAACATCCTTCTGACGGCTCAATGATATCATCATTAGAGATCCGTGACTCTCTTGCAAGTTTGTATGGATCATATTCTAGTTATGCTTCATATATTTTTGATCTACTAAAGGCTCAACCTATAAGCTTGGGGAAAAAAGATGCAGCAAAATTGGCAATGGAGTCTGCGTCTGAGCTTATTAAGCCGCTAATTGAAAAAATTGACCCCATATATTTTGTAAAAAGCATGCGCAGTTCCAGGATCAGTCAGAATTATGCTGAGAAATTATTGAATGCAAGGATGATGAAGGGGAAGAAATTGCCTGCTAATTCTATAAGTCGTATATTGGCAAATGAGTATGACTATCATGGTTATGCTATTATGCTAGAAGAAGCTCAAACCTTAGACCTTAATGTTGAAGATGTAAGCAAATTAGATATGTGGGATGTTATAAAAGCAATACATAATAAAAACATTGACGACGGAGTTCGTCTTACGAAGTTTAATGTTGATGTTGCGGATGCATCGTCCGATAAATCACAAACTGCTAAAGTCAAAGCTGCTACAGTTAAAACAGAAATTAAGGGGGACAATCAGGAATGAGCGAGAATGACAAACCTAGACTATTTAATTTAGCACCAGTAGACCAAAATTATTTAAATGCCAATTACTCTCAATTCTCTGTAGTCTCTTCGATTGTTAGGAACGTTGAAAAAGCGACCACAAGATATAAGCAATACATGGACTCAGAGCTCATTAAGGCGTCAGAGAAACGGTCTCAACAAGTTGCAGATATTAAAAAAATGAAATCCGAGCAATCATAACCCGACTAAAATATTTAGACAACATATCGAATTGCCAACAGCAATAATCATTGACCAATAACCATTAGCATACTACTATTCCAACAGTCATGGGGGTGGATAAGAATAATATACTTAACTGGTATGAGTTGGCCTGGCCGCAGGAGCTTGATGCCGAATCAGTGCACGCGTGGTTGCAAGCCATAGGCGGCAACAACGGCAGTCGGGGCATGCGGTTCATAGTGGGGTCGCTTCAGGAAACGGATAAAATCGTACGCTAAGCACTTTGAAACGGTCGTAGCTGCCTAAACTCACCGTCCTTCAGCTTGAGGTCACTATGCCACACATAATCACCTGTCAGGTTAATATGCTCCCAGCCCAGCGGCGACAGATACTGAAGCAACTCGTCGGCGACCACTATTCCATGTTCCCGTAGCGCCTGTATTGCTCGTTCCAAATATACCGTATTCCATAGCACAATCGCTGCCGTTATCAGGTTAAGCCCGCTGGCTCGGTAGCGTTGCTGCTCAAAACTGCGGTCGCGTATCTCACCCAACCGGTAGAAAAATACCGCTCTGGCCAGAGCGTTTCTTGCCTCACCCTTATTCAACCCAACCTGCACCCGACGCCGGAGCTCGACACTTTGCAGCCAGTCCAGGATAAACAGGGTACGCTCGATTCGTCCCAGCTCGCGCAGTGCTTTAGCTAGGCCATTTTGCCGCGGATAACTACCGAGCTTCCGCATCATTAGCGAAGCGGTCACTGTTCCTTTCTGAATCGAACTGGCCAACCGTAGAATCTCATCCCAGTGACTGCGAATTTGGTTCACACCCAGTGTGCCGCCAATCAACGGACTGAGTGCATCGTATCCGATAGCCTCCTTCGGGATGAACAACTTCGTGTCACCCAGGTCACGGATACGCGGGGCAAAGTGGAAACCCAGTAAGTGCATCAATGCAAAGACATGGTCGGTAAAGCCAGCCGTGTCGGTGTAATGTTCCTCGATTTTCAGGTCGGACTCATGGTAGAGCAACCCGTCGAGTACATAGGTCGCATCTCGTACGCCGACATTGACCACCTTGGAGCTGAATGGTGCGTACTGATCGGAGATATGCGTATAAAATAATCGCCCCGGCCCGCTACCGTACTTCGGATTAACGAGGCCGGTGCTTTCAGCGCTGCCACCGGCTTTGAACCGTTGTCCGTCAGATGAGGATGTCGTACCGTCGCCCCAATACGAGGCAAACGGGTGACGTAACTGAGCGTTTACCAGTTCGGCAAGCGCTGCCGAATAGGTTTCATCGCGAATATGCCAAGCTTGGAGCCATGACAACTTGGCATACGTGACAGCGGGACATGATTCGGCCATCTTGGTTAGGCCAAGGTTAATACCATCGGCTAGAATCGTCGTCAGCAACAAGGTCTTATCCTTCGCAACGCTGCCGGTTTTCAGATGGGCGAAATGCCGAGTAAAATCCGTCCACGTATCGACCTCAAGGAGTAGCTCCGTAATCTTAACGCGTGGTAACAGAGCGGCCGCCTGGGTAATTAGTGCTTGCGCGGTTTCTGGTACGGCCGCATCAAGCGGTGTAACCTTCAGACCTAACTCTGTGATCATAGCATCGGGCAGTTTGTTTGTGGCGGCCAGCCGGTTAACAGTCCTGAGCTGTTCTTTCAGTATTCGTAAGCGCTCATCGAGATACTGGTCACAATCAACGGTCACTGCCACCGACAGGGCATTTTGCTCCTTCAGCGAGGTAAACGTAGCAGCCGGAAGCAGATATTCGTCGAAATCTTTGAACTGGCGTGACTTTTGCACCCAGATATCTCCGGAACGCAGCGCATTTCTAAGCTCCGACAATGCGCATAACTCATAGTACCGGCGATCGATCTTGCTGCCATTCATAACCAGTCTCGCCCAGCGCGACTTTATGAAATCTGTCGGTGCGTTATCTGGCACATTGCGAGCGTTGCTTGCGTACATGCTACGAAGTGTCTCGATGGCGTCAAGCGTACCTTGGGCGGCTGGTGCAGCCCGCAGCCTGAGCGCGTTCAAAAACTCCGGCGCGTACCGATGCACCGTAACGTAGCCGTCACTGATCCCGGACAAAAAATCGAAGTCCTTGGGGCGCGCCAGACTCTGCGCCTCAACAACGCTAGTCGTAAAGGTTTCCCAAGAGACGACCGACTCAATTGCTGCAAACGGGTCGCTACCATTTTCCTTTGCTTCCACCAATGCCTTTCCAATGCGTCCGTACAGCCGCACTTTGTCGTTGATGGCTTTACCTGACGCTTGAAATTGTTCCTCGTGTTTGTGCTTCGCGGCATTGATCAGCTTCCCTATAATCCGGTCATGCAGGTCGATGATTTCATCGGTAACCGTGGCCGTACTCTCTATCACTAACGCGACCAGCGTGGCGTATCGTCGTCGAGGTTCAAAGCGTGCCAAGTCTGCCGGTGTCATCTGGCCACCTTCGCGGGCAATCTTGAGTAGCCGATTTTGGTGAATCTGTCGCTCAACGCCAGCCGGTAGGTCGATAGACCGCAATACTTTGATCCGCTCGATATGTTCTAGCATGTTGCGCGCACTTGGTTTGGCAGGAGATTGGCGAAGCCACGTCAGCCAAGTCACGGCATCACCCTCCCGTCGCTCAAGAAGCATACTGAGTCGCTGACGATGGGCGGCAGATAGTGTGTCGGTCAAAACACTATAAATACGTTGATCAGCGACCGTAATTGCTTCGGCACAGATACGCTCGACCGTGGACATTGCGGGCAGAATTATCATCTGCTGGCGCAGGTTATCGATGAGCACATCGGCAAGAGTAACGCCTTTATCGGTTTGCATGGCTACATCAATCAATGCGCTCATTGCCTGCCGATAATAAGTCGTGGTAAATGTTTTGAAGCCGAATACTTTTTGCAGCACAATAAGGTGTTCGCGGCGTGTCTCGGCTCGCTTGCCATACTCACTCCAACAGCTCGAAGATACGTTAAGCTGCTCCCCCACTAATTGCAGCAACTGAGTATGAGGTGGCTCATCGACACCCAGCACAATTCCAGGATAGCGCAAATAGCAAAGCTGGACAGCAAAGCCCAAACGGTTCGCGGCTCCCCGGTGCTTACGGACAACTGCTTGGTCAGTTTCGCTTAACGTATAGCGCCTGATCAATTCATCTGTGGTGTCGGGTAGCGCGAGTAGATTCTGGCGTTCGGTCGCAGACAAGACTAACTGACGGGGCATCGCCACTCCTTTTTCGTACAAACGGACAATTTGAATAGCTAAAAGCCATGTGGTCAATTTGAACCGCTCATCGACTTATTGGCCGTACGCTCTATAATAGGCTCATTAGCGTATACTTCAATTGACCTACTTATGAAAATTGCCCGACTGTATTTACGTGTTAGTACCGAATCCCAAGACCTAGCCCGTCAGGAGTCTATTGTTGAAGACGCAAAAGCTGCTGGGTTCTACGTTGCTGGCATTTATCGGGAGAAGGCCTCTGGTGCACGAGCGGACCGGCCGGAGCTCCTCCGTATGATTGGCGATCTGCAACCCGGTGAGGTGGTCATTGCTGAAAAGATTGACCGTATTAGCCGTTTACCGCTACCTGAGGCCGAGCTACTTATTTCGTCAATCCGTGAGAAAGGGGCACGTTTGGCGGTACCCGGCGTTGTTGATTTGTCCGAATTAACAGCTGAAACCAAAGGTGTGGCCAAGATCGTGTTGGAGTCAGTGCAGGACATGCTCTTGAAGCTGGCTCTCCAGATTGCCCACGATGACTACCAGGATCGCCGAGAACGTCAACGACAAGGGGTGGAGTTGGCCAAAACCGCTGGGAAATACCAGGGACGGAAGACTGACACTACGACGCACGAAAGAATTATTGCGCTGCGCACGGCAGGCAAAAGCATCGCCGAGACGGCGAAGCTGGCGGCGTGTAGTACGAGCCAGGTGAAGCGGGTGTGGGGGATGCGGGAGCAGGGAGTGGCACAGCCTCATGCCTAAACTGGACGCGGTAATTGTCCCGACAAGTCGCACGAGCGGCCATTTACAGTACGCCACACAGCTTGCCGATAAAACGAACGCTTGCCTGGTTGCACTTTGCAGCGGCCAAGCAGCCGCAAAAGAGGTTCAGGGGGTGGGAGTGGACATCCCAGCCTCCTATAATCACCAACTCATCGTTGGCCTTGCTACCGACACGCACCCGCAGGCCCTATTTGGCCGGGAGCACAATGACATCAGCTTAAAGCGCAATCTCGGTATGTTACTTGCTCGTTTGGTAGGCTGGAAAACAATTTTGTTCCTGGACGATGACCTCACGAGCATTACAGGACTTGAGCAAGCACTAGGCCAAGTACAGGACGTCGGGGCTGCCGGGTTTCTAGTCTCAGAGTTTCCGGATAACTCTGTCGTACGCCACGCTGAACGGTTGAGCGGGGTAGAGCCAGGAGTCGCCCTATCAGGGGGGGCATTGGTCGTCAACGTCCCCTCTGCCCTCGGCTTCTTCCCGCGCGTTTATAACGAAGACTGGTTTTTTCTTCACGACATGTTAGGACGCCCTACACACCGGGTAACAGGAAAAGCACAGCAACAACCGTATAACCCGTTTCAAGATCCTTTGCGGGCAGCATCTGAGGAGTTCGGAGATGTTCTAGCGGAGGGAATCAGGGCACTATCGAGCCTGGGAGTAAATTGCACTGACGCGACCGTGTCAGATTGGCAAGATGTGCTCGACTGCCGGCAGAAGTTAGTTCAAGGCATACGCAGCCGGCTTTCGGCGCGGTACACTGAGCCTGATGTACGCGATGCGATTAGTGCTTTACAAGCCGCTGACGCTCGATTGGTCACCTTCACGAGCCTGCACTGTGTTGAGTACATAGCCGCATGGCGCGAAGATATTAACCTTTGGCAGAGGCGGCTTGCGGTACTGCCAACAGGGTTATCGCTCGATCAGGCGTTAAGGTACCTGGCCTTATCAGCGCAACCCGCTATGCTAGCAGTTTGAGGCTTAGCGTGCTATTTTGTCCGTTTTCTGAGGCGACCCCTAGTTACGAATGGGCAGGTGATATAAACGTCGTGAAGTTCTCGCCAACCATCGTGGAGGCCGTAATTGTTCGAACAGATGATGTCAGCGTCTTTGACTCTCTCTAGCCATTCGATTGTATCTTTACTGATCGTGTCGTATGAAGTGAGATTGCCTAGAGCACCAAGCTCGGCAAGCTGAGCGTCTGTGAAGCCAATGGTTTGAGTAATAACAATATTTTTCATATGACTTCAAGTATAAACTATGCGGTCTAAAGGAGTAGAACCCATGTAACAGTAAGAACTCCATGTCAAAACTAAAAGACTCGGATTGCAAGAATCTTTACCTGCGTAAGCATCATTTGGTACGCCTTACCAGACATAATTGGCACACACTTTACCTTAGTTTACTACGAATGAGTGAACGTCTGGTAGAGTTAGGCATTCAATAAGCAGATAGTTAGGTTTAAAGCCGTAAATCAATAGCTAATTTCAAGATTATTGACAATAGGTATACATCGTCATACTATTTATTCATGAAACATATCGAATGGGATGAGAGAAAAAACTCTAGACTTAGGTCTCAAAGAGGAATATGTTTCGAAGATGTACAGACGGCTATTGAAGAGGGTGATTTATTAGACGACATTATCCATCCTAATAAGTTGCACTATCGACACCAAAGAATTTTTATTATCAAAATAAATCAGTATGTTTACCTGGTGCCGTACGTTGAGGACGAAACCAAAATTTTCTTAAAGACCATAATCCCAAATAGAAAAGCTACTAAAAAGTATTTAAAGGAGAACAAATGATGGATAGTTATTTAGACGATGAGGAACAAAAAATTGTTGAAGATTTTGAGCAAGCATTGGATGATGGTTCTTTAAAAAGTGTAACTGATTTACATGTAAGAAGAAAAGAACTGCAGCAAATTGCTCGTAATACGCTTAATAAAACGAGAAACATAAACATTCGTTTAACAGAAAGGGACTTGTATAGGTTAAAAGCAAAAGCAATTGAAGAAGGCATACCTTACCAGACACTTGCTTCATCTATACTACATAAGGCAACGGTCAAATAGAGAATAGCGTTACTTTTTATGGAATCTGTATTTAAAATACCTCCTTCTTATAGGTTTATTAATTGGAGCGTTTAGTTTTGTTCTATATGGTTGCCAGCAAAGTCACCTACCAGATTCAGGACAACGGGTTGTGCAAGACTGTAATGCTAGTGTTGTGCCTGAAAGCACACAGCCTAATGTTGAGGATGGGCCATGCATATCAGGCGCGTCCACAATACAAGAAGATAATTACTCATTGTATTATTCATCACTGGCAATATTTGTTGCTGTAGTATCGATCATAATATTAGAAATCAATAGCGACTCAAAGAAATCAAAAGTGAAAGCCAAGACTAAGCGATAGAATTAATTTAGCAATGTTCATATCCTAAAACGATTGAAACACTGATTAACGGATACAGATTATCTATAAATTTTAAAAGTAAATAAAAATTGAAACAAAGCGTATCTGTAAATACGTAAAATTGCATCTGGTACGCCAGCATATTCTTTTTTGAAACCACAATCCATGAACAAACTTTTGAAAAGATAAACACTTATTTGTTTTTATACATTTGGCAAAATTACTATACTATAAAAACAATATTGCTTAAGCTTTTAAAGGTAAGTAAATGAAAAAAACTAGCTATGTAGAAGGTTTTAGCACACCGGAAATCATTTTAGTGGTCTTATGTGTGTGTTTAGTTTGTTTCGGAGGATGGTACGTATATCATAGTGAGCAGAAAACTAAGAAACCTACAGTAAATACCACAAAAAGCACAAATAAGAGTTCAAGTTCTAATTCAACAACCAGAGGAAACACATTAGCTGATGTTGTTGCCTATGGCAAACAATCGACGCCAGGTAAACTGCAAATTACAAATGGCATCGTGGAGGTTAATAGTGTTGTTTACGCAGATTACTTCGCAAGTGTCTCGTTTGATAATAATACAGCGATTGCCGACATTAGCATTATAAACACCACTGGCCAAACACAAACCTATAATCTAGGTGATTTATCATTGCAATTACCAAGCGGAGAGATTGTTGCATCAAGTGGATCATATAACTCTTCCAATTCGGGTGGCAATGACAACCTCAGTGTTGGATCAGGTGGCACTGTAGTCGAAGATTTAGCTTTTACTCCCATTCAGGGCTCAGAGAAAGCTGGCATAGGTTATCTTGAATTTACTCCAGAAAGCTCAAATAGCGATTCGTCAACAAACGGCTCGGACACTGGATCTTCTTCAACTAGATCGCAAACTACTGCTCCAGCAACAAACACGTCAACCGTCAAGATAGCAGTAACTTTCAAGACTCCCGATCCAAATTTTCAGCAATAAGCAATAAAAGCTAGCATCAGAGCAAATAGCGGTACCGGGACTTTCTTTGCATGGTACATCCACCAAAATCTTCTTTGAACTAATACCAAGTACAGAAATCTTGGTACAGCTGAGCGGACTTATTATGAACCTAAATCCGTAGACATAATTTTAGAGTCTTTATCAGTAAGTTGGATCCGATTACAGAAATTCAAATCTAGTATTCTACATTAATAGATGCGCCTCCCAGTCCAGGTAAATCTAGACTAAAAGGCTGACCATCCATAATGTTGTTATAAAGATCTGTGGAGACTTGCCCATATATAGCCGCTTTACTTATAGCTGCTCTGGAAGCAGGAATATCACCGTATCTTGCCTCAAACACCGCTAAGTACGTCCACAATATGGAATCTTGAGGAAAAAGTTGTAATGAAGTTCCAAAATACTGAAGTCCTGTACTATACCCGCCATACACCAGGGTTAGTTCTCCGAGGCTATTGTAAATTAAAATATCCGAACCGTACTGCAATCCTTTATCATAAACGCTGACAGCATCGGAATATTGACGCTGATTCGCAAGAATACCGCCGAGAGTAGCATAGTTACTGAAGGTCGGATAGACACTAATTGACTTTTCGATATATTGGTCTGCTTTACCAAAATTACCATCGTTTACTTGTTCGGTAGCCAATGTGTCATACGCGTTATAATCATCGGCTGAAGCCGTAATATCATGAGACGCTAAAGTATAGGCATTTTTCCAGTCAAGTCCCCATATGATCGTTCGAGTACCTGAACCACCCTCACTTTTAAACCTCACCCCATAACAGCTGTCCATAGGCCCGACTTAATTGTTCAAAAGCCTGGCGGAGCCAGGAGGTTTGTTTCTTGGGATTGGTAGTTTTGAGGTGTTGTTTGGTTGGTTTAACAGCTAAGTAGAGCAAGGCGATACCTAAACTCACTAACCAGAGCAGAACCTTTAAACTGTTGGGCTTGTTCAGCCGAGTCCGTTTGTATTCAAAGATATGCTTTAAGTCCTTGAAGGTTTCTTCGATCTCAAACCTATGGTAGTAAATTCGAACGATCTTGGTACGGCTACTGGTCATGTCATTGGTGAGAATGTACCAAGGCTCTTTAGTTCTTCTGCTCTTAGGCGAACGAATGACTCTAAGTAGTTTTAAGCCGTACAGAGTAATGAGGGCATCCTTTTCTTTAAGCCGCTTAACCTCCGTTTTTTTGTCATCGAACTCGACAAATCTACCAGCCTTAAGCCTAATGTAGAACATAGCGCCCTCTGCGCTCAAATGTTCAACGATGGATTCGTTACCGAATCCTCGGTCAAACACAAGCTTCGGCCAAAAGCCCAGTCTGTCTGCCATAGTCTGTAAGGCGTCAATGGTATGGCCGGTAAAAGACTGATACTGTACGATCTTAGTGTGTAAACATTACCTTGTTGGGTAGCAGAAATTGTAAAATTTCTATTGCAAATACTACTTAACAATATGAAAGGTTTACGTATATGTCCGCTACCCAAAATAACTCTATCAAAACTATTAAGAAATTGCCTGTCTTTGATGACGACAAAGACTTGTTGGCATTTCTGGAAAGAAGCTTAACGGATAATTTAAAACAGTTTATCAGAGTCAGTATATCTACTTTAGTGAAAGCCGAAATGGTACAGATTAGATCGAGCTTACAGGATCAGCCGCACTTCAATGGTTACTACAATCGTCAGCTAGTCTCACCATTTGGGAAGGTTGAAGATATACCAATCCCACGCTTTCGGGATGGTTTTGGAGATAACTCACCGACTGTATTAGCAAGTTTTGACGATGAGAAGAGCCGAACCTGGAAACTCCTCCACGACATGCATATGCTCGGTATATCCCAGCGTAAAGTGAAACACTTAGCCCAGAAACATCTCGGGTTAACAATCTCAACCACTGCTGTGAAAGAGGCTATGCACGATATGGTAATGCATGAATCAGCTCAGATCAACAAAAAGCTTCTGGACGATGACTATGAATACCTATTCATGGATGGTATATGGGAAAAAGTGAAAGGCGGTGGCTGGGACAATACGGCAGCAGTGGTACTCTGTGTCCTGGGCGTCAAGCATGATGGCACCCGGGAACTCATCGGCTTTATGCTGGCTCGCTCAGAAGCTGAAAATAGCTGGCTAGATCTACTGACCGACATCAAGCAGCGAGGGTTACAAGGCAAAGCACTCAGCATGATCATTATGGATGATAGTGCCGGCGCTAAAGCAGCGATTGACCATATCTACCCCCAAGTACCAATTCAAAACTGTATTGTCCATAAACTTCGTTCTGTTCAAAGTAAAACCAGCTACCAGCATAAAGCAGCAGTTATTGAGGATCTAAAAGCTATTACCAATGCCAATAGTCCTGATGAAGCTACGAATGCCGCCAAAGCTATTGTCAAGAAATGGTATATACGCGAAGAAAAAGCCATGAATTCGCTGAAACATAACTTTGAGTACTGTTTGACGTATTTCCAGTTTCCCCGGGCAGATTGGTCAAAGATTAGATCGACCAATCTCCTGGAACGAGAGTTCCGTGAAGTACGTAGGCGAACCAAAGTTAATGATCACAGCTACAATGATTTTGAGTCAGCGAGGAGGTACCATGAAGGTATATTTCAATACCTAAATAGTAACTACCCAGCGAGGTGAATTACACACTGGATGTTGACAGTACCAAAAGACTGCTCTCGTCTGCTCTCTGTCATAGCAGCCCTAAGTCGTTGCCACCTAGGCTTGTCGCTGTCAGCTGGAATGTGCAAGGCATGAGTGGTCTCCACCATACATGGAATGGCTCTGCCAATTCTGGTTTGAACTGCGCCTACAAGAGCCGTCAGTCCATGCATGTCAGAGTGATCTACGTTGACGAAACTACTAGGACGAACCAGCTGTAGGGCATCGAAAGCACCACCCAGCCGCTCGGCTAGTTTGTGGTTAGCTAGCAGGCGGTCGACTTTGGTAGCGGCAGTATTAGCGTTGGCCACCACTGAGCGGGCATTACTGCCCGCACTCTGAAATGGCTTAAGGCCAAAAGCTTGCAAGCCAAAGCTGAATTGACGGCTCCAACATCTAGGAATGGCAGGCATTAGTTGTTTCTTAGTACGTGTACGAATATCCCGTACAATATCTGTTGGCGACATGTTTGTTTTCCTTTGTTTAAGAGCTAACGAAAACAGTGTGTCGCCATTTAGGTTACTAGGTCAAGAAAGTGAGGGGCTACTCTCTAAAACCTAACGCAACATAAGTAGTTTCAGCTGTTAGGCTAGAACTACTATGAAACAACCAGTAAAGTATTGGAGATTAAGCGCACTGGAACGTGAGGAGATTAGTCGATGTTTAGCTCAAAGACAATCACTCGGACAAATTGCGCAATTGCTTGGACGTGATACAAGTACTGTTAGCCGGGAGCTATCTCGCTTGCGCTACAGCCCAAGGTTCTATCGGGCTACCTTTGCTCAAGAAATGGCGCTAAAGAAACGTAATCACCGGGCTAAAGCACCGCCTAAGCTACTTGCCAATGACCGTTTGCGAACATATGTTGTCGATCACCTTAAACTACACTGGTCACCCGAGCAGATAGCCGCCCGATTAAAAGTCACGTATCCTAATGACATGACTATGCATGTGTCTCATGAGACTATCTACACGTACATTTACTGTTTGGCTCGGGGAGAGCTTAAGAAAGAGTTAGTGATGAGTTTGCGGCAACAGAAAGCGAGACGCGGTCCGCGGCGCTCTGTTGGTGATCGGACCAAATTTAGCCCAATACCAAACCTGATCAGTATTGAAGAGCGACCAAAAGAGGTTGAGGATCGTATCATCCCCGGACATTGGGAAGGTGATCTCGTCGTGGGTAAAGGCAGCCATTCGGCTATTGGTACGCTCGTCGAACGTACTACCCGGGCAACCATTTTAGTGCCCGTTACGAGCAAGCAAGCTGAGCACGTAGCCAAAGCCTTTGCCCGGGAAATGAAGTACCTGCCGCAGCAGATGAAGCTGACACTCACCTACGACCGTGGCAGTGAGATGGCCCGGCATAAGCTTTTTAGTGCACAGGCCAACATGAAGGTCTACTTTGCTGATCCGCAGAGTCCTTGGCAGCGCGGAACCAATGAAAATACCAATGGTTTAATCCGGCAGTTTTTCCCGAAAGGTACTGACTTCAATCTGATCAGCCGTAAACAGCTTAAACAAGTGCAGCATCTGTTAAATGGGAGGCCGAGGAAAGTGCTAGAATACCGTACACCATACGAGGCATTTAGTAAGCTATTAAATGAGAAAGGAGAAGCCGAGGCTAACGAGCTTATGTTGCGCTAGTAAGTTGAGAGTAGCGGGTGGTTCAGTTCGAGTACCTAGACTTCCTAGGAGAATTATTGCGATTATTAATAGCCAGACCTGCCGAATGCGAATAGGATACACCGTTATCACAATACCTATCATCCCTAAAACTCCTGCCATAGAAAAATAGAACCATGTCTGACTTGCTGTCATATCTAAAGCAACCACCTGAATCGTCGTCAATAGGCCTAACGCTGCCCACATAGCAAAGAAAATATAGGTATAAAATTGTGATTTAGTTGCTCTAGACTTTAATAAGATGGCCACATAAACAATAACCGCAGCCACAGCCAAGTCGAAAAGAAGCGGTATCAGGAAATGAGTGATGCTGAAACTCCGGTAGACCCAATAATAGGCTGAAGCCAATTTCCAGGGAAAGATTAGTTTAGTTATAAAAAATAGCACTATTGAAGGTGCAGTAAATACTCTTTCGATGATACTTAGGTTATCGATGGGGGCGATAGTCGGGTGTCTGAATAGTCCTATCGCATGTACTCTTAAAATTAGATATAGTACCAGGGGAACGGCCATAATACTTACAAACTTTAAGAGCCTGCTCCTGTCCCACCGGTAGAGATATAGAAGCGCCATTAATAGAAACAGTAGACCTGTTTCCTTGGCTAACAGAGAAAATAATATACCAATTGCAACTAATAAAAGACTTCTCGTAGATTTGAATCGTAGCAGAATATACATACCAAGTATGCCAAAGAAAAAGAATAGGGCATCCTGCATGCAAGGTATGTCAAGCTACCTTTTTACGCAACACCCTGTCTCTTTCCTTTCGTAGCGGTTTAGCCGCCAGGAGGCTGGCAGCGTAAGCTGCCGGACTCATGTTACCGAGCGCACTGTGTCGACGCTTGTGGTTGTAGTAATGAATCGTCAGGGCAATCGCTTCGTGCAGCTGCTCTGTTGTTTTGAGTTGGTTGAGTGGTGGTAGCTCATCCTTGAGCGTGCCGAAGAACCGTTCCATGAAGCCATTCTGCCAGGGGCTGGCTTTGGTGCTAGCACTGAGCGTTATTTCTAACCGGGCACACAATTCCTGGTGCTTGTAGCTCAGGTATTCGCTACCTTGGTCGCTGTGGAGGATGGCAGGCACAGGGTGCCTGCTGAGGGCATCTAGCATGGCCGTGTACGTCAGATTGCTGGTGTGCCGCAGACCGAGTGTCCAGCCCAGCACCCGTCTGGTCTTGAGATCCAACACGACTGCCAGGTAGTGGTACTGTCGGTCAACAAACAAGTAGGTAAAGTCTTGCACCCAAGCCTGTGCATTGACCATGCCGTGATAAGACAAGCCAGCTTGCGGCCGGGTTTCGTCACGGAACACGGCGTACTGCTTGAGGGCATTGGCCGGTGCCGGTATCTCTGGGCGGCTACGTTTGCCGTACTTCTTGCTTCGCCTGGCAATGGTAATGCCGGCCAGCGAGCGAATACGCCGGGCTTTGGCTTGGCTCCAACCGAGCTCTGCGCTCAAGCGACGGACACCGTAGCGAGGGTGCTCCTCGTGCACCTGCCGCAGCTCATGAACTGCTCGGGCGTCCCGCGCAGTCCGGACGGTTGGTGTTCGGTACAACCGACTGCGAGCAATACCCAAGGTCTGTGCGCCTTGTTTCCGCCATCCCGGGTCGACTACTTCCAGGACGGCTAGTCTTTTGACCGGTTGAGTTCTGCCGTGGCTCTACCGAGCATCTTATACAGCTGCTCGTTCTCCTTACGGAGCCGGTTATTTTCGAGGATGAGATTACGATCTTTGTCGACAATGCCACTCCGGAGCCAACGGTAGATGGCCTGGGTACTGACGCCAGTAGCTTGTGAAACGGTACTCACGGCTACGCCGTGATTCCGTATTTTGTCGAGTATCTCACTCTTGAGTTTCGGGTCAATGGGTATGCCGGTGGCCATGTTGCAATGCTCCTTATTTGATTACATTGTACTGCCTTTTGAAAGAGACAGTGTGTGTATTTTAATGGGAGCGTGACATGGTCATTAATCATAAGTGAACCGTTATAGGTATAAATATAAGTGGCAGGAGGAGAACTACCTGGTGTTAGAGACACATCTACACTCAAGTTTTGTGATAGGTCTACATCTTGCAAGGTGACAGTATTATAACTACTCCCAGAAGGCGGTGTAATTATAATTGTATATGTATTCGGTAAAACATTACTAATAGTAAAGTTTCCATTCTGATCCGAAATTGCATAACCTACCACCTGACCTGAATTAGTATCGTCAATATCTATCAATGCTCCAGACACAGACTGATCAGTCTGGCCAGCCGTCACTTGGCCCATTAAGGTAACACTACTATCAGCAAACGCGGCACGTGAAGAGAAAATTATTAATCCTAAGAGTAAAAAGAGCAGGACCGAAAAGTTGAATCCAATTAATTTCCAAATACGCTTATTTCTCAGCAATATCATTGTCTTTCCCCCTTTAATAAATTAGTAATAGCTTATGCTTAAAATTCTGTCAATATTTTAGTTAAAAATGTTAGCCCAAATTTAAAATCGGAGTACCTTCTTGAGGTAGTTATCGAGAACACAAAATCAAAATCGGAGTGGAGTTAAGACAAATTTAAAATTGGAGTTGGTATCTGTATCCTTAGCTTGTAATAAGGAGGGGATATGAGCCAGGTTCACAAGACATTTAGCGACGATGAGGTAAAACAATTACTAAAGTGGTATGAGGACGGCATAAAGACAAAAGCTGAGGTTCAGCAGTCACTGGGGATTAAAGACAGTCAGTTTTACCTGCTGCTGGCTAGATTCAGAGACAAGCCAAAAAAGTTTAGTGTAGCCTACCATAGGATACGGGCAACCCGTAGCCTACCGTCAGTAGTAGTCAAACAGATTCGTAAGGAACTAGAGATCGAACACGGCCTCATTAAAAGTTCAGCTAATCCGGTAATGTTCTTTAACTACGCATATATCCGAGATAACGTAGAAGCCAGTACCGGACATAAACTATCAGCCCAAACGGTCGTTAACTATGCCAAGAGATGGAACTACTACATTGAGAAGCCTAAACGTAAGGCTCACACCAGAGAAGTTCTAACTGATTCGGTTGGCATGCTGCTTCAGCATGATGCCTCTTCCCATCAATGGTCGCCGTATGTCTTCCGTGGTGACGGCAAACCCCAGAAATGGTCACTCATTACAACCATTGACGATCATAGCCGCAAACTGCTTTATGCCGAGATGTTTGAGCGTGAATCAGCTTGGGCGCACATCCTAGCTCTGGAGTCGGTAGTCTTAAGTTACGGTATTGGTATCCAGTACTACTCAGATAACCACGCTATCTTCAGATATGTAGTTAACAGGGACAAAGGTCCAAGTGCTGCTAACTACCAGCATATACTTGGCACTGACGACATAGCCCCACAGTGGAAACAATCGGTTGAAGCAGCCGGCATGAAAGTAACCTATGCCTTGAGCCCGGAAGCTAAAGGTAAAATTGAAAGACCCTACCACTGGCTGCAAGACAGGATTGTCAGAAGAGCAGCCAGGGATCATGTTAAAACCATTGATGGTATCCGTTTAATCCTGTCTCAGGAGGTAGACCGCTACAACAACCGGCAAGTTCATTCAACAACTGGCGAGATACCGGCTAAGCGATTTGAGAGAGCCATCCAGGAAGACAGAAGCTGTTTTAGGCCGCTTGATGTTATTCAAGCTAGACCACCGGTTACCTCAACCAAGGATATCTTTTGCTTAAGGTCAGAACGTAAAGTCAACGGCTATGGCAAAATCTCTTTTGACGGACTTAGCTTAAGCGTCCCCGGGCATCTGCCTGATGGCACGGCTGTTAGCCTGCATATTATTCCAGATACTCAGTTTACAGAGATCCGTTTCCTTAGACAGAACCAAGTACTTGGCTACCAGCAGATACCAACACCAAAATCACTCCGGTTTTAATTTTGGGATGCTACGTTTTTAAATTTGGGTTAACATATTTTAGTTAAAAATATAGGATGCCACCGACCACTCGGTTAAGTCGTCGCACTTGATATATTAAAGTTGTCCAAGAATAGGTTCTTAAATATTGACGACAAGAATTAAAATTTGTACAACTATTTACGATTATTTGACAGTGATCGTTTTTCCAATGTCTGGCAGATTGACATTAAACGACAGATCCTTGGCTATGGCATTTGAAAGTGATTGAGATACAGAATAATTATTTGGGACTTTGAGGACAGCTTCAGCATCGGTCTTATCGCCGTATTTATAGTCTAAGATAGCTAAGTCTATTCGCAGTTTACCATCAGACGGATAGTTTATAATTTCCTGGGTTAAAAACTGCGCACTAGATCCGTAACTACCACATAATAGCGATAGCTCTCCTATGTCTTCTGACATAGCATCATTTTCATCATTAAAATTTAATGCTTGGGTGTAGGCTTTGATAGCACCTTGGCAATTCCCAAGCTGAGTTAATATGATGCCGAGGTTCGATGTATTAATGAATGCAGGATCGATTCGTATAGATTGTTCAGCATATGTTTTAGCGGCACTATATTGATGCTTCCCCATGTAGAAATATGCCACAGTATTATAAGCGACATAATTACCATTCGGAGCGACCGCTATGTCTTCTCGAGCGAGCGTAATTTCGCTCCTGAATTCATAACCTCGATAGAATGTACGTAGTCCGAACAAGCACAAGACTAATGAAAGCGCTACTGCTATATAGAGAGGTTTAATTTGCAACTTTAGAGACGCGAGAATAACACCGATCATCCCTATAAGCCCTGCCGTCGAAAAGTAGAACCAGGTCAGATTTGCTGTTGCGTCAAGTGGAATAATCTGTAAATGAGGGACTATTCCTACCACCAACCAAATAGCATAAAAAACATAATCTTTGAATGCGCTCTTTGCCGATCTCGTAAAAACTATGTATCCGGCATAAGCGAGTAAAATCACAATAAGAATATCGATTAATAACGGTACTACAAAATGGGAGAAGGTAAAATGTGGGTAGACCCAGTAGTACTCTTCTGCAAGTTTATACGGAAAAAGGACTGTGATAAAAAAGAGCAATATGATTGCCGGTACTGTGAAGAGCCTGCCAACTAGATTAACAGAATCAATCGGCGCAACCGTGACTTTCTGAGTAACACCAAGTGCGTTTATTCTGAGAAGAACATAGGTTACTATCGGTAAAATAATAGCTACGACGAATACCTTCAGCCGTGATCTATCCCAAAGCACCAAATAGGCCAACGATATTGCTATAAAAACTACTCCCGTCTCCTTGGCTAGCAATGACAAAAAGAAACATAACATAGCAATGCAGATGCCCTTCAATGTTCGAAATCTAACAAAACTCCAAAAGCCCAATATGCCAAAGAAAAAGTAGAGCGAATCTTGTAAAGCCGGTATAGCAAATGCTGTTTGTGAATTTATCGGATGGATAAGAAATATCAATGCCATGGTGAGCGACATTACGACACTAAACGCGCCACGATATACTAGATAGAGGATAAATGAGCTGGCGATACAAAGAAGAAATTGAACTATATGAAAATATATAGCATGCGGGCCAAATATCGCATAAATGAGACTATAGACAAGCGACATAAGTGGTCGGAAGTACACACCAAGTTGAGAATTTCCTACATAAAATGTTCCACCAGTAAACAAATGTCCAATATTTGAATAGCTAAGAGAATTTACCAGCTTGTTATTAATTATTTGGTAATAATCATCGCCCATAAATGGACTCTTTAATGCACCAAAAAATACAATAAAACCAGTAACAAAGAAAAATGCGAATGCTTGCCGGTTATTAATCCTATTAAGTTTCTCGAGCATGGAATGATAATCTCTCTGCTAATGCCTCTATTGCTTATCTATGCTACAAGCATATCAGAAATAGCAGTTGAAACAGTTTAAGGATTAAATGAAACAAGTATAAAAAACTAGGCAATTTATAAGTTAATCACAGTATAAAATAATCTAAGCATAAGTGGTATGCTACGCTAGGATGTTCTTTTTTGAAACCGCAGTCCGGAAGTAAGCTTACTGATGATCTGACGGTACCCTACTCTAAACTGGGTGATCTGGTGATAGAGTATCGGGATGGGCAAGTATATTTAGCGGATTTGGAGGATATTAATACTGTACCACCCAAACGCCTAAAAATCAGAGGTTTGGCATGAGAAATGTGTACATGCCTATCAGGTGAGCTGTGGTGCTTCTTCATTAAAGATTGTTGAATACACCACGCCTGAATAATCAAGCAGAAACCGGCGAAGAGTTGCGGTTTTAGAACCCTCAAAATCAGGGTGTCTTCGGCTAACCGCTTCGGGAGGATATTTTTCTACTCCCACTTGTTGTCGACTAGCTTCCAAACGATGGTTCTCAAGGTCATTTTCAGATCTAAGCCAAGGGCCGTACCTACCTTCATGTACTCTTGGTGTCACTCCTTGATTTGTGAATGCTTGACGTAGTCGTCGCATCGACGTTCCTTGGTGTATCGTATCAGTCACAAGCATAACCTTCTTTAGTGCCCCCGCTTGCACAATGTGTTGAGCGTGCTTACTTAGATTCCAGCGCCATATTACATCGTTCTGACCTTCCCAGCCATTAAGAAAAACTTGTCCGGAAGTCATAAAGTAGGTTCTAGGAACAGAGACAGCGTGGTCACCAGCCAAAGCAAGTCGAAAAAGATTGTGCGCAATAAGAGTAGGCACTCGACCCGATACGTCGTCCCCCACGAGGGCTTCAATAGGTTCATGCTCGTGTTCTTCGAGTAATTCGGTCGTACTCGCAACCGCACGCTCAAATCCGTATTCACTTATCAAGTGCCTGGGGATGTCATCCTCACTATGTGAAAGCACGTATGGGTGGCTTAATAAGACTTCGGGCGCTGGCGAAAGTAACGCAGTACTCATAATAATATAATAGTACATAATAATATAATTGTCAACTAGCGTAACAGAGGTGATGGGTTTATAAATGCGCGCAAAGGGATTCGAACCCATTATTACAGAGAGGAACACATGCAAATGAAAAGTTATGATAAATCTTCGAGTAAAATATTGTCTGTAGAATTGTTGTCAAAAAGTATGATACACCAGACGTCTCAAAATTTGCACAGTCTTTGGCCTAGTCTATTAATGACGAATGAGAGACTTAAAAATTTAGACGTTGAACCACCCTAATTTTCGGCAGATAGAGCATCAAATTCGGGCTATAAGTCAGCACTTTTCTAGCGAAAAATCATAGACATTGTACTATATAATAATGGGACACTTACTAGAGACATTTGCTCAAAGAGATACCGGCAGAGAGCTTGTACTTGTACTTCCTGGATTGCTTGATCATGGCGAATGGAACATATATCAACAGCTAGGCGTTGTCGTAAAAGAAGCAGGCTGTGACTGCAAGGTACTAGATATGTATGGTCTTGAGGGTATAAAAGAAGATCCAGCTGAACCGGGTAGTTATATATGCAATTGGAAGCCCTCTGATTACATGCATTTAATTCATGATACAGTTTCTAGTCATACCAATCAAAGAGCAAGGATTATAGCCATAAGTTATGCAACACAAATTGCATTAATGTATGCTCGAGTTGCGAAAGATTTTAGTCTTGGTACAATTGACGCGGTCGCGGGAGTGGTGCCACCTAATTATTGGCATTGGGAGGGCTATGACGCTCAGACTGATCTAAAATGGATGATTCGACAATATAAAGAAAACCACAGAATTGATTTGCAAACTACCCAAAATGAAGTGCGCTCAGAATCCGAAGCCAATCCTCAAAACCACACTCCTGTGCCTGCAGATGGGCATGTAGTCCGCATTACCAGACAAAGCATGAGTGACCATCTCACTCCTTTTCAGGAGCTAGTACCAGGTAATTCGATACCCGTAGTCTTTACGGGTCTGGTTGAGTCTGGACTCTTAGAAGGAGTAGATCAGGAAACCCTGTTAATAGCCGGAACGCTTGACACGCTTACGCCAGATGCGGCAGGGAGGGTCCAGGCCATTAACGATAGTTTTTCCCGTGGTCATCATGAAATCGTTGAGCTACCAATACCTCACGATTTCAGAGATAAACCTGAACAGACAGAGGCCGTATATGTCACTCTAAGGGAGTGGTTAGCAGCATAGCGAAGTAACGTATTATATCTACGATCGTAAATACGCACCTAAAGAGATTCGAACACCTAATAACAGGGAGAGGCTAAAACAAATGGAATTTAACAATAAATTCTGAAACATAACCCTATCTGTCAGATCGTTGTCAAAAATGCTGGTACGCCCGAAGGGATTTGAACCCCCGACCTTTGGTACCGGAAACCAACGCTCTATCCACTGAGCTACGGGCGCATAGCGTGTCTAGAATACCATCTTTATATAGACACAACTAGTAGTGGCGTCAAACATAACATTTACTTTCATAAAAATATTTAACCTAGGACCCGTGATACTTCTTCGAGCGTTGTTTCACCGGCTATTACTTTCAGTATTGCGTCTTGCTGCATAGTTCTCATACCGCTCGCAGACGCTGATTCTTCTATTTCTTGCGTAGAAAGTACTGATTTGCCAGATTCGAGAAGTTTGCGGATTTCACCGTTCATCGTAAACTGTTCGCGGAGAGCTAACTGTCCTTTATAACCATACGGATTTTCAGGTGATTTACCAGGTTTATATATCTGTAGTCCTTCTAAATGTGGCTTTTCAATATTGCTTGGAAGTGATGCAACAACCTCTTCAATTCTCTTCATTTCCGCTTCACTCTGCTGATATGAGATCTTGATGTCATTATCTAAACGCCGGACAAGCCTTTGTGCCATAACTAGTCGTATTGCTGAAACAAATAACGGATTCTGGCCTATAATATCTCCAAGTCTAGTTAAGGCTGCTGCTGCAGAACCTGCGTGAAAAGTCGTAAGAACAAGGTGTCCTGTTAATGCAGCTTGCAAAGCAGTTTTCGCTGTATCCATATCTCGAATCTCTCCAACCATAACGATATCAGGATCAAGACGAAGCGTTGCCCTTAATTTGTCTGCAAAACTGGAATCATTTCCCGTCTCTGAACTCCTCACAGAAATTTGAGTTATTCCTTTAAATTGATACTCAACCGGATCTTCAATAGTAATAATTTTTCGTTCTTCTGAATTCAATGAATTTAGAATTGAGTACAGAGTTGTAGTTTTGCCGGAACCGGTTGGACCGACTATCATTACCAAGCCTGACGGTTTGACAATAATGTCATCAATCACCGCACGTTCTGCATCTGACAAGCCGAGGCGGTTAAGTTTATACATTGATTCATCCATGTTAAACAGTCGCATCACGATGTCCATGCCATTCAGAGTCGGAACGGTCTCCAATCGGACGTTGACATCAACGGGAGTACCATCTGCCATGGTTACTTTTTGCGATATGTGTCCTTGCTGCGCTTCATCAGATGCTGTGGATACATTACCCGCACTAGCTATTTCAGAGATCAAAATATGGTATTTTTCTCGCGCTATATGAGCCACAGGATGCAAAACACCATCAATACGGAATCGAATTCTTACGTCTTCGGTCTCCGTCTCAATATGAATATCTGATGAATTAAGACGATGTGCTTGACTAACCAAGTAGGCCAGCATATCATCGGCTTTAACCTGATCAAGCATTTTAGATATTTCATCAACAAGATTTGTGGATGTTTGCTCATTAAATTCAATATCTTGATACACAACCTGTTTCGGAGGGTCGTACAAGTGCATGTATTCTCGATAACCAGCGTCTGAGATAATCGCAAACGCGACTCTTTGATCCTGAAAATGCTGGCGCAGCTTGGCCATTGTCTGCTGCGACGTTGTTGTAGTGACACCGAATATTAAATTGCTCTGATCCGAATGTATGGGAATAACTTTTAAAGAGTATAGTTCTGCGAGAGGCAGTATGTCCTTGTATAATACTTTATTAGCAATGTCCGCGGTATCAATATAGTCCATCCCAATAATGTGGGCACGGCGTTGGGTTGAGTATTCTTCGTCTCGGCGAGCATCTTGACTCATGACTATGTATTATAAATGGTAATGCTTAAATCTCTAATGACTGGGTATATAAAAATGTCATTCAATAGACAAATAATCGTTATCGCTCACGATATAAGAAGTTGTCATAACATTGGCTCCTTATTTCGGACTGCAGAAGGATTGGGTATTAAAAAAATTTATCTGACCGGCTACACACCCTATCCAATTTCTTCTGAAGATCAGCGTTTACCATATATAGCCCAAAAAATAGACCGACAAATTGAAAAAACCGCCTTAGGTGCATCGAAAAACCTGCCGTGGAATCACGACTCCGACATAGTTCATACTCTTACTTTTCTTCATAACGAGGGATTTCGGCTCATTGCGCTTGAGCAAAACGAAAATAGCCACCCACTCCCAAGCTTTATTCCAAGCACGAAAACAGCGCTTATTGTCGGGAATGAAGTAGACGGTTTGCCAGATGAAGTTCTAAAGATATGTGATGCTATCATAGAAATTCCAATGTTTGGCAAAAAAGAGTCATTTAATGTAGTGCAGGCTGCGGCTATGGCAATGTATCAGATACGATTTTCATAATTTATGGTATAGTGAACTAGTAATAATCAAATAAAAAATGGCTTTAGCAACCCGACCTAAACCAACTGCTCATCTTAAAAAAAGAACCGGTGGTCATCACCGGCATAGCAAGCACTACTTAAAACCATACTGGCCTTACTTACCAATGCTGGGTATTCTTGGCGTCGGTTTAGTAATTAGTAACTACTTGTCTCTCACTCAACGTGCAAGCCTACCAATAAGCAATTTCTCTACTTCAAACCTCTTAAGTGATATTAATGAATTTCGTATAGTGAATCACAAATCAAATCTTTCCGATAATTCTCAGCTCGGTGCAGCAGCACAAACGTACGCAGCGGAGTTGGCTCATTCAAATTCGTGGGTGTCAGATACTAAGTCAGGTGGCTCCCCATGGGTGTATATAAAGAACTCTGGATATTCCTACCAACTTGTCGGGGCAAATGAGGCCTACGGGTTCTCTAATGCTCGACAAACGGTTAATGCCTGGATGAATAGTGCAATATACCGCGATAATATCTTGTCTTCAAATTATCAGAACGTGGGCTTTGGTGTTGCTCAATCATCCAATTACCAAGGGAAAGGTCCTGCGACGATTGTCGTTGCAGACTACGGTGAACCGGTATCAAACTCCACTGAAATCACCTTTCAAGTACCGAATCCGACAGTTCTGGAATCAACGACTAAACCAGTACCTATCGCAGCGCAGCCAGTATCCCGTTTGCAGATGCTTTCCAGTGAGCCACTATGGGCTACTTCTTTAGTTGGCGTCATAACGCTCACGACCCTGGTTTTCATAATAGCGAAATACGGAGTGAAACTGAAGCGCGCGCTTAGTATGAGTGAAGTATTTATTATTGAGCACCCTTTATTAGACATCTTCGCAATTCTAGTAGTCACTGTTGGTTTTATTCTGACTCGAACTAGCGGTTTTATTAACTAAAGCTTATTGCAGCTTAATATTGCTCGGACCAACCAATGCTTCCAGCAGAGATAATCCTTCGCTCTGCTTATCTATACCACCAGGCAATTTGATAGCTTGTCTCGATGATTCATCTCCGAGCACCAGCACCACCTCAGTAGAACCGCTGTTATTATCGATTGTCTCCTTGAGAGAGATTAAGGTTTTCTCATCACTACTATTCGTTAAACGTATATACAAGCGATTCGTGTTTTCTTTAGAAGATACTTTATCTTTTGAGGTATGTTTAAGCTGATCCAATGGTTTCAGCTTCGGAGTTTTTACCTTTTTGCCAGTGGCCTTGTAGGCATTGGCTTGCTGGGTGGTGACTTCCCTCGCGTCATCGACAACCACCTTGACATCCTGACTCACATTACCATCTTTGTCTCGAGCATTTACTTTTCCACGAATAAGAACTACTTTGTCGAGTTCCCATAAACCAATTGTCTGTTGATAGGCATTTGGGAATAAAATGACCTCGAGCTCGCCAGATAAATCTTCCAGTTTAACGAATGCCATTTTCTGACCCGTCTTAGTAGTGATATCCCTAAAATCAGTAATTGTGCCGCCAATGGTTACAGCACGATTATCATGTTCTGGTTTTAAACTATTGAGTGACACAGTTTGCTCTTCCAGAAAGGCTTCAAAAATTTCGAGTGGATGCTGTGACAAATAAATCCCTAATAGTTCTCGTTCCCATAAGAGTTGTTCTCTTCGATCGTGCTGTGCAGCGGATACGTGTAGTTCTAACTTCGGTTTGTCGAAGACAGTCGCATCGGTTTCGCCGAACAGGTCAACCTGTCCAGATTTTACTTGTTTTTGGAGCCGAGACGAAAACGCCAATAGCAGATCAAGATTCTCAAGTAATACTGATCGATCGCCAAATCTATCTAGACCACCGGCTTTCACTAGACTCTCGAGTGCCTTGCGGTTCGCAATTTTGGTATTGACCCTGGTCAAAAAATCTTCTAGCGATGTAAATGGCCCATCATTTCGTGCCCGTAATATTTCTTCGACCGCCCCAGTACCGACATTCTTAATCGCGGCCATTCCGAAACGTATATCTTTCGAATCCGGTACCACTGCAAATTCGACAAATGATTCATTCACATCGGGTGGTAACACTAAGATTCCCATCCGTTTACATTCACTAATTTCAATTGCTAAGCGATCAGTATCGTCGAAATCACTGGTCATCAGGGCCGCCATATAGGCCGCAGGATAATTCGCTTTCAGATATGCAGTTTGATAGGCAATGGTTGCATAACAGGAGGCATGGGCTTTCGGAAAACAATATGCTGCGAACGCTTCAAGAGACACCCAAAACTCTTCTATTTTGACACGTTTAATATCTGAATTCTTGAGAGCACCATCTATAAAGTCTTTTTTAAGTGCAGCGAGCATTTCAGGTTTCTTTTTGGCAACTCCTTTTCTAAGAGTGTCGGCCTGGCCTCCAGTGAATCCACAGAGGTCTTTGGCTATCTGCATAACTTGTTCTTGATAGACCAACACACCGTACGTATTTTCTAGTGCAGCTTTTATTTTCTCATGTAAAAACTCAATTTTCTTGGTACCATTTTTTCGACTAATAAAGTCATCGATCCACTGCATTGGTCCCGGACGATAGAGAGCATTCATGGCTATAAAATCATTAAATACAGTTGGTTGTAGTTCTTTGAGATAGCGTTTCATGCCCGCCGACTCAAACTGGAATACGCCAGTCGTTTCACCTCGTCGGAATAAATCATATGTTTTCTCGTCATCCAACGGTACTGAATTGATATCTATATCCTTATCAAATACACGTTTTGTAATACGAAGTGCGTTTCGAATAATCGTGAGATTACTTAATCCAAGAAAGTCCATTTTAAGTAGCCCGAGTTCTTCAATCGGACCCATCGGATATTGGGTCGCAACCACCCCTTTTTGGGCCATTTCAAGCGGTGTAAAGTATACGATATCTTCAGGAGCTATTACAACACCTGCAGCATGAACGCCGTGGCTTCGGACAGTACCCTCAAGCTGGACTGCCAAATCAAAAATCTGTTTGGAGACCTCATTATCTTTGTACTCAGCTTTCAAATCTAGATTAGTCTTCAATGATTCTTTTAATGGTGTATGTCGACCTTGAACTGGCGGAGGAATCATTTTTGCTAACCGATCGGCGTCAGCATAAGGTACTTGCATAACTCGGGCGACATCGCGAACTGCATTGCGGGCTGCCATTCGACCAAAGGTAACAATATTTGCCACTCTATCTTTACCATATTTTTGAACACAATATTCAATAACCTCGTTGCGTCGGGTGTCCTGAATATCTATGTCCACATCTGGCATGCTTATTCGATCGGGGTTTAAGAACCGCTCAAAAAGCAGATCATAGGCCATTGGATCAAGTTCAGTAATTTTAAGAGAGTAGGAAACTATTGATCCGGCAGCACTACCTCGCCCAGGTCCAAAGACGATACCCTCGTTTTTACCCCAGTTAATAAAATCTGAAATAATCAAGAAGTACCCATTAAAGCCCATTTGTTCTATAACGCCTAGTTCATACACCGCTCTATCCAAAATATTTTTTGGTAATAGTGCTTTGGCATCGGATATTGATAACGAACTGACTCTCTTCGTCCTATCTTCGCCAGACAGTCCACCGTATCGCATAACTAACCCACGGTATACCAATTTTTCTAAATATGTTTTTTCTGTTTCTCCTTTTGGTACAGGAAACTTAGGGATTAATATTTTGCCAAGTTCGATGGTCACATGGCAGCGATCGGCAATTTTTCTAGTATTTAGTACAACCTCCGGGAAGTCTTTACCCCAACGTTTTATAATCTCGTTCGGATCAGTCACATGAAGCTCTAGACTCTTTAAGCTCATACGTTTTTCGTCTGTAAGATAGGATCCCGTCTGTACGCAAAGTAAAACCTCATGGGCATCTTGATCTTCATGTCGCAAATAGTGAGCATCACAGGTGACCACACAGGGTATAGCGAGATCTTTGCTTAACTGTAGTAGTTGATCGTTAATACCCTTCTGCTCACTCCAGTGGCTGGGATGATCAGGATGACCATGATCTTGAAGTTCCAAATAATAGCGATCCCCAAAGGCCTCTTTATACCACAAAGCAATTTTTTTCGCTTCTTCATATTGCCCTTGTCTTAGTTGATCTCCTATTTCACCACCAATACAGCCGCTCAGTGCAATCAACCCCTCATTATGTTTTGCGAGTAGTTCGTGATCAATACGCGGCCGATAGTAAAAACCCTCCAGATTGGCAATCGTACTCATTGCCATCAAGTTTTGGTAACCCGTATCATTCATAGCTAGCAAAATTAGGTGATAATTCGGCTTATCTTTTGCCGGTTCCTTATCATAAAGGGTTCTCGCAGCGATATACGTTTCAATACCTATGATAGGATTGATATCTTTGTTTTTCGCTTCTTTATAAAATTCAATAACGCCATTTAAATTACCGTGATCAGTAATGGCGACAGCTTTCATTTCGGTATTGACGACATAATCCATAAGAGCAGGAATTTTCGTGAGTCCATCCAACAGACTATACTGCGTATGATTGTGCAGATGGACATAGTCACTGCTCACCAGCTTGTGTTTTTTTTCAGACCCCAAGATACCCTCTAGAACTTTTAGATAATACTTAATTATACGCCACTATAAAGCAAATGACATTCCTGCCAGATTGCTATGCATTCAGCTCTGCGCTCTATGGTAAACTATTTTTTCAGATAAGCTTTTAGATGCGATACCGCGGCATTAGCTTCTTTAATTGCACTCTGTAAATCTTTATCTTCAGCGTCACCTTCGTGAACTGCCGATAAAACGTTGCGAGCTTTTTCTTTAGATTCTTTTGCTTTGGCTATTATCTCTACCAGTTCTTGTTGCGCAGATCCTGATAGTTTGTCGGCTACTACTTTCGCATCCGTAATAAGTTTCGTGAGATCAGCTAGTAACACTTTCAATTGTCGCTCCGCTTCACTCAAGCGCTTACTGACTTCGTTCTTAATGTCCTTCCGTGTATCCTTGCCACTTTTTGGAGCGGTAAGAATACCTACTACATATCCGAGTGCTCCCGCAACGATCGCACCAGCTGCAACTTTCTTCATAGCTGATTTACCCATAACTTTACCTCCTTAATCCTTATGTTTATGTTGTTGAAAATCCATTATATTTTTTATTAACTTAAAAATCGCGAACTTGCCTGTGGCATCTTTTAAGACGTCTGCCGCAGATTCTACCGAATTCACTACATTCTCGGCTTTATATACTACCCGCTGAATGCTTTTTAAAATCTTGATTATGAAGGCTAGGGCCACGCAGAACAATAAAAAATATAAAATCAATAATATAAGCAGTGTGGTGACAAGTACAGTATCGGTAGTCGACATACAGTTAAGTATAGTATAACTAGTTCGACTACTCTAGCTTTTCACGCAAATATTCGCGTAACGCCGGGCCGAAGTCCGATCGCTTAAGAGCAAAATCTATGTTGGTCTTTAAGTAATCGAGCGGATTACCGGTGTCATATCGAGTGCTGTTTTTAATCAAACATCCGTAAAAGTTTTTCCCATCTTTAATCATGGGTTCGATGAGGCTATCTGTCGCGTAAAACTCTTGACCAGGTTTGAGCGCTCTTATGCCATCTTCTAGATAGTTGAATATATCTGGCGTTAGTAAGTAGCCACTCACACTAGCAAAATTCGAGGGTGCATTTTCCTGACCTGGTTTTTCGACAATTTTTTGAATTTTGATCACATCGTCTCGAACTTGCTCGCCGCCGAGCATGCCATATCGGTCAAAGTCTGCAGGTTCAGATACGCGCATACATGGCAAAATACCACCCTTGAATTCATCGTAAAGGGCGATGACTTGCTTGAAATAATTGGGATCAGCAACTAACAAATCGTCCGCAAAAGTATAGATAAATGGTTCGTTGCCAAGTAAATGAGCGGCATTCATTATAGGTGTCGCTGTTCCATATGGTCCTTTTTGACGAACATACGTGTAATTCGCCATATCTGCAAGCCTACTCATCTCATCTATATAGTGAGCTTTTTTCTCGCCACCAGCTCGTAAGTTATTTAATAAATCTTCATTAGGGCGGTCAAAATGATCTTCTATGCTTCGCTTGCTATAACCAGTCACAATAATGATGTCTTTGACACCAGCATCTACCAGACTTTCTACGATGTACTGAATTATGGGTTTATCGACTAGGGGCAGCATTTCTTTGGGCATTGCTTTCGTTTGGGGGAGAAAACGTGTTCCAAAACCGGCTGCTGCGATGACGGCTTTGCGGACTGATTGTTGATTCATGACTTTGATTGTACCACGAGATCCAAGAGGATAGTTTATTTCAGTGTGAATTGATACTAATTAGTAGTAATAGGCCATCATTTTAAAAAATTTAGTGATATTGTGCAGTTACTGTAACCGTTTCCGAATAATATCCTGGGTTAGACTGGGGTTGGCTTTACCCTTACTAAGCTTCATTACCTGACCAACCAGAAAACCTATCGCTTTATCCTCGCCATTTTTCACATCTTCGGCCGCTTTTGGATTATCGCTAATCACTTGTTTGACAAATGTCACAATGGCCGACTCATCTGATTCTTGGATGTACTGCTTGTCAGTGGCAAATGCTTCCACGTTGACTGGAGTAGCGTCTAATTCCAGTAAATCAAGCAGGAGGGCTTTCGCAGCATTGGAATGAAGTTTACCAGCCTGACTTAATTCGTAAACTGCTTTATAGGCAGTAACCCGATTTTTATCGGATACAATGAGTTGATTGGCGTCTAACTGCCTTTGTCTACGCAAGGGAACTTCAGTATTTACTATCCAGTTAGCATACGTTTTCGCACGATTAGGATCACTCATATTGGTCTCGATAATACTTAGAAGATCAGTATCATATTCTATGTGGGCATCGAGCAATGTTTCTGTTTGAGATGTATCTAGCCCAAGCTGCTGTAATCGATTCCGCCACTCAGATGGCATAATGGGCATTTCAGTTCTAATACTGTCGATGTATTGATCAGTGATTACAACAGGAGGTATGTCAGGGTCTGGCATGTAGCGGTAGTCATCGGCATTTTCTTTACTACGCTGACTGAAGGTTCGCTGTTTGGCGTCGTCCCAACCTCTGGTCTCCTGGGTAATTTTTTGACCCTTTTCCAACAGCTCAATTTGACGAGTTACCTCATAGTCGACTGCTTTTTCGACAATTCGAAAACTATTGAGGTTTTTCGTTTCAGTTCTCGTGCCTAAGGTTTCGTCTTGACTGACGCTTACATTGACATCAAATCGCATATTACCGTAATACAGATTTGCGTATGACACGTCAGCATAACGCATTCTCAAATACAGTTCCCTGGTGTAGGCTTTGGCTTCCTCTGATGAATGCATATCCGGCTCGCTCACGATTTCTAACAACGGGGTGCCTGCGCGATTTAAATCTACAAGACTATAATCCTGTCCTACTGGGTGCGTGCTTTTACCGGCATCTTCTTCTAAGTGTGCTCTCGTAATACCTATGGTTTTTGTTTGACCATCAACCAAAATCTCAACCGAACCACCAGCAATAATAGGCTCGTCGTACTGGCTTATCTGATAGCCTTTTGGTAAATCAGGATAAAAGTAATGTTTGCGGTCAAATTTGCTGAAATGCTCAGGAACGGTATTGAGCGCAAATGCAGCTCTTGTTGCTAAATGGATTGCTTCTTTATTTAAGACTGGAAGCGCGCCAGGTAAACCAAAACAAATGTGACTTACCAATGTGTTTGGAGCGGCCTCACGAGCGTCGTTTCCAACTGCCGCAAATAGTTTGGTAGCGGTCTTTAACTGTACATGACACTCTATGCCAACGGTAATTCGATATTTGGCTCTGACCTCATCACGTATCATTCAAAAGCTCCTAAATCTTTCAACGCTTGCCGAAAGCCACTCAATGCGCTCACTATATCTTGTTTCTTAAGCTTGCGAACATCTTCATGAACTATGCGGTTCCTCAGTTTATGGCCGAACCAGACCGCTTCATTTGCTGATAGTTTATGTTGGGCTGCCACCAACCGCTCACCAGTTGTTTTTCCTTTAAAGTGGAGTTGCTTTAAGACTTCGTTTAGTAAATTGTCGGCATCGATAACCGCGAGTGGCCAAGTTTTCCTGGTTTTACAGTGTTTCTGGAGCTCTCGCCAGCGCTCAGTATAGTGTTCTGTATTTAATTTCTTGACATGATATCGTCGAAATACAAGAAAGCCCATTAGGCAAACAAGTATTGCAACCGCCACTGCAGTGAAAATCATGCAAAGAGCTCCTCCGCCTTATTGGCAAAGGCCAGCAACTTTCTATCTTGTTTTTGTGCTGCCATTAATTGCACACCAACAGGTAGATTATGAGTTACTCCCCCAGGCACACTGATCGACGGCATACCTGTTAAGTTTGCTGCTACTGTGAGTATGTCTGCCAAATACATCTGAAGTGGATCGTTTGCCCGGGCACCAATTTTAAAAGCGGCAGTAGGAGCAACCGGTCCTATTAAAAAGTCATAGGATTGAAATACTGCGTTAAATTCGTTTATTAACTTGGTTCTGACAATTTGAGCTTTTTTATAATAGGCATCATAGTAGCCGCTGCTTAACACGTAGGTGCCGATCATGATTCGACGCTTTGCTTCTTTTCCAAAGCCAATCGATCTTGATTTACTATAACTTTCATTCAAGTTTTTGGCGTCTGGGTAAGAATAACCATACCGTTGGCCGTCATAGCGTCCCAAATTACTACTCACTTCCGCCGGACAAAGGATGTAATATACCGCTAGTGCAAGTGGTAGTGATGGTAGACTTACTTCTTTAATTTGAGCACCGGCGCTTTTTAATTTTTCAACATCCTCATTGATAATTTGTTTGACCTCTTCATCGATACCATCACTCATATATTCTTTGATAACACCGATTTTCTTGCCTTTAATATCGAATGTGAGATCAGTGTAGCTAGCCTTGTCACGATCAATCGTAGTACCGTCTAAAGCATCTTTGCCAGCCATTACGTCAGTCACTAGCGCTGCGTCTTTGGTAGTCCTCGCAAGCGTTCCAACAACATCAGTGCTACTGGCCATGGCGACGATACCTGAGCGCGACATGAGGCCATAGGTTGGCTTATAGCCTACACAACCGACAAAACTAGCTGGTTGTCTCGTAGAACCTCCTGTATCGGTACCGAGCGCAAAAGGGACCATATCTAGAATGACTGCAGCTGCTGAACCACCTGAACTGCCACCGGGAACCCGACTTTCATCATGTGGGTTTTTTGTCGTAAAGAAGTCACTATTCTCTGTGCTCGCGCCATGGGCAAAAGCATCCAAATTTGCTTTCGCTACGCAGATAGCTCCTTCGGCCTCTAATTTATTAACAACCGTCGATTGGTAGGGAGCCCGAAATCCTTTTAGGATATTACTGGCCGCGGTTGTGTCGGGACCGAAAACCAGAAAGTTATCTTTGGCAATAAATGGAACTCCCGCGAGTCGTCCAACATTTTTACCCGCTTTAACCTGCTCATCAATAGTTGCCGCTCGTCTACGCGCCTCATCCGTTAGTGTGACGATTATGGCGTTAAATTGTTTATTAGCCTCTATCGTTATGAGCGCTTGCTCTACTAGACTACTCGCTGATACTGCACCCGATTGTACAGACTGAGCAATCTCGTCGAGTGGCTGCCACTGACTCATGTATTAACCTAACATCCGTTTGACTTTAATTTGGTTGTCCTTCGTCTGCGGCACGTTTTTTAGTAACTCATTTGGTTTATATCCGTAGTCGATCTCGGTATCATCACGAAATACGTTAGTCAGACCGGTAACTTGATTTGTTGGCTCAAGATCGCTGGTATCAACCGAACTCAGTTGTGCGACATAATCTAGTATGGCAGTTAATTCTTTTGCATACTCATTAATCTCATCGTCGCTTAGATCCAAGCGTGCAAGTCGAGCCAATTTTAATACATCATCGCGAGTGAGGTCAGTCATATTTGCCTTAAATATAGCAGAAATTGTACCAAAAGTTTAGTAAATGTGTCATAATTTTTTTTGAATATCGGCAATAATATCGCGCAGTTCGGCTGCGGATTCAAATTGTAAGTTTGCCGCCGCCAGATCCATTTGCGAGGTGAGGTCTTTGATTATCTGACCGTATTCATCCTTTGGAATCTTCTTGAGATCTAATTTCGCACGTTTTGCTTCTTCGGGAAGGTCCGGACGCAACCCCTTTTCAATTGCCGAATGAATACCCCTGGGGCTGATGTGATGTGCTTTGTTGTAGTCTTCTTGAATTTTACGTCGACGATTCGTTTCATCGATCGTTTTTTGCATGCTGTCCGTAATATGGTCAGCGTAGAAGATAACGTGTCCTTCTTCATGTCGGGCTGCTCGACCGACGGTTTGTATTAGTGCTTGGCGGCTTCGCAGGAACCCTTCTTTATCGGCATCAAGAATTGCCACCAACGAAACCTCCGGTAAATCAATACCTTCGCGGAGTAAATTAATACCGACAATGACATCATAGGTGCCTAGTCTAAGATCTCGTAAAATATCTGTTCGATCGAGCGTATCAACGTCACTATGAAGATAGGCAACTTTAATATTGATTTCTTGAAGATACTCGGCTAAGTCCTCACTCATCCGTTTCGTGAGCGTCGTTACGAGTACTCTTTGATGCTTTTTGATTGTGTCGCGAATTTCAGCAATCAAATCGTCTATTTGACCTTCGACTGGACGGATATCTATTGGTGGATCTAGCAGACCTGTTGGCCTAATCACTTGTTGGGCGGGTTCTGGACTTCGACTCAGTTCGAATTCTGCGGGTGTTGCACTGACATAAATAACCTGATGCAGGTGACGTTCAAATTCCGTGAAAGTCAATGGACGGTTATCAAGTGCACTTGGCAAACGAAAGCCGTGTTCCACTAACACCTCTTTTCTCGCCCGATCACCATTGTACATACCACGAACTTGAGGAACAGACATATGAGATTCGTCAATAAGCATAAGATAATCATCGGGAAAGTAATCAAGTAAGGTTGCAGGTTGCTCTCCTGGTTCGCGATTCGTGAGGTAGCGGGAATAATTCTCAATACCTTTTACGAATCCGGTTTCTTCAAGCATCTCTAAATCAAAACGCGTACGCTGTTGTAACCGCTGAGCTTCTAGTAACTTTCCTTCTCCTTTGAATAACTTAAGTCGGTCATCGAGCTCCTGCTCTATTTGTTTTAGGGCAACTTGCAACTTTGCTTGAGGCGTTACATAGTGACTGCTTGGGAAAACCTGCAATTCGCTACGTTCACTAAGTATTTCACCAGTAAGAGGGTCGACTTTGGTTATTCTTTCAATTTCATCGCCAAAAAACTCAATTCGATATGCAAGTTCTTCACCCGCTGGAAACACATCTATCACATCCCCATGCACACGAAATGTACCGCGGTGAAAGTCTATATCATTCCGTTGGTATTGAATATCCGTCAATTGTCGAAGCATTTTATCTCTGACCCGACGCTCGCCTGTCTTAAGTTGGAGCGATAAGCCATTGTAGTCTTCAACAGAACCAATGCCGTAAATACAGCTCACACTAGCGACAATAATGACGTCTCGTCTGGTTAATAATGAATCAGTCGCCGCATGGCGGAGTCGATCAATCTCTTCATTGATCTGGCTGTCTTTTTCTATATAGGTATCACTTCTCGGAATATATGCTTCCGGCTGGTAGTAGTCGAAATAGCTAACAAAGTAGTGGACTGCATTTTTTGGGAAGAATTTTTTAAATTCAGCATAGAGCTGAGCTGCCAGAGTTTTATTATGACTTAACACAAGCGTTGGCCGCTGGACATTTTGGATTATATTAGCCATGGTAAAGGTTTTACCTGAGCCTGTAACCCCCAACAGCGTTTGTGAGGGCAAGCCCTTATTTAGGCCGTCGGTAAGTTGCTCAATTGCGGCCGGCTGATCGCCGGTCGGGGAATACTCACTAGCTAATTGAAAAGACTCCATCATACTATTGTACCAATTACAAAAACTTTGGAGTGAATGAGCTACTTAAGAGTTATCGGTATAAATCGAGATACTTCGCGTGTACCCTATCGAGATGCTCGGTTAAATCTTGTACGAGCGCCTCTGCTGATTCATTGAACGTGATCATAGCATCTTTATGCAAGGGATGCGCTAGACTCATCAACTGTTGAATTTCATTACTAATGCCTCCAGCACCCTGCAAGAAGCCAATCGGTGTCTCAGTCTCCATTGCGATGGTAAATTCGTGTAGCGTACCAATCCTGCCCCCAATGCTCACCACCGCATCACTGGACGTAATAAGCAGCATGTCACGCCCGACATAGTGAAGGCCTGTATATAAGATAGTGTCGTAAGCAAGTATCGGCAAACGGTACTTCATAATATGCTCCACCTTACTGGCAGCTGGGCTTATACCGACACTCATTTTACCACCAGCCTTTTTATAGGCTTCTGCCGCATAATTTGGCAAACCGATCGTCGCCCCTGTCAGTAAAGCATGCCCTGATTTAGCAATAACCGTACCGAGTTCCGTTGCCAAGGCGCGTCCTTCTTCGACGCTATCACCTTTAGCGGCTCCTGATACACATATCTGATACATCCCACCCCTCATACTACTTTGCTCGGTTACCTGTTTGTAATTGCGGTTGTAGTTGTGTTAATACTGTCTGCTCTACTGTATCATGATTTAGATATTTTAGGAGTAGCTCATTCCAGAGTGATCGCTGGAAAGCCCGTGAAATACGTTTTTCAAATGGCAGATGATTACATACACTCAGTGCGGTATCCAATATATTGAATGATACTGGAGCATGTTTATCCATGATAGCAAGGTGGGAACTACCGTTCCAAAATCTGAGTCTAGGTAAGAGTTTACTAAGATCATGTTCTATAGAGTGCCACGCCATGTCATCTTCATGTATATGAGGCTCAAAAAGTTCATTTTTTAATTCTTCGGATAAGTGTTCATAATAGCGATGAATCAAGTGCCATGGAACAGGTCGTTCTAGTATTGAGGTACTGAGTCGTGGCTCGAAATCAATCACCATTCGTACAAGTTCACCAAAATCTGGACGTACTTGGCAAAATTTTAAAAATGTACTACAGATTCTGATTTCATTGAACTCATGGAGCGCTAAGGTAGTGCTGACGGTTACGACACCCTCTGGTACATTGTTTGGAAGGGGTAAAATAACAATCGCACCGACTTCCCTAAAACAGAGTAGATTATGTTTCCGTTCGCGTACTTTTAGGGCAGCAAAGCTATTCCACTTTTTTGACGAAGGCTGAAAAATGGTTATATTTCTTGACTCGAAATCACTCGGTTTCAACTTCGCATACTGATCGGTAAGCTGTTCAAACCAACTCGGCTGTTCCGAAAACCAGGCCGCTGATAGTATAGAGACCACCGATTCATGCTTAAGAAAAGAATCGAGTGAACGATAACCAAGCCGCTTCATGGCTTTTTTGGGTGGCGTTTTGCGAATTAAAAGTTTGAGTTTTGATGATTTAATTGCAAAGCATGATGACTCATGTGCTAATTCTTTCAACGTGTCACTAAGACCGTCTGTTACATTTGCTTCAGCCGATACGAAAGATGCGGCTCGCGTTCGGAAATGTTTTGTTAGTGCGGCGTCATCTGCTTTTAATCGTTCACCTAAGACACGATACAGCTCTTGAGGAGTTGTATGTACTGGGTCCAGTCCGAGCGTACGCAACTTAGCCTGGGATTGCTGAATGATATCGGCCGTCAGTCTAATATCATTAGACGGGTTACCGTGCATTTCTTCCAATCGGCGTAAACCTAAGCGAAAAAACGGCTCCGGAGCCTGCAAAGAATCGGATAAAAATCGAGTCATTTGTGTATCTCGTTATTTCCCAGGCTTACTGTGGAAGTTTGCATAAGCCCTTTACTCCAAGATTACCATAAGCGTGAAGATGTCGAAAGCATAAAATAGTCTAACTAGCGCATGCGAACAGGTCGGTAATTTGCAGGTGAACGACGGAGATAGGCGGCAAGTTCTTTTTCCGATAGAAGTCCTGCTTGGGCGCCAACTTTTTGGACTACACTCATGGAATTAATAGGTGCCCACTGTAAGGCTCCTTCGATAGTGTTACCTTTAATTAAAGCGGCGACAAATGTCGATGCAAAAGCATCCCCCGCTCCAGTTCGCTCAACCGGAGGCGCCGGGTCAGGATAAAGAGGCATCTTAAATCTATTTTGGCCATCGGAAGCATATGCCCCTTTTGGACCATCAGTTATTACCACAATCTTTGGCCCTAGGGCATGTAAATGTTCGAATAGATCATCTATATCATCAAAGTTACCTTTGCCAACCGTCACCGCTTCTTCGCGATTAAGAATCAACACTTCTGTACGGCGATAAATCCTCTCCAGTCGATGAGTGCCGGCTTCCATTTGAAAAGTACCTGGTTGAAAAGCGAGCTTTATGTCACTAAATTGCTCCAGCCAATCAGCTACCTGATCATGGTAATCCATGGCATGCTTACTTATTGAACTAAAATAGACCCATTTTGGCATCTCCGCCGGATGCAGGTGGGGCCAATGGTAATCGTACTCTTCATGCTTGATTAAAATGGTCCGTTCAACCTTATAACGCAATACGTAATGGTAATTACTCACCTTACCCGGGTTTGTTCTCACGAATCGTGTGTCGACATGATTTTTCTCGAGGGCGGCTATCATATCTTTCCCGAACTGATCACCACCAACATTCGTGACAAAAGCGCTGGCGAGTCCGAGTCGAGCAAATGCAACAGCCGCATTGGCCGCATTTCCAACTCCCTCAATTACTTGCACACTTTCAAATGGGATTTTAGTCCCATATGGCATGGCTAACCACTTACCTTTGTCATTTTGGTAAGTTACGGCTTGGTCATCCAATAACTTTATAAACGCATCGGTAACAATATCCCCGATACTTACTACTTCCGGTTGCTGCGCCACTTGTTCCACCCTCTATTTTTAAATATTTCGTATCTGTAATCCAGTGTATCATACTGCTTATCGTAAGTTACGATTTAGCTAATCATGGCTTTTCCGGCCGAGTTAAAGTCATTTATTTTTTCTTCAACGACCTTCTGAACGGCAGCAACAACTTCTTTGTTAATCAATTTGGCAACTGAATATTCATCGGGGTGTTCTTTTAGAACAGTTTCTAAAGCCGTCCGATAGGCATAGCGCATATCACTGTTAATATTAATCTTACTTACTCCGATCTGGACAGCGTCTCGAAAATAATGACCCGGGGTATCACTACCACCATGCAAGCTTATATTGCATTGTATTGCCTGCCGAATTCTATTTAATAAATCTAGATCCAGTACTTTTGGTACAGGGTATTTACCATGCAAATTGCCGACAGCAGCCGCGAACGTGTCAATGCCAGTCGCATCGACGAATTGCTTGGCATGTTCAGGAGTGCTAAACGTTTTTTTAATTTCTTCGTAATCAATGGTTTCTGTGTGCACATTTGAACTACCACCAAAATAATGGGGCTCACTTTCAACTTGGGCACCAGTAAGTTTTGCATAATTTACCACTTCTCTTGTTGCTTCTATAATTTGTTCGTCGGATGCATCATGATTGGCCTGAGAAATATCAATATGAATAAATTCAAACCCGGCTTCTATGCCTTCCTTAGCGGCAGCAACACTCGGGCTATGATCTAAATTGATATATATTTCTACACCATATTGGGCTTTAAAATTGTCTACTAAATCTCGGACATTATTAATACCGATGTCATCTACTTCTCCCTGACTTACTTCGACAAGTACTGGTGCTTTTTTCGTCACTGCCGCTTGGACTACTGCCCGCAACGTTGCTTCATCGTCAAGATTAAACGCACCGAATGCCCAGTGTTCAGTACGAGCCTGCGTCATGCGGGCTCGCGCGTGAGTGCAATTATCCCTTATTTTCTGTAATGTGAGTGCCATGCCCCCTCCTTTTTTTATCTTCCACGCTTATTACCGCTAATTTAATATGTTTTGCATCCAGCCCAAAGAATTCTAAAAGTTCTTGAGGTTCGCCGGACTCACCAAAGTGATCACGCATGCCTATTCTCTGCAAGTATACTGGACAATCTTCGGCCACTACCTCGGCAATTGCACCCCCGAGCCCTCCAGCGATTTGTCCCTCTTCGACCGTCACTGCAGCACCTGTCTTTTTGACACTTAGAATTACTGTCTGAACGTCGAGAGGTTTAATTGTTGGCACATGAATAACTTCCACATGTATGCCTTCTTTTTCTAATTCTAAAGCGGCAACCATTGACGGATATGTCATCGTACCAGTTGAGAAAATAGTGACATCGCTTCCTTCTTTAAAAATATAAGCAGGACCAATTTCGAAAGGCGTGTCTTTAGTTGTAAGGACAGGTATGGCTTCTCTTGCCAGTCGCATATAGTTTGGTCTTGAATCTACCGCCATGGCTAATGTTGCTTTTTCAGCTTCAATTGCATCACATGGTGCGAGAACTACCATTTTTGGTAAAACTCGCATCAATGCTAAATCTTCTAGCATTTGATGGGTGGCTCCATCTTTACCGGTATATAAACCGGTGTGCGACCCAATAATTTTGACTGGTTGCTCGTTCAAACATATAGTAGTTCGAATTTGCTCCCAATTTCTTCCAGGGCTGAAAGCCGCATAACTACTTACAAAGGGAATCTTTCCCATAGCCGCCAAACCCGAGCCCACTGTTACCAAATTTTGTTCTGCGACACCAATCTCTACAAATCGATCAGGAAAGGCATCACGAAATAAACCTATTTGAGTTGAATCTGTCAAATCGGCACATGCAGCAACCACGTTATCGTATTTTTTCCCAGCTTCTAATAAGCCTCGACCGAAACCTTTACGATTAGGTTCAAGCTCTAATTGCCCATTAATATCGACCAAATGCAGATCAATCACTTATTACTTCTCCGAACCATTCGCCAAGTAGCAGTACCTAAAGTGACAACTAGCACCGCTGACAAGAAAAAAAGTAACAGTAGCATTACGTCTCCGTTGTTAAGCGAATGCTTACCGCAGTCAACCACTGTAAGACCGTTATTGTTCACACCACACGAACGGAATTGATTAAAATCACTTTTTAAAATGCTGCCCATAAGGTACAGCAGCCCTATACTAAGGCACAAACCAATTAAGGTCGCAACTATCATAATAGGTGATCTGGTTTTAGCTTTATCAGTCATTTTTTCTCCGAATTGTTTGTATTGCAAGGCTACCGAGTCTTACCACTAGGAAGGCCGACAAAATAAATAGTACTACTAGTAACGCATCGGTCGCCGTTACTGATTGTTTACCACAGCTTGAAAGCATACTATCACCACCGCTTGTAGTACATGACTGGAAGCTTTCAAAATCTGAAACGACAAGTTGTCCCAGTAGTAGCAGAATGCCGACGCTCACGATTGTCGCCAACCATACAAGGAGCTTATTGTCCTGGATGGTCGACGAGGCTTTCTTCTTTGATTTCGAATTACTCATGTTCGCTCCTTATCTTGCCACCCAGAGTTCGCAATTCATGTAGGGCTTTGATTGCTTGTTCATGATTTGGTGGCAGACCGTGCCAATGAAAATCATACTCCATAAAATCTACACCTTTGCCCGGAATTGTATGCGCAATGATTACTACCGGCCGATCAACAATTGCTCGCGCCATCGCGCAGGCATCAATAACGGCATCAATATCATTGCCATCAATTTCAACTGCGTGCCAACCAAATGATTCCCATTTCGCTTTCAAATCATCAAGCGGCATAACACTTTCAGTCGGTCCATCGATTTGGATATTATTTCGATCAACAATACCAATGATGTTGTGTAGTTTTTCTTTACCGGCCAGCATTGCCGCTTCCCAGATATTGCCCTCGTCCAGCTCACCGTCACCCATTACCACATACACCCAGCGCTGTTGCTGCTTGTTCATGCGTAGAGCCAACGCCATTCCGCAGGCTTGGCTTAAACCGCTCCCTAATGGCCCAGAAGTGTGCTCTAAGCCGGGTAAACGTAACCGTTCAGGATGTCCCTGGAGGCGACTGCCGAATTGGCGAAGTGTCAGAAGCTCTTTGTGTTCAAAATAACCGCTTCTTGCCATTGCCGCATATCGTACAGGTACGCAGTGGCCATTACTGAGTAGCAGTATATCTCGCTCCTCCCAGTCCGGGTCTTGTGGGTTATGTTTTAAAATATCGAAATAGAGTGCCGTAAAAATATCAGCCAATCCTAATGGACCGGCACTGTGGCCACTCGCAGCGTGCTCTAACATTTGAATGATATCCTCTCGAATATCATTCGCAATTGTCTCAAGTCTTTCAAGAGATAACTTTTGCATGATTAGTCTTTAAGTACTTCTCTCAGTTTATCATAAGCAGCATGAGGATTCTCAGAATTTTGGATATAGCCACCAACGTTTAAGACAGTAACCCCAGCTTCAACAAGTTGCTTGGCATTCGAGTCATTTATTCCCCCATCCCAACCTACCTCAGCATCAAAATGGTGTTCGCGAATCTTATGAACTTTATCTAGCAAACCAAGATCAGTCTCGCCACCATGGTATCCAAGCTTCCCACTAAATACGAGTACGTGATCAAAACTGTGCATGATCTGATAGGCATACTCAACTGGCGTCTCCTGCAACAGTGCTAACCCAGCTAAAATATCGGCTTTATGAAGCTCGGCTGCTAAATGCATGTGATGTACATGAGCTTCGTTATGAACTATAACCATTCTCGGTTTTAATTTAATCAGCGTCTCTAAGTGTTCCATAGGACTTTGGTACATTAAGTGGATATCGACCTCCATTTCTGGTGGCCACCAAATTTTTGACAATTCAGGTGATTTGGTTGGTGCAAATTCACCGTCCATAAGATCCATATGCACTCTCCTAGCGAATGATTTTATACGTTCAATTTGTATCTTATACTGATATTCATCATATGCAGTCACCGTAGGACAAATGGCCAGTCTGTGCATACTGTCTATAATACCTTGCCCGTTATTGAATTGACATAAGGCTTATGGTTCTGCTGAATCAAGTCTCTCATCTAAAATTGATCATTAAACTAAGGTATCGATTTTTTGAATTCGCCGTACGTGTCGTTCAAGACCTGAAAATGGTGTCGCAAGCCAAATAGAAACAGCTTTTTCGATATCCGCTTGGGATAGAAAACGAGCAGCCAAACTCAACATATTGGCATTGTTGTGCTGCTTACTGAGTCGTAGAATCTCGAATTCATCTTGGGCCGTATGACCTTCTATATCTATAGCCTCCGGTTTAGGTGAGGGACCGTAATAGAGCGCGCACCTCACACCTTTTACTCGGTTCGCTACGATTGCCTCACCCTGACCACTACCGCCCATGATGATACCAATTTCAAATTCTCCCGAAGCGACCGCCTTCGCCGCTGGAAAGATACAATCTGGGTAATCATCACCCGGATCATATTCTGCGGGACCATAATACGTGCAGGTATGGCCTTGCGACTCTAGATAGCCTAGCAACTGTTTGGTGCGGTCAAGTCCGGTATGGTCAGTCGTCAGAACAATTTTCATATATCAGACAAAGAGATTTTATTCATGGTGATGACCGTGTTCACCTTGATGTAAAAGTTTACCTGTATCAGCAACCACTTCAACCAATCGATTACTGTATCCCCATTCATTGTCATACCACGCCACAACTTTTAACATATTGCCACCGACAACGGCAGTAAGATGCGTATCAACAATACAACTGTGACTATTACCAATAAAATCGCTACTCACGAGCTCTTCATCAGTCACTGCCAATATACCCTGGTAATATGGTTCTTTAGCGGCTTTCTTAAATGCCTCGTTGACTTCATCAACTGAGACCGAACGTTTGGTAATGATGACAAAATCACTTATTGACACAACTGGGGTGGGAACACGGATGGATAATCCACCGAAAATGCCTTGGAGGGCCGGTAATGCTTGTCCTGCAGCAATACTTGCACCGGTAGTTGTTGGCACGATGTTTTCTGCAGCATTTCGAGCCTCACGCAAGTCTTTCGCCGGAGCGTCTTGTAATTTCTGACTTGCGGTATAACTGTGCACCGTTGTCATCATAGCCTTCTCAATACCAAATTCGTTTTCAACTACCGCCGCAACTGGAGTGATGCAGTTTGTTGTACAAGAAGCGTTACTAATAATCTCTCCGGCGCTAGCTAATTTGTCTTCATTGACACCCAGAACAATTGTAGTTGCTCCTTCACCTTTTGCTGGAGCGCTAATGATAACTTTCTTTGCACCGGCATCAATGTGCGCATGTGCTTTTGCTGGATCGACGAAAAATCCGGTTGACTCAATGACTACATCTATATCATGGTCGCGCCATGGCAGTTTAGACGGATCTGTTTCGGCAAGTACAGCAATATGTTTGTCTTTTACAATAATGCCAGTATCGTCATGCCCGACAGAATATTGATAGGTACCATAATTGCTGTCATGCTTTAACAGATGGGCGAGAGTTTTAGTATCAGTAAGATCATTAATCGCCACAATCTCTATATCATCACGTTCAAATGCCACTTTAAAAGCGTTGCGTCCAATACGTCCAAATCCGTTAATAGCCACCCTAGTTTTCATATAATTCTTTCCTCGATTATTTGTTTTATGGTTATGCTCATACTGTAAAAGATTAGCATCTCAAACGCAATACTAAGACTCTGAACCACCCCACACTTTATCCTTCACCCAACATATGCCTGTAACCCAAAGGACGGTTGGTCGTACCGACGGCTTGGTATGGTAGGGAGTAATTGGTTTTGTAGGTACCTACGGTTGCCTCGTACAATGTTGGTCGAGGGCATATGTCTGGCTACCTGAGCATGTACCCAGCTTCTATATAAATGACTTGGCCGGTTATAGCATCATTCTGTGCTAAAAATAGAAAAGTATCGGCCACTTCTTCGGGTGTAATCCAACGCTTTAATCTAGTTTGTTCAATATAAGGAATACGTACTCCAGGAGGTGTCGCATCTTGCACTCTTGTTTTTACAAAACCTGGCGCAACTGCATTCACTTGTATCTCAGGAGCCATTTCTTTAGCGAATGTTCTAGTAAAACTATTCACCGCTGCTTTTGCGGCCGAATAGACCGGCGCGCGGCCACCAAATTCCCAGCCTCTTATCGAGCTAGTGTTTAGAATCTTTCCATGTTTATTCTTTTTCATGATTCTGGCTGCTGCTTGCGAGCACATTAGTACGCTTGAGAGGTCAGCGTCAATAATTACTTTCATATCATCGTAACTTGCCTCCATAAAAGGTACTTCACGATCGACTATGGCGGCATTATTTACAAGTATATCGATGGTACTGTAGCGATCAATCGCTGCTTCAAATAGTTTTTTGACTTCTTCAGATCGGCTCACGTCCGCTTGAACTATATAGCCGTCTGTTAAGGCTTTGACTTTGGCAAGTGTCTGTTCTGCGCCCGAATGGTTTGTCCGATAATTGATAATTACTTTAGCACCAGCTTCAGCGAAACGGATAGCAGTAGCTTGGCCAATACCACTTGAAGCACCCGTAATAAGTACGATTTTATCCTGCAATATCATAGTCTAATATCTTCTTCAATCTCTTTCCTAAACCATATCAGATTTAGACGCATTAGCATACATAGCGTACGAGGACAATTACCCCATTCGCCTAATCGTTTTCTCGAAATACCTTTATTTTTATTAGTTCACTGCTGTAATTAATATAAATAGATTGAAAATAGTACTATTATCGTTAAATTTACGTAAACTCAATACTTTTCAATTTTAAGTGAATTCTTGCGGAAAGATTTAGAGTCTGAGATAAAAAAGTAAATGGAGTCTATTTATGAATAGGCATCGGAGATCAGTTTGTTAATATCGAGAACTGTAATCTGGCGTAAGTTGTCAATAATTCCTTTATCGCGAAGTTTCACAATAGCCATAGTCACTGTTTCCCTGGTAATACCGAGGATATCTGCAATGTCTTGGTGAGTCAATGGAACGGTAATTTGCGTACCACTCTTGGTAGGTTCGCCAAACTGACGACATAAAAAAAGTAACTCATGGGCGACACGGGAGTATGAATTCCTTAGGGAAATATTTTCTATGCTATTAACATTGCTTTTTAAGTGATGTCCGACTTCACAAAAGAGCTCACCATACAATTTCGGATCCGCCGTTACTCGATCTTTTAAAGTGCCTAAATCGTAAGCATAGGCTTGAACATCTGACATTGCAGTATAGTAGTAATTATCTGGACCATCATATAGGCTAAAATTTTTTAACACCCGAAACATTTTCGTAAATGAGAAAATGTCTTGTGGTCCATAAATAATTTGTATACCCAACGATCCGTCGTTTAATATGTTATACCGTTTTATAAATCCTTTGACTACAAAGTGGACTACATTTAGATCATGCGTAGACGTAACCGTTTCGCCCTTGTTATATCGAAGTAATTTTCCCGTTGACAGAACCGTGCTCAATTGAGGTGATCTAATATATTGCATGACTAATTTCTTTACCACTTGCAAAACAGTATATGATAACTTGACAAATGTCTTAGTCAGATTTTGAGTCTAACGCAAATAGTTTGTTAGACATAGACCTATAAACATTTTTATATGAAGTGCATCAATCTATTGTCAAATAAATTTGTTGCAAAATCTATGTATTTCAATCTTAATACTCACTTTATCATGATTATATATACTATATCATATTTAAAGAATGTGATGACTTAAACTAGCTGAACCACCCCACACTTCCTTGACCTAATCATTAAAAAGACAACACTCTGATGCATTTGGGTGAAGGATAAAGTATGTGGGTCCAGACTAGAACTCTATTAATCAATTATGGCTATTTAGCGTTATATCTTGCCACCGACTCTTCTATGATTTTCTTGGCCGCCTCAGCATCTCCCCATCCAAGAATTTTTGTAGTGCCAGGTTTTTTGAGATCTTTATAGTGAGTAAAATGTTCTGCCACCTGTTGCTGCCAGCGCGTACCCAAATCAGCTAAAGTATTTATGCGATCTCCTGTATTACGATCATCGGCAGGAACTACGATAATCTTATAATCCATATCTCCATCGTCTTCAAAGTTCAAAACACCGATTATTTTAGCTTCTAACCATATGCCTGTAGGAATTGGTTCGTCGGTAACTATTAAGGTATCGAGTTCGTCGCCATCCTCATCAAGTGTTTGCGGAATAAATCCATAGTTTGCTGGTTTTTGATAAATTGATGGTTCTACCCGATCAAGCACAAAGGCTGCACGTTTGCGATCCCACTCTATTTTCATCGTGCTTCCTTTGGGTATTTCAACTACCGTATTCACTGTGCCATTTTTATAATCACCATACTCTAATACTTTATTAAAATCAGGCATACGACCTCCAGTTATTTGCTTAAAACTATTGTACACTACATTGGAGATGAAAATTATCGGTCACCGCGGTGCGCGAGCATTGGCTCCTGAAAATACAATTGCCGCCATAAAAGAAGCTCTCCGCTATCATGTAGATGAAATAGAGTTTGATGTTCAAGTCACCAAAGACAACGTTGCCATACTGAATCATGATGCTTCAATCAGAGACAAAAAAGGCCGACGATACCCTGTTTCAAAATATTCCTATAAAGAGCTGCGCAGGATCAAAGCCGATTTAACAACCTTCGACCAAGCTATTACCTTTATACACCAGAGAATCCCTACTTATGTCGAAGTAAAGGGTGGTGTGAACGTTGAACCGGTAATTACATCAATTGAGAGTTTTTTAAAGCGTGGCTGGTCAACATCGGATTTTCTCTTAGGATCAAAAAGCCAGGTGATTTTGCTAAAGCTGCATAAAGCGCTCCCTGAAATTCAAAAAATAGTCATTGAACCTATCAGTGGCCTCAGGGCAATCAGGCGCGCCCGTCAGGTATCTACCACAAGATTAAGCTTAAATCAGAAATGGTTTTGGCCAACTCTGGTCAAGTATTTGAATAGCCGTGGCTTAGATGTGTATCTTTATACCGTTAATAAACCTACTAATGTCGAAAAATGGCAAAAGCGAGGTGTCGTTGGAATTATTACGGACAATCCAGATAGATTTGTAAAATCTAAACACTCATAAATAGATATGTCGAAAGCCTTCTATGTTACATGCAAATCAGAAGCAACACACATATATACGTTCGAGTTTCAAGTCGCCGAAACATTTGCCTATACCGCTGGGCAGTTCGTTGAAGTATCATTGCCAATAAACCCCAACCTTACGAATACCAAGAATCTTACGCATGAGTTTACCCTTTCTTCATCACCGACAGAAAAATACGTAAGTATCACTACAAGGATAGACCAGCAGCAACCAAGCCCATTTAAAACGACACTTCTGGCACTTGAGGAAGGATCTGAAGTATATATAAGTGAACCACTCGGTGATTTTGTGCTTCCAAAACTTATCCAAACATCACTCATATTTGTGGCGCTTGGCATTGGCATCACCCCAGTGAGAAGCATCGCAAAGTGGCTTGCTGACAGAAACGAACAACGACCTATACAACTACTCTATGCGGTTAAAAATGAAGAGGAAATTCTGTTTCAGCCAGAGATTGAAAAAGCAGGTATTGAACAAACACTAATAGTCAACAAACCCTCGGCAGCCTGGGGTGGTGAACAGGGTAAAATTACCCCACAAATGATCGTGGGGCTAAGTAACGATATTGCGCACGGTCTTATTTATATATCCGGTCCTGAATCTGATGCCAAGCAACTCGTTAAAGGGCTTGTGAAATTGGGTTTTCCTAATTCCCGTATCGTGACAGACTATTTTCTCGGCTATAAATAGTTAATTTTGTAAGGGATGTTCGTGACCTTCCAGATACTCGCGAATTTTCAAGGCTGCAGTTGCCCCTTCGCCAACTGCCGATGCAATTTGCATGGTTGCACCGCTTCGGATGTCACCTGCCGCAAAAACTCCTGGAACATTGGTATGTAAATTATCGTCAGTAATAATAAAACCTATCTTGTCTAAAGTTATAGCATCTTTTACAAATTCAGAATTTGGTTTTAGGCCGACAAAAATAAATACTCCGTCCGTATCAAAGGCTATTTTATTGCCGTTCTGTGTACCAATTACTTGGGTAACAAAATTATCCTTTCCGATAATTTCGTCAGTCGTCGTTCCAAGATGAACGGTAACCTTGCCTTGTTTTACGTATTCATTCAGTTCGTCTTCCAATACATCGCTTGCTTTAATGGTTGAACGTACGAGAACATCAATATGAGAAGCAAATTTCGTCAAAAATAGAGATTCTTGGAGTGCTGAATTGCCACCTCCAACGACTACCAGACGTTTATCTCGATAAAAAGCGCCATCACAGGTTGCACAGTAATGGACACCGCGAGCATAAAATTCCATTTCACCCGGTACACCGATTTTCTTATAATCACTGCCTGTTGCAATTAGCACGGCTTTCGCTAAAAGATCGCCGCTGGTAGTTTCCAATCTTTTATAGGCACCCTCGTCATGTAGCGCGGTTACTTCTCCTAATTCTATGACCGTACCGAATCGTTCTGCCTGTTTACGTAACTCGTCAGCTAATGCTAAGCCGGCTACTCCGTCAGGAAAGCCGGGATAATTGTCTATTTTATCTGTTACGGCCGCCAAACCACCAACAACACCTCGTTCCATGGCCACCGTTTCAATGTCTTCACGTGTGGTGTATATCGCTGCTGCTAAAGCAGCTGGCCCAGCGCCGACAATAACTAAATCATGTTTTTGATTGTCCATGATTTACTCCTCGTTTTTCTAAAAGACTTAATAATTCGTGACTACTCGGTTCCTGCAAGATTGTATCACCAACAACTATTGTAGGAATAATTTTCTTCCAATATTCAATACTACATTAAGCAACTGCCGGTGCAAGCTTCGCGAGATTATACCCGACGATTACTTCTTTACTGTCATCGTGTTTGGTAATAACAGTGACCGGTACTGTTAAAGCACCGCTTAAACTTAAAGCTTCAGCTTGTCGTTGCGGATACTCATCAAGGTTTACTTCTTCATATTCCATACCCTTTGCACCAAGGTACTTTTTCACCATCTGACAGTAGCCACATGTATTTGTTGTAAAGATAGTGATGTTTTTGACCATATATCGGTCCCCCTCTTTTTTAAGTTTTTTCACGATTAGCCCCCACTTGCTGCGTGTACATTGTGCCGCTTCCACACCGCGTCTCTCAAGCGGTAACAGTCGCGATTGCACGAAAATTATTTATATTAAATCTGAATGAGCAGACCTGTATTGACTGTATCGTTTATTATATATAGCGCGTCAACGTAATGCAATACGCTATATATTGTGCTTTTTACCATTATTCACTGCAAATACACCATTGCATATTGCTATATTCACCCTAATAACACATCTGCTTAGTTTGATGAACCGCCAATAGAATGAAGGGTCACATCAAAGACCAAATTCGCATTAGCCGGAATACCAGAGCCACTTGGAGGATTCGCTCCATATGCCATAGCTGCTGGAATAAGCAGTCGACGAGTTCCGCCAACTTTCATACCCGGAATGCCCTTGGTCCAACCTTCGATTACTTGATTAAGGGGGAAAGTTACTGGCTTGCCCGTATCTAATGAACTCTGGAAAATGACGCCGGTTGCAGCAACTGCTCCGGTGTAATCGACAGTAACCGTATCTCCGGCTTTCACTGTTGCCCCCGTTCCCGCCTTGGTATCAATTACCTGCAAAGTGGGAATACTATCGGTAGGCGTAAAATTGGCAAGTTTAGTACCTTCTAATTTATTGCTGGGCTGGTTCACGTTTGACTCCGATTTATTAGATTGTGATTGTGCTTTAGTGGCGGCCGCCGCTGCTTGTGTTTGATCGTGCTGTTGAATCAAGGTGTAAATAACTGCGATTGTCAGTGCAGATGAAGTGACCAAAAAAAGCCCCGCTCCAAACAGTGCAAAAGCCCGATCCCGTATTCGTGCCATGTAAAATGTACTCTCCCTTCATTTACTATTAGCGAAACTGTTCCGCTTATTTTAACGTGCAGCCTCTATGTTTACAACCTTTACCGACGACAAACCATTTGCTTTTATAATCTCCAGGAGCGTACTTCTAATTGGCTCCCAATATCCGAACGGTATACCAGAAAGCTTATTAATCGACATCCATAACGGAAGCCAAGAATCAGTTTGAGTCTGTCGAGCATATTCTTCTGATGAACTGGGCAATTCCGGCTGACCACTTTTATAGGTGCACCAATAAAATAAATGCCTGGAAGGATAGTCATGAAAATCAATAATTTGATTCATCACTTCAACCGCAATAGTCGTTTCTTCCAATATTTCGCGTTTTACGGTATTGATGGGATCTTCATTAGGTTCGATATGGCCCCCTGGTAATGAGTAGTACTGCGCACCAGATTTCCAGCGTTCAATTAATAGTAACGAACCTTCATACAGTACAACTCCCCGAGCAGTATTGTGAACCGTCTGAGAAACTTCAGATTCGTTCTGCACCATATTTATTTTTCGCACTCTCTGCAACTCGATTGAGTAATTCGTTTACATCCTTATCAGTCAGAGTCTTATCGTAGTTTGCTATCGACAATCTAAAAAGTAACTGCTTGTGATTCTTATCATCCTCACGCTGAAACATATCAATGGCCGAAAGATGGATACTGCTGTATGGAGGCATTAGTTCTTTGATCTCCTGTTCGAGAAAATCTAGCAGATCTTGAAACGGCAATTCGAATGTCACTTTCAGACTGAGATCTTGTTCTACTTTCGGATAGCGTGAAAGTGGGCTATACGGTTTACTGGGAGATACTTGTCTAAGAAGCTTAACGATATCTATTTCAAATGCTGCCGTGCTAGTCGGAAGCTTAAGTGCTTTCCGAATGGCTGGTTTAATTTCGCCGATTACACCGAGTGCATCGTTTTTGTCCGATCCATAAATCACCGCACTGCGTTTTGGTAAAAAGGGAATGTCGGCTTGTCCGATCGAATTTTCAAATGGTTTGAGTGAATACGCCACACCGATTTTTGAAAGAAGATAGTTGAGATATGTTCGTGCCATGTAATATGGTGCTCCCTTAATGGAGTCATGATTTGCATAGATAAAAGCAAGTTTTTCGAATTCAAACGGGAGTCCACTTTCGTCGATAGCTGAAGTTTCATGTGTCTTACCCAGTTCAAAAATAGCGAGTTCATTATAACCAGCTTTGATATTAGGGTGCACTTTTTCCAATAAACTCGGTAGTAAGCTCAATCGATAGTATTGCAGACCTGGACTGAGGGCATTACTTACTTGAAAAGCGACGTTTCTATCCTGGCCGACTTTATCCAGAAGATCACCATGAATAAAACTATAGGTCAGCAATTCATTCGCACCCGCCCTAGAGAGGAAATCTCGCAGTGTATCTTTAAAATCAAACAGAGCATTCCTGTGAGCTGGTTCAATATACCTTTTGGGCAAGACTAGAGGCAATTTATCATAGCCGTATAGACGTCCTACCTCTTCAACAATATCCTCCCTTAGCTCAATGTCAGTCCGCCAAAACGGGGCATGCACAATCAGATCACTGCGATCAATATCTACTTTGAATTCGACATTTTCCAATATTCGTTTCATTTCTATGGCCGCTAAGCTAAGACCTAAGCGGTCATTTATGAAATCAGCCGCAACTCTTACTATCGGATAGATTGATTGTCTTGCTTGTATAACTTGATCTAGATGATTATCATCGACAATCGGACCAGCTACTTTACCTCCAGGTGATTTTTTGATCTCGGAAGTGATTTTTGCGAGGACTGTTCTGTTTTGGAGCGGACTTTGACCCTTATTAAATCTTGTGAGCGCATCAGTAAATAAACCGTGCTCCATGGCGGTACGACGGACTGAGTACATGTCAAAAGTACCACACTCGAGAATAATGTTTTTTGTTGAGTCATCGACTTCGGTATCTGCTCCACCCATAATTCCACCAACACCAATTAACTGTTTGTCAGTGGCTATCATGATTGCATCTGGTCTCGGTTGAATAGTTTTCCCATTTAAGAGCGTAATCTTCTCTTCTGGTTTAGGATTCCGAACTACAATTGTGGCTTTATCATCTACGGAGAGTGCTTTGACTTTATCGTAATCATAGGCATGTAGAGGTTGGGCAGTTTCGATCATAAAGTAATTTGTGTAATCGACAATATTATTTATTGATCGTATCCCTACTTTGGCAAGTTCCACTTGTAACCAGACCGGACTGGGACCGACTGCCACATCAGTTAAGGGTACTAATGTAAATCGGGGCACAAGCCCAGGCAATTCGTTTGAAAAGGTAAGCGACAATTGATCGCTTTCCATTGCTGGAAAAAACGGATCTGTCACGTACCAGTCTGGACTTTTAAACGATAGATTCTGAATGCCAGACAACTCTCGAGCTATTCCTAAAAAGCCAAAACAATCTGGTCGGTGTGTGAACATTTTGTTTTCTATATCGATGACGATATCGTCCTTCAAGCCAAATGCTTCAGCAAAATCGGTACCCGGGGTATGGTCACCGTCTATTTCTAAAATGCCGGAATGATTGTCACCTAAACCCAGTTCCTTCGGTGAGGCCAGCATTCCATTGCTTTTCTGACCCCTTATTTCTCGAGTTGATAATACGAATGGCTCTTTCCAAAACGACTCCGGAACGGTCGATTCTGGAGGTAGCCAAGCGGCCAACATATTTCGGTGCACGTTAGGTGCACCGCAGACAACTTGAACGAAGCCTTTTTCGTCTCGCTCTACGGAAGCGACTTTTCCGGCATCATCAATTTTACAAATGTGTAATCTGTCAGCATCTGGATGATCAGCAACAGACACTACTCTGACAATTATGATACCTTTATAGGCATCACCCAGATGCACAGTTTCCTCAATCGCACCCAATTGCGTACCAATTTTATATTCTAGAGCATCCAAACCGACAGCTACTATATCCGCCGAACAGTCATACTGTCGATTCATATTTTGAATAGTATTTAGGCTAAATTTCATGAAAATTGCCTCAGAAACTCTAACCGGCCACTTTCAAAGTTACGAATGTCTTCGATGCCATATTTCATCATGACTAAACGCTCCAATCCACATCCCCAGGCAAATCCCGTATATACATTGGTATCAATGCCTGCCTTATGGAGGACATTTGGATGGATCATACCCATACCAAGTAACTCTATCCAACCTGAATAACTGCAGATTGGACAACCTTCTTTCTTACAAAATGGGCAAGATAAAGCCAACTCAAAACTTGGCTCAGTAAATGGAAAATAGAATGGCTGGCTTCTTATCTCTATATTCTGACCATAATATTCACTTAAAAATGTTTTAAATGTGCCTAATAAGTTTCCCGCATGAATACCTTTGTCTACATATACTCCTTCAAATTGATAAAACGTATGCTCATGACGAGCATCAAGATCTTCGTTACGGAACACTCTTCCCGGAAGCAACACGGCAATAGGTACATTGCGCTCTAAGTTTGATTTAAAATCTTGCAATACTCGATTTTGCATTGTTGATGTATGAGCTGGTGCAATAAACGGCTTGTTTTGTTTGTCAGTCTGGATAGTCATGAACGTGTCGTAGTCATCACGTGCGGGATGGCCCTCAGCAAAATTAAGCGTTTCAAACATATGATAATCATCGTCAATCTCTCTAGATTCGACGGTGGTAAAACCCATTCGGTAAAAAATATCTAGCACCACCTTGAGCTCAGTTGTCAACGGATGTTGAGTTCCGTAATTCGTGGCAATAAGTTTAGGTTGCTCTTGAGCAGAAACATTTATATCAAAGGGTGCTGTCACGTCAATTGGAGGTAATGCTTCGCCATCTCCGTCTTTTGACGCGTCAATTAGCTGCTTTAATTCAACCCGAAGCGAATTCACCTCACCGCCAAATGCGGCCCGTTTATCGGATGGTAGTTTTTTGAGTTCATCAAATAGTTTTTTAAGTTCTGGGGAACGCAAAATCTGATTATCCGACTGTCTATCGGCGATACGTTTTTTTAGTAACTCAGCAGTCTCCCGGACTTCAGAATTTTGATAGTTCATATCTTATAGATCAGTATACCAGCACAAAGTTCTCATGCCTACTTTATATACATATGTTGCTACGATTGATTTTGGGAAAAAATCAATTTGGCATTGTTTTATTCTATTGAACCCAAATATTTTAATTTGTACAGAACTTTGTTGATAGTATACTTGGCATAAGAAAGGCTTTTGCTTATGACAAAAATACTACTAATAGAGGATGACCCGCTAATTTATCGTTTATATAAGAAACTCTTTAGTCTCGAAGGGTACGAAACAGAGTTAGCTGAAGACGGTCAGTCTGGATTAGATGCTCTAACACATTTTCACCCCGACATCATACTGTTAGATATCATGATGCCGAATATGAATGGCATTGAAATGTTGACGCAACTTAAAACAAACGATGAAACAAAAAACATTCCGGTAATAGTACTCACCAATATTGCCGATATGAATATTACCAATATTGCACTATCTAAAGGTGCGGTCCTGGTTATTATAAAGAGTCAATCTGAACCCGCTGATGTAATAGCAACGATTAAGGGTGTACTGGTTAAAAATGAACAGACTGTCGGTACGGAGCAGCCAAAACAAACACCATAAGAACGTAAAGAGCCATAGACTTCGCATCAAGGTAACCAAACGCTTACGCTTTTCGAATCAAACGTCATGACGCCGGATCAATTACATCAAAAATTATTAGGACAGCTACATCAGTCTTTTGGGGAAAATCCTACTACTTCACCCGAATTGCAATCTTTTTTGCAGCAGGTTAACGATTCATATGGCGAATTTGAGACTAAATTAAAACTAGCTGACGACCAGATAAAACTACGCACTGAACAATTAATAGCTTCAACGTCGAGGGCTTATTCATTTCTTGACAGCCTTAACATGGGGTTTATCATGTTTGATGTAAATCCTGAAGTTGTGCTTACAAATGTGCCCGTTCAACGTATATTCAGTAAAACGTTAGATGATTCATCTTTAGCACAATCAACTCAGCAGGGTCGAACTGACTGGACAATCGCAGTTATAGACAGTTTATTTCAACCGGAGCTTCAGTTCTCAAATTTAATTAAACAGTGCCTCACCGATAATCAACCTATTGAGCGTAAAGAAGTAAATTTCGGCAAACGAGTACTCCATATTTTTATCGCTTCAATGCTCAACAAAGACACAAAAGGCACGACCCAACAAATCGGTGTCGTAACTTTAGTCGAGGATATTACCGAACAAGTCGTACTTGAACGTGCCAAGGATGAGTTCTTTTCTATAGCTTCGCATGAACTCAGGACCCCTTTGACGGCCATACGAGGTAATGCCTCTCTTATTAAAACGTATTACGGCGATAAGCTCCCTGACAAAAACACGTTGGAAATGATTGATGATATTCATGAATCGTCTATTCGATTAATAGATATTGTGAATGACTTTCTAGATGCGTCAGCCCTAGAACAAGGCAAGATAACAATGAAACCCGAATTAATCTCTATCCAACAAATAGTCAGTGAAGTTATTCGTGAATTGCAGGCACTCTGTGAAGATAAGGGCATACGTCTTAAAAATGATGAAAGCGTTACTTCATTACCGCAAGTTAAGGCAGATAAACAACGCGTCAAACAAGTTATTTATAATTTGATTGGCAACGCCGTAAAATTTACAGAACAAGGTTCCATCACCATAAGTGGTCGTCTAGATGAGCAATTTGTGTATATAGCCGTCACTGATACAGGAACTGGTATGTCAGTCGAAAATCAGCGATTGTTATTCAGAAAGTTTCAGCAAGCTGGTAATAGCTTATTGACACGAGATACCACAAAAGGTACAGGCTTGGGACTCTATATTTCAAAATTGATCGTTGAGCGATCCGGTGGAAAAATTTGGTTAGAGTATTCAGAACAAGGTAAAGGCAGTATCTTTACCTTTAGCTTACCTCTTGTCACAGACAACTAATCTCTTAAAAGTCCTGCGATTTGTGCTTACAAACTCGGCTTCATCAATTACACTAAAAATATGGCGACATTTTCTTTTGATATCGTAAGTGATTACGACAAAGCTGAAATAAATAATGTCTTTGATCAGTCGCAACGGGAAATTCAAAACCGCTATGACTTTAAAAATACGCCAGCGGCTATTGAGTGGCTGAACAACGATCGAACGGGCATAAAAATTATTGGCAGCAGCGAGTGGCAACTTGAGGCAATTCTCGATATAGTCCGTAAAAAACTGGGTGCACGTAATGTGAGTCAGAAGCTATTAGATACTTCAACTGATCCGGTTATTCAAAACTTTAAAGCATCACAAGATATCTTCTTTAAAAAAGGTATCGAACAAACTCAAGCGAAATCAATAACTGCACTCATCAGACAGCATTATCCGAAAGCAAAAGCTCAAATTAACGGTGATCTTATACGTGTCACAGGAAATAGCAAAGATGACTTGCAAGCTATCATGCAACTATTAAGGTCTCAAGATTTTAATTTTCCGTTACAATTTACTAATTACCGCTAGGCTTTACTGCCTGATCCAATTATGAGTTAATTATTGCACTAGTAGACTGAGAAAATTAATTGTACTATTGAATGTAATGCGTGAATTAAAGTTTTTGGCTGGACGTTCGCATCCTATATTAGCAAAAGAGATTGCGACGTGCTTAAAAAAGCCAGTCAGTAAAATTGATCTTGGAAATTTTGCAAACGGCGAGATAAGTTGCCGGCTGGGTGAATCTGTTCGTGGATGCGACGTGTTTATTTTTCAGACTCATTCAGCTAACGTAAATGATTCAATCATCGAACAAGCTATCATGATTGATACCGCCAAACGAGCTTCGGCGGCTTCTATAACAGCAGTATGCCCATTTCTTGGTTACGCGCGGCAAGATCGAAAATCAAGTGGGCGAGAACCAATTTCTGCTAGGTTAGTTATCGATATGCTCGCCAACGCTGGCGCTGACCGGATCATGAGTGTAGATTTACATTCAGGGCAAATTCAGGGCTTTTTCGACGGACCCTTTGATCATTTAATCGCCAGACCTCTGCTCGTCAACTATATTAAAGAACATTTTAATGCCGAGGAACTAGTAATCGTGTCCCCTGATGCCGGACGCGTAAAGAGTGCTGAACGATACAGTAGCGATTTAAACTGCGAAATTGCCATTATTCATAAGCAACGATCGATGGTCAAACATAACAGTGTTGAAGCTCGATATCTCATAGGCGATGTAAAAGGTAAGACCTGTGTCATTATTGATGACATGATTGACACTGCTGGGACTCTTTGTACCGCCGCTGAACTCTTAACCGAACACGGTGCAGCGGGAATATTTGGTACCGCAACGCATGGTATATTCTCACCTCCAGGAATTGAGCGAATCGAAAAATCGCCCTTCACCCAAATTATCGTCACCAATACACTGCCCTCTGCAGATAGCAGCTTATCGAAGAAAATAACTGTTCTCTCGACGGCACCTCACATAGCGAATGCCATTCAAGCTGTTTATAATCACGACTCTGTGTCAGCCTTGTTCGGTGGCACAAATCAAATGTAGAAAATAAAATTCGATCGTACTAATTTGTCACGATGTACTATTGAGTCTGTCGAAAGGCATTAATTTCATCACGAACAGTTATTGCTTTTTGTTTTGCGGCTTCTGTAAATGAATCGTCACTTGCTGCATAGATAATGTCTCTCGACGAGCTGATTACAATACCGTTGCCAGAGCTATTGATGGCCGCTTGCACTATTGCTTTCGGTTCACCACCTTGCGCACCCAGACCGGGCACTAAAAGTACCATATCCTCACCAACGATTTGCCTGACCTCCTTAAGTTCTTTCGGGTACATTGCCCCGACCACCAGTGCGCAGTTATTTCGAGTATTCCAGGTTTCTTTCACTGACTTTGCAATAATTGCATAGAGTGGTTTACCTTCAACTTGGAGGTCTTGAAATTCACCAGACCCTGCGTTTGTTGTCCGACATAGGATAATCGATCCTTTGTCACTTCTCTCCAGAAATGGCAGTAGTGCTTCTTGGCCCAAATAAGGATTGAGCGTTACCGCGTCACCATGTAAATAGTTGAACACGAATGTCACCGTACCTTTATTAGTGTTCCCGATATCAGCTCGTTTAGCATCGATAATGATAGGCAAATCAGCATAATGGGCCTTTATATAATCAGCCGTTGCCTTTAACTGTTCTATACCAACACTGCCATAGGCTTCGTAAAAAGCTGAATTTAATTTAAATGCGCAAACATACGGCGCCGTTGCTTTAATGATTTCTTGATTAAAATAAACTATCGCGTCAGCTCTTTGCCGTATAGAAGTTGGCATTTTTTCAAGATCAGGATCAAGTCCAACACATAATAACGAATTATTGTTTTTCCAGGCTGCGGCTAATTTTGTCGAAAAATCCATAGAATGTATTCTGTTTCCAATACTATACATGTAGAATGAATACTGAGCAAAATAGCGCATGAATGATCTAAACGTATTTTATAATCCAGACAAAACTTTTGATGACAATTTCGACAACGGACCATATCCTCCTCATACACTCCCATTAGTAGATTCTCTAGACAAATCAAATTGTCTTTTCTTGGGTTATAAAATAAATTCTCGATTCGGTATTCCAGCTGGTCCACTCCCTACCAGTCGACATATCGATTTAGCCCTAAAACTTGGTTTTGATGTGGTTTGCTATAAGACCCAACGAACAGTTCCTTTTCCGGCAAATGAATTTCCAAACATTGTATTTCTAGATATTGATGGTGACTTAACAGTTGAGAAAACAAAACAGTCGATTATTGGTTCGCGAAAAATCAATAAATCTCCTGAGCGTATCACTATTACCAATTCCTTTGGAAATCCTTCACGGGGACCCGATTTTTGGGTCAGGGATCTAAAAAGTGCTGTTTCATTGCAAGGAACTGGCCAACTAGTAATTGCCAGTGTCGTAGGAACTATTCAACAGAATTTTACACAAAACGATTACTTCAATGACTTTGCTAAAGCAGCAGAAATGGCCGCAACAACAGGCGTATCAGTCATTTAGGTAAATTTATCTTGTCCCAACGTGTCGAACGAAGGTATTATCTGTTATACCCCTGACGCCGTCAGGTTAATCTGCGAAAAAACCAAAAATCTGATAGGTAACATACCTCTCGTTATCAAACTTGGATATTTCACTAAAGAACAACAGCCCCTGCTTGAGAAAGTAGTAAACGTCAGTAAGCCGTACATCGCCGCTGTCTCAGTCATAAATACACTACCGGTGCCGGTAGTTGATGAACAAGGCAATCAGTTACTTCCCGGAAAAGGACGATTAAAAAGTGGTGCTTGCGGCGCTTCTATAAAATGGGCAGGCATTGATATGGTGCAACGATTGAACAAGCTTCGACAAACTAAAAATCTTGATTTTAAAATAATTGGTGTTGGAGGAGTCATGAATCCACATAATTATTCTGAATATCTATCCGCAGGAGCTGATGTCGTACAGTCAGCAACTGGTGCAATGTGGAACCCGAACCTAGCTGTAGAAGTTAAAAATCGACCTCATTAAAACCCGCTCGCAAACATTTACTGTCTATATTCGTACTATATACTAAAACCATATGCATAAAAAAAGTGATCTGCTCGAGGAAGCAAAAGCAGTTCTCGCCATGAATGATCGCGGAAGCTATACCCAACCAGCCCATGGCTTATATCCACATCAATGGCTTTGGGATAGCTGTTTTATCGCTATTGGCTTACGACATCTAGACGTTGAACGAGCTAAAATTGAAGTATTGTCGTTACTACGTGGACAGTGGCACAATGGAATGCTACCGAATATAATTTTCCGAGATGATCCAAAATATCGTGCAGATCGAAATGTCTGGCGAAGTTGGATAAATCCTTTCGCACCTGACGAAATTATGACCACCGGCATTACACAGCCTCCCCTGCTCGCCGAAGCAGTAGTCAAGATAGGTGAGAAGTTGGAGTGGCCGGAACGGCACACTTGGTATCGTATGGTATGGCCTGCTTTGCTTGCCTATCACGAGTGGTTATATGATGAGCGTGATCCACATCATGAAGGCTTAGTCTTACAAATACACCCGTGGGAAATAGGTCTCGATAATACACCCCCGTGGGTAAATGAGATGCACGACCATCTCATGCCATTTTGGATACGTTTTATTGAAGTATGTCGACTCGACTATTTGATTAACCTGTTCCGTCGCGATACTCGCAATGTACCGATTGATGAGCGATTTTCAACGATTGAAATACTGTGCCTCTTCGATATTCAACGCCGACTCCGACGAAAAGCTTACGACATTAATAAAATTCTAGATCACTCATTATTTGCTATAGAAGATTTGGCATTTAATAGTATCTTCATCCGCGCCAATAGTCATCTACAAATAATTGCTAAAAGCTTAAAAGAAGAACTACCGACTGACTTAAAAAAACAAATGGAAAAAACTGAGAAGACTTTTGAAGAACTTTGGGACCCTTATACTCAACAGTATTACCCCCGTGATTTTATAACACACCGACTCCTCAAGATACCAAGCATTGCGACATTACTACCGCTGTATGCCGGAACAATTAATCAAGAGCGTGCTGCCCTACTTGTGCGCATGCTTGAAAATGAGCACCTGTACGGACCAGCCTTTCCAGTTCCGTCTGTACCGATTGATTCGCATTGGTTTCATCCCAAACTTTATTGGCAGGGACCATCATGGGTCAATATGAACTGGCTCATTATCGAGGGCTTAAAACAATACGGATTTGATGATCATGCCCAAGCACTTACTGAAAGCACTCTTGATATGGTCAAAATTGGTGGTTTCGCTGAATATTTTGATCCTCTCACAGGCGAAGGTGCTGGTGCCGATAATTTTTCTTGGACCGCTTCACTAGTCATTGACTTGTTAAAAGCTGAAAAATAATCAATCTTCAAGTGTCGGTTTTTCGAGAATAAGTGGTTCGATAGCAGGAGTCGTATCTGCTATCTTAATAACGTCTTTATCTACCTTTTTAAGCTCTTTATGAGCTGCATTAAAATGATTAACCGTTGTACCAAGACTTAGCCCAAGCTTTTGCATAAATTGTTCATAGGTAGTTAAGTGTCGTCCGAGTTCTCCAACTCTTTGCTGAATTTCTTTTGCCGTTTCTTCTATTTGTAAGCTTCGTAATCCCTGCAATACTGTTTGTAAATACGCCATAAACGTTGTTGGAGAAACGATAATCACATGTTTGTCACGAAAAGCATATTCAATCAAATCTCGAGCTGAGGTATTTGTTAAGCCAACTTTATTGATGAGAAGGTCATAATATATTGCTTCACTTGGAATAAACATAAAAGCATAATCCAAGGTCCCTTCATTTGGTCTCACATATTTTGATGTTTCGTCGATTCGTTTTTTTAAATCCTCTCTAAAAAGCCGACCAAACGCATCACGCTTTACTTTGTCTTTTTCTTCGTTTAACCGGTTATAGTTTTCTAAGCTAAATTTGGAATCTATAGCAAGCAGTCTTTTTTTATCCAAATAGATTACGGCATCGACGATTTCTCCGTCATTAAATTTATATTGCAGTGCAAACTGGTCTGGTGCCAAAACATTTTTTAGAACTGTGGTCAAATAATATTCGCCAAGCACTCCTCGCTGTTTTGGATTGCTGAGAACATTTTGCAATACCTTAAGTTCATCGGTGATGCCGATAACTTGTTTGTTGCTTTCTTTTAGTTCGGTTAAATTTTTAGTGACTTCGGTAATGAGTTTAGAACTCTCCGTAAATTGTTTTTGTAGGCTACCGAGCATCATTGCTTGATTTTTATCGAGTCGCTCTGTAAGTTTGTCTTGTAATCCTTCTTTTAATTGGTCGACGCTTTTGTTTAGCTCGGTAAGATCTTGCTTTAACATCAGGGCACTGCCACTGTCATGTGTTGAGGTTTTCTTGAATAGCAACACGATTACCACGAGTAAAAGAAACCCCACAACTATATCGGCAACAAGCATACCACTATTCTAGCAATTTTTGGCGTACGAGCCTTATAAAGTAACTAGTAAACGCTACTATTACGCGTATCCTGAAAAGAAATCAGTCTTAATCTGCCTCCGCGAAATATCCAAATCAGTTATAGCCGCCTCCATGCTGACGACCATATTGTGAGTACCTGAAATGTAAAAAGAGCGTTCCCTGTAATCTGTGATTTCCGATTTAATTACATCAGGAGTGATATAACCAGCAATGGAATGCATATCCGGCAAGACCGCCTTTTGATCTGTTAAGGTATAGACGGTTTTAATTCCAAGTTTTGCTCTTGCTTCTTCAAAAAGTGACATGTATGCAATATCCTCAGGTCTTCGGACCGAATAGAGGAGAACTATATCACGGTGTTCGTTTGAATCGAGCAGATATTTAATCATGCTCCGGTAGGGCGTAATACCAATTCCTCCAGCAATAAATACTAGTTTCTTTGTTTTATCCTTTGGCATGACAAAATCGCCTGCCAGCTGACCGGCAACTATAGGTGTTTGGTGAATCATTGCCAGCATTTTCTTTTTGTAACTACTGCTGCGCTCGTAAAACTTGACTCCTATGCGAATGGTATCCTCAGTGGGCGATGAAGCAAAAGTAAAATAGCGACGATTACCACGGCCATCAGTGTGCGAATGAGGCAATGTCCACTCCATATACTGGCCAGGTTGATAGGTAAATTTTGGTGATTTTGCAAATACAAAATCAAAGGAATCAGGTGTTATTTTCACCTTTTTGACCAATTTAGGCATGAGTTTGGCTTTTGGACTTATTAGATACGAAAAATATTGTCTACAACGAGCACAAGCTCGGGAGTCGAATAGATTCCAAGCACATGTACCTGAGGCGGAAATAGAATACCCGCGAGCAGTCCATAGATCGATTGTTTTTTGGAAGTTGTCGGAGATGTTAACGGTTCGGTTAACATGACAAACCCCATAAAAAATAGTGCCGAACTTAAGGTAAGCTCCTTGGCGTTTAGCCAAACGTTACCGTGCATGAATAACGTATAAAGAGTCGAGAACGCATATGTCGAAAGTAAGAAACTTAGCACCATGTTTGTTCGGCGAATTTTTCGAATTAGCAAAACACCACCAATTAGTACAAACGGTAACATGTCCGCCGTACCCACCCACCAACTAGCTGATTGCTTTGGTCCGAAAGCCATTAATACCACAGCAATAGCCGCCGGATTAAAAATATGTCTATTGCCAATCGTCAGTAAATATTTCGATGACATGGCAAGTCCCGAAGCAGCTAGCAGGAATGTCACACCGTCCGTATTGCTTATTGGAGAGATGATCAGAGTGAGAATAAGACCAGTAATTAGCGATGACTCATAATTAGTCGGGACGCGTAAAATAAACGAAAAGAGCTTGTTTATCATCCAGCAGGCAAAGACCAAAATCGTGGCTGATATGAGTACGGATTTTGCATTATAGTGCAGATAACCAAAGTGACCAATGAAAGCTGCGATCAAAACAAGCGCAATGAGGTAATAAAGCAGTAGCCGATACATAGTAATTCGGTCAAGTAAAGAATCTAGTGCATCAATCATAGTTACTCTAGATACTCCTTAAATCCGGTGGTAAGTGTTGCACGTTTCTGATTATCAATCATATAACCTTCTAATCCCGGCAATTCTTCGATAAACTGTATACCCTCTCTACCTATCGCGTATGCCGCTGTCGCAAAACGATCCGCTTCATAAATGTTCGGTCCAATTACACTTAGACTTACTATTTCGGTCAAAGATTTACTCCGATCATGAGGATCATATATATGCTGACCTCTGATATAACTACCGGAGGTTGCAATTCCTTGGTTGCTCAGTCTGACAACTTTTACAATCTCATTACGCTTAAACGGATTTCGAACACCAATTTTCCAAGGTTTGCTGGCGGTATTTACCCCATTTGCTTGTACGTCACCACCTATATCAATATAAAAATCCTTATAGCCTCTATTACGCAATCGATCAGCGGCCATCTGAATAGCCCAACCTTTGACTAATCCAGAGGGGTCAATTTGACCCCCTCGGTCAATATCAAAATAACCTTTTGTTTGTCGCCTGGTTTGCGAGCTTAGATATAAAATGAGCTTTAAATCATTGCTCCATAGCGATACTGGCAATCCACTGTTGAGATGAGATATTTCGCTCGAGGCTTTATAGGTACTAAATCGTTGGTCAACGCCTTTCAAAAAGGTATATATATCGCTGAAGACAGTCTCATCCTCACAATTTACAATCTCTATCGAAGCAGGCATACCCATTAATAATTTTGATTGTTTCATGGATTTTTATTTAGCCTGTGACAATGCATTAGACAATGATTGGATAAATGCTTGAGACGTATCAGACGCCCCGGAAATTATATTTACATTGGCGCTCTGTGCACGTAACGCCTCTTGTTCAAGTAAAGGCATTGCTTGTGAATTAATATTTATTGAGTTTGGATTATCATTCGGGGACTGTAGAAACTTTACGGAGGTAACTGATTCGCCCTTGACTGTCGCCTCCACCTGCACATTCCCGTAAAATGCATCGGCGATACTCCCAATGTACGTTCCGTTATGAAAACTAGTACTTGAAGAATGCGATGATGGGGTTATCGAGCTTCCAGAGTTGCTTGAAGTGCTGGACCCGGTCGTAGAAGTAGAAGAATTGGAAGTACTTGCAGAATGTGTAGTCGATAAGGTAACAGGTTTGAGGACAAGTTTTGTTGCCTGATGACGAAACATAATGGTATAGACCACAAATGCGACCACGACACACAGCGATAGTAAAGCTTTCTTCATATGTACATCTAATGTTACCAAGCGGTTACCTTTCTCACGAAATAGATTACAAGCTCTAACTGGATATAAGCTGGGGAATAAACCATCATTTTTAAGCATAAGCTTGTCAAGATGTCGTATTCCCTTTAGACTTAGTGGTAATGTTATTAATCTGGAGCAAATCATGAAAAAAAGAAGCGTATTTGCAGTGCTCTTACTGCCATTTATTACACTCGGGATTTATTCATTATACTGGGAAGTAAAATCAAAAGGGGAAATGAATACGCTGGGTGCTGATATTCCAACAGCCTGGCTGATCATCATTCCTTTTGTAAATATTTGGTGGTTATGGCGCTTCTCAAAAGGAGTAGAACGTGTGACTCAAGGTAAGATGTCGGGAGTAGTCGCGTTTCTATTGCTTTGGTTACTGGGTTTTATTGGCCAGGCAATCGTCCAGGATGCTTTTAATAATGTTGGAGCACAGCCTGCAGTAGCCGGAATGCCTAGTACTGGCCAACCATATACACCCGTCGCACCGCAATTTGGTCAAGCACCAGCGACGCCACAAACGAATGGATATCCACAAGTTGCCCAAACGCCAACCGTCCCGCAACCAAGTGCTTACCCACAGACCGGTTCAGCTCAAGTACCTCAACCACAACAGCCACCGACTCCACCAAATCCCCCGCTCGTCAGCGGTTAGTTTCATAAGATTTGCAGTTTCAGTTCACGATTCTATAGTAACCGTCGTGCCTATTGATACCCAGTTAAATAGCCACTTAGCTGTCGCTAGAGGAAGTTCAACACAACCGTGTGAGGCATCGGTAGAATAGGGACTTATATTTCCGAATGCCGTATCTGCCCGCCAGGTCGCGTCATGAAAACCGTAAGTCCCATATTGATTTTCCAGAAATGGCATCCAGTAATAGACGTAATCGTGCCAACTCCCGGTACTATCCGACCCATTGAGGTAGAGATTAGTTTGTTTGGCGAAAACATGATAGGTGCCGGTCGGAGTACGGTCAGCGGCGAGATTTTCCATTCCAGTCACTACATTCGATCCATACACCACGATCGTGTTTTCGCAAGCCCACATATGACGCTGTGAGATACTTACAAGTGCTAGTTTTGGTAAGGTATTTGCTGCGCAGGGATTTGGTACAGTGATTGGCTGGGTTTGCGTACTCGCAATGTTAGTTTTCGTCACAATTTGATGCGTCGCCGTTTTTTTCGCTACTGGTGGTGCAGCGCTCGGTCGCAGTTCATAATACACGCCAAAAGCAACAATAATAAGGCATACTAAAATGAAAAAGACGCGACTGCCGTGATGACGTTTTTGAGCAACCTTATCTGGCCTTCGGGAGTGTGATTGCTGAGGAATAGTAAAATTAGTCCGATACGTTGTTTGACGAGTCATATAGGTATTATATCGAACTAGCTTCTGTTGCTGGTTGTGTACTCGATCTTTTCACTAAATATTTTTGTTTTATTCGTACCATTAAATATAGCAAAAAAACTGAGGAAGTAATAAAGAAACTCACTGGATACGGCAGATAGAATGAGATAAATAAACCAAACCAGGTTACCATCAGCGAAACTATAACTGATATTAGTAAACCTTGACCTGGTCGTTTGGCAATCAGCTCAGCTATCGCAGCCGGTGTTACCATGAGCGCAAAAATAAGTAATACACCGACTACTTGCACGGCAATTGACGTTGCCAGAGCGATTAACAACATAAAGGTTATATTCATGCCAAGTATAGATATACCTTTTGCCTTGGCAACATCTTCATCCAGTGATGTAAATAATAGCTTTCTGAATATAAACGCCATAGCTGAAATAGTGATAATACCTGCGATAAGCGTAATCAGAACATCCGAAGAGCTAATACCAAGAATTTCACCGAATAGTAGCGAATACGTTTCGGTCGCGTAACCTTTATAGAGGCTAATAAAAAGTACGCCTAAACCGAGCATAAAGGCTAGGACTGTGCCAATTTGGACGTCTTTACTGATTGCTTTACGTCCCAGTAAAGCCATGGAAATACCTCCTCCTGAAGTAAAAGCTAGTAATCCAACCATCGGGCTCAGCCCTGCTAGGACAGCTCCAGCCGCGCCAGCGAACCCCGCATGTGATAATGCGTGTGCTGCAAAAGATAAGCGCCTCAATACGACAAAATAGCCCACTATTCCTGCGACTATCGCGACAATGGTACCTGCTTCAAATGCGTGTTGCATAAATGTGTACTGCCACATGGACTGAAAATCCGTCCATAGGTTAAGGCTAAAACTATCATTCATGGTGTACAGCCTCTTCTGTTCCTAATACAGCCAACCTTCCCCTCGAATCGCGTAAAACCTCTATTGGTGCTCCGTATAAATTAGATAAAGTCTTATTTGTTATGATTTTTTCAGGCGATCCATTAGCAACTTGACCATTGACAAAGTAAATTAATCTATCGACGACTGGTAAAAGAGGATTAATATCATGAGCAATAAGCAAAACGGCTACATCTTCAGACTTTGCTACCTTGGCAATTAATCGTATAAGTTCAACTTCGCGGCGTATATCTAAATTAGCAAGCGGTTCATCAAGCAACAGCAAATTAGGTTTACCAATGAGTGCCTGAGCGAGAAATATACGCTGCAATTCGCCGCCTGAAAGTTGGCCGAGCGGACGATGAGCTAAGTCTACTGCGTCTACTTGTTCAAGTGCCTCCAGAGCTTTTGTCTGCTCCAGGCGCGCCTCTTTAGGTAACGCAAAACCCCATTGATTACTGTGAATACCCAGGCGTACAAGCTCTAAAGCTTCAATATTGAGTTGTTGATCTATAGGTCTTCGTTGCGGTACATACCCAACTCGTGGACTTCCGCGTGTTGGTTTTTTCCAAAGACCAATAGTTCCCCCCCTAGTGGTTTTGTCAGACCAAGTATCAAACGGAAAAGAGTGGTTTTTCCAGCCCCATTTGGACCCAGTACACCAACAAATTCGCCGGGTTGAACAGCAAAGTTCGCATGATCCCATATTGTTTTTGAACCATAACCCGCCGTAAGATTGGTCGCTTTAATACTAGATAGTGTTTTTGACATAGAACTATTGACCTAGTTCATTGGAATTGAGTGCATTTTCTAAGTCTATCAGTTCTGCATTCATCCAATCCTGAAATGTTGTGTCCGGAGGTTGTATTGTCTCTGTTATGCCAATTACGGGAATATTTTGCTGAGCAGCTAATTGTTTAATACTAGTGGTCAGCGGCGTCACGGTTTGCTCATTGTAGGCTAAGACCCGAATTTGTCCACTTTCAAGTTGCTGCTGGAACTCGACAACACTATCCGTTGGTGGGTCATTTCCTTCGGCGACAGCTTCAATAAGTGCAGGCGGCGAAACCAGATCAAGTCCTGCCGCTTGTGCTAAATAGGCAAAAATATCCTCGGTCGCAGCAACTTTCGTACCACCGAACTGTTTTTTAATGCTGGCAATTCTATTCTGATAACCAGCAAGCGATGCTTCAAGATCCTTCAGTTGCTGATTGAAGTAACTGCTGTCTTTGGGGTCGATACTTATCAGATCATTTTTCATTTGTACGATTGCTGTATTGACGTATGCCGGATTGTACCAAAGATGGGGGTTATCACCGACTTGCTTGCCAACTAAATCGCCTATATCTAGCACTTTCCGACTACTATTAGGATTCGCAGACAATAACTTCTCTGCCCAACTGTCATACCCTACACCGTTTACAATTACATAATTAGCTGTGGCAAATTTGCGGGCATCTTCAGTATTGCTTTCATATTCGTGTGGATCTGCATTGGGATCTGAGACAATACTCGTAACATTCACTTTATTGCCACCAAGTTGACCTACTAAGCTTCCCCAAAAATTTTCTGCTGCGACTATTTGGATTTTATCATTTCCAGAAGAATTGTTTGTTTTTAAAGGATGCATCAACACGGTAATGACCCCAGCGACAATTATCACACCAAAGAGCACAGCCACTATTGATGTAAGATTTAATTGCTTTTTCATAGTGGTATGGTACGGTGCGAATGTAGTTATTTGCAAATAAGTCGCAATTTTTATTATAATTGCAGTATGACGAATTCATTTGAAGCCTTCCAAACAACACTTAAAAGACACCACAAGAGCGTGACTTCATCGCGTCAGGTAATCTTTGAAGCTTTGCAAGGCAAAGAACCGCAGTCTATGAATCATCTAATACAATCATGTGAGACTGTTGTTGATCGGGCGAGTATTTATCGTACTATTTCATTATTCGAAAACCTGGGTATTGTGCAACGGCTGCCTCTCGGCTGGAAATATAAGCTGGAGCTCAGTGATGAATTTAATGATCATCATCATCACATAACGTGCACGCAATGTGGCTCAATAATCTCCATGCCAGAAGACGATAAGCTCGAAGCACGGTTAAAGACTATCGTAAAACAGTTTGGTTTTCATTCACAAGTACATCAAATCGAAGTCAAAGGGTTGTGTTCAAATTGTCAATAATTAGTGAGTCAACCTAAAGATCCGGCGCGTAAAACGGCCGGATCGGTAGGAAGCCTCACACTTCCTTAAGACAGCTTATGCTTATATGAAACAATTTGCAAGCTCATTTTTACAGAGGTCGGGAGACAAACTTGTTATGGTCTATATAAAACCTCAGCAGTTCATCTTTGGCTTTTGTGATACCAACTCTGGTCGTGGTAGTGATCTCCGAATTCTTATAAGCTGGCTTAAGCAAAAGCAGTAAAGGCGCACTGCGTAAGTCATGTCCATTTAACTTGAAATCTATTGCTAGAGCCTGACAAACTTTAGCAGGTCCATTTGTTAATTCTCTTTCTGCTTTACCATGTCGATTTAGTTGCATTGTCGCCAGACCATTGAGTGGTTCTAGAGCACGTATCAAGACTGCTGATCCGTGACCTACTGGTCCACAAACGACATTACAACAATAATGCATACCGTAGGAGAAATACACATAAAGATGACCTGGCGGACCAAACATGACTTGAGTACGATTAGTCATCCCATGATAACTGTGACTGGCAGCGTCAGTTTGGTCATAGGCTTCAGTTTCGACGATTTTACCGATCAATGTTTCACCCCCGTACTCTCTAACAAGGTATGTTCCGAGTAAACGACGAGCAACTTCATCTGACGATCTGCTTAGAACTTCGCTTAATTCATCATTTTTCACCATACTCGTAGACTAACAGATGCCTGGCATTTGCCAAGCATAAGTATTTATCGTTACAATAAGGAAATAGACATGCAATATTCTCAGCCGAGATTATCGAAGGTAATAACTTATTAAATGACAGGTAACCTGATCTTGTTTATTGGTATAGTGTTTATTTTGGTACTCTTTTCAGCGGTTTGTTCTGGACTGAATATCGCTATTATGTCGATTGACCTGTCCGACTTAAAACGAAAAGCAAAATTAGGTAATCGTCAGGCTCGGCGTGTTTTACCCCTTCGTAAGAATACGCATTTAACACTGGCAAGTATATTAATAACTAACGTAGCGAGCGTGTCGGCCTGTTCGTTAGTTCTGGATCAAAAAATTAATGGCTGGGCCGCAGGTCTCATAAGTACATTGTTGATAGTTGTTTTTGGCGAAGTTATACCTCAGGCACTATTTGCGAAAAATCCCTTGATGTGGTCGAGTACTTTTGCGCCTTTACTTACATTCATGCGGATTATTACCTACGTAATAAGTAAACCGCTGCAGCTCTTACTTGATAAATTATTTCCGCTTCAACGAACTAAATTACAAAGCCGCCAAGAGCTCGGTCTATTGATTACTGAGCATTTATCAAATGAAAGCAGCGAGCTGGATGAAGATGAAGTAGAAATCATGCGTGGTGCGTTGCAGTTGAGCGAAAAAAGAGTAAGAGATATTATGACGGACATCCGCCACACATATTGGCTTACACCAAATGTCGAGTTGACTGGCGATAGAATAGACGAACTAAAGAGTAAAGGTTTTTCACGTGTACCTATCTTTAATAACGATCTGACCATCTGTTATGGCATCTTGATAATGAAGAATCTAGTCGATATTGATTTTGACGAAAAACAATATTTTGTTGAGGACCTCCCCCTCCACCCTGTTCAGTTAGTTGGTAGTATGACCGCACTCGATACAATGTTTCGTAAATTTATCGGAGCTGGCACGCATCTTATACCGGTGGAAAAAAATGATAAAATCGTCGGTATTGTGACGATCGAAGATTTGATCGAAGAGATTCTTGGTCATGAAATAGAAGATGAAACAGATCGCCAAAAAAGAATACGTCCAGATGATGAACAGAAAATATCTACAATTGAAGTGTAGTTATTCAGATAATTCTTGTCGTGAGAATTAACAATAGAACGCAAAGTCCAAGTAAACGTCGAAAATAACTGGATCCTAAAAATAGTTCAAGAATTGCCCAGATAAATATTGCGCCTTCAGCGAGAAAACTGATGTAGTTGTTTAGTGAACCGCCAGGCAGAATTATCATCAGGATGATGCAAGCAAACCAGACAATCAGAAACACGTTCGGACGCTGCCAAACTACAAACCTACCATGTTTATCATGCCAGAATTTATCAGAAAATGATTGATGTCTCCCCATGAATATACTATTTTAAACCACTTATGCTCCGGAATCCAGGTTTATCAGCAAAGTCGGTTTATCTGAATTAGGTAATATGAATATGAATATACTGTAAAAATACTTGATAGTGGGTGTAATACCAGTACACATTAAAGACCAACAGAAGAGGAAAAACACCATATAGCTCAACGGCTTTTCCAGTGGTAATACGGAATTCTTTTATTGGCGGAAAGCCGAATTTTACTGGAATGGGTAATAGCCATGGCACACCTTCTTTGGTAAAGGTATCCATTACCAAGTGCGAAAGCATTCCGATCATAAATGCCCACCAGACGTAGCCAATATTTACACTAGTCATAATTGGATGGAGAAATAGCAACAACCAATGAATTAGAAAACCAAAGATAACCAAACCGAGTATGGAGTGCGTGATAAAACGATGCCCTCCTGCCATTTTATCGAATATCTTCCCAAATAAATGACCGACAGGTAAATTATTCCAAAGAGGTGCTGAAGGCTGATCAATATCGGGAGTAATGCCACCAATCAAATTAGCAAACACGACCACGATTGCCGTAGCAAGTGTGACAGTTCTAGTAGGTTCGGATAAAACAATCACACCCAGCGTGGTTATAGCAGCTAAATCGTGAGTTCGCCCGGTCATAACTCTTTAGTGTACAGTACTTATGTTTATTTTCCAGCCCCAAGAAAAACGAAGTGAAAAATCATGAACATCAGATACATGCGTAAAACGTTATTCATTTGATGGACAATCGTGATAACCATTATTATTATAGAATTAGTTGCCTCACTACTTCCGGAAGAGCAACTAAGTAACTATTAAGGAGGGTAACCTATGGCTAATATTGTTCGTTTTGATCCATTTGCTGAAATGCAAGCATTACAAAAGCAATTTTTCGGAGATGAATGGCTCACCGCCCGTCCTAGGTTGGTAAAATTACCGACGACTGATGTCTATACTGAAGGCGACAAACAAATGGTGGTGGAAGCTCATCTGCCGGATTTTGACCAAAAAGACATTACTATAAATCTTGAGCGTGATGTTCTGGAAATCTCGGCTCAAAAGCACGAGAAGGAAGAAGACAAGAGTAAGAAGTACGTCGTTAGAGAGAGCAGTAGTAGTTTTTATAGGCGAATACGCTTACCCGAAGTTGCTGACGCTGACAGAATTAAGGCCGAGATGGAAAACGGCATTTTAAAGATTACCATCCCATTTAAAAAATTACCGGCACCAAAAAAAGTAACAATTTCTACTACTAAGAGTAAGAAGTAGCACCACCATACCGTCTTAAAATACTTCCAGGACAATAGTATTTCTACATTGGACAGTGCATTTGGACATCATCTGAAGGTTAAGAAATAGCAATAAGTTTAATTTTTATTGTATTTCAAATCAATTATTGATATTAATACCGGTGTGCAAAATCGATTCTTAATTATAGTGTTAACTTGCCTTGGGTTGCTGTTTTTGATGCTTAGTTTTACACCGGCCTCGCATCCAGCATCATCATTATTAGTGGATCTATCTTGGCCTAATTGTTCCATTAACCAAAATTTAACCTTCGAACTCGGGATAGTTGGCATAAATGGTGGCCTGGATTTCAAGCAAAACCCGTGTCTCATAAAAGAGACTTTACTAATGCAGCGTTACATAGTGTATATAAATACAGGATACCCCGGTATGGCTCGAGGTCGGAAATATCAACAATATCCACTGCATTGCTATCGTACAAATGCTACGTGCCTAGCTTACAATTATGGCTATAACGCTACTCTCTATGCCATCCGCTATGCCAATTTATCTAACGTACATTCTTCTTTTTGGTGGTTAGATGTCGAAACCGATAATAGCTGGACTAGTACTGCTAAAGTCAACAGATCTTCAATTGCAGGTGCAGCTGCCGCCATTAAGCAGACAAGTCCATTTGCTAAAGTCGGTATTTACTCTTCACCAAATCAGTGGAATCTCTTGACGAATAACTGGACCAATTACCTGCCTGTCTGGACAGCTACTGGAAATTATACAGAACAGTCAGCGGTGTTGGCTTGCCAAACGGCATCTTTTACGCGAGGGCCACGCTTTTTAACTCAGTATACTCAAATAGTGGATATAAACTATGTTTGCAGTAAAGACTTTTACGGACCAGCGCTAAATTACTTCCTATAGGTAGTATCATGATGTAAAGGCATTGCCTCATTTTGGTACTATTAAAGGGTGGAAAAACAAATATTTCACATGCCTCGCTGGGTAATTGTTCTTTATGCCATTAGCGCAATTGTATTAATTCCTTGGACCTATGGACTTGCCGAAAACTTACCTACCTTGCAAACGGCACATCATTGGGATACTGCCTGGGTGGGCTTCGATATATTTATTATTTGTCTGCTCATTTTAACGGTATATTTGGCAATCGTGCGTTCGATTTGGCTCACACTCACCGCTACGTCATTGTCTACATTACTAGTAGTCGATGCCTGGTTTGATGTACTTACCGCTAATCCTGGGCGAGATCAGGTGATTGCTCTTGGTTTTGCTGCATTCATTGAATTACCGCTTGCAGTTCTTACGTATATAATGGCCCATGATTCTATATTTCATCTTCATAAAGACATTCAAAACCTGAAGTCACCATTGACGGATGTAGTTTCAATGCCTAATAAAGCGCCTGACAAAAAATAAAAAGACAGGTAATTTTCAGCTTTAATAGGTATTCTTTCATACTCGGTCATCATGAATTGAAGTATTGACAATTAGAGAATATATGATTATAATATATTTATCCGCTTGCACCTTGGGAATAGCACAGTTTATAAGTTTATGCATATTATCGCCAACGAATCATCAAATCAGGCAGTCCACACTACGGTAAATATATTTGATCGTATTTCACATACGGTCTTTAGTGTGCATTCGATCGTGGTATTGGCGCTCTCATTAGCTAGTGCACTTATTATAGGTCGAGTACTGGCAATACTTTTACGTCGAGTTGTCACGATTATAGGATTTCAAGCTGATAAAAGTCAAAATCTGCGTACCGTAAACCGACTACGACGCTATGAGACCTTTATAGTGTTGAATATAGCTGTTATTAAAGCTCTTCTGATACTATTTGCGCTGTATTTTTGGTGGGTCTACGTACACCCTACGGGTCAACCAACCGCTATTATTGGCGCAAGCGCCTTAGCCGTTATTGTGATAAGTGGTGCCTTAAGTCCTGCTCTAAGAGATTTAGCTGCCGGTTCATTTATGATGGCAGAAGAGTGGTATGGAGTCGGAGATCATATTAGAGTCGAGCCATTTACCGACCTTCAAGGAGTTGTTGAAAGCGTATCGCTACGGTCTACACGTATCCGCGGCCTTACAGGAGAAATAATCTGGCTTAATAATCAGTACATCCAAGGAGTACGACTGGCCCCAAAAGGTGTTCGACCAATGGCTCTAGAAATGTTTGTTGATGATCTGGCAAGTGGGGAAAAACTTATTACGATGACTAATGAACGTCTACCAATTGGTCCGTTGTTAGTAGTCAACCCACTAGAGATAATATCCGCAGAAGAAGTTGGTGATAATTTATGGCATATCACCGCCATCACAGAGACCGCCCCAGGCCGAGAATGGCTTATAGAAAAATCTGCAGTTGATTTGATTAAATCTCTCGATCAACAAAGCAAAAAACCAGTCCTGGCTCATGGTCCTCTTGCTCGTTTTGCCGATAGTGAAGCTGAACGAAGTTTTGCCAGAACAATAAGCAATACGGGTAAAAAATCGGTTGCTAAACGCCGTATTCGCAAATCGAAACAACCGACAAAACGAAACCGTTAAATTAATTCTGCCTTCCTTTAATTGAACATATAAGAAAAGAGGAGCTATTTTTGCTCCTCTTTCCTATTTATTCAGTCCGAAAGTACGACGTTTTTTAGTTATTAGTTACGTTGACTCCGTTACCAGTAGCATTCAAATTACCAGCTGCACCACTTGAAGCATTGCCACCAATAGTGTTACCACTAGATGAGGCATTACCAGATTGAGCAGACTGCCAATTTGAATTGGTTGTATTTATATTATTAATGTTCGATTCATTTACACTGTTGCTTGACGATGTAATGATTTTGTTAACAGAACCGGGTCCAGTAAGACCAATGGACGCGCTTGAAGGTACACTCCAAGAACTAGTCGGTGCACTATTATTATTAGCCACTGACGTGTCATTGTAGGTCATATTACTATTACCCGCGTTACCTGAATTTGCACTCCCACCAATCGTATTTCCATCGACATTAGCATTACCACTTTGGGCACTTTGAGCGCTGTTGTTCGTCGTAGAGATATTATTGGTATTCGATTCATCCGTTCGATTTGTTGAAGTGTTGACTATCTCATTTACTGAGTGTGGGCCCGTCAGGCCAATTGAACCACCACCGATATTTGAACCACCCGATGAAGATCCACCGCCATTATTATTCATAACCGCAATGTCATTCCCGGTCATATTCGAATTACCAGCGTTACCACTCATCGCGTTACCACCAATAGTATTGCCATTGTTCTTAGCATTTCCGGATGAAGCGGTTTGGTAGTTATTATTAGAGGTACTAATGTTGTTAGTATTCGATTCCCTCAAATTAGAATTTGATGTCGTTATGATTGCATTAGAAGAATGGGGACCTGTTATACCAATTCCCATTGATCCGCCACCTAAATCTGCCATAAAGCCGCCAATATTACCCATATTGTAATTCATAAGGCCGACCGTCGTGTACGTCATATTGCTATTTCCAGCATTACCCGATGAAGCATTGCCTCCAATCGTATTGCCATAAACTGTTGCATTGCCTGAATTAGCAGTCTGGCTGTTGTTGTTATTTAATGTGACATAGTTGCTATTACTATCCATTACCGAGCTATTGTTTGAGCTCGATCGAAATAGCATATTTAACGAATGCGGTCCAGTCACAGTAATACTATCGGCTGACGCCACGCCTCCAAAACTAATACCGATCATTGTTGCCGCTGCAGTCCCGACATAGCATAAGCGAGTTACCGTTTGTCTGATCATATCCCCCCCTTATTACTTTTATTGCACAAATTAAAAAGTCTTTTATCCTCCTCCCTGGTTAAAGAATTAATACTGGCAAAGCTTTATAATTATATGCATATATTTCCACTTATGCTATTAATAATTAGATTGACATAAGGGTTTAAAATGTATCAATTGCTTATCCCAACATAATTTAACAGCCTTTATAAAGCCCAAATACTCTTTTCTAAGCTAGAATTGACCCCTAAACACTATACATTTACTATATTTGGTAAATTTTCTCACGAAATTGCAAATCAAAGTCTGCTACAGTACTTGGCAGTAACTTTTAAGACAGAGACTAGTATGAGTTTTCCAGCCTCAGAAATAACGACAGTAGGTAGTGCATTTGAGTTTGATGGTATGGCCATCGATGAGATGGTGGCAAGTACTCGAACTCAAATAACCGGTGGAGTTGCATCCAGAGAACTTGCGCTCATGAATGTCGATAATGTGCCCTTGGTCGGTGCGTACCATAGGCTCGTCGACGGAGAATCGAATATAGCTCAGGCTACTGGACTAGGTATGGGCTATCTGGTTGGCTGGCAAGCACTCCGTATGACAGGGGTAATCGTGCCAGTCTCTGAGAACCGGCTATTAGCATTTGAAACACGCTATGAAGACGAGCCAGCCGCAGTGGATGCTGATTTTGAACAAGATTATGCAGGTCATGTAGCAGTGCTTACGTTAGTACACCATACGCTGCAAAATCCAGCTGCGCAGATGGGCGCAAAACTTGTATTTAACTATCATGGGGATCAAGCAAATCAGACTCGACCGCCTCGAGATCTTCCAGAACCCAGAAGGAAACATCAAGCTACTTTTGAAGACAGAACCCAACAAACCGAGCAAGGTGGCGCCGAAGTAAGTATTGCCAGAATTCAAGCACACCCTCCGGCATTAAAGTCGAGACAAAGACACATAAGAGCACTTGGTGGCCAGCGTCGATTTGGTATAACGTAAAAGCTTCAGTTGGAAAGAAGTCTTATTCGTTAGCTATAGCTATATATGGAGCCCATCGATTGGCTTCCGGTGCAATCCTTGCATCATCTAAACCCATGCCGGTTAACCAATTTGAGGGAGCATCAAACCCATACAGTACACGCCCGCTATATACAGGACGTAGGACATCTTTATTGACGAGCACACAAAGATCAACACTCGTTGATCCGACGTTCACTAAATATTCCCTCGTAAACAAGGCTGTTTCGCCCGTGTCGAGTACATCATCGAGGATTAATGCAGGTCTGTTCTTTGGCGACGTATGGGGGCTTAGCTTCATAATAAGCTCTGGTGATTTCACTATCCTTTTATCGCCATAGGTACGGACGGTCATATAATCTAATTCTGGATAAAATTCCGGATCCTGTTTGGTAATAGAAGCCATCAATTGTGCCGAAAATGGTGCCCCACCTCGCAACATGCAAACAAATAATGGATCTTTATTTTTATAGATCTCGATGATTTGATGTGCTAGATCATCAATTTTTTTCTGAACAATATCTTCCGAGTAAAGTATTTTTTTATAGAGTTTAGATGTTCCAGTAGACATGAAGTATATTTATAAGATTTAAGTGTACTACGTATTCAGTATACTGTATTCTTCGAAGTTAATTAGTGTTTTAAGGTTTTGCTTTTATCACGCTTTCTGGCTATTGGATCAAGTAATAGCTTCCTTAGCCGAAGAGCTTTAGGTGTCACTTCAAGTAATTCGTCATTTTCAATAAAATCTAAGTTTTCCTCCAAGCTATACTTGGTTGGCGGAGTCAGCTGCACAACACCGTCACTCGAACTGCTTCGCATATTCGTCAGATGTTTCGCCTTGCAGACATTAATTTCCATATCTTCCTGACGATTATGAAGACCAATGATTTGTCCTGCGTACACTTCCTCTGCCGGACCCACAAAGGTAATGCCCCTTGCTTCGGCATTCTCCAACGAATAAGCGGTAGTGGTACCAGTTTCAAATGCGATTAGTGCTCCATTTCTTAACTGCTGCAAAGGTTTACCTAGCGGCTTATAGTCAAGTATCAGGGTATTCATAATTACCGTACCTCTTGTACTTGTGAGAAGGTTATTCCTGAGGCCAAGAAGCGTACGCGTAGGCATTTCGTAAATTAATTTAGTCATGCCTTTTGCATTCGCAAACTGTTCTTTTAAGATTGCACGTCTCATTCCCATCTCAGTTTGGACTGATCCAACGTATTGTTCGGGTACTTCAATGATAACTTCTTCGACGGGTTCCAAAACTTCAGTGCCTACTTGCTTAGTAACTACCTGAGGCCTGCCTACTTCAAATTCGTATCCTTCCCGACGCATAGTCTCTATTAACACACTTAGATGAAGTTCGCCTCGACCGGACACATTAAAGCCAATGCCGGATTCTACTACTCGTAAGCCAATATTTGTTTCAAGCTCCTTGTTAAGTCGATCTCCAAGTTGTCGAGAGGTAGTGAATTCGCCTTCCCTTCCTTTAAAAGGTGAGGTGTTGGGTCCAAGATATATTTGTAGTGTGGGCTCTTCAATCTCTAGTACCGGCAGCGCTTCAGGTGACATAGGGTCAGCGACTGTTTCTCCAATTTGAATGTCCGACAAGCCCGTAATGTGCACAATGTCACCGGCCACAGCTTCTCCTACCTCAAATTTCGTGAGGCCATGACTCATGTAGAGCGTATCTACTTTATTCCTTTGAAAGCTACCATCTTTCTTACATACAATCACAGCGTCACCAGTTTTCACCGCACCACGAGCTATTTTGCCAAGTGCGTACTTTCCTTTAAAAGAATCGTACGACAAAGCAGTAACCAGCATTTGAAATGGTAAACTGGCGTCGACGTGAGGCGCCGGAACGTGCTCAATGATCGCCTGAAAAAGTGGGGTGAGATCTGCACTTTCATCTAGATCGGTTGGAATTGATTGCCACAGTTTACCGGTTCTTCCAATCGCATAGTAAACCGGGTAATGAAGTTGGTCCTCATGCACGGCAAGTTCTAGGAAAAGATCTGCTACTTCATCTTCTACTTTAGATACCCGAGCGCCTGATTTATCTATTTTATTTATTATTACGATAGGTTTTAATTCATTCGCTAAAGCTTTCGCAAGTACAAATTTAGTTTGAGGCATTGGGCCTTCTTGGGCATCGACAATAAGTAGACAACCATCTGCCATATTTAAGATACGTTCAACTTCGCCGCTAAAATCGGCGTGACCCGGTGTATCAATTATGTTAATACGGTACTCATTATATTGAACGGCTGTCACTTTGGCGGTAATGGTAATGCCACGCTCTTTCTCCTGATCACTCGAATCTAAAATAAGTGACTGGTTCATTTCAGCTTGATTATCACGAAAGGTATTAGATTGTTTTAATAGCCCATCAACAAGGGTGGTTTTGCCATGGTCAACATGAGCAATAACGGCAATATTTCGTATCTGATTGGGGTCTTGATTGGGCATATATCTCTCTCAAAGGATCGCTTAATTTATATAATTGGTTATTTTTAGTAACTACTTACCGGTTATTTCTCTCAATAGTTATAATCTATTATACAATATTTTTAATTGTTTGGAAATTAAACAGAGCTTACAATATTTTGCAGCCCTGTATATTGGACTAATTTATTAGCTAATTAAATCGCCTATTCCTATTCCCATTGCCAGGCATTAGTCCAGGTATCTGCAGTACCAGGCGAGTGAGCAGCAACTTCAGTATTTGACTCCAAGGCTCCATAGGAAGTTATATTGCTACCTGTGCCTTTTAATACGAATTCTACATGCCCCGTGCTTCCCCTGCTTGGTCCAGCAACAATATCGCCTGGCTGGACACTGTTTAAGGAGACCGCCTTCCAATTGCTTGCTCCGGTTCCAGTCACCCCATAACCACTTCCAACTGGGTTCGCTTGCCAAGCATAGTTTGTGTGTTCAACCATATCCACTACCATACTTACAAGACCACTACAGTCTGGCTCGCAGTCAAATATTCTTGATGGTACCTTAGAACCCCCTCCGAGACACCCGCTGAGAAATGAGGGCCAATAATGGGCCCCACCATAGTTATATTCGATTCCGCCGAACTCTTCCGCTGTACATAGTAATTTAGCATTTGTCGTAGATTGTGCCAGACAGTTTGCACTTACCCCATTCACAACGGAACTCGTCGTTCCTCCGCCTCCACCACCACCGCTACCACCACCACTTGTCCAGGTGTAATTGGTCCAGCTTTGGTTGGCACCGCCATTGCACTGATAGATATCTAGTTGGGTCTTTGCTTTGAAGGCTGATACATCAAGACAGTAGGTACCACCTTTGCTTCCGGCATGGGCATTCTCGAAGGTTGAACCAACCCGTTCCCAGACTGCACCATAGGGAGGTCCACTGCAGGATCCAATCACGACTGAACCAGCCCACTTGGCTCCTTTGCCTTGACCGGTAGTGGCACTAGAGCCAGCTTCACGGGCACAGCCATTAGTACCAATATGTAGGAGATTGCCACTATAACTAAACTTCTGGGCAGGAGTACCATTACAGCCCCAGGTATCAACAATGGCATTGGTACCACCATCGGCATTGTCATCAAGACAGTAGGTGCCAGATATACCTGATTTCAGTTCAGCCTGTGAGGTGGCTGCAGCATGACTGTTAGATATGAGTACGTAGGTACCTACTACTGCTATCACTACCATGCAGGATACTACTACCAGGATATGGTCGAACCCAGACTGATTTAGTTTCTTACTATGTTTGAAGATGTTCATTGTGTTTTATGCTTACTTTTTATTATTAGTTTTTACTTAGGGTATTTTGGTTATGTTTATAGACTAACAATACTGGGCAATTAGAGTTTGTGTCAATGCAGTAACTTATCTACCCATTTTATAAATTCGACATAATAAACTATTGCAAGACCATAAAGCAGATGAGGCTGGTCTATTTACTAACCGAAATATACAACTACTACACTATTTTCAATTAGTTAGAAATTCATAGCTACTTTTAGGGTGTACTTCTTATGGTATTCGACTTTAGATACCTAAGATATAAATATCAAGGAGCAGATAGTGGAGTGCTCCTCACTTTTACTAATTTGCATATTAATGCGAACATTAACTGGCTTTACGCATTATTATAGTTATGTTGTTATAGTTGACTTTATTAAACTATTATGCTATACTTGTTTTACTAAGTCAAGCAGGCATATAAGTCGGTTTTTACTTGGGGTTAAGAGATAGAGGAACAGGAGTTATTGTGAATTTATTATCTAGTAAAAGTATACGTGCAAGTATAAAGACTTTACTTTGTACGTCTGTAATATTATCTTCAGTTTTAATTAGCTCTTTCGGTAATGTTGCGGCAGATGGAACTATTACTCAACTAACTAGTCCTAGCTGGTCTGGATATGTAGCAAGCGGTCGTTCATTTACCCGCGTTGAGGGAGAGTTTGTAGTACCTAAAATGTCATGTACAGCGGCGAATGCAAATGCACTCTTCTGGGTTGGATTTGACGGCTTAAATCAAGGTGTAAAAACTACTGTCGAACAGGATGGAATTGAAGCAAAATGTACTGGCGGAACAAAACCTACCGTAAATTACTATGCGTGGTGGGAGATGTATCCTACAGTCTCGGTACAAGCCTTATCGACATCACAAATAAGCATTAAGCCAGGCGATACAATTTTTGCTGAAGTCAGTTATGGGAATGGATTTACTATGACCATTAAAAATCTGACTACACATCAATCACCTTCGATCCCGACTCAGTTTTGTCGCGACAAATATAACTGCGCGAGACAATCAGCAGACTGGATTGCTGAGAGATGGATGCCGAATACAAGTAATCCGAATGTCTTCGCTCCATTAACAAAATGGGCTACCGATTCTTCACTATTTAAAAACGACTACGCTTCAACTAGTTATAGTTCAGTCTTTGAACCTATGAACTACTTCAATCTTGACGACATTAGCATGAATGACGGACGGACTTTGGCTGAAGTAAGTGGACTGAAGGACAACGGTTCAGCATTTAACGATAATTGGGAAGCTGCTCAATAATCACGTACCTACTCTGTTAATTAAACGCCCCTTAGTTACCGAAAGGGGCGTTTTTATTTCATATACTTGCGTACCGTTACAAAGAATTAAGACTTTACAATGTAGTATCCATGTCCCTGTTTAAAGGCCCAGGCATTGCAAGGAGATCCATAAATAGCTTTGATGTAACTCAAGCCCCATTTAATTTGAGTTGTGGCATCTGTAGGCCAGTCTGAACCTTCACTTGCCATTTTACTGCCAGGCAAAGATTGAGGTATTCCATATGCACCGCTAGCATTTTCAGCATTATAGACCCAACCGCTTTCCCCTTGCCATAGCGGTACTAAACAGCTTGCGTATTGGGTTGAAACACTAAACCCAAACGAAGGCATCAGACATTGCGCAATTTGCTTTGCCACTGATGGAGTAGCTTTGTTCCCGTTTGGACAAGCCGTCGTTCCTCCGCCTCCACCACCACCGCTACCACCACCACTTGTCCAGGTGTAATTGGTCCAGCTTTGGTTGGCACCGCCATTGCACTGATAGATATCTAGTTGGGTCTTTGCTTTGAAGGCTGATACATCAAGACAGTAGGTACCACCTTTGCTTCCGGCATGGGCATTCTCGAAGGTTGAACCAACCCGTTCCCAGACTGCACCATAGGGAGGTCCACTGCAGGATCCAATCACGACTGAACCAGCCCACTTGGCTCCTTTGCCTTGACCGGTAGTGGCACTAGAGCCAGCTTCACGGGCACAGCCATTAGTACCAATATGTAGGAGATTGCCACTATAACTAAACTTCTGGGCAGGAGTACCATTACAGCCCCAGGTATCAACAATGGCATTGGTACCACCATCGGCATTGTCATCAAGACAGTAGGTGCCAGATATACCTGATTTCAGTTCAGCCTGTGAGGTGGCTGCAGCATGACTGTTAGATATGAGTACGTAGGTACCTACTACTGCTATCACTACCATGCAGGATACTACTACCAGGATATGGTCGAACCCAGACTGATTTAGTTTCTTACTATGTTTGAAGATGTTCATTGTGTTTTATGCTTACTTTTTATTATTAGTTTTTACTTAGGGTATTTTGGTTATGTTTATAGACTAACAATACTGGGCAATTAGAGTTTGTGTCAAGGAGACTTACTATATTAGTTAATAGATTTCTATAATAGACGTATGTGTCTAATGTAGCTTCGCATTTAATTCAAACGTATATTTGTGAAATCACAGATTATAGACTAGGCGAAGCTTTTAAGGCTAAGATTCGGTAGACCTTTGATCTACAGTAAGCTTTCAATATTAGACAAATTCGCGCTACTCGGTATCGAACATATTAACGGATCGTGAGTAATTCCACCCCTTGCACCTAAAAGTTCAAGTACTTGATTGAAGGCCTCACCAAAATAGGTGGATGTAGAACTTGAATCATCGTTAAAGCAATTATTGTCATAATATCTCTCTAACGACTCACCGAGACCGCTAGGTGCAGCAAAACCAGTTTCTATTCCACTGCCGCCATTAAACATCGAGCAAATCTCCGTTGTGTCACTGACAGTTGCTCCAACTCTGACTGTTGGGTTACAATCCTCAGCAACGTATACATTTATATTATATTTGTTGACGTTTGACGCAGTTAATCGGTAGCTCACAAAATTTCCGTCCGGCCATCCGCTGTTATTGGTAGATTCAATAGTACCGGGCCCGATCGCATATACTGGCCCCGAACCGGCGTAATCGACACCTTGGTCTATTCGTTCTGGCGTTAGACCGCTAACGCTTCTTAGGGGATTCTCGTATGAACCACTCGTCGTTCCTCCGCCTCCACCACCACCGCTACCACCACCACTTGTCCAGGTGTAATTGGTCCAGCTTTGGTTGGCACCGCCATTGCACTGATAGATATCTAGTTGGGTCTTTGCTTTGAAGGCTGATACATCAAGACAGTAGGTACCACCTTTGCTTCCGGCATGGGCATTCTCGAAGGTTGAACCAACCCGTTCCCAGACTGCACCATAGGGAGGTCCACTGCAGGATCCAATCACGACTGAACCAGCCCACTTGGCTCCTTTGCCTTGACCGGTAGTGGCACTAGAGCCAGCTTCACGGGCACAGCCATTAGTACCAATATGTAGGAGATTGCCACTATAACTAAACTTCTGGGCAGGAGTACCATTACAGCCCCAGGTATCAACAATGGCATTGGTACCACCATCGGCATTGTCATCAAGACAGTAGGTGCCAGATATACCTGATTTCAGTTCAGCCTGTGAGGTGGCTGCAGCATGACTGTTAGATATGAGTACGTAGGTACCTACTACTGCTATCACTACCATGCAGGATACTACTACCAGGATATGGTCGAACCCAGACTGATTTAGTTTCTTACTATGTTTGAAGATGTTCATTGTGTTTTATGCTTACTTTTTATTATTAGTTTTTACTTAGGGTATTTTGGTTATGTTTATATATTGTTAAATATACGAATATCACATGAAGCTTGTCAAGGTTAATTTATATATTTTAATTACTCACCTTACGCAAAACCTCCAGCTTCTTTGAGTACCTGAAGTTCAGCCAAACTGGCTTGCTGAGCTTTGAGGTATAGCTTTGCCTTTAAGGCAAAGTGGTTCAGATTGCTCGCTTTCGCCAGTCGTTCCAGCTTATGGTAGGCATGGGTTGCCGCAAAGAAGTGGTTACTTTGTGTCTTCACTCGTTTGGTCGGTGACTTGGCCAGCCCGAGGTTGGACTTTACGGACTTGTGGTACTCTTCCACTTTCCACCGTTTTTGGTAGATCGTGGTTATGTCGGTATGTCCTAGCGTCAGATCACTGGTAGCGAGATACAAAACACCCTGACTGTCATCTCCGTTTGTGAAGATTTGACGGGTGATACGCACCGTCATATTCATGCCTTTGAGGTACCCTGTCTTGGTAGTGTTTTCTTCCCAGGCCAGCGATTCGACTGCGTGGAATACTCCTCGTAGTTTATCCTCCTTACTTTTTGCAAACGTACGATTACTCTTGAGGGCAAAGATGAAGTGTTTGCCCTTGCCAACGATGAACTCCATGTTTTCCTGTGAGGAAAACCAACTGTCAGCAAGGCAGTAGCGAAACTTCACCTGGTTTTGGATGGCTGCCCCGATGAGCTCACGGGCCTGTTCGTTCTTGGTGGCCGAGGACTTGCGTTTTTGTTTGCCGGTCTTCGGGTCAGTGAAAGGTACGTCTTTCTTGACCAGGCAAAACCCCAAGGGTACCGTTGCCTGGTCGTTATGGTAGAGCATATTGAGAATATTGACGCCCTTCACATTCCGGTTGAAGACGTGGTCATAGTGCCAGGCAATGATGTCGTTTTCGTCGGTGTAGGCCTTCTCTTCAATGGTGTCATCCAAAGCCAGTATGCCGTCGTCAGTTTCAATCTGCCGGATCGTTGGCTTAACCAGTTTCCAGAGGTCTTTGTTGGTATATTCCCGGGCAGACAGGAAACGGGTGACGTCGTCATGGCCGACTGACCCGTCCAGGGCGGCCGACATACCAGTTGCCGTGGTCAATCCGAATGAGCTGATGAGATAGTCAGAATACAGGTCAAGCATTGGTACGTTGACGGGCTTGGATTGTTTTTGTTTTGGCATAGCAACATCCTTGATGAAAGGTTGACTGCTTTTAGTATGCCCCAGGACTCAAGAAAGTGGGAGTGATGCGTAAGGTGAGTTAATTACTATACTCTGAACTGTAATAGTATTTTTGTAATACTTCTGGGAATATTCTAGTCTACAATGTTACTGATGGAGTACAGACCACTTGCAGAAAGATTACGCCCCCAAACACTAAGTGAAGTTATTGGACAGGAACATCTCGTCGGTAAAGGTAAAATTATTTACGAGCTAATCAATAAAAATCAACTGACGAGTCTGATTTTGTGGGGCCCACCTGGTAGCGGCAAGACGACCTTAGCCCGAGTAATCGCTCACGATTCAAATGCCGAATTCATTGAACTCAGTGCCGTAACGGCTGGGAAGGCAGATATTGTAAAGGTTTTCGAGATCGCGAAACAAAACCAGCGCCTGGAACAAAAAACACTACTTTTCATCGATGAAATCCACCGTTTCAACAAAGCCCAACAAGATGCCTTTCTTCCTTACGTAGAAGACGGAACCATAATATTAATAGGGGCCACGACGGAAAATCCCAGTTTCGAAGTCATACAACCATTATTGTCACGTTCAAAAGTTCTAATTGTTAATCCGCTGAGTGCAGATGAAATCAAACATATTATTAAACAAGCATTGAAGAAAGAATCTATTCCGGCAAAACAATTACCAGCCGCCAGTTTGGATCTATTAACTGAGCTTAGTGGTGGCGATGCCAGAATCGCGTTAGGTAATTTGGAACTAGCTATAAACCTATCTAATGGACGGCAATTAACACCCGAGATTATCAAAACTGCTGCTCAAAAAAGCTTGCCAGGCTACGATAAGCATGGCGAGAATCACTACAATGTCATTAGTGCCTTTATTAAAAGTCTGCGTGGATCTGATGCTACTGCAGCACTATACTATATGGCGCGAATGCTACAAGCTGGGGAAGACCCGAAATTCATTGCAAGGAGAATGGTAATTTTTGCAAGCGAAGACATAGGAATGGCCGCTCCAGCATCACTCAATATAGCAGTATCTAGTTTTCTGGCAGTTGAACGTATAGGATTACCCGAAGCTCAATACAACTTATATCAGTGTGCAACTGTACTCGCTAAATCTCCAAAATCTCGTGTTGTCGCCGATGCAATGCAAGCTGCAATCACTGCGGCCAGCAAATACCCCGACGCGCCCGTTCCACTTCACTTGCGAAATGCACCCACCAAACTTATGAAAGACCTGGGCTATGGCAAGGGAACAAAATGGCAGGCTGGATTTGTGCATCCAGATGGTTTTTTGCCCGAAGAAATTCAAGATCTCAACTTTTTCTAAACGTTTACGAGCTAAATCTTATTGGATAACTTAAGAGTTTACTTATGAAAGCGTGATGGCCGATTTTTAGAGTTGATAAACTCAACAAGTCCGATAGATATAATTATTGATAAACTACACAAAGTAATAAACAGATTCTGAATAGTCACAAGATTATGCTTGATATTGTCTAAGACTTGGAAAAACGCATCTGCACCTACTATTCCCCAGCTTAATAATACTATCATACCGAGTAATGTAAGCCAATTATATAATTTCTGATCAATAAGCATTTTGCATACTAACGCCAGACTTATAAATAAAAATACTACAGAAAAAATGCTTGCTAAACCGTGTATTAGATACAGTGGTTGATTTGGCAATGTTGCGCAGTTTTGAACAAGAGAATTGCAATTATATGGTGCGATTGCAGCCGCAATAACCAGAGCCCCAAAAAGCATGTAACCAAGAATGCTCAGTTTTATTATGAGACGCTTAGGAGATTTACGCCACTGCATGAAACCACTATATAAAAGCACTAAACCGGTCAAAATATCGAGAGTAATAAACAGCCAATTATAGGGTTGATGTGATGCTTCAAGTTCAGATGCCAGATCATTATGGCTAACTGTTGGATTAAAAATAAAACCAAGTGGCCATGATGAATAAAAAATAGCCGCGAGTACTGCTGCCCAGAGAGTTAAGTTTGAAACAAGATGTTTAGTACGTATGAGTACACGTTTCATACCAAGCATATTATACCTTAAGCATAGTTTGTAGTATCAATAACCTTATTCTTTCTGTCGATTTTTACAGAAAACTATAAGATATTGTTGACAACCTTAGCTCATTATACTATAGATACTTATCTAAAAATTCAAGCGTTTTTTCCCATGATGATTGCGCAGCTTGTTTGTTGTATGAGTATGGATTTGTGTCATTAAAGAATGCATGGCCAGCACCTTCATATACCTGACAGGAAAAATTAACATTCGCATCTTTCATGTGTTGCTCAATATCAGGCAACTGCTCTATCAAGCGAACATCATTCTGACCGTAGAAAGCTAAGATCGGGCAGTGAATTCTAGTCATTTGATCTTCAGTTAAATCAGCGTGGCCATAGTACGGTACAGTGGCTTTCAATCTAGGTTCATTGGCCGCTAAAGGATAGCAATATGTTCCTCCAAAACAATACCCTACCACCCCCACATTTTCATTTACTGACGATTCTTCATTAAGCTTATCAAAAACTACCTGTAGCTTATCCAGCGTAATTCTGGCAAATTCTGGTGACTGAATTGGAGCCATAAGTTCACGTAATTTTGGCTGTACTTCATTTCTTTTTTCAGGATTGAATAAATCGTGCTGTAGCTCTGGAGTGACATGAGTTTCAATATCTGTGTCACTCAAGAGATTTGGGGCATAGACAAGATAGCCTTGGGCAGCAAAACGATCAGCCACATTCTTAATGTGGTCGGTTAACCCCCACACTTCATGAATTACTATTAATCCACCTTTTATGCCATCTTTAGGTTTTGCGACATAGATTGGAATTCCACCAATTGTTTCCATTTTCCCCATATCTTTAAATCATACCTCAGCTGAACCCATTCTCATAACTTTTATAAGTTAAACGTTCGCGATTTGTTCCCAAGGCAAACCTGTTTTTCCAAAGTGCCCATAGGCAGACGTTTGTGAATATATAGGACGCGCTAAATCAAGAGCTAATATTATGCCTTTCACACTCGTATCAATAAGTTTGTCTTTGAACTCATAGAGTTCATTCTCTTCAACGTTCGCAGTATCAAAAGTGTAAATGGTTTGCATTAATGGTTTTGGTTGTCCAATTACATAGGCCAATGCAACTTCGCACTTTTCAGCTAAGCCATGTGACACTATATTCTTAGCAATGTACCTTGCGGCATATGCTCCACTTCGATCTACTTTTGATGGATCTTTCCCGCTAAATGCACCACCTCCTACCCTGGCGTATCCGCCATAGCCGTCTACTATAATTTTGCGTCCTGTTAAGCCCGCATCGGATTCCGGACCGGGTATGTGCCACATCCCAGTACCATTTACGACAATGCTATTTGCAGGCGGTAATGCGAAACCGTTGCGTTTAAGTACTGGCTCAAAAATATGATCTATTATATCTTTTCTTACTTGTTTGGCGGTCGTCTTTTCGTGATGCGCAACAGCAGCTACTAACTTCTCGATCGCAACAGGTATTTCATTTTCATATCGCACCGTAACTTGTGCCTTACCATCGGGTCGTAGCCATGATAATTCCCCAGACTCTCGTACCTCATCTATTCGTCGAGTGAGAGAGTGAGCTATTGCGATTGGCATTGGCATAAATTCCGGTGTATCTTTACACGCGAAACCAAACATCATACCTTGATCTCCAGCACCATCTTGATCTACACCAACTGCAATATCTGGGGATTGTTCATGTATATCATTACTGAATATGGATTGATCAGAAAACCCCCACTCCGGAACAACATAACCGAGTCGTCTTACGGTCTCACGGGCAATTTTTTCATAATCTATTTTAGCTTTAGTTTTAATTTCGCCAAATAAACAGACTTGATTAGCCCCTACAATTGTTTCTATACCCGTATGAGAGTGTGCATCTTGTAACAATGCAGCATCTACTATCGCATCGGAAATTGCGTCACAAATTTTATCAGGATGTCCAGCGCACACAGACTCGCTGGTGAATAAACGTACTTTAACTGTTTTTGACATAATTGTCCTTTCTGCCGTTGCTCATCAGGAGAAAGGATATCAGTAGAGATATAATATCTTTCCCGTAATAGAACGGGCTAGATGGAGCACCAACGTACAACGCATGAGATAGCGCATACTATACAGGTTGCTGGCAGGTCAATGAGCTAGGTCTCTCGCTGCACTCTTTATACTTAAATTGTTAATGTGTCCTATTGTATCATAAAAACTGATTTGGAGCCTTGATTGTAGTTTTAGTATAATTTCATTTTGTACTGGGGATTGGCCAAGTGGTAAGGCACTGGGTTCTGGTCCCAGGATCGGGGGTTCGAATCCCTCATCCCCAGCCAAATTTCATGTAACAGATGTATTAATACACTCTCACCCCTGTTATTCGACTCATTATTTGCAGTTTTTAACGTCATATTTGACCTCCTAATAATTTACGTGTTTTGTCACTTCTCTCGGCTATTGCGCGAGCAAAATTAGTGTATGTAACAGATAGGCAACCCTCCTTTATTGTTAGATTCGCAAAAAGTTTTGAAAGTATAATACGCTTCTGTTCAGGTGTCTTCTTTGGGTATAATTCGGCGGCTCGTTGGGATAACTCGAGGATGACCAGACGCTGCTCAAGCCTTTGTCCTAACGAACTGTCGAGTTTAGAAAGTTGATCCTCTAATTCGGCTTTCTGACCCATAAACTGATGGTGCTTCTCTTCATACTTTTCGGGCGTTATATCGCCAGCCAGTTTGTCGTCGTAAAGGCCGTCGTCCATGCGAGTAATCCTGTTTATTTGAGTTTGAGTTGACGCGGCTAATCGCTCACGATGCTCAATATCGTTGGCGTGATCCTTGCGCATGCTAGTGGCTACCCAGTCAATGATTTCTGGTGAGGGGCACACAAGTCTTTCGAGCAAAGCTACGATACTTGATTCGACTTTATCTTCACGCAGGAGTCCTGTCTTCTTACAGTCAGCGCTACGACGTCTACAAGCGCCATAGTAACGGCCTTTTTGCCATTGCCAAGTTACTATAGTGCCACAGTCTTCACAGCGAACAAGACTTTTGAGTGCAGGATTATGTACGACATAAACCGCTGGACGCCCTTTGTGCATTTTGCACTGCACTTTCTCGAATAGTTGTTTGCCGATAATCGGCTCCTGGGCGCCCGGGTAATCCTTGCCATTGAAGTGGTTGATACCGATGTAGAACGGATTGGTCAGTACCCGCTGTACTTGGCTTTTGCAAAGTGGCCTGCCTTTACGAGTCCTGACTCCCATGAGCTTCATTTCTTTAGTGATCGATTCAAGCGATTGGCTTGGCTCAATATACTTCTTGAAAGCAGATTGCATTAAGGACTTATTGGCAGGATCAGGTACGTGAATACGCTTGCCATTCTCGGTTACGGTCATATAGCCAGGCGGCGGTACTGAGGGCAACCAACCTTGGGACAGTTTCTCAGCCCAGCCCTTCATAGCTTCTTCACGGAGGTTGTCTATGTAGTTCTTGGCCATAACAACCCTTATGCCCCAATTAAGCCACTCTTGAGAGCGAGAGTTTTTGTGCATTACAAGTGAGTCTTTGACGAAGTGGACTTGCTTGTTCTCGTCAGCCATTAACCAGTCATGGGTTTCAACGGCATCGTGTAGATTTCGGACGTGACGATCAACCTTTTCGATAATGAGGTGTTTAATGTCATTGTCGGCGATGAATTTCATAGCCTCCTTAAAAATACGGCGTTGAGAGGTTTTGGATGCTGATTCGGTTATTTTATAGGTTTTAGCGGCTAGTAAGCCTTTGCTTTCACAGTACGACTGCAGCAACTTTACTTGCGAATCCAGGGAGTAACCTTCATCTTCCTGCGACTTACTTGAAACACGAGCAAGAATGACGGCCCTAGTTTGTTGAGTCATCTAACACCTCTTCGGCCAGCACTTGATAGAACTCGACGAGAGAGTCACCGATATCCTGAGCTTCGTCATAGCTTACTTGTCGATGCTGCTGACAAGTGAGGATCTGTCGAAGTGCCTCAACCCTATCGCAGTCTAGTTCAGTACCACTATATGTCAGTGAAGCCCCGGTCCCCTCAAGTTTTTCTGTCGTCGTCATACAGATACCCTCATCTGTTAACTATAACTATAGTTATATTTTACTATAACGATAGTTATAGAATCAAGCTAAACAATAGCTTATCCACAGTATTCTGAAGAGGGATCTGTGTTTGGCTATTTTCTTGGGATATCTGCTGAGGTTATACCTAAGACATCGATAATCTTTAGGAAGATAGAAGTACTGGGGTTTTTCTTTGCACGTTCAATTTGCGCATAGTAGGTCTCGCTAATGCCAACTATCTTTGCTACTTCGGCCTGGGTGAGTTGCTTGGAACCACGTGCTCTTCGTAGTCTCCCGGCAGTTCGCTCAATGGATTCTTTGTCATCAGTCATGTTGATTGTATTTTAACATGTAGAAAAGACTAGGAGCCGCTAAGCTACTCTTTTCCAACGAACAGGGGTATGCTAATCATAAGATGTCTGATGCAAAATCCACTAATTTAAACATACGTGAGGATAGACCGACTGGGCTATCTAGTTCAATGCAAGGCTCTAATTTAGATGCTGTTGGCTTCAACTTAATTTTTCTAGCTTCAAGGCAACCCAAACTTGCGGCTGAGATTGTGAAAACCTATGCTAAGGCACACGCCGTTCAGCCAGATGACCCAAAAGCTCCTGAGGAAGATATAGCACTTTTTGCTAATGAAGTTGCAAAATTATTGTCTGACAAATCAGTCAATTAGACGCTAATTGATTAATGAATTATTGTCCCCAAGGAAGGTGACAATATTTGTGTTACTTTAAGGTGTTATAATCAAATAAGAGTGTCTTCTACCTATAGAATAAATCGGAGTAGGAGGGGTAGGCATATATATTCATTCTAATCACAAACTCAACAACCATGACTACTACACCTACCACTATCACTACCAAACAACAAGAAATACTAAAACTTACATATAGATATAGATTCCTCAATAGAACTCAAATACAAATATTACTTGGCCACAAAGACAAACGAAGAGTTATAAGTTGGCTGAAAGATTTGAGAGAAAAGCAGTATGTCGATTGGCAATACGATGATACTGACTTTATCTCTAAATCCCAACCGGCCATCTATTATCTATCTCTTAATGGTATTAGGTATTTACGTGAGCTTGATGAATATCCAAGCGAAGATCTTAGGAAGCGGTACAAAGAATCAACTCGAAAACAAGTCTTTATTGACAGGAGTTTGCTGATCGCGGATTGTTGCATTGCCCTTCAGGCAAAGAGTAGCGATAAATTGAAATATACGTGTGTGTCCCCGGCCGACTACACCGATCCGGACAGTGACTATCATTTCCTTGATGAGCTTAAACCTCATCTTTATTTTCCAAACAGAATGGTGATGAAACTACAGAATATCTATTGGAGTCTTTTGAGATGACGCTGCCGCGCTACCAACTACGCAAACGTATCAAGGATTACGTAGAATATTTATCCGATAAGAATGATGAGAATTTGATTGCGCTATTCATATGTGCCACTACCGCTGACCTACTGTACATTAAGCGGCGTACTAGAAAAGTGATCGAGGAAGAATACTACGGCGAGGAGTTAGAGGTTCGTGTCACGACAATTGATAAAGTCAGGAAATCGGGTGTGACGGCGTTAATCTGGGAAGATGTATAAATTTAGAGCAGTTTAGTGCCTTGCTCAGGGCTTAGGTTTCAGCTTTGCCTAATCGTTTAGGCCTTTTATCTTTTCAAGATTCTCGATGCGTCGCTTCCGCCAGCGAATATACATCTGTTTAAAATTGCCGTGTCGCCCGTTGAAATTAAATGCAGTTCTCTTTTTTTCAGCATCCAGCAGTTCATTGAGATCGTCTAATATCGAATGCTTCTCTTTGGAGAATTTTATTTTGAACATATTGTTACCTTTCGATAGTTAAATTAAAACGGCAAAACTGCTGATGACTTTACTTTTAAGACTTCAATAATCTGCTCAAATGCCCGCATCTCTAGAACAGGCTCACCACGCTCTATGCACCGTAAATATTCAACATTGAGATCGGTTTTCTTGGCAAATTCAGAGAGCGTCCAACCCTTTTCAGATCGAAGTTCTCTGATCCTGTCACCGATATCCTCGCCTGTCTCTGTCGTTACCCGCAGATCATGCTCCTCATACAGAAACGGCTGAAACTTCCAACCCCTTTTGTGATAGGTTGCGATGCGTATTAAGTCAGTAACAAACGGCTCAATAGATTCTTCGTATGGCTTCTGCGGCCGCCGCCACAGCTCCCGATCAAAGTGAAGCGCGATTATACTTGTTATTTGTTCTTTTAGCTTAGCGTTTTTCATCGCTAAAACCTCCCATGTTATTTAAGTTGATAGTTGCCCACTTAGAATGAAACTATATACGCATTAGATGACATGGGAGAGCTGAGCAGTTTTTGGTCATACTCAGGACACAACAACTAATACTCGCTAGCCAGCATAATCGTAAGCACCCTCTTACAATTCTCAGAAAGTGGATCTTCACCATACGTCAGTGTCTGATCGTAGTAGATTATTTTCCAAAATACTACCTGACCGCACCAGATGATCTTACCGAAGTCATGTTCCCCGTACGGATCATTTGATACGGTAAAATCATTGAATCTAATTACTTCATCCAGTAAATCAGGCAAATAGTCTAATACCTGTATTCCAGGAGTAACCGTAACCCCATTCCTGCTGCGCCTAAACTCATCGTTTAACCTTGATACTTCTAAAGCATACGCTGTGTCCATATACCCCTCCTTAATGTATTAATGTCTCTGAAGCGGTTCGACCTACCACTTCAGCCGACCGGGCAAGGGCTGGACTGGCCGGGTCAAGATGCAGCTCCCAACTGGAAGAACGATCTTGATGCGGACAGGTAAGCCCTTATACTCAAGAGGCAGTGGGAGGTTCAAGTCAGCTATAATAATTTCGATCTAAGTAATATGGTTGTCTCTTGTTATGGTCCAGTTGTTTTAGAGTAATATATATCTTATGAACAGAGAGCCGGTCGTAGATGTAGATATGGAGTCGGTCAAATTCTTCGACGATAGTTCTTTTCCCAGAGGCGAAATACCCAAGTTAGTTATAGTTGTGGGCGGAAATGGAGCGGGAAAAACTACACACATACATGAAAAATTCTCTAAGGGCTACGTAATAATTAACGCCGAAGAGATCTACCGAAATATCAAAGTATTTGATGATTTTGGAGAAGTGTCTCAGAAACTGGTTAATGAAATCGGTGAGCTAATAGCTTATAGGGCGATAAATGAAAGGCGTAACATTGTACTAGAAATGATTGCCGACAAAGTGGGAAGCCTTGACCCAATTATTGGTGCAATGACGGCAATTGGATATAAGGTAGATATTATTCACATTAGCTCAGATATTGACGAGGCTTATAGACGTCACCTAAATGCAGTTAAAGAAGATAGAGGATACTTGCCTACATATTTCAGCGAAGATTATCACAGACGCTGTATCATAAAAGCCATCAACGGGTTAGCAAATTCTTAATTGGGCATTATCTTGAGATTCATTAATTGTAAAATTCTCACATACTGATTATGCTTAAACTAACATGGATAAAAAGAACGATAGTGAGCCTACGGACGGTACGCCACCAGTTGACGACTCACCCCATCACCCAGTAAAACATCGCCATACTATCCTAATCGCTTTATTCGTGCTAGTGATTGCTGCTGGATCGGCTTTTGGAGTTTACGAATCAGAGCAGTCAAAAGCTTCAAAAGTCGTTAGTCTAAATAGTTCACTCAATACTCAGGCGATATCACTTAATAAAGAGATCAAGCAGCAAACTGATACTAACAACGGTGTAGGTGCCCCGGGCAGCGTTTATAAAGATCCGGCCGGCGGTATAGGACTGGTCAATGGAGCCATCACTCTCACATTGCCTAGCGGTTGGGTACGTGTTCCTGCGGATTTGTGTACTGGCGGCACGATTGACTCGACAATTGTCTGCCAGGATATTGCAGCAGTTGCACCAAAAAGCCTTGTTAAACCTGATGGTACAGCTTCATGGAGCGTACCGATTAAGGTCTTTGGCTATACGAGCAGTAACGGAAGCGCTGAAAATTGGCTTTACTCAGACTATGAGGGTGGTTACAGTACTGGCGCAATTGACGTATCCTCTTCGCCTATTAACGGGTACAACGCATATTCCTATGAATACCAAGCATTTGATATCTATGGTCCTGCACCAGAGTACACCCAAGCCTATTACGCAGTCGTCCATGGTAAATATGGCCTCGTGATTGATACGATGATCCAATCTGGGTCTTCGCCAAGTCAGCAGGGCTCGTATGACTACAGGGCTACGTATCAGCCGCAGATTGAGCAAATGTTAAAAACGATAAAGTTCCAGGACTGAAAATGAAAAAAGGCATCTTCCTCCTCATTTTCACGATCATCCTTACTTGCGCAGGATCTGTAGGCACATATGAGTGGCAACAGGCCAAGGTTAATAATTTGCAAACGAAGCATACAGATCTGGTCCAGCAAGTCAGTAGGCTTAAGCAGAATTACGCGAGTGCGGTGGCATCAGGGAATATCTCAACTGCAACATGGAAGAAGTACTGCGATCAATTCACCCCCTTCTGTTTTAATTACCCGAGCAACTGGGACCTGGCAGACAATCCACTTAACCTCTCGGGCGATCAAAGAGACTTCGCGACAATTACCAACCCAAGCAAAACAATTCAGCTGAGTTACGCAAACCCGTTAATCAAAGATGGCGGGTCATTAAGTGCTAGAGTCGTAAAAGCAAGCCACGTCACGATTGACGGAACCTCTGTTGCCCTGCTCGGCATCATTCCGGTATCATCGGTAACGTTTCAGCCCAGCTATATGCTTCTCGGTAATGACCAAGCTTTGGGCTATACTCCCGGAAATAATGCACTACTTGTTTATGGCTCCATCAATCCGAGGTTTGACGTTGGCCAATACCAAGCAATATCGTTTTACGGATACCCTACGACTAAGATAACATCATACGCTCAAGCTCAAGCCTGGTTCGATTCTATTGATGGCAAGACCGTTGCGAAGATACTTGAATCGTATAAAGGTGGGTCTTAGCACTCCAGCATATTGAATGCCCTTGCTAATAATGTATTAAATATGTGATAAATTTTTTTTATGGGCGTTCGCTATTCATACGATGATTTCACTACTAAAGGTCACGGCGTTATTGAAGGCTACTTTGGTAACGGTCGCACTAGATACACCGGGAAGAAGAGTACAAAGCGTCGAGTGAAAAAATCTCCGGAACCTACACATACAGCCTCGAATCACAAAAAGAACGTAGACGAGGCATATAACCACTTGATGCAGATCAAACGAGCCAGTCAGTATTCGCGAAACAACCCCTCAGATAAATAGCAAACATCTAAAATAAAACTGATGCGCTTAACGGTAATTAAGTAATCATTAATCGCTTATAAAAAATAAAAGGCTTATGTTACCTCGCAAGGCACGCAAGTCTTTCAGAATTAAGTATACAAAAACAAGGCAAAAACCTAAATTAAACTAAATATTCATTGTCAGGGAGACCCTTATACTCAAGAGGCAGTGGGAGACCTCATATAGTAAGTCAATAGTTTTAGCATCATCTTATTCCCCAAAGCTGAGATACCTCCATCCGGTCGGCTATTTCTTAAGTAATAGTTTTGTGTTTAAATAAACTTTATGACAGACGTAAGCTCATCGGAAGCCTTCAAAGGTTTACAGGCCTTGGTGGTTGAAGACAGCGATATAAAGTATGGAAGTATCGAACGACTACTGGGTGAGGCAAGTGTTCTTGTTGTCGGGAGACTGGCAACTATGGCGGCAGTAAGGCACGAGTTGAACGGGTATACACCCGAAGGCACGGGAATGCTAAATGCAGCGAATGTCTTCTTTGTTGACGGTAATATAGCTACTAACTCAGATAATGGTCGCGATGGTAACGGAATACTCGTGGCATTTGTGGAAAGAGGTATCGCGTACCCAGCTAGATACGTCATAGAACGTAGAGACCGCTATCCTGAACAGTTACCCGGCCTTGCATTCGGGTGCTCCAGAGACCCAGGAGACGCAGCCTATGCCCAGGCAGTTCTTGATTACAACCTCTACCCAACAGCTCCCGACGCGCGACAAGAATTAGGACGTATGCTAGCAATAGCTGCTGAGCTATTGCCTGCTAGTGGGAGCACTACCTGAGGCGCGGCACCTTCTACTATCCAAAATGCAGCGTCGTAATCTGTGTCACTTAACCACACAGCTCGAACAATGGTCGCCATCTTTCGAGCAACGACAATAACTGCTACGGTGTAGCTCTTACCCTCAGCTCGTTTCTTGTCGTACAGTGCCTTGAAGTACGGATCGTACCTTCTAGCGATGCTGGCTGAGATGAACAAGGATCGTCGCAAATAGCTTGACCCACGCTTGGTCAATCTGCCGGTACTGTTCAGAGTATGACCGCTCTGGCGTATCTTCGGGTCTAACCCGGAGTAGGCAATGAATGCTTTAGCTGTCGTAAAGCGGCCCATGTTTTGCACTTCGCCAATGAGACTGGCGGCAATATACGGCCCAACGCCAGGTATGGTTTGTAGCCTTCGCATGAGGTCTGGGGGTGCACTGGCGGCCGTGTCGGCAATGAATTGTTTGCGAGCTAGAGCAAACTGCTGCTGTATTGCGTTTAGTAATTTCTGAGCATCCGTGGTCAGCTCATCCGCAAGCACGCTCTCAATATGTCGCTGGTAGCGCTTGACCGAACCAGCTAGATCGCCCAGTCGTTGCTGTGCTCTGGCGGAATATCTGGTCGTTCGGTATGGCTCCGGCGTATGTATCCTGCCTTCGCCACGAAGACCTAACCGGGCGATGAGTATGGCGTCTGTTTTGTCGGTCTTCATCCCTCGCACTGAGCTCTTTATGCCTTGCTTGGTCAGTAGCGGATTGTATACCCGGCACGGTACGCCGGTTGCGTCACAGGCATCGAGCAAAGGATGGTGGTAACAGCCGGTCGCCTCAACCACACAGGTAAGTTCGTCATGCACATAATGGCTATTGACGGTTAAAAGAAGTGTGGCAATGTCTGTCACGTTGTTCGGCACCTTATCCGACCAGATCACCGTGCCGATACCTTGCTCACTGACCAACGCAATGTCTAAAGTTTGTTTGCTGACGTCGCACCCTAGAAAATACCGCATGAATTACACTCCTCCGGCCACAAATTGGCCCCAGGTTAACTTTGCTGAATACGGGTATGGTGGCAACACTTCCCCAAAGAAGGTGCACAGCGGTACAATAGCCTTGTTCCTTATGGACTGTAGAAATGCCTCGGCAGGTATGTGTTCTGTAGTACTATTCACGCTCAGAACAGATACGAAACTGTCGAGGTTTTCTCAATAACCTCATAATTGATTGTTACCAGCTGATGTTAGGAAGCGATACTCTCCCGCGCGAGATAACACCACGAAGGCATTTCCCAAGGTCGACTAGATCGTCCTCCATACCACCAACATTGTAACCCCGGCTACCGAAGTAAGGGGTTGTGTTTACGATACAAGGTATAACCCAACGAATCGATGCTTTTATCAACTCTTAGAGTAAAATAAGCCTATGTTCCCTAGAGAGCATTTTCGTCACTATTTTAATCAACTTCCGTCAAACAACTCCACCTTGAAGAGTGCACTTGTTGGAGCCTTAATTGGTTCGGCAGCAACGTTTGTATTATTGCTTTTACATGATTTCATTAAATCTATTAAAGAAAGAAGGTCTACTCACCTTAATTCTTTGGTCAAGTTGCAAGTCGAATTGCTATTAGATGGAGAGACCATCAACGAAAACTTACAAGCTATTCCTGATTTTATCGAATCACTTAAACGGCTCGTGCCGTATCTTCATGTACTCGGAACATTTGGTATTAACCTCGACCACTTGCAAGAGCTTCACAACTTAGACCTCAACAACCATATACTTACGTACCAAATACACACTAGAAAACTCAATAAAGATGTCAGTGCAACACAGAGAAATTACGACGAACTCAAGGCAGGACTTCTGAGCGGCGACGTCAAACGTCAAAAGATGTTTGCTGATAATGCGCCGCAATTTATAAAGTGGCTGGATCAATTAGTGGTGGCCTTAAAGTTACATCTTAAAGAATTAGACAGGCTAAGCGCAGAGGTTCGTTTACACCTTCAAAAAGATGCAAGCTGGGTGAGAAGACAGAAGATGAAGTTTTTGAAAAACCCCAAGCTAAACGAATATGAAATCAAAGCCGAGATTAAAAAAGTACACATCGAAAGAGATCAAAGCGAACAGGAGGACAAAGACAGAGTTTCTAAGATCAGAAAAACCGATAAGTAATGAGCGCCAAAATATTCAACGAATATGACGAATGCGAAGTATGTCAAAGTTTTGATATGAAGCCTGCTAATGTGTCAGCTATAGAGGAACACTTATTCGACGTGCACTCTCAGAAAGGTGTTGCACTATACGTCTGCTCAAGAAAAGCGGGTTTTCGGGCTGTATTTTTAAACCTTTATGACCTAACAAAACCATACCATGAGCCAAACTTTGACAGAGACCTCAAGCTAGACTTTTATGCGAAATCCTGGGAGATGTTAACTTGTCGAGCTTTGCTTGACTCCAATATTTCCGTAGGCGCTAATACTGTTCAGGCCGGTCCAGACTATGCTACGGAGCAAGGTTATATCGAGTGCATAAATGTGGAGCCGGAAAAAGATTACGTGCCACAGGTAACTAAACCAGGAGCTGCTATTATGCTTGAAGTTCCCGAGACTGCAATCCAGTTAAGGATTACGAATGGCTTTGACAAAAAATCCCAAGCCTTTAAACGATACATCAACAGAGGCATGATTGATTCTATAAAGCCTAGAATCATAGCAATAAATTATGCCAGAGCCCATGAAATGGCATGGACAGATGATAATGAACTATCCGACAACTACGTTCTGCGAAGCTTATTCGGCATGGGGCCTCAGCAAATGGTCACAGGCTCCGGACACGAGCCACAAGAATTTAAAGTTTCGTTTCAGCCCGTAATTACAAAAGGTGAGGATATTGAAGTACCTTCGGACTATTTCTTAACTGATAAATATAAGCATATATCAGCGGTAGTTTATTCAAATCACCATATCAATAGCGATAAAAGCTTTGATATATCCATTGTTAACAACCCTTGTGCAGAGATTCCAGTATCTTTAGAGGAATTCTCGGCTATTAATAGGATTCTTGCTGACATAAAAGCCTCTACGCTAACTAGGACTCCCCGAGCAAACTTAGGTGTATAGCACCGTTAAGATATACTAAATTCGTTTTCAACGGCCTGCATTAAGTCACGATAATATTGGTCAACGATAAAGTAAAATCTACCATTCTTATCGAAGCCTAGTGCCGGATCCTTGTCCCCAAACATATATATTGTGCCTGATTTTCTTACCCAATATTCATGCGCAAGGCCACATCGAAAAATATTGTAAATATTGTGCTGTCCTAGCAGTGTGCTGTACTGTGATCCCAGCTTCTCAAAAAATGTATCAAAATTACGTTTGCTGCCTGAATATTTATTTAATTCTTTCCCAAAAAATTCTGTATAACACAACAAAGCTAATGCGCACATAAGATTGCCGCCTCCCATAGGCAGATTAAACGTTCTTGCAGCCAATCTATATAAACTATTCTCGGACAGTGCAGCCAATCCAATTTCACGGTCTATGTCGGCCTTGATAAAGTCAATTGCGTCTTTTGATACAGCGGGCTTCATATTTTATCCGTACTTCTTACGGACACTAGTCTATTAAGCGCTTCAGAATAATCGTAGTCGTTTTTTACAATTTTGGCGTATTTGCTGCACATTTCCTGTGTGATTTTAATGTAAAATTCTTCGATTTCTTGAAGGTCACTATCTATAACGTGAGTATCTGGAAAGCTTTCAAATATTTCCTTAGTGCTCCAGTCATCCTGATGTGCAATACCCTTGTTAATAAAGTCCTCGTAATGGGAATATACTGTTTCAAATTTAGCTCCCTCAGTTTTAGCCCTATCTGGTTCTAAGAATTTCGTAAACTTTTGTAGGGATCGTTTGCCGCGCCTATCGGTTAGCCGTCGTATTGCAAGAGCGAAACATTGTAGTGACATTCCATTGATACGAAATATTAATTCTGACCAGGCTTTCTTATCGTGCGCATCAACGCTCTTGAGCAGCTCTAAATATGCATAGGCTTCTTCTAAATTGAAAGCTATCTTGTAAAGAAAATCTCGTATCTCATCTTGATCAGACCTATTCACTTCGTCTTTGAACTGGAATACTTGAGCGTACGCTTCCTCACCATCTCCTCGCTTATGGATACCGTCGCTCATCTTTTTATTTTACATCCATCACCTGTAGATTGTTAAAATAGTAATTGTGGTAAACAGAAGGCAACAAGGTCGTAAGGCATGGCTGATAACCTGGGATTGGATGGGCGATCATACGGCTGTTCCTGATGATGAAATCGTTGCCGCTATCCTTCATCCACTGACAAGCTCAAAAACGGTCAAGCACATAATGGAATTGCTATATGCAGCGCGTGAATATGCGCCGATAGATAAACTTAACGCACTTCATAGTAATCCATATCCTGCCAAATATAATTTGGTTAACGTTGAACAAAAGCTCAAAGGTGGTGAGATTTGGCATCAAAGAGTTCCCCAAGAAGGACAAATCTATTGTGGGCACAACCCCTGGCTTTACGCAAGATGTGTGGATGATCTGAGATTAAAAGATCCACTAGATCCCGACGCAGGGCTTGTATGGAAAGAGCGCGATTACCCGAGAACTATCAGGTATGGCTTCGATGACTGAGCAAACCTACTCACCACTCGCTCGGGCATGGAAGTCCTTTATTTCTTTAACTGCTCTTTGTATTTCAGGGTCGGTGCTGTTCGGATCGTATATTAGCTCACCAATTATCTCAACAGTTTCATCATCCTTTGTATGCTCAATTTTACGTTCTAGGTATCCAATCAAAAGCCTATACAGTCGTAACGGATCAATATTACGACCATCCTTAGCTAATAAATCTCCGATTTCTTGCTCTTCTTCTGAGGTCATAAAAATTGCAACCTGTAATCCAAGGTTATCAACACCTAGTGTTACAAACTCATCATTGTGCAGGAAGATATCCCTGTACGCGTTCCATTCCGTATACGGCAATGCCATACCAAGTTCTTCCATGAGTTCTTGCGGAACACGCCCTTCACCGGTAGCTACCACCTCTACAATTGGCAAGACGATCCGTACCATCGGGAAGAAGCCAATTTTATTATCGGCTTTTTTATTATGATCTTCGATGCATTGTATAATCGGGCCAACATCGTTTTTAAGCCTGTTCAAGATAGCCTGCAAGTATTCTTTTCTACGAATAGTCTTAACCACATAGGTTGCACCTCGTGGTTGATTTTTAACTAATCCATTCAGTGAGTATGTTCGTGCTTGACTAGTCATATATATTTTTATATCACCTATTCATCATTAGGTTAAGTTTTTGGTTTCACCCTTGTTGGAGGTTTAGTGATTTCAACACCTCGACTGCTAAACCCAATATTCATCTCGTAGTGTTGTCCGGTAGCATCTTGAAATCTTATCTTAATGTTTTTAGCTTCAGTACTTACGCCACCTCCGTCTGAGTTGAACTGCGACCAAAAATTATCATAAGGTGCGTTGCTTGCTTCACCGTTTACGAAGTAATTCACACCCACCATCCTCTCTTCTTCCGGAGCTAGAACATTATTGCCATCTTCAAGATTAAAGATAAATTTACAGGTCCTGCTATCTTGGCTAAACTCGTACTTTTCGATCGTCACACCAATAGCTGCCCCTATACCGATGTTTTGTATCTTAATCCTCTTTTGTCCTGGTGAGTTATGAAAATAAAGCATCGGGGTTGGTAATAGCTGTAAATCTTTTTGGATAACCGTTACTTTTCTGATTCTATAAGTTTCAATTGTGTACCAGACCAATACAATAAAGCCAAGTACAATTACTATGTCATTTACGGAACTAAAGTGCATATGTTTAATGTGCTCGAAAAAGGACACAGGCTTAGGATTACATATAGTTTTCGGCATAAACTAATTATATAATATTACCTCTATACGTCATGCATCTTTTTACTCTTGATAAGCTTCGAATCTTCATCTTTATCATTACTGTGCCTCTTCACCATTTGACTATCAAATAGTGACTCCATATGCGATTCAACTATTTTCACTGGCGTCCCATACTTCTTCCGACTGTACACGATGGTCTTATTTCTAGCTTCAGCTGATCCTATTACGTCTAGAGGAATTGTCTGTCCTGAAAATGCGTCCTCGCTCTCGTCATTTGTTACCTTCATGTAGAAGTGGTAAGGCGCAAGATTTACGATATCTCCTTTTTCTACTACTGGCCGCATATGGGGTAGGATGAAATCTTCATCTTCAGGGCTTCCCCTAAAGGCTACTACCGTTCCGGCATTCCCGGCCACAACTTTGTATATGTTTATATCCTCAATTTGAGCCACATTTTGGTGAGAGATTATTAGAGATACGTGGAACTTACGGCCTTCGCTTACAATCTCGGCAAACTGCGGAGTAGCGAAATTTTGAAATTCATCGACGTAAACAAAGAAATCGCGACGTTCACTCTCCGGGATCTTGACTCGCTGATAGGCTGCCATCCAGATAAATGATGTAAGTATAGTGCCAAAGAAAAAGCTTTGATCTTCTCCTATGTCCCCCTTACTCAAATTAGCCAACAAGATCTTTCCTCCATCCATTATTTCCGAAATTCGCAGCGTACTTTTTTCCTGAAGCAATATATGCCGGCTCATCTTGGTTGTAATAAAATGCCCGAGCCGGTGCGTAATCGGTGAGGTTGCTTTAGATATCTGCATCTTACCCATAAGTGAAAATTCACTATTCCAGAACTGTTTCAGTACCGGATCCTTTATCGTAGATGCAGCTGTTTTCTGAAACTGCGTATTCGTAAGTAGCCGTTGCAGCGTATAAAGGCTTGGGTTTGGGAGCTGCAGCGATGTCATAGTAGCACTGCGTAAAACGTGCTCCATCCTTGGTCCCCATTGCTCTTTGTCAGCAAGTTTTTTAAAAACCGACAACACTGCTGATGTTATCCATTCGTTCTTATCGTCTTCGTTCGCAAACTCAATGCCCGGATCAAGGATATTCAGGCCAACTGGATACTCCCGGTCAGATGGATCAAATACCACGACATCTTTTCGCCGATGCTCCGGTATGATAGCTAGCAGTTCGTGAAAAAGATCACCGTGCGGATCAAGTACTGCCAGACCCTTACCATTCATCATATCCTGGTATATTGCACTTTTAAGCATTGTGGTTTTACCCATACCAGTTTTCCCGATAACATAGGTGTGCTTCTGGCGTTGCTGTAATGTGACGCCAATCGGCGATGCTTGTCCGCCATATGTGTTAGCTCCGAGTATGACGTCGAAAGTAACATCTTTGGTTTTCTGGGATATCGGAGAAGGTAGATCGCGGCTACGGCTTTTAAGTAGCCCCTCGGTTTTAGCCATTTCAGTATTGGGAAAGTGGTACAAATCAGATAATTCAGAGCCTGATACTATTGATCCGTATGAAAATAAGTTTGGTGTCAATAATCGCTTTTGAAAACGGCTAAATAGCCTATCAAAATGATTTCTAGATATCAGCGGTAAGGGCCCTCTAGATATGAAGGATTGGTACGGAGTTGAGTACATGTGATAGGCCGATATAAGTGCGTCCCTTCTTTTATCAATAGCTTCATCAGAGTCAGCAGCCACTAATACGCGGAGTGAAATTTCGAATAAACCTTGATCTAACTTGTCTTTTACAGCACCGGCCATTTCTTGTTCGTATAAATCTGATGGATCACGTCGATTACGATTACTATCAAAAAACGGGATATCGTTTCGATGAGTATCGGCAAACAGAGCAATTGCAGCTAACATAATCTTTAACGCTGCCAAGGTCACCCAAATAGGTAGTAACAAACATATCCAAACGGCCCGTGGTAAACCAAAAGTCCTTCTACCCAATTCCGGTCCAAGCATGTCCCCGCTTGCGATTACTCTGCGTATGCGACTAGCGCGTTGCGATGCCCGCATGTGCGATGATCTACGAAACGGTGTAACGACAAGTTGTATGGCAACAAGTTCATCTTCGTCAAGTTTTGTCATATGTCCCGCAAAATAGGCAAAGGGATCATGTTCTTCGAGAGCTTTATGATCCTTGAGAGGAAAAGCAAATTCTTGGCTTAATTTTAGCTCTGTAATGCCAATACGCCTGGTGCTAATGGAGGTCATATAGTCTTCCACTTCTCTAATCTTCATTGCCGGCAAAAAAGATAATAAACTGCGTTTTATCTGTTCGACTTCATCACCTGGCACCACCATGATGTATCGTATGCCTTCGTTAATTGTCCCAACCAGTTCGAGCGAATATAACTTTTTGCGACCTGCTAATCTGTCTGCAAAGCTGTAGTATTTGTTCTGGCCTCTGAGTAAAAGGTGCAGCTGCTCAGTCGCGTAAGCCGATTTGCTCAGATCCCACGGGAATGCAAGTTCAAGAAAAACAAGTGAAGGGTTTAACTCTTTGTGAGTAGATTTTCGATATACGAATGCAATAAGAACCGGAAATCTTCGAAATAATGAGATTGCGATAAGGCAAACGAGCAATACGGACACTGCAAGTAAGTACAACCAACCCAAAGCAACCACTAATGTCCAGAAATTATTGAGATGGAAACTCTGGATTGGGTGAACTGGTAAGTTCAGGATCTCATTAATGAAACGCTGCATAAGTGGGTTGATTTCTCCCACCTTGCTACTACATAGATATTTATGATACTCCTCAACGGAAACTCATCACAGTAGTTAGTAAACACTTCTTTGAAATTTAACGAGATACTTACGACGCATATAAAAAGTTGCACTTCCAAAGAATTATTTATAAGCTTTTAAATTATCTCAATACCTTTTGTAGTATAATTTTATTAGTTAATTTCATTTTTATTGGCTTAATAAAGCGGTAGCTGTACCGACTAGAGATGATATTTCATTACTAAATATCTTGTATGATCAAACTATCTGACATTACGCGCGGTACTAGGGTCAAGGGCATAGAACCTGACCAAACGGTGCAAGTTATTGATGTTATCCACTCAGGTGCTGACGCTGCTACTGTGACGTACCGTACAACGGACAATCGGCTTGGGGAACGTACGCTGTTCATAGAAGATCAAGAGAACCTAGAAGTAGCCCAAGAAGAAATTTCGTGGGACTTCACTGGCGACCCTGATGCATTCAAACTTGCGGTCGAGGCCTACCGAATCAACGTTGCCCACCTTTTTGACCCAATGATGGCCGTCCATACCTCCAACGTCGAGCCGCTCCCTCATCAAATCACAGCAGTGTACAGCGCAATGCTGCCGAGGCAGCCATTACGTTTTGTGCTCGCCGACGATCCTGGAGCCGGAAAGACAATTATGGCAGGCCTATTAATCAAGGAACTTATCCTCCGAGGTGACGCCGATCGGGTGTTGATTGTAGCTCCTGGTAGTCTAGTGGGCCAATGGCAAGAAGAGCTGCTGGAAAAATTCGGCTTGGAATTCGATATCCTCTCGAAAGACGACCAGGATAGCACCAAGAATCCATTCGAGCGACGGACTCATGTTATATGCCGCCTTGATCAGCTGTCGCGGAACGAGGATCTCGCCAATGACGCGGCTCAAATTTCATGGGACCTCGTGATCTTCGACGAGGCACACAAGCTGGGAGCCAGATTCTCTTCTGGAAACACCATAGACAAAACTAAGCGATTCGAGCTTGGCGAGCTACTTGGAAGTTCAACCCGACACTTTCTCCTCATGACTGCCACACCGCACAACGGCAAGGAAGAAGACTTTCAACTGTTCCTCTCGTTGCTAGATGGCGATAGGTTCTACGGTAAGCAACGCGACGGCTCCCGCAAGGCCAATGTTGAAGACCTCATGCGACGTATGGTGAAGGAAGATCTGAGAAGGTTTGACGGCTCTAAGCTCTTTCCCGAGCGACGCGCACAGACCGTCACGTATGAGCTCTCTGATATCGAGCAAACACTATATGAAGCTGTCACCCGCTACGTGCGACAGGAGATGAACCGAGCGGAGCGCCTGCAGGGGGACAAACGAATCCAGATCGGTTTTGCACTAGCATCATTGCAACGAAGGTTGGCATCAAGCCCCGCAGCAATCTTCAAGTCTCTGGATAATCGGCTCAAGCGCCTAAACGAAAAACTAGATGAGGTCCGCGGTGGCGGCAACTTGCAGGACACACCGGCTCCGGACTTACCAAACCTTGAAGACCTTGAAGATGACCTTCCAGACGAAGAGTATGAGACCTACGAAACTGAAGTTGTAAGTCACGTAACGGCCGCTCAAACGGAATCAGAGCTGCTCGCAGAGATCGACGTTGTCCGTGATCTGCGCGAGCAGGCGTACGAGGTCAAGCTTTCCGGCCAGGACCGCAAATGGGAGAAACTTTCTGAGTTGCTTCAAAACACTCCTGAAATGCGCGATGCCCGCGGCCAAATGCGCAAACTGATCATCTTTACCGAATACAAAGACACACTCGAATACTTAAAAGACAGAATTCAGAACTTGCTCGGCAATCCTTCAGCCGTAGTAGAAATCCAAGGATCAACCGGGCGTGATCAGCGTAAGGCAATTCAGGAGGACTTCTGCAACGTACCCGAAGTTTTGGTACTGGTTGCAACCGATGCGGCAAGTGAAGGTATCAATCTGCAGCGGGCTACCAATCTCATGATTAATTATGACTTACCATGGAACCCCAACCGGCTTGAACAGCGTTTTGGCCGTATACACCGCATCGGCCAAGAGCAAATTTGCTGGCTCTGGAACATGGTGGCCGGATCTACCAGGGAAGGTGAAGTTTATCAGCGCCTGCTCCAAAAGCTTGAAATTGCCCGCAAAGCGCTCGGTGGCAGAGTGTTCGATATTCTAGGTGAGCTGTTCGAGGAAAAACCCCTCAGGCAGTTGTTGATCGACGCCATCAGATATGGCGAGGACTCGTCCAGATTAACAGATATTGATAAGACCCTTGATAGCAAGCTCAGCGAGGACGCGATTAGGCAGGCACTCGAGCTAAAGAAGAATATGTTGGCGGAAGAAGCCCTTTCTACAGACCAGATATACAAAGTAAAGGAAGAGATGGACAAAGCTGAAGCCATGCGTCTTCAGCCGTACTTCGTACGCAGCTTCTTCCTGCAAGCCGCGAAGCACCTTCAGATGGAAGTGCGAGAACGCGGAAGCTCCAAACTATTCGAGCTCCCGTACGTACCTCAACGTATCCAGCAACGAGATCGCCTAATCAATGGCCGAGATAGAAGGTACGCCTTCCCAGTTTCCCGCAGATACGAACGAATATGCTTTGAACAAAGCCAGCTCAACGCAGGAACGAAGCCAACTCCCGTCCTAATGCACCCGGCTCATCCACTTATGCAGGCCATGACTGACATCGTGCTTGAGGACACACGGTCCACCCTCAATTACGGCGCAGTAATGGTTGACCCTCAAGCGAATCCTTCGGACAAGCCATACTTGCTCGTACTAATGGAACACTCTGTGCGGGAAGGCTCAGAACAGACGGACCGAGTAATTTCGAGGCAGGTACAGTTTGTGAAGGTCGCCCTCGATGGCGAGGCCTCCAACGCTGGGTGGGCACCCCACTTAGACCTAGTGGCAGCTACAACCGATGAGCGCAAAAATGCACAAAAAAAGCTTGATGCACCAAACCTAACCGAGCTTCTTACCAAGACCGCACCTCATTTTGCTACCGGCACCATGGCTCGGACGCACTTTTCTGAGATTAAGAATAGGCGTGAAGAGTGGGTCGCACACACACTGCAAGCCGTCCACGAGCGGCTAAATGGCGAAATCGCGTATCTGACGGACCGCCTGTTCAAGATTGAAGAGGAGATTGCTGCAGGCAAGCAGCCAAAGGTCCAGGCCAGCAATTTGCGCGAACGCATTGACGAAATCGAACAGCGCCTAGAGCGACGAAAGCGCGAACTTGAGCGGCAGCGTAACCTGGTCTCACTACCGTCCCGCGTCATAAGCTGCACATTGGTAGTGCCCACCATGGCAGATGGCCAAGCTGCTGCTAATCAAGTTGACGCGGCCGCAAAAGCCAGAATAGAGCACTTGGCTATGACGAAAGTGTCTGAGATAGAAAGCGCCAAAGGCAACAAAGCAATAGATGTGTCGGCAGACAATTGCGGCTGGGATATTACCTCGCGACCCCCGTTACTAGGTGATCTACTACCTGACGATCTCCATATTGAGGTTAAGGGGCGACAATATGGGCAAACTACTGTAACGGTAAGCAGAAACGAAGTAATAACTGGTTTAAATCAAGGCGATAGATACGTTTTGGCCGTAGCACTTGTGGACGGTTCCTCGGTACGGGAACTCTACTACGTTAAAGCCCCGTTCTCCTCTGAGCCCGATTGGGCAGAAGCAAGTAAAAATCTTGATCTGACTCGCCTGTTAAGCAAAGCTGAACGCATCGAATTGGAGTCGCACTAATGCCTAGTTATCCCGTCAAATCGCCTAAGAAATTGATTGAGGTGGCATTGCCGCTCGACTCAATTAACCTTGCCGCAGCGAGAGAGAAGTCAATTCGCCATGGGCATCCCAGTACGCTGCATCTATGGTGGGCGCGTCGGCCATTGGCGGCTGCTCGAGCAGTGCTTTTTGGACAACTAGTAAATGATCCGGGTTTCGAAAGAAGTTTAAACCGTGGTTTGCCAAAGAAAGAAGCAGCCAGGGAAAGAAAACGACTCTTCAAGATAATCGAGAAACTGGTTTTGTGGGAGAACACAACCAACGAAAGCGTGCTCAACGAGGCGCGTGAAGAAATCCGCAAGAGCTGGCTAGAAACGTGCGAACTCAACAAAGATCATCCGCAGGCTAAAGAGTTGTTCAATCCCGACAAACTTCCAGCCTTTCACGATCCTTTTGCCGGTGGCGGTGCAATTCCACTCGAAGCTCAACGGCTCGGTCTTGAAAGCTATGCATCAGATCTGAATCCAGTCGCCGTGCTCATTAATAAGGCGATGATCGAGATACCCCCAAAGTTTGCCGACCGACCTCCAGTAAATCCTGACGTACGAAAGGATAAACATCTTTTCGAACGCGAGTGGCACGGCGCGCAAGGCCTGGCGGAGGACGTTCGGTATTATGGCAAGTGGATACGCGATGAAGCCGAAAAGCGTATCGGTCACCTCTATCCGAAAATTGAAATCACAACCGAGATGGCAAATGAGCGTCCAGATCTTAAGCCGCTCGTAGGTAGCAATCTTACAATGATTGCATCGATCTGGGCACGCACGGTGAAAAGTCCCAATCCAGCTTTCGCAAACGTTGATGTTCCGCTAGCTTCCACATTTATGCTCTCATCCAAGGTAGGCAGGGAAGCTTATATCGAGCCAGTAATCCAAGGAAACAACTATTATTTCTCGGTCAAGATGGGAAAACCGTATGATGTAGAGGGTGCACAAAACGGCACGAAACTGGCGCGCGGTGCGAATTTCAAATGTCTAATGTCAAATGCACCGATGGATAACAGCTATGTTCGCGCAGAGTTCCAGGGACATCGTTCTGGTAAACGTATGATGGCCATAGTCGCCGATAGTGACCATGGCCGGGTATATATCTCACCAACAGCAGAAATGGAAGCTGTCGCTCTTAAGTCGCATTCAAACTGGCGACCCGAACAGCAGATGAATCAGGAAAGCAGTAATCTTGTAAGTGGCCGTGGTTATGGGATCCATTATTGGTACGAGCTGTTTACTGAGCGACAGCTTTTAGCGTTAACGACGTTTGCAGACCTAGTACAAGATGCGCGTGAGCACGCTAGTCGCGATGCGATTATTGCTTCATTCCCTGATGATGGAATAGCGCTCGAAAATAATGGCTCTGGTGCTGCTGCATATGCTGATGCGGTTGCAACATATCTGGGGTTGGCTGTTAGCAGAACTACCAACACTATTAATTCTTTTTCAGTATGGTCCCAAAGTAGAGAACAAAGCGTAAATCTATTTAGTCGACAGGCAATACCGATGGCTTGGGATTTCCCCGAGGTTAACCCTTTCGCAGGTGCTGCTGGCGATTTTGGGGCTACTACAGCATCCATGAGTAAAACAATTATAATCGAATCAGGACCTTTGGCTCACGTACTGCAATCTGATGCTCAAACACAAGAATTGTCCCAATCAAAAGTCATCTCCACCGATCCACCTTATTATGACAATATCGCCTACGCTGATTTGTCGGATTTCTTCTATGTTTGGCTACGCCGATCGCTTAAATTGATTTTCCCGAATCTATTTGCGACGTTAGCTGTACCAAAAACCGAAGAATTGGTGGCTACGCCTTATCGACATGGTGGCAAAGAAGAAGCGGAGAATTTCTTTATGGACGGCATGACGCAAGCGATGCATCGACTTGCTATCCAGGCGCATCCAGCATTTCCAGTCACTATCTACTACGCTTTTAAACAGTCTGATACCACTAAATTAGGTACCAGTAATACTGGTTGGGAAACTTTTCTTGATGCGGTAATACGAGCAGGATTTGGGATAACAGGAACGTGGCCATTAAGAACAGAAAGACCAACAGGAGTAAAAACTGGTACCAACGCTCTTGCCTCCAGCATCATCCTTGTTTGCCGTAAGCGTAGCCTAAATGCATCGACGATTACGAGGCGAGAGTTTCTTCGAGAATTGAAGGAAGAGTTAGATTCGGCGCTAGATGTGATGATTGTCGGTAGCAATAATGTGTCTCCCGTAGCACCTGTAGATTTGGCTCAGGCAATTATTGGCCCCGGCATGGCAATTTACTCAAAATACTCATCGGTGCTTGAAGCGGACGGCAGCACCATGTCTGTGCATACTGCTCTCATTTTAATCAATCGAGTACTAACAGAGGGCAAAGACGAGTTTGATGCGAACACACTATTCTCTCTGAGCTGGTTTGATCAATGCGGGTGGAACGCTGGAGACTTTGGATCAGCAGACGTACTCGCTCGTGCAAAGGGAACCAGCGTTGATATCGCGCGTAACTCTGGAGTAATTGAATCTCATGGTGGCAAGGTACGACTTCTAAAGCCAGCCGAGTACTCGGACACATGGGATCCCCAGAGAGATGCGATTATCCCTAGCTGGGAACTTCTGCACCGACTCTCGTCACGTTTCGAACACGGGGGGACCGAGGAAGCAGCTAAGCTCCTTGCTCGCGTGGAGTCCACAAAAGTCACACCGGCATCCGTTCGCAAGCTCGCGTACCAGCTTTACACGCTCTGCGAGAGAACCGGCAAAGCCGAAGATGCAAGACGGTACAACAACCTTATCCTTGCGTGGGACACAATAAGTCAGTTGGCGGAATCGCTTGGCAGAGCCGGCACGCAGGTAAATCTATTTCAGGGAGTGTAAGATACTATCATGACCACATTAAAACCATGGCGCGAAGTCGCAATACCTCATGATGATGTCCTAAAAGGGACGTTCCAGCAGGCTGAATTTGCAGCAGATCTCTCTGCCGTTCAACAAAATAAGGCCAGCGAAGAATACCAAGACGCTCGAAAGTTCTTTGAGCGAACCTATATTACCGAAGGCATGCGCCTCCTGCTCGAAAATGTTGTCAAAAGGCTTACGGGCAAGGGCGGCGACCCGGTCATTCAGCTTCAAACGTCGTTCGGTGGCGGCAAGACGCACACCATGCTTGCTGTTTACCACCTCGCCAGTCGATCTTTCCCTGCTTCAGAACTGCGAGGAGTAGAGCCGATTCTCGATAATGCTGGCGGTTCAGATTTACCGCAAGCTAGAGTTGTCATACTCGACGGAACCGCTTTGGGACCGAACGAAGTTAGACAAAGAGGCAAAGTGGAAGTGCATACGCTGTGGGGCGAGCTTGCCTGGCAGCTCGGAGGAAGTGAAGCCTACGACTTGCTAAAAGCTTCCGATGAGGCGGGAACTTCACCCGGCAAAGAGGTTCTTGTAAAACTTCTTCAGCAATTTTCCCCGGCCGTCATACTTGTCGATGAGCTGGTCGCATACGTTCGACAGCTGAGCCACGAGAACACCGGGGCCGGGAGTTACGACTCCAACTTGTCATTCATCCAGGCGCTTACCGAGGCCGTAAAGCAGGTTCCAACATGCTGCGTACTCGCATCATTGCCGGAATCCGAGCTAGAAGCTGGAGGAGAGCGGGGACAACGAGCCCTCGAGGCACTATCAAATGTTTTTGGAAGGGTTCAGGCGCTCTGGAAGCCCGTAAGTAGCGAAGAAGCGTTTGAGATTGTGCGGCGCCGTCTATTCAAAAATGATATCGACGAGGCGGTGGTCAAAGCGACTTGCAACGCCTTTTATGAAGTATATGTTAAAGACCCTTCCTACCCCAACGAAACTCGAGAGGCCCAGTACCGCGAGCGGATGGAGCGTGCCTACCCTGTCCACCCCGAACTGTTCGACCGTCTGTACCAAGACTGGTCATCACTCGAAAAATTCCAACGAACCCGCGGCGTTCTAAAGCTCATGGCTAAAGTCATCCACAGACTCTGGCAGGACGGCATTAGCGATTACCTAATCACTCCGGGCAGTCTGCCGCTCTATGACACGGAAATCCGTACCGAACTCATCAACTACCTTCCTAACGGATGGGAACAAATAATCGAGGCCGAGCTCGACGGAGAGCGGTCTGAAGCATTCACCTTAGATGGCAGTAATCATTTTGGTGCAATTCAGGCTGCACGTCGCGTCGCCCGTGCGCTATTCCTAGACACCGCGCCATCCATTTCTAGTAAAGCGAACCGCGGAGTAGAAAAAGGCACGCTACTCCTCGGCGTGGTGCAGCCTGGTCAGCAAACTGGCTGGTTTAACGACGCACTCACACAGCTAAACGATAGGCTTCATTTTCTCAATCACGCTGGTGGCAGGTACTACCTCGATACACGTCCAAACCTTCGCCGTACCATGGAGGATAGGCGCAAGAGTGTGAGCACGGACGACGTTTCCGCTTACATTCGAGCATCACTGCAGCGACAAATCAATGTAACAATGTTCGTTGGTATTCACGTATTCACATCTCACCATGATGTGCCGGATGATGCGTCACTACGGCTCGTTGTATTGCCTGATAAAGCCAGCTACTTCGCAGAATCAAGCGATTCTGACGCTGGCCGCACAGCCGCCTCGTCGTACCTGAAACACCGAGGCGATCAGCCACGTCTAAATGCAAATAGGCTGATATTCTTGGCAGCAGATCAAGACGCTGCTGGGAACATGCGAAACCAAGTCAAGACTGCGCTTGCGTGGAAGTCGGTAGTATCAGACGCTAACGAAGCTCGCCTAAATCTCGACCAGTTCCAACTTAAGCTTGCACGGCAGTCTCTTGAAGGCTCCGACGAAGCTGCACGCCACACCATCCTTGATGCGTATAGATGGCTGCTAGTCCCCGTCCAGTCAGCCAGTGCAGGGAATGTAGGTAAGCTTGATCTTGAGCCGCGTCAGCTGTCATCTTCGCAAAGCACAAGCGCCGAAATAGAGAGGGTGCTAAAAGAACACGAAGACGTAATAACGCGATGGGCACCAATCCATCTCTCCAACATTCTTAAGGCTTGGTACTGGAAAGATAAGGCGCACGTATCGGCCAAATCTGTATGGGAAGATTTTTGCAAATACCCGTATCTTCCACGGCTTAGCAATATTTCTGTTTTTGAACAGACACTGTCGCAAGCAACATTAACGAATGAGGCTTTTGGAATTGCTTACGGATATGAAGAAGGTCGGTTTGTTGATCCACACCTCGGTGACGGCTATAATTCTGCCCTTGATGGTTCAGTCCTGCTTGTGGAGCCCAGCGCACTAACCAAGCAGCTCAGTAAGGACGCCTCAACAAGCCCGATCGTTACCGATGGCGGTGAGGCCCACCCATCTACTCACGCGGGAGATAACCATGAGGCACAACCTACAGGCTCCAAGCGACCGCGTAGATTTATTGGTCGCGTACAATTTGAGAATTCTGCTTCAGCACCAATCAAATTCAAAGAAGTTTACGACGAGGTAATATCTCAGCTAAGCAAAGACGTAAGTACTCGAGTGACAATCAGCATCGACATCGAAGCGCATAGCCAAGCGGGATTTGATGAAGGCACGCAACGCGCTGTACGTGAAAATTCGAAAACGCTGGAACTATTGGAAAGCGATTTCGAGGACACTTCGTCGATTTAGGTTGACTCATTTCACAAAACGCAAGTACGTGATTTTCCGCAAACTACCTCTATAGTAAAAATTGTGACAAAGTATCTCAAAGACCGCAAACATTACGAAGACTTATATGATCGACAAACGGTCGAGGAGGCGCGGCGTGAATCCAATAAGCTCGCTCTAGCACGCGAAGAATTCTATCAAAAAGCTAAGGTAACAGTGGGAGAGAGCCACGCTACAGAGTTTTGGTGGATACGAATATACTGGTGGCTTGTTGAATTGCCTACGCTGCTACCACGCTGGGAAAACAGAGATACAACAATTCAAGAGTGGATGTCGAGTGATCGGCAAATGGATGAACGACTAGAAGCTGCTAGACCGCATATCGAGCCAACCTGTACTAACTGTGGCAAGCAAGGTTTAAAGCTGAAGCTCAAGGAACTGTTACATAGAGGTAGTGGCAACAATCAAGAAGTAATATTCATGTTTGACTGCCCGGCCTGCAAAAAGCGCAGTGCCTATTGGGAAGATGGTACTGAGTGGATAACACCAGTTATGCCCTGTCCCCGATGTGATTCGCCTTTGGTTATGGATGTCAAATTCAGAGGTCAAGTAGTGACTACTACCTACACTTGTGAGAAGTGCACCTATAAAGATATTGAGAAGGTCCGTATGGGCGAGCAAAAAGATCAAGGTATAGACCCTGATTATGAACGCGATAAGAAATTGTTTTGCCTGAGCGACGAGAGAGCCAAAACCATGCAGGAGTACCGCATAAAATGGCATGATGGTATGCGTATGCTAGATGAAGAAATGGAGCGCGAAGCACATAAGGACGTGTACGAAGCTGCCTCACAAATTATGCAGCTAAAGATACCGCAACTTATGGATACTCTCCGCCCGGCTATCGAAAAGGCCGGTTTCATTGAGGTATCGTTCGATAAACCAGAACTCGGGCGGGATGTCATTATTGGCTTGAGTTGCCTGGATGGTAAGTCAGACCGGGAAGATACTAATAGCCGTAAAGCATTCAAAAAAGCTGTTGATACTACTCTTGCCGATTCGAATTGGCGACTAATGAGTGACGGGGTAGATTACCGTTTAGGGTATCTGAGTGGCCGGCTACGTGCCTATGAACGTGAGGAAGACCTGATTAAGCTCGTATCCAATAAAAAACCAAAGAATCTTAAGGATTAGTTATAGTACAATTTTATTATGAACAAGAGCACTTCGGACAATCAATCATCTAGATCTAATGACGATCTTATCAAGTCTGTTACTATTGGTATTAAAGACCCAGAGAAAGCAGAAGCAATTACCGAAATAATGCTCGCGGCACTGAACGGAAATAAAGAACTAGCCGGCATAATGTCACGAATGATTAAAGCCGAACTGGATGACTCGAGGGCTTCTGCAACCTAGTAGTGTTTGTCCAGCTCTACAAACTTAATCATCTGCCAAGCAAGCTGTATCGAGTCTATTCTACGCATGATCTCACTGCTTCTATTCTGTGACAAGATGTTCAGCGAGCCTTCGTAAAGTACCCTACGATCAAGTACGGCTAGTTTCCGATGATGACCTCCAGTATAGAGGACATGTATTCCAATTCGTTGCAAACTAGCGATTGCTCGATGAGCTTCTTCCCGAAGATATTCTTCATCATGCTCATGAGGATCACGGGTGTTAATGATGATTCTTACCTTACGGGATTTAAGCTTCTCTAGCACGGGCAAAAGTTGAGCTAGGCGTCTATGTGTAACGAAGGGCGACTCTATGATTACTTCACTCCGACATTTACCCAAGTCTTTCAAGAAGGCAGGATAGAAGGTATCTTCATTAAGAAGTTTCGAAGATATCAAGTCGAGTGATTGGTCTTTTTGTCGATGGAGTAGTGCGCTTAACATTTTGACACCTCCTCTCGAACGTCGGTATCGTTGTCATCGTCAAGTAGCTGACGTATTTCCTCAACATTAACTTCCGGATCATCCTCAAAAGTTTTGACTACGAACCTTCTCCCCAGCCAGTATCTCCGACAGATACAAAAGTTTCCCTCTATTGTAAATTTCTGCTATTCTCATATTCCTACCTCTGTTATTTAGTGTTCGAATCCCTTATGGCGGACATAAAGACTGTGTTTATGCTAAAGCTTAATTTCAGATATATGTATCCACAATTACAATTTGATATTGGCTTACATATCTTGCCTCTTCGGGAGAACCATTCCATGCTTTCAAAAGTCGCTTATATTCCAAAAACAGTTCATGAGGCTGGAATCACAAGTGACAATTGACAGAAGCGTATTTTTATTTAAAATGAAGTAATTATGACAGAGGTCCTAGGAGATATTAGGGAAACAGCTAACCCCTCACTTGCGTTAGCTCATGAAAGTTTGAGAGCACTTGGCTACGTCGTAGTTTCAGATACCGCTTCCGTCGGTCTCGATCAAGAGTTTCGTACGGATTGCCTCCCGGCCTACACAGATTTTTTAGAGTCCGATATCGTGCCTCCTTACTCTCGCAGAGTTGCTAGGGCATTGGTAGACTACGAAGTGGGAGCTGGCGGTGGCGTACAACTCACACGCGACTATCCGGAAGTTGCCATCCCTCCCCGAAGTTACTATCCAAAACCTCGATTTTATAATGGTGGTCTCCGAGTTCTTCAAGATCCGGTCTTTTCCAACTGGCTGAAAGGGGCCATCGGATTAGCTCTTCCGGGGATCGACACACGGGGTTCGGTCCGGCTTAACTACATCGAGACCGGTAGTGACGGAAAACAGGCTGAACAAGTGGTCGAGAAACCTCACCAAGATGATGAAAAGCTAGTAGGGTCTTTCGTAGAGTTCTTTGATGGTGAAGGTGCCGTGACAAGTTTATATAGGCCAAAAGATGATTCGGGAGATAGGAAGCGTAGTAATCTAGAGGAAGTCACGTCATTTCAACTTGGCGTAGGCGACTTGACCCTTAGTGACGATGTTGGTCTCTCACATTATGTGTCACCAGTTCTTGGTCACCGGAGAGCTCTTATACTGGTATTCAACAAGCCCGAAACACATTTATGGCTCCAACAATATTACGCCGAAAGATAGAGCGCATAGATCTCGGTATATTTAACTGCGGGATTTAAGCCTTAGTCTCAAATTGGGGATTTATAAGACGAATAACACATCAGGTCCAGCACGAATTTTAAATAATTTTCTTTGCCCTGGTAGCATAAAGATATAGGAATAATTAAACACGGCTCCACTCCTCGCCCCGATCAATCATAATGACTTGTCCGTTATGATAAGTTAAACCCAGCCACTCAAGTCTCTTCGCTACAAGAATGAAATCAGCTAGCAGAGTGTTCCCTCCGCGTACCATATACCCAGCCAAATAGAGTTTAGGCATCATTTTCGAACACAGCATTGCCTGATCATCTATTGTACTTCGGTCTTTATGGACTTATGCAGAAATAACTGGCACTATAGATTTATGCCCGTGTTAGAACATCTAGTTGACCATTACGAACTACGCGATTATTACTTATTACCGACATCACCGGGAGTTGCATTTCACGCGATGCTATTCCCGGGACGGTATCCTACAGATCGTACTTCGATAGCAGCACGCATTGAAGATCCCGAGCTACCTTCTCCAATACTAGAGAGCTATAGCCCGTGGACTTTACCCTTTTTAAGGGCGGGGCTATTGATTCAAAGGCTGGCGGTGTTGTACGGACCAGATGATTCGACAAATTTTGATCCGGAATACGTAAGGCTACTCCAACGAGAGTATACGCAGCTGCAAGGGCAAGAGATCGAGGAGGTGAGGGTGGCGTGGTTCGGGCGTTTCCTTTTGGGTATGCAGGACGTATGCGGTAGCTCGTCACCTTTTGTTGAAGCATATTCTCAAGGCATTCAGGAAGATGATCCGAAGACTAGTTTCTGGGCAACATATTCAGTTTCACAGAGTGCGGCAAATGTAGGATGGCAGAAGCCAACAATAGTCAGTATGCAATATTATAAGAATCACGAGTTTGCGGGCGCAACCGTATCCTCGTCACCTTTTTCTCCCCATCTAGACACATTCGTAGAGTACTGTCGAGTAGTTTATGACAGCTCAGACCTTAGTGTTAACATTAGTGACCTACCAGTCTTGCACGTCCCAAAATAAGCATGCTAGAGAATCGCGTAATATTGCATGAAGTAGCGTTTGGAAATATGGCAAAATATACGATCGATCAAATGTTTAAGCAATTCATTGACATTGAAGCTATTGTGTTGTATTTATATCTACATAAGACAAACCATACCTCGATTATAATCTTATAAGTCACACGAAAATCACTCAAAAGGCGTTCGTAAATCGTCCCCTATTCCCAGCCATAAGGGACTCAGAGTCCCGTTTACGAATTCTTCCTCTGTTAATTTATTACCAACAGCGTGTTCGAAATTATTTCTGAGTTCTTTCTCCTTTTTGACTTTATTTGCTATGGCGGTGATTAACGGAGTCCTTTCTACCTCTATTAAATCGCCATTCAGACGGATGTTCGAAAATAAATCACGTAATATACGTCTCTGCTCTATATCGTTCTTGGACTTGAATATGGCTGCGGCTTTTTGGGATAAGTCGAGGATATCCAGCCCCTTTTCAAGGATGGCTAGATAGTCATCTTCAAAATCATCGAGTTTCTTGGATATAATCTGCTGTTCGTTGGATGCTTCTTTTAGCATCTTGTCGTATTGATGGACAGTTATGCGGCCGTCTAGGCGGTCTTCGTATAATATGTCCATTCTTCGTCCTAATTGGGAGTAGCGGTCTTTTAGCTGCTTCTTGAGCACCATACGAGCCTCCATATCGGCTTCGTATTTCTCACGAAGCGTTACTTTTACCCACTCTATAAGTGTACGAGATGGTGAATCGAGTTCGATAAATTCTCTTATGAGCTGTTCTACGACGGTTTCCTGCCGAATATATGATCTCTGGCTACATGGTTTATGGTGATTGCAATGTCCGTACCAATGTTCCTTTTGAGTTTCCCAGGCAATAGTGCCACCGCACTCAATACAACGCATAAGGCCTTTGAAAACTGGATTGTGTTTGGCGTATTTAGGCGCAGTTTTGCGCTTTATACGCTGTTGTACCCGTTCATATAGTTCCGCACTAATAAGCGGCTCGTGCTTTCCATGATAAATTCGGCCCTTCCAGGTCATTTTCCCGATATAAAATGGGTTGCTTAAAAGCCGGTGTATCTGACTTTTTACAAGCGGCCGGCCAAAGTGAGTCCGAAGACCCTTTTCGCCCATAGTTTTTGTCAGTAGTTTTAAAGAATAATTGCCGGAGTCGTATAGCTCGAAGGCTTCACGCATAAGCGGCCCCATTTGCGGATCAGGTACATGGATTTTGTGTCCTGAATCCCCAACCGTTTTATATCCGACTAATGGTTTACCAGGGAGCCAGCCTTGTTCAAGTTTTTCTCGCACACCTTTATCTACCTCCTCTCTGAGGTTGTCGATTGTATTCTTTGCAAATAAAACCCTCAGCCCCCAGTTGAGCTTTTCCTGGGAACGTGAATGCTTATGCATGACGAGTGAATCTTTAACAAGATGGACTTCATGCTTTTCATTCTCCTCAAGCCAATCGTCAATCATGACCGCATCTTTAAAATTGCGGGTCAATCTATCAACCTTTTCACATACCAGTACATTCACCTTATTGTCGGCAATATAGTCTACGACCTCGTTGAATAACTCGCGCTGCTTCTTACCCGAGGCTGATTCAGATATTTGAAATACCCTAAGAACTGTGAGGTCTTTACGCAGGCAGTAATCCTTAAGCAGTCTTACCTGCGCCGGTAATGAATAGCCTTCAATTTCCTGGTCGCGACTTGAAACCCTGGCCATCAGGACGCATTCATTTTGCGCCGTCTTGTACTTAAGTCGTTTATCCTCCATACTCATGTCAGGCCGAAACCTCCATAAGATAAGGGCGGCCAGCACCAATAGAGTTATCTGCGAGGTTGTCATAGTAGCTGAGCAGTAACTTTGCTACCTGAAAGGCTTCATCGTAAGATATAGGGCGTTTTTGTTCTTTCTCAAGGATACGGCACAGTTCTTCGACCCTCTCCGTATCAATCGTAGTTTTGTTACCCTCATGACTACTCATAGTCCCATTATAGCAGTAATAAGTTAGCAATGCTACTGTGAGTAGCTTTTTATTTATTATTTATCCACAGGTATAGTATTATCTAGAGTAATGAGTGTAGTTTCAGCAAAGCATGTTAAATTCGGAAAGCGCGTTAAAGAACTGCGTAGTAATGCCGGCATAACCCAGGACGTACTAGCTGCTAAGATCGGCAAGGACCGGAGCTACGTAGGATTTATTGAGCGTGGCGAGCGCAACCCAAGTCTCGAAGTCATTTTTGACATTGCAAAGGCGCTGGGCGTTAATTCAGACGAACTGCTAAAAGAAATAAAATAGTCCGATCTTTATAACAATTTTGGCCCCATGGGCGGGGCCAAGTTTTGACTTTATATAAGATTTTATTTTAAACTTTACGTATCATTACCCTATAGAAAAGTGGTACGGGTACTGGATGTTGAAATAAGCAGCTATTGATGCCTTAAGGCAGCAAAGGTTTATATTATTTGGCTCTATTCTATCCTGACACCACCTTCTTTGCGTGCATCCTTGAGATCTACTAAAACTTTACCAAAACGTGTCTTAAGGCCCATCAATATCGAAGCATCGTTGCTAAACATAAAGTTTTCCTTGAAATAGTCTCGTGCTGAATCTTGTGCTACCTCAAATTCAATCAATAAGCCGTTTTTGTCCTTTTGTCCCAATATTGTTGTTTCCAAGAACCCCATATCTTCAATCTTCGCCTCCATGTCTTTGTGGTTTCCCCAGCCCAAGAACGCATGATCTTCAGAAATGATCAGTAAGGGATTAACACCGATCCCCTCCATTAAGCTAGCGAATAGAATAACGAAATCAATGCACACACCTGTCTTCATATCTAAAACTTGAGGTCCTGTTAGTACACGCTGTGCGGTGACTGGGTCGCCATATTGGAAACCGTAGTCAAATGGATGTTCACCGTAAGCTATACCGTATTTTTGGTTTAAGCAGTCGTAGAGCGCTTTTACGTCCTGAGATTGTTCTTCAAGTGTAGCCTTGCCGTCTGCATTACCTCGGAGTTTGCCCTTAGGGTGGAAGCTATCTGCGGCAAGTCGTACTTTATCAAGCTTGCCCTCATCATCATGAGGATCAACCCAACTTGCTAGAGTCGGTTCTAGGTTATACGTTGCCCCGCTAGTCACGTCCTTTAACGACCAAATAATCTGATCGTTGGCTAGCAGCCTCACTGTCTTATTGCCAGAAGCAACGAGTATTCTATTGTCGTCTTGAGTTTCATATATCTTGTAATCTAGGGTTGCGTTCATCGGTCCGCTCATGGCTTCTAAAATGCCTGACTTTAATAGTGGACATTGTTTTATTACTTTTCGCGCAGGTCCTCCCTCACCGCCTAGACGAGGGATTTCAATTATTTCAGAAACACGGTCCGTATAGCCTACTATCTCACTCTCTACCTCAAGCACCCTATCGTTATTGTGATCGGCATTGAAAATATCGAACTCAACAAGAAAATCTCTGTACTCTGGTAATAGTTGCATTTGTTCATATGTCCGTATTGGTATGGCACGTTCAGTGACTTTGGGTTGCACGATTAAATTGTGCGGAAGCTGGCTAGGTATAAATGCGAATTGGAACTGGATTGAGATCAGTTCGTAGTTGTCTAGGGAAATGGGGTAAGTTGTGGTTCTGTTAATTCGCTTCGGCTGAGGCTGTCGAAGTCCTATTATTGGTGGACTGTCTCTAAAGGGGCCTGCTTTTTCAAAGTCTGGATGTTCATCGTCGGCACGGTTGATCTTGTACTCGTGTTGAGGGGTTAATTTATTAGACACCATTGGTTCAGCTACTGCGTACAATGGTCCCACTGCACGAATACCTTGATCGGGTGCGCTGGAGACTGAGATATTCTCTAGATCCACATACCGATAAGGGAAGAGGAAGTCTAATGTATATAGTGGATTTGCGGCTTCGACATCGAACTTAAGGACGTAGTCTTTATCCAGTACTAGAGGGCCATAAATAGAGCTGAGTTTACCACCGTAGTATGAATATGTGTCCCGTGGCTTGCCTTCATCGCCAAGTAACGCATGCTCGCTTGGTGGAGGGTCGGACACTGGCGTGCCTATTTCCTCATGCCTATCAGACATAGCCACTGTTTGGCTAGCTCCATCTATTGACAGGCGAAGAGTCTCGGGGGCTATACGGAGCCATTGCTGTGGCCTTACCACCAACAGGGGAACGGGATCACTGATATCTGTTACATTGTTTATGTTGTTATCCTCGAGCACCTTAATCAAATGTATGGCTTTCCAGTCTTCTTTTTCGTAGGCCTGACTAATAAGTGATGAATTGCCGGCAAGACGGAACTTGACTATTACAGATAGCTTGTTCATTTCTTTCAGCATTATCTCCACAGAACTCACCTGTGCATACATAAACCGAAAAATGCTTGGTAAAAACTCTTCGGTAGTTGTAGTAACTTGTGTCATGGTACCAAAACCCATAAAGCCGTCGGTTAGGGGTTGGTGGTTGATGAACTTAATAAGTCTTGCTTGGCAAACCATGTCACAGCGGTGCAAAGCAGGGTCAATAAGCGTACAGCGGGGGCATATGGTGTCGTCACTCTGAGGACATCTCTCGGAAACGCTATCGAGCTCAAATTCATGGCCACATCTGGTACAAGTCATAGTTTAAGTCTAACCCGTTTCAGCGGGAAAATGGTATAATAATCATAGATGAGCGACAACGCCAAGAACTCTAATACAAACGGTCAAGTTCCTCGAATAGTAAAAGGAACAGGGTTTTTCACCCCTATGGATCTGGCCCCAGGTGAAGCACCCGCTGGAGTAAATGCGCCCCAAACTTCTCCTGCTAGTGAGAAGCTTTCAATTGGCCTGTCTACCCCAATGAACTTGGATCCAGCTGAAACAACGACCCAGCAGCCGTCAGCGCAGCCTCCACAGTCTGGGGACGGTAACAATGCCAAGGACAGCTAAGTCAAGCGAAGTGCCCGTAGCTTCTACAGGGTTAATTGACAGAAGTAATCCGGATCACATCACACGCCTCAATAGTGGGATTCATACATTTACAGAGGCAAGCCAGTACTTTGTCGCCGAAACGAATGAGACTGAGCGAGCACTGTGTGCCCAACTAATGCTGATTGATACTGTTCTGCTTACCGGTACGTTGGTTGCTATTGCCAATCAAGATCTCTTCGATGCCTTAACGACGCCGGTCAGCACGTTGATACTACTGGCTTTAGTTTTCTTGCTGAGCTCTATAGGATTTGGGATCAAGTACTATTTTGCAATTATAGGTTACGACAAGAAGTGGGCTGTAGCTAAGCACAAGGCAATGAGAGAATTCCTGGATAATAGCATTCAGACTTGGGGTGAATTACGCAAGAAGACCAATGATCATCAGACAGACATACCAGAAGAACTTGATACAACCTTACTACGAATACAGATTATCTTTATTGCAGGCGCAGCGTTAGCTTATCTAGTAGCCTTGTTTGGTTTACTGTTTAATGTCAGTAATATTATCAGTCACTTATAAGCCAGCTATTAATTTTGCTTTCTCTAGAAATATTTATCCAGCATTACAAATTCGATCATCTGCCACGCCAGTTGTATAGAATCTACTCTTCTCATTACCATACTACTATTATTCTGAGAAGGCACATTGAGTGAAACTAGATAAGAATTATTCCTTAAATTATTACCTGTTTGCTAAGATGCTCGATACTAAGGGAAAAATACACTCCAAAACTTACAATTAGAAACCATTATAAAGCCATCCAGGTTCCAATTACTAAACTACTCAGGTTGGATAGAAGCTACAATTGTTTTAATGTCAGTGCTGTACAAATTTAAGTTATCCCTTGTATAGTTTGAAACACTTGAACCATTTACTAACGTTATAGTACCTGAATATCTTTGATGATTTGAAAAGTATGAAAAGTTGTCAGCATAAGGTCCTCCGCCTGGATTTAATGCTGATTTGCATATGAAGATCGTAGCATTTAATGCTTTGGCATAGACCGTATAATCTAACGTATTAAAGCCCTGATTATTTATCGGGCACTTCAAATTTATGGTCGTTGCAAAGTATCCGCTATTTAGAATTCCTAATTTAAGCGGCAACCTCTTTCCAGATAATGATGGCGAAATAATTACACCATGAGGCTCTACAGTAGAGTCTTTATAAAAAAGTAAACTAGCAGTTGAATTACTTAATGAATATCGTTGAAAATCGCTTGGTGATGTAATGACGTCTTTTCCCGGCGATATGTATGCAGTAAATTGGGAGTGTAGTATTAAGTAACCGAGCCCAAACACAATTATAATGACTAAAATTAACAGTACTTTTTTATTGAATTTAGTTAATCTAATCAATTTACGGTCGTCATTCAGTACATTTCCAGGAACACTATTCGAGGTTTGATCAGGCATAATTTTATTGGGCTCCGGTGGAATATAAGTTGTAGTCAAACTTCCCAGACCCTTAGTTGGGTCTGGGTAGATATTACTAGAGTTCTTTTCTGATGGTTGAAGCTGATTTTCAATATGAGAAGGTACCTGGTTTTGATTATTACTAATTTCTATTTGCTGAGCTTGATTAGATTCAGCTTGCGCTGTTTTTATTTCATCAATTGATTTTGCAGAAGGCTGAAGTACCCGGTCGTGACTTATTGCTGGAGTTATTGGTTCGTGTTCGATTTCTTTTTTTTGCGAACTATTTTCATCCATAATCTTCTAAGCATAATTAATGAAGTTGTAATATACAATCATGTATCAAATTATTCTGTTTGACTAACACTCAATAGCCCTTGAAATAAAAGATATGTATTAACTATTCTGATAGGTTTGTGGCCGTCCATAGCTCACTTGAAGCTTTATAGTCTCCACTAATAAACGGTGCGGGGTCGACGGGCGTAACTGGAAAGTCTATTGAAAGGTCAGTATCTGGAAATCCACATGTGAAAATTGTTGCCGGAATTGTATTATCTGATACATCAACAACATCTGGTTCAAAATAGCTTATAAAGTCACTGTACATACCCCCAAGTCCAGGATAATCATCCGGCACATATTTCCCTAGATAGTCAGCAACTGAACTAACCGAAATACCTGGTTCCCCAGAACTACCAAACCAATTTTTGTAAATTTCAATTTCATTGCCGTATGGATATAGGCATACTGAGGCTAATGCACCCAAAGTCTCATTTTCAACGGATGTTGTATCAGAATTAAATGCCTGCTCATTGTCAGTAAATTGATCATACTCAACACTCAAAGTTCCATACGCACTTGTATCAATTGCTTCAGCAGCATCTTTAAATACAACATATTCGACAATATCGTAGTCATCAGGATCCTCAAAACGAATGGCATAATTGTAGTCGCCAGGTGCAGCAGTACTGTCAGGATTACCATTTACATCAACGCCCAAAGTATTATCTAAATAGCTTGTAAATACTATCGGGGTGGTATGATTGTCATCAGTTCCACCTGTTGCATTAAGTACTCCATCGCTCCCAACATCAAATCCATTGCCTTTTACTTTTATTATTACATTAGGATCAATAGTTAACTCCCCGTCGACAGTTGGATTATCCGTTACATATATGTATGCTCCACTACTTGTATCTAATGTCCAATTAGATTCAGTTGGAATACTTCCGCCATCCACATAAATTGTCACATTTTCATTACTCCCGGAGAATGTATTTTCAGTATCACCTGTAAGGCTAATATGCGAGAGATCAGGGTCACCATTTGCAACAATGGCATAACTGTCACTGTCGTCTGGTGTATCCAATGCGAAAGAGTTATTCTCTAGAGTCAAGGAGTCATTTTCGTACTGAGCAACTCCTCCGTCACTATCCGTAAATGAGCTATTCGTTACGGTTAGATCCGAGCCGCTATCACCCGGGCCCCAAGCACTATCAGAATAGTATTGGTCATCAACACCACCAACGCCATATTTAAAATCAGAATACTGGACGTCTGCCGTACCACCATTCATAGCAATGGCACTTTCATAGTCTCCTACGGCAGGGCTGCCACTACTGCCATAGACACTTCCTCCGGCAGTATCGTCATTAATACTCGTAAAGATTATGTGATCCTCGGAAGTGCCGGTAGCATCAAGAGTGCCGCCAGAATTAACTTTGAAACCAATATTATAAGCGCCGTTGGTTTTAATTATAGCCCCACTGTCTATGTTGACAGTGCCGTTTACACTCACGATCGCGTTGTTAACGAGCTCTGCGTTACTGCCTAGTGTGAACGTGCCCTCATCGTCTGTATTAGCGTCGATCCGAACTACCCCACCGCTGTCTGAGTCTAGTGTCCAAGTAGACTCTGAAGGTATGGTTCCATCTGCCGATACCATTATGTTCGCATTACTCCCGGAGAATGTATTTTCAGTATCACCTGTAAGGCTAATATGCGAGAGATCAGGGTCACCATTTGCAACAATGGCATAACTGTCACTGTCGTCTGGTGTATCCAATGCGAAAGAGTTATTCTCTAGAGTCAAGGAGTCATTTTCGTACTGAGCAACTCCTCCGTCACTATCCGTAAATGAGCTATTCGTTACGGTTAGATCCGAGCCGCTATCACCCGGGCCCCAAGCACTATCAGAATAGTATTGGTCATCAACACCACCAACGCCATATTTAAAATCAGAATACTGGACGTCTGCCGTACCACCATTCATAGCAATGGCACTTTCATAGTCTCCTACGGCAGGGCTGCCACTACTGCCATAGACACTTCCTCCGGCAGTATCGTCATTAATACTCGTAAAGATTATGTGATCCTCGGAAGTGCCGGTAGCATCAAGAGTGCCGCCAGAATTAACTTTGAAACCAATATTATAAGCGCCGTTGGTTTTAATTATAGCCCCACTGTCTATGTTGACAGTGCCGTTTACACTCACGATCGCGTTGTTAACGAGCTCTGCGTTACTGCCTAGTGTGAACGTGCCCTCATCGTCTGTATTAGCGTCGATCCGAACTACCCCACCGCTGTCTGAGTCTAGTGTCCAAGTAGACTCTGAAGGTATGGTTCCATCTGCCGATACCGTCACGTTCGCTCCACTCCCCGAAAAGTGTTCTCGTTGTCGCCCGACATGACTACTCCAGAGAGGTCAGCATCACCGTCCGCTGTAATTGCGTAGCTACCCCCGTCAGAGGTGTCCAGCGCGAACGAGTTGCGCTCAAGTGTCAGCGAGTCGTCGTTGTCTTGAGCAATTCCCTGGTCACTATCGGTAAATGAGCTGTCCGTGACCGTCAAATCCGAGCCGCTGGCTAAGTTACCATAGCCATCGCCATACTGGTAACCAACATCCTGCCAACCGTACTTGAAATTTGCATGCACAATGTCCGCCGAGCCGCCATTCATCGCCACGGCGCTCTCATAGTCTCCGACTACAGGTGAGCCGCTGCTGCCATCGACACTTCCTCCTGCGGTGTCGTCGTTCAAACTGGTGAAGGTTATGGGATCTTCGGAAGTGCCGGTGGCGTCAAGACTCCCACCAGCCTGAACTTCAATGCCGATATTGTTGTAGCCGCCAATTTTTACGATTGCTCCTGGATCAATTGTTATGGTTACGCCATCTTGAATGGTCAAGTCATCGACTACGTAAATACATGAAGTTGACCAGGTTTGATTCGAATAGACCGCCCCCGATTCGTCACATTCGCTAGCAGCTTTTACTTTGCCACCACCGTGAATCACAGCCAACGATAACGCCAAAATTAAGATCACTGTAGCCGTAACTAACCGTCTACTCACACTGTTTACTCTTAACATCTCCGTCTCCTTATATAGAGCTTATGCTTTAAACTTACTCTAAATATATTATTCATTCAACATGATATTTCTCACATCAGGTTCCTACTACTGATCAGTATCTATTTGTAAATTGATGCAAAATTTAAGTATTGCCCAAAAAAGTAAATAACTATGTTCTTAATTACTTAGTTTTTGGTTTTCGAAAAAAGAGTTTGAATAAGAGAAAAGCTAGAGCAATTACAATATAAGGCAATAATATACCGCTTAATGGACTGTCCTTTAAATAACCGACATGAAAAATAATAAATGGCACGAATAAGCAACCAATAAAGGCTAACGTATCAACTAGTAACCAGATACCAAAAGTAACAAGTCTACTTCGACCTGTTCTTAAGGACGTGTAGTTAACAATGTCACCTATACGCTTGTATCTATAGAACCCTCCCACAATTGGTATTGTACCCATCCAAAAATCACTGTTCATTTTCGCTTTTGCTACTTGTATATCGGCTTCTCTCTCAATTTGCTCACTTAATTGTCCTGTTGGTTGCCGTAAGATTGCGAATTCGTGTTCTGTTGAAAGTGGATCAGTATAGACAAATTGGTACGAAGCCTGTTGGACTTCTTCGATTGTGTAACCCTTCTGTTCTATCCACTCAGTCGCATTGTAGTATGACAGCCCTTCTTGTTTGCAATGCTTTAACAGAGTTACAACTTCAGCAATCCGTATACTTTCAGGAGTTGGGGTCATGGATGATTGTGTTGCGCTTCCCTCAGGTTGGATTGCTTGCAAAGGTATAGCGCCACTTAGTTTATGATTTGCATCATCTTGTCTGCTGTCATTTGGATCAGTAGTTGACATAAATATAAATTTTGTTTTTATATCTAATTTCTATAATATAGCCGTTCCTTATTAATCGCAATGATCTAACTCAGCTCTACCACGTCGGATTTATTCGATTAATGTTTTGCAAGATTTACAACAATCGAGAGATTTTTTTAATATAGAATAGGGTGTAATATCGTTAACTTTTCTTATTCTTAACAGATTATATGATTGATTATAACCCACAAATTGATCATTTTTATCAAGTTTACAAACGCTTTCTTTCATGTCAAAAGTGTTCGTAAATCGTCCCCTATGGCCAGCCATAAGGGACGCTAACAGATTAGACTCGATAAATTATCGGGTCTTTTTTATTTACCTAATCTGATACTTTGTTCGAAAGCTAGTTTTATTTTGTTGACTATAGCATACAAGTCCTATACAATAATTGTATTGCTTAATCGGAGCTTTACTATGTCTACACAAACCATCAACATATCACTCCCAGAAGATCTAGTTAAAGAAATTGACAAGGCCGCGAAGGTTGAATTCGCTAGTCGAAGTGATTATATTCGTCAAGCACTTGTGAGTAAGCTAAAAACCGATAAGACCCAACATAATGATTGGGATTTGCTCGAAGCGCTATCTATTGAGATTGCAGAGAGCGCCTCTAAACGAGGGTATGAAACGTCCGCTGACTCTGTTCGGGCGGTCAAAGAAGTTCGTCGAGATAGTTTGAGTAAAATTACCAATAAGCAATAGTCCATGCTTGTTCTATATGACACAAATGTCTTAGTAACGATCCTATCACGACGCGATGCGCTCTTAACCTTTAAGAAAGATGTCCTGGAGAAGCGTATTGTTCACGTTTCATCATCCCATATATTAAATGAAGTAGAGGCTGTCCTATCCGAGAAAATGGGGCTAACTAAGCAGAAGGCAAAAACCGCCGCTCGATTGCTTGAGCGACAGTCTATAATTGCGAACCCTACTGATATTGAGAAAATCTGTCGGGACCCGTTTGACGATTACATATTAGCTGCCGCAAAAGAGGGTGGGGTCGACTATCTAGTAACTGAGGATAAGGACTTACTTATACTTAAGCGTTATAAAAACATAAAGATTGTAAATATTTCTACATTCAGGAGCATTTTGGGCAAATGATATCTAGTGCTCTCTAGTATTCAGCGTTAAGAGCGTTCGTAAATCGTCCCCTATGGCCAGCCATGTATCCTGAATCATAATTTTTCTGTATAAACAGCCGATGTAGCTCTATAGCTGCGGCTGTTTTGGGTGTTCCAAACTTTATTTCGTCGAAAGTCGGTGCTTTGTCAAAAAATAAATCACGTAGACTGACAGGTGATCTGTGTCATTTTTTGATTCATAAACAGCGGCTGCTTTCTGAGACAAATCCAGGATATCAATGCCCCTTTCCAGGATAGCTAAGTAGATTTCCCAAACTCGTCGAGCTTCTTAGCGATCACCTTCTGTTTTTACTGTTAACCCAAATTTAAAAACGTAGCATCCCAAAATTAAAACCGGAGTGATTTTGGTGTTGGTATCTGCTGGTAGCCAAGTACTTGGTTCTGTCTAAGGAAACGGATCTCTGTAAACTGAGTATCTGGAATAATATGCAGGCTAACAGCCGTGCCATCAGGCAGATGCCCGGGGACGCTTAAGCTAAGTCCGTCAAAAGAGATTTTGCCATAGCCGTTGACTTTACGTTCTGACCTTAAGCAAAAGATATCCTTGGTTGAGGTAACCGGTGGTCTAGCTTGAATAACATCAAGCGGCCTAAAACAGCTTCTGTCTTCCTGGATGGCTCTCTCAAATCGCTTAGCCGGTATCTCGCCAGTTGTTGAATGAACTTGCCGGTTGTTGTAGCGGTCTACCTCCTGAGACAGGATTAAACGGATACCATCAATGGTTTTAACATGATCCCTGGCTGCTCTTCTGACAATCCTGTCTTGCAGCCAGTGGTAGGGTCTTTCAATTTTACCTTTAGCTTCCGGGCTCAAGGCATAGGTTACTTTCATGCCGGCTGCTTCAACCGATTGTTTCCACTGTGGGGCTATGTCGTCAGTGCCAAGTATATGCTGGTAGTTAGCAGCACTTGGACCTTTGTCCCTGTTAACTACATATCTGAAGATAGCGTGGTTATCTGAGTAGTACTGGATACCAATACCGTAACTTAAGACTACCGACTCCAGAGCTAGGATGTGCGCCCAAGCTGATTCACGCTCAAACATCTCGGCATAAAGCAGTTTGCGGCTATGATCGTCAATGGTTGTAATGAGTGACCATTTCTGGGGTTTGCCGTCACCACGGAAGACATACGGCGACCATTGATGGGAAGAGGCATCATGCTGAAGCAGCATGCCAACCGAATCAGTTAGAACTTCTCTGGTGTGAGCCTTACGTTTAGGCTTCTCAATGTAGTAGTTCCATCTCTTGGCATAGTTAACGACCGTTTGGGCTGATAGTTTATGTCCGGTACTGGCTTCTACGTTATCTCGGATATATGCGTAGTTAAAGAACATTACCGGATTAGCTGAACTTTTAATGAGGCCGTGTTCGATCTCTAGTTCCTTACGAATCTGTTTGACTACTACTGACGGTAGGCTACGGGTTGCCCGTATCCTATGGTAGGCTACACTAAACTTTTTTGGCTTGTCTCTGAATCTAGCCAGCAGCAGGTAAAACTGACTGTCTTTAATCCCCAGTGACTGCTGAACCTCAGCTTTTGTCTTTATGCCGTCCTCATACCACTTTAGTAATTGTTTTACCTCATCGTCGCTAAATGTCTTGTGAACCTGGCTCATATCCCCTCCTTATTACAAGCTAAGGATACAGATACCAACTCCAATTTTAAATTTGTCTTAACTCCACTCCGATTTTGATTTTGTGTTCTCGATAACCACCTCAAGAAGGTACTCCGATTTTAAATTTGGGCTAACAACCTTCTGTTTTTACTTGACAATCGAACCAGTGTTATCTACGATTACAATATTAATAGTTATGCTAAGGGGGAGAAACTATGTTTCATAAACTAAGAAGTATGCACAACAGGGTTACGCTGTTTGTCAGTGCTCTTATTATGGTGCTTTCAGGACCAGTGCTGTTTGGAGCCTCACATGCCTACGCGATCGACCCGAACGGCACCTATAGCACTTGTAATGTGAGCAATACCGGGGTAACGGCTTGTCTTAATGCCTGGGGCGGTGGGCCATTCGTAAATGTCTCCACAAATGACGACACAGCAAACGATGCGTTCGCGATTATAGCTGGCAACAGCGGTAACGAGGTTTCACTAGACTTTGATATTTATGGGAGCGGCGGCTGGAGTAATACTTGTGTGGGCGATGCTTATGACATGTCCGACAACAACACAACAAGTCTCGACGTGTGTCCAGGTGTAGGAAGTCCGGGTTGGGGAACAAGTTTTACGGCTACTACTTGCACAAACAGCCTTGGAGCAGGATATATTTTCAAAAATACTCACTGGAATAAGTACCTGGCACCACTCGAATATTCAAATGGTGTTAGTTTCTGGCTCGACAATAGTACGCCGCAGTGTTTTGCTCAAGTAAATGCGATCAACTAGTTCTAAAAGTGTGATTTCATAGGCATGATCGCGTGGGGCACTACTCTTTAAGGGTAGTGCCCTGGCTGTTGCGGGCACGGGGCATTATTCGTGTCGTTTACGAGTCGGAAGTTAGGCCAAGCATGTCGTCAGCAATAGACTAGCATATCATACTCACGCAAAATGCCATCAAAAGTATCGATTAGTGTGTCACTCAAGAGCTTGCCGACTGGAAGACTTACTAGATCTCGCTTGTAGCTCATTTCTTTTATGAAAGACAGGAGTTCTATCGCCATCGCTCGCGAGTTCACGAGTACGATAAGTGCGAAGCTTCACCAGCCCACAGTAGATTCTAAAATCAATCATCTACGCCGTAGCGTAAGCAACATCTGAGAGATGGCCATGGTAACCGAGGTCAGTCATGCCGGTGGTGTCCGATTCCTACTGAGCTGTTTAATAGCTAGGTTGCGCGTGTCCAATGCATCCCTCGCCAGTCCGTGGTGAGAGTTGTATTTTTGGCTCGGCTCCAATTCGCTTACTATGTGAACCGTTCCTTAGGCTAAACTAGCCCTGTAGCACTCTATACGACACGAAGTACACCGGAATGCTGAATAAACGTATACATAAGCTCCAAGCCGTTGACGCGTTTGGGACGATACGCTGTTTATAGCTGTTTTCTTTCATTACATAAAACGTACCATTTTTGCATTTGTAACTTCTGATGATCGTCCTGCAATACACAAAGTTTCGTTTATGCTTGCTGACGAGCTCAACAAGAACCAAAAGACAAGTGGCTATTGTTCATTACAATGCGCTATTTGAGGTGATTGCCGGATAGCTAGGGTCGGATGCCTCTAAGAATTGGGCTGTGGTGCCGGAGTGAATCCTTTTTGCCTGATTGCGGCATTTATATATGTTTCGAGATCTGTAACGCTTGCTGATGGCTGGATACGCTTTCCGTCGAGAAAGAACGTTGGTGTAGTCACTTCACTGCCCGTTTTATCAAAGGCTTTCTTGTCGGCTTCAATTAAACTTTTGACTTTCACGCTGTCATAATCAGTTGTAAACTGGGATATATTAAGTCCAAGTGCCTGGGCGTAAAAGTCGAACATCCGTTCCGGAGCAGAATTGTGAGTCCATGAATTCTGGTTGTAGTATAGGGTTTTATTCATCCTCCAGAATTCGCCTTGTAGCCCAGCAGCTTCGGCAGCCTGGGCGCCAGCGTCGGCGTCCGGGTGCAGCCGGGTTTGTGGCAAGTTACGGAATTGAAACTGTATCTGGTTGGCGTACATGGTAGTAACTTGCAGTACGGGAAAGAAATACCTATTGCAAGCAGGCGACGCGTAGTCGCCATATTCTACCAGCCTGACACCGGTTTTTGAACTCCCGTCGACATGATTGGTCGGAGAGATGTTTGTACTCGCTGGTTCAGACTTTTTATTGTTCGTAATCAAAACCGCCCCTATCACGATAGCTATGGCTATCAGAACAGCTAAGGGCTTCTTATTCATCGTCCTACTCCTCGTATTGCAAATTCAAGTGTCAGTATAGCATGCCGCTATAACAGGGACGAAGATCGGACATTTGTTTTGCCTTAAAGCAAAAATACAGCCTTAGGCCAAGCAGTCCGACTTACCCACTCCGGCTCATTGCCTTACAATACGTCAAATGATACAAAAATAAATAATAAAACCATTACTTGGCCTTCATCTTAGCCCGAGCTTTTTTAATTTAAACTCAGCACAATAAAATCAGAGGCCAAGGGCTCCCATTGTGTCGTCCATGGCCAGCCAGCTTCGATAACAGATGAGAAAGGTTCCATTTTTTGATAAAATCGTGAAACCTCTTTTATTTTCTCCCCTGTTTGTATACTCCCCCCCAGGTCTATTTGGGATTCGAATCCCTCATCCCGCATAGGCTTACCTCGAATATGTTAATTTCTGTCTGATATACCCATTGGATTACTTGCTAAGGCTGACCTCATTGGCCATATATTACTTCGTGCGACCTAAAAATCACGGGAAGCGAACAAATCACATATACGATTTGTTAGCAACAGTACAGAGAGTGTAATTTGCCCTATGGCACAAGAACATCTTACCGAGACACACGAACAGATGCCCGACATTGCCCTAACCGAAATGGCCGAGCTTGAAGATCATCCATTATTTGGACGTGAGTATGAATTAACCGGACCAATTGAGGTCGCTGGCAAACAAGTCGCATTTTCCGGCAGCGTAATTAATCATGGCGATGGTGCTTCATTGGGCCTAGATCCGGATGGTCTTATCATGCGAGATGCAAAAGAAAGGTTTGACGATCCTACTCTCACACCAGACAAGGTTTATCAGTGGACAGTAACAGTCGAATCAAAAAATACACAGCCGCTCGAAGATGGTCTTTTTCCAACTAGCTACATGACGCACAATCTAGATGAAGGTGCCGATGAGGCTGCGCGGTCTGTTGTCGGCTGGGCGGTAGATGTCTACAGGAAAGAAGATCAACAGGAACGTGTAGTAGGCTAAGTTTGCCCTAGCTTAAGTTTACGAAGCAGTCTTCGTTTCGCTTATTCCCTTCGAACAAATTAGCAGACACCAGAACGGTCAATATTCTAACTAGTCTGTCTCGAGAATCTTTCTTGTGGCATCGTCATAAATGTACCCTTGTTCAGCAAGGTGTTGTACGACAAGCGACATTCTATCTGTTAAAAGGTTCCGCCTGGCGACCTTATCTCCAGCCAAGCATTATTAGATAACATATTGTACTCTGATGCAATCTCTGCTTAATCGGAGATTAGCGATAGGATTTGTTCAAATTTATCGAAGCTAAAGTCAGCCTCATCCGACTGCGAGTAAACTAGACCCGCTTGCATTCCCACTTCCTTGGCCGGCTTAATGTCCGCTCCTACACGATCCCCAATATACAAATTCTGTTCAGCCGGAATACCTGAACGCTCGACGGCTAATTTAAATCCGTGCAGGTTGGGCTTTCGTTCGGACACTTCGTCACCTGTAATAATATGAGTAAACCACTCTTCGTTGACATCTATCTCCTTGAGGATCTTTGCTGTCCCGACCTTAGAGTTGTTGGTAAAGATCGAAATGGGCAAAATGCCTTTCAGCTTGTCTAGCGTCTCATATATTTCTGGGATTGGTGTATATGCAAAACCTTCTTCTAACTTGTTGAATCGCTGCATCCAAAAATAGCTGGCAGGCCAAGTGGTCTAAACACCATGGAGAGTTGCTGCCATACTCGCTATAAAGCCGTTCGTATTCATCCTTAAGCTCATCACTAACCTCACGGTCTGTGACTTCCCCGTAGGCCTCATAGCGTAGTTTGTCATGCGCTTGGTTGTACTCGGGCGTATATAGACACAACGTACCGTTTACATCAAACCAAATATGCTTTATCGGGTTTGTTGTTTTGATCATGGAGCCATTATCGCATAACATTGCAGAAATCATTGCCGTCTCAGTGCCAGCTTTGTCATTCCAAACTTCATCATCAAAAGTTTGGAATAAGAACCATCTCCCCAGCCATATTATGTACTTTGCGTCAACTTTATTGTTGGCGCTTTTGTTTTTGGATGCCCTACTTTCGCCCATAGCTCTCTCCCCTCCCTCTAACTTTCTGATATGCTAACGGCATGGATAAGCCAGTACTCCTAATATTGATTGGGCCGCCTGGATCAGGGAAAACACATTTTGCCCAACGATTCAGCAAGCAGCAGCAATACACACATATCAACAGTGACCAGGTGCGCATCAAGTATTTTGAACACCCGACATTCACTCCCGCGAACGAAAACGCGTATACGAAAAGATTGATGAGCTAGTGATCGCTGAGCTTTCCGCTGGCAAAAATGTGATATTTGACGGCAACCTCGTAACCAATGAGAACAGGCGCGCTGCCCTTGAGCGGTTTAGCCCCGTTGCAACGCTGTTATTCGTATTCTTTGACATTCCTAAAGATACGGCGCTTGAACGAGCAGTTTCAAGGGAGTGGAGTGAGGACAAACTATACAAGCCGATGCCTATTGAACGAGCAAAGAAAATGCACGATAATTTTGAACCTTTGGCTGATGATCTCCCGAGCGTAAAGCTTACTGGAGAGTACGAAGCACAAGAGGGAAGGTGTTGTCAGCAATCAAGCAATAAGTACAAACTTCGAACTTCTCATCTGTAAAAGTTTGGACTACGGACTTGATCCCCAGCCAAGAAGTGTTATTTGCTTCACATTTGCCATACTTATATACTACCGTCGTAATGGGATACCAAAACCAAGAGCAATCAATGAACCCAGGAAGCTTGCAAGACCCACGTCTTCCTCAGGAACTCCAGGTGTTCGCACAGTCTCTCACACATATTACTGTGGAACTGACGACGGTTGAAAGTACTAGAGATACCAGGCATCTCTCTCATCCTAATTATCCTGCTGCCTACATAAAAGCCTCTGATATGGAGCTATGGGATACGGGGGAAGACAATCTCTTGGATGCCCAAGTGAGTGCTTACCTCAATCTTAGGGAGGCGGGCGTTAATGTAGTACCATTTGCAGTGGTTCCGACCACAGATACCTTGTATGCCGTTACGCAAAAAGTAGAAGGTGTTCCGGCCGGCCAAATTATAGATCGAGAACCTGCAGCAGCATCTAAGTTGGACACGGCAATTACGGCTGCGCTCAACTATATAAGCAGCAACCGTGGAGAAGATAAACCGCTGCCAAGAGATATATTCGGGCCCCATCAGTAAATGTGGGGGCATCTATCCGGTGAAACCGGAGACCCAGACCTTATTTTTGTTGATATCGAAACAATGGACGGTGGCTTAGTCCTAAACTGCAAAGAGCTTACGGATGATGTAGGTTATGCCGAGTTACTCGGGATGGCAGTCGCATCGGTACTGCTGTGTAGGCAGGAACAAGGCGTAGACATTCCCATGACAATGGCGGCCATAGAATCTCAGCTCGACCTATTGGAGCAAGGTCCGCTCTCTTCTTTGGCCACAGCACGGCTCCGGGATATAAGAAGCGCAATCGTGTCCGGAGATCCTGAAATAGTCGAGTGGTAGGCAACTGTTCGTCCGCACCTCCGTGCCAACAGGCTTTTCTTCATCGAACATTTGACGAACCGCCTAAATGTCGGCATGCTTGTCCTTAATGGATTCGAGGTCTTCAAAAGTTTGGAATAAGTTCACTATCCCCAGCCATACATTTATTAGTCTGTCAATTTCTATATCTTCTTTCATCTGTAACTCCTCTTTTATCTGATATGATGATCTGATGGATGAAGAACAATTAACTACCGACGAAAATCGCCCCATCATACGGATCGGAGACAAGGTTCGCCGGCCCGCGCACTTCTGGACGCCAGCCGTGCATGACTTGTTGCAATATCTTGCATCTGTCGATTTTCCATATGCACCCCGTGTCTTAGATTCAGATAGCTAAGGGCGCGAAGTCCTAAGCTATGTCGAAGGCGAGTCCGGTAAAGAAGGCTGGTACAAAATCCATGACGACGAGGGTTTACGCAAATTTGCCAAACTCTTACGTAGTTATCACGATGCTGTTGCCGGCTATAAGCCTACGCAGGGTTTAGAGTGGGCAACGGGTGCAACAACCACGAAGCTCGGTGATATTATTTGTCACGGTGACTTTGGGCCCTGGAATATCGTCTGGCGTGGCAACGAACCGATCAGCATTATTGATTGGGACTTAGTACATCCTGCACCGACTGAAGAAGATATACTCTACGCACTTGAATACTCAGCTCCATTCCGCGACGATAAGGCAACTTTAGAGTGGCACCATTTCCCGGCTGTGCCTGACAGACACCACCGTATCGAAGTATTCATGGACGCCTATGGTGCAGCGCCAATCGCCGATGTAGCCACAAAAGTAGCTGGCATGCAGCGCAGTGTTGGCGAGCATGAAGCATACTTGGCAAAACGTCGCTTAAAGGAAATTTCGTGTTGGTTTTTGCCCCTCAGTTCGGCTGTATAAATACCACTCCACGAGCCTTCGTTGGTGCTCGTCGCTCATGCCTCGGTGCAACTTGAGCTTGGTTCTGAGCTGGCTGTTAATACCACCTTCCATGTGGTTGGTCGTTCTTGGTAGCCGTGGGGTGGAGTTGTAAACGTAGGTGAACAGCTGCTGGTCTTCCTGTAGTTTCTTGAGCTGTCGGTAGGCAGAACGTAAGCGTCCATGGGTATGCCACCATCTCCGTTGGTTCGGCTTCGGATCTCTGACATACGTCCTTTGCTTGACGAAGTCGTTATACTGGTTCTCCCAAGCCTGGAACTGCTGTTCCCAGGTAGCCGCATCCGCTTCCGTATGCACTTGCCACAGTGCCCTGGTTAGTCGCAGAAGGTCTTGCCCGGCTTCGGTTTTCGGGCTGAGCGTTAGCTTACCCCGGACGTTGAGCCAGATATGGAATGTGCAACGCTGGATCTTCGTCTCAGGCCAACACCGGGCAATGGCCAGGAGAATACCTTTCTGGCCGTCACACACGGCAAAGCCTGGTGCCGGTATGGTAGCCAACAGCTCGCTCCAGGTACTCGAGGATTCCCAGCCGGCCCAGTGCCAGGCAATGACATATTCGGTAGTCCGAGCAATGAGACAGACCAGTGAGCCGACACGGATGCCGTCAAGGATAAGGGCGTGGTGTACTTCGCCGGTGGGCGTAGGCTTCGGTACAATATCCCAGCACCAAGCTGTTTGGTTACGCCACGTACGGGCGGTAACACTCGTCGGCAATTCGTCCTGTGACTGCTTGCCGAGTAGCCAAGCGACGAAGTGTTCGAGCAAAAGCTGACGACTGAGGTCAGGTCGTTTCCTGACTTGTGAGCCACTACACTGCGGACAACGGTAACGCTGTGTACCGGCAGTTGTCTTGCCCCATTTCTGTAGCTTAGTTTGGCATGCTTGGCATGTGTACTTGTAGGTTCTTTTTTCATACAATTAATGTCTCACGACATTAATTCAGGGCAAATAACAGAGGAATAACGGCTTAAAAACCAACACGTTTTTTCCTATAACTCGAAAACGTGGCATACAGCCACAAGTCGAGTGGGTTGCCAATGGCGATCTTGACGAGGTTGAGAAGCGAGCATGCTGGACTGAAAATAACGCGCAGCTGTTCTAGCTTATGCAACTTCACATCTGGAAAAGTTTGGAATAGGTTCACTATCCCCAGCCAATGAATTTTTTGCATCATAACTCCTTAAATTAAGTTTGCTTTATCGCAGGGCAAACGGAACGACCAAACTTATTTCCTTTCTTCTCAAGATCAGGTAAGATTACAGATATTCATAATTTGTAATCTTTTATCAAATGGGCGAACTCTCACCAATTCAAGTAAATGACTATTTCACTACTTTAGACAGCAGGTTAATAGCTGTGCCAGAGCTGCATGCCAGTCTAGAACTAGCTACTAGCCGTCCTGAATTTGCAGCAAGTGTGTATATGGGCCACGTGGCTCTTGTAAGCCACATGGCGGAGATCACAGATGATGAACGTCAGATTATTCGAGCTGCAAAAGAGTCAATGTTAAACAACCACGGCAATTTTGGCACCGCTTCTGAAGTCAGTGCAGACGACCTCTTAACTGAGCTGGGAGACCACAAGGGCATACTTGCAGAGTTAGCAGCGAGTTCTGCAGACCCTGATTCTCCTTCATACAATCTCGCAATGGACGAATTAATCAGGAGATTGGAGGATGGTCATCAGCTCAAGCTTAGTGGTAAGCAACCTAGTGATGACGACCCAGAGTCACGAAAGGTAATCTGGGGGCATACTATAATTACCGATCCGGAAGCTCTTGTATACTTTATGGTCGCCCATTATATGGAACGCTATTTTGCCGATGCACTAGCCAAAAAAGGTAGTAGATTAGCTTTAGAAAAGGATTTCTTATTGAATGCATTAATCGACGTTGTCCTAGTTGATAGTCTTTCTGCTGATACTTTTGGGGCAATACGTAAATGGTGGAGCGATCCCAAGGATCAAGGTGGGTTAGGCTGGATCACAAATGACAGAGTAAATTCATATAGCAGAGAAGGCAGCAGGTAGACGTCCAGCTTATTCTGTACTGGTCTTAACATTCACCTTCATCCTCACAGTTCTCATTATTTAGGACTGCACGTATTTCTCGGATGTCTTGCTCAATCTTGTCGGAATCGAATATATCCCCACAAGTTATCTTAAGGAACATTCTCCCCAGCCAGTTCGGATAACAGGGTTAGAAATGCTCCATTTTTGGCGACATAGGTTTTAATTTGGCACCCTTTTATCATTTTGGCTCCACACACCACTTTGTCTATCCTTTCATTTTCTGATAACGGCAGTATACTAGCGGGTACGATTAAGGTCGTATCCGATCGGCAACGACTCCTCCTCGCCCTGTAGGGCGTATACTTTTTACATACCAGTTCACATATTATTACTATAAACCTCAAGGATTGAAGACTATGAACTACGTTCCCACTACACATAAATTTGTTGCCGTTTTGAATAAGAAAATTCCGGTCGGTAACTTGATGAATGCACTGGGTCACATCACTGCAGGGTTCGCTGTTTCTTACCCAAACCCTGCTGAAATGCGTTTTGACAACTACGCAGACGCTGACGGTAACGCGCACCCTAACATTTCCGATAACCCATTCATCGTTCTGCAAGCCGACAATTCCAATAAAATCCGTACTTTGCGTGAGACGCTCACCGAAGCTGGAATCCATTTTGTTGATTTCACAAGCACAATGACGGTTGGTACGTATGCCGAGCAGCATGAAAAAACAAGAGCGACACCTGAAGCCGAGCTTGAATACTGGGGTATAGTCACATTTGGTGAAGTTGAAAAACTCAACGCTTTGACAAAAAAGTTCTCGCTTTGGCGAAGCTAACCATATTTCAGACATGAGCCAGCTCCTCAGCGGGAAGTTCAGTAACTATTACACTGCCCTGATTAAAACGAAAACCTAGTTTCTCCAGTTTTCGGGCTACAAGTATGTAGTCATCAATAAGAGTGTGCCAAATAGCGAACTCATCCCCAGCCAATAGAACAGCATATTCATCTCCTTCCAAGTACCCCCCATAAAATGAGCTGTTTTTAGTTTGGTGATTTTTCGGGCATATAGAACAATCAAATTATTACTTTACGAAGTAGCTTATGTGGAATTCGCGAGGTGACGTATTATTAATTCGATGAAAAGTCGTATTGTTTTTACTTTTGGCACATTGTATGAGGACAGCGTTATCAAGGCGTTACTTGGCAGGATTCCGGATAATTTTTACGCAACGCTTCCTGCTTACGCCATTTACAAAGCAGGGTTCTCTCAACTACCACCAAAAGCAAAAGAGTTTATCTTGTCCAAAGGCTACGACACTCAAAGTTTTTCGTTTCTGTTTCTGAAACCTGAAATAATTAGTGCGTCCGCTGTTAGTGGTCGCGCCTACCACATCGAATCGGCTGATGAGTTGGTACTTGATCGCTGGGAAAATTATCCTAACTGGTACGAAAAGCAACTTGTAACAATTCAGGACAGCGATGGAGGTTGGCATGAGGCAATCATTTATTCCGGAAATTTCGAGGGTAAAAAAATGCAAAAATATCAGCGAGTGGTTAACACCCTTGAACAAGTAGTATCTAATGCAACCAGAGCCAGGGTAGAGGTTATTGCAAAATATCCACAAGCTTTTTCATAATTAAGAGTAGATAAAGCTAATTACCATCGTTGATGTCGGTGGAAATATCTACAATAGTAACACATTCGAGACCTATCAAGGCTCTATAATCGTTCTTCATGCCTGGCCATAAAACCTGAGCCGAAACCTCTGGAAGCAAGGATTTAATTTGCATCTGTTATATTCGTACAGTTTGGGGTTCCAGGTCTTTATTTTATCTTTAATTCTTTTTGGTCCTCGGCAAAGTCATGCACTACAGCTCCAAGCAATGTTTGGTAGGGGATATTATTTCGTCTAGCTTTAGCTTTGATCTTAATCAGATCTAGCTGGTTAATTCGTAAGGTAATCGGTTTAGAGGTATGCAGTTGGCGGTAACGGCCTGCTGCCGCTTCCAACATTTTCTTTGTGTCCTCAAGATCATTATTCTGTTCGAAATCACCCTCTTCAAGCGCCGCTTCTAGTAGTCGTTCTTCCTCGTCTAATACGAGATCAGAAAACGGGTCATTCATATTGTTAGACATAGTCATCTCCTTTTATATACTTTTTCGATAGGGCTCTACTTGGATAGGCGGTCTTTAAAAATATCTCCCTCTTTTGCGGATTGATCACATAAGGGACGGCATAGGCATATTTTTTAACTCTCACTACGTACAGCCGTTGATTTGATCGCTTCTGACTCGGATGAGTGATATCCGCCAGCAAACCTCCACTGTTGATAGCATCTATAATTTCCTCAAATCCCACACCTCTTGTGGCCTTCAGTAGCTGATTCTTCACTTCGTTAAATTTAATATTGAAAGCCATTAGTAGTATACTAAGAAATTGTACATCTAATGTCAATACATATTTTCTTTTACTTTTCCTCTATCTCTTCGCTAACCAGCTGGTAGATGGATTCTATATCGAAGTCTAAATTGGGTTCATCGTCCTCAAAGGTTATCTTAAGGAACCATTTCCCCAGCCAGTATGAAGAGGTGAAAAAATGACACACTAACTAAAGTGTGTCATTTTATTTGGCCGCCCTCAACCTATTTCTTGTTGAGAAATTTTTCTGCGTATGAGCTGACGACTCCATTTATCATAGTTTGGTACTTGGCGTTGTGTTTTTCTGCATAGCGCTTAAAAAGCTCGAGACTACGCTTGTCGATGGCAATTGTAATCTTTTCTTTTTCCGTCTTGCGGATAAGTTGATCTGGTGGCGGCAGCAGATCCGCTACTATGGTCGCATCGTCGAGCGCATCGTCGAGCGCTTCGTCAACCTCCGCTGGAGCGTCTGTATAGTTAATACCGTTGCTCATATATTTTCTTTCCTTTCCGCCAATATCCAGCACCAATAATGCGAATATGGCCATTCCTTAGAGTAAACCTGATGGTGGCAATACCGCCAGCGGTCGTTTTGCCAATACAAAAATATCTCATTTCTAGTGACGAGTGTTTAGCATCTTGCAGAATTACTCTATCTCTATCAAAGAAAGCATCCTGGGCTTCGTGGAATGATAGGCCGTGCTTAGTGACGTTTTCACTATTTTTGCCATCATCCTATTCGAACTCCATACATACTATTGTACATACTATTATCCGTATTTCAATATGCAAATGTCTTAGTGAAACAATCCTAGACCTTACCTACGATAAGATCGTGAATCTTGCTAACTTCTGCTGCCTTATCTTTGACACTATCCAACTCCCCAAAAGTTTGGAATAAGAACCACCTCCCCAGCCAATAGAACAGCATATTCATCACCCTCTATGCACCTCTGTAAAATGAAGCGTTTTTGGTTTGGTTATTTTGAGGGCATGTAGAACTAATCAAACTTTAACCTTTGGACTTCGGGTTTACTTCTTAGGAAATAGCTTAATGACGTATTATTAGATCATGAAACATTACGTTATTACTCTAGACCAGGCAAAGAGTTTTCTAAACGACCATTTCCAAACCAAGGTAGACCAGCTAGAGGCCTTAAATGGTGGTGACTGGTCGGCTGCCTACGCCTACATTTCGAAAGGCAAAGAGTACGTCATCCGATTTGCTGCCAGTAAGGAAGACTTCGAGAAAGATAAGAAAGTTGGTGAATATGCCACGCCAACACTCAGCGTTCCGAAAATAGTTGAGATTGGTGAAGCGTTGCGTGGTTACTTTGCGATCTCCGAACGCAATCACGGCATCTTTCTCGACGACTTGGATGGTGTGCAAATGTGCAGAACGTTACCAAACTTGCTGAGCACTCTGGATGAGATATGCAAAATTGATCTTTCAGACACCGAGGGTTATGGCTGGTGGGAAGCCAAAGGTATAGCAAACTGTAACACCTGGCAAGAACCTCTTATTGGCGGATTTGACGACAAGCCCAGTGACAGGACATATGGTTGGCGTAAAAAACTAGAATCTTCACCAACTGGCGCTGCAGCATTTGATAAGATCCGCGCACTGCTTGAAACCTTAGTAGTTGATTTACCTAGCGAACGGTACTTGATCCATAACGATCTTTCGTATAGAAATGTTTTAGTTGAAAATAATGAAATCTCGGTGGTTATCGATTGGGGAAGCTCGATGTATGGTGACTTCTTATACGACATAGCCTTGCTCGTTTATTATTGGTCGTGGTTTCCCAAGTGGACGGATATAGACATTGAGCAGGCAGTACTTGCTCACTATGAAAGTATCGGTCTTAAGGTTCCAAATATAGAAAAGCGTTTGCTCTGCTACAAAATTCATATTGGGCTTGATGGGCTAAAGTACGCTGCATTTACAGAAAACTGGGATCATTTAAAACGAAAAACCGAGCAGACACTACGCCTTATAGAACAGCTGTAGGCTTACTGGCTCAATCCTAAAAACAAATCATTTGTCTCACTACTATTTCGGACTCAATCCGCCGCATAATTTCACAGCTGTCATTTTGGGAAAGGATATTTAAACTTCCTTCCCAGAGTATCTAATCATCAATGATTGCCAACTTTCGATGATGCCTAACGGTATAGAGCACGACAACTGTCACGCTCCCATTAAAATACACACACTGTCTCTTTCAAAAGGCAGTACAATGTAATCAAATAAGGAGCATTGCAACATGGCCACCGGCATACCCATTGACCCGAAACTCAAGAGTGAGATACTCGACAAAATACGGAATCACGGCGTAGCCGTGAGTACCGTTTCACAAGCTACTGGCGTCAGTACCCAGGCCATCTACCGTTGGCTCCGGAGTGGCATTGTCGACAAAGATCGTAATCTCATCCTCGAAAATAACCGGCTCCGTAAGGAGAACGAGCAGCTGTATAAGATGCTCGGTAGAGCCACGGCAGAACTCAACCGGTCAAAAGACTAGCCGTCCTGGAAGTAGTCGACCCGGGATGGCGGAAACAAGGCGCACAGACCTTGGGTATTGCTCGCAGTCGGTTGTACCGAACACCAACCGTCCGGACTGCGCGGGACGCCCGAGCAGTTCATGAGCTGCGGCAGGTGCACGAGGAGCACCCTCGCTACGGTGTCCGTCGCTTGAGCGCAGAGCTCGGTTGGAGCCAAGCCAAAGCCCGGCGTATTCGCTCGCTGGCCGGCATTACCATTGCCAGGCGAAGCAAGAAGTACGGCAAACGTAGCCGCCCAGAGATACCGGCACCGGCCAATGCCCTCAAGCAGTACGCCGTGTTCCGTGACGAAACCCGGCCGCAAGCTGGCTTGTCTTATCACGGCATGGTCAATGCACAGGCTTGGGTGCAAGACTTTACCTACTTGTTTGTTGACCGACAGTACCACTACCTGGCAGTCGTGTTGGATCTCAAGACCAGACGGGTGCTGGGCTGGACACTCGGTCTGCGGCACACCAGCAATCTGACGTACACGGCCATGCTAGATGCCCTCAGCAGGCACCCTGTGCCTGCCATCCTCCACAGCGACCAAGGTAGCGAATACCTGAGCTACAAGCACCAGGAATTGTGTGCCCGGTTAGAAATAACGCTCAGTGCTAGCACCAAAGCCAGCCCCTGGCAGAATGGCTTCATGGAACGGTTCTTCGGCACGCTCAAGGATGAGCTACCACCACTCAACCAACTCAAAACAACAGAGCAGCTGCACGAAGCGATTGCCCTGACGATTCATTACTACAACCACAAGCGTCGACACAGTGCGCTCGGTAACATGAGTCCGGCAGCTTACGCTGCCAGCCTCCTGGCGGCTAAACCGCTACGAAAGGAAAGAGACAGGGTGTTGCGTAAAAAGGTAGCTTGACAGGTCTTTTATAAACTTGGTATAGAATGTCAATTCGTCATAAAGCTTGGACGAAATAAGATCTTGGCAATGGCATTTGCGCTGAGAACGAAGTTGCCTTAACATTTCGTTTCACCTTTACTGTTTTTGTTGCTACTATCTTCGCCGAGCAGTTGCTTTAACTTTTGAACATTAGCCCTGACTTCTTCCTCACGCATGAATTGGTCTTCAAAAGTTCCAACTTCGTCCCCCCTCTCCAGCCAGCTATTTTTGTATCTGTTAATTTTCTCATGCTATGTAGCACGTTAGAATTGAGACTTCTTAGTGAGTCTTATTGCTTTCGTCTTGGTATACTTTTTATATGAGCAAAGTAACATGTGGCGTAGCGATGTCCTTGGACGGTTTTGTCGCTGGCAATAACATGACACTAGAAAATCCGTTCGGTGACATAGCGCCAGAGGTGCTTATGAAGTGGATGTTCGACGAACCCGAGAAGCACAAAGACGAGATTAAATCACTGACCGCTGCGGGAGCATTTATTATGGGGAGTAACATGTTTGGACCTGAGGATATCCGTATGACCGATGCTTGGAAAGGTTGGTGGGGCAATAATCCACCATATCATGCACCAGTATTCGTTTTATCGCACCATTCAAGAAAACCTATCACCATGGCAGGAGGCACAACGTTCACGTTTGTAACTGATGGCATCGAATCGGCACTGAAACAAGCCCGATCCGCAGCTAGCAAAAAAGATGTGGACATTGCAGGTGGCGCTAATGTCATTAATCAATATCTGAGAGCCGGGCACATAGATGAATTGTGGCTCCATATTATTCCTGTGACAATAGGAAATGGTCAACGACTCTTTTTAGACACGCCCGATATTCATCTTAAGCCGCTAGAAGTACGCACGACCAGCCTTGTTACTCACATTAAGTACGCCATTGAGCATCTTAACTAAATTGTCAGTATTATGGTTGCACGCTTATTGGCAGCCGCTCAAAATGAGGCTATACCGATTCAGTAATGCACCTTCCTGCATTTAGAATTGGCCGTTGTCATTGACTGAAAAGTTGCAAAGTACGTCCACTAGCCCCAGCCAATATTTCTATGCCAAGCTTTGCAATTCACTTGATACTAATGTATTTTCTCTAATCATCAATAAATAAGCTTAGAACTGATATGATTATGTGATGCATGGGTTTGATGGCTTTAATCTGATAACCGACGGAGCCTCAATATGGCTTTTGGTCAACTGGATCATAATAATACTTGCTCTATTTGTTGTTCCTAGAAATCGAAAACCGAGCGCAGGCATGGCTTGGCTGCTCGCGATATTCTTCTTTCCTATTTTCGGTTTGCTACTTTTCCTTATCTTGGGAAGTCCTAAGCTCCCGCAAGTCAGGCGCAACATTCAAAAAACACTAGATTCTGTTATTAGTAAATCATTCGCTCGATTCGGAAAAAAACATCGTAAAATAGCAGATGAACAAATTCCTAGCAGGTACAAACTTCTCGCAAAACTAAGTGAATCACTCAGTAGAATGCCCGCTCTAGGTGGCAATAAATTGGAAATATTACCCGATTACGACGAGACAATTAAACAAATAGTTCGCGATATCGATAATGCCAAGAAATTTGTATTCTTGGAATATTTCATTATAGCCAAAGATGAAACTACCGAACCGCTCTTCGTGTCGCTTGCAGCCGCCGTTAAAAAGGGCGTACAGACTCGAGTGATGTATGATTCGCTTTCAACCAAACGCTATCCAAAGTGGAAGGATATGCTTGTCCGGTTAAAGGAAGCGGGTGTCACTGTGCAACCTATGTTACCTTTCCGGATACCAGGCAGGGGCTACATTCGACCAGATCTTCGAAATCATCGAAAATTAGTGGTAATCGACGGAGAAATTGGTTATACAGGTTCACAAAACTTAGTACGTCGTAATTATCATAGAAAGGATGATATTTACTATGATGAGCTGGTTGTCAGAATACAAGGACCGATAGTACTTGAACTTCTGGCTGTCTTTATGACGGACTGGTATTCCGAAACAGGTAAATTATTGAAGCTAAAAAATCTTGGTCTAAATATTGATAAAATCAAAAAAAGTGGTGATACCGTTGCTCAAATCCTTCCGAGCGGTCCAGGTTATGAAGACGAAAATAATCTTAAATTATTTACGAGCTTAATTCATTTAGCGGAACAAAATATAGTTATGGTCAATCCATACTTTGTGCCTGATGATGCATTGATGACCGCCATTACAAGCGCTGCGCGCCGAGGAGTAGATGTGGTGATGATTAATTCTGAGGTTATGGACCAGTGGATGGTAGGACACGCTCAACGATCATTCTATGATGCTCTGCTTGATGCTGGAGTAAAAATATATTTGTATAGTAAACCAATATTGTTACATTCAAAATTCATAACAATTGACAATAGCGTTGCGACTGTGGGTTCCAGTAACCTTGATATTCGATCATTTTTCCTGGATCTGGAAGTTACTTTGATCATTTATGATTCAGCAGTTGTAAAAAAATTGAATGCGGTCGTAACAAACTACCTAAGAAGATCTAGTGCGCTTACATCGAAACAATGGAAAAGTCGGCCAAACTCTCAAGTATTACTTGATAACATCGCCCGTTTGACTTCGGCATTGCAATAGACCACCATAGTGTAAATCGTATAAACTATTAATCCAAAATCCCTTCGTGCAAGAAATATTGAAGCTCTAATTAAACATTCCAGCTTATTGCAGTCTTCTCGTTGTACATCTCCATCAATGTAATCGCATCAAAAATATGAATTCATTTATTTAACATAAGTATCTTAAATTTTCTCAGTCTTTATACTATAATTTAGGTATTGGGGATACCAAGTTGGCAAAGCGAAAAACTGAGTTTATACATCGGTTTGTGGTCAAATTGAAACCAAGTTTTGGCGGCATAGTCGCTGGAATAGCGCTTTTTTGTGTTTCATTTACTCCGTCCCTGTTACCAAGAGGTTACATTGCGCAAGGTTTCGCAAGTGGGTTGAGCTTTGTTACGGGTTATGGAATAGGTGTATTTCTTGTACATATATACCATCAACTGCCCACTAATTATCAACCGGTGATACGGACACGCATTAAAAAGTATGTTCTATGTGCATTAGGATTGTTGGTGGTTGTATTTGTCATTGCCGGGGCTAACTGGCAAGCTCAGATTCGAAAATTAACCGACGCCGAATCTGTATCGATTACGTATTATATTCGCGAGGTAATTATTGCAGCATCCATTGCTACGATGCTAATTTGGGCAGCGCGAGGTGCGCGTAAACTTGGTAAATATTTTGCCAATAAACTTAATGGCCACATTCCTCGCACGCTAGCTATTTATGGTGGCGGATTCCTGGCGGTAATAGTACTTGTATTTCTCGTTAACGGGGTTCTATTCAGATCCGTATTCGGGTTTATAGATTACTCCTTCGGTCTGCTGAATAATGGAACTCCAGCAGGTATCCATCAGCCTCAAGATAGTATATTTAGTGGCAGCCCTCAATCATATATAGATTGGAATACACTCGGTGAAAAGGGTCGAGAGTTTGTGGCATCTGCCCCAACAACAACTGCTATAGATGCCTATGCTGGCCCGGGTAGCGGTGTTCAGCCAAGCCGATTATATGTCGGGTTAGACTCGGCACCAACTTTGCAAGATCGGGTCAATCTTTTAATAAAAGAACTTAATCGAACAAAAGCTGGCAATCGAAGAGCTATTCTTATTGCCATTCCGACTGGAAGTGGCGGTATTGATGCGAAAGCGGTTCAATCAGTTGAATACCTTTACGGAGGTAACACGACAACAATTGGCATTCAATATTCATACCTGCCAAGCTGGTTATCATTCGTTGCCGATCAAGAGACCGCCCGACAAACAGGCAAAGCCGTTACTGAAGCCGTATACGATTGGTGGAGCAACTTAGACCCGACAAACCGCCCAAAATTATTAATGTATGGCGAGAGTCTTGGTACGCTCGGCATAGATGGTGCGTTTAGTGGAGCGGCAGATATACATGCACGAATGAACGGAGTATTGATGGTTGGTCCGCCAAATTCAAATATGCTGTGGTCGGAGATGGTGACTAATCGAGATGCTGGAAGTCGTGAAGTATTACCAGTATATCAAAATGGCGAAGCGGTTCGATTCAGTGACGGGGCGGACATATTTAGTGAACCCAAAAATGCTGCTTGGTCGGCGACAAATCGGCTTGCGATAGTCCAAAACCCTTCAGACCCAGTCGTATGGGCCAGCATGTCTCTTTTTATCCATAAACCGGACTGGTTACGAGAGCAAAGAGGCAGAGATGTTTTGCCTAACATGCGCTGGTATCCTTTCGTAACGGGTTGGCAAGTAGCACTTGATTTGCCCTTTGCGTTTAACGCCACACCCGGTCATGGTCATCGCTACGGTAACATTTTGACACAGAGCTGGATCGCCGTGCTCAACGAACAGCTAAGTGCTGCGAAAACGAAGCAGCTTGAAAACATAATCAACGAAGTTAAGGGCTGATAATGCACAGAATACTGGGCGTGAAAAATCAAAAAAGTCTATTTTCAGCACTTTTAAGTTTGCTCGTTTTTGTAAATGTTTCACAGCTTTTTACCTCATGGCCATACTCCTGGCTGATAATTATTGTCAGCGCTGGACTCTTATTACTCATTGCAAGAAGCAATGGGCTGAGTTTTGATGATATTGGTCTATCCAAACGTACTGTATCTAAAGGCTTAATTTGGGGTGGTATTGTAGCGTTAATCGTAATTTTTACATTTATAATTGTATTTATGGTTGATAGAAACGCATTCTTAGACAGCCGATATCATAATTCACTCAACAAAGCCATTTTTGTTGCTTTGATTATTATATCGCTGCACACGGTACTCTTTGAGGAGTTGGCTTTTCGTGGCGTTTTGTGGTCAATCTTTCGTCGTTTGAAAGGTGTAAAGTTTGCAACCATTGTATCTTCACTCCTTTTTGGCATTTGGCACATAGTACCGTCATTAGGTTTGGATCACTCAAGCAATGGGATCAGTTCGGTAATTGGTAACAGTAATAATGCACAGATTATAGCCATCATAGTCGTTGTATGCGTAACATCACTCACCGGAATTGGCCTTTGTGAACTTAGAAGACGTTCAGATTCATTAATCGCGCCGTTTTTGGCTCATTGGGCAATCAATGGCGGAGCTGTAATTTTTGCGGCGCTCGCTTGGACTCATTAGATCGACATAACGAATAGATACACAGGCAGAAGACAATAAAATAAGTATACGCAATCACGGAAATCTTATGGTTCATATTATAATTTATATATAATGATGAATCGTAAAATTGGTACGATTATACCCCGATCTGTTTACGGGCTAGTAATAACCGCAACTTTATTATTTTCATTAGAAAACCATGAAAATAGCGCATTAGATGTCGCCATAACAATTATACTTACCATCTTCGCGGTATCATCCGCAGAATATTATGCCAGATCTTTTCACATAGATAATGAAATAACCTCATTTAAAAACGTCCCGCTTGAAATCGCCGAAGATTCTCTCAATATGATGTACGGCAGTGCAGTTCCGATCGTATTGTTCATCCTATCCGGATTTGGCATTATAACGATATTTTCTGCCTTTAGTTTGTCCGAAGTAGCTGTTGCTATACTTCTAACGTTTGTTGGTTATTACTACGGTAAAAAAAGTGGTAAGTCTAACCGAGTATCTGCTTTTTACGCTATCGTAAACCTGGGTCTGGTGACTATCGTGCTGCTACTAGAATTATGGGCCCACTATCATAGACTCTAAAGATTCAGTAGTTATTTTGACGTACAGCCATTCGCCATACCTGGTTTATGACCGTCTCGCCAAACTGGCTTTTGGGTCGATTGCGCTCACCTTCAGGTGGTACAAATATGCGCAACGCTTTTGGTAGTATGCTGATCAGTACAGGTGAAGCATATTCTTCCCTTTCCCCGTCAACGCCGACTACAATTTTCTTCTTATTGGTAATTCGGAACTTAGTTGTTTTCCACTGGTAAATTCCCGGCATTTTTGCAGTACGCATGTTCATCATCAATTGCTTGACGGTTTTATCGTTTGTTTTCGTAATGGCGGTTACTTGCAGCACTCCTTCGTCCATTCTGTTACGGTGACCAAGCTCTAAGATATTAAACGTATCGTAGCAATTTACTCCTACTAATACCTGGACTGCTTTATTAAAACGATTTTTGCCATGGTTGAATTGCAGAGCGTAGGGCGGCTTTTGACCGGATGTTATGGAACTGATGACCTTGCGGCTAACTGCCGCTTTATGATCACGATAGTCCGGGTTATCGATTATATCCGCATACAGTCCGAAGGATGCATTATTTAAAAAGTACCGGCCATTAATAACGCCTACATCAACCTGTCGTTCAATACCACGAAAACCTGTCAGCGCGTCAGCTATACGCTCTGGCGCCAAGCCAAGGTCACGCGCAAAATGACATCTGGTACCTCCGGGGAGAATGACTATTGGAAGTTTGAATTCAATTGCTACTTTTACTACAGCACCGATACTTCCATCACCGCCGGAAATACCTAATACATCAGCTCCCGCCCGGACTGCTTTTCGAGCAACCGACTCCACATCATTGCCTTTCTTTAAAACCAGTACGCGTATACGTTGTTTAGTAGCTAACTCATCTATATGCGCTTTCATCGCCCGACCGTTACCGGACTTGGGATTCATAATTAAATATGGTTTTTTAAACTGAACTTTTTCAGTTGTTTGTGGTTCGTGAAGCCGTTTAGTGCTCCAATATTTCTTGCGGAGCAGACTAATAAGTACGAGATATGCTGCCGTTAAAAGTAGCAATTCCACGATTGCTCGTATACTATCTACATTCCAAACAAGATATAGTACTTCAACTATAAACAGAAACATTATCCCGCCGATAAACCATCGAAGTTTGTGTACGCGAATAACAGATGCTCCAAAAAGCAACCAAATCGCATACGCTAGACAGATAATTGTGAGGCCAAAGAAAATTACAAATCCAATGTTACGGGTAAAAAGGCGTACAATTAAAATGACAATCAGGGCATACAGTAATAGCGCCAATATAGCTAAGAAACGCCATAACGGATTAAATTTCATCTGCCCACTCCCATCTTTCGCCACAGTATTAATGGTATGGATTCAAATGATAAAAATCAATCATAAATCAGTATGGCGACCTCACTATATTGCAAACTCTGTCGTGGATCTCGATAGAGATGAGTTGAAAAGAATTGGTATTACCCATTTAGTATTCGATATCGATAATACGCTCGTAAAAAAACATTCGAATTCTATTAATCTAACGTATATCAAATATCTGAAATCCCTAAGTTCGTCTGGATTTATTCTCATGTTAGGCAGCAACAGAAGACGCAGTGTAAAAAATATAGCAAAATCAATTGACGCGATTGCCGTGCAGCCTCACGGAATTTCTATGAAACCGTTCAAGTCTTACTATAATCAGGTACGTTATCGCTCCGACACTTTACCAGCCCATATAGCCATGATAGGTGACAATATAGTTAATGATGTGTTCGGTGCCAATCGGGCTGGCTTAATCACCATTATGGTGGAGTCGGCTATACACACGGCGTTTCTAAATCATTGTTACATACATTACTTACGCGGGCAAAACTCACGTTAAATATCCGCTTAGATTAATGCCAACCATGTATTAGAGTTAGACATCAAACATTCTTTCGATCCTTGAGTCGTACTTTTCTTCTTTGCGAAGTTTTACGGGACATTTTTGATTGTAACCGCTTTGCTGAGGGAGTTTTTTGATACGCATCTACTGCCGCATCTAAAGTGGGGTAGAAATGCTTTGGATTGACATTGCCGACAATATCATATCGGCCAAATTTCGTAAAAACCGGATCTTTTAGCTCCGCAAATACAAGCGAAATACCTTGGCTATTCAATTCTTTATCAAGTTCGACGATAACCTCTGCGGACGTTGAGTCAACATCCGTGATGGGTTCAGCGGCTATTAAAATCCATGTACCTTTTGGTTTATCTTTGGCTAGAAGCCGAATTTGTTCACGGAATGTACGCGCATTAGCGAAAAATACTGGTGCGTCAAATCGGTATATGGTTAGGCCAGGTATTAACTTTGCGTTTGTGTGCAGATGAATATCATGATAACCGGGCAACTTTGGAACACGGCCGAGTTCGGTTTGGTATGGCCACCAAGCACGTCTAAATATATTGAAAATTGACAATGCTACAGCGACCGCGATACCCTGAAGAACTCCGAGAAGCGCTACTCCGAGAAATGCAATAATCGATAACATAAATTCGCTTTTGCGCTGTTTAAATAGTCTAGTAGTGCCGCGAATGTCGGCCAGAGATAATGATGCAGCGATAACGACAGCTGCCAAAGTCGGTTGGGGAAGATTCCTGAGCAGTCCAGGAACAAAAAGAAGCAGGAGCACTATCGCAGCTGCACCCACTAGACCAGTGACTTGAGTTTTCGCTCCAGTCTGTTCGGCAACCGCCGTCCGTGACCCACTGGTACTAACCGGGAATCCCTGAAAAAATCCGGCAGCAACATTGGCAGCGCCAATCCCGATCATCTCGCCATTTCCATCCAACTCCTGACCGCTTCTGGCTGCAAATGAAGATGCTGTGGATATTGTGTCAGTAAGCGCGACGAGGGCTATTCCAAATGCACCAGCTAAGAGTAGCGGGAAATTTTCAATACTCGGTATTGTAAGCGGTGGAAAACCCTTTGGAAGCGTACCAACGAGTGATACACCATGACTACCAAGATGAAAAATAACAGATAATGCAATTGCGACAAGTACTGCCGCGAGCACTCCTGGTATTTTCGGTAGCCATTTCCCGAGAATCATTATTAGGGCGAAGCTAATAAGTCCGATAGCTAGCGAAGCAATGACCACTTCGCCAGATATTATCCCATGTATAAACGCATGAATTTCACCAATTAATCCGTTTGCATCCGTAGAAAATCCAAATAACTTAGGCAGCTGTCCTATAAGGATTGTGATTGCAAGTCCATTCATATAACCGATTTGAGTCGGTTTTGATAACAGATCGGCAATAAAGCCTAGCTTCGCCACACCCGCAATGATCATAACTGTACCTACAAGCAAAGCAAGCATAGAAGCCAGCGCGACGGCTCGCTCAGGGCTGCCATCTGCCCCAATAATGGGGATTAGCGTTGCGGCGATCATCGGGCCGAGAGACGAATCTGGGCCTAGAACCAAAATCCGAGAAGGACCGAGTAACGCATACCCGATTAGACACAGTATAGTCGTATAAAGTCCAGTAATTACCGGCAACCCCGCTAGCTCGGCGTAAGCCATACCCTGCGGGACTAATAAAGTTGTAAGTACAATGCCTGCGATAAGATCACTGCGAAGCCAATTGATCTGATAATTTGCCAGCATACGAACACCGGGAATTTGCTTTATCGACATCTTGGTTCCGCGCAAGGTTGCATTGAAATCAATTGAATTACTCATAACAACTCTCGTCCATAGATCTTATTTATTTTAATAGATAACCTTAAACAGTGTAATTGTTAACATAAATCTCACAAACCTTACTCAAATTAAAATGACTTTGTAGCTTTAATTTATTCAAATATCTACACATATTAGGACGAGCCGGAAAGCATATAGTTATCATCTAGCCAACCATAGAAGCATCTGCTTCAGCAGACGACTTTATTTCGGGCAGTTTTTCCATTTTGAAGGCGTTAAAAGTACCATACACAGCCGCTACTAAGGGTATCAGCAAGGCAAATTGAAGCGCACGATGAGTAGCAGTTTTATTGATTTCTAAAACTGCATTCTGTACATTTTGAGGTTGATTGTTGATGGAGGACTGTAGTTGGCTGTTGCTTACCACCTCTGCTCTTGTTTCAAGGTGTTGTGCAATTTGTTGTTTTTGATTATTTGGGATGACGCTGCTGTCGTTGGTGAGGTTACTGAAGCTAAAAGACAAGGCTGCCAATAAAATACCACCAGCCATCGCCAATCCGAATGAAAGTCCGAATGAACCAGCTGCTGAATTGACGCCAGCCGCTTCACTAACCCGCTCACCCTCAATCGGCGCTAACGTGTAATTATTAAGCTGCGATACCAATAGACCCAAACCTGAACCAACAATAAGGAGCGGAAGAGCCAGCAGCCATCCAGAATCAGCACGCGGGATAACTAACAGTACATTAATAAGTCCGATAGTTGTTAAACCAAAGCCGTATTTGATTAATCTACTCGATCTTAGATTGGTAAATCGTTTGCCTGCGATTATAGCTACGGCAAACATTGATAACGACAATGGAGCAATACTGAGACCCGTCTTCAACGCGTTATACTCTAGTGATACTTGTAGGAATATCGGCAGTGCAATCATTGCCCCACCGAGAACAATGTTCTGCATCATTTGACCTGAGAAACCTAAACGAAAATTAGGAAATCGAAATAGTTTAGGATCAATAAGTTTACTTTTGTTTTCTCGCTCCCTCTTAAGAAGCCATTCCGCGAATAGCACAAGCATGATAATGCCAACCGTAATATACATGCCTACCCGTTCTCCGCCCTCTTGCCAAGCTAAAATACCTAACACAACGCCACCCATCCCTACCACTGATAAAAAAGCGCCAACAAAATCTATTTTACGAGAGCCCTTATATTTGACATCTTTAACTAACTTACTTCCTAGCAAAACTATTACAATAATTAAGAATTCTAATAAAAACGCGACACGGTAGGAAAGGAAAGTGGTTATAACACCGCCAAGCAGCGGTCCGACAGCAGCTGCAATAGCTGCAGCCGCTCCAACCAGTGCATAGGTTTTCTTTTGAGCTGCTCCGTTAAAGTTTCCGTGAATTAGTGATTGCATTGCGGGTAATAACAGGGATGCACCAAGCCCGCCTACAACTGCCCAGAATATTATTATAGTTATCAGGTTGTGTGCCAACACCATTGATAAAGCACCTACAGCATATGCGCAGAGCCCAATTATATATGATCTTTTGCGACCAAAAATATCACCAAGTTTACTATTGATAAGGATAAAAGCCGCTGAAATAAGCGCTTCGAGAGCTATCACAGACTGCACCCCACTTACGGTGGTATGTAGAGATGTGACTACTGCTGAAATTGAAACATTCATTAATGATGTATCAACAACCAGGACAAACATTGCCATAGCCAACAAAATGGAAAGTTTCGTGTTACCGGTACTCGTCTTGGCCTTCGTCATGAAGCCTCCTAAATACAGTATCTATTATAATGTTTATGGTTAATTTTTAAAGGCATTGCGTACTGTGACACGACATATTGAACACGCCCACTAAGATAAGCAAGGAGGTGTAGGTCATGAGAGTGGAGAAGATTTAGCATTTTATTTCTCCTCCTATACTATTACTACTATTATCTTCATTGAGGAGTTGTTGCAGTTTTTGAATATTTTCTCTGACGTCTTCAGCAGGTTTTAAAGCATCTTCAAAAGTTCCAATTTCGCCCCCTCCCCAGCCAGCATGAATTCAAACGTTAGTCAAAGAAGTATTCACGCTTGTTACATAGTGCTATAGTTCTTTTACAGTAAATACTACGCATCTGTTGACACGAAATAATAAACATAACTTTCAAGATTTTAGATGCTATTTAAGAGTGATGGGTATCACGTAATGTGATCCCAGCCCGGGGTCTATAAAACCATTCGTCTCTTTAAACAATTCATAATCACTGCCGCTACCTCTCGTGTAAGGTGAGTTAGGCAGCCAATAACCGTATATATAATCAATCGTCCTAAGAACTGTTTCTTTGTCTATAGTTTCCACTTTGAACATTGCAACCTGTTGTTCAGGAAATACATGCGCAACCATAGCTTCTGGGATTTTTTCACTAGAGGAAGCCGGCACCCCTGCTATAAAATTAAGTTCATCTTCAGTAAAGTTCCCGGACGGACTTACGGTTATGCCGTAAAAAGCTTCGGGGAGTTGGTCGTTAATCTCGTGCTCTCTTTCTAACAATTTCATCCACGAAGGCCATAACGTATCGCAGTAGGCTACATCTGTATTGAAAGGTGATGGTATTGACGTTTCTATTCCTATGATGACTTGCCCGGGTGTGGTCTGAATTATGGGTTGACGGTCGATTTCATTTTTCAAGTGATCAACCAGATCCATTGTCAACAAAGGCTTTTCTTTCAGTAGAACTGTAGGTAAATTCTTTCTAAAATCTTTAGGAGACTGTCCAAAATATGATTTGAACGATCTGGTAAAAGCTTCATGCGAGTTGAACCCAACCCGGAAAGCGATATCTATGACACCGAGGTCAGATGTCAGCAGCAGTCGAGCGGCTTCTGTTAGCCTTCTGCCCCTGATATACCCGCCCAAAGTGTCTCCAGCTAAGGCTTTGAATGTCCTTTGAAAATGCCAAGGTGACATATGGAATGAATCCGCAAGCTGAATAACGTTAATCTCTTCGGATAGATTGTCCTCAACCTGATCAACCAAGCCCTGAATGTAGCCGACGGTTTGTTGCATGCGGTATGTCCCTTAAACAGAAAATCTACTTATTAGCACAAATTATCAAGTATGCAGAATCAACTGCGCCTATTATAACGGTACCAATAAGAAGAAAGCGAGGATGTATCATGTCAAATAGAAGAACCGCAATTACAGTAGGAATACTGTTTATTGTACAAATGATCTTATCGGCGGTAGGAACATCGTTAATAAAAGCATTCACGCAAGGTAACCCTGATAAAACACCGCTTACGATCGGCGCACTGCTCATGGTGTTATCCGGCGTTACTGTCGTTGGAATAGGAGTATTGATGTATCGTGTCCTAAAAGAGGTCAACCAAAAACTAGCATTCTGGTATTCAGTTTTTAGGGTAATGGAGCTGGCCGCCTCGGCTATATGTGGCGTTTACCTGCTGACCCACTTGAAAGTAGTCCCGAATTACATGCTATGGCTATACATTCCGACCGGCATCGGCGGCCTGATACTTACCTATTTATTATTTGTCTCGAAGTTAGTCCCTCGAGCTATAGCAGCCCTTGGTTTTATCGGATATGCCTCGCTGCTCCTGGGAGTAGTGGTTAGTTTTCTTGGCTTATTCAATATGAATAAGGGGTCGGGGCAAATCTTGCTGGCACCGGGCGGCTTGTTTGAGGTCGTGTTTCTGCCACTATGGTTGATTACAAAGGGATTTACCAAAGATGAGAACGATACCGGTACCACGGTTAATCGAATGATACTTAAGACTGGGTTAGTACGATGAAAGCGACATTAAATCCAATTTCTCGCCCTGTGCTATACTCGCCCTTAATGAAGCACTCTCCAGAGTTAGCAAAACAGGCTAGTAAAACTTGTTTGTACCGTCGAAGGATACTGGCTCTCTCCCTACCGCTAGCAGCAGTACTTTATATAGCTTGCGAGGCGTCAGCTCCTAGGGGATCCGACCAAATTATAGGATCCTTGTCTGACGCACATCGTTTGCTGGCAGTTGCCAGTAACCATCCTGCGCAAGTTTGTATGTCCGGAGCGTTTGGCATAGTCAGTCTTGGACTCTTAATTATCGCTTACATGGCTATAGCGGGTTTGGTTAAGGGCCGTGGCGCAAAACTTGCTACCATTGCGGCGCTAATTGGCGGTCTCGGTGCTTTCGCTGGAGCTATAACCAATGTATTCGTCTTTCCCGTCTTAGCAGCTGCTGCCTCCTCGCATATTTCTACGGCCGCTGCGTCACAGTTTCTTTTTACAGCATTCACATCCAGGTTCGTCGAAGCTTTCAGCTTTGTCTATTTCTTAAGCGAGTTCATTGCACCATTTCTTATGGGGCTAGCCTTATGGAGAAGCAAGGTAGTACCAGGTTGGCTGGCAGCTTTATTCTTTATTGGTTTACAGGTAGCCGAATTGATGACTTCGGGCGGGCCAATAGTCATCCTGTTCATGCTGTCATTTGCTATAGCGATGTTCTTGCTAGCTGGACGTATTTGGAAAACAGCTCCTCATGCGATAACACTGTCCGAGGCTCAATAGTATGAGTAGCAAATTGTCTGATCAACCCGTTATTTACCTAAGGCTTGAGGCAGGATTTGTTTTTCTGGCAAGCCTGTATTTATATCTTCATCTACATTTTCATCTTCTGTGGTTTATTGTCTTCCTACTTAGCGTCGACGTATTCATGGTCGGCTATCTTAAAAGTAATGGACTCGGGGCAAAATGCTACAACTTTGGTCATAGTTATATCGTCCCAGCGATTCTGGCGGTCATCGGGGTTTCTAGTTCTACTAGATTGTGGGTTGCAGCTGGGATCATATGGGTGGCTCATATTTCTATGGACCGAGCGTTGGGCTATGGCTTAAAGTTTCCGACCGGGTTCAAGGACACTCACTTAGGCCATATTAAATAACAAACAGGAGCTTAAACCCGGCACTATCTATTTAATGTTAACAGGACTACACTTTGCCTAGTAGAGCAGGGAAACTAATATAGAACTGGGGTTCAGTTATGACTACCAACAGTACGTCAGCCACAGCTCCGTCCGCGCAAAGAAAAATTTCTTTAACGGCAGGTGTACTTTACATACTCACCTTTGTCTCAATTCCGACACTGGCTCTCTACAAGCCAGTAAAGAGTACCAACTATATCGTCAGCTCTGGGTCGGATACTTCCGCCATTATTGGCAGTATTCTAGAGATCATTGTAGCTTTAGCTGGCATCGGCACCGCAGTCGTACTTTTCTCGGTGCTCAAGAAGCAGAACGAAAGTGCAGCACTGGGCCTTGTCGCTGCCCGGATACTGGAATCTTGCACCATCTTCGTTGGTGTTGCTTTTCTTTTAACGATTGTGACTTTACGAAATACCGGAGCCGGAACAGATGCGTTGGTCACAAGTCACACTCTCGCTATCTTGTACGACCGCATCTTCCTCCTCGGACAAAGCTTTATGCCAGCCATCTGCGACTTATTACTGGGATTCTTGCTATATAAGTCCCGCCTAGTGCCTAGAGGACTTTCCCTGATCGGAATCATCGGGGGACCTATACTCCTTGTAGGCTACTTCGCTGTGTTGTTCGGGCTTATCGGACAGCATGGCTCTTTAGCTGGATTATCTGCATTTCCGGTCGCTCTATTTGAGTTTTCTCTAGGTGTCTGGCTGATAGTCAAAGGCTTCGATACTAAGGCTGTTGCCGCCCTGGAGGCCAAATAATAGCTATGAGCGTTGCGGATTAGCACGAACAAAGATCGAAAATGCTCTAGACAGGCATGCACAACCACGGCATTCGAATCTTAAGCAACTCGGTAAAATGAGGAGTTTTTAGTTTGGAAATGAGATAGGAGGTATAGGACGTCCACATTTCTCCCATATAATTAGCACTAGTCGAGTGGCATAATGTCCAACATGCAAGAGCCGACGATCGACGACCTAGAATTACTAATGACCAATCTAATTTTACCCTTCTACCATGATAAAGGCATGAAGGAAAAGCTCGCTCGAGGGTGGTTGCCGGGTACACCACCGCTTGAATATAAAACGATTGGGGATACAGGAAAGAAAATACACATGATCGACGAAACGATTGCGCCACACAAGTCCTTAAGATGTTTGAGCTTTACGCTAGCGGAGATTACTTGCTATCGGCCTTGGAACTTAAGTTGCAAGAATTGGGACTTACCACGCGCTATGGACGCCCTCTGTTTAAGAGCCACATTGCCAAGATGCTAGCTCATCGTCAGAAAATGTCGCGTACGTGCTAGGCGGTCCTGCTCAAGGATTGGGTATCTGTAAATTCTTGAGAATTTGAGACCATCTAAGTATCTCCTCGCAGATAAGATTCCAGTTCGTTTCTATGGTGGTCGTCAATGTGCTTATTGTTTTTATTTTGGCTCTACGAAGCTTTTTTATTGATTTTTGCTACACACCTAGTCATAGCCTACACACGCCTTTGCAACTTGCGTAATGGTTTAGTAACTTTGCATAAAGCTCAGGCTCCTTATACCTTTGAATTTCAACAAGTATCAATTGTCAATCTCATAACCATTTACCTACAATGAGAATGTTAAAGGAGGGTAAAATTTATGTTCCAAAAAGTATTTCTTAAATTAAGAAACAACGTCGCCCCAATCGCCGGCGCTATTGTCCTGGCAGCGGGAGTTCCATTAACGTTTGGGGCCGGTGTCGCACAGGCAGTGCCTGACGGCACGACCTACCACAACATCCTCGAAGATAACGAACGGTCACTGGGGTGGTGTGGCGTGAGCACGGGCCACGTCGTCACCTCAACAGTTCATGCAGCATCACAACTTGGGATTTCACCTCGGAGGGCAGCTACGGTGGCTACACCGATTATGAAGTCCAGAATGGCGGCGATTGCGCAACTGTCGCCACCAGCCACGGTGCCCATTACATCTTGAACAACGTCGTAATGGAAGCATGCCAAGGGGCGTCTAATCAACTGTTCATCAACCCAACCAACCCGGGGCAGCTTTACTCCGTGTACGGCGGCCAACATGACCAGTGCGGCGCCGAAGGGTATACGATGACGCGTACGCGCCGCCAATCAGTCCGTCCAATGGCGTATCGGTGCTCCCCTGTTTCATCGACACCGACGGCTGGTATATCCCACTGGTGCCATAGTTAGCCATGTCTTATATTTATTTCAACTTATATTAATTTTTGTAATAGTTGACCAGTTCTCGTTTACGTAATATTCGCGTTTTTGCGTAGACGTCTATAGTCAGAATAGTGCAATACTTCAATACGAGAACTATAATTGACTACAATGCTCATTACGCTTATGATTTAATATTAGGAGAATGTTTCTTATAACTGTAAATAATCACTTATGGCAAACAAAATATCACGAAAGAGAAACATAAAAACAATCAGCGGAAAGCAATCCGGTAAAGCTCAACGACGGACAGGCTTTGCAGGCCGGTTATCGCGATTTGGTAAGACTAATTTAATAATTGCCTCAGTATTCGTGCTCCTTTTCGCAGGTGTAGGCACCTATTATTTGCATCGCTCTGAAGCAGACGCCTACGGTCCAAATTCTACGTATTGCGTCTACTACAAATTCTATGAAGGGCGCTTTCCGCACAGCCAATGCGTTAAGGATATTCAATTTGCGCTCACTAAATTAGGTATTGGGCCCTACGGCTTATGTTATGGTAATTATTGCGATGGTATTTTTGGACCGCAAACTTACTCAGACGTACTAAAATTCGGTAATGTAGCTGGCATCACAGGTGGTAACGGTGGACAGGTAGGCAGTCGAACTTGGAGTGCTCTCTGTGTACGGAGCTATCAGTACCCCTGGGTAGCTCACGATATGGGTTGCGCCCAACCACACCAATATTGGGGATCACTATAGGCAATGTCCAACTTTATGGTAAGTAACAGTGCCTAAAAATGTTTTAATAGCGCTACTGGCACAAATTGCAAGACTATAATGAGTGGTTAAAATATAGCAAAGCAAGAAAACAAAATAAATATTAATAACGATATTTAAAAAAATTATATCACTCCATGCAGGCAATCATTCAAATCCTTAATAAACACATCGTAGAAGAAAGTTTCATCCAATAGCCTAGACGAGATGAGGTCATGAGAATATTTTTTGTGTTGGGGTCGGAGAAGGCTTAACTGCGCTCAATGGTCTCCCAGTCAAGAATGACGATAGTATCTCTATCCTTAGGTTGTAGCGTAACAATCTTTACGTTTGCCATCGTCTGCAGGAACTTGCTCTCCAGCCAAAGCATAATCAATTAAATTACTTTTGAATGTCTGCGAAATCGCCGTATGACAACAATTAGAACTACAGCAAGAGCAAGACATCCAACAAATTCATATATTTTTGTTTTTGATTTCGTTTTCGCCGTAACTAACGTTACCGAAGGTATCTTCTTGGAACTAATAACAGTGCCTTCACTTTCCTTTGTTGCATTTATTTTCCAGAATTTTAAATCTGCTTTAACGGGATTAACTGTAGTATCGAAACCCACAAGCTCTATCCCGAAATTATCGGAACCACTGTCACCTACATCAATATTTTGCGGTTGATTCAAATATAAGGTTACGTTAATCGGGTCCGAGTGAATCGTTAATCAAGATGTGTTTAACTCTGAATATGATGGCCAGCCAGCATAAGCTAGATCGAGCTGAACACTACTTCAGGAGATGGAAGAACAAGGTCATTTCTTGTTTCATGATCAAGAACATATTCGCCACCATTGCTGTTACGAGCAAGACCGAGCCGGACTATAGCCAGTATCATCGGATCGTACTCCAAACCGACGTTGATTATACAGGCCTTAGGAAATGAACCGTAACCACTGATTAAGCTTGGTATAAGATTAGCCTCTAGAAAATGTGGCACATCCGATGTATCTAAACGAATATCGATACGGCCATAGTCACGCCCACCTAACGCGTAAAAGGCGTTTAAGGCAAGCGCTGCGACTTTAGATTTGATTACTTCATCAACAACCTGCAAGGCATGCTCGCTATTTGACGACTTGACCTTGCTGCTTAATATACGCATTCCATGCCTGTCGGGTGGGGCGATTAATTCGATTGGCATCGTTAGAAATTCGGTAGAACGCTCGTCTTTTAATATGGCTACACTAAACTCTCGTCCAGGCAAGTACTCTTCTATCAGCGAATCTGTCTGAAACTCGGTAGCGAGCGTATCAATCTTTAGACGTAACTGATCAAAATTGTGAACTATTGATTGGCTATTGATACCCAGACCACCACCACGATTTGTAGGTTTAACAAATAGCGGGAACTCCAACGTAATATCATGCCTGGTAAATAATTGATCTTTCTTAATAACGCAAAAGGAAGGGGTTCTAAGTTTGGCATCAAGGATGCATTGTTTGGCTAGTGGCTTATTCCGTTCAAGCTCATGAGCCGATCGGCTTGAGCCTGTATATGCAATCTCGTGCGCATCAAGAAAATCACTTAACCAAATCTTTTCAGTATCAGACATACCAATAGTGGAATCCGCCGTGATAAACTCCATACCTAAAAATACGAGATCCGGTCTACGCGCTACAAGAACTTCAAGGTCTGACAGGTCATTAATAGTGCTGATCCTCACCATAGTGAAGTATTTTGCTAGAACAACTAGTACTGCGTCGCATGATATTTGACTCATGGAGCTAAGACCTCTAACAGTTGAGCGCACAATCTCAATACGTTTATTGCTTTTTAGCATATATAACCATTAAACAGGCCTAGCAATTAGACCCGATATTTTATTACTTCCCAATGAGGAACTTAGTAAGACTTACGAAAATTGCCGCCACCAGTACGTCGATCTTCCTGCGGACGAGCTTCATTGACCATAATAGATCGGCCGCTGACATCTTTACCATTCAAGGCAGCCATTGCCGCCTTGGCTTCAGCGTCATCTGACATTTCAATAAAGCCGAAGCCTTTAGATTGGCCACTGTCACGATCCTTAATAACCGCCGAACTGGTAACTTTACCATGTTCTGCAAATAATGTTTCTAGTTCTTGTTCGGTAACGCTGTATGCCAGACCACCTACATAAAGTTTCATTGCCATGTTGATTGTCCTTCCTTAAACTAATATCGCTCGCGTAATACTTGTCTACCGCGATGATACTAAGTTGTTTAGAACAAACTATTGCAACGGAGAGGTTGTAATAACCACTTGCTTACTTATATTAAAGCACGTCTAAGCTTATAAGACAACTTTACTGCACTTACTCACTACATCGTGGATACTGAGCGACGTAGAATGATTATGTCGATAAATAACTAGTCTCCTCCGATTTCATGTATTCATTATCATGCGATTATCGAAAAAATATTAAAATAATAATGACCAGCAACACTATAGTTGCGACTACAGCCGGCATGTCAAGCTACCTTTTTACGCAACACCCTGTCTCTTTCCTTTCGTAGCGGTTTAGCCGCCAGGAGGCTGGCAGCGTAAGCTGCCGGACTCATGTTACCGAGCGCACTGTGTCGACGCTTGTGGTTGTAGTAATGAATCGTCAGGGCAATCGCTTCGTGCAGCTGCTCTGTTGTTTTGAGTTGGTTGAGTGGTGGTAGCTCATCCTTGAGCGTGCCGAAGAACCGTTCCATGAAGCCATTCTGCCAGGGGCTGGCTTTGGTGCTAGCACTGAGCGTTATTTCTAACCGGGCACACAATTCCTGGTGCTTGTAGCTCAGGTATTCGCTACCTTGGTCGCTGTGGAGGATGGCAGGCACAGGGTGCCTGCTGAGGGCATCTAGCATGGCCGTGTACGTCAGATTGCTGGTGTGCCGCAGACCGAGTGTCCAGCCCAGCACCCGTCTGGTCTTGAGATCCAACACGACTGCCAGGTAGTGGTACTGTCGGTCAACAAACAAGTAGGTAAAGTCTTGCACCCAAGCCTGTGCATTGACCATGCCGTGATAAGACAAGCCAGCTTGCGGCCGGGTTTCGTCACGGAACACGGCGTACTGCTTGAGGGCATTGGCCGGTGCCGGTATCTCTGGGCGGCTACGTTTGCCGTACTTCTTGCTTCGCCTGGCAATGGTAATGCCGGCCAGCGAGCGAATACGCCGGGCTTTGGCTTGGCTCCAACCGAGCTCTGCGCTCAAGCGACGGACACCGTAGCGAGGGTGCTCCTCGTGCACCTGCCGCAGCTCATGAACTGCTCGGGCGTCCCGCGCAGTCCGGACGGTTGGTGTTCGGTACAACCGACTGCGAGCAATACCCAAGGTCTGTGCGCCTTGTTTCCGCCATCCCGGGTCGACTACTTCCAGGACGGCTAGTCTTTTGACCGGTTGAGTTCTGCCGTGGCTCTACCGAGCATCTTATACAGCTGCTCGTTCTCCTTACGGAGCCGGTTATTTTCGAGGATGAGATTACGATCTTTGTCGACAATGCCACTCCGGAGCCAACGGTAGATGGCCTGGGTACTGACGCCAGTAGCTTGTGAAACGGTACTCACGGCTACGCCGTGATTCCGTATTTTGTCGAGTATCTCACTCTTGAGTTTCGGGTCAATGGGTATGCCGGTGGCCATGTTGCAATGCTCCTTATTTGATTACATTGTACTGCCTTTTGAAAGAGACAGTGTGTGTATTTTAATGGGAGCGTGACAAATGAGCGTAATAGATAGAACTAGTAAGCTTTTCTACGTTTGTTGCAACTTATTAAGAATTATTTCTTCTATCGGAACTATGTAACTTGGAATCCGTACCGAGGGGTTCATTGTGTATCTTTCTCTCTCTTAAGCTTTGTAGGGTCGATATACCATCCGAACCCTTGCTCTGTTTTAGCGAGAATCATACCTCCGGCAGTCTCATTAAGCAGTAAGTATGCTGCCTCGAATATGGTATCAAAGGCAAAGTCGAAAGCCTGACTGATGTACTGAGATTGTAACCACCACTTATCTCCAACTTTAATAACAGGCGGCCTTATCTCTCCACTGGAGACATCGTGGTAAAAGCCTGACGTAAAGTCCATAAAGGATTGATTAGGATGTGTGAACTTATCACGGACATTGACCATATCCGTAAGTACGCCTTTACTTTCATCTATCCACGCAATTAAGCCTTTGTAGTTTTCTTTATCCGAATCAGACAGATTCCCTGTCAAGACGTTTATTATATTTTGTCCTGAATACTCAGTCTGGGAATCTTTTGGTCGTTTTTTACTCCAGCTTCTGATACTTTTCTGCTCGGTAACTAACCCAATGATTAGCGCAAACGAATCCAAAGCTGCCTTTAACTGAGTTAGCGTACCCTCTACCTCTACCGATAAATCCCAATAATAATGTTGTGTATTGTCAGACTTGATGATTTGCTTGAAATCTCGTTCTTTAATCTTAATAACTCTACCAAAATTTCTGAGGTGCGAGTTTGCTTTAATTAGGCATATAGCGGTACTAATCCATGACTGATATACGCGTCCCGCAATATCGACTCCTACCTTAAACTCCACTTGCTTACGTGACATGTCATTACCGACATAGATACCCATAAACTCATCGCTGATGCGATCGTCATTTTTATCACCTCGCTCGGTTATTTGGCTTAGTACCATGCTGATATTATAGGCCTGGAACTATGGCACGAGATATGGAATACATCCGAGATGTTAACCAACTTAAAGATGATGCTATCTCTGACCTAGAAGAATTGCTTGTTTTTGCTAAAAAGCTACTAACAGCAGCTAACTTCAATCATTACATTAAGGCGAAGATGGTTTGTATACGACTTCTAAGTTCGACTGTTACTGGCTAACTACTCACTGCTGGCGAGGAGAAAACAGAACCATCGAAGTTCTCTCGCCATATCTGAAAGCTGAAACTATTGCTTTACTTGAAAAGGTCAAGCCAACTGATTGGGGAGAGATGAAGACAGATGCTATTGATTTCAGCCAGCCATTCATCTGGTTTGATGATGACTTATGGCCGGAGGGACAAGAGGCACTTGAGAAAAATAACGCCTTGAAATCGTTTAGGATGATTAATCTGATGAAAAATCCGAATCAACTCAAAGAATATATCGATCACAATAACTTAGAGTAACGAATTGAAAACCGAGCCCGAAGGCTCGGCTATGCTCTAACTCTTTGTTTGACTTTATTATACCGCTAATAACCTGAATCCCGTTAGGCCAGAACAGATAAGCCAGCACTTTGTCGACAGAAAAAGAGCCACGCTAGTGGCTCTTTTTGGTATGGTGAAGATGCTTTTCACTAACACCAAAAACAAAAAGGAGTTCTTAATGCAGTTTTCTTCACTCACCAATGAGGATAGTACCACGATCTTGGTAGGCTTGTACGACGTTGTCTACGACTTCCACCAAGCCCTGCTCCGGAAGTTACCACCGTCATTGCCAAGCCCAAATCAGGCGCATCCCCCAACCAAGAAGACAAAATTGCCATTGGTTATGCTCGTAACACTCATCCTCTTCAAGTTTTTTGTTGGACACAAGAGTTGGAAGGACTACTATCGCTATCTCAAGTCTCACCACCATGGGGTTACGGTGGGCAACTTGCCCACCTACCGAAACTTCATGGTCAGCATGCACAAACTGGCCGGATACGCTCTGGTGTTCCTTGAGACAATACGGAAGTATTGCAAGCAAGGTGTTACCCTCCAATTTGCAGATGCTACCGCACTACCGGTTTGCAGGATTAAGCGGGAGTTCACCCACAAAGTAGCCAAAGGCCTGGCAGCCAAGAGCAAAGGTACCATGGGATGGTACTACGGATTCAAACTTCACTTGGTTTGTGACGTCCATGGACAAATTCTAGCCTGGCGGATTACCACGGCTACGGTCGACGACCGTAAGGGGCTAGCTTTAGTCTGGAAAGAGTTAACGGGCATGGTTGTAGCAGACGCTGGCTATCTCGGGAGTAATTGGCAAGCGGCGGCGGCTGATTTGCATTTGGTTCTGCTCACCGGAGTGAAGAAGATTATGAAGAAACTAATGACCAGATGGCAGTACTTCTTGCTGAAAGCTAGGCAGCGTGTCGAGACCACTTTCTCGGTCATTAAGTTCCGACTCGGCATGGACACAACACTACCGCGTTCTGTCATGGGCTTTTTTGCGCATTACATCTGGTGTTTGCTGGCCTACCAGCTGAGGCGGATGGGACAGCTAGAAGTTATGGCGAAACAGGCAGTGTTAACAGAGGGAGTTGCCTAACGGGATACGGGTTAATACATGTATAAATAATTCGAGCGCAAGCGCAAATAATAAGAATAAAAAAGAAAAGAAGAACTAATAACTAAATAATAAAATCTCTACATCACTGCGAGGCGAACCCGCACACTGCCAAACTGGTCGTCAGCCCAGTACAAGCGCGACCCGACCCGGCTGCCGCCCCAGTAGCCGTTCGGCACGTGCGGATCGCCACTAACTTCCACACGGTTTGCTAGCATCCAAGAATAGTCTTGGCTTGAAAGTTTGGTGGGGCCTTCTTGTAAAGTCAAACCAAGCCACTCAAAAATACCCATATCATCAACTGCTTGGCCTGCGACCTCAAAGTGGCCCGTACCATTATTAGTCATGGCATCAGGACTACGTTGCTCATCTGAGCCCTCTACAATACGCTTTAAGCCTGCTTGATCACTGGTTTGGGTGAGAATTACACCCCATGGGCCGTCCTGCTCGATCTTGCGGGCTAGATAGTCGCTAGGAGTGCGTAGCTGGCTTGGATTGCCAGCATCTCGGTACAGTGGCTGATCGCCTGTAATAATTGCCAGTAAATCGTCATTAATGTAGTCACCGTTCTGTATGCCCTGAATGACACGCATGCGGTTAACCCAGTCGCCAAGATTAGCCCGATTATCACTAATCGCCTGCCACGGCATGACCAGTAGGCGCATAGTCTCACCGACGTTCAGGCCTTCCGGTGTAGTTTCACCACTAGCAATAAGAGTCTGTTTAGCCTCATGCAAACGAGTAAGTGTAGGGGCAAGGTTGGGGTTGGTTTGTAGTAGCTCATCTACGTTATTGGGCACTGTCAAACCGAGTACGCCTTCATAGCGTTGCCATGCCCCTAACGCCCCATCTGCAAAGTTATTGTTGAGTTCAGCGCTTGCCCAACTCTGCACTTCGGGACTTAATCCCTCCGCACCGTTACCGTTAGGAGTAAGTAGCTGGTTAGCTGCACTCGGGCCCATTGCAATGCGGGTTAGTGAAGTTCTTGCTTCATCACTAAGACCACCCCATGGAGAGGGCGGTTCTGCTTCAGGTAGTGGATAGCGGAAAGTGGTCATGTATTAATATTACCTTTGCAGTAATCTTAACGCTTGTCTAGCATATGCCTGGTTTCCAGTGCTTCCGGCTTGATCAAGCCCGGTGATAACACGTCCCATTTCGCTTTCAAGTGTCATGCCTGGCTTATTGCCAGCAGCACAGCGTCCAATAGTATCAGCTAGGGCACGAGGTGTAATACAGTCTGTCATTACTGGCTCATCATCAAGAAATGTACTTGTCGATTGACCCGTATTTAGGTTTGCGACACGAGCATTGCGTGCCGGCACACTGTACAGGTGCTGGGTGACATGAGCTAAACGGACAAGTCGTTCTACGTCAGCAGCATCCGTATGACGACTTAATACACCTTGTTCATCTACAGCAGCCGCTAAAGCCAAGCGCATGAGTGAACGAGGGACTTCTGAGATAGGGTTTCGAGTCTCGCTATCAGGGTAATGTAACTGGAGTACGTCATAGCGGTCACGGAAAGCTGGGTCTAGTACGTTACGGTGTTGGTAGCGAGCAGAAGCTTCATTGGCAGTTGCAAAAACTACAAAGCCCGGCTGAATTTCAATGCTATTCCCGCCATTTTCCTGTAGCATAACCCTTTGTCCTGGGCGGCGAAGCAAGATATCTTGAAGTCGCATGAATACTGATTGATCACCAACGTTTACTTCGTCAAGAATTACTGGCCGACCTTCTCGCATAGCCTGAACCAACTTACCTTCTTTGAAGGCGAATACCCTTGTGTCTTTATCTTGTTCCATTTGACCAATAAACTCGTTGCTCATCATGTCGCCGTGGCCAGATATAATCACAGGCTCTCTTTCGGGATCCCACAAATTTGCGACAAATTTAGCAGCCTGTGTTTTGGCAATACCTTTATCACCTACTAAGAGGGTTGGCTTGCTATCTATAAGGTTGCCGACCAAGCGGTCAACAACGGTAGTCATCTGCTCATCAAACAATAACCCATGTTCTTCTAGGTTTGAATGGTCAGAGGCAGCTTGGGCACGCAGGACTGACTCAGGTGAAGCGTTGGCAGCTCGTTCGTGTATTGCGACATCGGTCTGGGCAAGTTTTCCTTGATAAAAGCCCAGTTCAGTATCCGTAAATTTACGACTATCGCGAGTTGCACCTAGCATTCCTTGCCATAGGTTAAGCCGAGCTGAGAATGCTTCTTTATAGCCTGTTATAAGTTCAGTTACTGCCTCACGTTCAGGATCATTTTGGGTTCGCTCAATCAATACGCCGCAGAGAGCACCGCCGAGATTATTAACGAGTTCAGTGTTTTGGATAGCTTCTTCGGCTGGTTTGGGGTCAAAAACAACGCCATCTGCTTCTACAGTAAACATAGCCGGTACATTACAGCCAGCTTGGTCAATTTCAACCGCTACGCCTTGAGAGCGGAGCGCTTCACAATATTGTCGACAGGCGTTGCTGCCAGCGCATTCCAAAACGTTCATAACTTTACAAGTCTACCATTTTATGTTAAGATTGTCAATGATTTGGAGCATAATAGTGTCAAGCGCAGAATTTGAATCAATTCAACCATCCTGGGATCAACACGAGCTGGAACAAGGCGTTCATCAGCTCGGTCTATTATATGGTATCAGCGGCCTAGAAGTCGTAGTTGCTCCAGGAGAAGGTACAAGCTGCGCCAAGCTAGATAGAGGTTTGCAAGTTACTATTGATCCACAACAAGTTATAGAGGGCGATGGGCACGGCATGGACAGCCCCGAGCACGGTTCAACCTCACCAGAAATAAATGCTTTATTTATGACGGCACACGAGCTTGGGCATGCAAAAGATTATCTAGATCCAGCTTGGCGACCTCCTGTGACAAATAATAAGTCACGTGCGTTTTTTGACTGCCTCATTGATGATACGGTTATAGACAAGAGGAGCCGCCGGATACCATTGTTTGACGCGAATGCAGACGCTGTATATGCCCACCAAATTCCCAGTGATCTGCGTGAATTGCCTAAACACGTGCAGCTAATGTATGGGATCCGCATCAATAAAGTTATGAAAAATCCGCGGTTAGAAATGGATCCAGCAGTACAGGATATTCTTACTGGCTTGAGTGGTTATGAAAAGGATGCGAATGTTTTTGATATTCCGGCTGTTCTTACTGACCCACGCACTTCACTTACAGAACGTCGCCGGATTGCCGACACGTTTATTTTGCCTCACTACGAAGCCCTTCTAGAGCAGGACAAACAGGAACAGCAAGGCGATCAGGGTGAATCCTCAGAGGCCGGAGATGGTGACTTTGAAACAGTTTATGATCAATACGAACAAACCGTACATAGCCACCGTCACGAAGATAGTGACGGTGATGGCCAAAGCCAACAGCCAGGACAGGGCGAATCTTCCGGACAGCCTTCAGACTCCCAAGATCTTGCCGAGCAAATGGTTGAGGCTCTCAAACAAGCTGCCGAAGAACAGAAGGCTGAAAATGCATCTAAAGCAAAGGCTCGGGCGAGTTCTGGAGAAGGTGATCCTAGCGGAGATAAGCAACGAGAGGCCGGATTAGCCGAGCTTGCAGGAACGGTTGCTGCTGAAATGAACTTGAGTCAAGGAGATGCAGAAAGTTATGTGCATTCGCTGGATACCTGGACACCCACGATTAAGGAAGTGGCTAATGTGTTTATGAAACTGGCAGCTCCAGCAAACATCATAAAAAGTCCTCGTTACATTCGAGGTGCACACACAGAAGGCATACGTCTTCACCCTCGTACAATGGCAAGCGTTGCCTTACAGCTTGCTACTGATCAGGAACAAGCAATTTGGCAGCCTATTGAGCAAAAAGCCCATCGTCAGGAAGTTACCTTCGGTGGTCTTGATGTACACCTATTGGTAGATGTTAGTGGCTCTATGGCAGGAGTAAAAGCCCAGTGTGCGGCTGATACTGCTCTGTGTCTCATCGAAGGCCTACAGCTTGCCCGGCACAAAGTCAGTCGAGAAGCTGGCCAAGCTCATCAGCCAGATGTTCGTACTCAAATAATTGCTTTCGGATCTGGTACGGAAGTATTGAGCCCTCTGTCTTATGCGCCTACCGGCCAGCAAAAGGGTAAGACTTACGTTAATCTGCTGCAACCTAATAGTAGGTCTACGCTTGTAAATGGCGCACTCGAGAATGTTAAACAGGCCGCTAGTATCAAGCCGAAGCGTGACGTTATTGCGATAATTGTAAGTGATGGACATTTTGGCGATCACGACCTTGCTGCAAAGTCAGTGGCCAACATGCCGAAATCCGCATACGTAGCACATTTGGTTATTGGCAGTGGCGCTCAAGAGTTTATTAGCGATAACCACGAAGTAATCGGAAATCCCAGCGCCTTGCCTGGTAAATTGCATGGAGTTCTTGCAGAATATATTAGGAGAAGCCAATAATGACCACTTTCCGCTATCCACTACCTGAAGCAGAACCGCCCTCTCCATGGGGTGGTCTTAGTGATGAAGCAAGAACTTCACTAACCCGCATTGCAATGGGCCCGAGTGCAGCTAACCAGCTACTTACTCCTAACGGTAACGGTGCGGAGGGGCTGGCTGCAGACGTACAAGCGTGGGCAGCCACTGACTTTGAAGCCACAAACTGGTATCAATATCCTGACCAATACGGCTTAGATGCGCCAACATCCTTACAAGAGCTAGCAGCTGTAAGCCCTAATCTTGCACCAACCCTATCTCGACTTTATGAAGCCAAGCAGTCCCTTGTATTAAGTAATGAAGCCACTCCAGAAGGTCAAAATGTTGGCGAGACGATGCATTTGGCATTCATACCTTGGCAAGCAATGAGAGACCACTTAACTGACTTTGACCAATGGGTAAAAACTTTGAGGGATTCTCAGAACATTGCAACCAGCGATGATTACATTAATGATTCCTTGCTTGCCGCCATTAAGTCTAATCAGCCGTTATACCGTGACTCGGATCGTCCTACGCAACTACTAACTCCTACGGAGTACTTAGATAAGAAAATTGCTGAAGATGGTCCATGGGGCGTTATGCTGGTACAAACTAGTCAAGAGGCCGGTATCGAGCGAATAAAAGGTCAGAGTCCAGACGAAATGACCGGCAGTGGTTCACAACACCTAGAACTGGCAGACCAGCCCATTGATGCTATGGGCGTTTTTGAGTGGATTGCGCTCACCATGCAGAAAGACCCTAAAGAACTCTCTCCTCAAGATGTTTCGTGGCTCCTAGCTAACCGTATGACGGTAGACGGCGCTCCGCGCGTGCCGGACGGCTACTGGGACGGCGGCCAGGTCAGGTCGTACTTGTACTGGGCTGACTACCAGGATGGCCTTGTGCGGGTTCGCCTCGCAGTGATGTAGAGATTTTATTATTTAGTTATTAGTTCTTCTTTTCTCCTAAATTCTTATTATTTGCGCTTGCGCTCGAATTATTTTTGGATTTTAGGGTGCTTTTATGCTACCTTCATAAGTAAGGTGAATCGTGCTGAGATCAACGTAAGTTACTCAAGCGACCTAACACTTCTATTGACACTATATGGCTGATAGCGTGCCTTCACAGGCAGACAGCGGGTCATGGTGCAACGGAAATCTTTCAAAACATCACTGGTGTTTATCCATAGGGTCATGCGCTTTGCAGTGACTCTGGAAACGGCAAACTACTGCCTATAGCAAGCTTGTGTGAGCACTACCTGCTATATCTGGACATGGATGACATATTAGTGGCGATCCGCACGTGCCGAACGGCAACTGGAACGACAGCCAGGTCAAGTCGAACTTGAACTGGGCTGACAACCAGAATGACAATGTGCGGGTTCGCCTCGCAGTGGTAGGCGAATCTCAGTTACTGACGCTTTTGCGCCAGCCGGTGGCCATTCGGCCAATCTCTTGCAGTACTGCTTGCATCTGGAATACTTTTGTCTCACTGACGAGCTGTAATTCCAGGTATAGGCGAAGTTTGAAGCACAATGTTTCAATCTGTGCGACACTCAATATCAAATATTTGGCCTTGTTAGGCTTAGGAGCATACTTAGCCATGATTAAACTCTCAAGAGCTTGTAGGATAGTAGCCTCCGTGCTTTGGCCTAAGCCGTAGCGATGTATTTTAGGAATTTTTACATTACAGTCCACCAACTGTTTATACAAATCGTACACTTTTAAGATTATGGGTAATTCAGATTCCATCGATTTTAGCCTTTCTAACTTATATAGAAGTTGGTATGCCTTTCGGCGTGGTAAACGTGCGAGTAGCGAGATCATTGCTTTTCAGTATTCGCTAGAGTCTAATATCGACCAACTCTCCCACCAACTGGCTAATAAAAGCTATAAACATGGTGCTTACGCACACTTCATTGTGCAGGACTCCAAGAAGCGTGAGATTGCAGTTGCGCCTGTACGGGATCGGGTTGTGCATCGCCTTATCTATGATTTTCTAGTTCCACAGTGGGACAAGACGTTCATTTTTGATGCCTGGTCATGCCGAAACAATAAGGGTCAACATAAAGCGATTGAACGGGCTTCATCCTACATGCAGAAGTACGCTAACGGTTGGGTCTGGCGGTCAGACATAACCAAGTTCTTTGATAGCGTTGATCAAGAAACATTGCTGGAGCTGGTCAGTCGGCATACTAAATGCAACGACGCTTTATGGCTAATCCAAGAAGTCCTAGCAAGTTACTCCAAAAATGAGCCTGGACGAGGTATGCCCATCGGCAACCTTACCAGTCAGATCTTCGCCAACATTTACCAGAATGAATTTGACCGCTTTATCTCGCATACCCTCAAACCAAGCGCCTATCTTCGTTATGGTGATGACTGGCTGTGTTTTAGCCCGAACCGTAACGAACTTGAAGCAATATAGTGCGCACCCAAAACTGCTCAACCCAATAAGATCTCTTTTCCGGTATAATCTCGGGTAATACCGAGGAAGAAGGAGGTCTTCAATGCGAAGACAGTTCACGCCTGAGCAGAAAGCCCAGATAGCTCTCGCCGCCCTGCGCGGCGACAAAACCATTAACCAGATAGCGGCGGAGTATGAAGTGCACCCCACGCAGGTCAAGCAGTGGCGTGACGCCGTGAAAGCAACCACGGTTGAGACGTTTGCCGACAAACGGAAGGCTGCCACCAAAACGGCTGACAGCCAGAAACAAATCGACGAATTGCACCGGGTTATTGGCATTCGTGACGCCGAGCTCGAATGGCTTAAAAAAAAGATCCATCGTGACCTGGGGCTGTGAGCCACCGCCTGCCCGTACTACTACCCTCCAGCCGTTTCACCTCCGCGACCTTGCTGGCCTCATCGAGCCGGATAACCCCAGCCTAACCGTCACCAGGCAAACCGAGCTGCTCGGGTTGGCCCGTCGAACCTACTACTACCAACCGGCAGCGAGCATGCGGGCCGAACTGCTTCTCAAACGGGACATGGATGCCGTTGACGCCATATACACCGACTACCCGTTTTACGGTTACCGGAGGATGGGCTTGGAGCTAGGCGAGCGGTTCGGTATCGAACTTGGTAGAAAGCGAATCCGTACCCTCATGCGCCTCCTCGGGCTGGAAGCGATCTACCCGAAGCCGAACACCAGTAAGCCTGGTGTCGGCGCCGGCCATACGGTCTATCCGTATCTACTGCGCGGCGTCACAGCCGGGTATCCGAACCATGTCTGGGGGACGGACATCACGTACATCCGTACCCAAGAAGGCTTTGTATACCTGGTCGCCTTCATCGACTGGTTTAGCCGCTATGTAGTGAGCTGGGCCTTGAGCGATACGCTTCAGAACGGGTTCGTATTGCAAGCGCTCAAGGATGCACTGTGCTTCGTGGACGACTGCGGATTACCGATACCGGACGTCTGCAACTCGGATCAGGGTAGCCACTTCACGAGCGAGGCATACACCGCATTGCTCGAACGGGCAGGCGTACGGATTAGCATGGATGGGCGTGGCAGATGCCTGGACAATATCTTCACCGAGCGGTTGTGGCGCAGCGTGAAATACGAGAACGTCTTTCCAAGCTCGTACCGCAACCTGGAAGATGCGCAAGCGGGTCTGGCCGAGTACTTCCGCTTCTACAACAACAAGCGCCGGCACCAAAGTCTTGACTACCAAACGCCAACGGAAGTATATTTCGAACTACGAACCGCTCACAACCGCACCGGCTTCGTACCAATACAACCACTACCGGAAGAGATCTACGACAAAGCGGTTATGTGAGCAGAGTGGGGAGCGCAGCATACAATCAGGCGAAAGGCAATAGTATTTCTGTCTGAAGCCCTCAAACTCACTGTCAGCCAGAAGTTGGACATTATCCGACCAGCTCGTAACGGCGTGACCTACCTTGGCATTGATCTCTGGCCAAACGGACATCGCATTACAAAAGCTACGCAAGCCAGGGTGCGTCATAAAATTAAGCCTGGTAACTTTTCGAGTTACGATGCTTTGATACGACAATTCTCTAGCGAGCGTAGCATTAAAAGATTTTACTGGGACACCCTCGATATTATTTAGGTCTGGCACTTACTGTAAGCTTACTTTCACTCCGCCCGATAACGCTGAGTCATGTAGCTCGGCTATCGTAGGAGTAACACCTTTGGGTAGGTCAAACACTACCATCCCGCTTACTGTGTTACCCGGGTTGATTGCGTTGAAGAATGTATTATCAGTTGGGCTAATATCTATAGTAGCTGTATCGTCAGACGAATACTTTTTATTGCTACTGTCGTAGAGGTATTGGCTGCCGAAGGCGGAATGCTCATAGTTAATGACGGAATATGGGGAGGCTATATCAATGATCGAGCACCGGAGATCAAGAAACGAAACGAGCTAAACCGACTTAGCTATTTAGTAGATACGACCATTCTGCAACTTATAGGAGCTATTGATTACTCACCCGGCACAACTAACCCATCAACAGGTGATACTCTGCCTCCAGCGACCAAAGAGAGTTACTGGCAAGCGATATACGAACTCAGTAAGCTAACTCGATTGGAACGACGAGGATTCGGCAATAAAATGGCTGAGAAGCTAGAGCAAGCTACAAAGATCGGCATTGGCTACACACTGCTAAAAACTAACGACACAGACGCGATTTTGTTCCTGAGTACCAACAAACATCGCCAAGAAAGAACGAACGGCCTGTATAATCTTGCGAGTATGGCTTACATTAAGCTTGGACTTAGCAAAATTACAGCCATAGCGACCGAACCTAAAGACGGGCCAGGAAGATCACTCGACGTTATCATTCTCAGCGACGTCAAATTTGAAAATGCCGAAGAGATACTTAAGGAGGCTGAGGAAGCCTTCGCGCTGCCTAAGCACATAGAAGGTTACGAATATAGTGATTAGAGGATGGGCATGAGTCGAGCCAGAGCATCTACTGACAGTCATATAAAGCATCTATTCTACGAGCTACGCATGCTATTAGGTGCCGCAAGTATGTGTATACTCGCAGAAGAGAACGACTGGGGGAACGCAACCAACTTTTTCAAGGACTCGGTTTATATCCACGCTAGAAACCTCTACTCTTTCTTCACCGACCGAACAAGAGATGATGTGAGCATTCAAGACTTCGGCCTTAATTGCGTGTACTCAGGACTCTATGACGATAAAAGAGAAGCACTCAATAGACGAGTTATGCATATCAGCCCTGGCAGACCCACAAGGAATGAAACGGTTGAACCTATTGGTAGTAGTCAACTCAATGAATTAGTCGAGGAATTTACCACAGAGCTAGAAGCAATGTGGGAGATATATGGACCTTGCTAACTGACGATCCGAGCGTAAAGCACCTACTCACCACTGCATTGAAGGACGCTCGTGCCCAAGCAGATGACGATCTCAATAAGATCAGACTAAAAATACTCATCTAGCCCCACAAACCGTATCATTTGCCAAGAGAGCTGCGCTGATTCAATTCGGCGCATAACCTCCGAGCTGCTATTTTGCGAGAGCACATTTAAACTCCCCTCGTATAAAACCTTTCGATCAAGAATAACAAGCTTGCGGTGATGGCCCCCAGTATAGAGTACATGTACTCCTAAGCGCTGCAAACTGGCTAGCGCCCTACGTGCTTCGTCTCGATGATAACCTTCATCGTGTTCTTGCGGGTCGCGAGTATTAACAACTATCCGCACTTTACGTGCCTTCAGCTTCTGTAGTGTCGGTAACAGCTGGTTAAGCCTCCTATGCGTTATGAAGGGGCACTCAATAATCAATTCACTATGGCACTTGTTAAGATCCTTTAAGAATGTGGGGTAGAAAGTGCTTTCATCGTACAGGCTTGAGGCAAGCAGATCGGGTGAAGCAGCTTTTCGTCTTTGGAGAAGATTGCTTATCATGATTGCTCCTCCCGATTATTATTCTCATCTAGGAGCTGTCGCATAGTCTGAATGTCAGATTCGGCGTTTTCCCCTTCGTTTATATCTGTGTCAAAAGTTTGGAGTAAAAACCCTCTCCCCAGCCAATAGAACAGCATTGCATTTCCTACAAACTCACCCCTGTAAAGTAGGGTGTTTTTGGTTTGGTTATTTTGGGAGCATATAGAACTAACCAAACTTTCGTTTATAAACATTACGATTCACCTCCGACAATGCTGCGGTGTGCCGTATTATAGATATATAGGATATGACAATAGAAATCCCGAAACAATTTGAAGAAGCAGTTATCAGAGAACGAGGGGCAGCCGGTCGCAAATGGCTCGACGATTTGTCTACAAAGATAAGTCAGTACTGCGACAGGTGGAAACTGATCGTAGAATCATCTGGTATGGTTCACCACGGTCATCTCGGCGTAGTCTTGCCCGTACGACGCGGCGATGAAGTCTGTGTATTGAAGCTGACCTGGGTCGATGAAGAGACAAAAGACGAAGCCTTGGCGCTCCGTACCTGGAATGGTAACGGAGCTGTTAAGCTCCTGGAAAGTGATGCAAACGAAGGCGTCATACTGCTTGAGGCGCTGAACACGGAGAGAACACTCGGAAGCGTTCCCATTGATGAAGCAGTAGATATCTCTGCCAAATTGTTGCGCCGCCTGGCAATCCCTGCACCCTCTGGGATGCTTGAGCTCCAACCATATATAGAACGTCTGTCTCGGATTATGGATGAGCGTTGGCATCGCTTTGGCGAGCCTTTCGATAAAAACATCTTGGACCGAACCCAGGAAGTAATCATTAAGCTCGCACCCTCGGCAGCTAACCTTATCGTCAACCAAGATTTGCATTACGATAACGTACTTGCAGGCACAAGAGAGTCTTGGCTCGTTATCGATCCGAAGGTCGTGACCGGCGATCCGGAATTCGGCGTGGCACCGCTGCTGTGGCGACGACCAGAACAAGCCGTTGACGCCAATGGCTTGACGAAGCGAATGGATCAGATTGTTCAGACAGCTGAGCTCGACAGAAAGCGTGCACTTGGCTGGGCATTAATGAGAACTGTCGAGTATTGGTTGTGGGCATTGGAGTTCGGTCTGACGGAGGATCCAAAGCGGTGTGAGCTGATTGTAAGTTGGTTGCTTACTATCCGCCGGGACGATATGTAGGCGTGGAGATAGTTGGCTATTCATCGTCCTCGTCTGATTTATTTACAACATTAACACCTTCCAGACCTATTAAAGTACTATAACCGTCCCTTATGCCCAGCCATAGGATTGGATCCAACTAAAAGAGTAAGGTTTAATTTTTGAAAATAAAATTAAGAATTAGCGATAAAGTAACTTGCCTTGTCCACGAAACTAGGAGCGACATAAACGTCTTGATTATGATGAGCAAACCATTTCTGCAGCAGTAATGCCGTACCTGAAATAGCCCTCCTGACCTCAATTTCTGGGGATGGAAAGTTGCGGGAGCCGGCAAATTCTATTTCTATCTGACGAAGTGTAGCGCCATTCGAAGCTTCGCAATCGTCAAAGGTGATGCGTAAGCAGGTTTCAAACGCATCATTCAACGTTAAAAAAATCATTCTTTGATGTTTTGTAAATTCAGCTGCTTTTTTAGGTGATGAGCAGCTATATATTCTACAGGATACATGCTTAAGCCAGTGGTATCCATGCTATACGAAGCTTGAGTATTACGAAGCAATATTCCACTAGCTAGTTCTTGAGTATCACTTTTTAGTTTTGTTGACAGTCGTCCAGCCGGCGTTTCAACGATCGTTACAATGTCGGCTCCCGAGTAACAAATATGGAGACGACGTAATCGCTGAATATCAGGGGTACCCGGCAATAAAAAATCAAGTTGGTCACTTTGTTCTACAAATGCTCTTATTGTGTCAAGAGCTTCCTTTGAAGAAAAATTTTCTCCACACACAGTAAATTTAAACTCAGTCTCGGCTAAGCCTTCGCCAAACGTCAAGTAAGGAATTGAGCTCCGGACCATATCACTCAACACAAATTCTAAGGACCTATCAGGTACCAGAAATGCACTATCACTCAAGCATGTCTTTTCTACAACTTCCTTTGCGGCGTCAGACGTACTCGCTTTTACTTCAACTCTTGGACCAAGGTCTCCTAAAAACCGTAACCTGTCCCCATGTTCAATTGTGTAAACGTTCCGCTTTTTATCTACTGTTATTCTATCAACTCCCGCTTGACAATCATTTGGTGCAAAATGATCTCGATCTGCAATACGCACAGAATATGGAGCCAGTAATACACCTTCATATCTAAGTGCCCCAATGGCTACTTTTCCCAATAAGTCTTTGGATCCATCGTATTTTCGTTCAAGTCCCCAATCTATATTGAGGCCTTCGAGAGAATTAGGATTTGCGCTAGGATTACCATAGCCTCTCGCCCGATAAGGTCCGCCTATTAGACCGTCATGAGAAAAAAATACTGTTGCAGTTTGAGATAAATCCGAGAAATGTATCATTTGATAGTCGGTCATTAGGGCATCAGTAATTTCTGGCATATCTGCTACGAAATAATCACCTCGCCATTCGGTTCGACCCAAAACTTCAGTCATATAATAGAAATATTAGCATAGCACTGACCCTCGTGCACTTCATAACAATGCCTCTGAGACGAGGCGATAGCCCCGTCAGTTCCCGATAGCTCATGAGCTATCGTTGGAATTGCTCGCAGGTCTGTCGCACCCAAGAGGATTGTTTCTTTGGATTGGTGCATTTGGTTTGTTGTCTTGTCGGTATGGTAACGGCACACAACAAGACAATACCCAGAAATGCCAACCAAAGTACGACTTTGAGACTGGTTGGTCGGGTAAACTTGAGCCGGTGTAATTCGAACAAGTGTTTGGTATCCTTGAATGGTTCCTCAATTTCAAAGCGATAGTAGTAAATCTTCACGACTTTATCGCGACTACTGCTTAGGTCATTGGTCAAGATGTACCAGGGTTCTGAAGCGCTTCGGCTTTTCGGTGAACGGACGACCCGCAGGGTCAATGTACGACAAGAAGCAAGCTGAAGGCAAACGGTACAAGGAAGCAAGCATAGTAGTAGCACGGAGGCTACTTACTTGCGTGTATGCAGTCTGGTCAACGAATACCCCATACCGGCAACCGAAAACTTGACTTAAGATCCCAGGTCTCCAACTTCGTCCCCCCTCCCCGACCATAGACAACTCATTAGTTCACTTTCGAACCGGCCAGCTGGCCTTTTCAGCTTAGATTATCTGGAATTGGCCTCAAGCCACTCAGCAATTTCTGTTATTTCTAAATGTTTGTTTGTTAGCCCTAAAGTAAAGTCCTCAAGCTCTTTTTGAGAAGCCGTGAGTCGTTTGTCGTTACGACGCAGGAATATGCCGCAAACAGTTACTGCAGTACGCTTATTGCCATCGACAAACGGATGATCACCAATAATATTTCGCAAATACACTGAAGCCTTTTCGAAAATAGATTGGTATTGTTTAAAGCCAAATGCCTCAAGTTTTGGGGCTTCAACAACTGACATTAACCGCCCCTCGTCTCGTACACCATGAGATCCACCGAAATCTTCTATAAGCTGAAAGTGCAACCTAAGAATCTCTTCAAGACTCAAGTATTTAACATTCATTTGTCGGCAAGGTTCTTTAGGGTCTGGCCATACTTTTCGACAAACTCGTCGTACTCTTGTAATAGTTTGCTGTGTTTTGCTCTGTCATCCACCAGCTCGACCCGAACACGTAGTAAATCGCCCCGCCTGGCACCGAGACGAGCTAAGTCCTTTTTCGATAGCGTGATACCTTCACTGGACCCGATTTGTATAAGCTTCTGTTCCGTTTCAATCATGCTTTTAATTATAATCGCATTATAATTTATGTCAATAACCCCCTCGCGAAAGTAGCTAGCAACATGCTGTTGCTTTTTGTTCAACAGTTTCCTGAACTTTTATCTTGGGCCAGGATTAAATTTCCAATGTAAATGTTCGTAAAACGTCCCCTATCCCTAGCCACGAAAATCCTACTAAGTCTACAGAATAAACTGTAGACTTTTTTAGTACGAATAAGTTCGAATTCTGTATCTCGGTTCTCAGGGCTGCGAATCCCCATTTATTTGATAATATGAGTAGCATGAGTAAGATAGTCTTTATTACTGGGCCATCCGGTTCTGGTAAGTCAGCAACGGCAACTCGTGTCGCAGAAATATGGCCAAGAGCTTGTGTACTACTTAAGTTCGATGAAATACGCACATTTATTAAGTCTGGCTACGCGGAGCCAGCTAATGGTTGGGACAGTGCGACTGAACAACAATGGACAATAACGAAGAAAGTAGTCATTGCGATGGCCAAAGCATACGTAGCAAATGAAATAGACGTGGTTATTGAAGCATTCGCTAACCCAGGTGATTATGTAACATGGCAAGCTCTATTTACTAATGTAGCACCCTACCAGACATTTGCATTATTGCCTACTGTCGATGTCGCTCTGGCTCGGAACGGCATGAGATCTGGTGCAGCTAAACTCAAAGAGCATGATATCAGACAAAACCATGAATGGTCTTTAGGCTGGCAAGACGTCGAGGGCGTTACTGTTTTTGACAACTCAGACATTGATGTAGGATCACTAACGGATAAGATTATCCGGGCTAGTCAACATTAGCAATGTGGCACGTCTTCTAGCAGCTAACAAACTGCCATCAACACGACTTCTTATGGCTAACTGGGCCGACCTCATCAATTACACAAATCACAATATAAAGTCACAGTGTACTATTAAACATATATCGAGGGGTAGGCATAATTTGTCTAACATTATATAAATATACTATTTATTAGCACTGTTACGATTTTATGACAGAGATGATTCAGTTGCCGTTTACTACGGAGCAGGAACGACTGCAGGTATTTGGGCCAGCTATAGACAGGTTCGCCAACGGTCAATGTGGCAGCCCCATGCGCTCTGCCACAATGAAAATGGTGGATAGCGGGCGGCCAGAAGCCTACCTTGTGCCGATTATTGACTACACTACCAGGACAGCCTTAGAACTCTGTAACCTACCAAGCGTGCAAGAACGAATGCCCGCCGAGGTAAGTGCTCGCGCGCAAATAGCTGCATACGAGGCGGGCCGAATTGCCGTCGGGGGGATGCTTGGCGAACATAAATTATTTGTTGACGCATATTATAACGATCCAATTTTGCGTGAAGGACTGAACAATTTTGAAATTTGGGATAGTTTTTTTGACGAGGATTTCTTAATAAGCCAATGCGGCAGTCCTTTTAATGAGACGGCCTTTCTTGCCTCAGGTGCTTTGCGGGCTCTAGGAGAACAAAAGTTAAGCAGTCAAGCATCTGGTATTATAGCCCGGAGTAAAAACTTACTTTTATTTTCAAGTGTTCCAAAAGGTCATCGACAGAAGGCTCTAGTTACCTACCTAGGCGGCCTACCATATAGCAGTTCAGGGCACTATGATGTCAATACTAGTGCACGTAGACCCCGAGTCGATTTCACGGAAGATGCTAGCACACGCATACGCAAGCTTCTTGTTCCTGGACGGGGTTGTCCTTCTGCTAACATAGCGTTTAAGGGTGAAGGGACCGTACTTCGTCACGCATGGGGAGATATTGTACGGTATTTATTAAGCGGTCAACCTACTATTTCTGTAGACGCAAAGTAATAACGTTAACATCAAAATCATAGAGACGTGAGGATAGCAGATTATTCATAGTCTTCCTCCTCGTCAATATCGGTAGAAATATCTACAACGTTAACTTCTTTGAGACCTATTCAAGTTCTATAATCGTCCCTTATGCCCAGCCAATGATACGTACGCATGAAAGGCCGTAAAGTCAGCGCTTCTTGGTCTAAGCATTGGGCGAGAAGTTGGAAGCTGTAGGTGTGATAATTTCAAAAGTAGAGCCCGAATTTAGTGCGGACGTCACTTTATACTCCCCTCATGTAAATCTAGCACTTTCTTTGCCCAGTAAAGGCCGAGGCCCGTGCCTTTCACTGACGCCAATAGTGGGTTATCAATCCTGGAAAACTTTTTAAACAATTTCTTCTGATCACTTTTACGTATACCAACGCCATGATCTTCAATAGTTATTATCGTATGGGTTTCATTTTGACGGATAGTAATAGTGACTGGTTTCCCCTTTTCGGAGTACTTGCCAGCATTATCCAATATGTTCTCAATCACCATCAGCATTAATTTTGGGTCAACGCTAGCGATCATTTTTTTGTTAGGTTTTTTAAATATGACAGTTTGCCTTCGGTTCTCAAATAATACAGCCTGTGCGCTAATAGCTTCCTGAACTTGCAGCACAAGATTACAGGAAGACTTATCCAAATATACTTTACCGGCATCAACTTTCGCTACTCTGAGTAGATCCTCTATGATTTCTAACCGTCGCTCATTATTTTTATATGCCACACCGAGCATATCCAACTGCTCTTTCGTAAGCTCCCCAGCATAACCATGGCTTAACATCCCGACATATTGCTTAACGGCTGTGGCTGGCGTACGAAGTTGATGAGAAGCCAATGATATAAATTCATCCTTCGCGTCGTTAAGACCTTGGAGTTGATCACGTTGTTTAATTAAATTTTCCGTCATCTCAGCCGAATCAATTCTTAACTTCCATTGAATTGTCACGTCTTCCATTGCCAACAGGATGAGCTGCTTACTATCAACCTGTCGCGCGTTAAGAAGTATAGTCTTTGCACCAATTGACGGGAACTTATGCGTAACAGCATAGTTATTTAAAACCCTGTGAGTCGGTAGTATGTTTTCAAGTAAGACTCGAAGTTCTGGCGCATCCCATTGGTTATTCCCCAAATTATAAATCTGTTTACCCTCGGTATCCTTCTTGGTGACTTTAAATTTACGATAAAAAGCTAAATTGGCGGTAACGACATTCAGGTTTTTATTAAGAATAATGAACGGCTCACGAATAGTCTCAGTGATTTCTTTGTAATATACCATCTGCTTTTTAAGTGCCACGATACGATTGTCTTGATTGATAAGCTTTCGTAGAGTATTTTGTTCATGTTTAGTATTGCTCATAGTGTACTTCCTAATCCAATGTAGAGTTTGATACGGGCTCCGGTAAGCAGCAAAAACAAACTCACTACACACCTCCGTTTCCTTAGTGTGTTCCTTTAAAGCACATAATGATCTAAGATAATCGCTAAAGCTTAAACTCTACAGGTCAACGCATTAGGAAACGTAATTTACTGCTTAGGCCACGCTCATCAATACGGATCAAATTGGTGATAATGGCATGAACAAAGTACGAAGCGGTTTTTGACCGAATTGCTCATATGACACGAATTTGAGCGATAGCCCAGAATCATACGGGGCATTTGATGTTTGTTCTTTTCGTAGTTAGAGAAGGGACCTAACTTGGCGGCTTCTTCTTACTCTGCTTGTTGAGGGGCTGACGGATTTCCTGGACATCTCACTCGAAGCCATCATCGCTATCTAACTCATCTGGAAAAGTTTGGATCCAATCCTTTCTTCTCAGCCATCAGGCTACTTCCAAAGTTCGGAACTCGGACTCGAGCCTCAGCCAGCATAAAGGGTGCCTATTGCTACTATTATAGTTTACTCTTGGCGGATCGGTTGGCGCTCAGGCAGTTGTGCCGCATACCCAATACAGCTGTTGGGGACGACTCAACCAGTAGGCGGCTAAATCAGATTACGACGGTCAAGTTTCATAATGTATGCATAAAGTGTTCCGAGCTACAAGAGATGTATGCCATAGGTTCTCATACCATAAATTTTGGAAAATATAATCTGCGGTTTGCCCAATATGATTACAGCTATGACCAGACCGATTACCTATCTTCATCATGAAAAATCTCGGAACATTTGCAGTAAAAATAACCACTATATATACTGGTTATGGTATGTCCTAAGTAAGAACACTAACTAAGGAGGTAGTCATGTTGCGTCGGATAAGAAATAAAATCATCGTAATCAGTAGCACCACGTTAATGACGGCGGTGACAATACTGGCTTTTAGTAATGGCCAAGCACTCGCCGCAGGGTATACTGCACAGATTTGTGTCAGTAACGGCAGCACTAATGCGTGCGTTAATGCCTGGGATGGTGGACCAGCGATAGATACCTATACAGTTATGGGGTCAGAACCCAACGACGAGCTGTACGTAGGTACCTTAAATAATGGCAACTACTACCTCCAGTTTATTGGTGGTGGCGTATACAACGACGAGTGCATAGGCGATTACAATAATAGTCCTACCAATGCCAGCACCGGACTTGATCCGTGCCCTACGAATAGCTACAGCGGGGGCTGGGGAACCAACTTCAAGGAATCGGGCTGTAGCCCTGAAGGAACTAAGTTCGAAAATAACCATTGGGGAGGATACTTGGCTCCCGGCCAATTCGTCAACGAAACGCCTTGGTATCTAAATCACTCCGGACAATACTGTGTCGGCGTTTACCCTCCGAGTGAGACCGATTGAGACAAAATCGAAAAATTAAGTAAACCTGTAACCGCAAATAAGGTAGGCTAACAGCCTACCTTTTGAGTAAAGGGTGGGCGTTTTTGTTGGTTGATCATATTAAGGCGCAGCTGTGGCTTCCGTCTGGCAGTCATGTTGAGCGCAATGAATTTCCGCAAGTTGCAGTAGTTCGTGAGACTAAAGAGGAACTTGGAATTCGTGCAGTATTTCTACATAACAATCAAAAACCTTTCTTTGTAACCGTAACCAAGACTATTGGGCTGACACCTGGTCATATCGACGTCAGTCTGGGGTTAAGGCTGACCCGCAACTTATAAGGCCGTGGCCGCATAGTCCGTATCTTCATTGAAAATTTGGACTATGGTCAGGATCATTACTTCTTAGTCGCTTCGTTCCCAAGAAGCGTACGAGGGTACTTCGTGCACTGTCTGCTCGGGTACCAGATGATAGTTAATTTGTGATTTGGAGTATGCAGAATTGACAAAAAGCTATAATGGTAGCATAATCAAAATTCAAATGTAATCTCACATTGGTGAGGCCATTGTAGGATGAAGTACAAATGAACGCACTCGTAGTAGAAGCTCCTTCTTCAAATAGTAACTGGGAATTCTTTTTGTATGGAGGCGGCAAAGACGAGCATTATGGCAATTATGAGAGCATGGGATATGATACGCGTGTACAAGGCGAAACAATCGGTTTAGGCCCTAGCGCTGACGGTACAATAAGAGCACTCATCCTGACAAAGAGTGGGCGGACGATTTACGTACGAGATGAAACGGCTGTTACCTTTGACACACAAGAAGATGAGAGTATACAGAATATTCAGAGTTGGACAAATGATGAGTACCCGCTTTGGCCGAATGTCACAATTGGTGAACCCTATGGTCAACTTAGCAGCGATAATCTTGACGTAGTTGTTCAGGTAATTCGACATATTGGCAAAGTTTCTGATCCAAATGCCGACAATGTCATATCAAAACCCATCCGTTCCGATTTTGATCCATTTCAGACAACCGATGAGCAGTTAGTAGGATCGATAACAGGTAATCAAATAGACGATTTTTTCGAAAGTGGACCCTTTGTACTACCAGCAGCACCGGATTCCGATCCTCGTATTCTTTTTAGGGATCCCAATCGGCTCTCTACCTTGGGGCGTATCGCGGCCGCCGCTTATGTCAGCGCAACGGATAAACTAACTCGCATTGGGAATTATTTTATCGATCCAACGCAAGATAAAAACAGAAGAGTACTAATAATGGCAGCAGCATTCGGCGGATTTGCAGTTGCTGCATGCGGAATTGCCTTCGCGGCTTCCCGTGGGATTGACGTTACTAGTCATTCCCAACATTTGGACAAGTTGCATAATGCGCTTCAATTCTCCCAGCATCAAAATCCTCCGCAGCACCCGGATACATCCAGAGTTTCGCAAACAGAAGTGTCTATTAATCTGCCCAAAAAACAGAGTCCCTGGACTTGGGCTCGGAAGCTATTGGTTAAAGCTGGCTTTCGTCACCCGGATAATGCATTAATCGAAAAAGTGGACAACGAGATCGTTAAGGACAGCCGTATTTCGTTTGCAGGAGCAAGGCACCTAAGAGTAGGCTCGCGGCTATTCGGTCCAAAAAATTTATAATCCGCACTTTCCCCGTGGTCTCTGCCACGTGGGCTCCTCTAGGGAGGGGAGTATGAGGGGAACCGTAGGTTCCTCGCATATGCCGCTATACTAAGTGGTGTGCCAGTCACCAAGAGTAATCACTGTGCTTATGACACCCATTACCACCTCGTCTTCCCATTGAAGTACCGCAAGGCGCTTTTGAGTGCGGAGGTAGTTGCCACTATGCGTGGCACCATGAAAGGCATTGAAGAGCGGTATGACCTGAAGATTGAACAGTTTGGTGATGACAAGAATCACGTACACGTGTTGATGAGCTTTCATCCTAAGTATAGCGTTGGTCAGGTCGTACGGCTTTTCAAGAGCATCACCGCCAAACGTGTCTTCTCTGAACACCCAGCACTTAAAAGAGACTTATGGGGCGGAGAGTTCTGGTCAGATGGTTACTATGCCGCCACAGTTGGCACTGGTGGTAATTGGGCTGTCGTAGAGAAGTACATCAAAAACCAAGGCCAAAATCCCAAGGACCTCCAGCTCACTATCTGGTGATTGGTGCAGCTGCTGCTGAATACCCTGTGGTCTCTGCCACAGGGATCTTTATTTGTAAATCAACTTTGACTTGTTATTTTCGACCAACCAGTATGGACGTTGGAAGTTTCCAGATTGAAATAGCATCTTTTACTGCTTTTTAGACCTCACGTATCTTTTGTACGTTTGCTATCTCTATCTAAGTACGTTCAACTGTGGCTGCGTAAGCATGTAAACGGTTTCGGATCTTACGAATCGTTACTCGAAGGCAATGAATTCAGCATGAGTGCTGTGCCTTGGCACTGGCAATACTTAAGCAAGCTGGGCTAACTTTCGAAATCCAATCTGGAAAAGTTTGGAATAAGAACCGTCTCCCCGGACAAATTATTATTCTCGAACTAAAAAATTAGTGTTACAGCGACGTTTGTGGAATCTATTGCCGTATACTATTTGTATTGACACTAGGGGGATAAAAAATGGATCTTAGCAATGTTAGTGTAACCACCGCTATCGATATTTTTTTATTGCTGCTGATTGGAATCGGTCCAAAAATCGCATTGATACCTTTTCTGGATATTACGGAAAGGCTAGACACCATCACTAAATCCAAAGTCACTCGGACGATGCTTATGACTGCTTCCATGGCCGCTCTGGCACTCATCATATTCGGTGGCTTGCTAACGCGACTCCTTCACTTCTCTACCGGAGCACTTGCCATATCGAGCGGCATAATATTGTTAGCCCTCTCCATACCGATGGTAATCAGAAACAGCAGCGAAACCGGCAGTAAAATGCCGGCGAAAGATCCTTTAGCCTTAGCAACCTCACCACTTGCCATCCCCTATCTACTTAATCCGGTAGGAATAGTTGTTCTGGTTACAATCTCGGCAGAGTCACCCTCAATCAGCACTTACGCTCTAGTTTTCGCGATACTGCTTCTAGTTTTGGGAACAGATGCCTTAGTATTTCGATGGGCCAACCGAGTAAGTGAGCAGCTGAATGAGAGCCGCATGCTCGTCGTAGAAAAGGTATTCGGTTTTTTATTAGCAGCCCTAGCGGTTCAGCTAACGTTGCATGGTTTGAATACTTTAGGCTTGATCCATCTCACGACTCATTGACAGTATAACTTCCTAGTTAGTCTAGATAGGTAAGTTCATGGCCAACCGATCGTGCAATGTGGTCCAAGATTTCGTTAACTATATCCAGCTATATTTAAAGACACGTCGAGTAAATACTGTCGTCATCCATATAGGTAATTGAAAAATTTTGGCATTTCTGATTATTTTCATCAACGACGTACGAAATCTGAATAAAACAGTAGTCGAATGTATCAATTAAAACTGCTTGAGCAATATGACTATGCCGTTTAAGTAAATAATATAGTATTGTATTCTTACAATATATTTATTACATTAAGTCTACAAAGAAACTAGATAAAGTTAACAATGAAGGGGGTAAAGATGAGAGGCCCGATTGATTATATTATCGTCGGCTTTGAGGGTAAAAAATTTGACGGTAGCATATTAAAATCGCTCGTCGAACCGTTAGAAAAGAAAATCATTAAATTGATTGCAATTGCAGCTGTCAGTCGTGACGAGCAAGATCATATCGTTGCATTTGATATTAAACAAGTTAACAATAAGTTTATTGTTGATTTTGCCGATAAATACAAGCCAGAACAAGCTACTGTTGAGCTACAAGATTTATTCGAACTAGCAGAGCTTATTAAGCCGAACTGTACAGCAGGATTATTGGTTGTTGAGTACTTGTGGGCAAAACCGCTTAAAAAAGCAATCATAGATTCTAGGGGTGTGCTACTGGCCGAAGGTCGGATTCACCCCGAAACCGCTTTAGAATTAGAAACTAATTAGGAGGAGAACTAATTATGCCTTTTTTACTACGACGCATGGCAAGAACCGCAGTTATTGCTGGAACGGCGACTGCAGTCGCAGGTGGGGTTGCCAGACGACAAAACCAACGCTACGTAGAACAAGATGCGGCCGCCAAAGACCAAGCCAGTGAACAATCTATAGATCAAACTCAGGACGATGTCTATGTTCAATTAGAAAAGCTAGGCAAATTAAAGGATGAAGGAATTTTAACTGAGGCTGAATTTAACGCTAAAAAACAGCAACTGTTGGGTTTATAACATATCTCACAAATAGTCTTACCAGGAGGTGACCCTGAAATGATCAGAATTTTATCCTCTCAAGTAGGTCAATGATGACGACTTCGCCATGGTAATATGTGAAGCCTAACTCTCCAAACTTATTGGCAACGAATCGGAAAGTTTCAGCAGTGTGCGCCTAATAGCGGGCTCATCCCCTACCAGTAGAACGACATCGTATTCCACGTATCACTGTTCTTGTAAAATGAAGCGTTTTTAGTTTGGTTATTGGTCCTAGGAACATATACGATAATCTACACGCAGTCGGTTTGGACTTATGACCAGAGAAGCATTCCAGTCCGGTGATGAGTGCAATAACATATAATACTCTCCTGGTCTTTGGGCTGGTAAAACAGAAAGCCCCATGAAAGGGGCTTTCGCGCTAGCAGGATTCGTCCTTTTAAGTCTGATAGAACGTTTGGCCATTATCGCCGTATGTGCCGTCGGTGGTGAAATTGGTTCCGGTACCAAGTGTGCCGCCAGCCTCGTACAGATACTCGAGGTAGTAGCCGTTGTAGAGATGGTAGTAGCCCCCAGAGTTCGGGTTGTACCATAGCTGCTGGTAGGCACCCACACAGCTCTCGAGTTTGAGGATGCCCTTCTGGGTTGTGCTAGCAGTCAGACACAAGCTTGTGTCGCCGTACGGGTGCCAGTAGTAATACTTGTAGCCGGACGCGGGATCAGTGAGCTCATACTGTGCTTGCCAAGCGGTATTACAGTTAAGCCCGAAGTTTATCGTCGTCCCCGCCGAGTCGCTGCACCAACTTAAGGGCTCGCCGTTGGCTTCGTATGCCCAGTCGCTGACGTTGGTGAGAGCAAACGCTTGACCCACTGGCAAGAGTGCCATACAGGCTACCGCTATAAACGCACTTATTGTTATAGTCATTCTTCGTATATTTGCTATTTTCATAAGCCCTTCCTATGAATTACTTGTAATTTACAACGTAGTCTATCACTTGGAAATCGTCAAAAAACCTAACTTGCATTCTATTAAAGCTGAGACTGTGTAGTAGGTAGCCTTCATTGATAGTTTGGACTAGGGATATGTTGTCAATTAAAAATGATACTTATCTATGCAGGTATCATTTTAAACCATGGCTGCGTTATAAAGTATTGAGATTAGTGAAGTCATAATAATGCTTTAACGCTGAACATAATAACCAACCAGGCATAAGTGTAGGGCCTCACTAACGTCGATGGCAGTTCATTCATGTGTCGCTTATTCAGCCCAACCAATTGGCCCACTACGCACAGAATGGGCAGCCGGGGGAATATGATCCCGGCCGCCCATTCCCGGTGGGTGGCGTTCGGCCCCACGGCCGTGAAGTCTACGCGCCCACCTTACGATAGCTGCTCTTGCTGCGCCCGGTCAGGAGAGGGGAAGGTACCAGTAGGTTCCGGCCGAACAGTTGGAAAGCACGGTGACATTGCCATCAGCGTCGGTCAATGGGCCTTCCAGAGCCTGGTTACAGTAGTAATACCCGCCCCAGTCCGAGTAAATCGCGCCCGGATTGGCGGGGTTCACGAAATACTGGTTGTTGACTCCCACGCATCCCTCCAGCACGAGATCGCCCTGGCTGTAGTTGGTGCCGTTGGTTGTGGCGACGGTTGCGCATAGGCCATCGATGGTGATTTCATAGGCGGTATACCCCGCAAACATCGTTTCTGAGGTAAATGTCCACACGTAACCCGCGCAGGAGGTGCTCACCGTGACGATGTTACCCTTCCCGTTGGGACACCACCCGTAGTTACGGTTGTAGTTTGACAGGATGTAATGGTTCGTGGAGGCAGCGAACGCTGACCCGGCAGGTACTAAAGCAAAAGTTCCTGCCATGACCAGAACTGAAGCAACTATGGTTAAGCGTCTACTTCCTCTGGTCAATAAATTAATATATGATGTCAGTCTCTTCATACGTATACTCCTTACGTTAATGTACCTTTATGCTCGCTTTATTATTATTGTTAGTCAGTTAGAAATCTTACACCGTATATTAGCAAAATGATGTATAGCTTGAGGTAAGTATGCGAATAACATATGTCATCGTAAAATTAAAAAACATCTACTAGCACTTGCCCGACATGTTCCAAGCGGAATGTTATCAGGCGATGGTCGGTATTTCGAAGGAAATACTAATCGTAATGACTCAATGGGTCTGTAGTACGAACTGAGTAATGGATATATGAAAAAGCTCACACAAAACACGGATAGCCTGTCCTTACGCTGACACTAACTTATTGAACACTCTCATATGATGCTATCTTCTATTATGGAGTTTGTAAATCTAGTCCTAAGTGAGGTCTTAAAGTATTGTACTTATTCAGGTAAGCCTGGTATTGAATATTGAGGACAACCAGGTTTTCTGGAACTCCGTCTATCCACCAGAAGAACTCTTCTTCATCCGTTCCGAAGGATCTCTCTATAACATCATTTGTATTTTCTATATTACCATTCCTGTAAAACAGGAGGTTTTTAGATTAATTATTGGGGATATATAGGACAAGCCAAACTTGGCAGAATTGGGCTCATGGCAAGAGAAGTCTTCCAGGCCAGTGACGGAAGTTGTGACAGTCGCACTCCTATTCTGTGGGCTGATAAAAGCACAAAGCCCCATTAAAGGGGCTTTTGCTCTAAAGTTCCCCTTCTTCTTAATTATCCTGCTGGAACGTCTGGCCGTTATCGCCGTACGTGCAGTCAGTGGTGAAATTGGTTCCGGTGCCTAGCTTGCCGCCAGCCTCGTACAGACACTCGTCGTTGTAGTAGAAGCTTTCAAGATGGTAGTTTCCGGAAGAGTTCGGGTTGTACCAAAGCTGCTGGGAGACATCGTTGTCACAGCCCTCGAGTTTGAGGACGCCCTTCTGGGTCGTACTAGCAGTTAGGCACAGGCTCGTGTCTCCGTACGGGTGCCAGTAGTAATACTTGAAGCCGTTCGTGTCACTTAGCTCATACTGTGCTTGCCAGGCAACATTACAGCTAAGCCCAAAGTTTATCGTCGTCCCCGCCGAGTCGCTGCACCAACTTAAGGGCTCGCCGTTGGCTTCGTATGCCCAGTCGCTGACTGTGGTGAGAGCAAACGCTTGACCCCCTGTCATCATTGTTATGCATACTATCATTACAAGCGTACTTATTGCCCCTGTTATTTTTGATGTCATTGCTATTTTCATAAGTTAACCCCCCTATGAATTACTTGTAATTTACACTCTAGTCTATCAATTGGAAATCGTCAAAAAGCCTACCCTGCAACCTATATGACTGCGCCAGCAGAGTCGGTAGTCTCATAGAAAGTTCGGACTAATGATGTGCTGTCCAATTAAAAAAATGACACATACCCACACAGGTATCATTTTTAATTTATTGCACTATTTCTTACTAACTCACCTTACGCATCACTCCCACTTTCTTGAGTCCTGGGGCATACTAAAAGCAGTCAACCTTTCATCAAGGATGTTGCTATGCCAAAACAAAAACAATCCAAGCCCGTCAACGTACCAATGCTTGACCTGTATTCTGACTATCTCATCAGCTCATTCGGATTGACCACGGCAACTGGTATGTCGGCCGCCCTGGACGGGTCAGTCGGCCATGACGACGTCACCCGTTTCCTGTCTGCCCGGGAATATACCAACAAAGACCTCTGGAAACTGGTTAAGCCAACGATCCGGCAGATTGAAACTGACGACGGCATACTGGCTTTGGATGACACCATTGAAGAGAAGGCCTACACCGACGAAAACGACATCATTGCCTGGCACTATGACCACGTCTTCAACCGGAATGTGAAGGGCGTCAATATTCTCAATATGCTCTACCATAACGACCAGGCAACGGTACCCTTGGGGTTTTGCCTGGTCAAGAAAGACGTACCTTTCACTGACCCGAAGACCGGCAAACAAAAACGCAAGTCCTCGGCCACCAAGAACGAACAGGCCCGTGAGCTCATCGGGGCAGCCATCCAAAACCAGGTGAAGTTTCGCTACTGCCTTGCTGACAGTTGGTTTTCCTCACAGGAAAACATGGAGTTCATCGTTGGCAAGGGCAAACACTTCATCTTTGCCCTCAAGAGTAATCGTACGTTTGCAAAAAGTAAGGAGGATAAACTACGAGGAGTATTCCACGCAGTCGAATCGCTGGCCTGGGAAGAAAACACTACCAAGACAGGGTACCTCAAAGGCATGAATATGACGGTGCGTATCACCCGTCAAATCTTCACAAACGGAGATGACAGTCAGGGTGTTTTGTATCTCGCTACCAGTGATCTGACGCTAGGACATACCGACATAACCACGATCTACCAAAAACGGTGGAAAGTGGAAGAGTACCACAAGTCCGTAAAGTCCAACCTCGGGCTGGCCAAGTCACCGACCAAACGAGTGAAGACACAAAGTAACCACTTCTTTGCGGCAACCTATGCCTACCATAAGCTGGAACGACTGGCGAAAGCGAGCAATCTGAACCACTTTGCCTTAAAGGCAAAGCTATACCTCAAAGCTCAGCAAGCCAGTTTGGCTGAACTTCAGGTACTCAAAGAAGCTGGAGGTTTTGCGTAAGGTGAGTTAGCAAGCAACTTCCAGGTCCGAACTAACCGTGCCGTATATCATGGTCTACTACCTAGTGGTATGTTTTTCAGCCATACTCATTAAAAAGTATCAGGGTCAGGTAGTATTCGTGTATCCAGACTTACTGGAGTTTTATAATTATTCCTTAGGAGACGCCACGCAATTTTTTATCACTTAATTTCGACCCGCTATTAGTGGACGTTAAAACTTTTTGGCTTGAAGTATCACTGTTTACTTCTTACTCGAGCGCCCAGTAGTTTCTGCAAGTTTTGCTATTTCTAGTTTAGTAAGTTCAATTGTAGCTTCATAAAACCTTACTAAAAACTCAAGCTCTTCGGTTGAGTGGCCTGCCAACAACTTCTCGAATGACACACCCATTGATTCGTATGCATTATCTGTAGATTCAAACTTTCTGCTTTTAACTTCAACGATGACTTTTCGTCTATCGTCCTTGTCTGCAGTTCGTTTAACCATGTCTCTGTTTTCAAGCCTATCAATAACTTTAGTAATTGCCCCAGTGGTAAGAGATAGTCGCTCAGCAATTTGCCCGGCAGTCATAGACCCTTCTTGCAGCAGCACCGAGATCGTTTTCATTTCAGTTATAGACAGACCAAAACTAGCTGCGGCAGCGTGGTGAAATAAGGCAGTTTCAGTGCTAGCTGTTTGCCCAAGTACCTGCATCTTATCCATTAGCCCTGAACGCTTACTTAGTTCGGCGGCGCTGTAGTTCATTTCAACTCTTGACATAATTTATTTGAATAAGTAAGATTCTTACTAGTTCAACTATTATATCTATCCCAGATAACGAAGTCAAATACAGGAATGACAATATGAAATCCAGCGAGCAATCTGTAATCTCCAAAGACGGAACCAAGATAGGCTACAAAAGTGTTGGCCAAGGACCTGGTTTAGTTTTAGTACAAGGTGCGATGGGTACGATTGATCAATTCACACAACTCGCTCAAGAACTGTCCGACTCGTTCATGGTCTACCTGCCCGAAAGGCGAGGTCGTGGTATCAGCCCAAAGACTTATACCGAAGTCTATACTACGGAACAAGATGTAGAGGATCTTGAAGCATTACTCAATGAGACAAACGCCAAGTATGTTTTTGGCCTAAGTGCGGGTGCAATTATTACCCTTCAAGCGGCACGAAAACTAACAACAATAGAAAAGATTGCCGTGTATGAGCCAGCTCTGTTTGTTGATGGCCTACCCGAGAAAGGACTGCTCAGATTCAAGCAAGACATAGCCGAGGGCAATACTGCAGATGCTCTAGTGACATCCATGAAGCTAGCTCAGATGGGGCCGCCAATAATGAACTATCTGCCCAACAGTGTCCTTACTGTGATGACAAATAAATTACTTAAAGGGGAAGTTAATAAACCTGAGGGTGAGCAATTTTGGCACAATGTCGTTCCGACCCTACAGTTTGACTTCAAGGTCGTGGGCGAAATGAGCACCAGGTGGCAAACATTTAAAGATATTAAGATTGAGGTTCTATTACTCGGTGGGAGTAAGAGCCCACAATATTTGGCAAATGCTCTGGCTGCATTGGAAACAATACTGCCACAAGCTAAGCGTACTGAGTTTAGCGGTTTAGACCATGGCGCCGCATGGAATTATGACAAACGTCAAAACCGGCGCGGTGACCCAAAACAGGTAGCTAGCACTTTAAGAAGTTTTTTCACGGAATAAATTAGAATCCACAGTTTGTTAGATCGTACGATCTAATCACTAAAGTGTGTAACATGGGACCTAATCACCAGCTAAGTATAAGCAGTATAAAAGACTTCTATGAAGTTTTTTGTCTTTATAAGATTAGGATAGTAAGGCTCGCAAGCCCATACTAGGGGGCATGATTCATACTTACACACCCAAAGCAACGCGTTGATTAGCTTTGTCTGGCCACCCGGTACTAAGTTACCCGCGGGAACAGGTGGTTCGGAGAATTACACAGTTGGCCAAGTACGCGAATTAATTCGACGCGGTATATCTGCGCAAGTGGTCACAGTTGGGCTTGGTATCAAAGACGGCAGAAATGAATTTATTGACATCCCCTTTATGTCACTGAAGACGACCGCTATGATTAGTGAACTGGATGGCGTAGTGGTATTCGTGAACGAAGCGGCGACGGTGCCAACCAAACAGCAAGCGTTTGTCATTATGCATATACCACCGCCCTCAAAAGATAACCTCCGAAGCATTCGTGCGATGTTAGAAAGACGAACTCTTATTGCAACTAGCAAATATGCCGCCAAGCTATGGTCAGACTACACCGGCATTAAAGATGTGCACATAGCCTACCCCTTTGCCGAACCTTGCTTTGCCACACAACTACGTCCGGCTAATGTTAGTGGCAACGTACGGATACTATTTGCCGGTAGGTTGAGCGCCCAAAAGGGTATCTACACCTTTTTAGAAATGCTGCACATGAATAGTATCAGAGACAATCCTAAGCTTGTATTTTCAGTAACAACTGCAGGCTCTGATAAACCGGAAGGGAAAATTATTAAGTACTTAGTTGATGCACACCCACATCTAGCAGTTATCCCTGCCCGGAAAACGCCGGTAGAGATGGCGGAGCTGATGTCAGTCCATGACATCGTAGTAATGCCCTCCAATAGTCAGTACTGGCATGAGACCTTCGGTATAGTGTCAGTCGAAGCTCAGCACTCAGGTGTGATGGTAGTAGCATCAGATGACGGCGGCCTGCCCGAGACCAATTGCGGAGGTATCATGCTAGTGAAGCCCGACGATCCTGAAGCGATAGCTACTGCGATCAATAAGGCAATCTCGCAAAGACCAATAAGTAAGCAGACAAGGAGTGGCGCCGCCAACCTATTCACCGTAGAACAGTCTGTCGATAATCTTCTCCAAGTCCTGTTTCCGGCAGACGCACTAACCATTCAGCCCGTAAAAAAGCTCGTTCTCAAGTCGTCGATAAAGTTGCTCTGAGTACAGCCCCAAACTTGGTTCACAAACTCTAGCCACATTATTAATGCTTAAAGACCTCTTCGGAAGTCTTTTGTTTTGGTATATTTAGTGCATACCTCCGTTCACTTTTTATGCCGTGTTCATTGGACCTGCCCTATCCATGACGGGCTTACTTATTTGCAGTAAAACGACCTATTTTCGAACGACCAATTCCTTTAAGCCATCATGCTGCTGAAGACCAACGTACCATTTAATTATTTTCGGGCAATACTCTGGCTTTGTGGCATTTTATTTACAGTTACTCTTTATTATTTTATTGTCCCTAGAATCACATACAGTCCATATGTATTCATGTTTGGCTATTGTTTATTACCCCCTCTCGTTACTTATTCTTTGAACTACCTTTTATATATTTGTCACAAATTTCTATTTTAATTGCTGTCTTAGCACTTAGATAGACTGAACGTTTTTAAAAAGATCAAATTTAAAGTTACGAAGTATGTCTACTAGCCCAGCCACCGAACTAACTTTTAATTCGCAATTGACAGTGACATTACAATAACATTATAATATAAGTATGATTCAAAGCATTCAAAAAGTTATTAAAATTGGCACAAGTGGTGGTGTCACAATTCCTGCCAAGGACTTAAAGCGACAAAACATCAAGTTTGGTGATGAAGTTGAGATAATTGTCCGTCCATTGCATAACATGACTAACAGTGATGAAGCCGTCATTGATACTGCGAAGGAACTTTTAGCGACTTACAAGAATGACTTTGTTAATCTTGCCAAAAGATGACAGTGTTAACGCTCGAACATCTCTTAGAACTTCACGCGCTCGCATTTGAAATTACGGGCGGAAGTCATGGTTTACGTGACCTTGGAAGACTGGAAGCAGCAATCGCTACTCAGACACAAAACGTTTTTGGCGAAGAACTATACCCATCTGTTAGCGATAAAGCTGCTGCCCTAATAAGGGGAATTATAGCTGATCGTCCATTTGTTGACGGCAATAAGCGGACAGCCATGCTCACGGGGCTAACGTTTCTAAGGCTAAATGGAATAAAGTTTTCGTTTAAAGTTGGTGAGATTGAAGATTTTGCTGTCGAAATAGAGACTAAGCGTCTTGACGTACCACTAATAGCAAATTGGCTTAATAATCACTGTTGACAAGATTTGGCTGAGGTTTGATTCATTCATGCCGAGCCAAAAGTATACCTTCAGAATTGAATCCACAAATGCACACTGATAGTACGATATAGCCAGTAAGATTTCGCAACTAATTTCATTATTCTTCGTATGTATATACATTTTCTTATTGCAAATGCAAAAGCTTCAGTCTATATTGCTAATCGTTAAATAAGGAGAATATGTATGAAAGTTCATGTACTATCAATAAAATTCAAGAGACCAGTATTGGCGATTTGCGTAGCGATCGGTATGACCGTGGCCAGCGTAGGGCTCATTGCAGCACCAGCTTATGCGCTAACTCTACGCACCATCACTAACGTTCACACCGGCAACATTCTGAATTCGAGTGGCGTAGTTGGCAATGTTGTGGGTGGAGCCAATCCAGTGCCGACCGGATACTTCGGAAGCTGGTATTTTGATAAACTGCCGACTGGCACAAACCTCTATTTGATCCACCCCGAGAATGACACTAGCTTGTGCCTAACCGCCAGCACAACCCAGAATCTGGACAAGATCGAGACTTGCGTGAGTGCAGCCAACCAAGAGTGGTACGATTATCTAGTAAGTGGTAGCCAGTATAACATTTACAGTGCAGATGGTTCTCTACCAGACAACGGTTCCTATCTTGGTGACCCCTCATCATCACATGGGAACCATGCCGTCAACAACACCGGCACTTCCACCGATGACTTATGGACTCAGGACTAGGGGAGAGTATTGCATAGATTTTTGAACTGCGTTACTGATTTAGGAAAACCAGTGACGCAGTTCGCATTGAGTTTCCTGATAGGATATGATAGGGGCTTCAAGTATGGCGCTTTGTTATTGCCCGACACCACTTAAACAGTAGTATTTCTGTGCTACGGGATTGTAGCTTAGACTAAAATTGTATGAATTTCTATTGCATTGACTGGTAAGGTATAGTCATCATAAGCATGATAGATAACCAATAAAGGAGGTGTTTTCATGAAGGTAGCTAGTTTGTTGGAAAAGAAATTAAAATATAAAAGCCTGAGTGCGCTACTAGGCAGCACCTTCGTGTTAGCGCTAACGTTAACGGTTAGCTTGAGTCTGGGGCTCGGAGGCGTTGTCCACGCGGCAAGTAATTATCCAGAGATATGTGCCCAAAGCGGTAACGGATACTGTCTGAACGACTGGAATGGTAACCCAAATCTTGGTGCTCCGGTCAAAATGTACACCGCAAAAGTCGCCAATGACGTATTTAGTTGGAGTAGCTTGCCTGGCTACTGCAGTGATGGAGATGTGTCAACAAGCCCAGCTTGTCCGTTTAAGAACGGAAGTGGCCTCAACACAGAATTTAATGGCGCCCCAATGGTCGAAATTCAGGCAGGTAACGATTTATGTCTTGGGACAGATTCCAGTGGGAATGCCAATCTCGGTGCCTGCCCGAACCCGAATGGAAAAAGTACCGGCAGTAATATCTGGGTATTAGCAGCTGGCTGTAATCCTTACAACGCCGGGGATTACAGTTTTGTGAATGTCTACTGGTCCAATATCGACGGCTCACCGCAGTATTTGATATCGGGTGGTGCTATTGGAGCGCAGGCATATGTACAGGACGGCGTTGCCAGTTGCTGGGGTGAAAATATATAAAACGAAATTAAGAGACAGCCTGGATAAGTTCTAAACAGGTGTCGATTAAGCAAGAAAGAACCATCTGGATTGGTGGTTCTTTCTTATTTATAGTCTTTGGAGGAACTAAAAATGGTTATTTGTTATAGATGAACACTCGATGATCGCTTTGCTTAGACAATTTTCCAAGATTTTTATAAATGCAAGATAGATTGAAGCTTCTTCGAAAAGTTTAGATCGAATAAGATCCGGGAGTTAATTTTTATGTTGAGGATGGAGAAAACTTAAGATTTTCCCCTTGTATCGTAAACACAGCTCCCTACTTCGGTAGCTGGGGTTACAATATTGGTGGTATGGAGGACGATCTGGTTTTCCTTGGGAGACGCTCAGGTAGCGCCATCTCTTGCGGGAGAGTATCGCTTCCTAACATCAGCTGGTAACAATCAATTATGAGGTTATTGAGAAAACCCCGACTGTTTTGTATCTGTTCTGAGCGTAAATAGTACTACAGAACAAATACCTGCCGAGGCCTTTCTACAGTCCATAAGGAACAAGGCTATTGTATCGCTGTGCACCTTCTTCGGGAAGTGCCGCCACCATACCTGTATTCAATACGATTAACCTGGGGCTCTGTTTTTGGAGCTGGAGGAATATTTTTATGCGCTATTTTCTTGGGTGTGATGTCTGCAAAAGCAAGGTGGATGTTGCGTTAGTGAGCGAACAAGGTGCGGGCAGCTTGTTGTGGTCAGATAAAATACCTAACGATGTGAGTTCGCTTGCTACGTATCTTCTGACGGTCGGAGGCAATTACGCCAACGACGAGTTTACATGTGTAGTGGAAGATACGGCCTGTTACCATCACCCGTTACTTGAGGCCTGCGAACTTACCAACATTCCATGCCGGGTGTACAACCCCATCCTCACCAAACAAGGCATTAAAGGCTCGGTGCGCGGCAAGAAAACTGACAAGACGGATGCAATACTGATCGCTCGGCTAGGACTTCGCGGCGAAGGTCGGTTGCATACACCGGAACCGTACCGGACAACGAGGTATGCTGCCCGAGCACAGCAAAGACTCGGTGATCTATCTGGCTCAGTCAAGCGCTACCAACAACACATTGAAAGCGTGCTCGAAGATGAGCTAACGGTAGAAGCAAAAGAGTTGCTAACCGCCATCCAAGAACAGTTTACCGCTGCTCGAAAGCAGTTCATTACCGACACGGCAGCAACTGCGCCGCCCGACCTTATGAAGCGGCTACAAACAATCCCCGGTGTTGGTCCGTACATTGCTGCCAGCATTATTGGTGAGATACAGGACATGAGTCGCTTCAGTACCGCCAAGCAGCTTATTGCTTTCGCCGGACTAGATCCGAAGATTAGACAAAGTGGGCATAGCCTGAACAGCACCGGCAGACTTACCAAACGAGGTTCAAGTTATCTCAGGCGAAGCTTGTTTATCTCGGCAAGCATCGCCAGACGGTACGATCCCTACTTCAACGCCTTGTACGAGAAGAAGCGGTCAGAGGGTAAAACCTACAAAGTAGCTGTTTGCGTCGTTGCGCGGAAGATGACGGCGATTGTCCGAGCAGTATGGTTAAGCGAGACGGATTACGACAGTAAATTTTGGCTGTCGCAAAGTGCCATGTCTTAGATGGTGCTCTCGCTAGAAGGTAATAACTCAACAGCAATTGCCAACATACGCGCCAATTCCTGTGGTGCGTCGGATGCCATTGGGTAGAGATTGTAGTCAAGAACTGCACGTGCAAAAGCAGCATCGCCTGGATCATTGGAACACCCGAATTCGACGCCGTTTAACTGTTCAGGGTAGCGGTCTCTACGATCTACTACGTAGCTGGCTGGGTATGCTATACCTCTTTCCGCAAATGCTACGAATATTCCGTTGCCATCACGACCATTATCTGAGCTAGGGGCTATATTACCGTCAACGAAGAATACGTTAGCCGCATTTAACATTCCCGTGCCATCGGGTGTATATCCGGCCAACTCATGCCTTACTGCCCCCATGGTTGCAAGTCTCCCTACAACGGGAACACTTGCTTTGCGCAGTAGTAGGTCGATGCTTGCATACTTGCCATCGCTATCTTCTATTACCAATGCCCGTAAGCCTTCGAAAGCTTCCGATGAACTCACACCTGTCATAAGTTTATTAAAACACAAAACAACTTCATACGGAATAGCCGGTTGGATGGGGCATCTTAGCTTTGGGGAATAAGCTACCGCAAAAAAACTATTGACTTACTATATGAGGTCTCCCCTAGCGTTTTTGCTGCTGTGGCCGCAACTATTGTAGACATTGCCGTTACTGCAGCATTTGAAACCCGTACAGGTAGGTTATTGCACATGGAAGCGTTTGCGGGGCACGCCCGACCCATTAGATTTTGCATAGGGAGTAGCATCAAGTGCTCATTCGGGAGAGGTAACACCAGCATTTAGAAATGAACCGTCATGTGCTCCTCAATCTGCATAGACAAGATAGACTCTCAGGTGTAATGGCTAAATTGGCTTTTATACTGTACAAAATCGCCAGCCAATCCATTAACGGTATGGATATATTGCAACCGCTTAAATGTGATCGATTTAAGAGCTAGTTTAACGTAAAGGTTAGCCCGTTCATCGGGAAAGTTTCGTTACCGCTAGTAGAGCAAACCTCAACGCCGTACTCTAACTGTGTTGGTATGTCAGTCGATTTGGCATAACCATTAGCCACCTCCCACTGGTATATTGCGAGAATGTCAAGGGAGCCCGACGCAACCTGCGAATCTCTGAAGAAAATGTACTCACAACTCGACTCAGTGGCAGCCGAACAATTGCTGCCTAACGCTAAGAAGTGATAAGCTACACCGTCTATCATGGCTGCCTGGGAGTCACTAGACGCACCCCCGCCTACGCAGTCATTTTGACTAGCTCCTGGCTCGGCACAGCTTCCCCAATAATCTTCACTACCCGCCCATTGGTTCCAGACCATAGTCTCGTTAGACCAGTTATCTGTCCATAGGTCATAGGCAGCATCCCAAGAACCAGCTGATGGATAGGCCTCTGAGAATGTTGAAGAAATTGAATTCCATTGAGCTATGGTTTTAGTAGATGGATTGTCTCGGCCACCAACGTCATACTCTGTATCTGGGTATGTTTCAACCTGTCCACCATTGTCTGGTTGGTTAGAAACCGCGTACCACGATGAAGCACTACAGACATTGATTGTCTGCGGGCCATGCGAACCGCTCCAAGCGTCATTGTTCACCCAGTAATACTGGCTGCCGTCACTTGGATCTGTATTGTCAGTGTCATCAGCACCGCTTGAAGAAAATATAGGGTTGGTACAAGTACTGGTGGTACCGCCGCCGCCAACACCTGCGGGTTGCACGGTAATGGTAGTCGAACTATTGGCACTTCCTCCCGAACCGATACAAGTAATGGTGTAAGAAGTGGTCTGAGTCAGATTTCCAGTAGACACTGAACCACTGGTCGCCTCGGACCCTGACCAGCCACCCGATGCAGTACATGTAGTAGCGTTTTGCGATGTCCAGTTTAGAGTAGCTGCTTGGCCCGACTGAATGCTAGTTGGTGAGGCAGTTAGAGTAACCACTGGAGCTGCTGCTTGGCTAGAGTAAGATAGGGTTAGACTTACGAGTGATGGAGTAACGTTTGTATTTGTCGTAGTCAGGGTAGCCATAATTTGTATGTAGCGTGTCTGTGCTGCAGTGGAAATTGTAGATATATTTGACCAAGTAGACCAAGTAGAATTATTTGTACTGGTTCGGTATTGATAGCTTATGGAAGTACCTGTAGGAAGATTGCTGACGGGCGTTATAGAGTTCCACTGAGAGCTTGCCAAAGCATCAAAATCTAAGGTTTCGGATCCGCTTGTGTTATATGACACTACACCGCTGTTAGTCGGTTGACCGTAGACATTCATCGCATAAAGCGCGTAACCGATTGACTTAGCTCGCTTTGTTCCATACATACGAACATAACGACCTGTAGCATTTATACCAGTAATGTCTTTTATCCCTCCGGCGCCAGTAGTTGTAGAGAACACACTTTGCCAGGTTGTGCCATTATTTGATACTTGAATCTGGTAGGCTTTAGCATAGTTTGGCATCCATTTAACTTTGACTTCAGTAATGTTGTAGGTTTTGCCAAGGTCAATTTGCGCCCACTGAGGATTACTAGATTTAGATAACCAATAGGTCCCTGCATTCTCGTCATCTATTGCCTTACAAGGGTGTAAGGTGCTCGCAGTTGACGAACAGGAGGTTGGCTTAAACGCAGCAATATCTGTTGTTGGAGAAGCGCCTAGAGGCTTTGGCTTGTTTGCTACTGTAGCACTGGTTTTTTGAGCTAAACTAACGACGTTGTTGCTAACACTCACGTTACTTAAGGTACCTGCGTTCCAATCGGCATTCGTAGACCAGACTTTGGTAAGGGCCGGGGTGCTCGCATTCGATGCCACCAAAGTCATCACTCCAAGCACTGCGAGTAAAGCAATGACCGCAAATTGAGTTGGTCGATTTTTTAAGCTAATGCCCGACTTTGTTGGTCTGCCACCGTCTACAACAATTCCATCAACAGCATGCTCGGCGTCATGCTGATGACTTTTTTTATGTATTCCTAACATTTTTATGCCTTATATTTTTGTTGTTGATAAATATACACTGTGTTAAATATCTCACAGATCAGCTCTAAGTCAAAACAATTGTAATCGCCTATACTAATTATCCACAATTAAATTTTTGTTGCTTAGATGCGAGCCTACAGTTTTTTAAGTACAGCGACCTACCAAGACACAACCTGTCAACATTCAATCAGGCAGCATAATTTACAACTAGCAAGGTTTTAACACTGAACAATATGACCTGTCAGACAATTTTACCCCGTTAATTTTTAAGCAGCTATGCTGCACGATATATCCTTTGAGATTCCTCCAAAAACAAATGATTATGCCGAAGCTAGTGCGTGATCGTTGACATAGTATACTCATAAATGTATATTCTAAAGTATACATTAAACGAAAGGGTACTAATGTCTCTACATATCGGAATTATAATCATCGCTGTTTTGGTCATTTGCAGACTGGCATTATTTTTTGTAAAAGGCTCTGGGCCGTTAGCAGTTGTAGTTAAGGCTATCGGTGAGGCTATTAAGACGCAAGGCAAATTACTATGACCAACACTACCAATGACAAGAAATTACATAGAAGTGAGCGCCGGGAGGCTATCATTCAAGCTGCAGCGGAAGCTTTCGTGAAGCATGGTTACGAGGCCACTACTCTGGCTGACGTTGCACAGGCAGCACACGTTAGCAGAGCACTGCTCTATCGTCATTTTGAAACTAAGCAAACCATCTACCAAGCTGTAATAGATAACTTCCTCGTTGTTTTTCATAACAACATTGCCTTTAGTGTAGATAAGCGATTTTCAGGTGATACCTTGTCGGGGTTAGTCCAAGCAGCACAAACAAACCCCAACGGCTTTCGTTTGTTTTTCCGTCACGCCGTGCGTGAGCCAGATTTTCAAGCTTACTATGATGAAGTAGTCTCTAAGCGTATTAGTTACATTGAAACTGCGCTTACACAGTTTATTAAGAGCCAAAAAGAGCGCCACTTTAAGGCTGAACTGATGCAAGAACTGGTTATAACTACCATCCTTATTTGGCTGGATAATGATATGCCTGAGCCAAAAAGCCTACCTAAGTTGCTTGACAACATAGTCAATAACGTATTAAAGGAGGGCTAAAGAGCTATGACTTTAGGAGATTATATTATTAGTCTGTTACTGGTCTCAGTTGTCATTAGACAAATGAGAGGCAGGCATTTAACTTTGTACGGCATGCTGTGGCCCATTGCCTTAGTGCTACTTGTTGGAGCTGAAAACTTCAAGGGTGTGGCTACGGGAGGTAACGATATACTGTTTACTATTCTTATTGGTCTTATCGGCGCTGTGCTGGGTGCTTGCTGTGGACTACTGACTGAGGTATTTGTTAATAAGAAAGGTAAGCTCATCGGCAAAGCAACAATTGCTGCCGCTATAGTTTGGATAGTGGGTACTTGTTTCCGCTTAGTTTTTGCTCTGTACGCCACGCATGGTGGTGGGGCAAACATAGTTCACTTTAGTAGGACATTCCACCTCACTGGAATAGAGGTTTGGGTGAACGCCTTGCTGCTCATGGCTCTAGCCGAAGTAGTTGGACGTACCCTTGTATTGGCAATAAGAGCTTGGCAATTTACTGCTCACACTGAGACAAAGCACCTTCAAATGGCATAGAAATTATACATTTGAGGTAAGCTGCCTGAAAAAAATACTTTGGTTATGATAGGAAAAACCTAGTGAAAGTAAGCCGTTAGTTATAGATAAGACTTTAAAAAGATGCGAAACACGAAACCTAATGGCCTTTTATAAAGAACCATCGCAATGGTGGTTCTTTCTTGTTGTGGTCTGTGGAAACACTCTAAATATTTAATTGTCATAAATGGATACTCGATAATCGCTTCGTTGAGACAATTTTACAGGTCCTTTATAAATGCAGAGTAGATTCAAGCTTCTTCGAAAAGATCAGATTATATAAGATCCGAAAGTTGATTTTTATGTTGAGAGCGGAGAAGCCTTAACATTTTGTTTACTTATCGGTGTTTTACTGTTGTTATCTCCGTAGTGAAATTGTTGAATACAATCTCTGCTGTCTTCTTTACGTTCTGGCTAAGCTTCAAAAAGTTCAATCTTCATCCCCCTCCCCGGCCAATTTTTGCAATAGTTCCTGCATTTACAGTTTGACCTATCATTGGAGTCTTTTTTTGCAATCACGAACAGACGATTCATAGTACTTGAAAAAATCTAATCGTAGGATACAATATCGACTAGACATAAGCATTAAGAAAGGTAATCAGAAAGATGAAAATCGTAAACTTATTAAGAAAGCTTGATCAACGTGGTTTTGATCATATTTTAATGGCTGTGGCTTTCGTAGCTGTCATGGCGGTTATCGGTGCAGGATATATTGTTATCAACGGTCACAGTACGGTTGGTGTATCACATGCTGCAACTGGCTCAGGTGACCGTATCCTCCAACCAGGAGGAGATAATTTATATGTTAATGCCTGGGGAGGCGGCCCATGGGTAAACGGATCCACAAACAAGACAACAATTAATGATGACTTTACTATACTCGGCAAAACTGGCGGCAATGTCTATATCGTGTATACAGGTCAAGCCAATCGATGGAACGGCAAATGTATAGGCGATGCCTATAACTCACCAACCAATTATCAAGCAAGCCTCGATCCCTGTCCAAATCCTGGAACTGGCTATACCGGTGGCTGGGGAACCAACTTCAAGGAGGAGGCATGTGGTGGAAAGAGTGGTCTGTGGGCGTTTCAAAATCTCCACTCAAAGGGGTATCTGAATTTTGAGGTTCCTTACCCTGGAAATGGCTCTAATTTCTTTGTGTCCTCCGGTAACGCTGCCTGCTACAAGTTAAGCCCCGTTTAAGGCGAAAGACAAGCACGCCATGCGCTATTAAGAGGCGATATTAGGATAAGATTGCCAACCACCTTAGTATGAAGAAACTAGGACACAGCCGGCGAAGATAGTTCTTTACCCTAGTTGCCTGCTATAGTAGGTACAATTTCTGCATAACCCACAACACGTAAATACCGAGGAATCCTACGACGCCCGCAGAGATTAAGCGATACAAGAATACGACTAACTATTTTGATTCGCCAAACACTGGGGTATAAAAGGGTCGACAGGATCGTCCGAAGCCTTGTCGCGCCAGGTATCGTAAAACATACCTCATCGACAACAATCGTATCCTAGCCTGGATCTTGGAGGTAGCAGCCATGTTTTTCACTGCCTATCCTTAGCGTTAGCCAGTTCTTCAAAAGTATTGGAATGAGAACTATCTCCCCAGCCCAAAATAGTGAGCTATAAGAAATGAGACCGCCATTTCTAAACTACAGTACAAAATGTAGTTTTGTTATGTAGCAATTTCATGCGTCACTAGCTCACCGAATTTGCTCAAAAGTACACCAACTCCAGAGGAAATTGTTAATAAGCGCTGACGCGTGAATTCAGTGCCCCAACTGTGACCGAAATTAGTTAAAACCTCGGCGCCATTCACAACCTGGAATTCCGCAGAGAAGCCATTGCGGTCAATATTTGTACGTACACTATAATTTACGGGGTAGCCTTGCGTTTGCGAGGAGGACGCGTAAACGCTATTTGGACCTTGTGAGAACTTCAGACTTGTAATAGTCGCTCCAGCCTCTGCATTACATACTGCCTTTGTAGCCTCAGCGAAAAATGTCAGAACATTTGGTGTATGTGTATACGCTAAAAGTTGCTCAGTTTGTTGTTTGGGCTCGAGATTTGAGTTTAAAAAACGCCTATCAAAGTAAACTTTGCCAGATCCTAATAGGAAAGCCACCGACCGATGTTCGGTTTTAGTTGACTCCTCCCCCGTTTCAATCCAATTTACCGATAGACCAGCGGTTGAATCGTCTATACCAGTTATTGGTTGAGTTCGGTGAGTAGTTGCCCAAATTGCTACCGGTGCACCGTCTATACTTGTGTCCCAGCGAGCAACATTATTTATACCAAGTTGTAGGCCATCAGCTGTCGTCAGCTGGTCTAGAGGGTACAAAGGGTTGATAACCGCTAATCCTTCTACAGCAGGCTTTTTGGCTAATTCCCGGGTGGCTCTATGTATATTGTAAACATCATCAAGCGTTGGCTCGATAAGTCCCTGTTCCAATTTCATTGTAATAACATGCGATACCTAGAATAAATTGTCAAGGCCAACATCGAGCCAAAAACTTATGTAAAGCTATTAAATCATTGTCAGAATAGGAATTCTAAGTCCGCCTCCTTCGGCTATAAGCATTTAATTTTTAATAAAGATTCTCAAATTGTCTGATGTAGTCATACCGTTGCACTATATTTGATCATGAAACGAATGCTCATTTGCATGGTTGTGCATGCACTGCTTATGGGAAGTTCGAAAACTCGCATAGTCTATCATTCTATAATGATAGGATGACAAAGAGGTTGATGTGGTAGTTTACCTAACCAGAAAAATTATCCATGTCGATATGGATGCTTTTTATGCTTCCGTGGAGCAACGTGATAATCCGGAACTTAGAGATAGACCAATTGCCGTTGGTTATGACGGAAAGCGCGGTGTTATTGCTACTGCGAATTATGAAGCAAGGCAATACGGAGTACATTCAGCAGTATCGTCCAGTATAGCCAAACGCCTATGTCCTAACCTCGTACTACTTTCACCTCGATTCGACGTGTATCGCTCCATCTCAAGACAAGTTCATGCTATCTTTGCAGACTATACGGATTTGATCGAACCAATAGCACTCGACGAAGCATATCTGGACGTTTCTCAAAATAAAAGGAACATATCGAGTGCATGGACTATTGCTCAGGTAATCCGTGATCGTATTTTAAAGGAGACGGGGCTCACAGCTTCGGCCGGTGTTTCATACAACAAATTTCTTGCCAAAATGGCATCGGGTTTAAGGAAACCTGATGGTCAGTATCTCATTCTACCGGAGCACGGTGAGCAGTTTATCGAAAAACTGGCTATCACTAAGTTTCATGGTATCGGACCCGTAACTGCAAAGAAGATGCAGAACCTCGGCATACATACTGGAGCTAATCTTAAAGAATGGACTATCGATACTTTGCAATCACAATTTGGTAAACAGGGTCTTTGGTATTATCAAATTGCGCATGGAGAGGATAATCGACCAGTAGAACCACATCGTGAAAGAAAATCTATAAGTGCCGAAACTACTTTCCTTGATGATGCAACGGAACTGGGGCTTGTTGAAGAAGGACTAATAAAGATGGTAGACGAGGTTTGGTCATGGAACGAAAAAACTAAAATATATGGTCGCACTATAACTGTAAAAATAAAATGGGCCGACTTTGAGCAGTCTACCCGAAGCCACACTGAGCAGGCGCAAATAAATAGTAAAGCCGAATTTCGTGACATCGCATTGCAACTAATCAGATCTGTATTTCCACTAAAAAAGGGTATCCGATTAGTTGGCGTAAGTATGTCTAATTTTACTCCTTCTATTCCTCTGCAAATTACGCAAACAAGATTGGATCTCAAGTAATTACCTTCCTAGCTAATTTTCAGTAACATGAAACCGGGTTTGCGAAGTACATTCACTATGCTTTACCAAATATTGTGAACTTCGCGGGAGTACAATGGATATAAAATATAAGTGTACGTCATGGAGGATCATGTCCGACAAAAAACATATTCATATGCTCAGTGAGTTATATGCTCACCCGATTGCGCGCAACATAAAGTGGCAGGAGCTCATACCTGCACTAATTTCTATAGGCATAGTTTATAGCGACAAGAATGGCCGTCAGCATTTTACACGCAATGGACATACCATGACGATCGGGCATGCTCAACACGACACTCTAGAGGCAGACGAAATACTCAAACTACGCCATTTCATATCTACAAGTGCAGCATCCCAAAACGAAACACCCGATCTGGCACAAGACATAATTATTGCCATAGACCACCATCAAGCAATTGTCTTTGGTGCTCCCGGAACGACATTTGAAACTCGAACAGAAGTGCATGCCGACCAATCTAGATCTAGAGAAATTCATAAACATCCTACAACTCCGTCCTTTAGCGATAACGATACAGCAATTGACAGCAACTACTACATGGCGTTGATTGGTACAATGTCTACTGCACGGCGAGTAGTCATTCTAGGACATGGTACCAGCACCAGCAACGCCGCTTCCTTGCTCGTAGCTAAAATTTTTGAGAAAAACCCCGAGATAGCGAATAGAATTGCTGCAATTCAACGCTGCGATCTTGAAGCTATGAGTGAGCCACAAATAATCAGCCTCGGCAAGAGACTGCTCAGTCCAGAATAAACAGTGTAACCAAAACTAACTTCGTCTTACACCTCGGTCTACATATAAAATCTTTCGCAGTACGTCAGTATCAAATTCACTTTTTGCTTAGTAACTACTGCTAGCTAGACATGTGTAAAAAATGATTCTGGTTTTTATATTTTTGTTAAAAATTTTCGACTACTATGTCAATATGCTTTTCAGTTATCTCGATCCCGCTGCCATGCAAACACTCTTAAATATGTCTCAAGGCGTTCGCTACAAAAAAGGAGATGGTATTGTTCAAGGTCAAGTAAGGAAGCCAGACTAAGATTCGTACCGCTGAGTAAGCATGGGTAATGAATGCAACTTCGATAATTCGATAAGTAGTGATCTCAACCGAACTACGTTAAATAAAGCTAGGGCTGCAAGCTCCTAGGCTTTAATTATTGACTTGCTCTTTTTCCATAAACTCTGCATACCAAATTTGCCAGTCTTCATCACGGTGACCAAGTGTTTTTTCATATACCGCGTGCGCTGCTTCCGCTCGCTGCATAGCCTCTGCTAGTTCTGTGGCTGATTCATATTTGATCATTTGTAAACTCCTTGTACTTAAAATGTAATTATTATCACTTATGCTATGGTTTTATTATTCAATGTATCTTATGAACCAGATGTTGGAGATTTTAGAGTAAACGAGTTCATTGTAGACCCCTCTTCCATACAGTATACTCGGCTGGCTATTAAAGAATATCGTGGGAGGTAATTATGTCTAATACAACTAAACCAACAATTGTTCTTGTTCATGGAGCATTTGCCGATGCTTCTTCTTGGAACGGTGTCATAGAATTAGTGCAGGCTAAAGGACACGGTGTTGTAGCTCCAGCGAATCCTCTGCGTGGCCTCACCAACGACTCCTCATACATTGCGAGTGTCATCAATCAAATTGATGGCCCGGTGCTCCTTGTCGGCCATTCCTATGCTGGAGCAATACTTTCCAACATGAGCACAGCTAAAAATATTGTAGGCCTAGAATACGTTGCTGCCTTTGTCCTAAATGAGGGACAAACCCTAAACGATGTTGGTGGTCAGTCTAAAGACAGTATCTTAGGTCCCAATCTCTTTCAAACGTCATATCCGAAAGGAGAGAGCAAAGAGACCGGTACTGAATTTACTATAAAAATCGATAAAATGCGAGAAGTATTTGCTGCAGATGTACCAGAACAACAAGCTAAGTTAATGGCTGTTACTCAGCGCGCTATAGCTGATCTGGCATTCATAGATGTCTGTGGTCCAGCTAGTTGGAAAAATCTTCCTACCTGGGCGATTGTTTCGACCAAGGACGTAGCAGCCGGAACTGATGCCATCCGTGCAGCCGCCCAACAAGGTGATATTAAGATTACCGAGCTCGATGGCTCGCATGCAATTATGGTTTCTAAACCCAAAGAAGTGGCAGAGGTTATCTTGAAAGCCGTTGAAAGTTTTTAATATGTTTGGGTATTTCCCAATGATGACTGAATGCCACATCACACAACACACATGTCACTTTACAACCTAAGCTCGTAAGGCGTCTAAAAATCGTGAGGCATATAAGTTTAGTACCGAATGGCCGACCGTACCAATAAGTTGAATATCTTCTGTTCAACCTTCTCCAAATTTACTATATAACCGTTTTATTTATTACATCCAGAGCACTAACCTGCATCCATACTACGAATCAGCTTCGAAGTTTCATTCTACAGCCACTGCACATCAGTAATCATACTGTTGACTCTCATAGAACCATTCTGCTTAAGTTAATCAGAGTAAACTATAGTCTTTTTATACTGAAAGGAAGTAATAAAAATATGCGAATTAAAAAATTAAACCAATTTGGTTTCGACCATATGATTCTTGCGGTCATTGTGGTAGCTGCAATGGCCATAGTTGGGGCCGGTTGGGCTGTTGCATCACATGCCGCTGCTTCTCCATACATCGTGTTCAAACTCAATGGTGATAATTCCTGTTTGGAGGTCACCGACTTGGCAACGTGTACGGCAAATTCAAGAGAAACAGATTATATTAAGCCGATCAGTGGTAGCTCTAATTTTTTACTTAAAGATGAAGCGGGTTACTGCCTTGAAGACGCCAGTGGTAAATTCCAAAGCGTACCATTAAACCAAGGCGGCCACCGCTATACACCAATAGCTACTACTTCTTGCAATAGTAAAAGCGTGAACCAGCAGTGGAATTGGGTAAGTCGTGAAAACACTGTCACTCACGTATACTCCGGTAGACACGAACTTGCAAACGTCGCAACCGGTAACAATGGCTGTCTTAATGCCGCAGGAGCAAGCGCGAAACTTGGCACTACAGTGATTATCTACTCCTGCAATGGTCAATGGAATGAAAGCTGGTACGAAGCGACCCCAACTACCCCATAATCTGGGGCGTTTGATTCATATAGAGATTAACTCGAAGCAAATAAAAGTCAGTTAGCAAAAACATACTGTCTAAAGTTAAATCTAAAAATTGCCTGCCATATTACATTAGGGGGTGCTTGTGCTCGTTGGTTTTAAAAACAACCAACCTAGGAGACCCGCCAAAGCTGCTGAGCAGGCACCACTATGAAAGCAGCGTGATAGCCTCCGTTAAGTGCAGCGAGCTGAGTAAAACCCTTCGCACTAAGGTGAGAAGTACGAGCTGCTGCGACACTTGCCAAGATCGCCAGGCCTAAGGCACCGCCCATCATAAATGAGGTATTGACTAAGCCTGATGCTAAGCCAGAATCTGACGGCTTAATTCCATCCATCGCCGCCAGCAAAACGGGGTTAAAGCCCATACCAGCACCTATACCTATCATCAACATACCGGGTAAGACATGGAGTAGAAAACTCCCATGAACTGGCGCAAAGGCAAAAATAAGCAAACCAAAACCAGCCAAAACTAAACCTAATGAGAGCGGCTTTTTAATGCCGAATTTTTCAACTAATTTGGCCGATAAACCTATTGAGAAAGCAGCCATTATCAAATTGGCCGGTAAGAATGCTAGGCCCACTTTAAGTGGTGTATAGTGCAAAATTAATGCATATACAATGCCGAAAGGAAGAACCAAGCAAACATAGCCGCTGCCCATAAAACTCCTAGACAGTTTGCAACGCTTAAGTTTCGATTACTAAAAAGACTAAGCTGCACTAACGGTTTCTGGATATGCTTTTCAAGATAGATAAATATGCCGAATAATACTAGTGCCGTACCGAGCATTGCTATCGTCTTAGCCGACAACCAACCAGTTGAGTTACCATTCACAATCGCATAGACAGCCAATAATAAAGATACGGTAACCGTAACGGCACCGGCTATATCCACATGCTTGTCGTGTTTCACTGCCCTGTCTCTAGCCGGCAATAATTTCATGGAGAGGAATAGCACCAGAATACCGATGGGGATGTTTACAAAAAATATCCAGTGCCAATTTAAACTACCTGTTAAAATCCCTCCCAGTAATACCCCCACACTGCCTCCGCCGGCAGCTACGAAACCATAGACTCCCATTGCTTTAGCTCTATCATTATTCTCGGTAAATAGATTCATCATTAGAGAGAGTCCAACGGCAGATACTATAGCCCCGCCAAATCCTTGAATCGCCCGCGCGCCTATCAACCAGAATTGAGTTGGCGCAACGCCACATAGTAGTGAGGCTGTACAAAATATCAACAATCCAATTATGAACATTTTTCTGTGGCCAAAAATATCACCTAGCCTTCCACTAAGTAAAAGAAAACCACCAAAGGTGAGTAAATAGGCATTAACCACCCAAGCTAATGAAGATTCACTAAAACCAAGATCTAATCTGATTGACGGCAATGCAACATTTACAATTGTAGAATCAAGCACAATCATTAGCGTACCTAAACAAAGCACGCCAAAAGCTAACCAGCGTTTTTTCATTTCAATCATTCTTAGACACTATATCAGATACCAGGTTATTAAAACGTCAGAAGTGCAGTTTTTACTTTAGATGCGAACTTTCGCTAATGTTCACTACCTCTAACGACGAACGATTCCAGTAAAGATAGCTCTTAATTCTCTCAGTTTCCAATGAATGTCAGGCCATTCATTGGAAATGTCTCAGAGCCACTTGTTGAGCAGACTTCAACTCCGTATTCCAGTTGAGTTGGTACGTCGGTGGACTTGGCATAACCGTGGGCTACTTCCCATTGATAGGCAGCCAAAATATCGACTGATCCGGAGGTCACTGGGGTATCACGGAAAAACATCAATTCTCCACCATTATCAAGAAAGTGGTAAGCAACACCGTCCAGAGTCAGCGCGGTCTTAGCTTGGCCTGGCCAGTACGAGTCAGCTCCAGCCCATTGATTCCAAATCATTGTTTCGTTGGTCCAGTTATTGGTCCATAGATCATAGGCAGCATCCCACGAGCCAGCAGCTGGATACGACTCCGAGAAAGTGGAGGATATGGTATTGAACTGTGTGATTGTTTTTTTGGTATTGTTACCGCGTCCGCCAATGTCATACTCTGTGTCCGGATATGTCTCAACTTGTCCACCAACATTTGGTTGGTTGGAGACGGCATACCATGACGATTGGCTACAGACATACATAGTTTGGGGGCCATGAGAACCACTCCATGCATCATTGTTCACCCACCACAAGTCAGCAATACCTATTGGGTCTGTAGCTTCGGCATCACTGCTGCTCCATGTTGGATGTATGCAGGTACCACCACTGCTGGTAGTAGTAGATTCTGTCGTCACTAGCACGCTTGCCGACGGCTGAGAAACATTTCGTGTAGAGTTGGTGTCATACGCCTCTACCTGGTATTGATATGTCGTCGATGGACTGAGTGATGTATCCGTGTAGGTAAGAGTGCTAGCTCCTGCAACTGTTGCAATCTGCGTTCCACCGCGTAACACATAATAGCCACCAACGCCTGGGCCTCCTTTGTCTGTGCTGGCCTGCCACTTAACCGTTACGCTTGTTGAACTGTTTGCAGTGGCTGTCACGCTGGTTGGAGTTGTCGGTTGTACGGATCCAGTACCGGTGCCATAGCTTGAAACCGCCCATTGCTGACCATTACTAGCTGGACTATTACACTGTGCGAGAACAATTGATAACCCATTGCCATTTGCGGTCATGCACATTTGTTTCTTAGCAACTGATGTTCCATATTGAGGGGTTGCCATTGGATTGACATTGATGAGTGTGTTGTTACTCCCAACTGCCCACTGCTGGAAAGAACTAGTAAACGATTTGTTACTTTGTCGGCAGCTAAAGAGCTGAACAGCAGGCGTAGTGACCACTTTTCGGTCTAAATTATTCTTATCCTGTTTTAGCATAGCCGCCGTAAGTGCAAGCTGACCATTTGGAGCATCTACTCCGACACAGAAACTACCGTTACTGCCTAGGTTAATAGAATACGCTTGGACCTGCTTACTCGAGCCAGGTGGCGTCACTAATTGTGTTTTGCTGAGAAGCCAGTTTTGCGTATTTCCTTTGTTAGTCTGGCATTTCTCAACATTCATTAAGCCATAAGCGTTAATTTTACCCCCGGCATTCAAACACAGATGGGTTGATCCAGAAAGTAGCGCGGATGTAATCGGACCACCGCTAGCGTTCGCGGCATGGACCCCGACTAAATACGCAACTCCGCCGATAGCGAATGCAACCACTACAAACACAGCGAGTAAATCATGGGTGAAACCTTGTTTATTTAGATTCCTGAGTTTCATTTTATTTTATTAAAACCTTTTTATTTTTAAAATTCTACTCTAAAAAGTATGAGTAAGTCCGCTTGTTTGTCAATAGCACAAGCACTTTTGTATATCTCACTGAAGCCAGCCAGCAACTACTTCCGAACTGCTTCTCGAATCATTTCCAATTCAGGCAGATCTCTGCCGGACGGGAAAGTCGGTTTATCATGATAAACTGCATTGCCCCTTTTAAAGCCAAATTTTTCATAAAAATGAATGGCCTTTTCGTTGTAAAGAACCACCCCAAGCCTTACGTCTTTATGGTTGCCTAGCCACCCAAGCAACTCCTTAAGAAGTGCCGATCCGATCCCCTGACCTTGCCATTCAGGTACGATATATAGCGTTACGATTTCATTGATCTTTTTTGTCTTGACCACTCGTCCGTAGCCAACAATTTGAGGGCCAGCTTTAGCAACTAGTGTGTGGTTAATTCCGTCGACAACATGCATATGATCGGCGCGTTTAGCTACTCGTTCTTTACACAAAAAATCCTTAGCAAATATATCCTCAGCAGTAATTCCGAACTCTTGATTTTGATACGTATCTAGCCAGATGCACTGTTTTATCCGTGACAGAGCCCCCGCATCATCGGGTATAGCTTTTACGATACTAATTTTCTGATTCATACCAAACCCATGTCTTCATAAAGGTCATCACAATTATATCCCCAATTTGGCAAACTCCTTCATATTAATATTCTATGCAATTTCCAAAGAGTACAATTGTCTACAATGGAAAAATCGAAACCCAGACAATTAAGAAGAGGCCCTGGTTCGGGCCGAAACGATTTGGACATGGAACTCAACCAACATCATGGCAAGGTTGACCTTGTAACTCTTGCACCTGTAGGACTTATACCTTGTGGTGGTCGGCACAATAAGCTACATACAACGTCAGAAATAAGAATAGTGCTCAGACCAACTTTTATTATTTCGACAGTAAACAAAATACAATTTCGTAACCTGCAAATTCCTACCAAAGGTCTATATAAAATAATGGTCAATTCAAAAGTGACCGATTGTTTGTTGATATAAAAATATGCCTACTTACTATTTATAATGGGAGTTATCAACTAGTTTTACAGGTACTTTAATAAAAATGATACGCTTTTTCTTTGCTAACCAACTATTTAATGTACTGTCATCTAATGTTTATCTATAGTATATTTGTAGCTGTTAAGAGTACGTAATAAAAATAAGACGAAAAAATGTACCGAGTCATGCGTTTAATACTAGAGCTATACAAACATGACTCGATATTTATTGTCCGTCAGCTTGGTGGTACTGGCAGGTTATGTCAATTGCTCACCTAAAAAATTTATCCAATAAAACAGCTATTCTGTGCACCTTTATTACTGTGCTTCTCGGCAGTAGTCTCCTCTCCACATTGCCGGTTTCTGCAGCAGGAGGCGGTTTTCCGGTTGGTCAGTTTAGTGTAAAAGTTGTCGCAACGATAAGTGGTGCTGCAGCAGAACCTGGAAATTATCCAACAACCGACACAATTACGCCGACATATCCAGCTGCAAATGGTCAAAATCCGTCGTTCACAATACCAGAAGATCCAAATAGCCCCCCCCAAATCACTGCTAACGGTATAACCGTCACCTACATGTCGACTGCACCAGTCGATTTCAAGGGCAATAATGTCACTATAAAAGCTTGCAGCGCCAACCTCAATGGCGCTTGTGCTACCATCAAGGGACAAGCGTGCGCGCCGCGAACTACAACTTGTCCAGAAAATCTGATTACCATTACCGGGGCAACGCAAAACCCAGGAGGTGCTCAAGTCGGAAGTGCTACCAATACTACTACGCCCGCGATCACTTGTAACGCTGGCATAAATCCACTTAATTGGGCATTCTGCGCAATGGTCTCAAGTTTGGTAGACGTGGCCAACGACCTAGACAACCTCGTCAACAATCTACTGTCAGTCGGGACAGGTAATAACTCACAGTGTAATGGGACACCAGTGGAGATATTTGGGGGAACCAGTGCCAACTGTAATGGCTCAGTGGCAACAGCTGCAGCCTATAAGGCAGCGTGGAGTAGTTTCCGGGACATTGCCCTAGGGTTATTGGTGCTGGCCTGTCTGATCGTTATTATTGCCTCAGCTATGGGCTTTGAAGTGCTTGATGCCTATACCATTCGGAAGGTATTGCCTCGTATCCTGGTTGTAGCCATTGCTATTACCTTGTCCTGGCAGTTGATGGAGCTACTGGTACAGTTAACTAATGATCTAGGCTATGGGATCCGCTATCTCATGTACAAACCCTTTGAAAGCTTACACTTAACACTAGAGTTAGGTGGTGGCAAGGATGTGGCTGTCACCCTCATTGGTGGAGCAGCCATTACCGCACTGGGGATCTTCGGCTTACTGCTGTTTGCCTTTTCGGCAGCCTTATCGTTGTTCATGGCCTTTGTAGTGATGATCCTAAGGCAGATCCTCATTACCATGCTCATCATCATCGCACCGATTGCTATTGTCTGCTATGTCCTACCTAATACCCAACGAGTCTATACGCTGTGGTGGAATACCTTCCTGAGAGCACTGCTGATGTTTGTCATTATTGAAGCCATCATCACTGCCGGAAGGATCTTTGCGGCAGTCGCTGCCCAGGATGCTAATCCGATTAATCAGCTGATTGCCTTTGGAGCCTACTTTGGTGTCTACCTGATTGTGCCAAAGACCTGGCAGTTTGGTGGGGCTGCAGTCGCAGCCGCTGGCAATGTGGTGAATCGAGCAGCTCAGGGTAGTCAGGCAGGCTTACGCAAGAAGCGTGGTGAAGTCATGTCTGCCAACATTAAGAAAGCTCGGTCTGGGCAGAGATGGAATGAGAACTTCGGGTCTTGGACGAATCCCGCGACCGGCAAACAACACAAAGGCATTGGGCACTATGCCAATAGGTTCGCGGTCAATATGTTTGACCAGGATGAGTTAGCCCGCTACCGGGCTGGAGCGGCCGGCGTTCCGGGCTTTAAGCGCTACCACGCCAAGATCCAGGATGAATTGGATGATGCCGCTATGAGCCAATCCATTGAAGCCTACAAGCACGTGGAGCAGGAGGGTGGTATGCACTACCAAGCCTGGCGAGCCTTAACCGGGACGGGGATGGCTGATCTTGGTGATCCGGAGACCGTGCAGCGCTTAAAACAAGAGGGTGCTCACCATGGCTACTACAACAAGGATACCGGTCAATTTACCAAACCAACTAGCCTCACTCAGATGGAGTCAATCGCTGAGGTCATGCAGGAAAGCTCTAATGAAAAGGTCCGGCTTGGAGGTATTGATCTGCAGAACAATGCTGGCTACCTCGCAACCATTAAGAGTCATCAAGGCATGGAGTATGCCAATATCCAGGCTATGGCTACACTAGGCTTGTCAGCTGATGGACGAGCTGATCCAACCCAGCTAGCGGCAGTAGCCAACTCTATTGTGGCTGACCGTCATGGTGGTGAGGGTGTAGCCCAGCGAGTGCTCAAGCAAGCTCAGAAGGTTGGCTCAGGCAAGCGACCAGAAATCCGTCAGGGACATGGTGTGGTCGTTGACCGTGATGCCAAAGGCAACCCCGTGTTTACCTCATCCTTCCAGAAAGACCGCAATAACAACTTCTCCAAGACTGCCTATGACAATGTGCTCAGTATTAAGTCCGGGGAGTGGTCAGGAGCTAAGGCTGAGAGCATTGACTACATGCAGCCCGTCATAGAGGACATTGCCAACTATGGGTCAAAACCTGGTGAGAGAAATGAAACCAGACTTGGTCAGGCAAAGCAGATGAGGGCGATGATCGACTACCAGGCTGGACCCTATGGGCCTATGGAAGCGGATGCCCGGCGTCGGTGGGCAGATCTGGCGGGGACGCTTAGGACGAATGGGTTTAAGCAGTCATAAGATAGAGTGGAGTGGTGCGTTTTATTATAGGGTTTGATATATATTGAAACGTCTACAGACTAAAAACATACCCAAGATGCTCTAGCCGCGTATTTGGCGGTCTGCTATGATTATTCCGGACTATGATAAGAGCAATATTTTTTGATTTCTATAGCGTATGGACACCTGACAGGTTTCAGGAATATTTACTATATGCTCAACCGTTGGGCGAAAAAGAATATAAAGCATTAGCCGAAATAGTTAATAAATACTACCTTGGAGAAGTTGATTTAGATTATTTGACAGATGTATTCAGGTACAAACTAGGCCGTAGAGACATAGATAAAACCTCCTTAACCCTTCATGAATCAGATATTTCACCTAAGGTTATAAATCTAATGAGAGGTTTACACGGTCATTTCCTAAAACTTGGCGTATTGGCCAACTTGGGAACAATGGAACTAAACGTATTACAACACTTCAACGCTACTCAAGCGCTATTTGAAGTCATTATATCTCCTCTGTCATTGGGTTTAAAAACACCTCTCCTCAGTCAACAAGTTTTTACAAAGGCACTCCAAGCCATAGGCGAACCGCCATCTTCGTGCTTGGTGGTTAGTGGGCATGATGACTATTTGAGTTTCGCATCAAGTCACGGAATGCAAACTTTAAGGTTTACTAGCTTTGATCAATTGATACGCAGTCTTGGCGAATCGCTGGCTAACGATATGCCTTCGTTCGTGATTCCACTTCAATAACAATTAGTACAATATATTTTTTGCATGGAAGTGTGCTTAATACCTACAAGTTAATAAGTATTAAGCACGAATAGTGGCCGTAAACTCTTTATTTTACTTACCCTTTGTTGGCATTTCTCCATCATGAGACTCTGGCTTGAAATCACCAAAGATGCGGTCAGTTGGATCTTCTGTGCCACTTTGAGTTGGATAACCTCCCTGCATCTTGTCGAGTCGAGTTCCAGATCCACCTCTCCCAAATTCATGGTCTCTTCGTCTTCTCCATGGCCATCTCCATCGTTCGTAGTTTCCTCTGGATGGTGAAACTCCAACTGGCGGAGTTCCTGTTCCAGTGCCAGTACCTGTAGATGTCCCAGTTCCTGTTGATTTTCCTGTGCCAGTAGAAGTACCAGTGCCAGTGGATGTGCTGGTTCCTGACCCTGTTGAAGTTCCGGTTCCCGTAGAGGTACCAGTGCCTGTGCTTGTGGATGTGCCTGAACCCGAAGAAGTTGAAGTACCGGTTCCCGATGATGTACTTGTGCCAGAGCCTGTAGATGTACCGCTACCACTACTAGTACTCGTGCCTGAGCCCGATGAGGTACTTGTGCCAGAACCAGCGCTTGTGCTCGTACCAGAGCCTGTTGAAGTACCTGACCCGGAAGACGTGCTTGTCCCAGAACCAGAGCTTGTGGATGTGCCTGAACCCGAAGAAGTTGAAGTACCGGTTCCCGATGATGTACTTGTGCCAGAGCCTGTAGATGTACCGCTACCACTACTAGTACTCGTGCCTGAACCCGATGAGGTACTTGTGCCTGAACCAGCGCTTGTGCTCGTACCAGAGCCTGTTGAAGTACCTGACCCGGAAGACGTGCTTGTCCCAGAACCAGAGCTTGTGGATGTGCCTGAACCCGAAGAAGTTGAAGTACCGGTTCCCGATGATGTACTTGTGCCAGAGCCTGTAGATGTACCGCTACCACTACTAGTACTCGTGCCTGAACCCGATGAGGTACTTGTGCCTGAACCAGCGCTTGTGCTCGTACCAGAGCCTGTTGAAGTACCTGACCCGGAAGACGTGCTTGTCCCAGAACCAGAGCTTGTGGATGTGCCTGAACCCGAAGAAGTTGAAGTACCGGCTCCCGATGACATTACTGTTCCGACACCAGCGTCAGAACTACTAAAACCATTTCCTGTTGCTGCAAAGTTCTGCTCAAAAGCCTTTACCTGTGCTGGAGTCATATTATTTTCGCCAGTTACGGTGCCACCCGATGCGGATCCAGTTGCAGTGGAAGTAGCCCCACCTGCTGTGTTCCAGGTAATTGCTTTGCCAGGGTGTATAAAGTCAGTTACTGGATAGCCGAATATGGTTGCATTATTGGGAACTGTAACTGTCATTCCAAAGTCGTTAACAAATGTTGTGGTTCCTGTAGAGCTACCACCACCTGTGCTTGTCCCAGAACCAGAGCTTGTGGATGTGCCTGAACCCGAAGAAGTTGAAGTACCGGCTCCCGATGACATTACTGTTCCGACACCAGCGTCAGAACTACTAAAACCATTTCCTGTTGCTGCAAAGTTCTGCTCAAAAGCCTTTACCTGTGCTGGAGTCATATTATTTTCGCCAGTTACGGTGCCACCCGATGCGGATCCAGTTGCAGTGGAAGTAGCCCCACCTGCTGTGTTCCAGGTAATTGCTTTGCCAGGGTGTATAAAGTCAGTTACTGGATAGCCGAATATGGTTGCATTATTGGGAACTGTAACTGTCATTCCAAAGTCGTTAACAAATGTTGTGGTTCCTGTAGAGCTACCACCACCTGTGCTTGTCCCAGAACCAGAGCTTGTGGATGTGCCTGAACCCGAAGAAGTTGAAGTACCGGCTCCCGATGACATTACTGTTCCGACACCAGCGTCAGAACTACTAAAACCATTTCCTGTTGCTGCAAAGTTCTGCTCAAAAGCCTTTACCTGTGCTGGAGTCATATTATTTTCGCCAGTTACGGTGCCACCCGATGCGGATCCAGTTGCAGTGGAAGTAGCATTGGAATTCCAGGTCTTTGCCGGACCTGGGTGAAATGTCGCTGGATTTATATCGCTGTTAGGAACAGTTACCGTCATGCCAAAATCGTTTACAAATGTGGTAGTACCAGTGGACGTACCGGTAGTCGACACCGTGCCACTACTTGTACTCGTGCCTGAACCCGATGAGGTACTTGTGCCTGAACCCGAAGAAGTTGAAGTACCGGCTCCCGATGACATTACTGTTCCGACACCAGCGTCAGAACTACTAAAACCATTTCCTGTTGCTGCAAAGTTCTGCTCAAAAGCCTTTACCTGTGCTGGAGTCATATTATTTTCGCCAGTTACGGTGACTGGTGAAAATCCACCCGCATTCGTTCCGCCGTCCATACTGTCTGAAGTAGGAGAACCAGCAGGTACAAAGGCAACGGGATTGGTGACTTTGCCGCCCCCTATATTAATTTCAGTCCCAGTAGATGATTCTTTGACAGTGCCTGTCACGGGACCAACCGGGCCACCGGTAAATCTTCCGCCACCCGTACCATCCGTTGTTGGGGAGCCTGTAGGTACATAGGCAACGGGATCGTTGAATTTCCCGCCACCACCCGAGGATCCAAGTATTATCGGAGCACCAGTTGGCGTTGTATTTCCTCCGGTACTCGGTGTACCCGAATTATTCCCCGAGGAACTGCCCTCTTTATATTTTATTGGATCGTCACCAATTCCATTGCCAGCATTTTCAAAGGGCTCTGCATCATTTTGGGGTTTCATATGGTTTACCTTGTATTTATACTATTTATCTAAACAACATTTTGCATGAGCGGAAAGGCACTGTCAATTTAGTTAATGCTTTTTAAACATATTACAGCAATATACATGGAATAAAGCACTGGATTTTCTTCGATTAGTAACTCACCTTACGCAAAACCTCCAGCTTCTTTGAGTACCTGAAGTTCAGCCAAACTGGCTTGCTGAGCTTTGAGGTATAGCTTTGCCTTTAAGGCAAAGTGGTTCAGATTGCTCGCTTTCGCCAGTCGTTCCAGCTTATGGTAGGCATAGGTTGGCGCAAAGAAGTGGTTACTTTGTGTCTTCACTCGTTTGGTCGGTGACTTGGCCAGCCCGAGGTTGGACTTTACGGACTTGTGGTACTCTTCCACTTTCCACCGTTTTTGGTAGATCGTGGTTATGTCGGTATGTCCTAGCGTCAGATCACTGGTAGCGAGATACAAAACACCCTGACTGTCATCTCCGTTTGTGAAGATTTGACGGGTGATACGCACCGTCATATTCATGCCTTTGAGGTACCCTGTCTTGGTAGTGTTTTCTTCCCAGGCCAGCGATTCGACTGCGTGGAATACTCCTCGTAGTTTATCCTCCTTACTTTTTGCAAACGTACGATTACTCTTGAGGGCAAAGATGAAGTGTTTGCCCTTGCCAACGATGAACTCCATGTTTTCCTGTGAGGAAAACCAACTGTCAGCAAGGCAGTAGCGAAACTTCACCTGGTTTTGGATGGCTGCCCCGATGAGCTCACGGGCCTGTTCGTTCTTGGTGGCCGAGGACTTGCGTTTTTGTTTGCCGGTCTTCGGGTCAGTGAAAGGTACGTCTTTCTTGACCAGGCAAAACCCCAAGGGTACCGTTGCCTGGTCGTTATGGTAGAGCATATTGAGAATATTGACGCCCTTCACATTCCGGTTGAAGACGTGGTCATAGTGCCAGGCAATGATGTCGTTTTCGTCGGTGTAGGCCTTCTCTTCAATGGTGTCATCCAAAGCCAGTATGCCGTCGTCAGTTTCAATCTGCCGGATCGTTGGCTTAACCAGTTTCCAGAGGTCTTTGTTGGTATATTCCCGGGCAGACAGGAAACGGGTGACGTCGTCATGGCCGACTGACCCGTCCAGGGCGGCCGACATACCAGTTGCCGTGGTCAATCCGAATGAGCTGATGAGATAGTCAGAATACAGGTCAAGCATTGGTACGTTGACGGGCTTGGATTGTTTTTGTTTTGGCATAGCAACATCCTTGATGAAAGGTTGACTGCTTTTAGTATGCCCCAGGACTCAAGAAAGTGGGAGTGATGCGTAAGGTGAGTTAGTAACATATATAGCTATTTTTTGTTTGGGGTTAAATGCACACACCTAGTACCAAGTCATAATTATGAATGTGTGCACTACAACTTTCCTTCTTTTTGAAGTTGATACATGTAGTTCTCGACTCCTCCAAATTTATCTACGTCAGTGAGACTACCATTGTCAAGAACATAAATCTTGTCCATAAGATTCAAAAGGGGTAGGCGATGCGATACTAATAACACTGTTTTGCGTTGAATTAGCGAACTAATAGAGTTATGTATTAGTTGCTCGGATCTGTAATCGAGTGAAGACGTCGGCTCATCCATGCATATTATAGGCGCATTTTTAAGCAATGCTCGCGCAATAGCAATTCGTTGTTTCTGCCCTCCGCTTAAAGACGAGCCTCCTTCACCAGCAATGGAATCCATGCCCATAGGTAGCTTCACAATAAACTCTGACGCATTAGCAGCCTGCGAAGCCCAGTCTATTTCTTGACTACTAATAACGCGACCGATATCGCCATCTTCCAAATTGTCTTTTATAGAGGTTGCAAATAATTGCGGGGACTGGCTAATCCAAGCTATATTTTTCCTAAGATCGGACAAGCTCACGCTTTGGATATCGAGTCCGTCAAGAAGAATTCGGCCAGTCGTTGGCTCAAGATATAAATCGAGTAGCTTTACGAGTGTACTTTTACCTGCACCACTTGGACCTATGATTCCGACTTTTTCACCAGAATGTATCGTTAAATTAATGTCATTTAGTATCAGCGTGTCGCCATGTCTGAAGTATACATTCTGAAAGTCAATTCGGCCATGAACGCGCGGCAAAGGTCTATCTTCACGAATATGCTCTATTCCTTCGTGATCCGTCATGACCTCGTACACACGGTGAACATTGACAAGTTTTTGTCGCCTAATTGTCAGTTGCGTGGTTATCTCTTGGATCGGATTGATAAGATAACTAATATAGGTCATAAATACAAGCAATAACCCAATCGAGAACTGGCCATGTAGCGCTTCTTTTCCTCCTAAATAGATAACTAATGCCGTACCTAGGCTCACTATTAAACCATTAGTGAAATTGAATAATTTATTCCATATGAGAGCATGACGTGCAACGTCATAGGTTTGAAGCCAGAGATCTTTCAAGCGCACCACTTGCCGTTCTTCCAGGCTAAAAGCTTGTACTGATTCGGTATTGTCAATTGACTCAGTAATCAATGAGGAAGTTTGACTATTTAGTTTGAAAAATGCTTGTCCCCACTTGCTTAAATGCGGTTTAAAGTACCTGATGGAGATAATTAGGAACGGAATAGCGACGAGCGTAATTATGGTTAGTGGAGCATTCAGATATAACATGATTATTAAAATTCCAATGATAAGCACAATCGAACCGATGATTTCGCTGGTCGCAGTAAGTACGAGGTCTGATAGGCTGTTGGTGACTTGATTCTGGCGATATATATAATCGCCTTTCGGCAAACGTCCTTCGTGATAGAGCGGAAGATGTAATATATGCCTGAACGATTCTTCTTTAATGCGTCTGTTGAGCCAATAGCCAATTTTCAGCAACATAAAGGCTTGTAGTGTACCGAATAAACTCTCGAGAAGAAATATGCAAAGAGTAATGAGTGATACAAAAAGTATGAGCTCTGGGGTGTGGGTATACGGTTTAAGTGGGCCAGGTGCGGGTTCATGTCCAAATACTGAATCGGCCATTATTTTTATCGGCCAGGGGTTTAGCAGCATGATAGATGAAGCTATGACGTTAAGTACCACAACTAGGGCAATAGATGCCTTAGACTGTGTATAGTAAGATTTCAGCCATGCTTGGAAATTTGTTGTTTTCTGGACGCGACCATTTTCTAATCGCCACTCATCAATTGCCTCCTGCACCATTTTCATGGGCCAGCCTGCCCGATTGAGACTATAGGCGATAAAATCAAGGGGCACGCCCTTAGACACACCTTCCTCAATCGAAATTTTTAGTCTCCTATCTTCCATCGCTTGCTAACGTCTTTGTATAAATATACATAAGCATAACAGAATATCCTGGGTAAGGTTCAGTATCACTGTCTGCGACACTTGTAAATCTTGCAACTATAAAAGCTTATCGTGTATCTTTGCGCTAAAAATTCAAATGCTTTGGTAAAACGTTTTCGACAACATATACAGAAACCCCAGCTTTGACTGTTGATTCCGACATATTTTTATCTACCGAAGGATAGGTCCAATCGCGTAGTCCATCCTTAACTGCCTGCTCTATAACTTTTCGCGGTAAATAGGTGAAGTTAAACGTAAACCAATGGATGTTCTTGGTCTCCATTACTTGACTCGCTTCCTTTGACCAATGCGCCCACACCCAGTCTTTTCTCTTAGTGCTTTTTGGCCAAATTCTTGCTGGCGCTATAACGACCATCTTATCGTGATTGTGAATCGCCGCAAACATATTAGCGAGATCGCCAGGTTCTATAACTACATCTCCGTCAAGTATGAGCATACCGTCAGTCTTTTTATGACTAAGTTGCCTCCATGCACCAGCAAGAACTTTGCCTTTCTCGCCAAACGGATGTTCGCTAGTAGGATTAATATGTAGTGTGTAGAACTGTCCGGGTATGGGAATAGATAGAGCAGTGTTATCCCAATTCTCACGAACGCAAATAATCTCAGCCATTATAAACTCTTATTATTGACTTTCCGCTGCAGGCGTTCTAGTAAGAACGCAATTCGCTATACTTTGTAAATTGCTTCGCATAGTCATGTTTTTAATTCTTATGCTTAGCATTGTAGCATGCTCTGCCTATAAATTTATTTGCTTAAATCTAGTCAAAATTTACCACTATATCGTCTGAATATTGCGCTAGGGGAGCACATAGATGACGTCGCGAATTAATTAAGCAACTGCTGGCTTTCTCTCACTAAAGGAGCTGGAGCGACTAACATTTACTATTCTTATGAAATGGCAGTACCAATGAACTTTCCAATTGCATACGTAACAATCATAGCTATGACACCACCTATCACAATTCGAATTATTGGCGACTATCCTCTCAAAACAAGTAACTCGTTATTACCACTATAGTTGGAATTCATCGTCTTCAGGCACCAAACATCTTGGACACTTTCATTAAGATAGAAAGGAGTAATGAAAGTGAGTACCAGAACTATGACCCAGAAACAGCTCTTAGTATACGGAGCTCGGATTAGACTTGCTTGGTTTAGGAAGGCAGAAGAATTAGGTAGTGTTACTGAAGCTTGTAAATGGTTTGGAATAGCAAGGAGTGAGTACTACTATTGGCATAAACGTTGGATTGCCGGAGATAAGAAAGTAACAGCACTTTACGACAAGCCCAGAATACCAAAAGATAACCCTCGCATAATTGATGAGGAATTAGCTGGTCTCATCGTTGGCCTGAGATTGGAGTATGGCTACGGTAAGCACGGCCTATCCAGGATCCTTGAGCGGGATTATGGCATCACCATATCTCATAAAGGTGTTAATAACGTTCTTAGGCGAGCTGAATTGCTCGCTAAGAGAAAGGTCAACAAACGTTCACGTAAACTATCTGACCAGCAATATGTACCCGGTGAGCGTGGTCAGATGGACGTGAAGCACTGGAAACGAGCCGCCTACCAATACGACATCATAGATTGTGCCACCAGGCTCAAATACAAGCGCCTGTACTATGATTACCATCCCCGAAATACCATCGACTTCCTGGAGCATGCCGTCAGATTCTTTGAGCCAGCTTTCAGCTTTCAAACCATCCAGACAGACAATGGTACTGAGTTCACCTACACCCAGTGGCCACAGGATAAGATAACTCACCCAGTAACCATATGGCTGACCAGCCATGGTATTGAGCATCGCTTAATTAAAGCCAGCTCACCACAACTCAATGGGTTTATTGAGCGCAGCCATGGCTCAGACAAATACCTACGGAAACATTTCAAAATAGATCATAATTTCGTGGACCTTAAGCGATTCCTGTTGGAAGACTGCGAACGCTACAATACATACCGCCTACATACCTCACTCGGTATGATGACACCACTCGAATACTTACAGAGTCTGCCCGGATATGAGAATGCTACTATTAACTTAGACGTCCTATATGTTTAGAGCCTCGACCAGTTGGAATTCATCGAGTATTGACCTATTGACATAAATATAGTATAATAACATGTCGCTCCATAGCCCTTCTATGCCTATGCCACCGGAAATATTCGTTGCGCCTGTTGACGGTAAGCAGGCATACAAAGATCTTTTACAGCAAGGACTCGTACGACCTACTACGGCGGTTTTTCGAAAAGATACTTCAATTAATGAAGTCGTAGCATTGGCACTCCAGGAATCAGACGATCAAGCTGCGCTCGAAATAGTATCAGGTGGTTGCAGTTACGGTGCAGAGTTAGACACCGCTTTGGGTCTTGTGTATAAACATGAACCAACCCGAGATGTTGCGGTAAGAGGAGTGGATTATAGCGACCGAGTACTTGCCTATGCTGCAGTTGGAAAATATGTAGCTCGAGATGATTATGCCAATACAGAGTACAGGTATAAGCAAAAAGGGTACGACCTGGAGGAAACAATGGACGCTCATGGCTTTCAGATCGGTCTTGATAATTCCTCTATTTTTTCTGCGGCGCTCGATGCAGCACGCTTACGCGACCGTTACTCGGTTGAGACGCAACAAGCCGACTTAACTCGTGAAGTTCCCGCAGGCAAACTAGCGAAACTTGTCCTTGGTAACAATTTATTATTTCATCATACTATTTCCGATGCTCGAAAAATAGCCACCAATCTGTCCAGAGTGTTACAAGTTGGCGGCATCATTAGCTTTGGTCAATTTTACCACCCCGGTGCGAGCAAACCATATGTCGGAAGATACAATCATGATCAGTGGACTCGGTATCTCACGCGTAAGTTATCACGGCAGGGTTTGGAACCAATTACTGGTCTGCATCCGATGCTGAGTGCCTATCGGCGTGTTCGATAACACTGAGGCTATCGATAATCACATACATGTTTTGGAAGTATAGTCGCCTCAACTCTTACTGTACTTGGTCGAGTGCAAATTATTACTGCTACTATCCGAATCAAGGAACATAGTACTACCCGTATCGTGTGATTATCGTGCTCGGTTGGCTTGCCAAATGGTACTAAGGCACTGTAAAAAAAGGAGGGGGTATGGCAGCAAAACAATTGTCAACAGCAAAACATAAAGCTGAAACATATAAAGCAATAAAGCAAATTGACGCGGGATTACTGAATATTGGCTATGCAGAGGAAGGACCGGCCAATGGAACTGCGGTTATTCTACTCCACGGCTGGCCTTATGATATTTATAGTTTTTTTGACGTAAGCAAATTTCTTGCCGCTAAAGGTTATCACGTCTTAATTCCGCATCTCAGAGGTTACGGATCGACACGTTTTCTTTCAGACAAAACATTCAGAAATGGCCAGCAATCGGTTGTCGCAGTTGACATCATTGCTTTTATGGATGCACTGGAGATTAACACGGCTATAATTGCCGGCTTTGACTGGGGCGCTCGCACCGCAAATATTATGGCTGCCTTATGGCCAAAACGTTGCAGGGCTATGGTATCTGTGAGCGGCTATCTAATTGGCAGTCCGGAAGCTAATAAACTACCGATCCCTCCCGCAGCCGAACTTCAATGGTGGTATCAGTATTATTTTGCCACCGAACGAGGGCAACTAGGTTATAAGAAATATCTGCGGGACTTTAACAGGTTAATATGGAAAACTGCGTCACCTAATTGGGAATTTGATGACGAGACATTTAGTCGGAGTATGGATTCTCTGGTTAACCCAGACCACGTGAACATTGTTATACATAACTATCGTTGGCGACTTGGGTTAGTGGACGGCGAATCTCAATATAATGAATACGAGAAAAAGCTCGCTGAGCTACCTAGTATTAGCGTCCCAACAATCACTATGGAGGGAGACGCCAATGGAGCACCGCACCCCGATCCGAGTGCCTATGCAACCATGTTTACGGGCAAATATGCAAACAAAGTCATAAAAGGTGGTGTCGGCCATAACTTGCCACAGGAAGCACCCGTACCCTTTGCCGAAGCCGTGATAGAAGTCGACAGTTTTCTAAGTACCTAGCATCGTTTCAAAATCGGGAGCTAGTAGAAAAACTATTCAAATCTGGCATCTTCAGGTTTTGTCATTCGTTTCATGAGTGGCAAGGTAATTACAACTAAGCCTATCGCAACAACCAGTCCTATTCCCATTATGGCGAAATAGCCCATACTCGGATGTACCTGGAGTTTCACTCCTTTTGGTTCAAAGTTTTTCACCAAATCGTTCACTACTGGTATGCCGACCCCCAGCCCAATAGCTGCAGCTAGAATAGACACCACTACTAATGGTAAGGCAGCTTCTAATAAGATTACTCTATTCAAAGTTCCTATTGATACACCACTTACCCGTAGCAATGTAAACGGCCGTTTGCGTTCAACGAGACTGCCACCAACTGAAACTGCCAAACTACAGCCGGCCGTAATTAAGGTGAGTACAATTACAGCCAATACTGCTCTCGCGACATTAGTGTCGTCATTATCACGTATTTCGGCAACTTCGCCTATCGTTTCAGGTTCTAAAATTCCCATTTGCCATTGAGAAAGATCGTCTAACCCATTTCCGTCATCGCCGTTTTTTAGGCTTGAGAGCGCCAATGATGCTGCTTCATAATCCGTAAGATAGGTGCGAATCTGCTCGAGCGTATCGGCATTATTCGTTTTTATGAGCATACCCTCTAACGACAAAGTCGCTTAAAGGAAATTTCGTGTTGGTTTTTGCCCCTCAGTTCGGCTGTATAAATACCACTCCACGAGCCTTCGTTGGTGCTCGTCGCTCATGCCTCGGTGCAACTTGAGCTTGGTTCTGAGCTGGCTGTTAATACCACCTTCCATGTGGTTGGTCGTTCTTGGTAGCCGTGGGGTGGAGTTGTAAACGTAGGTGAACAGCTGCTGGTCTTCCTGTAGTTTCTTGAGCTGTCGGTAGGCAGAACGTAAGCGTCCATGGGTATGCCACCATCTCCGTTGGTTCGGCTTCGGATCTCTGACATACGTCCTTTGCTTGACGAAGTCGTTATACTGGTTCTCCCAAGCCTGGAACTGCTGTTCCCAGGTAGCCGCATCCGCTTCCGTATGCACTTGCCACAGTGCCCTGGTTAGTCGCAGAAGGTCTTGCCCGGCTTCGGTTTTCGGGCTGAGCGTTAGCTTACCCCGGACGTTGAGCCAGATATGGAATGTGCAACGCTGGATCTTCGTCTCAGGCCAACACCGGGCAATGGCCAGGAGAATACCTTTCTGGCCGTCACACACGGCAAAGCCTGGTGCCGGTATGGTAGCCAACAGCTCGCTCCAGGTACTCGAGGATTCCCAGCCGGCCCAGTGCCAGGCAATGACATATTCGGTAGTCCGAGCAATGAGACAGACCAGTGAGCCGACACGGATGCCGTCAAGGATAAGGGCGTGGTGTACTTCGCCGGTGGGCGTAGGCTTCGGTACAATATCCCAGCACCAAGCTGTTTGGTTACGCCACGTACGGGCGGTAACACTCGTCGGCAATTCGTCCTGTGACTGCTTGCCGAGTAGCCAAGCGACGAAGTGTTCGAGCAAAAGCTGACGACTGAGGTCAGGTCGTTTCCTGACTTGTGAGCCACTACACTGCGGACAACGGTAACGCTGTGTACCGGCAGTTGTCTTGCCCCATTTCTGTAGCTTAGTTTGGCATGCTTGGCATGTGTACTTGTAGGTTCTTTTTTCATACAATTAATGTCTCACGACATTAATTCAGGGCAAATAACAGAGGAATAACGGCTTAAAAACCAACACGTTTTTTCCTATAACTCGACAAAGTACTTAACTTGGCAGAACTTACCTGGTTAGAAGGCGTTATAATCGGCAGATTCTTATAGATTTCCAATGGATTATCACCATTTAAAATATTCTGCGCAGTAAAGGTCACTGCTTGCGCATCGGACGGGCATGAACCCAGCGCTTTCATTTGGCCAACACTCACACAACTTGTAATACTGTCGGCAGGCGGATTTGGTGGTGGAGTATTGGGATTACTCATCACCTGTTCACCGTTTTTGCCTGATCCGTCGCCTTGAAGCGCCATCTGCTGTTGCTGGAACGTCGCGAAAGCCGGGTTTGTATATATCGGCATCACTACCGTTCCAGGATATGTCTTCATTTTATTAATAAGTACGGACCCATCTTTTGGAGGTAATCCTATGCCTAGTGGACTGAAATTAAACGGAACACGAAGCACGTTACTTAAAGAGTCTTCACCTGATGGGTTCTGAGCTTGGTTTATTCCAGGAATCAGGACTGAAATAAATGATCCAATAAAAACCGCGAGCACTAAGCCACTAATTGATCGAAATGCGGCCCTAGGATTGTCAGATAACCGACGCGCTGCCAAAAGCGAAGGCGCCTTTCTCACTCGATTCGCAAGTACGTTTGTGGCTTGCATGGTCAACCATGAACCGCTCAAAACAATTCCGACTAGTATTAAGATGAAACCCAGAAAGAATGGCCCCGGATTTCCACTTGAATTACCTTTAATGTTTGATGCGGCATAGGGAAAAAGGAAGATACCCGCAATTAGTGGTAAGAGTCGCCAAGCTCGCGGTTTTGGCGGCGTTGTCTTTCTACTGACACCGAGTGGCGAAATTTGAACTCTTCGAAGTGAAAAAAGAGAAGCTACGGCTGCAATAATGGGAACTCCGGCAATCAAGATGATATAGCCCCAGATCGTCGGATTAACAATGTTCGGAAAGAACTTCGCTCCAGAGAACGCAATATTTGCAATTAACGGGCGGGCAGCCATAAATACCAACGAACCGAAAATGGCTCCGATAAGCGCACTGACTATGGCATCCACCGATGCAATGACATTGATCTGGTGTGACGTGGCTCCAATTAATCGCATTGCCGCATAACGTTCTTCGCGGCGAGTCGCAGATAGTCGGGTTGCAGTATTTATTAGCTCACCTTACGCAAAACCTCCAGCTTCTTTGAGTACCTGAAGTTCAGCCAAACTGGCTTGCTGAGCTTTGAGGTATAGCTTTGCCTTTAAGGCAAAGTGGTTCAGATTGCTCGCTTTCGCCAGTCGTTCCAGCTTATGGTAGGCATGGGTTGCCGCAAAGAAGTGGTTACTTTGTGTCTTCACTCGTTTGGTCGGTGACTTGGCCAGCCCGAGGTTGGACTTTACGGACTTGTGGTACTCTTCCACTTTCCACCGTTTTTGGTAGATCGTGGTTATGTCGGTATGTCCTAGCGTCAGATCACTGGTAGCGAGATACAAAACACCCTGACTGTCATCTCCGTTTGTGAAGATTTGACGGGTGATACGCACCGTCATATTCATGCCTTTGAGGTACCCTGTCTTGGTAGTGTTTTCTTCCCAGGCCAGCGATTCGACTGCGTGGAATACTCCTCGTAGTTTATCCTCCTTACTTTTTGCAAACGTACGATTACTCTTGAGGGCAAAGATGAAGTGTTTGCCCTTGCCAACGATGAACTCCATGTTTTCCTGTGAGGAAAACCAACTGTCAGCAAGGCAGTAGCGAAACTTCACCTGGTTTTGGATGGCTGCCCCGATGAGCTCACGGGCCTGTTCGTTCTTGGTGGCCGAGGACTTGCGTTTTTGTTTGCCGGTCTTCGGGTCAGTGAAAGGTACGTCTTTCTTGACCAGGCAAAACCCCAAGGGTACCGTTGCCTGGTCGTTATGGTAGAGCATATTGAGAATATTGACGCCCTTCACATTCCGGTTGAAGACGTGGTCATAGTGCCAGGCAATGATGTCGTTTTCGTCGGTGTAGGCCTTCTCTTCAATGGTGTCATCCAAAGCCAGTATGCCGTCGTCAGTTTCAATCTGCCGGATCGTTGGCTTAACCAGTTTCCAGAGGTCTTTGTTGGTATATTCCCGGGCAGACAGGAAACGGGTGACGTCGTCATGGCCGACTGACCCGTCCAGGGCGGCCGACATACCAGTTGCCGTGGTCAATCCGAATGAGCTGATGAGATAGTCAGAATACAGGTCAAGCATTGGTACGTTGACGGGCTTGGATTGTTTTTGTTTTGGCATAGCAACATCCTTGATGAAAGGTTGACTGCTTTTAGTATGCCCCAGGACTCAAGAAAGTGGGAGTGATGCGTAAGGTGAGTGATTAGGATAAGCAGCGGAAATAATATCGCAATTGCGCCAATACCAAAGGCTTCCCGATAAATATTAGTCGTGCCTTGCAATTGAGCACCAGTCGCAATATGCGTTACCGCAACTGTTCCTGGCTGGCGAATCAACTGAGATGGAGTATAGCCGTCAAATAGTGCAAGTTCAGTAGGAAACGACAACGCCGCTTGGCCAATGGTACCTATTTGACTACCACGAAACCTATCTCCTAACTCATCTTTTAGAACCGTGTGTAAGAGCTGTGAGAGGGCCGGTGAAGCATAGTACTGACCGGGGCCTGGTAGTCTCGGTATTCCAGGTAAAATGGGAGCATTTGGACCAAGTGCTGCGAGATTAAGTTCTTCGATGAATTGTCCTTTAAATATGTTCTCACTGTAATTCCATAGAACTGCGTGCTCAGCATTTTTTGGAATTCCAGATATTGCAGTACCGGATGTCGATTCCCAAGACGGACGATCGCTAGTTTGCTCAAAGGCATGAAAATCGGCAAATACACCTAGCAGAATAGTGACTCCGACCGCCACGGCAATCGTGGTGATTAAAAGACGAATCAGTGCCTCTCGGCTGCCTTTTAAGATGAATTGAATGCCTAGACGATACATAATTAACGCACCGTTTCGGCTTTGCGCTGAGTGGTCATTACTTTGCCATCTCGTACTATCACTCCGCGATCGGCGTATGCCGCAATCCGAGGATCATGGGTAACCAGGATAACAGTCGTTCCCTGCTCCCTTGCCGCACTTACCAAAAGTTCCATTACTTGCTCGCTAGCCAGTGAATCAAGTGAGCCTGTCGGTTCATCAGCAAACAAGACCTTCGGCTGAATAACAAGCGCCCGTGCTAGTGCTACGCGTTGTGATTGCCCACCTGACATTTCACCAGTCCGATGAGTTTCCAGTCCATCGATACCAAGACGCTTAAACCAAGCTCTCGATTTGGTATAGGCTTTGTTCCTGCCTACTTTATTAAGTAATAAAGGCAGTGCGACGTTATCCTCGGCGGTAAGTTCCGGCACTAATTGACCAAATTGAAAAACAAATCCAAAAGTTGTACGGCGAAGTTCAGTTCGCTTCGCATCATTCAAACTATCAAGTCTTTTGTCGCCAAACCACACTTCGCCACTATCCGGTTTGAAAATACCAGCTAAACAATGCAGAAGTGTTGATTTTCCAGAACCGCTTGGTCCCATTATTGACACTATCTCGCCACTTTTGACGCTAAAACTAGCGTCCTGCAAAGCAGGTGTTAGGCCAAAAGACTTTCGTAAGTTTTTAGCCCTCACTACATACTCACCTTCAGTATCGCTCATCATAAATCTCCTCTTTTAATTTTTGTAATCGAGATGCCGTGACATCTATCCAACGTAAGTCAGCTTCTAAATGAAATAATGCATAGTCTGCCTGCAGTGCTTGTTGTAGATTGCCCTCACGACGAAGGTTCGTTAATTCACGCATGCGATCGATATGTGCAGACCGTTGCGCATCAAGATACTTATTAGGGTCTTTATCTAGCAACACAGAGGTTACTACTTTTATAAATAAAACGGTTTGGGTATTAGGATGAAGTTTTTCAGGCGTGGACAGCCATTTTTCCAAATCTTTTCTGCCTAATTTCGTAATCGAGTAAAGTTTCCTCTCCGGTCCAACACTTTGCTCTGTTGACTGAATTGAAACTTTCTTATCTCTCAGAAGTCTGAATAATGTCGCGTACACCTGACCAAAAGCAAGTGATTTTTCTTTACCATAAAGCGTATCGTATTCTCTTTTAAGATCGTATCCGTAACTTTGCTGTTTACCAAGAATACCAAGTAATGCATAACTAGCTGACATATAGTTAAACTATACACTCAGTGTATAGTTTGTCAATAATTACCCTAGCATTTTTGTATAACCTACCTTCAAGTAACACGAACATTCGCACCTTTACATTGAGAGTGGTGCTTTTAATTTTCTTTAGCTGCTACAAGTTGATTAGAGACTAAATAACCTGCTCTTCTACACCACCTAATTGATGAACTTGTTTCAGAGGGTTTTGGCTAAGGTTCACTTATTTTTAGCAAAGACTTTACTGCTCGGCGTTCATCCATAGCCGCATAAGCTTCTGCTATATTATCTAAATTAGTTCTTAAATCGAAAACTTTGCCCGGATTAATTTTGCCTTCTAGTACTTCGTTAAGCAATATAGGAATATAGGTGTGCGCAGGCGCGACACCGCCTCGTATTCCAATATTTCTAAAGAATAGTTCACTATAACTAATCTCTTTGTAGGTCGGTAATCCAACGACCCCTATCATGCCACCTGCGCGAACAATCTTTGCCGCAGTTCCAAAAGCCTCCTCAGTTCCGACACATTCAAGAGCCCTATCAACACCAGCATCTTTAGTTAATATAAGAATTTTCTTTACGGCTGCATCGCCTCTCTCCTCAACAATTTCGGTAGCACCAAAGGCTTTTGCTAATTTTTGCCTGGCTGGATTTCTGCTTAATGAAAGTATCTGTTTGGCGCCTAATAATTTTGCCGCAATAACCGCACATAAACCAACCGCTCCATCACCGACTATCGCGACACTGTCACCTTTTTGTACCCCAGCACTAATTGCTGAGTGGTAGCCTGTGCACATAACATCTGAAAGAGTTAGAAATGAGGCAAGCATGTCTTCTGTGTAATTTTTAGGCGGCACTTTCAAAAGTGTTGTCTCGACATAAGGGACGCGGACAAATTCACCCTGGCCTCCATCATAGTTTCCATTACCGAAAGCGCTCCCGTGAATGCACTCAGCCGTAAAGCCGTTTTTGCAATTCACACATATGCCGTCACTAAATTTAAATGGAGCAATCACAAAATCACCTTTTTTTAACTTTGTGACTTTAGTCCCTGTACTCTCCACAACGCCTATAAATTCATGCCCGATACTGCCTTTTTTATGGGGAATAATCCCACGGTAATACCATAAATCGGAACCACAGACGCAACCGTATACTACTCGGACAATGGCATCGGTCGAATCTTTTAATTTCGGATCTGGTCGTTTGCCGATTTTTATATCATGTGGACCCTTAAATAACGCAGCTCTCATTCGATATTATCCTCCCTCGTTCGTATTTCTGAAATTCCCTTCAAGCCTAATTAACTTTTGGTGAAGTAGTCAAGGAAATTTCTAATATCTAGGTGGTGTACTCAATATTTGCACAGAAGCAGTCAAGCAATCTAAACGTATTTTTGTCAAACGAATTCCCTGTGTCGTATTTTCCCGGCGTTTTTTTACATAAAGTGAACTGCGAAGTTACCCATTTGAGCTTCAAGTAGCTCTAGCTCTGGTGGTAATCTATAATGCTCAGTAACTTTCCCCAAATTAAATCGGTTTGGATCAAATCGATCACCTGCTGCGGCGAGCGGTTGAGAATTTTTACGCCCTTTAGTAAGCACAAATCCCCTATCCTTACTATAAGATGTATGAACCGGTATAATATTTGAGAGTCCAAAAATCGATACTCCCCGCACTACATATTCAAGTGTTCGCACATAGCCGTCCTTAATTGAAGAACTGCAGCCATGCACATTAACACTTTTTACGCCCTCGTAAAACTGTACCAATCTTTGTTGATTTGCGAGTATATCCATCATACCGAATCTTCCACTAGCACCTCTTCCATAACCAGCTTGATACCCATCGCTATGAAAACGATGTAATACCGATATAAGATTAGGATTACGTTCTCGCGCATGCTGCTCAGCGATTTTCAGATCGTCGGTTGAAGTTATCTCATAATAGTCCACCTTATGACCGGCTGTATGAGCTTGCCGAACGAGCGATTCAAACATTATATGGTTGGCCGGTGTAGTATGGAAATTAGTGGTGTTCTCGTCGGTACCAGCCATGATTACTGACCCTGGAAGGTCATCTTTCATTCGATCTAAATAGATGAGAAACGGTACCGATAACCGGGCAAAATTTTTAATTAAATTTGTTTGGTTTAAGCGAGCACTGATGCCTGGTGCTCGGAATTCGATTTCGGCAATACGTTTTAGATTTGTGACAACACCAGGGTTCGGTACATTTTCTTCCGGTCGCGTCGAAGGATTATTACCTATGGTCCAGGCATATTTTACAGCTACAGGATCTAGACCATATTGCGTCAGCAAGAAATCAACCGTATCCTGTTCTCGAAAATCTACTTTATCGAACCGTACTAAGCCTGACAAAGCGTCTCGAAGCGCAAGAGTGTCTTGTGTAGACGTTGGCCAATCGTGCAGTATTTGCGTGCCGTCACCATTTAAAGTGGGATCTAAGGATGGTTCCGTGCCGGATTGTTCATGAATCGCACGTTGTAAGGTCAGTGAAAGTAAGCTTGGTACATTATCAGTACTACCGTCACCTAATCGCACTTCTTGAAGCACTAAAGAACTGGCCAAATTTGACATTTGAGAAGCCAGAACAACATCATCATGTTCTAGTCCAAATTTCTGAGCTTCATATATAGTTTGAGAGACTATATTTCTGCTCGCTTGACCTTTATTTATTGGACCCGTTGCTTGTGGATCTGTTGCTGCAGGTATATAGCTCCGCGCTAAACTATCTATGACTTCACCCCTAAGGTAATCAGGAGTTCCAACAAGCTGTTCAATGATTGGTGTAACTAGTTGTGTGGTAGTTAGGTGATCAGGTGAAGGGGTAGGATCGGCAGCAAGCGCAATACTTGCCCGTAAATATGTTGCCATATCTGGGATATATTTGTCGTTGACGGCATCTTGGACATAATCAGGTTGAAGGCATTTGTCTAATAACTCTGTCATAACGCGATTAAAGAGCCTTTAAACCGCTATTATGAATATCGGGTGGCATTTGCGATACGATAGTATTTACAGTCGCCATTGGAGTGTACGCAAAGTTGAGGCGCGCTACTAATGCTGAAACACGCTTTGCGGTTTGGGTTGGTAAAAATACCATAGCTTGAAAGTCGTACCACTTTTCATCTCTTATATAGCCGCCCGTTCTTAGATCTGGTAGTTCAGGCACTAATGGTTGAAAATACAGCACACTGTCCATTGCCAATTGAAGTACATTCCTCCAACTAGGATGCTCCGTGTTCGCCAACATACTAAGCGCGTCCTCTTCACCAACTTTTATACTTTGGTAGTCAGTATTTGTACTAAGTGGAAGTGGGTGTAGTTCTTGAAAAGCAGCAGGTTGTAAAGAAAATGCCATTAAATTATTTTTTCATTTCCTTTACTTCTTGTCAAATACTTCTCTTATTAAATATAACTTATCTCTGCGTCGGCAATGACTTCATTCTCATATCTATTTTTAATTATTCATGACTAACTAGCAACTGCCAATAACTTTGTTATTTTTAGCAAAATCCTACTACGTCTTGCACTATATAAAAACGATGTTACTATACTTTATCGTACTCATTATTCGATAGCAGCGTATCCATATGATAGACGTAGTCTTTTTCCGTCACAACTCTACTACGTTCAGTATAAATTGAAAATATACCATAAGCGTTATATAATGCGAACCGACAGTAAGGATAACGGCAAATGGCAAAAACAAAAAACTCAATTCGCAAGTCTGCAAATCAGCAACATGTGATGCAATTTCAGGTTAAGAATTTAGTACCTGGCTTATTTGTACTGGTTTTCGCAATTATCGGAGTTTCCTTTATTGTAGGTGGCAATGCCGAATCAAAAGTGCCAAATTATGTCTGTGATTTCGGCAGCCCAAACGGTCAAGCTTGCATGAATGCCAAACAAAGTGGCACCTCGAATGGTACGGAAGTTCTCGGTTGGTCGAAAGATTATGATGCAAATGAGAATTTTATTATTCAGCCACTATCGAGTATGTGTCTTGATGGTCATGTCACATTAAATTGCCCTTTTACACCTGGATCAGGTTTAAATAATCGCTATCTTGGTGATGAAATTATCCAATTCGTTGACGTTCAGAGTAGATATGCAGATTGTCTTGGGAACAGTGATAGTTCAATGGGAGTGCTCGTTGCCTGCAACACTCCTAATGGGATCGGAGGTGGCATTGGAAGTGTATTTGTACTTAACAAAGATGGAAAAGGCACAGCTGGTCTAGTTGAAAGTCAGTATTGGTCTGATGAAAACTTTGATGATAGTAAGGAATTCGATACACCTGCTTGGCTTTGCATGACTGGACCGCCAGAACAAGGTCAGGTAAATGTAACTACCAGTCCACCTATGTATAGCTCAGAGTGCAAATGGGGAATGGACAACTAGACTATAGTTTATTATCCCAGCAGCCTTCTATGGCGCGCTGCGTCTCATGAAAACGACTTGGTACATTCTGGCGACCTGCCCTGAGAACTATCGCCATCCAAATTAATTCCTGCCAAGCTCCAGCCACGTATTTTCGATAATGATCATCTATTAAAGTACCTTGGTCGTCAAATAATTCTTGGACTTTTGGAAATTGCATGTCTGAAAAAGTTGAAACCATACCCATTTCCCGGACTGTCGTCACTAATGCTTCAATGGCTCTGACACCTCCCCATTGCCCGGATGAAACACCGGCAAATGCAACTGGTTTATGGATATAGTTTGTGAGTTCGCTATCAAGCATTCGCTTGAGAGTGCCTGGGAAACTATGATTATATTCCGGTGTGACAATGAAGAAGCCATCTGCCTTTTCGGTTATTTTTGTGTATCGAGGATCTTTTCCCTCAGGGTCATTTCCGTCACCGGGAAAATAGAAGTCTCGTGGATCAATAAGTTCCGTTTCGATCTCATCACACGTCTGACCAACCTGAACAACCAAGTGGGCTGCTAAAATGCTTTTTCGTTGTTCTCGGTTTGTACCAGCTAATACAGGTACGTACAATTTATCCATTGCTTCTTCCTAATATTCAATAGGTATTGCTGTTCTGTTACAGATTATATGTTAAATTTTACTATCAATTCAGAATTACCGTAATCACTATACACGTTTTTATCGACCACGAATGCCTACGTCCATGTACTTGAGATGTGATGATAGCTTATTAAACAGTCACCTTGGCCTTAGTGAAGATATGAACTTTTCTAATTATCTGCGGCCATTCCGATAAGCGTCGGACGGAATCATCAAACTTCCAAGACCTGAAAAACGATGACCGTTTGAGAGAGGCACCGTTTGCCCGTTTTCTGGTTGCGTCTGATATGATTGTCGATTAACTAGTTGATAAGGAGATGTGCCGTCATGTAACGGGCTTGTCTTAGCAAACCAATGCACTATGCCGGTGAACGTATAAGGAAAAGCTATCCGCAAGGTTGCCTCTCGAGACAAATATATCAGCCTTTGACCCTCTATGGTATAAATCGGTGGGCGCTGCATAATGGCATAACCAAAAACATCAATTTTACCTGGCCGATCATCTGCGAGCTGTGCTAAGTGATGAAAATCGCCGAAAGCATACGGTCTACAATAGCGACTATCGAAAATTTCTTCACCGAGCTCCCTTCGGAGAGCCGATTCGGGCGACTCACCAGGATTACGCCCACCACCTATCGGACAAATGGTGTCCGGATACGGAATAGTCGGAATATCATCCCTGACAAAAAATAGAAATTCATCTGGCTCAACTACATGAATAAGTACAGCCGTTCCCTGCTTTGTCCCTAATTCCGGTGACGCGCCACCTGCTTCTATTGGTTCAGTAAGCGGACGCGCAAATTCAGACATATTAATTAGCGTATCATACGTACCTTAACTAAAAGTGAATGATATCAATACTTTCTAGTTTAAGGAATAGCGTACATATGAGCACAACTTTTGTTTCTATTTAATGAAATGAAATCCGTACTTAATACGCTACTATGGTAAAAGTATGCTGAGCTGAGAAGAGCTTATTCACCAAGTGGATGACGTATTTGCCGGACATGCCTATGTAGATCCAAGTGAGATACTAGGTGATGGTCTATTAGCTGCGAGGCTCCGCTATAGATTTGCACTAGATCCAACCAACGGAACTATGTGGACAGCGATTGACCATATCACTTTCAGCGAAAGTCTTAGCGGTGAACCGTTAGCTGATCGCACTGTGCAATTGTTTCGAGGTTTTGGCCAAGAACAGATCGAATTTCGTCTTCTGATCGACGAAAGAACGATCGCAATTAATGGACTTGGAGCAGCAACTTTCATTGGTAACCCCGAAATCGAATTTTCCAATGGAATCCGGATTATTGCGCAATACGGAATATAATCACTACCGGGTGGTCGCTTAATTTTTATACTTTTGGAGTATGTATTATCAGCGGTGTTGCTGGTCAAAGGTATCCCGAAACATTCCATATGCATGCATTCCAAACGTCACGAAAGTATGCCTTCCTAAATAAATATTGTCAGGATCGCCCAGTCTGGGCACGAGACTTTTTTTCCTCAAAGTAACTTGAAATGTACCGTTTTCATCCCAGAAAGTAGTCGGCATTACTTCAAATATTTGACGGTCCGGAACTGGTATGACACACGCATATCGTAATATAGCTTCGCCGATTGAGCGCGGTTTTCGTGGTCCAATCCGCTCAGTTACGGCATGATTTAAACCTGCGACTACTAAACCGTACGCTTGTTGGATTATTCCACTATCTAGCTGACCGTCCTTTAAGGCGACTTCTGCAACCTTTTCCGTGAATAGAGACATAGTCCCATCCAAGTCAGCAGATGATACTCTATTTAAAGAAACGTCACCTGACATTGGTCGGCCTAGTGCAAAACTCGTAAGAGCCAATTGCAGACCCAAATGGTCAAACGCTTCTCTCAACGGGTCAGGGTGCTTCAGGTGCTGCTGATAGCCGTTCATAATTTAAAGCCATCATAGTTCTCATGGAAGACGACATAAGAACGTAATAATATTATATATTCTAATAATTGCAAACTTTTGAGACTTCAAAAAAGAATACAGTTTAATCTATTTTTCACCTAGTGGTTACATATCAGCTCGTGCTTCCGCCTTTTGATTGCAAATCTATACATAATACTTCACCTTCTTGGAGTGTTAGTTTGTCACTACTTTTTTCATCTTTTGCCCGAGCTGCTTCAATCTTTCCATGCTACAGTAAATCCAATGACTAAGACTCCGGGAATAAATGTCGACATAATCGTTATCCGAAATGGAAAGATATTGTTAGGTCTTATGACCAAGGATTGGGCCTATGAAGGTCAACAAGTCTATGGCGTCCCCGGCAGAGACATCAGATATGGTGAACATATAGGCCAAACAGTAAAACGAAACATTAAGGAAGAATTCGATTGTAAGGTACTGACATATAAAGTTATTTGCGTCAACGCAAATTATGCGCTTGGTAACCATTACATCGGTATTGGTGTTATTGCAGAGATAGGCGGTGAACCTAAAGTAAATTATCCTGAAGACTGGGTGAAGTGGGAATGGTTCGCGTCTGATAAAATTCCCAAAAATCTGTTTCCGGCAGCTAAAAACGTCATAGACTCGCATCTGGCTAAGGAGATTTTAGTATCGGAGTAGACCACTACTCGACTTAGGGACTTGAAGGGATCTTTACTACCATAAGAAATCTATGTTTGATTTCTTTACAGTTTGATTAGTATCAATAGTTGCAAATGTCTATTGAAATACTCGGATAAAATCAACCTGTGTCGACTGGGGCAAAGTTGTGTTATTTATTGTGCCGCCGCCATATCCCCCCGCCGAGGTATTCACGATGATAAACATATCCTCCGCTGGAACCGAGGTAGAAATAGTGCAAGTAGTCTGACCATCAATTTGATAAATTAGTTTGTCTTGGTGCCAAGTCAAAGAATACACATGCCAGTTGGTGGCAGGATTGCTCGGTAAAGCCGTGCAGCCCGGACTTCCATTACTTGTGTGCACCTGTTCGTTAATAATTTTGTTATGCTGAAATTCAGCAATATCGATTTCCTCGCTACCTGGATTTGGCCATTTACAACCGTTGGCAGTCAAATAATTAGGTAGCTGACAGGTGGCTCCTAGTAGCCAAAAGGCTGGCCATGAGCCTGAACCACCGGCAAATTTAATACGTGCTTCAATTGTGCCATATTCAAAACGAAACGATTTTGATTCTATTGCACCTGAGCTATACGCGGCTGTCATAGCACCGAAGTCACCGTCCGCTGTATCCGCCGGACACGACACATGCTCTACTTCTAATAGTTCTTCAAGAATGCCGCCGTTTTCGGTCACATTTTGCGGTATATAGCACTGCTGCTCGTTGTTATTGGAATCACCGTGGATATTTAAAACAGTCCAGCGTGCCGTATCGACAGAAGTGGTAGTAAACTCATCATCAAAAATAAGCGAATGTGTGCCAGTTGGTAAATTGAGACACGCATTATCGTTATCTACAACCTGGCCACTCGAGCATTTGCCATTATGAGCTGGTGAGCTGGTATATGTCGACCTCGCATTTACCGAATTCGACGTTGATCCTGACAGCGCGTTTTGTTCAGATCCTGCCGAGCCAAATTCTCCTACGGCCAAGCTTTGAAAGATCACTATCGCAGCAATAAGTCCTAAAGTGGCAGAAAGTAATAGCGGCAAAATTTGACGGCCATTATTCACTGAGTTACGCTTAAAGTGTGCTACCTGAGACGAGCGCGGTGTGGTTTTAGAATTTTTTTGTGACATTTTTAAACTGTATAAAATAGAGTAACTACTAATGCCAAATTATACATCGTATCTAAATAATATAATGTTGATGTAATCTTGAGGTTAAAATAAGCACGGTCCACCACCGTTTTTAACGTATCAACCCTGCCACTACACATAAGAAAACAGTAAGTTCAGGACATCTTTTTCAAGAAGATCATATTAGTGATTACCTACTCGTGAGTCATGCATTTGCAATAGATAATTTTAATGCAAGCAGCTACCTGGCATCGGATCATCTTGCACTACTAATGACTTTTTAGCTCCACTTATTCGTGACTTTGACAACCCCTAAACATAGTGCATCGCCTGTGCTACAATCTACATCCAGGTGCATAGATTTCTCTTTCACAAATAAAAACTATGCGATAAAAGTTATGAAAGATCAGATTCCTCATTTTGCAAAAAATATCTTTTTAGGTTGTATCGATGATCGACTGGTAAAATCTCATTTTAAATTCGTTTCGGAAATAGGCGGTGCCTTCGTTGCTTCTATTGCCGGCGGTGGTTTTGCCTGCATTAATCCTCTTACTAAAGACGTGATAATGTATCAAATGTCCGCTTCCTACCATATAAATCGAGTAAATCATGTGTACTTAGAGAGTCATACAGATTGTGGAGCATACCGATTAGCTGGCATAACTTTTGATAGCTTTGAGGCTGAAGTGAACCAACTATATAATGACCTGGATAAAGCGGCAGATGTAGTGAAACAGACGTTTTCGAATATTGGTTTACTCTCAAACCAATTCACTATTACCGCCCGGGTTGTTGACCCATCGGGTGATCTTATCCCAAGGCTAAATGAAAAACTCAAAATGCCTTCACGACATGCTTCAGGTCTTCATAGCCGAACCGTGCATATTTAAGCCGCCCGAAGTGGACGGCCGTAACTATCTACTAAGGTACCGAGATTAAACATTTCGTCACCCGGATTAGGTGCTTCGTCAGATGGAAAAATAATAACTTGGTCTAACCCAGCGTAGATAGCATCATCCGCTTTTGTACCGTTCTGAGCTATGAGCTCACCTGGAGTAAGTCTCTGGAATGACTGAAAAAGCGGTCCCGGACGCCATCTAAATCCTTCTTGAGCCAGCACAGCTTTTGTAGCGTGAACATACGTTGGTTGAGCATGAAGAGGTTTGGGCTGGTATTCAATCAACTGCAGATATCCGAGATAATTTAAGACTCCTTGCCGTCCGTTAGGAATACCCTTTGCAAGATCTTCCAGCTGGCTTAATTCAAAGCATAAGCCAACATTACCTTGTTCTTCCATATAGCCATCGGTGCCCCCCGCTTCGATAATTGACCAACCAGATGATATGTACGGAGCACCGACAGCCCGAGCTGCTTCAAAACCTCTTGTCTCAGTAATAATAAATGGTTTGCCATCGTGCTGACGGAAGCCATGAAGATCAAGTAAACTGCCAGCTTTATTCATATAAGGTAAGAGCGACTGCGCTCTTTTAATCTCATATGGCAGATCTTTAAAATCCATCTCGTTCTCTTGGGGAGTAAGAGACCGAAACATACGGTTCATGTTCGGACGTCCTTTAAATAGACGTACGTTCGCTTCAATAGCCGCTAAGTTGCCAAGAGCGACGATCAATTTACCACGTTCCAAAGTGAGAGGAAATTCGCCAGAAACTAATTGTTTTACAGTCTCTATTCCTGCTCGTTCGTCACCATGAACACCACCTTCAACCATCGCCGTAGGTCCTGGTGTGCCGCTATCATAGATCCAGACACTATCAATATCTGTACCAACAAATCTGCTCTCAGCCATACTAAGCTACTTTTATTAAAAAGTATGCTATCATAACACTATTTAATAATTATTACAAGACCTGCACAGATTCGAATGAACATTAGATACAATAGCTTAGCAAAAACGACCTATCTAACCTTCTCGAAATTCCGTGCCGAGTTTACTCATTATTGACTGTATATCAACGCTAGAATCAAACAGGTAGCCTGGTGGACCGCCATAGGAATTTATCACCGGTATTCGTCCCATTTCATCACGCCCGTATTCTTCATGCGATAATACAAGATCTAAAAGCCGGAAGCGCGCGGAGTAAAATGATGGACGTGGTTCTGTGGCTTCTCTAGTTCCCGCTTGCTCACCTTCCGGATATTCGAATTGCGCTTGCGCTCGTCGATCGGTCAGTAATCTCGTCATCTCTTGGTCTGACGTTAAACTACGGGGTAGTTGATCGACTTTTACCATAGCAAAAAACTCTTGGAAACTATGATCGTTTAGATTTGCCCAAAACCCAAACATATTTGTTGATTTCACATCAAGCAAGAAATCTGCTACCCGTAGTTTATGTATAAGGCTGGCGTCTCTGTACAATTTTGCTAATACGTTAGGGTCTCGACGAAATAGGTCGATCTCCTCTTGTTTAGGCACCAAGCCGTGATCTTCGTCATTTCCTAAAATAAAATCATACATTTGCACTGCATTTGAGACACTCACAAATGGCAGCTTGCTATGTTCAAGCACATCACCCTGATCATGAGAGCTTATATAACCAAGGCCAGGTGGATAGATGAGGGGTACACCATAAGTTGTTTCTCTGGATACATCCAGCAATCCTCTTACCCCTAAAAACGCAGGTGCTTGATTATGCATATCATGGAGAATTCCGTGCATAAATCGGCGGTCAATTTCAGCCATCGATTCAGGTAAATCACGTATAGGATCGTGATCATGGAACTCTGGGAGTACGTGAGCTGGGTTAGATGGCATAGAAGGTATTTTATACTACTATTCTTATATCAATTTTTACTATCCCAAACGCTCTTATAGACAAATACATCTCGCTACATTACGCATCAAAATTATTCCCTATTAAACCCAAAATAGTACTTATGGTTAAATGGTATACTTTTTAGGCATGCTGCAACGTTTATTTGACAAAAAATTAGGTGAGCAATTTTACACGATACATAATTGGTTAACCTACGTAGTGCAGTATACTCATATTAGAGAAATACAAATCAAAGTTTGAAGTGGCACACGTATTTCAAAAAATCACCAATCTGTTGAGCAAACGCCATTATTTATTTGGGATGCTGGCGTTTATGCTTATTTTTGCAGCTGCGGGATATTCAATACTCTTTCAGAGCCACGCTATTACCTATAGTCCCGCTCCAGTAATCGGAATAGACGGTCTTTGCCTTGACGATTATCAGGATAAAGCTGTTGACGGTAACAAAATTGAGATTTGGGGGTGTAACGGATCGGCAGCGCAACAATGGACCATTAATGGCACCGCATCTACTTCAGGGACGATAGTGAATGCCAATGGTTACTGCCTCGGGATCTTAAACGGAGGCACCGCCAATTACACTGATGTAATCATGTACGCTTGTGATGGGCTGGTCACTCAACAATGGTATTACGACAATTCCAATGGCTGGATTGTCAATAAAAACTCGCAGTCCTGCCTGGATGATCATAGTTCAGGGACCACAGATGGCAATCAAATCGATATCTTTTCGTGTAATAACACCTCAGCTCAAAAGTGGACTTGGGAGGCTACTTGTCCGAATGGTTATTTTGGTGCACCACCGACTTGCCAGCAATTTACTTGTCCAACTGGATATACGGGAACATACCCGAATTGCAATCCACCACCGTGTCCGAGCGGATATACGGGCACGTACCCAAACTGTACTCCGCCGCCGTGTCCTTCTGGTTACACAGGCACCTATCCGAATTGTACTCCGCCACCCTGCCCTAGCGGATATACCGGTACCTATCCGAATTGTAAAGCACCTCCGTGTCCAAGTGGTGATACCGGTACCTACCCAAACTGTAACGTGCCACCATGCCCGAGTGGTTACACAGGCACCTATCCGAATTGTACTCCGCCTGGCGGAGGAGGAGGTGGCAGTAGTACCGGTGGAGGTGGCGGAAGCAGTACTGGAGGAGGCGGCGGAAGTGCTACGGGTGGAGGCTCTGGTACCGGTGGAGGTGGCTCCTATACTTCAGGTTCATTTACTTCAGGCGGCTCAAATACTAGTAGCGGTTCTCAAACTGCGAGCGGTTCAAGCACCTCAGGCAGTTCAACTATTAGCGTGACAGGCGTTTCGGTTACCCCTATTGCTGCAAACTCCTCTATAAAACCAGTTATTAAAAACCTTAGGATCAGTAATATCACTAGTAATTCAGCTGATATATCATGGGAAATCAACACCAAATCGGCTTATATACTAAAGTTCGGATCAGATAAGACAAACCTGCAACATACCAAAAAATTCTCAAATGGTGATTCCTATATCACCGTAAAGTTAAGTTCCTTAAAATCAGGTCAAACAATCTACATATCGCTTACTCCCAGCAACGGTAAGCTTATTGGGAAAACCCAGTTAACATCGTTTAAAACTTCGAGCACGAACATACTAGGGCCTATCGTAATAACTTTAATATTTCTGATCTTGATTGGGCTTATCGCCTTTGTTTTCATCCGAAATAAACTCTATGGACCATCTGCTGCGGCTCCGGCAAATCCGGCAAACTATAGCTATGCCCCACCACCCCCTGTAGTTGCGCCAACTCAACAGCCAACAGGACCAGTATTTCCCAAAGAAGATCAAGCCGCATACGACGCTCGCATCAACTGGTGGAAAAACCCTGCTTCGGGCCAAACAGCCGGCGATAAGAAAAAGGACGAGTTTCCCGATATGTTTGCTGAAGGTCGCGCTCGACTAGATGAGGAAGAGCGTGAGCATCGACTGCCAAAGCATTGATGCAGGTAGACGATGATCTCTATCTACTTCTTTGAAATCCAAGTAACTCCCTTGAGCAGCGGTTATACTAGCCGTACCTTGAGCAGATAGTCTAAGAGAGAACTTTTTTTGATTATTTAGAGAAATGAATTTAAAAGCAGTAGCTAAGATATTTTTGATGAGTCTGAAAATCATAAACAAATTTAAACTGACGAGCGAGCTGGAAACCCTTGACTACATCCCATTCTAAATATCTACTACCTAACGATTTAAACGAAATAGCACACTATGTAAATTAAAAAGGCTGGCGTTCAGTTCTGGCACTCTTTGACAAACCCTAATGTTGTCCATGTTCGCATATTAGCCCTGTCATCCCACGTCTAACAGGGTCAGTTTGTGACATTGATACGTTCCAAATATTCTCGAAGTAAGAATATGGAACATATTTGAATTCGGGCAAGTTTCACATAAGAGTTTTTCTTGAAGTGTTATTCAGTATACTATGAATAGAGGATAAACCGTAAACAGAATGTTGGAAAAATCTCACTTGATACTCAAAAAAATCAAGCGACACAGGTCTATAGTATTGGCGCTTGTAGTTATGGTGGCTTTTGCAGCTGCCGGCTCCTATTTTCTGTTCAACAGTCACGCAGATTCAGTTACCTCAGGATCAATCGTATCCGGTTACTCGGGTGACTGTCTTGATGATCCTGGAAATAGCGCAACAGTTAACACAGCAGTTGTCATAGCACATTGCGCAATCTCACCCGCCGGTCAGGATTGGGAAGATTGGAGCGATTACACGATTCAGATTAATGGACTGTGTCTTGGGACCTCCGGTGAAAGCACGACTCAGGGTGACAAAGTAGTCCTCTTAAACTGTGAAGGTGTCAGCGTCGAACAATGGACAGAAGAGTCAAATGGCGTTCTCGTCAACCTGGGAGCCGAGAAATGCTTAACAGCAGCCTCCTCAGCATCGGGCGCACTGCTGACTATTACGACATGCAGTGTGTCGCCACCCCAGAGTCAATTATGGAGCGGGGGTTTGACAGGTGGCACTCCACCACCACCTTGTCCTAGCGGATATACCGGAACATATCCGAATTGCACTGTCCCGCCGTGTCCGAGCGGATATACGGGCACGTACCCAAACTGTACTCCGCCGCCGTGTCCTTCTGGTTACACAGGCACCTATCCGAATTGTACTCCGCCACCCTGCCCTAGCGGATATACCGGTACCTATCCGAATTGTAAAGCACCTCCGTGTCCAAGTGGTGATACCGGTACCTACCCAAACTGTAACGTGCCACCATGCCCGAGTGGTTACACAGGCACCTATCCGAATTGTACTCCGCCTGGCGGAGGAGGAGGTGGCAGTAGTACCGGTGGAGGTGGCGGAAGCAGTACTGGAGGAGGCGGCGGAAGTGCTACGGGTGGAGGCTCTGGTACCGGTGGAGGTGGCTCCTATACTTCAGGTTCATTTACTTCAGGCGGCTCAAATACTAGTAGCGGTTCTCAAACTGCGAGCGGTTCAAGCACCTCAGGCAGTTCAACTATTAGCGTGACAGGCGTTTCGGTTACCCCTATTGCTGCAAACTCCTCTATAAAACCAGTTATTAAAAACCTTAGGATCAGTAATATCACTAGTAATTCAGCTGATATATCATGGGAAATCAACACCAAATCGGCTTATATACTAAAGTTCGGATCAGATAAGACAAACCTGCAACATACCAAAAAATTCTCAAATGGTGATTCCTATATCACCGTAAAGTTAAGTTCCTTAAAATCAGGTCAAACAATCTACATATCGCTTACTCCCAGCAACGGTAAGCTTATTGGGAAAACCCAGTTAACATCGTTTAAAACTTCGAGCACGAACATACTAGGGCCTATCGTAATAACTTTAATATTTCTGATCTTGATTGGGCTTATCGCCTTTGTTTTCATCCGAAATAAACTCTATGGACCATCTGCTGCGGCTCCGGCAAATCCGGCAAACTATAGCTATGCCCCACCACCCCCTGTAGTTGCGCCAACTCAACAGCCAACAGGACCAGTATTTCCCAAAGAAGATCAAGCCGCATACGACGCTCGCATCAACTGGTGGAAAAACCCTGCTTCGGGCCAAACAGCCGGCGATAAGAAAAAGGACGAGTTTCCCGATATGTTTGCTGAAGGTCGCGCTCGACTAGATGAGGAAGAGCGTGAGCATCGACTGCCAAAGCATTGATGCAATAACGCTTTGGCCAGCAGCCGATTGTAATTGCCGGGCCGTGTTCGGCCGAGAACGATGAGCAGATGGATATTGCCATCAACGAAGCAAAAGTGCGTGACGTTGACTTTGTTCGCTGCAACTTATGGAAGCCCCGAGACAAACCAAATTGGGATGGCCTAAAAGAAAAAGGGCTGTACTTGCTCGGCAGAGTAGCTGAGGCTGGTTTAAATCCCGGACTAGAGGTCATGGTTCCAGACCATATCACAATGGCTCTTGGTGCAACATTACCTCACATGAAAGAAAATGGTAAATTACTGGTCTGGCTTGGGGCTCGAAATCAGAATCATTTTCTGCAGCGAGAGATTTCCCGCATTGCTGCTGAAGACGAACATGTCGTATTAATGATCAAGAATCAGCCTTGGCCAAATGATCCGCACTGGGAAGGAATCGTTGATCATGTGCTTGACGTTGGTTTCCCTAGGAAACGTTTACTCAACTGTTATCGAGGCATGGCACCCTCACTTCATGATGATAATCCGATAGGGCTTAGAAATTTGGTTGATTTCGATTCTGCAATGAGAATGAAAGAATAGACCGGTATACCAATGCTTTTTGATCCATCGCATACCGGTGGGACTGTGCCGAACGTTTATGCAATGGCCGAACAAAGCTCTACTTATAATTTTGATGGAATGATAATCGAAGTACATCACGACCCCGAACATACCTTAACGGATAGCAGACAACAAGTTACTTGGCAGCAATTTGATGAAATTGTAGCGAAAATGCAACACGCAAGCTAAGCTATACTTATGCAGGATATTCATGTCGAAATTCCCGGCATCACACGGGAATATACTATTCATATAGGCAACGGTTTACGTACTCAAGTAGCTGATCTTATAGCACTTGATAAATACTCAAAAGTGTTCATTATTACCGATAATAATGTTGAAAAACTGTGGTTAGATACTTTCAGAAACGGTCTACGACGCGCTACTGAGTTAGTTGTTATTCCAGCAGGTGAACAATCTAAGCAAATCAAAAACGTCGAACAGATCTGGTCAGTACTCCGCGAATGCTACTGTGACCGAAAAAGTTTGGTCCTCATCCTAGGCGGTGGCGTTATCGGAGATCTTGCTGCTTTTGCAGCATCAACCTATATGCGAGGTATAGACTTTGCTCACGTTCCGACAACACTATTAGCCCAAATTGACAGTAGCATCGGAGGCAAAACAGTAATCGATTTCGATGGCATTAAAAACCTGGTTGGTACGTTTACGCAGCCTGTATCAATAATTATCGATCCCGAGGTACTTTCATCATTACCGAAACGCGAACTGCTTGCTGGGTTTGCTGAAATGTATAAGTACGGACTCATTCGTAATGCAAACTTCTTTCACGCACTCGCCCAGAAAACACCTGATCAATTTACGAGTGAAGAAATGGTAGATTATATTGCTGAATCGGTGCGGATAAAAGTTTCTATCGTCGCGAATGATGAGCGTGAACACGGTGAGCGTAAACTAGTTAATTTCGGCCATACCGTCGGCCATGCGATCGAAGCTGTCTCATGGAAATCCGACTCACCTCTGTTGCACGGTGAAGCAATTGCTATCGGTATGATAATTGAAGCCGACCTATCGAGACAGCTCGGATACATTGCAGAATCTGATGTTGCTTATATCCGTGCAACGCTTAAAGCTGCCGGACTGCCGGTGGCACCTCCAAAGGCATCTGTTCCAGAATTATTAGAAAAAATGAACTTGGACAAAAAGTCGGAGCACGGAGTGAAAAAGTTTACGCTACTCAAACAACTAGGCTATGCCATATATGATCAACAAGTTGACGAAAACCTATTAATTGAAACCCTACACCGCTATATGGAGGAGTAACATGACTATTAATTATTGCCTACCGATTATGAGCAACGATCAACAAGAAGTGCTGTATGCCATTCGCTCTAGCGAACAAGACTATTACTATTTTGAGGTTTGGATCGATTACCTCAAAAGCCTTGACGATGTATTTCTTAACCAGCTCAAGGATTTTGGCCCCAGATTAGTTATAGTCTTTCGACGATTAAACCTGGAACCAATGCAATTAGCTGAAGACATACGACACGACATAATTCAAAAATTTAGCGGTTCACGAGTCTTAATGGATTTTGATGCCGGACAGCAATCCCAAGATTTGACATTCATTCGTGACAAAGAGTTATCGGCAAGAACGATTGTCTCCTATCACAATTATGAACATACGCCGATGATCGAAGTGCTTGAGAAGAAAGTTATGCAACTTCTGACGCATGACCCGGAAATTGTGAAATTATCCACCTATTGCCAGAGTCCGTATGATGCTATCCGTCTTTTGGAGCTCCAACAGCAGCTGAAAGCCCAAAAACTTAAGCACATTATTCTTGGCATGGGGCCCTATGGTTACGCAACACGGGTATTTGGGACATTATGGGGAAATGAGATGATTTTTGCACCCAGTAAACTCGGGTTGGCAAGTGCTCCGAATCAGCTTACCCGAGAACAGCTAGAAGCCATTTTTAGTGCACTTACGGTCTAGTGCTGTCACATACCTATGAGAATTAAGGTGAGCCCAACGATCGCGGTCGCTGTTGCAGTGATCTTTGAAAAGTAAAAAGTAAGATCTTTATCTGATTGGGTTTGAGACCTTGCTTGGTGAGTAAAGTGGTAATTTGGTCGATTGAGTAGCCACCGTCATATAATTGTCTTGCATACTTAAAATATTCATCCACGAGTTGTAAAAAATCTACCAAATTGAATGTTCCTTCTCCTAGCACTTGACGATAATGTAGCGATCCATCGTGCATGTCTGAATGAGGTACTGCAAGTATGTCGCTTAGTTGAATTGACGTAATTCGTTCAGGAGGAATATTCTGTAGAGCCTCCATATTGCCGTCCGTTCTTCCCCGATGCCAAGTGTCTAAAAGTAATCCGCAATTCGGCTCATCAACGTTACGAACAATATCCCATGCCGATTGAAGGCTGTTCACAGGAGACGTATATGGCATGAATTCTAATTGTACAATGAGATTATATGGCGCGCCCGGCGATATAAGTCACGAAGGTTTCGAATAATAGTTTCCGGGGTATGTCTCTCAAATACCGCAACATTGAGGTGCCTTGCACCTAGACTACCCGCCAAACGCAGCAAATGCCTCTCTTTCTCTTGATAGTCTAGTCTATTTGCCTGCTCAATCCATAAACGAAAATATTCTACTTCGAAAGCTTGCACTTTTGAGATGGTGAGCAACTTAATGATGTGAGCCTCATCAATACCGTCTTTTTGATCGTTGATAAAATCAAAGCCCTGTAACAGATCAGATGGGTTCCCCTTATGGTACTATAAGATAATGTCTCATCTACTATTGGTGCGTCATGGTGAATCGGAATACAACGCCAATAATCTTTTTACCGGACTTAAAGATGTGCCCTTAACTGAAAATGGCCGACAACAAGCCTCAATTATGGCAGGGGCGATCAAGGACCTTAAGCCAGATACCGCTTATACGTCATCACTTATCCGAGCACAAGAGACTCTGAAGATTATAATGAGAACTAACAGTTGGGATTATCTTCCTGTTGTCTCTAATCCTGCCCTCAACGAGCGCGACTATGGCGATCTCACCGGGAAGAATAAACAACATATTGAAGAGCAGTTCGGCCATGACGCCTTTTTAAAAATACGACGTGGTTGGGATCAACCAATACCAAATGGCGAAACCCTACGAATGGTGTATCGCCGAGTCGTGCTTTATTTTACTGAAGAAATTTTGCCAAACATCAGGCATGGGCATAATATTCTTGTGGTTGCTCACGGCAACACATTGCGTGCCCTAATAAAGCATTTAGACAACCTTGACGACCTACAGGTTGAAAGTCTTGAAATGCCATTAGTTGAAATTATCGTCTACGATTATGAGGCTCGCATCGTATCAAAGCAGGTCCGCAAATTCCAGTCTAGCTTACCGTTTGTAACCGTCAACAGCACCTACCTCAAAGAGTAATACTCTAAAGTCCGCCAGTGATCAGCTTGGCTGCACCAATAAGTCCACTGCGTTCTAGTATCTCAAACGTGATGACGTCAGCCGGCACTCCGAGTTCTATCATTGCATCAACTACCATTTCCTTATAATTTGGACCCTCCCAGAATAAACCACCCTGCATAATGGCGGTAAGTTTCGTTGGCTTTCCTCGGTGTTCATAAAAGCCCGCGAACATTGCTGCCAGTAATGATGCTGACCGTTTGAATAAACCTCTTGCAATATCTCCCTCTCGAGCAACGTTGCCATCAGCTAAAATTGCGAGTTCCTTTGTCGATTGGAGCGGTCCAGTCAACAATGTTAACTGTTCAACTAGAATATTGTAATGCTGAAACAGCGTACCAGCGGCAACTTCTTTTTCGAACAATTGCTTACCGGCATTTGGTGAATCGGCATCGGCCCTCTTACCAGTTGAAGTTTGAGTAAAATTGTTAAAATCAGCTACCTGGGTATTGATCACTGTTTGATCGTCTAGAAAGAAGGCTAAATTTACACCAGTACCTACTATGCCGGCAAATAAATTACTACGATTGTCCTGCCGATTAATAATAGATGTGATTAAACAGACGACATCGTTTCCGACAGATACGATCACATCGCGGCCATACATTGCCTTTAAATGTTTTTCAATATCTGCTCCTACCAATTCATGCTGGAGACCAGCAAAAGCATGTCCCTTTGTCTCGCCATCTATCATTATTCCGTCAAGCTGACCTTTTGGACCTGTTTTTGGTTCAAGGGTAAAGGCAAAATTTATGCCAATCGCACAAATTATGTCGTCAACATATTGATCAATAAATCTATAGAGATCATCTATCGTCCGAAATTTATCAAATTCACTAAATGCCTGATACTCAATGATTGAGACGGTGCCGTCTTCGTTATATCGAACAGTGGCCGTTTCGCTGTTTGTCCCACCAATTACAAAAACTTGAAATATACTATTTGGTTTTATGAGCGACGTACTTGGCAAAGGGTTGCGAATGAAAGGCAAACTTGATGAATGGCCACTATCAGCGGCCCTAAATTGCAAACAAAAAGCATCTCTGATATGGGTGTAATCAGGGATATCTAGAAAAGGCGGCATAATGTTGTTTATTATCTGTTTTGATAACTATTCAAGCTTAGTAAATTTAAATTATACGGTATTTCTCCGCTATATTGCGACTCCCAATTATTCACTGATAAGTAGTCGACCGCTTGCATAGGAATGAAGTTATGCTTACCATGTAAATGAGCTATGGATTCAACATCCTCAATACATAAAGAAAGCAGAGATACTTGGCGAGGCACAAACATACAACTCGTGCCTTATGCAGTTATGTGTATTGTTGGCTGGTATATATGCTTCAACTACGGTAATGTCGAACACGGTAATATTGACGATAAATTAATCGCTCTATTTGGGGTCTTTTTATTTGTTGGCTCGGCAAACTTATTTCTACGAGTGCTGACGCATAAGGTCAAAAAAGTAGTCTCTCCACATCTAGGCGCAGGTCGTGCAGATGCCATCGAGTTTGTGCTTCGGGTAGTTGGCTATGTGGTGATCATCTTACTTACATTGCGAATGTTAGAGGTGCCAGTTGGCCGACTTCTTCTTGGTTCTGCGGTTCTAGGAATTATTTTAGGTGTTGCTGCCCAACAGGCACTGGGAAACTTTTTTGCGAGTATTGTACTGATCATTTCTCATCCATTTACCGTCGGCGAACAAATTGTCTTAAATTCCGGTTCCTTAGGTGGGAAATATACCGGACGTGTTATCGATATCGGTTTAACTCATACAAAGCTGCTCGAGGAAAGTGGTACGGTTGTCTTCCTCCCCAATACCGCGGTTCTCTCCGGTGCTGCCATTATTTCAAGTCGCCGAAAGAGAAAAACTGAAAAAGCTTCTGACACTAAACCTGCAGAAGAAAATACTGAACTGTTCGTAAAATCAGAAACTAAGTAACTATTACAGTAAGACTGGCTGTGACTAGCTATTTCTTTGCAGCTTTGGCGATTTCCTTTTTAGTCAGCTCTATTGAAATTTTGTAATACTCAACAAGGAACTCTAATTGATCAGTCGTATAATTTTTACACAAGTTTTTAAACGCTTCTCCTACCGAGAGATACTCTGTGCCTAGCGAATGACGCATTTTCTGCCCGTCAATTTTAACAATTACTTTGCGTCGATCATTTGGATCTGCTGAACGATAGACCATACCACGTTTTTCTAAACGATCTATTACACTCGTCACTGCTCCAGTCGTCAAACTGAGCCGATCGGCGAGCTGCCCGGCAGTCATCGGTCCCTCTTGCATGATTGTTGACACTGTTTTCAAATCGGTCACGGTAAAACCATATTTGGTAGCCACGGTATGATGAAACAGCGCTGTTTCGGTACTCAGCATTTGACCAAGAAACTGTAGCTCGTTTCCAAGCGCTTCGCGTCGTTCTCGGTCATTTTTAGCAGCTTGTGGAGAAGTCCTTGACATAATTTATTTAGACAATTAAGATAATTAATGATTAAGGTATTATACCGTGTCAGAACGTAAATTACAAGGATCACCATCTTATGGATAAAAAACAATCACTACAGTATGACCCCGCCGCACACGATGCCATGAACTGGTATGGCTGGGGCTCTCCAATAGGTCTTGGACTGTTTGCAATATCAGCGGGAGTGACCTTGTGGCTACTCCATCTCGCCCACATAATTAGGTAAACTTACTATGTCAAATACTATTCTCCAAACGAAGGGTCTGAAAAAATCATTTACCGTCAATAAAAAGACGGTTGAAGCCGTCCGGGGTGTTACTCTAGATGTCACCGCCGGGCAAATCTTTGGTTTTCTTGGCCCGAATGGTGCCGGCAAGACTACTACTCTACGCATGCTCACTACACTACTAAGCATTGATGACGGCGAAGCGTCAGTTGCTGGTTTCGACGTAAAACACCAGCCAGGCGAAGTTCGAAAACACATCGGTTACGTGTCCCAACTAGGGGGCGCCGACGATGATGCAAAAGGCATCGATGATTTGATTTTGCAGGGTCGCTTGTATGGTATGACAAAGACCGAATCCAAGCACCGCTCTCTTGAGCTCGCCAATCTTTTACAGCTCACAGATTTTATTGAGCGAAAAGTTTCGACCTATTCAGGTGGTCAAAAACGTCGTCTCGATATTGCCGCCGGCATAATGCACCGCCCGGATATACTTTTTCTCGACGAACCTACGACCGGTCTCGATCCGCAAAATCGGGCAAATTTATGGGAACAGATCAAAGTTCTCCAAAATAACGGTACAACAATATTTTTAACTACTCACTATCTTGAAGAAGCTGATGTACTATCAGATGAGCTAGTCATTATGGACCATGGCAAAGTCGTGGCTAGAGGCACTCCCAGGGAATTAAAAAAACAGGTTGCTGGCGACGCAATACTCCTGAAACCAAAAATAGCTACTGCACATTTGGACAAGCTTCATCATATTTTATCTCAGCTCAGTTTTGTACGTGACGCTAAAATTGAAAATGAGGCGATTCGGCTTTATGTTGATGACGGAACCAAAGGATTACCCCGTGTCTTCGATCTACTCGATCAGCATCATATTGATTTGGATACCGTTTCACTGTCTCTGCCATCACTAGACGACGTCTTCTTAAAAATGACAGGGCGATCATTGCGTGACGGTGAAAAACCAAATGGAGGTGCAAAATCATGAAAAGTCTGATAGATCTCCGACTACTTTTTTGGAGACCATTTGTGCAAAATCTTCGTAACCCGACATGGCTGATTGTCGGTGTATCGACACCAATAATGTATCTCATCCTATTTATGCCGCTTTTGAATAACTTAGCTGGGGGACCCGGTTTTCCGGCAAATCATGTAATTCAAGTATTTCTGCCTGGCATCATCGCACTTCTGGCATTCGGTAGTGGTAGCGGTGCTGGATTCGGAACGGTTTTCCTACTAAGAAACGGGTTCATAGAGCGCATGAGAGTTACGCCTGCGAGTCGTATTGCGCTCCTCATGGGGCCAATTTTATCGGGTATAGTCTGGACATTAATATTTATTGTCATGATCATTGCAATCAGTAGCTTCTTTGGTTTCGCAATACATATGGCAGGCTTATTAGTATTTGGAGTTTTGCTAGTACTGCTTATGGTTCTTTTTTCGGCATTATTTACCTCATTGGCTATTCTCACAAAAGGGGTCATCAGCACTCTTGCCGCAATAGCTAATGGCTTAAACTTGCCTATAATGCTTTTAGCAGGGGTGATGCTCCCGCTTACTCTGGCACCTCACTGGATGCGAATAGTGGCATATATTAATCCACTCTATTATGTAGTAACCGCCGGTCGATCACTCGCTATTGGACAAATTGCTACACATTCTGTCAAATTAGCTTTCATAGTTTTGACACCACTCACAGTCCTCATAGTATGGTGGTCTATGCGTGTGTACCGTAAGGCGGTTTCTTAAGTTACTGCATCTGTCTTGCGAGCGTAGCAGCATAGGTTTTATTCAGTCTATGCCAGCTTGAAATAGGATGAATCGTAACATTTGATAGTATTGCCAGTGATTCAATATTTTTACTACTAATTACCCTGTCACGGGTGCCATAAAATATCTCAACTGGACACTGGACTTGCAGTAAATCGGTTGCTATATCCCGCTGTTTTTCAATACATTCCTCAAGTGAGCGGACGAACGGTAGCCAACTCGCTTCCGTGAGATCAAACGGGGTAGTTTTCAGAAATTTCTTGACATAGACAACGCTCGTAATCGTAAAACGCTTATGTTCTCGAAGATAGCGGTATATACGAGCATAGGAGGATTTCGCAAATATAATTTTATGGGGTTTACGACTTGAAATATTCGTGACTATCGGAGGGCTAAGCATATATAAGTGACGTACCTCACTTGGATAACGGTCAGCGTATTTTGCAGCAATAATACTTCCCATAGAGTGTCCCATAACAATAAATGGCTCATCCACTTTAAGGTGCCGTATTGTTGTGTGCAGACTTTTTAAATGATCATCCATCGTATAGGCTGACCAGTTTGGTTTAGGTGACACTCCAAAGCCAAGTAGGTCAATCGCAATACATCGGTAATTGTCCTTCAACAATGGAATAAGCGGCAGCCAGGTAAGCGAATTAGAGGCGATACCATGGATAAAAATAATCGCCGGTCCGCTACCCTCGTCAAATACTACAGATAGCCTATACGGAGTACGAAAATATTTATGGAACCAGCTATCTAATTTTCCCGGCATATATTCTTCCTAGTTGCGGTACCTTTTCAGGCCAAGATTACTCATGATGGCTATCCAGACGTCCATTTGATGACCTCAAAAAATCATCAAGTTGTTTCATTAATTCCTTTAGAACAGGAGGAATCTCCCGAAATGAATAATCGTCTACTGACTTAACAGGCATTATTTTTGTTGACGTGCTCGTTAGGAACGCACCGTCAAATATAGCAAGATTTGCAGGAGCTATATCTTCATAGACTAATTCAAAGCCGAGGGTCTTTGCGAGATAGAGCACAACTTTTCGCATCACACCGGCTAAAATCTGCGCTTCAGGTGCACTGACAATTGTTTTTCCGCTCATTGCAAAAAAGTTAGTCCGAGTTCCCTCGGTAATATAACCCTGATGATTTACCAGCAAGGCATCGTATGCCGAGAACTGTCTCGCTTGTCGGTAGGCCAAATAGCTGGGCAGCATGTTGAGAGTTTTAGCTGATGGATACAGTCGTTCATATGTATAGGTAATACAATGTGCCCCTGCTTGATACAATTGACGTTTCGGATACTGCGGTGGTAAACATAGGATGTAAAGATCAGCTGGACCGTCATTCTTTCCACCGATGAGTAATAGTTTTAGATTACAACTATCCACCTGATTTTTAACAATTAATTCCTGAACTCCATTCATAATTGTGTGCTGATCAAATTGATGATCCAGACTGATTTCCCGGGCTGAGTGAAAAAGTCGGTCCAAGTGTTCTTCAATAAAAAAAGGCTTGCCCTTCACTACCCGAATGGTTTCATATACTCCGAAGCCATACGAATATTCAATACTAGATAACGGCACAACGGCTTGATCAACCTGCGTTAATTGTCCATTATGTGAGAAATATTGATACTCCATAGTACTACCTCATTCTATTTATAAACCTATTTTATGAGAGCACCCGCTACAAAGGCAATCAAACGAGCAGCCACTTTTCTTTCTAAGACATCATGTTCTTTTGGTAAGCAGAATACCAAATAGTATCGACAATACAACTTGTGTTTCTCATAGGGCTATAGTACTCCAGCTCACGTTCCGGCTTCTATTATACAGGTGGATATTCTATACTTCTTTATGACACACGATGGATACACCTACCCTTATCATTAGCGGCTCGATTGCCATCGATCGAATTATGAATTTTAGCGGTCGCTATCAAGATCTGATCCATCAGAAAAAACTCGATGTGTTGTCAGTCAGCGTACTAGTTGATGATTTAAAGATAGCTCCTGGTGGTATCGGAGCCAATATTGCCTATAGTCACGCACTACTGGGTAATGCTCCTATTTTGCTCGGGTCCGTCGGCCCAGATGGTCGTGAGTACATGGATGCGCTACAAGAAGCTGGCGTCGATATTCATTATATTCATTCGAGTACACTACCAACGGCATCATTTAGTGTGTTAACTGACGCTGCCCATAACCAGGTAGGAGGATTTTACCCTGGAGCAATGGCCGATGCCGAGTCACTTTCCTTGAAACCTTGGGCTAAGCAAAATGTGTTTGTTTGCATATCGGCTCATGATCCTGCTGGCATGCGTAGACAAGTAGATGAATGTAAAAAAATGGGGCTCCGCTTACTTTACGACCCGGGCCAGCAAGTGAACAACATTTCAGGCGAAGATATTCGTCGTGGCTTAGCCGCAGCGGAACTAGTTATAGTAAATGAGTATGAGCATAGTCTTTTGTGCGAGAAAACTGGTATATCGGAAAAAAAACTTTGCCAGCAATTACCGGTAATCGTCACTACAAAAGGTGCTGATGGGATACTGATCAGCGGGTCGTCCGTACCCAAACCTTTGCATATACACGCCGCTCAGCCAAAACAGATTGTTGATCCGACCGGTGCCGGTGATGCCTTTCGGGCTGGTTTTTTACACGGCTATTTGCGACAATGGGACCTTATTCAGTGTGGACAATTGGGCACAGCAGTCGCATCATTAATTCTTGAGTCCTTCGGTCCACGTGCCGAATTTACGATGCATCAAGTGGCACATCGCTATGTCGATGCCTACCATCAATCAATTACGCTTCACGAAAGGAATATATGAGTACACCGGTCCAAGATTTTAAAATAAAAGACCTAAAACTTGCCGCTTTTGGTCGCAAGGAAATTACTTTGGCTGAAAGTGAAATGCCCGGACTCACTTCGCTGAGGCGGGAATTAAAAGCAGTCCAACCGCTAAAAGGTGCGAGAATAGCCGGATCTATTCACATGACTATCCAAACTGCAGTACTGATCGAGACCCTCCAAGAACTCGGTGCTGAAGTTCGGTGGTCTTCGTGTAATATTTTCTCCACCCAGGATCATGCTGCTGCAGCAATTGCAAAAAAAGGGACACCGGTGTTTGCCTGGAAAGGTGAAACCGAAAAAGAGTACTGGTGGTGCGTCGAACAGACGCTGAAATTTGCAAACAATCAAGGCCCCAACATGTTGCTCGACGACGGTGGTGATCTTACTGCTTTGGTACACAACAAATATCCCGAATTATTGCCAACTATCAGAGGCGTCAGCGAGGAGACAACGACTGGAGTGAAACAACTTGACCGCTTTTTCAAAGAGGGCAAACTAAAAATTCCCGCTATGAACGTCAATGACGCCGTCACCAAATCCAAATTTGACAATCTTTACGGTTGCCGTGAATCACTTATGGACGGCATTAAACGTGCCACCGATGTAATGATCGCTGGTAAGATCGCCGTTGTAGCAGGCTATGGTGACGTTGGTAAAGGCTGTGCCCAGTCTCTTCGAGGGTTCGGTTGCCGCGTGCTGATTACCGAAATTGACCCGATATGTGCATTGCAAGCTATCATGGAAGGCTATGAAGTAGTGACGATGGAAACAGCTGCTCCATTGGCGGATATTTTCGTCACGGCGACAGGTTGCAAGGATATCGTTACTCTCGATCACATTGAGCAAATGAAAGACACTGCCATCGTATGTAATATCGGACACTTCGATCATGAAATCCAAGTAGGTCGTTTACATGAGCTCAAAGGAGTCAAAAAAGTAACAATTAAACCGCTCGTCGATGAATATGTACTCCCAAATAAACGACGGATTATTGTGCTCAGCGAAGGTCGACTTGTTAATTTAGGCAATGCCACCGGGCATTCATCATTTGTGATGTCAACCTCCTTTACAAACCAAGTACTTGCGCAGATTGAACTCTACAATGGTACATTTGAAATAGGCGTGTATCGATTACCAAAACAGCTTGATGAAAAAGTAGCAGCCGTGCACTTAGCTGCGCGCGGTGGTCAACTTACGAGACTTACGCCTGAACAAGCAGATTACTTGGACGTCCCAGTCGTCGGGCCATTCAAATCCGAATACTATCGCTATTAGAGCGATCTTTTATTCCCAACTCTCGCTTAAGGCGAAACCTTCTTGGTAACCAGACGTTGATTGGATGCCGACTTGAGCTCGTTCATGAAAATCAGCAAGTTGTTGAGTACCACAATAAGACATAGCACTGCGTATGCCAGCTGTAACGTAATCAATGATGTCTTCTGCACCAGGTCGAACAGGATTGATGTACTGTTTCGATGAGCTAATGCCTTCTTCAAAAAATTCCTTTTTAGCTATTTCAAAAGCCGTACCAAAACTATTACGATTCTTTACCGCACGACGACTTGCCATGCCAAAATTTTCTTTGTAAAGCATGCCTTCATTATCTTTCAGTACGTCACCAACACTTTCATACGTTCCAGCAAACATTGAACCCCACATGACACTGCTCGCTCCAGCGGCCAAGGCGAGAACGACATCACGAGGATAGCGAATGCCACCATCTGCCCAGATATAACCTCCCATTTCTTTTGCAGCTGCTGCACATTCCATAACGGCACTGAATTGTGGCCGGCCGTAGGCGGTCATTACTCGGGTAGTACACATTGCTCCAGGTCCAACTCCCACTTTTACAATGGACGCACCAGCTGAAAGCAAAGCTTTTGTAGCCTCGGCAGTCACCACGTTACCAGCGACGATCGTAAGTTTTGGTTGAGCTGTCCGTAAACTTTTAACCGCTTGAATCATTTTCTCCTGATAGCCATGAGCGGTGTCAAGTACAATAATATCGACTCCCATAGCGTTTAATCGCGCAGCTCGATTCACCACATCGCCATTCACGCCAATTGCCGCTGCCACCAGCAAACGCTTTTTGCTGTCCAGCGCTGGCACATAGATATCCGAACGTAAGGCACCTTTTAGCGTCATCACACCGACCATTTTCTTGTTCTTGACTACCGGTGCGATAGTCAGACGTTTTTTATGCAACACTTCAAACATTTCACGCGGGCTAAGGCCTTCAGGTATGGTGAGTACGTCTTTCGTCATAACTTCACTCAAATGAGTGAATGTATCATAGCCAGCGGCGTCTTTTGCCTTAAATATTCCGACAGGTTCAAATTTATCATTCACAATAACCGTTGCTTCATGGGCCCTCTTGTGAATAATGTTCAAGGCATCGGCGATCGTGTTGTCAGGAGTAAGGGTGAGCGGTGTTTCATATATCGTGTGTCGGGTCTTCACATAATTCACAATATGTTCCAGGTTATTTTCTGGTATATCCTGTGGTAAAACCACCAGTCCACCCCGTCGGGCAACCGTTTCAGCCATACGCTTACCAGCTACTGCGTTCATATTAGCGATGACGATAGGTATGGTAGTGCCAGTGCCGTCTGCTGGTGTGATATCAGTATCAAAACGCGAATTTAAATTACTGAAGCCAGGCACCAAAAAGACATCACTGTAGGTGAGATCAGTCTGTGGCTGTTGATTATTGATAAATTTCATAGCTTCTCCATTCCCGAAAACACAAAAATACCAGGGGTCTCCATTTTTTATCCCGCATGCATTATACGCGAATGAACTGAGATTTGACAGTCTTTTGTAGAAAATAATCATAATCGTTGTATAAGTAAAAACAATCTGTTACTAGAGGTGGTTGACAATATACTTACTAAAAGCGCAAAATGAGCCCATGAAACATTTATCTTTAACAGTTTTATCTGTTGCTTTGTCAATGGTTTTGGCAGTCAGCCTTGGCTTAGCATCAACACAAGCAGACGCGCCAAATTACACAAAAGCCTCAATTAAACAAGGTATTCGCCATCGGCTCTACAATGGCACGAGTACAAACTGGGCTGGGTATGCAGTCGAAACAAACCTCACAAGCCCGCAAAGTAATGCGGTGAGCGATGCCTACGGCCAGTGGGTCGTCCCTACTGTCACTTGCAGTCAAAGGAATACCAGCTACAGCGCCTCTTGGGTGGGTATCGACGGCTACAGTGATCAAACGGTCGAACAAACCGGTACTGAACACGATTGCAATCGAGGTCGTCCGCAATATTACGCATGGTTTGAATTTTATCCTCAATATATGTATGAAGTTAACCTTCCAGTCAACCCCGGCAACCATATGTCGGCTGATGTGAAATATGCTAACAATGAATTTACGCTTACACTGACGAACATGACAATGAATAGAGTATTCACAACCAGCAGCAGTGTTCCCGGAGCACAGCGAGAGTCAGCAGAATGGATCACTGAAGCTCCCTCTTCCTTCTTCGGTGTCTTACCGCTCGCTAACTTTGGCACTGAAAACTTTTCAAACACTACAGTAACGATGAATGGTGTCACTGCTCCGATCTCCGGCCCAACAACTGCACCAACCACTGGCTGGGCGTATGATCCAGTGAGCATGGTAGTTTCTGCTCGCGGTCCCGCAAAAGCGTTACTTTCAACCCTCGGTAATAACGGATCCAGCTTCAGCGTCAGCTGGTTGCACGACTAAGATGTTCCTTAAGTCCTTCAGCTTCAATAGCAGCTTGTAATGTAGGCGAAACGGCTGTATTTAGCTGATGTATAGCTCGCTGTAAAAAGGTTGTTTGAATTTCGCCCATCATTAGCTCATAGGCACCTGGTTCTAATATTTGTTTCAGTACTGGTAGTCCCCATTCAATACCAGCGACATGCACAAACAGCTCAGTCACTACCTCCGGATCGCCCGGCTTTCCCTCATCAGGATCCACAACAGAGTATTTAATTTGTACGAGTATATCTCCTGGTCGGGCATCTGGTGAGGAACTCATATAGGTCATCAAACTCAATCTTCCTGGTCCAACGGCCTCATCGCCAGCTAATCTAAAAGCGGGAACTGTCACAGATTCGAGCAGTATAGTATCAAAAGAACCATCAACTAACGTTTGCATATCCATGTAGGCGTCATCATATTTTTCTTGCAGCGGATCCGTCTCAACGTTACCGATTTGACCAAACCCAAAGGCTTCGTTAATTGCAGCATCGTGATAAGTCGTGTCCGTAAAAAAAACATCGCCCGGTTCAACACCTGGAGCCGGTCTTTCGAGTTCCTGTAAGGACCTAAAAACATCGTCCCTAAGTTCTCTTTGATCCGGTGTTAAGCCACTTTCAATTTCCTCGTCAATAACAACCTTTAGCTGGTAATCAAATAATGCATCTGCACCAAGCATGGCTCTCATTAGATAGCCTTCTAGCTCTGCTACTCTTGTGGTTGCTTCTCGTAAACTTTCTGCGGCCGGATCGGTTTCACGGCGCTCAAGATACTCGCCCATACATTGCCCTCCTTTCGCATTACTTTAAGTCTATGTTTTACGGGCCTGCAGCAACAATTAATATTGTTACAGCGTTATATAACGATAAATTCGAAAGAGTAATAGTACCGAACATTGCTGCACAATCGCCGTAAGTTCTGGTCCACCCACTAAACAACAAGCACACTTGTATCTAGATTAGCATGTTCGTACCCCGGTATACTTTGTAAGTATTCGACGGGAGTCATCATGCCCAACATACTGTGCGGCCGGTAGAAGTTGTAGTCCAGGCAGTCGTCGACCAGAAATGCTTGTAGCTCGGATTTGTCATAGCTATATGTTGTCAATCGTTTGTAGCGGTCTTTGTCAACGCCATGTGAGCGTTCAATCCTGCCATTCAAATACGGCGAGTAAGCCGGTATCCGACCATGACGAATACCATGGACATCAAGCCAACGTTGTACGACAGTTCGCGTCTCTGGTTTGGTTTGCGGCAAGTGATCATAGACAAACTCCAAACCATTGTCAGTTTGTATGCACTGAAACGCGAAAGCCGGGGCAAAGAAACGAGTGGCGTGCTCTAGAAAGTCGACAGTATAGGTCGGATCATGTCCCGGGTACAGTCGTTTGTACTTAATCCTGGTGGCACAGTCAATGAGGTCGTACTGGTAGGCTGCCCGCTTCCAGTGTTTGACGTCCATTTGGCCGACTTCTCCTGGTTGGTAGGGATAATCGTTAAGTCGGCGATGTTGACGAGCGTGTCGCTTTCTCGGCGTTAGGAGTCCAGCACGCTTCAGGACATTACCGACGCCATGATGTGAGATGTTTACGCCGTAATCTCTTTGCAATATATGCGTAAGTGCATCCTCGCCATAGCCAAGCCCTAAACGGAGCTGCACGATGAGACTGACGGTATCTTCGTCAACATCAGCAGTATGTGACTTTGGTGTTCTGGGCAAGTCATACAAACTTGTTAACTGTTTACTGCTCTCAATATACCGGGCGTACCAGTAGTAATACGTTCTTCTAGGTATACCGTAGAACTCACAAGCTGCAGTCACGCTCCCTAATTCTTCAGCTTTCCGAAACCACCCTAATCTAATCCTAGCCCCGTAGACTAAGAGTTGTTTCTCTGTCATTCTCCTGTATCTCACTTTCACTCCTTTCTAGTTTAGTGAAAGTGTGCAAGATGTATGGTGGGAAGATACGCCGTAAGTTCTTTTATTGCTTTTTTTCTGATTTCGTTTTATGTGACTTGAATATTCTACGTTATAACTACTCAAGTTAATCGCTTTGAACTTTGAATTGAGTGTGTATAATTTACCAGTTTTCATGCAAATCTCAGTCACTCCATGCTTAATGGTATAGCGTCAATTACAAGCAAATTAGCTATAATGTTCACCAAGATGTTTTAATAAAACCTTAGCAACACGAAAGCTTTTTTTGGGAATGGATAGTAACGGACAAAACCGGCCACGAGAGAGGAAACGGCAAGGAAATTTTGAGGGTTTTATCGCAAACCGGAAAACAAAGGTACTACCCTCTTCCAGCCCTGCTGTAGGAAACAACACCCCAGACAATCGAAATAGCGACGAAATATCAGCAATTAGACAGGATTCAATATTAAACCGATCTATCCCTCCGTCATTCTCACAACCAACGAATAAACCAATGACCACCGATTTCGCAAAACGACAACGTAGACGACGCCGACGAAAACGAATTCTGTTTATCGTTATCATTGTTTTACTAGGTCTTATAGGTGCTGGGGCGTGGGACGCTTGGCAGCTGTATCATAAAGTTCATCGGCTCAGCGTCGGCAATCTATCAGCTTCGGTTGGCGGAGCAGAAAACATTTTAGTAGCCGGCTCTACTAACCGCTGCAATCTGAAGGTTCAGAATGCAGAATGGGGTTTTTGTTCGCAAGGCGTCACTGGTGTTAATAGTGATATTATCTTTATCATTCATATCGTACCTCAAACACATACGTTATCGCTTTTGTCTATTCCAAGGGATACGTTTGTTCCGGATGCACGATCTGGCAATCAAGCATATAAAATAGATGCCGCACTTTACCAAGGACCAACGCAATTGGTCAGCGCAATCGAAGAAGATTTCGGAATCCCCATCCAGCATTATGTTGAAGTCGGCTTTGATGGATTTGTTAACATCGTCAATGCTGTTGGCGGTATTAAAATGAATTTCCCAATGCCAGTCTATGATTCAGAGTCTTATTTAGATGTAAAGACAGCAGGCTGCCGAATATTAAACGGAGTCGAAGCACTGCAAGTGGTTAGAGCGAGACACCTGCAATACAAAGCGCCTGGCATTACGACCAACAACGTCAATTATTGGCCTCAGGAAAATCAAAGTGATATCGCCCGGATAGCCAGAACACATGAATTTCTCCGCGTTCTCGCCGCAACAGTTGCAGCACAAAACTTAAGTAATCCAATCACTGATCAAAAACTAGTTGATGCCATTGCTCCACAGGTTCAGGTAGATAATGGTTTTTCAACCTCATCGATGATTGCTCTCATGCAAGACTTTCATTCAGTCATTATTACTAATGTACCTCAGTACACCCTACCGATTGTGACAACTGGATTCGGAAGCTATGAGTATGATGGTAATACTTTCGGCGATGTGGTCTTTCCCTATGAAGGCACTGACGAACAGATAATTGGACAGTTCTTAGGCTCATCAAAAACTACCAACACTATGACCGGCCAACCATTGCCCGCAGTAAAGAATGTTACCGTCAATATAATCAATGGTAGCGGAGTGTCAGGCCAAGCCGGACAGATTGCCACTGGACTACAAAGTCTTGGATTCAATGTAGCTGGTCAACCTACTACAGCGAAACCGGCGAGTTACCAGGCGAACGAAACAGTCGTCTACTACGCAAATTCTGGAACCGAAGGAAAAGCTCTTGCTGTTGCCGATCAGTTAACGGGCTTCGTTATATTGTCCCAAAACTCCAACATGGTAACTGAGGGTTCCGATGTGACGGTAGTGACCGGCACCGGCGTTACGGTCAATGTCCCTGCGTCAACCGGTAGTGCAACAAATGGATCAACCACAACCTCAGGCTCGTCCACAGCAGCCAATCCATCAAATTCAACCACCGCAACTACCACAACCTCAATTGGTCCAGTCAGTTCTTCAAATGAACCTTTAACAGCGTGGGACCCAACCGCGTGTACTCCCAATCAGCCACTCGTAAACTAGCTTGTGCATAAAAATACGGAGTAAAATTTGCAATGTTTTTGTAGGTATGTATTATAGACATATAGGTTCTCGAATAAAGACGTAAGACAAAATTATAAAAAGAGAAAGAGTGTAGTAATTACCATGGTTGGCAATGACATGGTCATACAAGCAGGTCGACAGCCACGACCAATACGGCCCCCCGTATACCGCCGAGGTTATGCGTTTCCGAATCGGTCAACGGTTACGCCGCGTCAAAATCAGAGTTATGAGACACCTCAGCCAAATCCGGTTCAAGAGGAAGTAGCCTCTCAAATTTCTGAGCAAATTCAGTATGTGGAACCCACACCTTTAACACAACCTATAGCGGCGGCAAGCGCACCTGTTGAGACAATTTCATTCGCCGCACCAGCAATTGAGGAATATGAGGTATATAGAGAGCCGTTGCAATTATTTACCAGAAGCCGGATCCTCATTAGTGTTGCCGTTATCACCTTTTTGGCCATTTTTTCTGTTACCGTGATGGAGCGTCACCAGATTATTTCTCTGTCTTCGCACCTACAAGCCGATGCTGGACAAATCATACAAAATGATTTTAAGAAACAACCGAAGGCTGCTGTTGCGAATCCTCAGCAGCTGATCATACATAGTTCCGACTACTATACTGCAATGACTGCGCTTATGACCCAATCGGTGATTATTGGATTTGGTTCTGAGGCACACTCAATAAATGTTGATACTGCTACAATAACGGGCTGGATTACGGTCAAAAATCAGGGGGCTTTAACCTACTTGACAGTAAATAATGGCAAGATTGCCCAGTATCTCAAACAATTGGTGGCAAGTGCCCAGCTCGGAGGTCAGCAAGCTGTTTATTCACAAAGCGTCGAGAACCAAATCGCCAACAATCTACTTAAGGCAAAAGGCGCCACTGTGTACTTACCCTCAAACTGAGCACCACTTGATTACCGCAACAATTATGTGGACATCAGCAAAGATGACGTAAGGCAGATACCCGATCTATAATCTTAGTCAGCTTCCAATAGAAACCACACACAATAGAGCGCTATACGCTATATATGAAAAATAATCACCTTTTAATAAGCAAACGGGTCGTACAAATTGTTTTGGGTTGTCTCTGGGTACTCGACGGCTTATTGCAATTACAACATCAAATGTTTACTAAGAATTTTGCGGCTGGCGTCATCCAGCCGGCCGCCCAAGGACAGCCCTACTTTATATATAAATTTATGTACTTAGGCATACATGCATTCCTAGTAAACCCAATACTATGTAATAGCATCATCGTAGTCATCCAAATCGGTCTAGGTATGCTTATCTTGTGGAAAAAAACTGCCCGTTGGGGTTTACTTGCATCGATACCCTGGGGTTTATTTGTCTGGGCATTTGGTGAAGGTTTTGGTGGACTATTTAGTGGTCATGCCCTTCTTCTTATGGGTGCGCCGGGTGCCGCATTACTCTATGCCGTACTGGCTATCGCCGTACTTCCCGCAAAACAAGACAGAGAAGTAGCAAAGACATCAACTTCAACTGAACCTGCAAGGTATTGGCTGGCACTCGTATGGCTCGCCATATGGACTATCGGAGCTGTGTACCAATTACTACCGGGACAAGATTCAACAACGGCTCTTACGTCCATGATCTCAGCTAACACCAGCGGCGCTCCGCTCTGGCTATCCCACATTGATTCACAGTCTGCAGTTTTTATTAACGGACTCGGATCAACTTCGGCTACAATGAGCCAGCACGTAGGAACAATGCAAATGAACGGGGTGACCACAAGTGGCAACGGCTATCCTTTTATATTATTTTTCGCCGTGTTCATGCTATTTATTGGGTTTGGAGTTTTAAAGACGGGCATCATTCGTATAATTTGCCTGATTTCCGGTATGCTAGTGGCGCTAGTATTTTGGGTAGTTGGCCAAAGCTTGGGCGGTTACTATACTGGACTAGCAACAGACCCCAGTACTGGTCCGCTGCTCATTCTCTTAGGACTTACAATATTGGGTTGCACAAAATTAGATAGTGAATTGCAGAATCTAGGCCGTAAAATTTCATTGCTTTTAACAGGCTGAATAAGACTCTCTCCGCTATTTGAATTGCTTTAAAAAATTAGCATGTATTTTTTGTGGTCATCAAATTTACTGTAAATACTATGTCTCTTATTATCCCTTGACTGCAGGTAAATAATACGTATAGTGGGAACGGTGAAACGCTATACAATGACTGACTTTCGCACTGAAGAAGCCTGTTTGGCGCACGTATTTAACAACCGGTTTGGTCGAACGTATAAATGCCCGAGATGCCTTAAACGTGGGCATTTTAGCCTTATTCAAGGTCGAAAACGATACGACTGTCAGTGTGGCTATGGTATATATCCCCTCGCCGGTACTATTTTCCATGGATCAGCGACTCCTCTTCGATTATGGTTTTACGCGATTTATCTATTTGCAACTAGTCAGAACGGGGTGGCCGCCAAAGAATTGGAACGGCAACTTGGCGTCACCTATAAAACTGCTTGGCGTATTTCAAGTCAGATCCGATTACTTTTTACAGAACAGGATTCCCTTTTAAATCAAGAAATTAGAGATGTTTTATACGAGCGTTCACTAAAGCGCAGAGCCAACCGAAAAGCCAAATCATTAAACCCGACCATACCTTTTAGTATCATTCAATTCAAGAAAGAAAAATTAACCGGAATCGCTTCTCACGACTACCTACAAGATGTCCTTAAAAATAAAGTAAAAGAGTACGTCGATCGACGTCTGGAAACCGCCGGCAGCAACGAATATTTTTGGCTGCATCTAAAAGCATCACTCGACGATACCCACCACATTATTTCACCGAAATATCTTCAATCTTATGTTGATGAGGTTATTTTCCGTTATAACCACCGACGTACACCGAACCGACTTTTTACCGCTATGTTACAACGGGCCGTGAAGTCTCCGGCCAGTACTGTAACATCGTAGTCATTCATTATAGAAAGTAGAAAGGACGATGCACAATGCGTCACAAAAATATACACTATGAGCGAGCTAATATCTCAGTATGAGTACCTCTACAAAAAAAATTAAAATAGCTGTAGTCGGAGTTGGTAATTGTTTTTCTGCCCTCTACCAGGGGTTTGCCTATTATCGACAAAAGCATGACGAACCTGTCCATGGTCTCATGTTTGAAGACATTGGCGGCTATGCACCTTCCGACATTGAAGTGGTAGCAGCTTTTGACGTCGATAAACGAAAAGTAAGTAAGCATGTTGGTACTGCCATATTTGCAAAGCCAAATTGCGCTCGAGTATTTATGCCAGAGGTTCCCGCCGGACCAGTTGTCCAAATGGGACCTGTACTAGATGGTGTATCCGATCATATGCTGTCAGTCCCGGAAGATGAAGGCTTCCGACTCTCAATTAGTAAACCAGTCGACGTTGTACAAGCTATCAAAGACAGTGGCGCCGATATACTTGTAAATTACTTGCCGGTAGGTTCTCAGAAAGCAACTGAGTTTTATGCACAAGCTGCTATTGATGCTAATATTGCGTTTTTGAATTGTATTCCCGTTTTCATTGCCTCCAATCCAATCTGGGAGAAGAAATTCATAAAAGCCGGGCTACCGATTGTTGGCGACGATATGCGTAGTGAGTTCGGTGCCAGCATACTTTCACAGGTCTTGCAGGAACTGGCATTTGATAGAGGTTGCGTAGTTGATTTTCACCAACAAATCAACATCGGTGGCAACACTGATTTCAACAATATGATGGTGCAGTCAAGATTAGAATCGAAGAAAATATCAAAAGAGAATGTCATTAGAGCACAGAATGATATACGCGGTATTCCTGTTGTCAAAAATAGTCTTTTTGCTGGACCTAGCACGTATATACCCTATTTGAAAGACAATAAGGTTGCCTATTATAACTTGCGCTTACGAGGCTTTGGTGACGCACCAATTACCGTTGATATTAAATTGTCAGTTCAGGACTCTGAAAATAGCGCGGGGGTTGTCATTGACGCAATACGCTATTTACAGGTAGCTCGTGAACTTGGGGTAGTTGGAGCGTTACGCGGACCGAGTGCATGGACCCAAAAAACACCACCGCTTCAGATGACCTATGCAGATGCCAAGGCTGCCTGTGAAGCGTTAGCTAATCGACAGCTGAGCCACTCGCCAACTGTTGCAAACCTATAGCCGGAACCTGTCAAGCCTGTTACTATAAGTAGGTACATGGGTAACAAATCAGTTTCTGCGACTAATCTTCGTACGCCGCAGCGGGTTGCTATTTTGGATGCCGGCGCTCAGTATGGCGGCTTGATTGATCGTACCATTCGTGAACTCGGGTTACGTACCGTTCTGTTGCCAATAGATACTCCCGCAAAACAATTGGAGACTTTTGCTGCAATCGTTATTTCGGGTGGTCCAAAAAGTGTGGCTGAGGCTGATGCCTATCACTGCGATCCGGATATACTTAACATTGGTAAGCCAATTTTAGGAATCTGTTACGGCTTGCAACTCATCGCCCAAATGCATGGCGGAAGTGTCGATGCAGCCGGTATTCGCGAAGATGGCCCCCAGGATATTGAAATCTTGCAAAAGTCTGCCCTTTTTAAAGGACTTGCAAAAAAACAACGAGTTTTGATGACGCATGGTATCACCGTGCTGAAAGAACCTGCCGGTTTTCAGATTACCGCCAGGAGCGGGTCATTGATTGCTGCCATAGAAAATGAAGAGCTGAGACAATATGGTGTCCAATTTCATCCCGAAGTCTATCAAACGGAATGCGGTAAAACTATTTTTAAGAATTTTCTTCTCAACATCGCCGAGCTGGTTCCCGACTACACACCTGCTGACCAGGAACATGAAGCAATAGCTGCCATAAAATCTACGGTTGGCGACCATGATGTGGTGGTCTTCGTAAGTGGTGGTGTTGATTCTACGGTCGTCGCCGCCCTTATTGGTGAAGCAATTCCAAAAAGCCAAATACATGCCTTTCATACCGATACCGGGTTTATGAGATTGAATGAAAGTAAAAAAGTCGTTGAATCCCTAGAAAATGCCGGCATTAAGGTAACCTTGCTCGATATGGCGGATATGTTCGCCAATGCCACCGCAGTCATTGACGGTAAGGTAACCAAACCATTAAAAGAAGTGATCGACCCTCAAATAAAACGACAAATCATTGGTGACACCTTCATCAAAGTTCGCGAGAAAATATTACGTGATTATAATCTTACTGACGACAGTGTACTGGCACAGGGATCACTCAGACCAGATTTGATTGAAAGTGGATCGGAACTGGCTAGCACAAAAGCCGAAACCATTAAAACCCACCATAACGACACCGAAGAAGTTCGCAAATTACGTCGCAGTAACCGAGTAATTGAACCTCTACAGCAACTTTACAAGGATCAGGTTCGCGAACTTGGCACACGACTTGGATTACCAGCCGATATAGTCGACCGACACCCCTTCCCCGGTCCTGGTTTAGCGATTCGGGTAATCTGTTCCGAACAGCCCTATCGTTTAATGAATCATGATGCAATACAGCAGCAACTTGACGATTTCGTAACCGCCAAAGGTTTTGGAGATTTTCAAGTTCATCTTCTGCCAGTACAAACCGTCGGCGTTCAAGGTGATGGCCGAAGTTACAAATATTTGGCCGGCATTACAGGTCCGGCGGACTGGGAAAAATTGAGCCACTTAGCCGCCCTCATTCCAAATTATAATCAAGAGATAAACCGACTTGTCTATATTTTCGGTGGACCCGTTGAGCGTGACAACCTTGGAATCACACCAACTCACTTGACGAAAGACGTACTTGACGGTCTGAGACTTGCGGATGATATAGTCACAGCAACCCTAAGAGACCAAAATTTAATGTCGCATATAAGTCAACTACCGGTTATTCTTTTTCCCGTAGATTTTGGAAAAATCGGACAACGTTCAATCGCACTGCGACCATTTATCACACCTGACTTCATGACTGGACTGGCAGCTTTACCAAATAAGGACATCCCCGAAGCAGTTATTATGAATCTTGTTGCTAAGCTCACCTCTCAGGTACCCGGCATCTCACGTATTGTCTATGACCTTTCATCCAAACCACCAGGGACAACCGAATGGGAGTAAGCTCTAACTACCAATGAAACTATCTAGCATGTATACTTTAATAGACAATAATTGGGTAGGGGGAAACTAGTGTCTCAAATTCAGAGCTACAGAATTTGCACGCTTGCGAGTCATTCAGCCTTGCAAATTCTTAAAGGAGCCCGTGATGAAGGCTTTGGCACAATTGCCATTTGCGAACAACGGCATTTGCGGCCATACCAATCTTTTAATGTTGCCGATGAAATCATTACTGTTGACAGCTTCAGCGACTTACCTAGGTACGACCAGGAACTACACGATAAAAACGCGATACTTATTCCCCACGGTTCACTGATCAATGCCCTTAGCTTCGATCAAATAGATGCCCTTCAGACACCCTACTTCGGCAATCGCAAAGTTCTGCCATGGGAAGCTGATCGAAAGCAACAGCGAGAGTGGCTCACTAAAGCCGGTATCACTGTGCCGAGAGTATTTGCAACGGCTGATGAAATTGACCGGCCTGTAATCATCAAGTTTGATGGTGCAGGTGGTGGTAAGGGTTATTTTTTGGCCCGTACTAAAGATGAGTTTACTGCTAAAATTCAAAAGTTTCCCGATCGACAGTACATCATTCAGGAATACATTGTTGGTGCACCGCTCTATATGCATTATTTCTACTCACCCCTCAATAATGAACTAGAGGTAATGAGTTTTGACAAACGCTACGAAAGCAACGTTGATTCCGTTGGTCGAATCCTTGCCCGCGATCAATTGGAGATGTCCATCGATATGTCCTACACGATTACCGGAAATATTCCGCTGGTGGTCAGAGAATCCTTATTAACACAAATTTTTGACATGGGTGAACAGGTTATTCAAGCCTCGAAAACAATTGATGAAATGGGTTTAACGGGCCCCTTCTGTTTGGAATGTGTGATTACACCTGATCTTGAATTTATAGTGTTTGAAATATCGGCACGTATCGTAGCCGGCACAAATCCATATATAAATGGTTCACCCTACACCGATCTAAAATATAATGAACCGATGAGTACCGGACGAAGAATAGCTCGCGAAATAAAGAATGCTTACATGCAAAATAATATGACAAAGGTCTTAGGCTAATGATTTCTACAACCGACATAGAGGAAATTCTAAAGGGGTACGACTTACACAATTTACGAATTGCGTCACTCGGCGGACATAGTGCTCTTGATGTGTGTTTGGGCGCAAAACAGGAGGGTTTTGAAACAGTTGTCGTTGCTCAGCGTGGTCGGGAACAGACCTATACAAAGTACTACAAATCACGTGATGGACGTGGCTGTGTAGACCATGTGATACTTGTCGATCATTTCTCAGATATTGCCAAACCGGCTATCCAGCAGCAACTCAGAGATCTTAATGTCCTGTTTGTGCATAGCCGATATTTTTGGGTCTACTGCGACTTCAATGAAATCGAAAATACCTTTCGAGTTCCAATCATAGGCAGCAGATTACTAGTGAGGAAAGAGGAACGTGACGAAGAGAATAATCAATACTTTCTTTTAAAAGCCGGTAATGTGCCTATACCAATTCAATTCCAATCACCGGATGATATTGACCGTCTCTGCATTGTTAAAACCTCTGAAGCCGAGCGGTCTTATGAAAGAGCCTTTTTCTTAGTAAGTAGTCCCGAGGAATTCAAACAAAGAAGTCAGGAACTAGTACAGTCCGGTACTATTACTAAAACTTCAGTGGAGTCAGCTGTGATTGAAGAATTTATCTTAGGGCCACAACTTAATTTAAACTTTTTTTACTCACCATTGACTGAAGAACTGGAATTACTCGGTACCGATACCAGACGACAGACAAATCTTGATGGTATCCTTCGGTTAACCGCACCAGAACAAAACGAAGTATTACAACATGTAAAGCCCAAATATATCGAAAACGGCCATCTGGCAGTTACTATCAAGGAGTCATTACTCGAACAAGCGTATAAAGCCGGTGAAGGCTTTGTCACCGCGACAAAACAAAATTACGCACCTGGCATTGTAGGACCTTTTGCGCTCCAAGGTGCCGTGACAGCCGGACCACCAAAAGAAGAATTTAAAGTTTTCGACGTCAGCATGCGCATACCAGGTAGTCCGGGTACCATGTTTACCCCATATTCAGCTTATTTGCATGGTGAAGCTCTTAGTACTGGTAAGCGAATCGCTCGAGAAGTAAAAATAGCGGTGTCTAGCAATCGACTACGCGAAATTTTGACTTAAAAGTGTCCATTGCCATTGTCACTGCCATTTATTATAGAAGTAACTAATGCCTGTCGGAATTGTTTGGGCAGCGCCATAAACAGCATCATTGCTTGCCCAGCGTATTCTGTTATTTGCTGTCGTGCTTGACGCGCAACTGACACATTATCTTGATTCATTGCTATTTCTGCACTCAACCACACATGTCCACCAGCCATAGCTACTGCTCCAACGTATCCTAAATCCGATGGGGTAGCAGTTCTGCCATCTTTTACGCTTTCCATCATTCCGGTTGCGACCACCCATTCAGTTTCAAAGTTGTTTGCAGTCGCTCCTAGCCTAAGCATAGAGCGCAAGATCCTTTGTTTACCCACCATTGGACCCATATCGCCTTGCGCTACTACGATTAAGTCTGAAGCTTCTACAATGCCTGTCGCATTCTCCATACCGCCTCTATCTTCAATCTTTCCCCCAATTTTGGACGTATTTCCAAATGACCTGGCATCTGCGCGTGCGCCCTTTATGTCATCTCCTGATTGAGCAAAGCTAATAACCGAGTAATCGACCGCTTGACTAGCCAAGAACTGCATCCACTCTTTATCCTCCTCTAGGTAGCCAGTTTCAAATCGGGCGTTCGGTAAATTCAGCCCTTGACGTCTACCAAATCTACCAGACCCTTTGGATACAGCTTCAAACCAACTTTCTTCTCTATTAACCCCTGCGATAACAAACGACAATGCTCCATCGAACATGAGTAACGGGTGGCCTGGCTCAACAACTTGACTGAGATCACCGGCTAGTGGAACAGGGTACGTATCTCCCTGAGCAATTAACGGCTTATGCTGGAATCTTACCGACGTACCAGGCTTAACTTCTCTATATCCCACCATACTTTCGTCTACTCTATCTTTCGGTCCTGGTGGATCAACTAGAATAGATACATCAACTCCTTTATCGGCTGCAACCGTTCTAATTTGTTTTATACGAGTTGCGGCTTCTTCGTGAGTATTTTGCCCACCATTTACACGAAAGTGTTGTGAGTAATCTAAAAGTTGTTCAAGGACCCGTGGATCATCAGTTCGCGGACCTGCAGTAACCCAGAGGTTTATATCGGGTGGTTCAAAAGGGCCACCGTCATAAATTCTTCGCAAAGTATCCTCACTAGGCTGCATTAATTCAGCAGAAGTAAAACCTAGTGATGGAACTTCTGTAACACTCATATATACCTTCTTATACTTCCCTATTATTGACCAAACTAAGACTTGATAAGCGTACTTATCCGAAAAATTACTGACTTGCTTTTACGTGGTCCGAGTAGTTTTTCCTAGAAAGTCTAGTCTTGATTACTGGGTACTATAGCACTGTCGAAATCCAAGTCAAGGATAAACGATATGTTTCGTCAAGCTGTCTATAAGAAATCCTACATGAGTTACAACTATTCAATACTTCTTAATAGCGTAGTAATTTAATTCGGTCAATGAAAACTAATAATTTTTACACCGATAGCGTTAAAAAGTACTTGCAATGTCTACATTTAGTGCTTACGATTAATATATACAAAAAGGCGCAACCTAAGTAACGTTAAGAAGGGTCCCAATGTTTCTTATTCATTTCACTCATAATAATAAGAAGCAAGGTATATTAATTTCAAGAAAATGATGTATAATAAGAAACCTCACTCGAGTTTTTGGACAACAACGTTAAAGGGATCAAGCGTATGCCGGTGACAGAAGACAACGAACAATTACACGAAAAGTGTGCAGTCTTCGGCATTTATGGTAAGAAGTCGGAAGCTCAAACGGGCCTTGAAGCGGCCCGTTTGACGTTTTATGGGTTGTGGGCATTGCAGCATCGCGGTCAGGAAAGTTCAGGTATCGCGAGTAGTGACGGCACAGAATTATACCGTCATTCGGCTAACGGGCTGGTTGCTACCGTCTACCGCGAAGAGGACTTGGAACAACTCCCCGGACATATCGCCATTGGTCACAATCGCTATTCAACCTCAGGGACAGGTGATGAGTGCTATAACCAACCATTTGTTGATTATGAAAATGGTTTCGCATTCGCTCATAATGGCAACCTGCCTGATTATTCAAAGCTTCGCTCATTTCTTGTTAAGCGAGGTGTGAACGTCAGTAAATTAAATGATTCCGGTATGATGTCAGCTGCCATCGGCTGCTATATAGAAGATGGGTTAGATTTTGTGCAAGCCATCAAGCAAGCTTGGCCGCTGTTCACTGGTGTCTTTTCAGCTGTAGCCATGAATAAAGATACACTGGTTGCATTTAGAGACGAACACGGAATAAGACCCTTATCAATCGGTAGCTTGAGTGATGGTTATGTCATCGCATCTGAAACTTGCGCATTTGATACAGTTGGGGCTAAGTTCCTTCGTGACGTTGAACCAGGCGAACTCGTCGAAATTAACGCTAAAGGATTAACCTCACATCGAATAGCTCGAGGTGAACAGCGTCTCGATATTTTTGAAATGGTATATTTCGCGCGACCAGATAGTCTTTTACTTGGACAACGGGTTGACGTGGTACGCCGCAACTTCGGTCGAGCTATGGCTAACGAATTCAATATTCCAGCAGACATTATTGTCCCGGTACCTGACTCCGGCATTCCAGCCGCCCTCGGGTATTCGGAAGCAAGCGGCATTCCGTTTGAAATGGCACTGATAAAGAACCGCTATATCCACCGAACGTTTATACGTCCATCCAACCTCCTCCGCGAACGAGACCTCAAAATGAAACTTAACCCGGTGATCGACACATTGAAAGATCAACGGGTTATTTTAGTTGATGATTCAATCGTACGCGGAACGACGATGCAGCATTTGGTAGCCATGGTATTTGAAGCTGGCGCTAAAGAAGTACACCTACTCATCACTTCTCCTCCAGTTCGTTACCCTGACTTTTACGGTATTAACACACCAAAACAGTCAGAGCTAATTGCTGCGTACATGACCGAAGAGGAAATAACCGATTATGTTGGTGCTACTTCGCTACGTTTTCTATCCTTTGATAGCATGATCAAGGCAACCGGGTTACCTGCTGAACTCTTTTCAACTTCCTGCTTTAACGGTGTATATCCTTGCTCAATAGGCAAAAAAGCCAAAGAAATTGAGATACTCCAGCCCGGAAAAACACTGCCAAAAGAAGGTCATAAGCCTACATTGCTTGCAACAGCTCGCACCGTATGAGCGCGAACATAGCGATTCTTGCCTCTGGCGGGGGAACAACCGCTGAAGCTTTTATCCGTGCTCGACAGCATGGCAACATTACTACCAATGTTGGTCTGATAATCTGTAGCCGTAAAGACGCCGGGGTTTTTGATCGCATAAAAAATCTAAACAACGAACTAGGGCTTAGCATTCCAGTCTTGCTCATCAACAGCCACACTCATCCACCAGCCGTAAATGAGAAGCTACATCGGGGAGAACAAAGTAAGGCTGAGGAAAGCACCATTCTTAGAACTCTTCAAGAAGGCCATTTTGATTTGATTGTGCAAATGGGTTATATGAAGAAAACCGGTGCTCGCATTGTTTATGAATTTGGCTGGAGACCAAACTACAAAAGTATCTATCAAGCACGAATGCTTAATACCCATCCTGGATTGTTGCCCGATTCAAAGGGATTGTTCGGTGAACTCGTCCAAGAACACGTCCTTCAACGTCATCTACCCTATAGTGGTCAAACGCTGCATATCGTTGCAGAAAAATATGATGAAGGGCCAAAAATAGCCGAACACAAAGTTCTCGTTGAAGATGGTGATACGCCGGATACTTTGTTTGCTCGTGTCCAAGCAGTAGAAAAACTGTATCTTCCAGGTGATATAGAGAATTTTATTATCGATCAAGGGGTGTACAATAAGCTACATAAAGGAGACTAGGCACTATGGCGGAAGTGTTGGTAATAGGAAGTGGTGGCCGAGAACATGCCTTGGCATGGAAATTATCTCAGTCAGATAAAGTAGATAAAGTGTATATTGCTCCGGGAAACGGCGGCAGTACAGGTTCGATAGAGAATGTCGCAATCAATTTTACCGATGTAGACGCGCTAGTTCGCTTTGCCAAAGAAAATCAAATAGCCTTAACAGTAATCGGTCAGGAAGCAGCGTCAGAAGCTGGGGTCGTCGATGCCTTTCATGAAGCCGGCCTCGCAATTTTTGGACCGACCCAAGGCGCTACGAAAATTGAGTCTTCTAAAGTATTCTCTAAACACCTGATGGAAAAACAACATATCCCTACTGCAGCTTTTAAGACGTTCTCTGACGCCAAAAGTGCAGTAGCCTACGCCAAAACGAGACCACTACCTGTTGTCGTCAAAGCCGACGGTCTGGCAACCGGCAAAGGCGTAATTATAGGCGAAACGTATGAGGAAGTATCGAAAGCCATTGATGACATTATGATCAAGAAAAGTTTTGGCGACGCCGGCAATAGTGTTGTCATTGAGGATTTTTTAAAGGGTCAAGAGGTATCTGTCCATGCCTTATGTGACGGTAATCAAGCTGTTATCTTTCCTGCTTCACAAGATCATAAACAAATCAACGATGGCGATAAGGGTCCAAATACTGGCGGTATGGGCGTCATTGCACCAGTTCCATGGGTAACTCCGAAGCATTTGGAAACTGTGAAACAAAAGATCGTAGACCCGGCTCTGCAGGAGCTCCGCGACATAAAAGCGCCCTTTAATGGCTGTCTCTATCCAGGCCTAATGATTGATGGTGATGCGATCAATATACTAGAATTCAACGCCCGTTTTGGGGATCCGGAAGCGGAAGTCTATATGCGCTTACTGGATGGAGACCTCTACGATATTTTACTTGCCTGCTCTGAAGGTAACTTAGATCCAGCAAGTGTTGCCTGGAAATCAGGCTATGCCGTCAGTGTTGTGGCGAGCTCTCCAGGCTATCCAGGTGACTACCCAAAAGGCTTGCCGATTACTGGTATAGATAAAGCTGAAGCGCTAGACGATATCGTCGTATTCCATGCTGGAACTACCCGAACAAATAAAGGTTTGGTTACCTCGGGGGGTAGAGTTTTGAATGTTACCGCAACCGGAGCAACACTGGACGAAGCTCTCAAAAAAGCCTACACCGCAATAAAACTAATCAAGTTTGAAGGCATTCACTACCGTACGGACATTGGTAAACGCATCAAACTGACATAAAATCTTTTATATACTAATTGACGGTCGCACGTTTTTGACGATCAAGAATTTCTTGAGCAAGTTTTTTCGAACCAGCCATCAAGAAAGGTTCCGGTTGAAAAGGATTATAGCGTTTTCCCTGGAGCGAAAGTACCACTCCTCCAGACTCCTCGACAATGAGCGCTACGGGTATGACATCCCACGGTCCTTGTTTAAGCCATTCGGTTCCGTTATCGTGAACTACCGCCGCGATCTTTTTGTCTCCCTCAGCGATGCGTACCCCAACGCCAGAGTGTGGCGGATTCGAGGTAACTAGTCGCGCCCCTCCAGGTTGCCGTAAATAGTTTCTCAACGCTTTAAATTCATTTGATTCATATTTTGATTCCGAATATTGGTTCATTTCCACCCAAGCCGTATTCAAGCGAATTGGCCGACATTGTAGTTTCTTGCGACCTCGGTAAGCACCTTGTCCCCGAATCGCATAAAAGAGATCATCAGTCATTGGAAAATATACAACCGACAGGAGTGGACCCTTGTCGTCACATAGCGCAATCATCACCGAAGGCATGTCGTCTGATGTCCGAAACAAATATGCCGTAGTGCCGTCAAGCGGATCAATAATCCAATAGCGGCTTTGGTCGGGTTTAGTATCAGGATTCAATTCTTCGGATATGATCACATCTTCTGGGTAGGCTGCGCGAATCGCGTCTTGAATGACGTGATCACACATAACGTCAATTTGACTGACCAAATCACCATGTCCTTTTCTTCAATTTGCAGGTTCTTATAGTAGCCTTCACGAACATACGCCCCAGCCTGGTTGGCTGCGCGTACGGCAACCGACAAGGCCGCCAGCGTTTGTTTTGGTAGGCCTGGAAATTTATGCAATCTGGTCATTTTCCATCTCATAGACACCTGCACTATATCATGCGAAAACGGGTCAGCCAAACCTTCGACACATCTTTTACTATATTGCCACGCTATGTTTCGCGGTAAGTACTGCTATAGGCGATATACTTAAGTCACACCGTATGAAACAAGTCTTCTCGCCTCCTGCTATAAATTATCAAATACTCAAGCCCTACGACTTTCTATTGGACATTGAATACGAATCTCAAAAGGCACAACGAAGGGTCTGGGTACAGGCAATGTACTTCGAAGATGGGCATGTTATGAAACGTCTGCGTACATTATTTCGTGATGCTGCACATCGATCTCTCGATGTACGCTTACTTGCGGATTATTTTAGTCTCCATTTTTCAAATGGATCATATCTTAAAAAAGGGTCTACCGGTTATCTTAGAATTGAACAGATGCTTACATCGCTTAGAAAAGATGGCGTAAACGTTACTTTGATAAATCAGCCCAAAGGATGGCAGCGATTTTTTGCCTATGCAGGACGAAATCATATGAAGCTGGTGGTGATTGATGATATTGCCTACATTGGTGGTCTTAATTTTGGCGACCGCGACTTTGAACTACTTGATTTCATGGTGAAATGCACTGACCCTACTATAATTGCCAGCCTGGTAAATCTATTTAATCAAACGGAAATGGATGAGCTTCAGAACGAATCCATAATGATCAACTCTTATAGCACTATCATTACCGATAAGGGTGATCCTTACACATCGCCTATTATGGATAGAGGGGTGTCGGCTATTCGAGATGCAAAATCGAAAATTTGTTTTACCTCTCAATTTGTACCGGATGGACCCATGCTCCGCGAGCTCACCAATGCAATGAAACGAAAAGTCTCTGTCGAGCTCATCGTGCCCGCTAAAAACGATTACAATGGTATGTTTTTAATGGTCTACCAACTGGGCCGTTGGCACCAGTGGCTACAAAACCGTCACTTGCCAGTAGTTTTTCACCGATTATTGTTCATGCCAAACTATTACTTATTGACAACACCATAGTCATAATCGGCTCACACAACATGACCAAAAACGGTGTCAGAATAGGTACGGCCGAGCTTGCCCTTGTATCGACTGATCCTATATTGGTTGCCAATATCTCAACTTTTTATGATCAATTAAAAGAACGCGTTCAGTTTCTCCAAAGTACAACCTGATAAATGATTGAAAAGTTTGGCAATTTTCACTTGCCATGAAGCTGCCATATATGTTTGTATATGGTATAGCTTTTATAAATAAGGGGTAACACACAATTAAAGTCTTAGTCTTAGGGGGCGATGGTTTTTGCGGCTGGCCAACGTCTCTTCATTTATCTGATACCGGCCATGAAGTCATGATTGTTGATAATTTAAGTCGCCGTCAAATTGACGTACTGCTGGAGGTCCAATCTCTCACACCAATTACTCCTATCAGTACTCGAATTAAAGCATGGCATCAAGTCAGCGGGCAAAAAATAAAATTTGAATTACTGGACTTAACTACTGAGTATGACAAATTGGTTGAACTACTCAAGAAGTTTAAGCCCGATAGCATTGTACATTTTGCAGAACAACGTTCAGCACCGTATTCCATGAAAACGCCTGTCACAAAACGCTATACGGTAAATAATAACGTCAATAATACACACAATCTACTCTGTGCAATTGTGGAGAGTGGCGTCAATGCTCACGTCGTACATCTAGGCACAATGGGCGTTTACGGCTATGGCTGGTCCGGTTCGGCACCGATTCCTGAAGGTTATATTGAAGTTGAAATCAACACGCCTGATGGCAAAATCTCAAAAGAGATTCTCCATCCAGCCAATCCTGGATCGGTCTATCACATGACTAAAACACTCGATCAATTAATGTTCGCTTTCTATGCCAAAAACGACGCTATACGAATTACTGACTTGCATCAGGGTATCGTCTGGGGAACACAAACGCCGCAAACTAGCCGTGACGAAAGACTTATAAACCGATTCGACTATGATGGAGATTACGGCACCGTACTCAATCGTTTCCTAATGGAAGCCGCGATTGGCTATCCGTTAACAGTGCATGGCAGCGGTGGCCAAACGAGAGCATTTATACATATTAGAGATACGGTACGCTGCATTGAATTAGCTATTCAAAATCCACCAGCTGCCGGCGACCGACCATTCATTTTTAATCAAGTAACTGAGACTTTTAAAGTCCGTGATCTAGCAAAGCTAGTTGCTAATATTGCTGGCGCTAAAATTGACTACTTGCCAAATCCACGTCTTGAAGCTGCTGAAAATGAATTAAGAGTAAAAAATAATAAGTTTTTGAAACTGGGCTTAAAACCGACAACGTTATCGGAAGGCTTACTTGATGAGGTACAAAACGTTGCCCAAAAGTACCATGCTCGAATCGACAAAACGAAGATTCCGGCTCGATCCAAGTGGAAAGCGGGCATGAAGTAAACGTGACTATTTGTATCGACGCAACCTAGTTATTTGTGCTATCGTCGAACCATGAAAGATCATAAAATTATACTTATTACGGGGGCTTCATCCGGTTTTGGAAAAGCTACCGCTGAATTATTAGCTGCCGATAAGCATACATTAATCATAATGGCTCGCCGAGAGGGTCGTCTCAAAGAACTCGCCAAAGAATTAAAGACCGATGTTTACATTGCTCCCGTCGACGTTTGCGACAAACAACAGGTTGCGGTTTTTTATAGTCAACTTCCAGATAAATATCGCGACATCGATGTGCTGGTAAATAGTGCTGGTTTAGCTCGTGGCATTGAACCTGCACAGGATGCAAAACTGGATAACTGGGATAAAATGATAAACACTAACATTAGTGGCCTGCTGTACATGACGCGACACGCGTTGGATGGTATGGTTCCTCGTAAAACCGGACATATTATCAATATCGGCTCAGTTGCCGGACAAGTGCCTTATAAGGGCGGGAACGTCTATGGTGCAACAAAGGCCTTCGTGAAACAGTTTTCGAAAAATCTTAGAACCGATACGTTAGGCTTAGGTATCCGAGTAACCAATATTGAACCTGGTATGGCTAATACAGAATTCTCATTAGTTCGTCTCGGAGACAAAGCGCAAGCGGAAGCCGTCTACGCACATATGCAACCACTCACCGCAGAAGATGTAGCTCGCACAATCGTCTGGGCCATTAATCAACCGGAACACGTGAACATTGATGATATTGAAATTATGCCTACCGCTCAAACCTACGGTGGTCTAGCGATCAGCAGAACCTAGTAACTTGTTAAATATTTGCAGGTTTTTGTGATAAATACCACAAAATCGCCCCTGTTATTGTTGCTATACTACATTTGATAAACAGGAGAAGATCTGTACTAAACAATGCGTCGTATAACGAGTAAGCCGTGGTTTGGCCCAAGAAAATACATCGAATGGGGCTGGCGAGTAACTAGTTGGCAAGGTGCCGTAGCCTTGCTGGTTTTTGTAGTTTTATTGTTAATTGATCTAGTCTATACACATACTACTGTAAGAAGTATTGTCACTGCGTTAGCTCTGACTTTTTCATTTATCTGTATTGCACTTCTTACTGGCGATCCCCCTGGAGATTCGAATTATTAACCTGCGATAGGGAAGTAATTTTATCAAGATTCAGCGAAACTTCTCCGTTAGTATGTTGCTTGTCAAATATCTATAGTGAATAAATTATCAATCATCTAGGTTACAGCACTTCTCAAATGCGTTATTACAGTACTCGCCAAGCTGCCTCATGCGACACACAGTGAAAACATAGGCATTTTTTTATGTACATAGAAGTCTAGAATATACAAGACCATATACTAGACTTAAGTATTACTTTGTGTTATAATTTTATACGTTCTAAGACTCTGCTGTGGGAAACGACTTGCAAAAAGCGAGTTACCTACTTCTGTAGTTGATATCTTAAATAGACTAACGAAACTAATCCATACAATTATGCTTGAAACTACAACCGATTACGTCACTGGCCCTGGCCTTGACCAAGAACCCGACCAGGATCATCAGGCTCCTGAGGTTACACCGGTCGAACTTGACGAACTAGTTGTCCCTCCGGCTGCTGAAGTTCAGGAACAGATGGCAGCAAAAGCGAATACTGCTGACGCTGTACCAACTGCTAATAGCGAGCCGGTTGATGCTGACGCACCTGAGTCTGCTTCAACTGAAGCCTCCACCCGCGCGCCTCATCCTGCGGTTGCCCAAGCTGCCACCGCAGCAGTCAAACACACCGTTGCGCCGCCAACTCCAGCTCCAACTCCACCCAAAAGCACTAGTAAAGACACTGACACCAAACAAGCACCATCTCCTCCTAGTGACGATTTACCGGGCAAACCAACAGAACAGACCGAGCACTCAGTCGACGCAACTGACCATACACCAACTGGTGGCAAATCGGTGACCACAAGTGAAACCGATGATAGTGAGTCCACCTCATCGGATGAACCAACCGAATCAGAGTTATAGGAAAAAACGTGTTGGTTTTTAAGCCGTTATTCCTCTGTTATTTGCCCTGAATTAATGTCGTGAGACATTAATTGTATGAAAAAAGAACCTACAAGTACACATGCCAAGCATGCCAAACTAAGCTACAGAAATGGGGCAAGACAACTGCCGGTACACAGCGTTACCGTTGTCCGCAGTGTAGTGGCTCACAAGTCAGGAAACGACCTGACCTCAGTCGTCAGCTTTTGCTCGAACACTTCGTCGCTTGGCTACTCGGCAAGCAGTCACAGGACGAATTGCCGACGAGTGTTACCGCCCGTACGTGGCGTAACCAAACAGCTTGGTGCTGGGATATTGTACCGAAGCCTACGCCCACCGGCGAAGTACACCACGCCCTTATCCTTGACGGCATCCGTGTCGGCTCACTGGTCTGTCTCATTGCTCGGACTACCGAATATGTCATTGCCTGGCACTGGGCCGGCTGGGAATCCTCGAGTACCTGGAGCGAGCTGTTGGCTACCATACCGGCACCAGGCTTTGCCGTGTGTGACGGCCAGAAAGGTATTCTCCTGGCCATTGCCCGGTGTTGGCCTGAGACGAAGATCCAGCGTTGCACATTCCATATCTGGCTCAACGTCCGGGGTAAGCTAACGCTCAGCCCGAAAACCGAAGCCGGGCAAGACCTTCTGCGACTAACCAGGGCACTGTGGCAAGTGCATACGGAAGCGGATGCGGCTACCTGGGAACAGCAGTTCCAGGCTTGGGAGAACCAGTATAACGACTTCGTCAAGCAAAGGACGTATGTCAGAGATCCGAAGCCGAACCAACGGAGATGGTGGTATACCCATGGACGCTTACGTTCTGCCTACCGACAGCTCAAGAAACTACAGGAAGACCAGCAGCTGTTCACCTACGTTTACAACTCCACCCCACGGCTACCAAGAACGACCAACCACATGGAAGGTGGTATTAACAGCCAGCTCAGAACCAAGCTCAAGTTGCACCGAGGCATGAGCGACGAGCACCAACGAAGGCTCGTGGAGTGGTATTTATACAGCCGAACTGAGGGGCAAAAACCAACACGAAATTTCCTTTAAGCGCCGAATCAGGTGACCAACCTACCGATCCTGGAACAGAGCCTGCCACGGACTCTGACCCAGACGCCACAGAAGAATCTAATTCGGGCAACACTGCTGACCAGACGGATGGCGAAGTAAGTACCGAAGAGGCAGCGGAGACCGATGATGAAGGCCATGATGGTTCAGGTGGTGATGATAGTGGAGGAGGTGACGGTGGAAGTGATCATGAAGACGACCAAACACCACCCACTTTTCGCTATGCTTTACCTGAGACGCTTGAAGACGACTTAGATAAAGGACGCATATCAGTACATCCCGCAATAGCAGAAGGATTGCGTGGAACGATTGGAGGTGACATAGATTTCTTGGTCGCAGAAAACGCCGACGGAGAACCACGCGGACAAGCAGGCATCAACTGGAAAGCGCCAGTAGATAAAGCTAATCGTGAAGCGCTCGGGGTCCCTCCCGAATCATACGTCCCTAACATTTCTTTCGTCGAGGTACCGGATGGTCATAAAGGACATGGTATTGGGACCGCAATGATCAAAACCCTCATAGCAGAAGCCACTCGGCGAGGTTATGATAGGGTATTTCTAAATGTAGCTGAGAACAACCCCCGGGCAAAAGACTTATATGTTAGGTTGGGTTTTGTAGATGTCGGCCATACGAGATCTACAACTGCTTTTGAAAGAAACGCAGATGGTACTTACGGTGATCCAATAAGCCACGTGACAGATCTTATGGTAAAAAACATCCAACCTGCTGCTGATTCTTAAACATACCTCCGATTGGTTCAACTAATACCTCAAATTATCTAAATGCAGTGACTCAGGTATCTAGATTTATCTTCTACGGGTTTCCTAACTTGACTTGGGGCTTTTTTGTTAACGACGACTTCATAATTAAGGACCCGACACCGGCTGCAATTACCGCCGACAGACCTCCTACGATCAAACCAATACGCGGATCAGTATTATCACTAATGAATCCTATTATCGGACCTCCGATAGGTGTGGTACCTTGAAAACCAATTGACCAAAGTGAAAAGACTCGCCCACGCATTTCTGGTTCAGTCGTTAGCTGTAAAGTTGTATTACTCATCGATACAAAAAGAACAGATAAACCACCGACTACCACCATAGTCAACAGAATCGCCGCATAACTAGACAATTGAGACAGAAATAAAATACTGACACCAAATAATAGAGCAGCCAATATTAGTTGCGAAAATCGCACAACGCCTTTACCAGCTGAATATAAGCCACCGATCACCGCCCCAAGTCCCATGGCTGCCATTAGACTAGAGTAGGTGCCGGCATTGCCATGCAGTGTATATGTTGAGAATAGCGGGAGAGAAACTGGAAATTCGTAGGCAAACGTGCCAATTATTACCATCATTATAAGGATTGAGCGGATTGACGGGACATGCCAGGCATAGGCAATTCCCTCTCGAATTTGACCTGATCGCCGCGGTGCACGTGGAGTCGGATGTAATTCATCCTTATTCATTAAAGCTAAAGCCCAAATTATCGTCACATACGATACCGCATTAATTAAGAAAAGTGGACCGACGCCAGCGATAGCAATAATCACACCGGCAATTGATGGTCCTATCACACGAGCAACATTTACCATAGTCGAGTTTAAGGTAACAGCATTTCGCAATCTATCTTTCCCAACCATCTCAACCACAAATGTTTGACGAGTGGGCGTATCAACAACGGTAATAAGCCCTAGGCAAAAAGCTAACACATACACTGGCCATAATACATCGACATGGTAAACGACTATTAGTCCAAGCAACAATGCGACAACCGCAAAGATCGTCTGGGTAATAAACAACACTCGTCGTTTATTAAAGCGATCAGCTATTACACCACCCCATACACCAAACAATAGAATCGGGGCAAATTGAGCAGCCTGAATAAGTCCTACTTGCGTACCGGAATGGGTAAGTTCAAAAATGAGCCATGTTAATCCAATTGTCTGCATCCACGTACCGCACATAGAAATACCCTGCCCAAAAAAATACAGGCGATAATTTCTAATACTAAAAGACGCAAAAAGACGCAAAAAAGAAGCTTGCACAGTCTCCTTTCACCTAATTGTTGATTTTATAAGTACTTATTATTATACGCGCCATAGCGAGTAGATGGCTACTCTTACTGTTATTCGTTTTGAATGTCACGGCGAAGAAAGCCGATCAAACCAATAGCGCATAGACAGGCGGCAATAAGAACGAGTATGGCATTAGTGGACCATACTGGAGGCTGTGCCGGAGCAAAAGCAACTTGATGCAAAATTGACGTATCGAGTAGCCAATGATTTAAGTTTAATCCTGAACTGAGCATAACAACCAAAAAAGACCAGGCAATGGCACCATAGGAGAAAACGGTAGTGAACCTTGGCAGTAAACCCATCATACAAACGCCAATACTAAGGATAAGTACTGCGGGCACTGTGGCGTTAAAACCCGCTTGCCATAGGTCATGCCAAGAAAGGCCAGTATGTTGCGACATGATCGCCAGCCATGTGGCAGTCCCGCTTAGAATGCCTGCCGCAACAACTACCATCACGATATAGACAATTCTGCCTCCCAACCAACGAATACGACCATATGGTTGTACCAGAAAATTATCTACATAGCCGCGTGCTTCGTCTTCTCGAACTCGGGACATCGCACTAGCGGCATAAAACATACTGATCACCATAATCAGCAAAAACGTAATACCCAGGAAATCGCCAGTGGTAATTGTTTTCACATGAGCCACATGATTTAACTTGTTAAAAGCATGTGCTATCTTTACTGATTGGCTCAGCGCATTTACTATGGCTCCTCTTGCCAACTGACCATACACATATGACAGCAGCACAATCGCACATAACCAAATTAGAGTCGACAGCCATGTTAAACGAATAGCAGCTGCAATCGGAGAGTGGAGAAATGCCGTATGAGGACGAGCTGTTCCGGAATCTGAAAAAATAGCTCCATTCAAATCTCTCTGACTGGCAAAATGGATAGCTAGCCAAGCGAGTACGACACTAAATAAAACAATCGGTAGCAGCCAAATCGGACGACTGTCGTACATCGGCTGCAAACGCTCAACCCAACCCAATGGCGAGACGCTGAGTAACCAGGTAGCGCTCGACGTATCGGCAATCAAGCGAAGCAAGTAAAATACCCCAAAAATGCCCGTACTTAAGCCAACAGCTTTGGATCGAACAGACATCAGTTGACTGGCAAGCGTACCGACCGCAATAAATTCAACGGCACCACAAATAAGCGTTACGGCAAAGAACAAACCACTGCGAGCAGCAAAATGCGATCCGGAAAGATGCCCTATTGCAGTAATGGAAATGACGAGAAATACGAATACGATGACCACACTCGTATAGAGACCAATCAATGCGTCTTTGGTAGCTTTTTTTGCTGTTGTCTGTCCAGCTAAGAGTAACTCCCATCGGCCACTATCTTCTTCACCACGAAATGTTTTTGTTGCTAGAAAAATTGCCCATATAGCACCAACGGCAGTAATTATACAAAGAAAATTCCAGGTGATATATCCGGCCACTGTTTCAATGTTGTGCGCACGACCTAATAGTGCTTCAATACCGACATTTGAACCAAGAGTTTCGGCTATTTTTTGACGAGCCGCTTCGGTAGTATATGTTTTCAAATAACTTGATGCTTTGGATAGCATATAAATAGCGAGTACGATACCGAGTATCAGTGAACTTTTTCGAGCCTGCTTGATTACAAAACGCCTGACCAGTGTTGTTGGAGATTTCATTGTCTCCAACTGAATACCAATCGGATTAGTCTGAGTGGGTGTGTCCATGCTCAGGTCCCTTTGGTTTTTCACTGTCAGCACCATATAAAGCTAGGAAGAGCTCTTCGAGCGACGGCTCCCTGTTAAGCAACGTTTTCGGATGAGCATCCAATAGTTTACGAAACAGTGGTTCAATCGAACCATGCACCTGGCAAGAGAGCTGATGACCGGTCACAAGTATATTTTTTACACCTTCGATATGATGAACATCTGGTGGTTGCTGTTCAAATGTTGCTTCTACGGTGACTGCAGATAAATGTCGCATTTCGGATAGCGTTCCTAATTCAACAAGATTTCCGGCACGTAAAATGGCTACGCGATCACAAAGTGCCTCTACTTCTTCCAGAATATGCGATGATAAGAAAACAGTTTGTCCGTTCTCTTTAGCCTCTTGCACGCTCTCTTTAAATGCATGCTCCATAATGGGATCAAGACCGGTGGTAGGCTCGTCCATTATAAGTAGTTCGGCCCTAGTTGATAAAGACGCAATAAGATTTATTTTTTGCCTATTCCCTTTTGAATAAGTGCGGACTTTTTTATCAGGTTCAAATTTAAAACGCTCAATTAGTTCGGTGCGATATTTTTTATCTACTTGCCCATGAACGTTTGCCAGCAATTCCAAAGTTTCTGCTCCGGTAAGAGACGGCCAGAATATCGATTCGCCCGGCACATATGCCAATTTTCTATGCGCCTCAATGACTTGCTTGCGGGCGTCAAGTCCAAATATTTGACAACTTCCTGAAGATGGTTTTATGAGTCCGAGTATGGACCTTATAGTTGTTGTTTTCCCGGCGCCGTTAGGTCCAAGATAACCAAGTACTTCACCTTTTTGAACGCTGAGATTAAGATTATTAAGCGCTGTAAAAGACCCATATTTTTTAGTTAAACCGAATGTTTGTAACGCAAGTTCCATTGCAGGTTAGGAGCTTTCTTTTCGTGCTTTTTGTATATTTGTAAAACTACACTGTTATAGTAGCACGGGCGCCAAGTGGTGTCAGTTCCTATTAGAGGTACTGCGCACCTGTTTGAAGGAGACCAAAAAGAATAGCTATTGACTGAATGATAGTAAGGCCGTAGTAGGCTAAAAATGATAATGGAATACCGAAGCTATAGTAGCATTTTTGCCTGGTCCCGAGACTATCGTCTCCCCAAACGGCATAGAGTAGTAACATGCTAAAACTTGCCACGCTAAGTAGCAAAAAAAGGGGCTCGTGCAAGCGAACCGACAAATAGATAAAGTACGTTAGGACAAGTGGCAATAGCAGGCTTGCGCCACCAAGCACAAAATTAACAGGAATTCGGAACCAAGTTAAAAATCTAGAATAGTCTTTTGATCGGTTAAATAGCAGTCGCAAATTGGCGAGTAACACCAGCGTTCTCTCAACTTGCTCTCGATATGCCTCGCGGTAAAATTCCGGAACTGAACGTTGAGGCAGCGCATACACTACAATCTCGTTACAGTACTGGTAGCGAAATAATTTGTTTCCACTCCTAATATTCGGTAAATGATTCGGCTCTCGATGTCGACTACCCTTAAACACCCGATTAAATTCGTCTTTTCTGTAAAATGCCACATCAGCAACTTCAAAATCTGTATTAGTAATACTTGCCAGCTTTTTTGCTTTGATACTCAAGATTGATCGATATTTTTGAAATAAACTAGCCAAAAAGTAGTCTGATTGGATTACTATATGCGGTTTTATAACCGTCAAGGTTGAATCATACCCTAATATGTCATAGGCCTTTGAAATAGCCTGACCGCTCACGATATTGTTGCCCTCAATCGTGAGAATATTATCCCCATGCCCATACTTTTTATAACCGTCTTCTAGTTGCCGACGTTTTACCGTTCTATGACGTTTGGCAAATAACGTGATCCGTTCCGATGGATGGTTATCTTTAAATTGGGTCACGATCTTGCGTGTCGAATCATGGGATCGATCGTCGATTACTATAATTTCGATTGGATGATGAAACTCAATAAATAAACTCCGCAAGCATTCCTCAATAGTAGTTTCATGATTATGAGTTCTTATGAGCACCGTAAGAAGTTTTTGCTTTTTCTCATATCTTACGGGAAGCATATTTTTTGAATGTCGTCGTTTAAAAACCGAAAGATCATAGGCATTGGTCCCAACCACGTGCATGAGTACCATCACCACGCCACATACGGCACTGTACTGTAAGGCAAGTAAGAGTAGCTGTTCAAACATTACTGCACTACCTTATTGAAAGAGTATGTGTATTCAGTTCGCCATTCATTTAAGCTACCGGTGCAGGTTTGAATCATGAGTATTGGTGGGCCGTTATAATCAAGTACTGACGTATCTGTCGGACCTAAGCTCACCACGCTTTGAAAAGTGTAGCTAAAAATATGACCATTGGATGTATAGAGGAGCGCGAGAGATCCGGCAAGAGGCGTGTTATGTCGTAGTGAGCCAAATACAAAATCATTATTGTGCCCGTAAATGAATGTTTCGCCAGTTACATTATTTGCCGGTGAACTCACACTAGCAAACTGCGCGTCAAAACCACTTAGAGTCCACTGCCCAGTTGCTGCATTGTAGTAACCCGGGTTAACCGGTATATCAATAGCCGATCCAGGAATCACAAGGCGAATTGGTATTCCGCTGATTCTTTGTACGGTGCGGCTATTTTGAGCTACGTATGTCGAGGCTTTCGTTAAAGCTACTGGTCGACTTTGGGTAATCGGCGATACCGGCAAAGTAAGAAATACAACGCCAAAAAGCACGAACGAGTAGAGTAAGCCAGCAGAGATATAAAATCTGACTTTATGTCGTACCGATCGTGCTTCAGGCATAGGGGAATTTCCCCTTTCAAATTAATTACTAACTGCTTTACAGTGCAAAGTAGCGGTAAGAGCGTAAAACTATTCTTGATCCGGCAAGTACCACACCTAGAGCGGCAGTTCCTACGATGGCAACTTTCGCAGCGGTATCACTACCAGTATTTGGTAGAGCCACCACACCGGCGGCACTGGCAACAGTACCGGCAGGTGTTGATGCTGCGGTAGCAGGCGCATACGCGCCACTACCGCCACCACTAGCACCATTCCCGTCTGAACCTGTTGTCCAGCCAGTGCTACCGACTGTTCCACAGCTGGTATTTACATTGACATTAGAGTTGTTGGAGTTGTTTGAATTTCCAGAATTTGCATTTCCACCACTGGTGTTGCTGTTGGAGTTAGCATTACCAGAACCTGCATTCTGCAAATTACTTGTTCCAACATTTACGTTATTATTGCAGTTTGAATTGGTGTTTGAGCTGCTGTTTGAGGTGATAGTGTTTGTTGATCCAGGACCAGTATTACTGATTTGGTCAGCGGCAGCGGCAGCCGAAACAAACCCTGCGCACAGTATTGATACTGTTACGATTTGTATAAGTTTCCTCACTTTAGTACCCCTTATATTAACTTAACTGTGTTCTATTTATATATCATATACATAAATATGACAATAGGTAAATATTAGTATATACATAAGCACTATCAGATACGGCTTATGGTTTTGATAACAAAAGTGAGGGGCTACTCTCTAAAACCTAACGCAACATAAGTAGTTTCAGCTGTTAGGCTAGAACTACTATGAAACAACCAGTAAAGTATTGGAGATTAAGCGCACTGGAACGTGAGGAGATTAGTCGATGTTTAGCTCAAAGACAATCACTCGGACAAATTGCGCAATTGCTTGGACGTGATACAAGTACTGTTAGCCGGGAGCTATCTCGCTTGCGCTACAGCCCAAGGTTCTATCGGGCTACCTTTGCTCAAGAAATGGCGCTAAAGAAACGTAATCACCGGGCTAAAGCACCGCCTAAGCTACTTGCCAATGACCGTTTGCGAACATATGTTGTCGATCACCTTAAACTACACTGGTCACCCGAGCAGATAGCCGCCCGATTAAAAGTCACGTATCCTAATGACATGACTATGCATGTGTCTCATGAGACTATCTACACGTACATTTACTGTTTGGCTCGGGGAGAGCTTAAGAAAGAGTTAGTGATGAGTTTGCGGCAACAGAAAGCGAGGCGCGGTCCGCGGCGCTCTGTTGGTGATCGGACCAAATTTAGCCCAATACCAAACCTGATCAGTATTGAAGAGCGACCAAAAGAGGTTGAGGATCGTATCATCCCCGGACATTGGGAAGGTGATCTCGTCGTGGGTAAAGGCAGCCATTCGGCTATTGGTACGCTCGTCGAACGTACTACCCGGGCAACCATTTTAGTGCCCGTTACGAGCAAGCAAGCTGAGCACGTAGCCAAAGCCTTTGCCCGGGAAATGAAGTACCTGCCGCAGCAGATGAAGCTGACACTCACCTACGACCGTGGCAGTGAGATGGCCCGGCATAAGCTTTTTAGTGCACAGGCCAACATGAAGGTCTACTTTGCTGATCCGCAGAGTCCTTGGCAGCGCGGAACCAATGAAAATACCAATGGTTTAATCCGGCAGTTTTTCCCGAAAGGTACTGACTTCAATCTGATCAGCCGTAAACAGCTTAAACAAGTGCAGCATCTGTTAAATGGGAGGCCGAGGAAAGTGCTAGAATACCGTACACCATACGAGGCATTTAGTAAGCTATTAAATGAGAAAGGAGAAGCCGAGGCTAACGAGCTTATGTTGCGCTAGTAAGTTGAGAGTAGCGGTATATGTCTAGAAGACTACGTTACAGTGATTTGGTTTTCTTTTATAAAAGGTTTAATTTCTAGCAAGAAGTTCGTCGAGCCGAATCAATAGATCCTGTAAAGAGACATCAGCTTTGACCATAAAATCGACTATGCCAAAACTACGAGCCTCAGCCTCATCATTCGCCTGACTAAGATTCGTCAGCACCAATACCGGAATAGATTTATACTCATCACTGCTTTTAATTGACTGTAGGAGCTCAAAACCATTCATTTTTGGTAACATTAGATCCAGAATAATAAGATCTGGTGTCATAGTGTGAAGAGTATTTAAAGCAGCTTCCCCATCCTGAACGACAGTTACTCTATAGCCAGCTCGTTCAAGACCGTCTTTGTAGGCAACTATAATAAATTGCTCTGTATCTACGAGCAAAATTGATTTGCTGCCGATAGGTGGAACATTTTCATCCATTTTTACCTTTTCTTCGTTCATTTATAGCAGTCATGTAAGCCGCTTTTCGTCAGGGGAATTATACCACGGAAAGGATCTCGGCTTTCTTTGCAGTCATTATCATTTCATTGCTATGCGCCCTAGGACATGCACCAATAGTAATCAGACATTTTTATCCGTTGGCAAAACATGAGCGGATTGTTACAATGATTCTTAAGAAAGTATTCAAAGCATTTTAAGGGGTGGCATGATTGCAGTTTTTGGGGGCTCTCGATACTATCCTCTCGTGCCCTATGGTAGGCAAACTTTATGACGCTGACCGACGAAGAGCTAACAAAAGTCTTAACTGACTTAAAATATATGCCACCTGAAAAATTGGATACGGCATGTGCAGAGGCTAAAGCTGAACGCCATAGTTTGTTTGAAACGCTAGTACGCCATGAATATCTCAGCGAAGACGAGCTTGGTAAGGTCACTGCCTATCATTATCAGCTCCCTTATGTCGCTTTAAGTAAAATAAATATTCCACCAGAGTTACTGGGCATGGTCCCGCAAGAAGTTGCCAAACAGTACCAGACTGTGGCCTACCAATTTGAAGATAGCACACTTCATATCGCAACAGCTCAGCCAGAAGCAACTGATTTATTCGATATGCTCGCTAAAAAAGCAGGCGCTGCACACAGTCGAATTGCCTATACTACTGACGCCGGTATCTCAACCGCATTGCACATGTTTAAGATTGGCCTGCAGAGTATCATTGACGGCTTAGTCACTCAAGCCGAGACTGGTGCACCACCAGTCGCTGAGATTGTTGATCAACTCTTTGATTACGCCTATGACGCTTTAGCTTCGGATATACATATTGAACCACTCCGTGAAATGACTGTTATCCGTTTTCGAATTGATGGTGTCCTGCATGACGAGGCCCATTTTCCCAAAAAATTACATGACCAAGTCGTCTCACGGGTAAAAGTATTGGCCCGTTTACGGACAGATGAACATTTAAGTGCTCAAGATGGCAGGATGAGAGCTTTGGTCCGTAAACACGAACTCGCCGTCAGGGTTTCCGTTGTGCCGCTAGTATCTGGTGAGCAGGTAGTAATGCGTTTATTAGCACGGCATGCTCGACAATTTAGTTTGCCCGAACTCGGCATGAGTAAGGACGATTTGGAATTAGTGAATGAAGGCTACAATCGACCATATGGCATGATCCTTTCCACTGGACCAACAGGCTCTGGAAAGACAACGACGATTTACGCCATTTTAAAAATTTTGAATACCCGGGAAAGAAATATTGCCACAATTGAAGACCCGGTTGAGTATGAAATAGATGGCACAAATCAGATACAAGCGAATGCCAAAACTAACCTGACCTTCGACGAGGGGCTTCGTTCACTGCTTCGACAAGATCCCGATGTATTATTCGTCGGAGAAATTAGAGATCAAGAAACAGCAGCCATCACCGTCAATGCTGCGATGACCGGTCACTTAGTACTCAGCACTATGCATACCAATGATGCAGTTACCACTCTCCCACGGTTGGTAGATATGGGTATTGAGCCATATTTAGTCGCTTCGACAGTCAATATTATTATTGGACAACGGCTTGTACGGCAAATATGTAGTCATTGTAAAGCCAGCTTAAAATTAACGCATACAGCAAGTGGGTGGGCTGGTGAACCAACGCAAGCAATGCTACTAAATATTTTGCCTAAGAACGTATTTCTACGTCATTTTGGCGCTAAGAATAGCATACGAGTATATAAAGGTAATGGCTGTAGTGCCTGTCACAATACTGGTTATCAGGGTAGAATTGGTATTTTCGAAGTCCTCGAAATCACACCTAAATTAGCTCAACTTATAAGCAGTAAAGTTGATAGTGATAAATTAATTGACCAAGCCGTCAAAGACGGTATGACGACTATGCTGGATGATGGGCTTGATAAGGTTATCGCTGGCGATACGACACTTTCGGAAATAATGAGAGTAACAAAGATTTAAGGTATGGCGAAAACTCAACTATCAAAATTACGTTTATCTACCAAAGACCGGTTAGCACTTTTTACCGACTTATCGACTATGCTGACTGCAGGTATTCCGCTTCTTGAGGCAATTGAATCTCTGGTACCTGACTCTAAAGGTCCGACTAAAAAAATCCTGATTGAACTTCGCAACTGTCTTTACAACGGTGAACCTCTGTCAAAAGCCCTCGCCGCGATGCCGAAAGCCTTCGATGCAGTGAGTGTTAATTTGGTTCGTTCAGCCGAAGCGGGAGGAACATTAGAAACAACACTACACGATATCGTCGTCGCCACGAAAAAAGAGACAGCTTTTAGCGATCAGCTGAGAGCCACAATGATCTATCCAATATTCGTCATGGTTATATTCTTAGGCATTGTGGTGCTTATGCTAACTTTCGTAATTCCTCGCGTTTCCGAAGTATTTAGCTCCTTAAATGTCAAAATGCCATGGATCACCAAAGTTATGATTAAAGCGTCAAACATCTTCATGCATCACTGGCTTCTGATCGTATTCGGGTTTATTGCAGTTATTATCGCTGTCTCTCTATTTGTAAAAACTCACAAACGGTTCTTTATTCGAATAATTTTGGCACTGCCGATGTTCCGTCAATTAGGTGTCAATATTGATCTGACCAGGTTTACTCGAAGCTTCGGACTTCTTATGCGCGCCGGAGTACCGATTGTCGAATCGCTCGAATTGTCGGAACGGGTCGTTCAAAAGAAGGCCATAGTTCAAATTATCGAGCAAATGAAGGTAGATATCGCAGCCGGCCGGCCTTTGGCGTCCAGTTTGCGTAAGCCAAGGAGTATCATTCCGCCAATCATGTCAAGATCTATTAAGACCGCCGAAACGTCCGGCACGTTAAACCAAACGCTCCAAAATCTGACGGAATACTTTGATGATCAAGTAACAGAAAGTCTCAAAATCTTGAGTAGTCTCATTGAGCCTATTCTTATAATCCTCGTCGGCATTATGGTTGGCGGATTAATGATCGCCATCATTGCCCCAATCTATAACATGATTTCTCAAATAAATTCAGTACCGAAATAACATGAGATCTGTTCGTATGGTACGATCTGAATCAGGTTTTACTCTGACTGAGCTGCTGGTCGTGATAGGAATTATTGCCATTCTATTTGTGCTCAGCACGATTAACCTCGGAAAAGCCCAGACAACGGTATCAGTGGCAACCGTGACGAATACCTTACTGGCGGATTTGAAGAATCAGCAATTACTGGCAATGACCGGTGATGTTGGTAGCACGACTAGCCAACAAGAACATGGAATCTATATCCAACTTAATAGTTACACCTTATTCTCCGATAGCACCTATACCTCAGCAGACTCAAATAATTTTACCGTCTCTGCAGGTAATAACTCACTAACCACGACGTTTCCTTCGAATCAAATTGTTTTTAATAAAGGAGATGGTTCTGTGGATGGCTTTTCACCCGGAAATAATACCATTACCGTCTCTGGCTCTGGGACTACAAAAATAATAACCGTAAATCGCTTCGGTGCAACGTCGGTTCAGTGATGAAAACATCCTATACCATTACTCATGATTCCGGAGCGACTTTAGTTGAAGTATTGGTAGCAATTGCACTTGCTGGTATCATGTTTCCGGTTCTAGCAATCGCCATAATTTCGTCAAATAATGCCAGACCTGCTGCAACTCAACAGCTACTGGCGACAGGCCAGTTACAAGAGCTTATCACTGCCGTCCGAAGTGTCCGTGAGCAAGGCTGGTCCAGTATTGCTACCGATGGTACCTACCACCCCGTGGTGAGCGGCAACAGCTGGACCCTGGCGAGTGGCAGCGAAACATCAGGCGGCTTTACGCAATCAATACAAATTACAGACGTTAATCGAAATAGTAGTGGCACGATAGTCACAACAGGCGGCACTACCGACCCATCAACTAAACAAGTTGTAGCCACAGTAGCTTGGACTACGCCGACCACTTCTTCAGTTACAAGTAGTGTATATCTCGCCCGGTGGCAGAACGAGAACGGCTGGACACAAACTACGGTCGCTGACTTTAACGGAGACACCTTAACAAACACCGTCGTCACAAATACGAGCGGTGGTGAAGTACAATTAGCGCCAGGTCAAACCTCAGGCGTGCTTGAATCGAGCACCTTCGATGCTGGCTCTACAGTCGGATTTAACTATTTAACTTTCACTGCAAGTCAGCCTGTTGGCACAAGCATAGAACTTCAAGTTGCATCGAATAATGATAATGCAACATGGAATTATGTCGGGCCTGATGGTACTTCTAGCAGTTACTACACTTCTCCAGGCCCAGTCCCAATCTCGGCTGCGAGTGATCGCTATATTCGCTTTAAAGCCACTCTCGCTGGAAATGGCAGCAATACGCCAATATTAGATGACGTCACCCTAACGTATTCACCATGAAGAAATACTTTACTATAGCTCAAAGTGGAGTGACCTTAGTTGAGATGCTAGTGGTTATGGGTCTATTGTCAATTATGTTGATCGTCATCAGCACCATCTTCACCTCAGCAGCCGATGTCCAACAGGAATCGAACAGCTATTCGGCAACTTTGAGTAGCGGTCGGTTTATTATGGCCCGTTTAAATTATGATATAGCCAGATCAACATCAGTGAGTACGCCCGCCAGTCTTGGAGCAACTAGCTCAACATTACAAACGGTTATAGGCGGAACGACATTTAGTTATGCTCTAAGCGGAGCCAACCTACAATTAACCGATGGAAGTGGCACCGATAATTTGAATAGTGATGATGTGCAAGTCTCCAATCTTAGTTTTACTGAACTTGGTACTGTCAGCGGAGAGCCAACCATTACCTATAGCTTTACTCTTACTTCGATCGCCAAAAGCCACGGCCAAGCTGATGTACATACTTTTACAAGTAGTCAGGGGCTCTTCTAATGAAACAAAGAGAGGATGGCCAAACATTAATCGCCCTTCTTATATTTATACTTGTAGCAATGACTATTACCATAGCCGCTACCGCTGTAGCGATTATTAATATCCAAGCAAATAATAGTTTTACAACAGGCGAACAGGCACTCGCGGCAGCAAATAGTGGCATTGAAGACGCCGTCATTCAATTGGAGCGCAATCCATCATACAGTGGCGGTACTATGCCAATTGCTAACGGGACTGCTACAATAACCGTAAGCGGTACCGGTACACAAACTATTGTATCGATTGGTTCAGTCGGCCATTTCCAGCGAACGGTTACGGCAACAGCCAGCACTACCGCCAATATAGTTACCGTCACTAATTGGAGTGAGACACCTTAGATGATTGCAAAACCTAATGCGTTAGTATACCTAAGACGGAATGATTTTTTTATTGGCGGAAAACATATATCTGCCGTTAAAATGAAATTTACACCGAATCTCACCAAAAACTTGGAATTATTAGATACAGGACTGTTTGTCACAACCTGCCAAGAATTTTTTCATCTCATGGCATGAAGGGTAAACGGGTACTATTAGTGCTTGATCAGGGTATCGTATTCAGCAAATCGGTCAGCCTTACGGATGAATCAAAAAATGATGTAGATTCGATATATCAAGAATATGTAGCTGAAATGCCTTTTGAGCCTGGTCAACGGGCATGCATTCGCACTAGGACTGCCACAAATTTACAGTTGTATGCCGTCAATGCCAATCTCTACCAAGCCATCCAAGAATCACTTCGACTTATTAGTGTACGTAAAGTTGTCGCTATTACACCTGCCGAAGCCTATCACATCGACTATAACTCAAAACCAAATTCAGTTATCGATCAGTTTTTAGACGACAAAGAGATTCGGCGAGTATTCGACTTCTCTACAACTTCGCCGCAATAAAATCTGTACTTGCATCCCCGAAGGTGTTGACTTTTTTATCACTACGTCTCATCATGGCTATATCAATATAAAAAGGTAATGCTTACATGAAGCTACTAACAAAAATAAAAAATAATGAACAGGTGAATCCCGAGGGTGGATTTACTCTTATTGAGCTTTTAGTCGTTATTGGTATTCTAGCTATTTTGCTAGCCATTACGTTAATTGCTATTAACCCTAACAAACACTTTGAAGACGTCCGTAATACACAACGGTCATCGAATGTATCGGCAATACTTGATGGCATATATGAGTATGAGTCTGCAAACAACGGTAATGAGCCAGCATCAGTCTCGAATGTAACTACCACTGCGAAGCTCGCCGCCGAACCGAGCCAGTCGCCAACCGGCACGTCATTCTCAACTCCAGATCTCACCTTTACTGGACTTACTGGAAATATTGTCACGTCTGGTGCTGTAAATGTTTCCTCTTGTTCTCAAGCTGGAGATAATGGCACCGCACTCCCAGTAGTGAGCGGTACCGCTACTTCGATAACAGTAAACAATGCTGGTGGTTCTGTCACGAGTGCCAGCGGCTGTAGTCTGGGAACTTTCACCGGTGTAGTAAATGTCTGTCCTGATATCATTCCGACCTTTATTGCAGCCCTACCAATGGATCCCTCAGCAAGTTCCGGGACAGAGTGTTCATCGACGTATAACACTGGCTACACCATAGCTCAGAGTAATGGACGATTTACAATTGCTGCTCCTGCTGCCGAGGACAGTGCAACAATTAGCGTGACACGTTAGTAATAAGTTTGCCGAAACTAGTCATAATAATAATCCGCATATTGCATGCGGATTATTATTTATACGCTATTAGAAGAGGTCGCTTTCTACTGAATCTACTTGTAAATCAGCGCGAATCACCCTCACAAAATGAACCCATAAAAGCATAAAGGTGTTGACTTTTTTATCACTACGTCTCATCATGGCTATATCAATATAAAAAGGTAATGCTTACATGAAGCTACTAACAAAAATAAAAAATAATGAACAGGTGAATCCCGAGGGTGGATTTACTCTTATTGAGCTTTTAGTCGTTATTGGTATTCTAGCTATTTTGCTAGCCATTACGTTAATTGCTATTAACCCTAACAAACACTTTGAAGACGTCCGTAATACACAACGGTCATCGAATGTATCGGCAATACTTGATGGCATATATGAGTATGAGTCTGCAAACAACGGTAATGAGCCAGCATCAGTCAAAAATGTTGGTGCCGCTCCACTAGAGATTGGCGAGGCAGCGTCTCAATCACCTACTGGTACAACATTCGCAACTCCAGATGTAACCTTTACCGGCCTGAGTGGCAACACCGTGACCTCCGGTTCAGTTTTAGTCACTGGATGTACTACTCCGGGTAACAATGGTGACTTCGCTGTAGTAAGTGGCGGTGCTTCGTCAATTACTGTCAGCAATACCAGCGGCGCTGCCGGTGATACAACATGTAGCATCAGTTCAGCGATAAATATGTGTCCAGATCTCGCCCCGACATTCTTGGCCGACTTACCGACCGATCCGAAAACCGGAACTGTATCGGGTGGTGCTACACCATGTGCGGCGGGTACGACTGCGTACAATACCGGGTATACAATTGCCTCGAGCAATGGTCGATTTACAATCGCAGCACCAGCAGCCGAAGACGGTGCAACAATTAGTGTGACCAGATAGCATTCATTAGTAGAAGATATCTATGCGTTCGCATATACAAAAAAAGCTAGCTTCATCAGACAATCAGGGTGGTTTCACCCTGATTGAGCTTTTAGTTGTAATAGGCATATTGGCTATACTCTTGTCGATCACCTTAATAGCCATCAATCCGAACAAGCATTTTGAAGACGTTCGCAATACGCAACGGTCATCAAATGTCGAAGCTATTTTGGATGCTATCTATGAATATGAATCAGCTAATAACGGAAATGTACCACCAACCGTGTCCAGCGTAACCTCAACGCCAGAATTTTTGGGCTTAGGAGGTGTCGGGCTCGTTAATGTTTGTCCAGATTTAATACCGACCTATTTAGCTGCTCTGCCGATGGATCCAGGTGCCACACCTCCAACAGGAGGAGCTTCTCCATGTGACGCAGGGGTAACCGCCTACAATACCGAATATACAATTGCAAAAACTGGTGCCGGACGATTCACCATTGCAGCGCCTGACGCCGAAGATGGTCAAACCATCAGTGTCACGAGGTAATACTTTAGTCCTGGGACAGAATTACTACTGAGTACGGTGCTAAGTCGAGAGCACCAGTAGTATTTTGAACAGTAATCTCGGTCATTTTGACCGATTTAAAATCAGGGCCATAGCCGTGCCAACTGCTATTAAATCTAACGACCCAATTTCCGGCGCGAGGAAAGTTAATGAGATAGTCTTTCCAGACCTGATTGGCAAAGTTGTAAATCACAATCACGTCGTCATGCGGACCACCTTGGTCCCAACGGTGATACGCCAGCACTTTGGCATTCTCATTTAAATGTAAGATAGCTATCGACGGGCCAAGTAAGCCTGCTGTATTAGCATAGCCATTCTTTCGAAGAGCGACCAAATGCTTATGTGCCAGCACTATGCCAGCGAACTGTTCAGCTTTTTGCCATTCTAAGGCTTGCCAATCACTAAAACTTCCACCTTGCATAAACTCTTGTCCTTGAAAAAGCATCGGGATACCAGGTGCGGTCAGCACAATAGCAGAAGCCAGTAAGCTTCGTTCTCGGGCAAAAACACTTGATGAGTTACCTGGTGAAATTTCTTCGCTTAGCCGGGCGGCACCATTAGCTGCTGAATCATGTGAGTCGCTATACACGACACGCTGAAAGGGATTGCCGTTAAATCGACGTGTCAATTCAGCACAAATTCCGGTGAGATTACGGTAAGTATCATCTATTGCATCAACAGCATCGCGTAAAACGTGCGGAAAGCCAACTTGCCACTGACTCACAAAACCAGCCCCACCATCTTCTTTAGGTTTCGTAATCCAATCGTTTGCCCCAACATCTTCAGCTATCATAAGCGGATTAGGTTTGATTTTCCTGGCTAAGGAATTGATATCTTGCAGCAAACGCCAGCCATCACCTAAATCATTATCCGGATCGTCGTTATGACCTTTCGCATTTCGTATATAGATTGTTGAGTCAACCCTTAGGCCATCGAGATGACAATCGTTCATCCATAACCGTACATTATCTAAAATATATTGTCGGACTTCCTGACGCCCGTAGTCGGGTCGAGTTTCTGCCCAAGGAGTTTTGGACCGCCAGTCGTTGTAAAAGTAAATACCACCTTTTCCGTCTTGGCTCCATCCATCAAATTGCCATAAATCGAGGTTTTCGTCGGGTCCAAGGTGATTATAGACAACATCCAAAATAACCCCTATACCACGCAAGTGAGCTGCTTTCACAAATTCAAGTAATTGATATCGGCCACCATATAAAGTCTCGACTGCGTAAATGAAATCCGGTGTATAGCCCCACCATTCATGTTCAAGTGACATGCTGCCAATTGGCATAAGTTCAATAGTGGTGATACCTAGATCGGCCAGATAATCTAACTTTTCAATTGCACTTCGAAACGTCCCTGAACTTGAGGCGTCCGGTCGATGAAAGGTCCCGACATGCATTTCATAAATTACTTGTTGACTGACAGGAAGCATCGTAAAACCAGTGTCTTCTCCCCAATCAAAGTTGGTGTCGACAATTACGGAATTGCCTGCCGAGGTGGTCAGTTGCAGCGCACAAGGATCATTTTTGTAGAGCTCAGTATCTCCATTTTTAATAACATACTTATATTCTTGTCCTGCCTTTGCATAAGTAAGATCGAGAAACCAGTACCCGTCGCCTTCGGCTGACATTTCAGCTCGGTTCCAGTCATTAAAAGTACCCGTGACATAGACGGTCGTTGCAAAGGGTGCCCAAACTCTAAAAGACACGCCTTTCTTGTGAACAATTGCACCAATGGCTTGTTTATTCTTTCTACTCATAATGCTAAAGCTATAACGTATTATAGCGTACCGCTTATCCTTATCTAAGCTTTCCAATAAAACCAAAATATCCAAAACCTATTTACTTACCTAAAGTAATCATTTATAATGGAGGACATGACGGATATTCAAAGCGATTTAGAACGATTAGACGAAGCTATGCGCCTTTATATCCGCACTATGAAACGACCGCAGCGATGGTCACAAATAATGGAACGAGCCAATGTTCGGCTAGACAGACCCTCCTTCCACATCCTGCACGCATTAACCGTCCCTAGAGAGCAAGGTTGGCGACTTCAAGATCTCGCTACTGAACTTGGCATCGAAGCACCATCAGTAACTCGTAAATCTCAGGAACTTGAGCAAGCCGGCTATCTTCGTCGGACCCGAAATCCGATGGACAAAAGAGCGATCGGCTTACAAATCACAGCGCGAGGTCGAAATTTGACAAACCGGACAAGACAAGTACAGTTAGAACTTATCAGCGAAGTATTAGCGCAATGGCCCATAAATGAGCGCAAGCAATTTATTGCGCTATTTGAGCGCTTTAGCACTGACCTAGCCAATCAACAACATATCGTAAAAGCAAAGTAAAAAGTTAAAGGACCTCATCTATCTATGGACGATCACACCATTCAAAATAATCAGGCGGACACTTCTATTCCCCGCGAGCGTACCCATGCCGAAATAATGGTTATCTTAACCGCCCTGTTATTGGCGATGTTCTTGGCCGCTCTCGATCAGACTATTGTTTCAACGGCTTTACCAAGAATTGCCAGCGATCTGCATGGTCTTAATCGTTTGTCATGGGTGGCTACCGCTTATCTGATGACCAGCGCAATTTCCACTCCAATGTATGGAAAAATAAGCGACTTATTCGGGCGGAAAAAAATCTTCCAAATTTCGATTATTATCTTTCTGATTGGCTCAATGCTTTGTGGCCTTAGCCAAACCATGAGTCAATTGATCTTCTTTCGTGGTCTGCAGGGCCTAGGTGCTGGTGGCTTGCTAACGCTGGCGCTGGCTATAGTGGGAGATATTATTAGTCCGAGGCAACGAGGACGCTATCAGGGCTACTTTGGAGCCGTCTTTGCGCTGTCGAGCTTGGCTGGACCATTGCTTGGTGGCTTTTTAACCGACAGCTTAAGTTGGCGCTGGATATTCTACGTCAATTTACCCCTCGGAATTGTTGCCCTCAGCTTAATAGGTGCGCGGCTTCATTTGCCTGTCCATAAAGTTGAACATTCACTGGACTTCCTTGGTGCCGGATTACTGACAATCAGTGTTACGAGCCTCTTGTTGGCAACGGTGTGGGGCGGTACGGATTACGGTTGGTTATCGGCTCAAATTCTCGGATTATTTGCTACCTTTGTAATAAGTACTATCCTCTTTATTTGGCAGGAGTTGCGGTTCGTCGAACCACTCATACCGCTTCGCTTATTCAAGAACGATATCGTTCGAGTTTCAACCATTTTAAGTTTATTAGTCGGTCTTGGATTATTTGGTGTTATTATTTTCCTACCTGAATATCAACAAATTGTTCGCGGTGCCTCACCGACGGACTCGGGGCTGTTACTGTTACCGCTCGTCTTCGCTATGTTAACCGGTGTCGTTTTATCGGGCAGATTGGTTACCAAGTATGGGCACTATAGGATCTTTCCGATTATCGGTACAGTCTTAATGGCGATAGGTTTCTATTTATTTAGCCGTATTACTCTTACCACCAGTCATCTCGTCCTGTCATCATGGATGATTGTCTTAGGCTTCGGAATGGGATTATTCCTGCAAATTATGACGGTTGCAGTGCAAAACGCCGTTATGCGCAAAGATCTCGGTACGGCGACGTCGCTGGTAACTTTTGCCCGTAGTATTGGCAGTGCTCTTGGCGCTGCACTATTCGGAGCCGTACTAGTAGCAAGACTTAATTTCCACTTAAAACAGCAATTTGCCGGTACAAGTAATGTGCAAATCAGTAGTAAAAACTTGCAATCTGGAACGGCTCAACTTGGCCATCTGCCTGCAGAAATTCTTCACGGTGTTTTATACGCCTTTACCCTCGCGTTCCATGACATATTCTTACTTGGTATTCCCTGCGCCGTTTTGGCTTTTATTGTCGCCCTATACTTAAAGGAAAAACCGTTAGGAATGACCACCCACGACCAGACTAATACGCCGGCACCTGAGGTAGTTGAAAAAGTTTCATGATTAAAGTTAAAAACGTTACCAAAAAATTTGGCAAAGTCACTGCCGTAAATGACATATCGTTCACAGTTGAGAGTGGCGAACTTTTCGCCCTGCTTGGCCCGAATGGCGCCGGTAAGAGTACCACCATTAAAATGCTGACAACTTTACTCCGTCCAACATCAGGTGAATTGGAGTTAAATGGGCATAATGTCGTGAAACAGCAATCTGCGGCCCGTAAAAGTTTTGGTATAGTCTTCCAAGACCCGAGTGTTGACACGGAGCTTTCAGCATATGAAAACATGGAAATACATGCCGTACTTTACAGTGTTCCGAAAAGTCAGCGAGCGGCACGGATTGAGGAATTATTAAAACTAGTGGAAATTTGGGATCGCCGTGATAGTTTAGTAAAAACTTTTTCCGGAGGAATGAAAAGACGACTTGAAATTGCTCGTGGTTTGCTGCACCATCCGAAAGTCCTGTTTCTTGACGAACCAACGTTAGGACTCGATGCCCAAACTCGTAATCTGCTATGGGATTATGTGCAAATGCTACGCAGAGAGAAACATATGACCGTGCTTTTTACAACACATTATCTCGAAGAAGCCGAAGCTAATGCTGACCGCATCGCGCTAATTGATCACGGCAAACTTATTACCATTGGCACTTCAGAACAATTAATGAAAGCCACGAAAACGACCTCGCTGGAAGGTGCCTACTTAAAATTAACCGGTAAGCAAACTCGTGATGAAGAAGCCGATCCCCATGCCAATTGGCGCGAACGATACCGAGCGAGGGCAATGCGATGAGTGTTATATTTATTCTCTGGCTACGACAACTCAAGCGATACGTCCGATCCCGTTCACGAATTATCGGCGCGGTTGGTCAACCTTTACTTTTTCTACTCGCCCTTGGATATGGCCTCGGATCGGTCTATAAAGCAGCTGGTAGAGGTAACTATCTAGAATTCCTGGTTCCCGGCATAATGGTCCAGACAGTTTTGTTTTCCGCCATGTTTTTCGGAGCGATGATAATATTCGACCGCCAATTCGGTTTTTTGAAAGAAACCTTAGTGGCACCGGTCTCTCGTCTTCGAATTATGCTCGGTGGAGCACTCGGTGGAGCTACTACTGCAACGTTGCAAGGTAGCCTGGTGCTGATCATTTCTTTCTTTCTGGGCTTTCACCCGCACAGTTGGGCTGAATTGCCTGTTGCTATCGGCATTATGGCTTTACTCGCCATTGCAATTGCCTGCTTTAGTTCTGGCATAGGATCATTTGTTGAAGATATGCAAGGCTTTCAGGCTATCAATCAGTTTCTTGTGTTTCCATTATATTTCTTAAGTGGCGCACTCTACCCGCTGACTAATGTTCCCGGTTGGCTTAAGGTCATTGCTACTGTTAATCCAATTTCTTACGCCGTTGATGCGATGCGTTGGTCTCTGCTCGGGACTTCACATTTTGGCATATGGCGGGATATGGCGGTGATTGTATTCACATTTATAGTTTGCCTGACGTTTGGAGCAGTACGCTTTCGCAGGATTGAAGCGTAGCGGGTTTTCCGCTTCTCGCCTATTTTGCTACGTTCGGCCAAACGACTCGGCCAATGATTGCTTGTGAAGGCAGCCAACCAAAATGCCGACTGTCGGTACTGGCATCCAGATTATCGCCAATCACGAAGACTTTATCTTCCTCCACTCGTTCAACCCGTTTGACTTTCTGTTTGCCGTCATGACTAATGATAATCACTTGGCCGGGATGCACTCTACGAAATAGAGCTGTCGCCACCAATAATTGGCCTGATTTTAATTTCGGACTCATACTGACACCGACCACCCGGCGAAGCATCAATATCTTAAGCCTTTTTAGTAGCCCAGAATATATCGGCGATTTCGTCGATCTCATCCAATAATTTTTGTCCTTCCGCCGGATCAAGATGATGTTTGCATTCGCTGGCTTGCTTGATTGCTTTCCAAAATTTGTCATGCAAATCTGGGTATTTTTCCAAATGTTCCGGCTTAAAATAATCAGCCCATAATACGGTCAGATGGTGCTTCACCAATTCTGCGCGTTCCTCTATGATAATAATCGCGCGCACTTTGTTGTGCTCGTCGAGTCCTTCGTACTTTTCCATAATGGCCTTCACGCTTTGAGCTTCTATTCTGGCTTGCGCCGGATCGTAGACCCCACAAGGTAAATCGCAATGCGCGTAGACCGGTTTGACGAATGAGAACATTGTATTGACCCCCTAACCACTTACTTACTGTCTCCCTATTATACTATGGCCACAATGCCTGATTCTATGGACCAGAAAGGATTTGACATTTTATGCGTACTATGTGACATTAAACATAATGCCGGAAACTAGTGCTACTCTCGAAATCGCACCAGATATGGTTGCGCCCACCGTTGCGATGGTACAAGAGGTGCACGATAAGTTCTGGTCGCTGGTTTTGCAGCCTGAATTTCCAGTAAAGAGCGCACCTCAATCAGGTCACGGAACTGCCATAGGAATCAAGAAAAGTGCACTAGAGTGGCGAGCCGATATCAACGGGTTGCCGCTCCTTATACAAGCGACAAAAAACAATATCGAAGATCCTCCATCATTGAGTGGCGCATACACATACACGTTGTTGACTGTCGGTGAAAGCGAGGCAACAACCCCAGACCTTGCTGGCAATAAATTTAGTGCAAATATTGGTTCGGAGGGCGTGCGGATAGGCGCTTTGCCCGAAAATAAATTTGATAGATTACTGGAAATTTGTGGCCTTCCCAGCCAAGAGGCCTTTATGACCGCCATCGAAAAGTACGCATCCGGACATGACCCCGATACTGCAATCTATCAAGCATACCATTCTACAACCATACATCGGAAAGCACTAGCCAGACATGCTCAAATTGAAGCGAAGCAGGCCATCGGCAGAACCGCAAATGGACAGCCTATCGTTCTTCAACAGCTAGGTATCAATATTGATCACGCATTTTCCTTCGAAGCTATACTTGCCACGGTTGGTACGTCGAGTTCGGTATTAAACAATGTTAGTCTTTACGATACACAACCATCAAATGGCCCAGAAGCCAGGGATGCAATTCCAGAGCTTTCTATTCCACTGCTTGGAGCACTCAGCCGAGCGGGTCATATGGTCATAAAGCAAGCCGAGATGTTAATGGCATCGCCAAATACCACACCACCTAGAGGATCTGCTTAATTTTTAGCTTCATCTTTCTGGTTGCGCCATTTATCAATTGCCTGATGATTACCGCTTAAAAGGACGTCTGGCACCCTACGATCTCTAAACACTTCCGGTCTTGTATATTGCGGAAATTCGGTAGTGAGGTCATCTTGCTGAAACGATTCTATCTCAGCCGACATTTCACCTCCCAGTACCCCAGGCAGTAATCTTACCACCGCATCGATTATCACCATCGCCGGTAGTTCACCTCCGGTTACCACATAATTACCGATACATATAGATTCATCAACCCAATCTACAATTCGTTCATCATAACCTTCATAACGTGGACAAACCAAAATAAGGCCGTCATTATCGGCCGCTAATCGCTTGGCTATCGATTGCTTAAACTGTATCCCTCGGGGCGTTGGTAATATAACTTTGGCCTTAGAATCCTGCTTCTTGGCATACTCGATAGCCGCTACTAGCGGTTCGGGTTTTAGCAACATACCATCGCCTCCGCCATATGGTGTATCATCAACTTGTTGACGTGGACCGAGACCGAAGTCTCTCAAATTAATACATTCGTATGAAACAATACCCTTATCTTTGGCTTTCCAAAGCATGCTCGTACCGAGCACACCGCTGAACATTTCAGGGAATAGCGTAATTATCTGGATCTTCATAATAAAAAATTACCTACTTACAAAAACAACCCCGAGATATCCATCAAGAGGGTTGTTTAGTCACATAAAGCTCCCAACCCCGAAAGGATTGGCTCGCAATGAGCTTTTTTTAATTCTTTTGGTTTTAAAGTGACGTCTGATATTCAGACTTGTTCTAGTATAGCGTTGTAAATCGTACTTTACAAGTCGAACAACACCCCAGCTAAACGTCGAGATCGTCTAAGTCGGCTAGTTCCTGACGGGTCTGGGCAAGTCGATCACTTTGGACATCTTGCTCTTCGTCATGCCGTTCTTCGCGGGTGGCAACTGGTGCATTATTTTCATTTTCTTGATTGTGGTATGATTGATGATCATCGTGGTCTTGGGCTACAGAAGAGGTCGCGTGATCTGAGGCATGACCACCTACACCATTGTCTATTATTTTTAGATTATACCTGGCGTCGTTTTTAGTTCCCAGCGCTCTCAAGAGAGTACGTAAACTCTGAGCTGTAGCCCCTCGTTTTCCAATTACCCGTCCGAGATCTTCTGGATCTACAGTTAATTCAAGTAAGACACCTTTTTCATCGACACGTCGATCAACTTTTACCGCATCTGGTTTGCCGACTAATGATTTAACGACAAATTCTATAAATTGCTGGTCTATATTACTCATGATATGGTCTCCCGGTTAGTGATAAATCAATTATATCAAAAATCACCTTCTAATGTTACGACAGCACAGGTCATTATACCTGTAGTATTGCTTACAGGATAAATAAATATGCGTCGTTTTGCAGTCTCGAAAGGTAATTACTCTTTGGTTTCGTCGGTAGTAGCTTCATTGGATGACTCAGTCGTAGTCGATTCTGCTTCGGTAGCAGGAGCTTCATTTGATTCAGCTTTTTCTTCGCTACCATCACTTGTTGTGCCACTATCAGTCTGTTCGCTGGCGGTAGCGTCGGCTTCCGTCACATCAGGCGCAGCTGCTGCTGGTGCTGTTTCAACAACCGGTTCAGCAGGTCGAGTACTGCGTCGTTTGTCGGCATTTCGAACAGTTCGCTCTTTATCCGCTTCAAGCTTGACCCAAGCTGGCATCTTTATACCCTGACTCATAAGCAAACGAGCGGTTCGGTCAGATGGACGAGCACCATGAGACAGGTAAAACGATGCTTTCTCTTTATCTATAGTTGCGGCTTTTAAATGAGGATCAAAACTGCCCAATGAAGTCACAATCTTGCCACTGGTGGGAGTGCGGCGGGAATCTTGCACTACTACTCTAAACATAGGGTGCCCTTTCCGACCGGTTCGCTGCATGCGAATTGCTAACATACTTTTTTGATACTCATTCTTTCCGACAAAGTCTTATTTAGATTATAGAGACAATTTAAGCTATTTTACAGATATCGACCTCTTATGTCAATCGTTATCGTAATTTATGCTTGATTTGGCGGAATTATCCGTTCATGCGTTTTTGCTGATAATACTCGAGAGCTCCCTCGGCGGCCTTCTGTTGACCAGCCTGCTTACTAGGTCCTTCGCCTGTTCCGCGCAATTTACCATTTACAAAAACGCCCACTTTAAACGTTTTGTCATGGTCGGGTCCATCCTCACTCATAACCTTATAAACCGGCGTCGCACTTTCTTGGCTTTGTGCTAATTCCTGCAAGTGTGATTTTGGATCCATCCATGAACCACTTGCAAGAATATGTTCGAATGTAGATAACACGCTTTCTGAAATAAAGTTTCGGGCAGCTTCATAGCCTTGATCTAAATAGAGAGCTCCCACCACTGCTTCAAAACTATTTGCTAAAATTTGAGCTCTCGCCCGATCAGTCCCACGTTTTTCGCCACGGCTTAATCTGAGCAGTGGCTCAAAACCAAATTTAGCGGCTGCAGCACCAATACTTTCAGTTCTCACCAGACTACTTCGCCAGTTTGTGAGTATACCTTCCGGATCCTCATAATTGATGTAGAGGTATTCGGTAACAACTAGTTCGAGTACTGCATCCCCTAGAAACTCTAATCTTTCATTGTGCTCACGTACTGATTTTTTATGCTCGTTTAAGTATGAGCGGTGGGTAAAAGCCGTGATGAGGAGATCCACATTGGTAAAGGTGACTTGTAATTTTTCTCGAGCAAAGTTTTGGTAGAGATTAGTGTCCATAGTGGTGAATGGATCCTTTTAAAATGTCCCTTCCCTTATTTTTTTCATACCGACTAAAATGAGCTTTCCGATGTCGTCATAGGCAATTTTATCAACCGCATCGGAAGCAGCAAGCCATTTAATATCGTTTAACCATTCTTCCGGTTCCAATTTATCGGTATCACCTTGGCCCTCTACGAGATAAATGTGCATGGTCATTAGGACAAGCGTATGATTTCGTCGATAGCGAAAATTAACTTTGCCCAACCAACTAAACACTTCCATATCCTGTAAACCAGTCTCTTCACGGATTTCGCGTTCAGCGGTTGCGCCAGGATCTTCGCCCGGCTCGACGTGGCCCTTTGGAATAGTCCAACGATTTTTTGCATCTTGCATGAGTAAAATTTGAATAGCATTTGTTTTTTTATCACGCCGAAACACAATTCCACCAGATGTTGTCTCGCGGACCACTTCATCAATAATTGGTCGACGCTTGTTGACCAATTTACGAAAGCCCTGGATAGGTTTCGGTCGTTTCATAATAGTAAAGATTTACTTCTTGCCTTTCGTTTTCTTATCGGCTTTTTTGGCAACTGGTTTTTTCTTAGCCTTGACAGTCTTTTCGCTCACTGGCTTCGTTTCTTGTTCTCGAAGCAAAGTACCCAGTACACCATTTACAAATTTCGATGAATTTTCACCGCCGAAAGCTTTCGCTAATTCGACCGCTTCGTTAATAACAACTTTGGGTGGTACGTCTGCCTCGTTTTTAAGCTCATATAGGCCAATTCTTAGAACTATGCGGTCCATACGAGCAATTTGGTCAATCGGCCACTCCGGTGCCACCGGTTGCAAGGCAGCATCAAGTTCGGCTATTTGCTGTCCGACACCGTCAACAAGTTGCTCTATGAAGGAAATATCATCAACCATTTCGCGGTAACGGCCAATATTACGTTCCAGCACTTCGTTAATGTTCAAGTCATTGTCACCTGCTTCGCGACGAAACTCCGCCTCGTAAAGCGTTTGTAGCGCAATGATACGACCAAGGTGACGATTGGATGCCATAGTATTGTTTTCCTTCTGTAATACACTAACTTTAAAGGTTAGCAACCTCAGTTAAATTGTTAAGCAACTTTTGATGATTCTCTGACGGTGGTCCGTACTTTAACAGGCGATTTGGCGTTGACCTTACGGGCAAGTTTTAAGACCAGGTGCGACCGACGTGTACCGGTTTTACGAGGGCTAGTTCGCTTTTTTGGCTTTCCCATGGATAATCTTTCCCCACAGTGAGGCTTAGGTTAATAAAACTTGATCTCATAGTAACCCAAGAACACCTTAAAAACAAGGGATGACCTTAGGCAAATAGGTAATTCGTTCAGCAAAATATCATACTATCAGACAACAAAATTGACAATTTTGCCCTTGACGTAAATTGTCTTGCGTATCGCTTTTCCTTTCAGTTGCATTGCTACTCGACTTACCGACTTCGCCTGTTCGGTAATTTCATTTTCCGGTAAATCTATCGGTACGATTAGTTCGCCCCTTAATTTTCCATTTACTTGTATGACAATCGTCATGGTGTTACTTACTAAATATTTTTCATCAAACACAGGCCAGCTATCTACCTGGACGCTCGAACTATGACCAAGTTGATACCACAACTCATCTGCCATATGCGGAGCAAATGGCGCTACGCAAGCAACTGCACTTTCTAGAGCTTCCTGCCACGCAGCATGTTTGCCAAAATCAGTCACTTTCAGATGATACAGCTCATTCACAAATGCCATCATCGCGGCAATCGCTGTATTGTAGCGAATGGACTCCAGGTCATCAGTAACTTTCTTGATTGTTTCATGTGTGAGGCGGCGAATGGCGAGGTGCTTTTCGTCGGACAATTCAATTTCTTTTGTTTCACTATATTCACCGACTATGTTCCATAATCGGTTCAGGAAACGATACGCTCCGGGTACACCCTGGGGATCCCATCTTGTCCATACGTCTAATGGAGAGGCGAACATCAAATAGGTCCGCAAGGCATCCGCACCATAGCCTTGGTCAATAATTTCTAGTGGGTCTACGCCATTACCTTTACTTTTAGAAAACATTCGACCGTCAGAAGCGGTTACTTTGCCGTTAAATAAAAATTGCTTGAATGGCTCCGGATCGTTGACTAATCCAAGCTTCTTAAAGAAATGCCCGATGAACCGTGCATAGAGAAGATGGGCGGTCGCGTGATCGGCGCCGTTATAAAAATCAATTGGCTCCCATTTCTTGGCGATGGTCGGATCAAAAGCCTGTTGCTGATTATGAGGGTCCATGTATCGATACATGTACCAGCTACTGCAAATATATGTATCAAGGGTATCCGTTTCACGTTCCGCCGAACCGCCACACTTCGGACATTCAACTTCAAGCCAATCCTTCGCACGAGCTAATGCGCTGCGGCCATCGCCACTTGGCTGAAAATCTTCCAGCTCCGGCAATAGCACCGGCAAAGCCTCATCAGGGACTAATACCGGTCCACACTTCGGACAATGGATAATTGGAATCGGTGCGCCCCAATAGCGCTGCCGGCTGACGCTCCAATCGCGCATTCTATAATTTACCGTTCGTACTCCCCAGCCCTTTTTAACAAAGTAGTCCATTGTAGCCTGCATTGCTTCGTCAAATGGCATACCGTTGAATTGTCCGGAATTGACCATCTTGCGCTTTATGCCATGACGCAGCTTTACTTGATCAACCGTTTCTTTATGAGGATCAACCAGTTTTTCTGTCTCTCCATGAATTCCTTCTACTACTCGAATTATTGGTAAATGAAACTTCGCGGCAAACTCAAAATCACGTTCATCATGGGCCGGGCAACCTTGTACAGCACCTGTGCCAACATTTGCTAACACAAAATCTGCAATCCAGATTGGTACTTTTTCGTTCGTCAATTGATTAAGTGCATATGATCCGGTAAATACGCCCGTCTTTTCTCGCCCTTCTTGTTGTCGTTCAAGATCAGATTTTTTAAGACATGCGGCGACGTACGACTCTACTTCTTTACGATGTTCGGGTGTCGTTACTTTACTCACCAGTTCATGTTCTGGAGCCAAGACAATAAAAGTCAGGCCGTAATTAACTGGTATGGTAGTAAAACAGACTATTTTTTGATCAGAACCAACAACATCGTAGGTTATATTTATACCTTCGCTGCGCCCAATCCAGTTTTTTTGAGCCAGTTTCACACTCTCAGACCAGTCCAGCGGTTCGATGGCGTCTAATAGTTCGTCGGCATATTCAGTAATTTTGAAGAACCATTGTTTTACTTCTCTCTTTTCTGCCAATGGATCATCCGGACCGTCATGACGCCAGCACTTACCATCTATGACTTGTTCGTTCGCCAGTACGGTTTTGTCAATCGTACACCACCACTGCAATCGAGAATCCTGATAGGCAAGACCATGCGTGTACATTTGACTAAAAATCCACTGCGTCCATTTGTAGTACTCCGGCAAATGGGTGGCGATTTCTTTTTCCCAATCATTACTCCAACCCATAGCTTTATATTGCTTATGGTAGTCAGGAATAATCTTCGCCATACTTATCTGGGGTGAGACTCCAGATTTAATTGCAAAATTTTCGGCAGGTAGTCCAAAAGCATCCCACCCCACTGGATGATAGCTTTCAAAACCTTGCTGGCGTTTGAAGCGAGCCTTTACATCGCTGATAGTGTAATTCATGGCATGCCCAATATGAATTCCTGCACCACTCGGGTAGTTGAACATACTCATAGCCAAGAATTTTGGTTTCTTACTGGCGAGATCGGTTGTATAGACGCCAGTCTCGTCCCAAATATCTTGCCATTTCGGTTCTATTACTTTCGGATTATAACGTTGCATAGCATTCGACATTGTAGCAAACCTTTTCTTAGCCTGCCTAGCTTCGATCAAGAGTTATTTAAAATTGCTGTAAGTAATTAGTACTGAAGGTAGTAGCCAAAGCTTGACGTGCTGCATGACGCTCTTTGGCCAAATCAATCAGTTTCTGTACCAGCTCGACATTGCTCACACCTTTTTGATTCCAGTTATGAGCATATAAGCTGCCAGGTAATGGATTCACTTCATTAAAGTAGACATTTCCTGTTTTCTCGTCTATCAGCATATCGATTCGAGCCATTCCACTGCAACCAAGTGCTCGGTACACGGCAAGTCCAAGTTGCTCAGCTTTTTCATACAAATTATCCGGTAGCTCAGCCGGGATTTGAGAATAGCCTTGTGAACCCTTTTTGCCTCCGCCTTTTTTACCACCTTGTAGATATTTAGTATCAAAATCAAAAAAGTCTTCTGGTTTTGTCATCGGTCGTTCTAAATACGCTGGGACTGGTCGCTCGTTCCCCATAATTGGGAGCGTCACTTCGATAAGGTTCTGTACCGCTTCTTCTACAATAAGCTTATCATCATAATGAGCAGCAACTTCAAGACCGTTACGCAATTCATTTTCTGATGTCGCAACCGTAATACCAATACTGGAACCCAAGTGAGCGGGTTTTATGAACAGCGGATATGACAATGTTTCAGTCACTTGTTTGACGGCTGCGAGCGGTTCTCGTTCGACATCCGATTTGCGAAATGTTAAGAATTTGCTGACTGGAATAGTATTGGCGACAGCAAGTTGTTTACACAGCACTTTATCCATAGCTACTGCTGAAGCAGCAACCCCGCAACCTACATAGGGTATGCCAACCATGTCAAATACCCCCATAAGAGCACCGTCCTCACCGTACGTACCATGCATTGCCGGAAAAGCGATATCTATTTTACGAATTGTCTTTCGTCCAGCAATGCCACTTGCCTTAACGAGACTCATTCCACCATCAAATTGCACACTGGCAGGTTGATTTTTGTGTAGGTAATCCTGAATTCCACCGGATGAATAAAGTTTGATGTCTTTTAATTTGTCATCCCAAAACCACGCTCCATCTTTGGCAATATACACGGCTTCAACTCGGTATTTTCGGGTTAGTTCCAGTGGTTTGATAATACTTGAAAGTCCAGTAATAATTGATACATCATGTTCTGTAGTTCGACCGCCAAAAAAGACTGCAACTGTTTCCATACAATTACTATATACAATTAGAATATACAATTACAAGTCTAAAGTACGGTTAGTTACTTTATTTATCTGTAATTATCGGGCCAATCGTTCTGCATAATTACCAAATCACCTGCAGCAACAAAGTGTGTGAGGTTTTGATAAAAGGTCAGCGGCTCCGGTTCAACTCTAACCTCTCCTTTATATTTACCTTTTTCAATCCCTCCTGTGTAAAACCAGTGACAGAGTTTTTCATAAGTACTACGATATCAGGCTGTGCTTTGGCAATGAGCTCACCAATTTCTATATGTACCGCCGTGGTTTCAACCCCTTGGTCAACAAGCCCTGGGGTGACGTATATCTTTCGATTAGCGGGTAGTGTATGGAGAAGTGCAGTACCAGCACGGATTCCTTCGAGATTACCATTATAAGTATCATCAATAATCCATGCTCCAGCTAGTTTGTATGGCTGCATTCGGTGCTCATACGGTTTAGTTTTTGCAATTCCTCTAATCACTTGGTCTTCGGATAGGCCAAATTCCATTGCCAAGGCAGCCGCAAAACAGAGATAGCCTACCTGATGTTGACCGAGTAGATCCGAGTGTAAGCGCAACGTAGTTGAGGCTTTTTTCATAATAAAATCAGTGCCCTTTAGAGAGACCTCTATATTTGACACTTTCCATCCAAGCGCACCGCTATGATCAAATATATGGTAGGAGTTATTCATAAATGGCTTGACGGCAGGACTTTCTCCGTTCACATACACAGCGCCATTAGGAACTGCCTTAGCAACCGCGAAAATATCTTTGCCAGCTTCGGCTAGGTTTTTATAGTGATTTAAATGTGCTGGTGCGAGCCCAGTAATTATGGCATGCGTCGGGTGTGTGTAGTTTGCAAAACGCACGACATCACCTGGAGCTCCTTCGCCGAACTCTATAATCAGCACCTCTTCTTTACCGCTCAGTCCTAGTGCAAATTGGGCATGACTGCTACTTACATTTCTGTTAGCTGGAGTAGCAGCGACATCGAGTCCCTCACTCAGCACGGTGCGTAGCAATTCTTTCATAGTAGTTTTGCCGTAGCTTCCGGCAACGGCTATCTTTTTTGCTGGGTGCAATCTAAAAATTACATCAGCTTTCTCCATGTCATGTGCCAGCTTTGGTTTTACGATAAATTCACGACTCAGAAGTAAAGGCACGACTATAAGGTGCGCCCAAAGTACCGGATACATAACAATAATTGCTAAACCGAAAGCCGTACCGCCAATCAGACCGTGAAACTGACCGAGATATATAAGAAACAAACCCACTAAGATTTGAATGAGCACACCGATTCTCAGAAACCACAGCAGCCCTTTTGCAGCCTTCGTCAGGTCCAGTTGTTTACGATACACTACAGTAGTAAAGTTCTTAGTCTGCCAATACCAAGCCAAATAGGGTTTAATTTCATATTCACCGCTTTGCAGCATATAGACTATTGTTCTCAAGTAGCCGGGTAGATATAGACTAATTAATCCACTAATCATTTGAAAAATTCCTTTATTAACTTCGCTACCTTATCCAACTGATCAATATGAACAAAATGCCCAGCTTCAGGTAAAATTTCCAGCTGCGAGTTACTAATCAAAGAATGGAATCGCTGTCCACTTTCGACTGGTATTGAGTGATCGTGTGCAGCAAAAATAAGCAATGTCGGAATTGAAATGGTCTGCGCATCTGACTGAACATCTTGTCGAACAGTTTTTTTGAACGTGCCCTCGAGCTCCGGTACAACAAGCATATCTGAACCCGCTGCAGTATATAAACTTTGTCGTAGTGTTCGTCGATATCGCTCCGGCATCCAAAGAGTTGCTGCATTACCGGTTTTCGCAAGAATGGTAAATACAGTCCGCTTGATGGTGATTTTTGGTCGAATACCGGCAGACGCTAAAAGAACGAGTCGTTTGGCTGTAAAATTGTCGGCAGCGATACCGTGAATAGCAATTGAACCACCATTGGAGTGTCCGATAATTCCATACATATTTGTGAGATTGAGTTTTTCCAGGGTGTGTTGCACAAAAGATGCATAGTCATTAAGACTCCAATCACTTTTGGGCGCCTCGGTCTCCCCAAAACCAGGTAAATCTAGAGCCAGTACCGTAAATGAGTCGGCGAGTGTGTGGCCTAATTGGCGCAGTCCTTTTGCCGAATCCCCCCAACCATGCAAAAGAAGGATTACCGGTCCTTGGCCATATTTTTCATAATACGTTACCAGGCCGTCGACGATAATGTTCATACCAGCCATTATAGCGTGGTACAGGGTTAATAGTGATTATGATTACGATAGTTATTATTTATGATATAAAAATATGTAATGATTTTATACTACATTGAGGTTATGTTGGTCATCTTAGCTGAAAGCTACGTAGTATTTCTTACAAAAGCTCATATGTTTCATTGATAGCACCTCTTGAACTATTTTCTTATAGAGGTATAGTCACAATATGAAAATCGAAGTTAGATGCAATGCCTGAAATCGGGGCTGAAATCACTGCGAACACTCAAGGACTTGCTGATCTAACAGCGCGTTATAAGTATGCAGCCCTAGTAGCACTTGAAACCGATGGGCTAGGCTTCGGCCATGATCGATTGGTTACATTGCGTACAGCAGAGGCTGGTCTTGCTGCAAAAGTTGCGGAAAACGCATTAGGATATGATAGCGAAACTAGCAGGCTACGTCGTGAATACGGCGCGGCCATAGGTTTGATTCTCTTACCACCCGCTTTGAGGCGAATACACCTCAGTACCATTGCACATAACAGAGGCGTACAAGCAATGACTGATTTTCGAAGCGGAACCGATAACTCTGACGCGTTACAGGCTCAAGATACATACTTACTATTAGCGACCGGAGTTTATACCCCTGGAAGTGAAATAGCATAACCTTAAGACTTTGAAACAAACCAAGATTGGCGTTAAATGCACCTCGTAGTCTGTAAAGTTCGTGCGCCTTGGTCGACGAAAACAGAAGTATTTTGAGATTGATTCAATTCCAATAAAAGTGGAGTATTGGAATAATATCCAGAGGCTGAAGCACTTATTGTGTGCAATTGGTAATACGCGTGATGTAATTTTACCTTAAGCCGCGCTATACACAATTGTTAACACGGTAGTGTATACGAGGTAAGTTGATAAGCCATGATCAATCTTTTGTTATCGGAGCTCGTGTACTTTCTTAGCAGCCGAACTTATATACACTCCCAGACCCTCCAAAAATAATAGAGAATCATAATCATCCAGAGGTTCAGGTGTCTTTACTAAAAGCGCCCATGGTGAATCCGCCCCATCCTGAGCAGCTAATACCATACTTTCTGTCAATTGTGATTCAACAAAGGGTATGCCATCCTGACCTCTTACAAAACCAAACGGTTTCCCATTTAAAGTAACTTCCACGACTCCTCTGCCAACGATAGTAAGCGTTGGTGCGACTCGAGGAAATTCACCTTGAACATATAGTGGGATGTAATTATCGTCATCAACCGGCACTAATTGACTTACACCAACAAGTTCTACTGGTGAAAAAGGATATATCGCTGGTAATTGTAAGTTTGACTCAACACTCATAGTAGTAATTTACACATTTAGTACGCAAATCGAATATGAACAAATATACTATATTCGACAGTCGGTTTAATAGATTCGATTACTAAAAAATATTATAACACTTTATTAAAATACGTAAAACTGCTATCAGGATTAACTCCCTGACTCAGGCATTAAAGCTATGTTCAAATTATTTTCAAGATTAACCTAAAAAACTCAATTATAAGCATAAGAACTATGGTGAGTGAAAGCAGACACACTTTTAAACACACATAGCAGAATCTTCTATAGTTAATTTAGCAGACAGCTGGAAGCGCGTACAAAATCTAGCTTTAAGTTTAAATATTTAACGTTGGCTCAATACGATTTGCCCAGCCACCATGCCATCTATAAAAAGTACTGGAGCCGCTGTTTTCCAACGCCATGCTTACCATGCCACCAACTTCTAATAGATTATGTAGTCGATCAGATATTGTAGGATTTCACGCCACCCTTAAAGTGGTATCGCCTGTATATAGCTGCATTCCATGTGATAGAGTCGGATTTGTGTTTGATAAATGTACTGATTCGACTATACCTCTTGCAATCCCATTTTGATCACCGGCTTGCAGGGGTTCTCTAATGCCATGTACGGAATGTAGCCGACTAGAGCGCCAAAGATTTTCAGTCCCCTCTTCATTGGGATCAAGTAACACAGACACGTCTATATCTAGTCCCGCTAATTGCCGATAAGGTGCAGGTGTATCTAGTGCAATATCTAAAGTTGTGCTATCAATAATACCCATACCCCCAACGAGTACTCTTAGTTTACTTTCTGGAGTATCTGGATACGGGTTACCGATTAACCCTGATATACGGACAAGCCCACCTCCTAAACGCAGAAGCTGTAAAGATGTCATCACCTCCCGGTGAGGGTCAATGGGAATATCTGGAAAAGGCCAATGTTCAATGCTTGCTTTGGGATCTTTGGGAGTACGATTTGCAAATTCTTCAGGAGTAAGGCTATTCATTGGGACTTATCATACCGTAACATTCCTAACTTACAAATTCATGTGATAGTAGGAACGTTTGTAAAAATATTAAAGAAATACTTTTAAACATAAGTGGTGTGGTGCGCGAGAGCAGACTTACTTTGAAATACATAGTCTTTCAACTTTGGCATAGATTACAAATTATGAGAGATATGGATTTGGCAGACAATTTACTAGACCGTCAGCCTTCGATTACTTCTTGTACAGCCCTAGAACCCAGTGCCCAGCATTTGCCGTTGACAACCCCATGACAATTAATAATTCGGTCGCAAAATATGCGCTGCATAGCTTCAATTGTTGGTCCTTCAGAGAATATACCATCCCTACCACCACTAATCTTATGAGCACGTGTTGATACATCTGAACTGAATAACACTTCTAAAACTTCAGATTGAACCAAATCCTGATCTTCATCGCCTGCCTGGAAGGACACAAAAACTTCAGTATTGGTTGGCCGTCCAGTAGTAGTCAACCCAGTATCGTAAATGTGCAGTGAGAATTCAGCACTGGCCAGAGCAACTTCAGCTCCTTCTCTTACTACGGGACAATGTGGAGGTATATATGGTCTTCCATTCAAGTACATATGAAAATAAATGGTAACAATTATATCTATAAAAAAGCAAATACTACCGGCATTTGAAAACATATTCCTAAAATGTCTTGGTGGGCGAGGTGGGACTTGAACCCACAAGGTTGTTGAGACCAGCGGATTTTAAGTCCGCCGCGTATACCAATTCCGCCACTCGCCCGATGAAGTGATGCCTTCGATTATATCAAAGCCATGCACTTGCGAATGCAATTTATCTTCAAAACACAATCTTACTTGGAGGCGCCTACGAGAATCGCACTCGTGTACACGGTTTTGCAGACCGTTGCGTAACTACTCCGCCAAGGCGCCAACCCTACACGATTATAGCTTACTCATCCAAAAATATTGAGCACGTCTTACGGATTGGCTATTTTTTATTGTTATCAATCCATTGTAAGGCAAGTGCTTTAGCGCCGCGCACGCCAATATGCGAATCGGTAATCAAATAAATTGGTATACCGCCAAGCAAGTCAGCTAACCAGGGCGCATGTTCGGGTGTCCCATGCCTGACAAATACTTTTGAAAATGACGTATTTTGAGCCCAATACTCGCTTAGTCCAACAGACAGACTGCCTGTTAAGTACATGCCGCCAGTTGCCTTGTAGACTAAGGCAAGGTCGGCCAAATAATTCCCTATTAAATTGCCCATATTGCCAAGAATCGTTTTGGCAGCTTCCCGATTTGCACCAGTGCCTTCTGTCGCAAAGGCTAGCAAGACTGTGCCGGCCGGTTGATTATCTGAAATGGCAGCTTTTAAGGCATGGTCAAGTTCCGTCGCCCCACGAAGTTCAGGACTATGCTCAAGCCAATTCTGGATACCATACCTTCCTGAGATGGCCAATTCAACGGAGGGATGTGCATATTTCTTAGATAAATGTCGATGATGACGTTGCTCTGCTTCGTTCGAGGGACGAAAACCTATATGTCCGGCTTCTCCAGAGAAATAAATGTAATGTTCCGATTCCTCATCCCAAATCGCCACACTTACTCCCACGCCAGTACTGAGCGTTATAGCCACTTTAGGGCCAGTTAAATCCGCCTGACCTGTTTTCAACGGAAGAACATCAAGTTCCGGTAGTAAGGTAATACCAGCCACGGTGGCACCGACATCATGAATCGTCTGAAAGTGGGTGCCAGGATACTTATCATCAGCGTGAGATGGATTGAAAACCGGCCATTTCACATTCGTTAATGTAACCTCACCGGAGCGCTCATTGCGTGGACCGGCCATTGCTATGACGATGGATTTAGGTTTAGAAGTAGTCAACGTAAAAAAATCGTCCAATACTGCATACATATCAGGATACGAATCGGTGACAAAACGATGCAGTTGATCGTTTTGGTCAAGAAGTTCAATCTTTGTTCCACCGACATCAATACCGGCTGCATTGAGCCGAGCCGCGGTCTTTGCTTTGTATGCGTCAAGAATACTCATGAATAAAACCTCTCCACCTAATACCTTCCGTCTTTAATAATTTCTATCCAAATACCATCGGGATCATGAATGAAAAAGTATTGTAGCGACTCCAGAGATTCATCAATTGTCACATCATCATCAGCCAAACTTTTCGCTTGTAGCTCTTTTAAAGTTGCTTGGACATCATCAGTTTTTAAGGCAAAGTGTTTTAGACCAATATTTGCCAAATCGGGAAGGTAATCATAATCTAATGCAGCAGTATCTAAGCTCGATTTAAAACAAAATATTTCTAGATACAGAGTGCCAAGCATCAAATGGACGATGGTCTTGAATTTGTCATCATAGCGATGCACTTCAGTAAAGCCAAGCTGCGTATAAAAACCTAAAGAACGCTCTAAGTTTCGGACCGAAATTGCAACATGATGCGGTGCCAGCTTCATAGACTTATTGTAACAACTTACAGATAATAATATTTTGCAAAAAGCCTTATAATGATCAGCATTACCATGTCCAACGAGCCTTCCCCATTGAATGAGCTGCTTCGGCAGCAACTGCTCATCGCCCAGAAGCTTGATCAGGAAATTATCGAGGACAACGCCACCGGTGTAATGTTGGAGGTACCCAATACGGGTCGACTGCTGTCAAGCGCCTACGAACAGCTACGAAATGCGGCCGAGTACTCCGAAGAACATCTTCTTTTGCAGCGTGCCATCAAACGATTTTGTTACCGTAATTTGTTTATTACTCGACGTCGTAGTCAAAATCTTGGCACAGAGTTAATCGTAGAATTAGTGCAAGCAAGCTATTTACGAGGTGATCAGATTAGCAAGCAAACGGCCCAAAAAATCGATGTGCTTATCAGTAAATACATGGACGCCTACGCAGCGCTTCGCAAAACAAAACATGGTGGCGAATCAGCTCAAGACTGGGTATTAGCCCTCATTTCTTCGGAGACCGAAAATTTACTTACGCCGCACCATGCCCAGCAGGCTACGGTCTACTTTGCGTACCATCATTTTCTTGAATCAATCTCCCGAGATCAATTTGTAGATTATAAGGCCAGTGATCGATTTGAGTTCTGTATGTTTATGGCAGTTCATCAAGCTCTTCTAAAGTCTGATATCGATACTGTCAGATACGCATTAAATGTACTGTACCAACAAAATCCAGACGACGTAGAAGGTTTTCGTAATTTAAACTCACAAATCGATCTCCTATTTAATGATCTAATGACCCTACAACTTAAGCGGACTGTCAGTCGTTATGGCGCGCCATTTAGGATACTTAAAAGTATGATCGAGGATCGTACCGATATGCTCACCATCTTACTGAATAAACAGCAATTTATGGATGCCTATAGTTGGCAAGTAACACTTGAATATCGGCAACTTCACAATCGATTGAATCGATTATTTGTCAAGAGCATCGTGTTCCTTATAATATCCAAATTCTTAATTGGCATTGCCATAGAAGTACCATATGATCTTATCGTGAATGGCGTAGTGGCGTTTATGCCGCTTACGATCAATTTATTCTTTCCACCCTTGTATTTAGCTAGCTTGCGACTGAGTCTACATGTGCCGTCAAAGTCCAACGCCAAAACAATTCGTAACTATATGGAAAAGTTGTTATATGAGAATGCAAATACTATCATAAAAGTTCCGAGACAACGAAATTCTACTTTCATCGTCAAGTTTGCAATTTTGATTGCCTTTTTACTGCCACTTGCTATCACTGTCTTTATTCTCGATCGATTAGGATTTAACGTTGTGCAAATGATTATCTTCTTTGTCTTTTTCTCAACGGCAAGTTTCCTTGGATTCAGATTGAGCGTGTTGATTCGAGAATTAGAGTTAACAACCCGACAAACAGGACTTCTCGCTTCAATGCGTGACTTTTTCTATCTACCGTTTATTTTGGTTGGACAATGGCTATCTCGCAAATACAGTAAAATCAACGCCGTGGCTCGACTCCTAGATATCGGGGTAGAACTACCGCTTAAAACAGTGCTCCGGTTGCTACGTCAATGGATTAGATTCCTTAACGAAAAACACGAGGAGTTGTATTAGGGAAATCTCGCCTCATACATTTGAATCGTCAGAATTATGAATAGCTCAAATCATGTGACCAAGGTATCATCCGGCAAAGCCTCTCAACGATTAGTTTTATCGCTGCTGGCTACAGCTGTTTTTGTTGGTTTGTTATGGCTTTTACTGTCAGGCAATAAACAGTCTTCAGGATCTGTTCTAAATGAGTCGACTTCTTCGACTAGCTCATCTACAACTTCCTCACCGTCATCAAATGCTTATGCGATACTTAGTCCGGCAACGGTTCCGCCGAAAGTTCCTGAATGCAGTACTCAAATCGCCTATGACAGCAACGGCAATTCTGGCCCGATAACCTGTCCGAATGGTGCGCTTAACGTACTAGAATGGAATGCTTTAGCGGCGCTGGAACCAAAAGTCATGTCTTTAGGTTACACTGCGAGTGAAAGTCAAGTCGCCGCCACCCTCTGTGCCGATGCCAGTGATTCGAATTCTGATGCAACAACTAGAGACAGTGCAATTATCGAAACAACGACCTATCAAATTAGTGCACTCTACTATGGCTGGAGTTTTTCAACTAATCCAAGTGCTGTCCTAAGCAACAGTCAATGTTAACCAAAGCTGCTGATGTATTTATTCTCATTAGCTCATTTTTGGTACTCGTCTCGACGATAGTTTATGTAGTCTCAATATGTAAGGGCCATGCCCGACCTCACCGGACTACTCGCTTTATATTGCTTGTTATTACTTCTATATCAGCCTGGTCACTATTCAGTAACCACCACGCTGGTTTTTGGCTAGCTTTTGCTTCAGCAATTCAGGCAGCAATTTTATTTGGTATTTCATTAAAACGAGGTATGGGAGGTTGGGCTCGGCTGGATATTTTTACCTGAATCACGAAACTACCACCCCAATAGCAATAACTGGTATCCAAGTAGTATGCGCAAGTAGTGCAGGGCGTAGCCCTGCATGCTCCTAGGGAAACTACTTTGCAGATGGAGGTGTTCTTTCAGATAGTCGAAGACTGTTTCAATTTTTGGTCTTCGTTTCAGTAACTTCCACTGACTTCTTGTGAGCAACTGTTTCTTCTGTTTGTAATGCGGCGGTACGATGAAGATCGTACCGTACATGTCGTGAAGTTTCTTGTGCAGAGCACTGCGGTAGCCACTGTCGCCAACAGCTACCTTGGTATGTCCATTCACCAAGTACGGTATGGCTCTACTGTCATGAGCAACTGCACTGCTGAAAACATAGGCGCAGAATCTGCCTTTGTTGTCTACGCTGGCATGGAGCTTAAAGCCATAGTGCTCACCCTGCCAGTTGTGCCCGGTGTGAGCGTAGCCTCGAGCAGTTCGGTGAAACTTCCGACGCACGAGTCTACAGACCTCAAGCATAGTACTGTCCATAAAACGGAGTTCCGCATCGGTGACCAGAAGACTACTGAGCAATTGGTTCAGAAGAGGCACTAAACGATGACAGTGCCGTACGAAGTTTTGGTATGCGGGGAGCTTCGGGAAGTCACCAAGGTGGTATTGATACACCCAGTCATATACCTGGCGTAAGGTCTGTTGCTGGCTTGTGAACAGATTGAAGACGAGGATGGTAACCACCTCGCTGTCGCGAAGGGTTGATGGGCGCCCGATTTTCTTCTCGGTTTGGATTAGTGACGCTACCGCGTCATCTACCCAAACATACAAGGGCACTATATGATGTTGATGCAGCACTGACATATTTGTTTTCTCCTTTTTGTTTGCACTAAAAGAGTAACAAATGTAAGTGCTGCTATTTAGTTTCGTTATTCAGGTGATATTTTTTGCTTGATTTTGGCCCTCGTGGGTGTTGTTGTCTGGCAATTGACCGGTCGACCCGTCGTTGGGCTGCTGTCATCCATATTGGCTGATTTTATCGGCTACATTCCGGCTTATATAAAAACATATCGCCATCCGGACACCGAAAAATGGAGCTATTTTATGATTGATACGATAGCGGCACTATTCAGCCTTTTGGCGGTGACTGAGTTTACGGTCTATTCCCTTAGTTATCCAGTGTATATTTTGTTGGCGAATGCCAGTATGGTGATTTTAATAATCTGGCGAGAAAACCAGGTCCATAGGTTGACTAATTTTGACTAAGCACTGCGTCAAGAGTGCCTAAAGCTGATGGATACAGATGCAGGTTGTCATTTGATATCAAATACGATTCACTCCCGGAAGGCGTCGTGACAACGAGATCGTTATAGCCAATCCAGCCATCGGGGCTCAAGGAACCATTATTGGTGTTTGCGGAAAATTGCTTGATCAACTGGCCGTTTGTCGTACTGTATATGCTCAGCAGTGTCGTAGTATTAGACCCCTTTAAGGATCCGGGATGCATAACTATCAGATAATTATCATCGGGTGAAAATTGCGGCAAAGTGCCGCTCGCTACTGTCGACTGGCCGGATGCAATAGAAATCGATTGGTTATCAGCGACATCAAATAGTGACATATGATTGTTCTTGCCTTCATACGCCATCAGTTGGCCGTCGGAAGAAACCCACATATTTGGTACACCGGGATTATTCGTCTGATTGAAACCGGATGCAGCCGGAAAGAGACTATTAAATTGCGTTGGCAGATTATGAACTACAAACTGGTTGTTCGACATATTCAGTACTAAAATAGCAGCGCCATTAATTTTCTGATTATTCACATATACGTCTCGAGCCAGAAAGGACATTTGCGTACCCATAGGATTGAGACTCTCAGGATAAAAGTAGGTACCGTAATTGTGCATAGAATAGATATGCAAAAGTGGTATCTGTTGTCCGGTCACTAAATTATCAGACATAATTGTTGTGGCCGTCGATTCAGGATTAGCCGCACCAGGCGTATCCAAGACGAGTTCATTTTTACCGTAGATATAAGGAATTGCATCGCTTGGTATGACACCATTTAAAAGCGTCTCGAGCGTACTTGGCACATACGTCACGGCTCCGCTGGCAGAAATAACCGACCATCGGTTCGAGTAAGTGATATTATCCTCAGACACAATGTAGTTAGACAATATGGCTGCTTCGTTATTGGTCAAATTACCGATTTGCGGCGAATCAACGCTCGTATAGGTTGCTTGACTATCTGAACTCACGATTTTTTTCAGTATATTTCCATTGCTATCAGTGAGTGTCAAAGTATTTGGCGTTGTTGATTCGTTCTGGTTGTTCTCAAATAAAAGTGTTGTCGTTGGAAATGCTGGCAAGGCATTCGTTATAGTTGCTGACCTCAAGTCCGATACCACCTGTTGGTAATGTACTGCTCGTGTCACAGTGATGACACGGTGATGTTTCCAGGAATAATAGCCAGCTGTCGCGGCCAAAATAATCACTACTATGTAGACCATATAGAATCGAAAAGCGTGCGGTATATGCAACTCAGTCAATCGAGAATGAGGCACATTTGGTGCTGGTATGACCGGCCTTAAACGAGTGGGCGAGTTCCCCACTTTATTCATCATATTTCCTCAAGCAAAATCCAGTGTACATTTTTTTAGTTTGTTTTTGTGATACGATCCCACCGTCTAAGCTACTTAACTGTAAATTATTATCGTTGTTCCTATGGGCGCCCAATCATACACCCATTCTGCTTGTGATACAGGAATGCCAACGCAACCGTGAGACGTATTAATATTGCCGAAAACACTGGCCGGGCGCCAGTAGACGCCGTGTACTGCATCGCCGGAATGATCAAAATAGTTAATCCACGGCACATTCGGCTGCACATAGCCCGGACCTGTCATGGTTTGATTGGCTATTTTATCCCAGATGTGAAACTCACCTAACGGGGTCGGAGTCGATGGCTTGCCAGCACTCACTAAGAAGGTATTTACAATTTGTCCATTGTCGTAGGCGTACATCCGCTTAGTAGTGACATCGACCTCCAGTAACTTACCAAAAGCTGCGGGTGTCACAGCTTGAAACGGAACACTCTGCAGTGGTGTTGAAAATTGTAAACCGCTACCACCAAGAACATTTTTAGCAAGTTGTTTTGCTTCAGTTGTAATAGTCCCGAGATTAGGAAGACCTGTGCCATTATGACCTGCAATAATCACACCGGATGGCGTTACTCCATCAGTGTGAGTTACTGAAACTTGGTTACGTGGAGCAACAACATATTCCTGTGCAAGTGCTGTTAATGAGCTTACTATTGCAGCGGTATTAACATGGACAAAGTATGTCGTCTTAGTCAAATTCGGTGTAATTTTCAACCAACTTTGAATGGTAGCCGGACCCACTGTTGCGGTAGTACTGCCGACGCTCAGCGTGACCGGTTGCGATATAATTGCTTGAATTCTCGATTGTAGTTGTCCGGCCCCAACTGAAATATTGTAGCCGGCAATTGCTTTATCGGTACGAGCTGTTGCGCTGGCAATTGCTGCGTTTGCCGATCGATCTATGGCCGAATCTCGGCTATAACCTACAAATTTAATCGTGGCAATCGACAAGGCTAAGATTACGAAAATAAGTACTGTAAATGTTAAGCTTGGTACCAAACTCAATAACCAGTTGGACTTTGCTTCCACGAACCCGGTCAGCTCGTCGATGGTGCCCTGTTTGACAGTTACTGGAATTGACTGAGGCGAGGATACGTCTTTAATTGACACCAGTACTGCGTCTGAGGTTGATACTGGTGCAGCTGAAAATGAAAAATCGTTACCAACAAGGCTTGAAGACATAGCTGCTTAGCTCTTTTTACTCTTTATTTTCACACGTAGGGCTCATTTTTCCCTTATGCTTTACTATACATAGATTGCCAAAGTTGTAAAGTAATTTTTTATACTATGTGCCTACGAACCAAGCTCTTGTCGACGTATCGTCGCCGACCCTAGCAGCAGAGCCGTCACCGCAAAACCGGTTACAACTAATAGGTCAACGGTCAAACTGGTCGTCCAACTACTATTTTCAGTGACTTGCTTCATTGCATCTACACTGTAGGTAAGCGGCATAATGTCAGAAAACCATTGTAGCGGCCAGGCCATGGCAGAACGAGCCACAAATAACCCGCAGGTTAGAAGCTGCGGAAAAATAATCGCCGGTAGAAATTGGACCGCCTGGAATTCACTACTGGCAAATGCACTCGTAAATAAGCCTAGTGAAGTTCCCAGGAAAGCCGCTAAACCAGCCGCCACTAAAGTAGGACCTACCCCGCCAAGAACTGTCACGTGCAGTATGTCCAGCATAACCAAGCTAGTGACTATTGCTTGAATCAGCCCAAGCACACAAAAAGCCACGGCGTACCCTAATATAAAGTCTAGTTTTGCAACAGGCATTGACATAAGACGATCTAATGTACCGCTTCGACGTTCGCGTAGAGTCACAATAGAAGTAATTAAAAACATCACAATCATCGGAAACACTCCAAGTAACATCGGGGCAATGGTATTAAAAACTTCCTTATCGGACTGGAAGACATATTTCAGAATTAGCAATAGCATTGGTGGTACGACGAAGACCAATCCCAGTGTTCGTTTATCATGTTTTAGCTGGCCGAATACCCTTTTCGTAGTCGCGAATGTCTTTTTAGGATTCATGTTGTTCTCCGACCAGCTGTAGGAAAGCACCTTCAATGGTTGCGCAGCCCGTCCGTTGTTTGAGTTCTCCCGGCGTACTATGACTAATCAACTGACCATCACGTATAAGCACTAAATCATCACAATGCTCGGCTTCATCCATCGAATGGCTTGAGACAATGAGTGTTGTGCCTTGCGCAGCAAGCGTATCAAAAAGCGCCCATAGCTTGACACGCAATACCGGATCAAGACCGACGGTCGGTTCGTCAAGCACCATGATTTTCGGTGACCCGATTAAAGCAATCGCTAGTGAAACGCGTTGCTTTTGTCCACCAGATAATGAACTAACCAATCTTTTTGTCTTATCACTTAAGTCTACCGCCGAAAGGATATCGTGTATGACGTGCGGTAACTTTTTTCTTGAAATACCTGCCATGGTCGCAAAGTAACGAATATTTTCACTGACTGTTAAATCAGGATACACTGACAATTCCTGAGTCATATACGTCATCTCATGCCGTAATTTGGGTGTACCAGCATTCAAACCAAATATCTTCACCTGGCCAGCGGGAACATGTAGACGGCCAACAATTGTTCTTATCAAAGTCGTCTTTCCAGCACCAGACGGCCCTATGACTGCGATAGTTTTACCAACCGGCAGGCTTAACGTAATATCGTCAAGCGCTTTGAAATCGCCGCCCAAAAGCACGGTGAGGTGGCTGATCTGTACGGCAGTTTCCACCTTACAATCATAGCAAGTTTATATTCAAAGTGCTTATTCTTTCGACAGCCAGGCTTCAGCGAGTGCGGCACGTAGTCGATGTGCCAGTTCGGGTATTTGCATGAACTTTTGATCGCCAACAAGTCTTACCCAGCCTAAACCAATAATGGAATTGCTGAGAAGCAAGCCTTGTGATTGCCAAATATCTTCTAGTTTTAGAGGTTTCTCTGCTACCGAAATATTCAGTGATTGAGCTCGTCTTATTACTTCCTGCCTGGCAATGCCCGGTAAAATTCGACCATCCAATGGCGGAGTCATTAGGCTATCACCATCTAGCATAAACACTGAATGCCTTGAGGTTTCTAAAACGAAATTATCGTCATCGAGTAGTAGGGGAACGTGAGGAGTAAGCCCGTGTTCTAACGTTTCCAACATCTGCCGATCGGAACGCTTGCGATTACCAAGCCCAGACAAAGCATAGTGACCAGGAAGGCGAACCGGCGCCACCGTGAAATAGTCGAATCGACCTTGAAAAATGCCGGCTTATCTATTTCTGCATAGCGTGAACTCAAGTTATGGGTAACGCTATAATCAATCCTTAACCTCCCGAAGCCAGTTGTTTGTTTGATCTGCTGCGAGATAAAATCCTTGGCATTTACTCCGGTAGCCGCCTCCAGACGACGTACGTGCTGCGTCAGCGCAACTGGCTGTCCGTTGCAGATAAGTATCGTCTCAAAGACAGCCTCTTTTGTAGACATACCTTGCCCTATTTTGTACGTTCTCGGATAAGCTGTTTATAAAAATCGTGAAGCTCTTTATTCTGCTTGTCAGCATCCCAAATCATTGGTTGACGGACAATAGCCAGAGTGTCTGATTTGTAGGTTTCCATCAGATGTGATTCCGTTTGTGTCATACCAACTTCTGTTCCGTAATATATGATAGTCGGGGCCTGTAAGCTGAACTGTAATTTGACTGCTCGTTTTAGCCGTTCAACGTCATTCCCCATCCTAAATAAAAAGCGATCCATATCGTGATTATCAAGAAACGTAAAACGGGTTAATTTTTCATCAAATCGACCAATCTCTGACTCGACTTGATTCTGCAACATTGACTGTTCTGACTCGCTATCGGTATGCCCGTAATGATCAAATAGCTCAGCGGCTTCAAAGTCTAATACTCCGTCTATCAGGCCAATATACTTTTTAAATATACGGCGGTGAATGCTGTGACCGAATTTTCGTAGTGTCCAGAGTACGTATTTATTTGGTAGACCAATTGTTTTTAATTCCTTGAAGCGTATGGCTAAATCCCACGCCTCACCAACATAAAAGGCCTCTGGGAATTCCTGTTTGAGTGGATCAAAAAGAGTATGAATATTTTTATTAGATAACCCTACAATGTGGTCTAGTCTATACCCATCGAGACCAAGCTCCAGCCATTTTTTGGCGGCACCACGGATATGCTCCATAGTTGCCTGGTTATTTAAATTCAGCTTGGGAAGTGAGGTAAAACTTAAAAATGAGAGGTATGTATCAGGCCAATGTTCAAATATGAACCAGTTTCGATAGGGGCTATCGGGCTTGCTTATTGCGTCTATAAAATACGGATGTTTTGATGAGCAATGGTTTGGCACGAAATCGCCAATTATTTTCATTGACATCGCATGGGCCGCATCTATAAGCTTCTTCAAATCTTCAATCGTGCCAAAGTGCGGATCAACGTCGTAGAAATCAGTCACACTATACCCATGATAGACACCACTTTTGCAAAATGGCGATATCCATAGTGTATTTATTCCGAGGTCCTTTAAATATGGCAGTTTTTGAGTAATTCCTTTTAGGTTTCCGCCTAGATACTCACCAGACTGCCAGTTTTTTACTGATGCAAAACCTGCAAATCGATCTATAAATATGTGATAAACAACTAATTCATTCAGTTTATTCGGCATAGACACCAGTATAACAATTACAAACTCTGGTAAATATAGCCAGCATTACCTTCGCTCCGGGGTACTGTCAACATCCAGTGTGTAATTCACCTCGCTGGGTAGTTACTATTTAGGTATTGAAATATACCTTCATGGTACCTCCTCGCTGACTCAAAATCATTGTAGCTGTGATCATTAACTTTGGTTCGCCTACGTACTTCACGGAACTCTCGTTCCAGGAGATTGGTCGATCTAATCTTTGACCAATCTGCCCGGGGAAACTGGAAATACGTCAAACAGTACTCAAAGTTATGTTTCAGCGAATTCATGGCTTTTTCTTCGCGTATATACCATTTCTTGACAATAGCTTTGGCGGCATTCGTAGCTTCATCAGGACTATTGGCATTGGTAATAGCTTTTAGATCCTCAATAACTGCTGCTTTATGCTGGTAGCTGGTTTTACTTTGAACAGAACGAAGTTTATGGACAATACAGTTTTGAATTGGTACTTGGGGGTAGATATGGTCAATCGCTGCTTTAGCGCCGGCACTATCATCCATAATGATCATGCTGAGTGCTTTGCCTTGTAACCCTCGCTGCTTGATGTCGGTCAGTAGATCTAGCCAGCTATTTTCAGCTTCTGAGCGAGCCAGCATAAAGCCGATGAGTTCCCGGGTGCCATCATGCTTGACGCCCAGGACACAGAGTACCACTGCTGCCGTATTGTCCCAGCCACCGCCTTTCACTTTTTCCCATATACCATCCATGAATAGGTATTCATAGTCATCGTCCAGAAGCTTTTTGTTGATCTGAGCTGATTCATGCATTACCATATCGTGCATAGCCTCTTTCACAGCAGTGGTTGAGATTGTTAACCCGAGATGTTTCTGGGCTAAGTGTTTCACTTTACGCTGGGATATACCGAGCATATGCATGTCGTGGAGGAGTTTCCAGGTTCGGCTCTTCTCATCGTCAAAACTTGCTAATACAGTCGGTGAGTTATCTCCAAAACCATCCCGAAAGCGTGGGATTGGTATATCTTCAACCTTCCCAAATGGTGAGACTAGCTGACGATTGTAGTAACCATTGAAGTGCGGCTGATCCTGTAAGCTCGATCTAATCTGTACCATTTCGGCTTTCACTAAAGTAGATATACTGACTCTGATAAACTGTTTTAAATTATCCGTTAAGCTTCTTTCCAGAAATGCCAACAAGTCTTTGTCGTCATCAAAGACAGGCAATTTCTTAATAGTTTTGATAGAGTTATTTTGGGTAGCGGACATATACGTAAACCTTTCATATTGTTAAGTAGTATTTGCAATAGAAATTTTACAATTTCTGCTACCCAACAAGGTAATGTTTACACACTAAGATCGTACAGTATCCGCTCCGGTGGCCACCGCTGGAAGTCTCTAGGGCTGAAGCTTCACTTTGGTTGGTGGTGTTGAAGTGGATGCCACCCTAACATATATCTGTACTTCACTCAATTGACCCTAAAGCACGGAAATCGTTTATGGATGTAAGTGTATCAGTGACTCTATTGAAGACAAAAAAGTATTTAAGCCATGTTTTTACGCCATATTGAATCGACTAGTCGCTAAAAGCGATAAATGCACAACCACCGACTACCAACAGAACTCCGATCCATAGGAGCAACCAGAGGCCATTCCGGGCTGAATCTCCAAGCAAAGTGATGCCTATGAGCATGGGAATAATTGTTTGTACCGATGTCATAACACCGTTTACTGTCGTCGCAAGAGTTCGCTGTAAGGCGGCCGTGAAAAAGATCATACCGAGAACGCCATACACTAGTATCGCCCAAAATAGCGGTATTTTCACCACCATCCAAAGCGGATCCGGGTATACAAACAATCGACCTATAATAGATACACTCCCAAACGCCGCGCCGCTCAACACCGCCAATGAGGTGGCGCTCATTCGATTTTTATATTTCATGCAAAGAGCACCAATAACAACCAGTACAACCGGCGTGAGTAAGAGTATTTTTTTTACGAGCTGACTTACCGTAGCTGTTTGTTCGCTATGCGCAGCAAACGCCAGACAGCCCAATCCTATAAGGACGATACTACAAGCTAGATACGTCTGCAGGGCTAATCGTCGTTTCAGAAAAATCCGTTCAAAAATTGCTGTCATGACTACACAGCTGGCAATAACCGACTGGACAATAAACAGAGGTAATGTCTTAACTGCCACCAAGGTAAGTATTCCGGCAAATATATCCAGCAGGATTCCAGCAATATACGGCAGCCGTTTGAAGAGATGCAGGAATATGCCAATATTGTAGGACTTTAGTGTGGTCTCTTTATCTGAGCTTACTTTTTGTAGTATCGCCGCTCCGGCATTACAGACTGCGCAGCCAATAGCTGCTTCAAGGGCCAGTTCGGTACTCATTGAGAACAGTCTACCAAATTTTTATCATAAGAAGTATCGGACGCTTTTGGCAGCGAAGCTGATGGTTACTCCGTTCCCCAGACATAACCAGCATTTCCTTCATTCACATATCCACCCGCTGTCGTGGTTAGAGCGGCGTCTTCGGAGCTGCTCGCGGTATAGAAGTGCTGACCGGAGTGAGCATCATACAGCCGTAAGAAAGTCGAAAGATTTGAGCCGCTACTACTGCTCACATACCCAGTAATGCCTTCACTGACATACCCGGCGCTAGTCAATGCAGTTTCCTCAGCCGAACTAATCGTGTAGAAATGATAACCAGTCGCAATCTGTCGTAGTCGGTACAATGCAGTATTGCCAGTTTGCATTGAAGGATCAACATACCCAACGGCACCTTCCAGTTTATAGTCGGCTCCGACCGCACCAACTACTTCAGTGATAATAGACAGGCGTATTGGCAGCCATCGCCATATCCGCCCCGCCATTCCGAAAACCAATCGTGTAGCCCGACTGACTGCCCGATACGGAATTTAAAACGTAATCTTCTGAATTAATGACCACATCGGCATACTGTATGAGGGGAAAGTTTGAACTGGTTAAGGTTGCTGATGCCGCACCCTGGGCAGCAGAACTTGATATTTCAGCCATCGGCTGCTGACGTGATCCCCAGACGGCACTGTTCATCGATTCACTGGTTGTTAAAGGTGTAGAAAGGGTGAGCGTGTCGCCGCTGACATTTGATAATGGATAGGTTGGCCCGTCGGAAAAAGTTACATACTGAAGATAGCCTGGTATGGGCGACGTCGTCGTTACCGTTGTTGCCCCGATGCCCACACCAGATGCCAAAGTACTTTGTCCTCCCGAAAAAGCATGCGTACCGTTCTGTTGATCAATTCCACCAGCATTACCGCCATCATCAAATTCTGGTTCAGGATAGCCATTGGCTGACCCTCCAATGAATTCGTCACCACTTAACGAGTCGAACCCTATTTGAGAATACGCCCCACCTTCAAAGAAGAAGACGACTGGTGTTGACGGCAGATTGTACGCCGGAACATTGACGTCACTGCCAGGTGCATAGATTTCCGCCGCAGTTGCTGATGGTCCTTCTGCGGAAATATACGCGGGTAGTGGCGGAAGAGTAGTGCTATAACCGGACAACGCTTCGTATTCGGCAACAGTATAACTTTGATTGCCAGAAGAAAGCCCATCATACGTCCATGGACTTGTCAGATATTCAGCGGTATCGTTACAAATCTCATAATTTTGGCCAGCCACAGAATACGCCGTGAGGGCGGCCTTATTTTTATCAAAAGGTACATAAAACCCTAGACTGACAAGTACGATTACAATGACAATTGCAGCAGTAGGTTTATTGAAACCATGAAAAATCGCCCGTACGGGCGACACTTTCACCTTCAATCCAGAACGTAGTGAGTACCGGTATTTCATTGCCTATAGCTAGTCTTGCTATATTGATTATGTTTGTAAGTATATCAATAAGCAGGTCATTAGCAAGTTTGCTCTAGGCGCGTATTTCAATAACCAACAAAGTGTACGTAAATAATTTAGATACAACTTAATTAGCGGAGGTAGTCGTCTGATTTTTGCGTAGCGCTGCCTTCTTTCTGGCATATATGGTCTGCAAACCGACTGCTTGCTTTAGCTTGGCCACTCCCCAGTTCAACGGTACATGGGGTGACGGTACCATGAAGGTAATTTCACGGCCTTCACCGTCAAAATATTTATAGGTCACGAGACACTCTGGTACCCGATCAGGTGGTACTTTTTGGATTTGATATTGTTTTTGGTCGTCTTGAACGAGATGCCATTGATTTTCACCAGTTACATGGGAAAGTGAATAGTTTACAAAATATGATGCCAACAAATCATACCATTCCGCTGATTCGGCATCGCCAGCATCCAACATAACAACGCTTTCTTTAGCTAACCATGAGGCAACGTGTTCAAGACCTAGGTTCCAAATTGCCGGTGCTCCTTTTGGAACTTTCTCACCACGTAATTGTTGTTTTCGGTGATAATTCGGTTCGATTTGCCTAGCGAGCGCCTCTCGAAAAATAAGCCGCTTTACCCCTTCAATAGCGACTTGCATCGTCCTGGTGTGCCAGTCAAGACCTTGGTAATCGTCCTCTTGATACCGTTTCATGCCTTTCGTATTCGGGTCAATCAAATAGTCAACCTCTTCAAGCACTAGAGTTTCGATTGCTTCAAAAGAAAGAATAGCCCCCTCTTTGCCGATTGAAATATGACACTCCGCGAGCAGCTTTGGTATGTCATATTGCAAGATATAGGATAGCGCCGCCATATCATGTTCGCGATAGCGAACCGGATCGCCCTCATATTCTTCATCTGGTGACTCATAGGGAATACGCTGCCCAATTACCACGAGTCCCCTATCAACCATTGCCGCCACTGCAGTATCGAAATCAACACCTGTAAATTGTGATACATGTGCTTGGGACGCAAGATAACCCTGCTCTAAAAAGTCTAGGTCAAGCCCTTTGGCCCGCAGTAATTGTAGTTTGTGCAGCATCGCTGTATCGACAGCCATTGCCGAAGTTTTAAAAGCTGGGGCTTCCTCCCATGACCCAGAGGTTTCATATTTTGGGTAGCCAACGGCAGCCAGGAGTGGCATAACCGAACCTAGGAAACGCTTGTGCGCAGCAGTCAAAAAATCGGTTGTAATCACGTCTCGATCAAGCGCATCAAAAGTCAGGTGTGCCAGCATTTGAAAGGAGTCTTGTATATTTCGCCAATGGTTAGCGCCTGCTGTCTCGAGATCATCATACGTTGATAATATGTGCGGCCACGCTTCTTGGCTGCCACCGCCATTGACTGTAACATCAGCGAACCGCTGTTCCTGGTTCGGCGTCGACATGAAATCTAATGAACTAGCAATGAGTTCTCGTGCTAAAGCACCTTCTTCGTGATAGCGCTCACGATCAGCAATATACAATTCCATAAGTGAAGCAGCTGCTTGAACCTGATCACGTAGATAAAATTTTTCTGACATATCACCATGGTTCGAGTCTGTATCAGTGGCAGACACCAGCGCTAAGTGGCGTTCTTCACCATCAATAACTATTCGATGTCGACGGTCAATCGGAATATGTGTCGTGTCCCTGGAAGCCAGGTGTGCTTCAAGTCTTTCTCTTTCTTCGAGTGTACGATGTGGATTCGCAAATTCAATAAGAGCCTCATTGGCAAATTCTACTTCGAGGCTTGGTACAGCTATAAGTGGGTTATCACTGACTAATCCATAAAGCTCGGAAAGGAGAATTGCATCCGATGTGGCATACCCGTCAAGGATAGTCGGATCTAAAACACCGACTAGAGTTGGGTATCCACCTGAATTTTCCGGATGATGTACCATGATGGCAATTTACGTTGCCACCATAGCAATCCGGATGTAAAGTCGTCAATTGTTTGCAGCATAAAAAACTATAGTAATTCGTCCGTAGCAAGTGTCTAACACCTAAGAAAGTAGTATATTTTACAAAATAAGTGAGCAACCCATGAAATATTTAACGTCAAGTGAATGAGATTTTAAAATTGCTCTGGTGTTCCTACAAATTCTCGCGCGTTCGCCGGTTTTTGTAATTCTGTTTGCGAAATAACTTCTGAATCGACAATTTTCCAGACAATACGAGTACTCATGGCATAGTTCCAAGTGAGGGCCGTAGCAATTCCAAGCAAATCTGCCGCTATATAATTCAGGCCAAGTTCCTTATAAAGAGTGGTAAAAATGATCCATGAAATTGCGGCACCGCCAAGACTTACTAGGTTGTAACGCCAAAATTTAGTAATTAACGCATAAAAATTGGTGTTTTGTTCACCATGTTTGTCTAGGTCAACTCGAAACGTAAACCAGTGATTGAAGCAAAAATTTGAAATAATGCTGGTTTCCAAAGCAATTAGGTAGGCTAGAATTACATCAAAATGCAGAATCTGAACAAACCAAAATAATACTGCAATGTTTACAATCGTACCGCTTGCACCGACACTAATAAATCGCATCATTCTCCGGGCATTAGATTTCGGACTAAACGAATAAGCTTGGTACAAAAACTCTAAAATATCTTTAAAACGTAGTTTGGACCTGCCGTACTGCCTGGCGTGAAAATTAATTGGTACTTCTGAAACTTTATAACCTTGTTTCAGAAACTCATTTAACAGACTTACTTGAAAGACATATCCGGATGCCGAAATATTGTGTAGTGGTAGAGTACGTAACGCTCCAGCATTGATCGCCCGAAAGCCACTTGTTAAATCCTTTAACCGCACATGCGCCACCAGACATTGGCCGGCAATGAGATTTGCCAGAGCACTTTCCAGTTTTCTGATAAATGAGTAGTTTTGATCTGTCTTGCCGCCTGCAATATACCGAGAACCAAGCACTACATCGTAGCCTTTTTCTAATTCGCGTAGAAGGTCAGGTATGTCTCTAGGATCATGTGACATATCCGCATCCATGGTCAAATAAATGTCGTAGTTACTTATGAGGTGACCGTGTTCAAAGCCTTTGATATAGGCACGACCGAGGCCTTCTCTTCTGCTTTTAAGTAAATATATTCCATTGTTTCTGGATTGTGCTTTTAGTATTGCTCGTGCTGTTTGATCAGGGGAGTTATCGTCAACAAACAGAATGTTAACGCTATAGTTTTCAAGCTTACGAAAAACGCCTTGAATAGAGTCTACAAGAGGCGCAATATTGTCTACTTCGTTATACGTTGGAATTACCAGAAGTACTTTTTTCATTTTGCTTTTTTATCTTCACCTTTAAGCGTAAGCTTATTGTACTACAATCAGTGTTTCAAAGGCTAAGTTTCACTGGCTGGCCGGTCAAAATTCGAGTATATGCCTGAGGGATTGGTAAGTTAATCGAGGGTGAATAATACTTATATGATTGTGCTATTGAAAAAGTTGCCGCCGCACGATTGCCAAGTTGATATTCAAGTACCGCTAAAAATAACCATGGCACGGCATCGTTAGGACAGCGTTGTATGGCCGTAGATAATAGTTTGATATTGGATTGCGTCTGCCCATATACGCTTGTGAGTATCGAAAAATTATCATAAATAGAACAAAGCTTTACGTACGTTAGGCCTTTAGTAAAGGCCATGCTGGCAGCTCGATACTCACCGAGCTGTGTATCAACTGCCCCAAGTACATTTTCGTTTGTTGCATAAGGAAAGCTTGCGACTGAAGCTTTTGCATAGCTCGAGGCAACATAATATTGGCTCTGGCTGTAATAATATGACGCCAATTGATTATCTGTTTGGAAATCGCCTTTTCCAGCCACGAGATTGTGTAGTGCAATATTATAATCGTTAGTCCAGTCGGTTCCTCTGACCACTGTACGAATACCCAGACAAACTACAATTAGCACCATTACAAGTACGACTTGTTCCATTCTGATTTTTTTCTTTTCAGTAAGACACTTAATTGTGAGACCAATCATACCCAAGAATCCCATCATAGAAAAATAAAACCACGTTTCACATGCCGTCATATCGAGAGGAATAATCTGCAGGATCATCACCAATCCGACTGCATACCAGATTGCAAAATAAATGAAACTCACAAAAGTGTTTTTATCAGTATGTCTATGTATATAGTTTGCCCACCATACTATGCCGGCGACAAAGCATAGGTCTAGAAGTAGTGGAAGTAGCACATATCTAAAACTAAAATTCGGATATACCCAGTAATACCAGGAATGTAACGTCCAGGGAAATAGTAGTTTTGAAACATACAATAAAAAGATTGAGGGTGCCGTATATAATCTAGCCACAAGATCAACCCGGTCAATCGGAGCATTCGTGGACTTTGCCAATACACCAACTGCATGAATCCTCAGAATTATATACACTATCAAAGGCACCATTACATATACCAGATAGTATTTGAGCCTCTTACGGTTGTACCAATATAGGTACAGTAAAGACATCGCAATAAATAGAATTGCCGTTTCCTTAGCTAACAGAGATAAAAATATGCAAGCGCATGCTGCAACCATACTTCTATGGGATGTGTATTTTATTAGAAGATAAAAACCCAAGATGCCAAAGAAAAAGAACAAGGCATCTTGGAGAGAAGCGATCGAGAAGACCACTTGTGAATCAATCGGGTGAATAAGAAATACCAAAGCCAGGAATAGCGCAATGTACGCTTTGGAGAAACGGCGAAAAATAAGAAATACCAGAATTGAACTGGCAATCGCAATACTAAGCTGGACTAAGTGAAAGAAATTTGGTTGTGGGCCAACCAATGTATATATAAGTGAATACACTGTCGTCTGAAGCGGACGATAATAGGTGCCGATGAGTGGTACTAGTCCTTGGCCGACATAAAAGGTGCCACCATCAAAAAATAATTTCCAATGAGTCAACGAGTGGACAGGAATATTATTTACAATTTGAGGTATATCATCGCCTGAGAATTGATTTTGCAAACTATCAAAATAAGTCAGTAAACCAGCTGCTATCAATATTATTGAGGCTTGCTTGTTGGTAAGCCTGCGGAGCCTTGCAAGCACTAATATTTTCAATTTTTTATTCCACCTTTTAGTCGAATCGATCAATTTAATAATAGCAAATGGAAGCCAAATTTATACAATGTTGATACTGGTCATCCTGGTTTCGCGATAGATAATGTGCCCTCGTCCATTATGATTCTATAAACCGAAGCAATTTCTGGAGATTGGTCTAAGTTATATGCTTGAATGATGGCATACGTTGCATTACCCACCTGATTAGACTTGTAATACAACAGTGCCAGACCGAACCACAAATTGGCGTTATCCGGAAACTTTTGTAGACCTTGGAGTACAATTTGAATGTTTTGCTTAGGGTTACCGTACCAATTCATGAGTATTGCGTCACGTACATACAGGTCTTGATCAACAGTAGGGTCATATTGATAGCTTAGACCCCGTGCAAAACTTTGCTCGGCAAGATCCAGATGACCCGTCATTTCTTGGATGTATCCTAAAGTAAAATTATTAACATCAGTTGAGAATAGTTTTACAGAAAGTTGAGCGTCAGCATTTGCTTCTTTCACTTGGTGTAGGCTATATAAATTTGCGGCTTTTAGGTTTAATGACGACCAATTCAAATCAGATTCTGCAAGATTGGCATCTGTTATCTTATTGGTCGATTGCCAGTCGAAACCTCTAATAAAAGTCCGTACGCTTAACAGTGCTACTAGGCATGTACAAATAATAAGAAGTGCTGTTCTTGATATTTGAAGATGGTTTTTCCGTACGCTCAAAAGTGATCCAATCATGCCGAGCAGTCCAATCATTGGAAACGCAAACCATGTTTCGCTGACTGTCATGTCAAGTGGAACTATTTGCAGAAGCATCAGCATGCCTGCAATAAACCAGATTGCGAAAAATACAAAAGAAACATATTGTGATCGATGGTGATGTCTATAGAGTCGGTGCGCCGCATAGCCAACGCCAACAAATAGAGCAGTGTCTAGCAGTAGGGGCAGTAGTACGTGCTCAATTGAAAAATGAGGCTGAACCCAAAAATAGCTCGTAGATAATTTCCACGGATCTACTAGTTTTGATATATAAAATAGTAAAATTTCGGGGCTAGATAGTAATCGATCGGACAGCGGCAGTTTCGCAATAGGTGAATACGCTGGTGTCGTGAGCCAACCGATAGCGTGAGCTCTGAGGAAAATATAGAACGCCAAAGGCAGTACCAATATCGCAGAGAACGGTACAAGTCGTTTACGGTTATACCAATACAGATATAGGAGCGATACCGCGATGAACAATATGGCCGTTTCTTTTGAAAGCAGAGACAAGAAGAGACACACAGCACTACAATAAAGAGCTCGCTGCGTTTTCAACCGAAACAAAAGATATAAACCAAGTAACCCAAAGAATAAAAATAACACGTCTTGCATCGACGGTATCGCAAATACGTTCTGAGAATTAATCGGGTGGACAAGAAAAATGAGCGCCAGAAACAGCGCTAGTTCTTTTCTAAATGGAAAACAGAAAACTAAATAGAGCAGAAAAGCGGAGGATATAAAGAGCACTAACTGTAACAAATGGAATGGCAAAGTTTTGGGGCCAAAAAATGTGTAGAGCAGCGAAAAAGTTGTCGTCATGAGCGGACGATAATAATCACCGCTTAGCGGGAGACTTGGTCCGTAATAAAATGTCCCACCTTCAAAAAACTGATTAAAATTGGCTAGCGAATGAACGGGAATATTGTTTACGATTTGGCCATTGTCGTCGCCCTGAAACGGATTATGCAATCCTGACATATAGGTAGCAAAGCCTATTACCACAATGACTAAGCCAGCTTGCCAGTTGCGAAGTTTGTTCAGTATATTTGTGTTCACCCTTGTTTGACCCATCCACCTATCAAGCAACTTCTACAATAATAGCAAATACTCTAAAGCTATGAAGCTCTAATTCTGTCAGCGAGCGGTTCGCAGGTTACTGTGCTAACATACGGATTTCAATCAGCGAAAGCCATGAGGCAGTGAATACTACAATGAAGATTATTGAAATCTCTTATTTTTTGACTTTTTTCGGTTTAGCCGCTAGCTTTATTGGCGTAAATATCGGGCCTTTCTTGGGGTCGTTCGACACTACAACGACACTGCCGTCTTTCACGTTGCCTTTGAGAATTTCTTTGGCCAAACGGTTTTCAATTTCACTTTTTATTTGACGACGAAGCTCACGAGCACCATATTCCGGAACAAAGCCATTTTTCGCAAGATACTGAACAATAGAGTCATCAAACGTTAACTCAATGCCCTGACCGCGAGCAAGGCGCTTAACCCGTTCAAGCTGTAAAGTTACGATCTGTTCAATCTGCACTTTGTCGAGTGCATCAAAAACAATGACTTCGTCAATCCGGTTGAGAAACTCCGGACGGAAGTGTTGACGTAAAACATCCATTAATTCCTTTTTTAAATCCCCATACGATTTTCTGGCTGATTTCTTATTGGAGAGATTTTCTTGAATTATGCTTGCACCAATGTTCGAGGTGGCAATAATTATCGTATTAGTAAAATCAATCACACGCCCCTTACCATCAGTTAAACGACCATCATCAAAAATTTGCAGCATGATGTTATAGACATCAGGGTGTGCTTTTTCGATTTCATCAAGCAACACAACACTGTATGGTTTGCGGCGCACTTTTTCAGTTAACTGACCACCTTCTTCGTAACCGACATAACCGGGTGGAGCCCCAATTAATCTGGCAACGCTATGCCGTTCCATGTACTCACTCATATCGATACGTATCAAGGCATCATCATCACCAAAAACCGTATAGGCAAGGGCTTTGGCCAGTTCAGTTTTACCGACACCGGTTGGTCCGAGAAACAACATCGTTGCGATCGGACGATCACCACCATTTAATCCGGCTCTAGAAATACGTACCGCATCCGCAACCGCTTCGACAGCCTCATTTTGCCCTATTACCCGCTCATGAAGTCGCTGCTCAAGTTTTAGTAATTTATCACGCTCCTCCTGGGTAAGTTCTTTAACGGGAATTCCTGTAATAGCCGAAACTACTTGAGCTATATTTTCAACCAAAACTGATCGCGATGTGACTCCGCGCTGATGTCGCCGACGCTCGCTGGATGATTCTTTTTTTTCTTCGAGTTTACTGAGTTCTTTTTCCAAATCTTTGGCTTTGGTCATTTGCTTATGACTAATCGCAAAATCGAGTTCCCGACGCATGCTTTTAATTTCGTCATCAATATCTGCCATTAGTTGGTCTTGCGTATCGACACCAATTCTCACTCGAGAAGCGGCTTGATCAATAAGGTCTATCGCTTTATCCGGCAAAAAGCGGTTTGCGATATACCGATCAGATAATTCAGCCGCTGCCACGATAGCCTCGTCGGTTATTTTTACCTTGTGATGTGCTTCGTATTTATCTCTTAGACCCCGCAGAATTTCGACCGTTTGATCGACTGTCGGTTCTGCAACTACTACAGGTTGAAAACGACGCTCCAGGGCGGCATCTTTTTCAATATATTTCTGGTACTCATTTAAAGTCGTTGCCCCGATAAGATGCAGTTCACCTCGGGCCAAACTTGGTTTTATAACATTACTGACATCTAGTCCGCCTTCCCCACCTCCCTGACCTGCACCGACGACAGTATGGAGTTCATCTATAAAAATAATTAATTCATCTTGATGTGCAATAATTTCATCGAGCACAGCCTTAATTCGTTCTTCAAACTCACCACGGTATTTGCTACCCGCCACTATCGAGTTTAAATTTACTTCAACTACTCGCTTGCCTTTAAGTACCTGAGGAACATGACCGTTAAAGATTCGTTGAGCTAACCCTTCGACGATGGCAGTTTTTCCAACACCCGGTTCACCTATAAGCACTGGATTATTCTTCGTCCGACGGGCCAAGATTTCTATGGTGGTCTCTATTTCTTTTGCTCTGCCAATCACAGGGTCAAGTTTGCCTTGACGCGCCAGTTCGGATAAATCCCTTGAATATTTATCTAGCTGTGGTGTGGTCGATTGCGATTCGACTCTTCCCTCTTCCGCTCCTTTACCAACTACTTTTAACGACTTTCTGACGAAGACTTTCCGGAGTCAGACCATATTTCCGAAGGATATCTCCAGCCATACCTTCATCTTCCTGTACAAGACCAATGAGCAAATGCTCAGGACCAACATAGCTATGACCCAGCTCCCTAGAATTTTGAAACGCTTTTTCTAATACTTGCTTGACTCTCGGTGAGACCGTAACTTCAATCTTTTCTTCATTATCTACTTTTAAATCTCCTCTCGGTGCATTAGCGTCAATGTAGCCTTTGATGTCTTCACTCTTTAGTTTGAACTGTTTGAATATTTCTTGGACAACATCGCTATCAGCTAAAGCATAGAGGAGGTGCTCAGTATCGACTTCATTGCGGCCAAATTTTACCGCTGTTTCACCAGCCTGTTGAATGATTTCTTTGGTATTCTCGGAAATAAATTCTTCGATGTCTGTCGCTTCGCGGTCTCGCGGCAGTGGTGTGCCGAGCTCCGAAGAGAGGCTTGGAAAATCGTTGCTAAAAAAGTCATCAAGTCCTCTGCCGGAAAACAGAGATTCAAAGGGCGATGTTTGGGTTTGCTGAGCTCTCAGCTGATTATAATGGAGCGTACACAATTCTAGAGTTGTTTCATGACCGTTTTGACGAACATTTACTGTGTGTGTTGCTTTACGCGTACCGTCGATATCGCATAATCCGTTAGCCATAGTACCCTCCTATCTTTAGTGCCCTGTCGCCAACTACTTAATGTACTAGCCTTACAGGTCTTACTTTAAAATTATACGCCCGTAATTTTGACTATAGTAGCTTGAGCAACCTAGGATTAGAAACTCTGGTAAATATAGCCAGCATTGCCTTCGCTCTGGTACCCACCGCTAGCAGTCTCTAGGGCTGAAGCTTCACTCTGACTGTCGGTATAGAAATGGAGTCCATTATGAGAATCATAGAGTCTCAGGAAGGTAAGCAAGTTACTGCCACTGCTACTACTGACATAGCCGGCAATGCCTTCGTTCGCATACTGACCACTACCCACCAGGGTGGTCTCTTCACTCTGACTGGTGGTGTAGAAATGGAAGCCACTCGCGATTTGTCTGAGTCGGTACAGGGCTGTCTCACTGCCATTGTTGGCCTGGTCAACATAGCCGGCGATACCCTCTGGTACAAAGCCACTGTTCAGAGCACCGATGACTTCAGTCAGATTAGCAGTGTACAGATGATCACCAGTCTGCGAATTGCGCAAGCGATACAGTGGGACATCACACCCAGTCGGTGTGGTAGCTGTAGCCGGTGGTGAGGAGGCACCTGATTGGTTGTTGCTCGTATCATAGGCCTGGACCGTGTAGCTGTACTGGGTGCCGGCAGTCAGGCCAGTGTCAGTGTAGGATGTCGTACTGGCATTGGAGGTACCAACCAGACTGCCATTGCGGTAGACTTGGTAGCCTGACAGACCAGGGCCTCCAGTGTCGGTGGAGGCAGTCCAGGAGACACCGATAGAGCTGGAGCTGCTAGCTGTGGCTTGGACATTGGTGGGGACAGATGGCAGTAGAGTGTAGGTGGAGCCAGCATCTTGTTGCCAGTCGGATTGCCAATCGGCATACGTTGTAGTGCCGCAAGCCGCGTTTGGAATACTCTTGGTAGATCCAGAAGAAGAATCAGTCGGCAGTGGATAACACGCCCCAAAATTATAGGCGTTGAAAGTCCATGGCCCCAGATACGTATTATTCGACCAGATGTCATTAAATGGTGCCTCTCCATTACCAGTGACAGCATCTGGAGGGCTCGCCAAGGCATTAATATTAGTCAGTGGATCAGCTGTACAGCCACTATCCCATCCCGGACAACTACTGAGTGCTGAATTACTCATCATGGCGTTACCATCTGTCTCATCATTAAATGGCGGCCAAGCACCCCCAACTTGATACATCATAAAATTAGTGCCACAACTATTAGCCGCAGTACATTGAGTAGTGGTCGCATTTCCAATTGGTGGGGCACTATCTGATATAACCGACGGCTGAAAAACAAAAGTATTGCCATTAATTGCTATAGCCTTGGATTGCCACTGACATCCATCCCAGTACGAACCGGCGCCACTGGGTGCCGTTGGACTAGTTGGCGTCGAAACTGAAGTTGCATAAAGGGAACAAGTACCGGCATTCGTCACTTCATCGCCAGACGTTACTGCAGTACTTAGCCCAGGTGATATCGTCAGAGAGCAATCATTTGAGTAGCACGTTTCGCCAGTGACTTTGTATGGTTGTACTTCCTGAATGGGTACTGGGTTAGAGGGTGGACCATTAGAACCTGACAAATCGCCTGTACCTCTCACCAGTGAAACGCCGGTAAAACTAGTACCAGAAACTCCTGTATAAGATAGTATTGCCCCACTGTAGCCTCCACCAGCATCTTCGAATCCGCTCGTCGTACCAACCCTAAGTTCTCCAGAAGCAGGAAAGCCGCTAGTTGAAACTGTAGCTAAAGATTGCGTCCCAGTAAAACTAGTAACATTCGTTGTGCTTGTTGAAGTGGTATAGGATGGGTTGTTGACAGCCACCGCTCCAGTCAAGGTACCTGAGCCACTTTCATCGGGATCGTCAATGAGTAATACTCCTGTAAAACTCGTTGCTGTAGTGCCCGTATATGACAAAACAGCCGGCTGATTACTTGAAGTTTCGACTGACAGTTGCCCCGCTGTCGGAAAACCGCTGGTGCTTGTAACATTGATGGTACCAGAACCAGTAAACGAAGCTACATTAGTGGTGTCTGCCGTAGTAGTGTTCGCCGGATTTTTAATATCGACTTGGTCGTCAATTGCTTCATTGCCTTTTATGAGTAGAGTTGTACTGCCGGAATTAGCATTCGCTTCTAGGGTCGTAGTCCCTCCGACATTGTCATTCCCCTGATGCGAAAAGTAATACTGACTGCCCGCCGTAGTCGTATTGGTATTAGGGAAGCCGCCCGAACAATATGCTGCATCATCAGGATAGCCTTCACCGCTGCTCAAACATGACCGCAAGCCTGCTTGCCAGATGCTGACTCCTTGCCAATCATTCACAAAAAAGTTATTAGTTACCGTAGTAGAATTTTCATAGCGACTTCCAGGTACTTCAGTTCCTCCCGAACTGTTCAGACTGACTGCTCCGTCATCGTTAGAACCTTGGCCAGTTCCAGTTTGCCAACCATCATCTATAAACAGATTATCGTTTACTTTCATGTTATAGCCGGTTTCATTGTCAATTGCAGTACCGGCATCCATATAGAAGTAGTTACCTTCTATATCTGCGCCAGAGTTCCCGTTATCCAACCAAACGGCACTCTGGCCATCGCCAGTACCGATATCTACGAACGCATTATTTAAAATATTCGTATTTAGGGTGCCCCACCATTTACCACCACCCGAACAACCGCAGCCCGGATCAGCTTCATTGGCATCCTGATACAGTTCGTTATATTCGAAAGTTTCGTTTGTTCCGGACCCGCCGCCACCATAGTCTCCCATACGAGCAAGACAGTTATATTCCACTGTGGCCTCATCACCTCCGTATAATGCGACGCCTAAACCAGGCGTAGAGTACCCGTCATGAATATTGTTATGTTCGACCGTCCAGCCTGAGCCCATATTAATTGTGCCGGTGGTATCGTGTAGATCATCATTTATATTTAAGTACTCTACCGTTACATCGCCGGCGGGTAACACGTAAAAAATAGGGGTGTCGGCTGCAACTGTGCCGTCTAACCCCTTGACACCGACGGTATAGCCACCAGACTCACTGCCAGCTACAGAAGTCATTTCATAGGCATCAGAACCGATGGCTATCTGTCCATATTGGACTAAAGGAACAGTGGCATTTGTGATGCTCACACTAGAAGCACTTTGAGCGGCGCCAGCACTAACCTCGCCGAGCGGCAAGGTACTGCTCGTCCACGCCGCACTCCCTATTGACTCCTGACTTGCTAGCGCGGATGACAACGTGACTGTCGGTCCTGCATTAGACTGGATTTGGTAGGTCGAACCGTCGGAAAAGGTGACATAGTTCGCATAGGCACTTGGATTATTCGTCAGTGTCACAGTCGTTGCGCCCGCCGAAGCCGTAGAAGCGAGTGCTGTTTGTTCGCCGGAGAAATTGAAGCTATCGTTCCCCGCATCAATCCCGGCAGCATTTCCACCGTTATTGAAGATCGGCTCAGGAAAGCCCGTAGCGGAACCGCCATAGAATTCATCACCGCTAATAGTCTGCAAACCAAGTTGGCCGTACGAACCCCCTTCGAAGTAATAGATTATCGGAGTTTCCGGGAAATCATATGCAGGAGATGTCACCGCTGTACTGCCGGGCGCGAAGATTTCTGCCGCTTCGGTCGACGACGATTCATTGGCTATATATGATGGTAGTGGTGGAAGCGTCGTATTATAACCTGGTAAATTTTCATACTGTTGTACGGTGTAAGTCATCTGTCCTGCAGGCAGTGCATCATAGGTATATTTACTCGTCAGATACTGAGCTGCTTGAGTAGTGCAGATCTGATAATTCTCACCAAGCACGGAGTAATCGGTTCGCTTAATTTGCTTGTTAAATGGGATTGATAAGAATAGACCGGCAGCAATAACAATTACCAGCAGAATTGCCAAGTATCGATGATTACTACGTGTTAATGACCACAGACGTGTCGGATACGCTCTGATACCACCGTTATGTGAGTAGCGGTATTGCGCCCGTCTCATCTTGTTTTTTTTCATAATGATTACGCTAATAGCGTACAATAGTAACCTTCCAATTACAAAAGCTAAAATTTGCAAAATAGTCTATCTATATATCTGTTAATAACTCTTAAAAAATTAGGTGCTGATGATTCCGGCACAATTTAGATAGGTACGGAGATTTTTAGTTCAATGCAATTTAGCACAGTGAGAGTTCGCATCGAACTTCATCAAATCTGGCAAAAGCGCAATAATACAACTGCTCTGTTGGTATATATTCTTAAAGTTGGGCTGTTGCTTCGATCTATTTCGTGACTGCTAAATGGGGCTTGAGTTTGTCGCCTGTAAGCGGTTTCGCGACGTTACTTTGGCCGCCAGCGGCTATTGCCCTCGTTTCTATCTTACTTTTCGGGCGAACTGTCTGGCCAGCGATATTTCTAGGTGCATTCATAACTAACCTAACTTTAGGCACAAATCCATTTGTTACCTTTGGTATCGCAATCGGTAACACACTTGAACCATTAGTCGGTGCTTATTTCCTTACTCGTCTCGGCTTTCAGAATAAGATTGATCGAGTCACAGATGTAGTCACACTTTTTATCTGGGCTGTCTTATTTTCTACGCTCATAAGTGCCACCATCGGTACATTTAGTTTACTACTCGGTGGTAATATTAATTTGAATACCTACTTAGAAACATGGGCAGCTTGGTGGCTCGGCGATAGTCTCGGGATATTAGTCTTTGCTCCTTTTCTACTACTATGGTCAAAACGACTTTACTTGCGTGTAAATCTGAAAATTATTATCGAAACCATGGTCCTATTAACTGCCTTTTTAGTCGTTGGCTTTGCCATATTTGGTAATAATCATTCGAATGTGAATGGGTCAATTTTTACTACTGCACCATATCTATTAATTCCGTTTTTGATGTGGGCTTCTCTTCGATTTAGTGGACGCTTCGTGGCAGCGCTTATTGTTCTTATTTCCGCAATGACCGTTTGGGCCGCCAAATACGGAAACGGTCCGTTTATTAAAGGATCGCTGCGAGAAAGTCTTTTACTGTCACAACAATTTATCGGTGTGACAGCGTTCACATTCTTACTAATAAGTGCGGTTATGGCGGAGAGAAAAGCAGCCCAGTCAAACGCAAAACAACTTAATATAAGTTTGCAAAAAGCTTTGGCGAGGCGAACAAGCGAGCTTCATCATGAGAAAGAATTAGACAGCTACGCGATGAGTTCGTGGCAACAGCTTCGCACGAACTTAAGACGCCGATTACCTCCATAAAAGCTTATGCTCAAATACTCGAACAAGATTTACCAAAAATGAAAGCCATCAAAGCGAAACAACTGGCTATGCGAATTAATTATCAGGTCGATCACTTAATCCGGTTAGTCGAAGATCTCGTTGATGTAAGATTAAGACGGTATCAGGTGAACTTTCACTGCATAAATCAATTTTTAACATTGACAGTTTTTTGACTCAAATTTCAACTAATTTTCAAGAGGCAAATAAAACTCATCGCATTATTAAACAAGGAACAGTAACACAAAGTGTTCTCGCCGATAAGAATCGAATTGAACAAGTCATTCTTAATCTACTAACAAATGCGGTCAAATACTCCCCCGAGTCACGCACCTTCACTTTGAATGTCGAAGTCAAGAAAAAGTCGATCAGCCGACACTGACAAGAAAAATGTCGCAGTTTCTTGTCTCGGTCTCGGATTGTACATCGCCTCTGAGATCGTGAAACAGCATGGTGGAAAATTAAGGGTAAAGAGTGCGCTAGGAAAAGGCTCTACTTTTAGCTTTAACGTACCCTTACCTAAATAGCCGACCTTATTAAGCTTGTGGTTATGTGAGATAATGATAACTAGCAGAGGAAATTACGGTGAAATTATCGGGAGTCAAAGCAAGAGTACTGATCGTCGATGACAACATTGAAACGCGTAATGCGATACGTATGGCGCTTGAATACGAACCGTATTTAGCCTACGCCTTTACCGAATCGGGATCAGTCGCGTCAGGTTTGAGTGCAGTCGACAATTGGAAACCAGACGTTATCATACTCGACATACATATGCCTGGCGAAAATGGCTTCGACTTTTTGGATAAACTTGATGAGCAGCGGGCCTCTAAGAAAAACAACGTCCTCGTCCTTACTGCTGATGATACTCTTAAGAATATCTGGCAAGTGCAAAGCAAAGGAATCGATGCTTATCGTTTCATGGGCAAACCGTTCGAAAGCGAAGAGCTGCGAGCCCAAGTATTGGGCATCGCACTCGATAAGCTGCCCAAATAGGTTGCTTCACATATGGACCCGTTAGTCTGATTGACTCCTCTAAACACATTTTTCAAAGATCAGAATTTTTTCTGAACGCATTTTAACTTAAGCATCTTGCATAGGCGTGATATACTGCAATTGTAGTAGAAAAACGTGAGGAAAAGTTTGTCGTTCGAAAAAGTGTGAGTGTTCTCGAGCCAAAACGTATTCTCTCAAATTTCGATGATTAAAACATAAACTAGAGTTATTGGAGGAAATATGCATAGCCTTTCAGCTGTCAAAGTGAGTGACAGTAATTTTGATGAGCACGCATACTTAGACTTAAACATGGATGTTCGGCGAGCCGTTGAACAAGGTGCGTTTGCAAGCGGTCTTGCCCACTATCAAAGCTACGGCAAAAATGAGGACAGGTATCAGGCCAACTCAGAAGTGTATGAAATGCGACGAGAAAAAAACGCTAAAATTAAGAATGTGTTAAAGCGTGGATATAATAAAAATTTCTATACCAATAAAAATAAGTTTAACTTCCTCACTGAGGAAACAAGCAAGAAGTTTAATATTGTTGATACGCCTAACATATCGTCACATGATTATGATACTACTGGCCAAAAACTCATTAGAGATCATGATCTAGTTCTTGACTGCGGAGCCGGTTACCGCAATGTGTACTATTCGAATGTGGTCAATCTTGAGATAGTTGATTATAGCACGACAGATGTTGTTGGAGTTGGTGAAGAATTACCTTTCAAAGATAATTCTTTCGATGCCGTTATTTCTATAGCCGTATTAGAGCATGTCAAAGATCCCTTTCTTTGCGCGAAAGAAATAGCAAGAGTATTAAAACCCGGTGGTGATCTGTATTGTGCGGTGCCATTTATGCAACCTTTTCACGGATATCCCCACCATTATTTTAATATGACCAAAAGTGGAGTCAGAAACTTATTCGACAATTATTTAGATATTGGTCGACAAGAAGTGAGTGAGAGCAATTTACCAATAAATTCATTATGCTGGTTTATTAATAGCTGGGCAGAGGGACTGGACGGTAAAGACAAACAAGACTTTTTAAATATGAAGGTAAGCGATTTTCACAAACTACTACAAGATACCTCTACTGAGTATCACAAACCTTATGTGAAGAACCTATCTATTGAGAAAAATTTTGAATTAGCCACAGGTACCGTACTGTTTGCGAAAAAACCTGTGCATCAAACAAGGCTTGCCAATCTACTAGAAGTAGCTGGACATCTACACAAAATATACCGACCGTTTGGTGCGGCCGTAAAGCCTGCGCACGCGCGACAGATTTAGACAGCGAATACCTTTTGTTATTGTGCGGAAACGATAAGTTTCTGTAATGGTACCGTGCTCTCAGTTGACTATTCTATAGAAAGACGAACCGGCTGAGGTTCATTTGCTGTTGCAGGAAGGCTGTTTGTCGGAAAGAAAATTATTGAAGCGATACTAGGATGAAGTAAAGCTATAGATGTACCTACCGGGGGAGTCTCTTTTCCTTTGGAATTTTAGATTAATCGATGCCGGCATATAAATAATCAAAAAGTTGATAAAATAATTACCTTGACTGTCATAGTACTTTGTCATACACTGTAATTATGATCGACAATAAACTCACGTCAGATTTACTACGCGGACATACCGATACAATCATCCTAAAGTTTCTAATGGACGATGATAAGTACGGCTACGAAATTACCAAGCTAGTCTACGAATTATCGAATCACCAATACGAGCTGAAAGAAGCGACGATGTATTCAAGTCTGAAGCGTCTTGAACAAGATGGTTATATTTCTTCCTACTGGGGAGACGAAACTCAAGGCGGGAGACGCAAGTATTATCGAATTACGGAAGGTGGAAGGGAACTGTATGACAATAATAAGAATAATTGGGACTACGCAAAGCAGATTTTAGAAAAATTACTATAAAGGAGAAAGTTATATGAATGACAAAATTAAACAATTTTTAGACGAAGCATTTAAGCCTTATGGAGACTTCCCTGCCCGTAAAGATGTGGAACAGGAACTGCTCACTAACTTGATCGAAAAATATAACGACCTCAAAGCTGAAGGCAAAACCGATACTGAAGCGTATAAGCTGACCACGGAATCATTCGGAGATGTTTCGGAAATTATGGAGCAAGTCGCCTACCATAAAGAAACCGACAGAGTAGATAACAAGCCGAATCCGGATCTGTCAATCGACCAGAAGAGTAAAGACAATTACAGTGAAAGTGATTCTCGATTTCGTTCAATGGCTCTTATGGAAGCAGACTTAGGTGATACCCAGCTTCCTGGATCTAATTTCAGTATGAGTGCCCTCACAGGGACAAACTTTAACAAATCTGATTTGCATGATTCGAAGTTCAAAGCAGCCGCCCTAAAAGGGGCGAGCTTTTTTGGTGCCAATTTAATAAGGTCCAATTTTGATAGTAGCGACGTACAAAATGTCAACTTCGATGATGCTAATCTTACAGAAGCAAAGCTTCATCGCTGTGCCTTAAAAGGAGCGTCATTTACTAAAGCCGTCCTCGACAAAACTGAATTTAGCCAAGCAGATTTAAGTAACGTTTCTTTTGAAAATCAAACACTTAAAGGGACTGTTTTCGATGGCTCATCGTTGAACAAGACAACCTTCAAAGGTGCCATTCTAGAAAATGTATCGTTTCACCATTCCAAGGTTAAAAAAGCTATATTTGACGGAACAACAATGGATAAAGTTACCTATGCACTGTTAAAGGGAATGAAAGCTCATCTAGATAACGTACTAGTAAATTAAAAAGAACAATACCACCAGCGCAAACCCAGCTCATGCGCTTTTCGGGTACTTTATAAATAGTCTTTAAGACCTTGCTCGGCACTATTTTTTAGTGCATCAAATAGATAGTAATCATACTTTTATTTGACCCGAGTCATAAGGCGCAAATTAGCCAGATACATTCCGGTGTCTAATTTCGGATGGTCATTTATATAATTCATGTGTTTATCCAGAAACGGAATAAGATTATCCGGATATTGAATATTATTGGCAGTAAAACTTGACGCAGTATTATATTGATCGCTTGATGTCATGACTTGGAGTTTTTGCTGAATATCAACTGCTTCTTCAGTTCCCAGAAAATGACTTCTCTTTTTATTCGTTTGCACGATTAAGCCTCAACTTTTTTCTGTTTTGGCTTCTTGATTGCTTTACGACCCCTATCTTTTGACATTATTCCTCCTATTTCTAGTTATTGGAGCTCTATATATGCAGAGCTCCTAGTTCTTCCTTAGTTTGCTTCTGGTGGAGTCGGGCTCGCCGGCTCTGCAGGCTTGGTGTCCGCCGTGTCAGGTTCGTTTTCTGATCGAAGGTGTTGTGAATAGAGAACTTTTGATTGAATCTTTCGCTTAATGGGTGCAAAAACTGGCATAATTATCCTTTGATTTAAGGTTGTTATTGTCCGTTAGGCCAACGACAATCTTTACATTTGCTCCCTACGAGTTATTTAGTGTTGTATTGGTCCAAGTACTACTAACTATACGCTTACATTTGACATCCGCCTAATCTCATATTATGACATATTAATGTACCCCAGTTGTCTGTATGTCGTTGTCAGTGTGTTTTTCAGATGCTTCGTCATCGTTGCCCTAGTTTCGTACAGAATTAAGTAAAGTAAGGGCTACGCAACCGGTAGTTTTCTTAAATTGAGCCGAACTCGTCGTAGGTTGAGGCAAATCTGCGCACTGTTCAAAGACCGTACTAATACGATCGCTCGCAATATCGCTGTGTCTCGCGTAAAAGGGAAAGCTATGGTGTTGATCATCACCTGAAATTAGTACCAGTCCAACTATTTCAGACGGCCTCAGATCTTCAGGAATGTCCACTACTTTTTTTATCTGCTCGCCAGACTGGAGTGCTTCGGCTCTGGTAAACCCGACTACAGTCATAGTAACTGGTTCCGATGCGATAACTTTACGAATCGGGCAATCCAAACATAAACGAGGACATCCAAATATTTCCATGATAACTACGCTAATCAGTTCTATTAGTTTGCATACTATTTAAATCGCTAATTGTGTACCGTCTCACGCTCCGACAGTACCAGTCTTCACTTTTCCTGCTCGTTTATAATTGGCAAAAAATACACCAGATGGCGTCACCTGACTTTCTGTTAAGGTAAACGCTGCCGGTATCGTACCTTTGTCGAATAACTTTTTCCCTTGACCTAGCGTTAATGGGAAAATTTTAAGCCAGAGTTCGTCCACTAAATCATTCTTAAGTAGCAACTGAACGAGTTCACCACTTCCATGCACTTGAATGTCTGAACCTTTTGATTTTTTAAGATTTTTAATATCCGTTACGGTTTTGAGGAAAACTGAGTTTTTCCAATCTGACTTTTTCATGGTCTTGGACATTACATACTTAGAAACATCATTTATCCCTGGCCAATTGTTTTCATGTGATGGCCAATAGTCTGCAAAAATCTCAAATGTTTTTCTACCTAATAAAAGGTCGGCGGACTTCATTTGTATTTCCATAACCCTACCACCAGCTTCGTCAAAATATGGAGAAACCCAACCACCATATTTAAAACTACCCGATGTATCTTCTTCAGGTCCACCGGGTGCTTGCATAACTCCATCTAATGTAATAAACGATAATACAATTATTTTTCTCATGTCTTTACCTCCATTGTTATAATTACATCCTTACGTGTTTACTGTCAAAAACATTTTTAATAGTAGCCAGATCGTCGATCATTGGTAACATACAAATAAGTGCTCTTGCCGCCTCTGTCCACATCAGCGTCAATTTACCGTCAATTTTAATTTTGTCTAACATGGATCCATAAATGCTTTCTAGCGACAATTACGATCCACTTTTCCGTAATTTCAAAATGAACAATGGGACTCCGATAAACAAATAACCGTTGTGTATGTGGTATATTTTTTTCTCGTAAAAAATTTCGAAATAGTACACATTCCAATCCATGATACGTCACATGCTAAAAGTAAATCGCATGATTAGATCATCTCTTTTAGGATCACGAGGATACTACAAGTGAGAAGAATAAGTACGTACCCTTAGAAAAATAACTTCGTAACCTGGGTGAGTCGTTAGTCATGAGGTACTGGCTGGAGGAGCACAGGTTGGCGTACCACCCGGAAACTTATCTCTATTATTTGCAACAAATCTATAACCCCAATGCGCAACCCACCTAAACGGCGGTATCCGTACTAGCCAGCCAAGTGGCCACCAAAATCCTCCAGCACTGATCAGGATCTTGGAAATTGCTTGTGCTCCACCAAATATTTCACCATCAGATTCTATCCATAGTAATTCATAGGCGGCTCTTTGCTTTGTCAGGTTTAGAGACATAAGGTTGGCGAATTGCCAAGGTATGACATTCGCCTCTGGCCTGGTGTGAACCTGCATCCACCTCGCGCAGCTTGAACAAAAGCCGCATTCTCCATCATATAAAACCAAAGGTCTTAGCACTGTTAAATAATAACAAAAAGCTTGATGTTATTAAGGGTATTTTTAAAAGTTAACTCTCCAACGTGATACTAATTTACGCTTAATGTAGTATTTAGATAACACTGGGTACTTCGATTACATCTTTCCGACAAGTCTTAACTTGGGTATGGCGTACAGTTCATGAATCTGCCATAAAAACTTAGATCTTGTCCACCATTGGAGAGAATGTTTATCCCAGGTTGAAGGTAACCTATGAGAAATAGAAAATGTAATATTTTGTTTTTTGGCTTGCACAGTGGCACGTGTAATGTGTGCTCTATGGGCAACTATTATTGCTCTGGCATACCCTTCTTTTTTCATCTGAGACTTCGCGAGGGCCAGTACCGACCAGGTGTCTATATATCCATGATTACTTTTAGCAATGAACACAGGGTTTGAAATATATTTGGCTACATCTTCTTGAGTAAATATCGGTAAGGCAAATGCCTTCGCTATGTCGGCTATACCTTTATTAATATCATATTGAGTTTTTTCGCTAGCTCTGCCAAAACTAAGTGCGATTACACAGTCATCTTTTAGCACGTTCATACCAAAATAATAACAAAAACCTTTGAAGTGAGGCTTTTGCGTATGTTACTGCCGCCAAAACAAAAGAATACGGCTACTGAACTACGATATCTTGAAAGCTCTATACTTCAATTGCTATCGGTCAATAATCGAACTTTTAAATTGCCTCATCTATTCTGTCGACAATCTTTTTGCCACCAGCTTTGAGCTTGCCTTTTGTCTCTTGTGTTTTACCTTCAATTTGGAGTTTTTTATTGTTAGTGGCTTTACCTGCCACCTGCTTCGCTTTGCCTTTAAATTTATCTGCGTTTCCACTCATGATATTGATCCCTTTTGTTACAAAATTAGCTTACTATAAACGCCCCTTGAAGCTTCGCAGTTTTTACAAGTATCTACGGTATAGCCATTAGCTATATTTCTAATTATTTAAACTGCTCTATGCCCACGCAAAAAGTGGTAAATAATGACTATCGCCGCTATGACGAGAAGTATATGAATAAATCCTCCGCCAATATGTCCTATAAAACCCAATAACCATAACACTATCAATATTCCAGCAATAAGTAATAACATCTCACCTCTCTCATTAGTCTTGCTAATCATAAGTATATTAAGGAAATGCGTTGCGCGATGTATGTAATCGTACTCTTTTGAGGAATAAACAAATCTAAGTAGTTTTTTATGCCATGGTACTGCAATAAACTTTATGCCCTGAACAGTTTCAGTCACAAATGAAAATACCAACTACTCTGTTTCTATGCTCTCACTTCCGCTTGGACTAGGGCATTCAAGTAATTTGATCTACTATTGGCTTCACTTTGAATAGCTAAGCTGTTCAAGATGGTGGAAGCCAACCCCTAGCTAATGTCGTTTGACCTACCTCGATAATATAGCCGTCGGGATCACGGATGTAACAGCGAATCTCGGTTTCGTGTTTTTTTGGTGGTGTCAGAAATTGTGCGCCTTTTGCACTCCATTCCTTATACACTGCTTGGATATCAGCAACCCGGATGTTCAAGAAACCGCTTACCCGATTCGGATTGGTTGGAGTGGCGAGCGTAATGGTTGGTTTGTCGTCGGTAGGACCACCGCCAACATTTATGATAATCCAGGTATTGGCTAAAGCAACGTACGTCACTTCGTCGCCCTCTTCGCCACTGATAACCGTCTTACCCCCGAGTACATCAGTATAAAAGCGACGTGACCTTTCAACATCACTGGATACGATAAAATGTGCCAGTACTATCTTGTCTGTCTGAGTGGAAGATTTGGACATTATGAACCTCTTTTAATCTGATCTTGATGTATTGAATAGTCACTATCTTTCATTAAATTCCAACCTGCTACCGTATTACCAACCGCATCAATCCCTTTATTATCTTTAAGCATCCTAGCCATATGCATTAGATTCCAGGCCATAAATGTTGTGTTACGATTTGTGAATTCATTATTAAAGCCAACTGGTATGTCTGAGCCTTCTACTTTGTCACCATAACTTGGTCCTGGTCCCGCCTCACCAGTCCAGCCGCAGTCAGCTTGAGGTGGAATACTGTAACCAATGTGCTGTAAAGCAAAGAGAATGTCCATTGAGCAGTGCTTGATCCCATCCTCGTTTCCGGTAATTATGCAGCCGCCGGTTTTGCCGTAGTATAGGTATTGTCCTTTTGCATTGTAATCACCACTGTAAGCGTACATTCTTTCAATCACCATTGTTGCTACACTGCTTTTTACGCCTAGCCATATCGGCGTACAAATGACTAATATATCTACTGCCATAATTCGTTTTTGAATCTCGGGCCACTCGTCTTTCACGCCTTCATCGCGAGCATCTTTAACCATGCCGAAGGCAATATCATGATCAAGCGCATAAATCTGCTCAATTTTAACTCCTTCTTTCTTCATGACATCGACTGCTTTATTGATAAGCAGCTGGGTATGCGACTGAGTTTTGTCTCTCTTAATCGAACAGTTAATAAACAGGGCAGATAAATCACTAAAGTCATTCTTTTTGGCCATTTCTTAAAACCTCCTACCTATATTTAGAGTATAGCATTACGCTAGTGGCTTATTGAAACGAGGTAGCGCTACCACTTCTTTTTCTCATATATTGAGATTATCTGCTTTATTCCAAGTTATCGTCAAGGTAGTACACTGAGCTCAAACTTCCTTGTGAAGTCGAGTGTAGGTATTGTTTCTACTGCGCTTGGGGATGTACATGTTATCTATCAACAGAAAATTTGCAACTAATCTTTGGGGCAAGTCTCGATTAATGCACCACGAAGATACTCAAAAACATAGCCCCGATAAACAAAATGCCAAACGCTCCATCAAAGATATACTCAAACTTTCTATTAATCTGATTATACTTAACCGCCACCCCTTCAGCACGTAAGCGCGTCGCCAGTTCCGGTACACCTGCAGAATCTACTAGTTTAGTGTTAATTACAAGTGTTGCGAAGATAGCCACACCCCGTAGACCACCGGCGCTCGGCGGCAACATAGGACTGCTTAATGGCGTACAGCCATATTTCTTATCATTTACCCGTATACTAATCGAACCCAATTCGACGTTAAGCAGCTGAATGTCCCCAAAGTGCGTCTCGAATATCGTCTTTGACTGATCTCGGACATCCGTAAGCCGGATAACTTTATCACTGTTATTCCAACTGAGAATCCCTCGAGGTGGATATCTAAAAATATTAGAATGTCCGCTAGTGTACTGGACTGGCAGCTCATGTAGCGTAGCGTCGACTGGTGGTAATGGCGCTCCATCCCATTTAAGTTTCCAATATTTTATCGCAAAAACAATAAAGGGGATGCAAAATATAACTAGCAGTACAATCGACAGACCGCCTATAGTAACCAATTTATCGTTCATTACTGATTGTGATGGATACCGATTGGAGAGAGAAAAGGAACCGAAACCTAGAAGTCCAACAAAAAGCACTATGCCGATGTATGTGAATGCTCGTTTCCGGTATGGATAATTAGACTGCATACGCAACACTATAATACTGTATTTTTAAGCTATTAAGTATAAGCAAGATGCAACAAATTGAGTAGGCCACTGCTTTAGCGCAGTGCAGCAGTTATTTTACAAATCAGTGATCGTATGTATACTGTGACTAGATTAAAAAGGATAACAAAAAATGGATCCAAATGCGCAAACACCACAACCACAACCAGAACCACAGCCACAGCCAACCGCTCCGCCGACAGTCAATCCAGTAACACCTCTATCTCCGGCTCCGTCAACGGTAGGCTCTCCTGCCGTCAAGAAGATTAAGAATAGTGGAGATTCTGTGTTTTATCTCGGCATTTTTTTAACGATCGTTTTAGCTCTCGTGAGCCTTGCGGTGATAGCTGGTCATGCAAATACCGCCCATCAGACAGTTCGACTCATCATTACAGGATTTGAAGTATTGCTAGGTATTGGCATGATCGTGAATGGTCGTCGCCTCAAATCGATGACGTCTGATACGCCTAAGGCAATAGCAGCCTTAAATGTATCGATTGGACTTTGTGGGGGAGTACTTATTTTAAGCATAATCGAGTCCGCACTAAAAAAACCAATTGCGCTACCAATACAAGGACTACTCGCGCTCGTTGCGGTGATATATCTGATTGTCGTACGCGGGCAACTCAAGAAGCTATCGTAGTCGCAAACCAAGTATCATTTTTTTGTCACAAAAAAGACACCGAAATGAACAATAATCTTCATAAACAGAAAGCTCATTCTCTGTTCATATTTATCAATAAGACTTTGAATTTACTTTTAATCGTAGATCTCCTACCAATGTCCTTGTAATAATCTCTTAACATATTCTTGCATTCTTTTACATTTTATGCTAGAATATTATTTATGGATGCGTCCATTCTAGGTTTGGGAAGTAAAAATAACGGTAGTCAGCGCCTGCATGGTCCGACACTGTCTTTACTTATTGGTTTAGCTGCAATCGGCGCTTTGTTGTATGCCAAGTTCTTATATAATCCGGTAAATGCGGGTAACTTGGATACCTATACAATTGTTCTAATTGCAGAAAGTCTTTTGCTACTTCAAGCTCTTATTTCACTATGGACAATTCTCTCCGGCGGCTTCAATCCCCGGGATTATGATTACAATACCGCGAAAAGTAAACTACTTGGAATGGCTTCGCTGCCTTTGGTAAACCGAAGCGCACCGCTTTATATCTATGGTAAGCCCATCCGGACAGATGTTTTCGTTACCGTCTATGGTGAACCCTTGGCTACTATCCAGCGAACTGTCACAGCTGCTCGCGATATTATCGGGGTGCATCAAACTTATATTCTCGATGACGGCACTTCACCAAGTGTGGAAGCTCTTGCTAAAAAACTCGGCGTCAAGTATATAGCCAGAACTGATCATGAAGGCGCGAAAGCGGGCAATATCAATCATGCACTAACCGTTACCAAAGGTGATTTTTTCGTTATTTTTGATGCCGATTTTATCGCGCATCCCAACTTCTTACTTGAAACCGTACCGTTTTTCGCCAATAAACACATTGCTTTTGTGCAGACACCCCAAATCTACGGTAACCAAAAAAACCTCATCTCACGCGGCGCTGGCTTCATGCAAAATGTTTTTTATCAGCTCATCCAGCCCGGCAAGAATCGTTTTAACGCAGCCTTTTGTGTTGGCACAAACGTCATCTTTCGACGCTCTGCTGTTGAGAAAATCGGCGGCATTTACACAGCATCCAAGTCAGAAGATATCTGGACCTCATTGATTCTGCACGAAGCTGGCTATCAATCGGTTTTTATTAGTGATCGTTTGGCTATTGGTGCCGCTCCGGAAACCGTCGGAACTTATTTCAAACAACAACTCAGGTGGGCTACCGGTGGATTCGAAATTCTGCTACATTACAACTTTTTTAAGAGTAAACTCAGCTTCGACCAAAAGCTACAATACATATCAACTGCCGGCTATTATCTGAATGGCATTGCTATTCTGTTGCTCATGTCATTACCGCCGCTGCAAATATTTTTCAACCAATCACCAGTTAACCTTGCTGTTGCCTTCTGGGTGTGGCTCGTTTCGTATCTTGCGTTTTACGGGCTGCAAGTTATATTAGCGTTCTTTACGATGGGTGGCTTCCGTTTGGAAACGATAGTGATTGCCATGGTATCTTTTCCAATCTACGTCAAAGCCCTTTTAAATGTACTACTACGACGTGATATCAGCTGGCAAGCCACTGGAGATGCTGCTCAGAAAAACGATCCGTTGAATTTCGTTTCCAGCCAAATAATGCTCTTCATTTTTCTGACATTTACGACAGTCGTCGGCTTTTGGAAATATTACTTCACAGGCACATTCTCGTTGTCACTGGTCTGGAACATTATTAACACTTTAATTTTTGGTACTTTCCTACTTGCTGTGGTGCGCGAACGCCGTGCTCTAAAAGCTCAGTCCAGTAAGCGAGCTGTGAAACGTGTCATCAGTCGACGAACTTTAACACTTCAACTTGGAAAGGCCTAAAGAAATGAATTTCAAAGCCCGCTTAAAATTACTAGTCAGTATTATTATGGTACTCCTCATCTGTGGCGCACTGTCCGTTTACGTCAATTACTCAGAATCGACCGTCGGTTCAAGTGACGCCTCATTGCAGCTCAATACGTATGACGTCGGTAGCGAATACGATGGCATTATGACGGCTCAGGATATTTCCGTTGGTGATCAGGTCGCTAAAGGTGAAACACTGTTTGAAATCAGAAGCGACGTATTGAGCCAGGAGCTTACCAGTGGTGAGGTACAGGCTGCTAATTTAAGTTATAAAATCGACCCCAATAATAACGCGCTCATCTTTACGGCAGCGCAATCCGGAATCGTCACCGAACTGGATTATAGTCAAGGCTCCTTCGTAACCGCCGGAAAAATAATAGCAGTCATCGCCAATACCTCAAAAGCTGCCGTGACCGCCAATTATTACCTCTCTAATCCACAGTACGACCGCTTGAGTCCCACTACGCCGGTTATCGTCCACCTAGCTGGAAATATACAAACTGGGGCAACCATTGCTGGTATCAGTCAGTATTCACAAGCTGGACATACCGTGACGAGTATCAAATTAACGCTGGATCATTTGAATAGTAACGAGACAGAGTACGATTCCGACGCTCCGGTAAGCGCGACTTTACAACTCAATACCCATCCGATGTACGTCCAGATTGAGCGATACGCCAAAACCGAAATGCATTCCTTATGAGCCGACTAAAAAAGTTGCTCATCGGTAGTACAGTTCTTCTGATTATATTGTGCAGCCTATTTCTGTTTTTAAAACTCGAAGCTCAGAATAACACGAGTCTGAAAACAAATGTTGCCTCACTTCCAAAAGAGGCTCCGGCAACACCCACCCTACAACTGAAACCGGGGCTTTTGCCACCAACTAATAAATGGTTCAGTTCACTTGTGTTCTCTACTGCCAATCAGCCGATCTATGCCTATCCGTTAAGCTTTGCCCCAACACCGAACGGCTTTAGCTTCGGGGTACCTACAGTAGTAAACAGTTCATCAGCTATTTTTGGAAGCCACAATCCTGATGTAGTGGTTACTATGGGTGGCACCAAACACTTGGTAGAAGCATATGATGATGACTCAGTCGAAATGGCAACCCAAAACAACCAAAACGTGACCATTGCCGAAACCAGAATTAGCCATGGCTCTCCATATATTTTTAGTACATTTTCTACGACCGATAAAGTATCTATCGATTCATTAGGGACCATCAAGCAATACGACGCGAACGGCTACGAAATAACGCTTGGTGATAAGATGTACGGAGTAGCATCCGATAAAGGTCTCTCGCTCGGTCCGACGGGTCTTACTTATACCTCCAGTCCAGGCAGCGTATTATCGCTGTTTGCAATCCCAAGCAATGGCAATCAACAAACTTTCTTCATGGATGCCGCACACCCAATTACCGGTACCTCGGTAACGTATCAGACTACCCCGACAACGATCACTACTAATTATCACTACCAAACATCAGGCGGCAGTACTATATTCGCCGATCTACCTACAATGCACCTAAAAGGTACGCCGATGGCCGGCACTTTTGATACCATTCTAGGCGTTCAACAGTTATATCAAGGTAATAATTTTACCGACACTGAACCGGCACCGTCGATGCCTAGCAGCCAACTTACCCTCAATAAAATAAGCAGCTCAGAGCGCCAAACTCTCATCTCGGATATTACTGCCGACACAGAGACACTAAACTTCACCCAAACCGATACCTATTTCGGCGGCAAGGAATTGTACCGCGCCGCACAGTTGCTGCAGCTCGCTGAACAATTACACCAAACCAGTGATGCGAATATCATAAAAACCAAATTAGCGAGCAGATTATCTGAATGGTTGACACCAAACGATAGTTTAAGCCGCAATACTCTCTATTTTTATTACGATACTGAATACAAAGGCATTGTTGGCAAACAACCTAGTTACGGCTCCGACCAGTTTAACGATCATCAATTCCACTACGGCTATTTTATCTATGCCGCCGCCATTCTCGGTAGCTACGACCATACTTTTCTGACTCAGTACGAAACGGCGGTAAATACACTCGTTGCCGATATTGCCAGTCCGGTGCAAACAAGCTACTTTCCAAAAATGAGAGTCTTCGATCCATACGTCGGTCACAGTTGGGCATCCGGCAATGGCGATTTCGCCGACGGCAATAACCAGGAGTCAAGTTCTGAAGCCATTAACGCTTGGTACGCAACGTATCTATGGTCAACAATGACAAACAATACAAGTCTAAAAAGCGAAGCTATTTGGCTGTATGCTCATGAAACGACTGCCGCCAACGCCAACTGGCTCTCAATCCCCAAAAATAACGGTTCAGGTCCAGCATATGACTATCCGTACGCCGGCATGGTTTGGGGTGATAAGCTCGCTTATGCTACATTCTTCAATGCCCAGCCAGCGGCAGTTCTCGGAATCCAGTTGATTCCGATGAGTCCCGGACAAGCTTACCTTGCCGACAACAAATCTGCCATTACTAGTAACTTGTCAGCAACGGTTCCAGAAGCAAGCGACTATAACGTACAGTATGGTGATTATCTTTTAATGTACGAGGCCCTTGCCAACCCCAAAGCTGCACTAAAAAACCTATCTCAACTTGCACCACAAAACATCGATAACGGCGACTCCCTGTCCTATGTAACGGCGTGGGTCTACTCGCACCAAAATTAAAAGTACGAACTTTTGTCTAAAAGCGTTAGCTTGTTGCGTTTGACTACTATACTTTTATTCCAACAGCTTTTACGGTCGATTTTCTAAAACTATTTAGAACGTGGTATAGTTTCAGGAAGCAAAGTACCATTCCTATCAGTTATAAAAAATGGACATAAAAAGTTTTCTCATTGCAGGTGGCAACCCTACAGATCTTATTTGGGATTGTCCTGTTGATGAACGAGTTGAAGTAGCAAAAAGATATCTGTGTAAAGTTGAACAAGTAGGATTTATAACCGAGGATAACGGACTCAACAAATTAACAATGATGGGGGGCGAACTTTGTGTCGATGCCATACTTGCGTTGGCATATGATGGTTCGTCATCTGGAAAACTATTAGCGTCAAGCGTTGACGGCCCCGTTTCATATAGAAACACCGCTATCACAACTATCAATTTCCGTTTACCATATAAAAAAGAAGGAAATGTAATACTTTTTAACGGGATCGGTTATCTTTGTACGGAACACGAGTCTGAAGTCTCAAAGGAGACCGCAGTTCGGTTGGCCGAACAACACAACCTCCCGGCATTTGGCCTGGTTTGGTACGGAAAAGGTAGAATTGCGCCACACGTATATGTAGCTAAAATGGGTACTTTTGTCCATGAGACTGGCAGTGGCTCCGGAAGCATATCCGTCAGTATTGTCACCGGCTGGGAAGCCATCATTCAACCTTCGGGTTACTTTATAACGGTGCGTCGACACGGCGACGAATTCGAAGTGGCGGCTAAGGTCACTAGAGTATCAGCATGATGAGGAGAAAGCGATGCCTGAAATACTAATACTCGGCTCTGGAGTGTCCGGCCTGTCGTGCGGTACAGTACTGCTGAAAGAAGGTTTTAAGGTGACGATCTGGGCAAAAGAACTTCCTCCACATACCACATCGGACCGCGCTGCAGCGTTTTGGTATCCGTATCTTTGTAGTCCGCATGACAAGGCAACAGTCTGGGCGGGAAATACCTTGCGTTATCTACAGCAGTTTGTACTAGGTGACCCGGAAAATGGTTGCGCAACACGAACGGTGACCGAGGTATTCGATCACCACACTGAAAATCCATGGTGGGCTAATGCCGTTGAGGAGTGGCACAGACCGTCGCGGGAGGAATTGCCTCCTGGTTATGTCGACGGCTACCAGACCCAAGCCATCCTCATGGATACTACCAAGTATATGAACTGGCTACTCGCACAATACTCAACTCTTGGCGGTAGACTTCAGCAACATGAAGTGAAAGATATTAGTGAAGCATTTGCGTCATATGACATAGTCATTAACTGTACGGGTCTCGGCTCCCGGGAGCTTTTTCATGACGAGCGGGTCTTTCCGGTCCGCGGTCAGGTGGTCAAGATTAAGTCGAACGGGTTCGACCAGATTATAACGGATGACGAGGGACCGAATAGCTTGGCGGTTATTATTCCGCGCATCAATGATACGGTACTCGGCGGAACAGCTCAGGTCAACGATTGGAACCTGGAGATTAACCCGCAAGATACACAGGATATTCTGCGTAAAGCCGCAAAGCTTTCCCCCCTCTTCAACCACGTAGAAATAGTTGGCGAAAGCGTGGGACTCAGGCCTGACCGGGATGAGATTCGATTAGAACTGGAAAAATATGGTACCAAAGTTATCATTCACAACTACGGTCATGGTGGATCGGGCTTTACTTTGTCGTGGGGCTGTGCGCAGGATGTCTTACGGATTCTTACAGCAACTTTACGCTAAGCGCGATCTTGAGCGTCGCAGTAACAGTAGCGCACATAGAATAGCAGCTAAAATCACTACTAGTAGTACCGTTGCATCACGTCCAATTTGATAGTTTGAATTATAGTACATTGCCATTTGTAATCCGTGATTCGCGTACGTGAGAGGTACGAAAGAGGCAACATTCTGAAGCCAGGGCGGCTCAAAGGCCAGGACACCAACACCACCAGCGACAAAAAACAGCGGCAACGAAATGTTGACAGAAATAGCATGAGCGGCTTGAATTTTTTTGACAAATAGACCTGCCACTAGTCCTATGCTGGCAGCGAGCAGTGCCGTCAAGGAAATGAAAAGCAAAACATTAGGATCATACTTCAATGCCGGCAAGTGCGTCCAACCAAATAAGATACATATGCCAAGTTCAAGCAAGCCGGAGCACAATCCTATAAGAAATCCTGCTAAAATTTTACCAAATACAATCTCAGTGTTTGTGGCGGGAGACAGTAAGATCTCCTTTATCGTCTTATATTCATATTCGCGTGCGGTACTTACCGCCGTATTGACTAGCCCTGATATTAGAACCATAAGCAGTAACACCGGTACTACTTCATATTGAAACAATTGAATATCCTTATGCCTCAGATCGTTTTCTTGCACCATGACTTTTATCGGACTGTGGGACCCTTGTAGCTTGTAGTATTGCACGATTGCTGCAGGGACAGACCGTCTAATGTCATTAGTAAAATCAAGGTCGAGGTTATTGATCTCTACATCTACCGGTGCCGGTTGATGCTCGGATACGAGTTGCGTGAAATCGGCGGGGATTGTGATAACCGCAGCCACCCGGACAGCCTTAATGAGTTTTTGTGCTTGCTGAGGAGAGGTATCGGTAATGCGGAAGACATCACTATAATGAAGCATCTTGGACATTAACTGTCCTTGTCTTCCCTTGTCCAATGACACCAGAGCAACCGGACTATGGGAAACGGCGGCAGCTGCAAAAAACCCTGCCGCCAAGAAAGCGATTGGTGGAAGCAGTGAGGCAGCCATAAGCGATCGATTGCGCAGCCAAACGCTGATAGTATTTAGGCATATTGTCCAGGTAGTACGAAGTGAACTATTCATGAGATACAATTTTTAGCATTAATTCACCACCGATCGGCGCAATACAACGACAGCCAGCAAGGTAAAACAAGCCGCAAAACCGGCTAAAACGACCGCATTCCAGTATCCCAGTGTGTTGGTGTTGAAATTATGAAACGCATACTGCATGCCAGCAATAGCATAGGCTAGCGGAGTAAGCCTCGATATAAAATTAATGGTTAACGTATCAAATGAAGGCGGACCCAGTGGACCACTAATAAAGAAGAAGAATAGCGACGAGCCAAGCACTATTGTCGTGATGAGTCTTCGTTGCCTCGCAATAGTACCGATCAACGTTCCGAGGCTACTAAATATTAATAAGGTCAGCAGTGTATACACTGCCATGTCGCCCAAATGTTTGGGATGCGATTTGAGCGCAAACACGAGCACCAGCAATACAATACAAGCTGCCACTAGAGCAATAAGAAATGAGCCGATCATTTTCCCTACAATCAATGCCCAGCGCGGAGCCGGAGAAAGTAGTAGCTCTTTCATGGTACCTAGTTCCCATTCTCTTGCCCAAGATGTCCCGCTTTGAATGGCACCACCAATAGCCAGCGCCAGCACAAACACAGATACCGTTATATATGCTATATAACCTGTATCTTGTTTGTACCAATCAGTTTCGTGAGGTGTGATACTCACCAGCTTGGGAAAGGCCTTCGCGTAGAAAAGTGTGATTGACAGCGGGACAGCTCGCCTTAAGTCGTCAGTAAAATCGGTGTCAAGGTTGTTTATTTGAACCGAGACTGGGACTTCCTGCTTATGCTGTACGCGCGTATCAAAATCTGCTGGAATCGTGACTATGGCGACAATTTTCCCGGCCTTCATCTGATTTGCGGCATCTTGAGGCGTCGCTTGAAATGCGCGGAAAGAATTTGCTCTGCCCATGGAGTCGAAAAGCTGTTGAGCGTAGGTACCGTGATCGAGCATCACCACTGCAGTTGGGGCATGGTCAGAAGGCATTACAAAAATAATGAACAAGAGTAGGTACTGCAATGGAATCATGATCAGTGTGATTAAAAATATTCGTTCGGTAAGACTTATATGGAAGTCTTTTTTTACGCAGGCCCAAAGTATTCTACTGTGAAATAAGATTGATCGCATGGTTATATTTTTCGCATTCGGCTAATCGCGGAGCGTCGCACCTGTTAACCGTATAAATACGTCATCCATATCGGGTGCCCGAAGCTCAATTTTCTCAACTCGTCCCTCCAGATGGAGCATAGTAATAATTGGCGCGACGAGGAAGGCGGCGTTAGGTGCCGTAATTGTTAATTGAGAGCCGTTTTGAACGACGGACGTCACCCCTTCCAATGATTTTATATTTTCAATTTTGTGAATCTGAGTATCTGTTTCGATGACAATAACCTCACCACCATACATTTGCTCAAGCTGTTTCGGTGAATCCTGGACTATTAGTTTTCCGTGGTCAATTATGGCCACCTGGTCACACAGCGCCGTTGCTTCCTCGAGATAATTGGTAGTAATTAGCACTGTTTTACCTTGGTCGCGTAAGCTTTGTATATAGCCCCATATTACCCGCCTGGCTTGGACATCCACACCGATTGTGGGTTCGTCTAGATATATAAGTTTTGGATCATGTAGCATGGCCCGGGCAATCGCCAAGCGCCGTTTCATACCTCCGGAATAGGTTTTTACTAGCGAATCTTTTCGGTTGTCCAGCTGTACCATTTTTAATATTGCATCGATACGTTGCTTTTTCTCTTTGCGTGGTATGCCGTATAAGTCGGCATGGAAATCCAAATTGCGAATAGCCGACAGTTCCTCATAAAGTGCAGTTTCCTGAGGCACAAAACCAAGAATTTGGTGCACTTGCCTGGAACTTTTCCTGACAGAAAGTCCCATCAATCGTATTTCTCCACTCGACTGTGGGCTCAGGCCACTTATCATATTAATGGTTGTGGTCTTTCCTGAACCGTTGGGTCCAAGCAAACCAAAAATCTGACCTTGATTCACCGTTAAAGTCAGATGATCTACGGCTTGAAATGTGCCATAGTTTTTACACAAGTCTATGATTTCTATTGCTGGTGAAATGGGAACACCATTTGGCGGAGCTGCGACACCTAAACCAGGCGTTGAGGTTACTTCAGACTGTATTGAAGAAATTTGTGTGTTTTTCGGATCTGCCTGATTCGGTATATTTTGCATAAGTTGATTCATAATTTATAAAAGCATTACAGATATAGTATCCAAGTAGCCCTTACGTGTCCACTAGGCCTGCAACAAAAAATGGTAGTTCTATTGAGGGTGTTACAAGATGTGGGCTTGACTACTGTGCCCGATATTTCCCAATATATCCAGTTCGGTCAAATTAAAGTAGCACTATGTGCGCTTCAAGAGTGAGGTTCTTAGAAATAACGTCCTTTAATACTAGGACTCTTACTCATTTATTACGAAAAATAGTGTGGTGTATAGGTCAGTACAGGTGACTCATTAATCGGTTTGGAAACTCGGCTCATGATAATGACCTTCATCATGGTGATGACTAGTTTCATGTACCAATAGCTGATGAGCTTCGTGTAGGTGCTCATGAACCTGATGAAGTAAATGGACAAGTTCGTGATGATGCTGATCTAAGTGATGATCGGTATCATGAGCAACTATTGCCTCATGATTGTGCAGGTGGTCACCGGCTAATGCGAGCGCTGCCTTAACTTCTAATTCAAGTGCGTGTAGGTGGTGCACGTGATTAGCTAAATGTGTATGGTGTAGATCATGATTGTCGTGATCTTGATTGTCATCTGGCATTTTATTCTCCTTAATTTACTAAGTTAACCATTAGTATTTTAACTCCTTAAGTAGATTGTTATCAAGCACGCAATTAATCGAAGTAAATTTTAGGTTTTGCTGGTTTTGAAAATACGTGACTATTCTGGTCAATTGCGTATTAATCTAGAAATTCTGAACTTGATGCACTCTCATTCCAACACCTATAAGGGGGTCACGAAGCAAGGTAAACGTTGACTCCACTTTTTAGCGATTGACTGGGGACATATCTGCATAACGTTCACCGGCGAAAGCACCTATTGGCGCAACCTCGTCTAAGCGCTTGAGATCTTCAGCTGTAAGCTCTATGTCAACTGCAGCAATATTTTCTTTTAGATATTCGACATGCTTGGTGCCCGGTATCGGCACAATATCATTTCCATGCGCCAATACCCACGCTAAGGCTAATTGACCGGTTGTTATACCCTTTTCGGCAGCAATTTCTTTGACCCTTTCAACTACGTCAAGGTTCTTTTGGAAGTTGTCGCCCATGAAGCGAGGGTTAACTCGGCGAAAATCGTCGGCGTCTAGATCGTCGATTGAGGTGATCTGGCCAGTCAGAAAGCCACGACCTAAGGGGCTGTACGCAACAAAGCCGATGTTCAATTTACGTACTGTATCCAAAATCTCATCCTCTGGGTCACGTGACCATAGACTATACTCAGTTTGCAATGCGGTAATCTTGTGCACTTTCGCGGCTCGCCGAATGGTCGATGAAGCTGCTTCGCTCATGCCGATATGACGTATTTTGCCTTCCTTAATTAATTGAGCTAATGCCTGGATCGTGTCCTCAATCGGCGTATCCGGATCGACACGGTGCTGATAGTAGAGATCAATATAGTCAACGCCGAGACGTTTCAAGCTGCCTTCAACAGACTTTCGAATATACTCTGGCTTACTGTTCACTCGACCGGTGCGCTGGCCGTTATCATCTACTTCATTCCCAAATTTCGTGGCCAAAATAACCTCATCACGTCGACCCTTGATAGCCTTACCAACTAGTTGCTCATTTGTCCACGGACCATACATGTCGGCAGTATCTAGAAAGTTTATCCCGTTATCGAGTGCATAGTGAATTGTATCAATGGCTTTTTGTTCGTCGCGTCCTCCATAAAATGCACTCATACCCATACATCCAAGGCCAATTGCGGACACTTCTAGACTACCAAGTTTCCGTTGTTTCATTAAGATTACCCCCTTTAGGTACGCAGTGTATCGCCAAAGTAATGAATAGCACAGTAAATATTATTACCGGCTATACAGATGTAGACTTTTATAGTATTCACTCTACTCGATGCATATGTCCATCTTGGGACATAATGTATTTATAAGATTCTTGAATGATCTGTTCAAGAATTGACAACTCTATATCGCTAAGCCGCTTGAAGTACACACAGACCCTGCTTGTTGTATGTTTGCCTAAGCGAGCAAGCGATTCCGTGTAGCGTGGAGTGCCGTCCATAAGATAAATGGTTATCTTATCTTTTCTTGGATAAAAACCAATGGTTTGACAGTCTCCTTCACGCCCGCTGTCGTATTTGTAGTGGTAGGTACCAAAACCGATAGTACCTATGTTCCACAACTTTGGTTCACGCCCGCTTATTCGCTGCATCATTTCAATAAGCACTTGGCTGTCTTTTACAGTTTGATCATCATCAAGTGAAGCAATATAGTCTTTGACCGACCCAATGTTTTGAGGGGCTGTTTTGTCCATAAATAAATTGTATCAAACATTCCCGCTATGGAGTGTGCAGTGAATCGTGACGATATATTATAAAACTGCTCTGAGCAGTATCAGTCGTCGCAGTCACTAGACTCCAGCAAGCGCCTGCACAGCAGCAATGCCCGCGCTATTATTACTGTTGAAATTCATCCAGAAGCCAGCCGCTCCTCCTTGGCCACCTGATGTACCGTTGCCGTCATTACCACTTACCGCATACCGTGCACAAGCAGTCTGCATAGCTTGCATATTGGCGAAGGGCGTGACGTCCGCAGCATGTACGGCTAACCCAACTGTATATACCGCATTGGAGTTTGCTGCTTTAATCTGCGCTATGGCACTATCGATAAAATTATAGTAAGTAGTTGCCGGGAGCGCGTAACTAGCCGCCGCGGTGGGTTGATCGTTCTGCGCCTGAAGGTGTATGACATCAAAATCCCCGGCGCCCGCAATAGCGCCTAGGATGTTCATGCTTAGAAAATTTGGATCAAGGGTGCGAGGCCAGATAACCCCAGCCAAATCCCGCGCCGGAGCGGCAATTGCAGTATAATTGCGTCCTTTTATCTGCTTACCCCCGATGTTGTACCAGGCCAGTGGATTGGCCTGCTGAGGGCCAGGCGTAGCAATCCATAGTTCGTCATCGTACAGCATCGCCCTGAAGTTCAGTGCCCACAGCGGGTCGGTTCCAGAGACAGAATTGCTTGCTGCAAGTATAGTCGCATAATCTTTGACGGATAGTATTCGTACTAACTTTGCATTTTGCAGCGTAACCGGTGTACTGGTCGAACCACTTCCGCCAATACCGGCAACATTATCGAGTGAGTAAACCGTATTACCTACAGCGTCCACTACTCCAGTCGCCGTCGGGTCACCCTGAATTGCTTTGATTGCGGAGTTTGTAAGTATCCAGATCCTGCTCATGAGAGCGCAAACCACCAGGCGATCTGAGCCGCCGTCATAGATGATAGCGATGCAGGTGTCGATGTTACCGTCTGAGCTGTACCATAGCGCGCCGAACTACCCGTGAGGCCACTGTTGCTTGGTGCATTCGTGCCCGTCCGAGCGAGCTGCGGTGCTGCGGTTGTAAAATTCGACCACAAAGCCAACGTATATATACCAGCTGCAGCACTATAGGGTGAGCTGAATGGCACAATTTTTTCACCGGTCGAGGCAAGCCCAGCCGTGCCACTACCGGATATGTCACCAGAAACCGCAAGCTGTGTAGCACCGGTCGAGTCGAACAATGCAACGCCACTCTCCCCGCTCGTAAGCCCGGACCCGGCTGTCTGCACATAGAAGATTGCGTTAGTAATCATCGTAGCGATTGGTACCTTTACCTTCACGAAAATGATAACACCATTAGTCAGTGCACTATTGCTCGTTGCCACCGATCCATCATATGTCCAAGTAATCAAACCACTATCTGATGCTTGCCATACGCCCAACGGGTGTACATGGTCGGCCCGCGGGAAATTTGTGGAGGTGCCGACTGACGCTAGGCCAGGACTTTTGATATTAGCGCTACTGGATTCAGTTGGAACAGTGTGCACATGTGACGCATCAGCAAAAGCACCGCTACTACCCGCTGCCAACGTCGTCCCGGTTGGCTGGATTAGCGCCGCATTGGTATTGGTGGCGATAGCCGTACCTACCGTGTACCAGTTACTACCGCTAAAGGTCGAGGTCGACGTGAAGGCATTTTTGCTGATACGCAATACCAGCCCGTTCCCGTCGCCGGCATCGTAAAATATGGGATAGCCTGCCGTATACACTGTATTTGGCTGCCAACCTGCAAACGGCGTGAGGTATATTGCGCTCGCAGCGGATGTAGTGAGATATCTGCTGTCCAGTGCGCCAAGCGATAAAAAGTCATACGCAAACCACAATTTTGGTGAGGAACGATACACCAAGAGCATTTTCTGGTTGAGTGTTGAGAGCGTCAATGTCGTGCTCCCACCTACTTTGTTGAGTGCATCGCCTGGGCCGGTGTTGATAGTAACCACATTCGTTCCACCCTGCACTAACATCCCGACTGTTATTATCGTGTAATCGGCCGGTGCTGTGGGCAACGTAGCAGTAATAGCACCAGTCGTCGTGTCGAATCCTTGGGTCGAACCAGCCGTCAACGCCCCGCTGCTGGTAGCATTCGTTCCGCTGAATGCCACCGTGTTTATCTGCAACGCGCCCGTTATGCGCGTATCGTCGCCAATCGCGACTGTTGATCCACTGGTACCAGTCGGCAAATTCGCAATTGGTACTAGTGCAGCGCCATCCAGTGGGGCATAGCCACCGGCAACGCCTTTGTTCGCGCCTTTTTCAGTAGCAGCCAGATCGATCGTCAAGTTTGTCACCTTGGCCTCCGGAATGGCATTTACACCAACAGTCGGAGCCGAAGCCGTGCCACCAATAGCAACTGTCCCATCTGCGGCAGTCACAGAGGTTATACCACCGCTCACGTTTGGCACTGCCCACGTGCCATCTCCGCGTAAAAATGTCGCCGAAGAAGGGGCGCCAGAACCAAGAGTTGTGGTTGGAATAGAGCTTGGAAGAGCGGCCGAAACGGCCGAAGACAGGAGGGTACCATCGGGATTGTGAGCCATCGCTAGAAATCCGTTTAGTATCTCACCCCAGACACCATCATCACCACCGGGGTTCGGCAGACGAGCGGCCACTACTGTATACCCTCAGCACTGTTCATGCTTATGATTGTAACGAAAATAATGAATGATAACAAAAAGGACTCATTGAATTCGACTCCACAACATGGATCACTCGGGTGCTTTTTTATTCCAACATTTTTATAGTGGCCTAACGGCACATTTTGTATTGCGTCATAGCTATAATGAACCATGCCGACTGCTGCATTACGCTTGTGTATACTATAATTATGTACTTGGTAGCTGTTTCTTTATTTATGTTTTTGCTGCCAACGATATCCATTTTGAGCGAGATAGTTGTCAATAAAAATCACGCAGCACTGTTGGCTTTAGTTGGTGAGTGGTTTATATTCTGGGCGATCGGTATTCGTCTCTTCACTGCTGGTATAAGACAAATTATCAAGCCGGGTTTGACGGCCGAAGGAATTCTGGGAATTAAGGATAAATCCTCCTGGATAATAGTCCGCGAACTTGGATTTGCGAACACCTCGATGGGATTGGCAGGTATTATTTCTTTGTGCCAACCTAGTTGGCGGCCTGCTGCTGCGCTTATTGGAGGTCTATTCCTGCTACTAGATGGAGTTCAGCACATGACTAAAGAACGTAACTTTGAAGAAAACGTGGCTATGTATTCTGATCTAGCAATTGGCATTATTATGACTATATACCTGATTAGCTTGGTCTAGCCTAAACTTTATATCGTTTTAAAATTAAAAATGCTTTAAACAAGGCATTTTTAATTTACACAATAATTGGCGTCGGACTGTAGACCTATTACTAACAAAGTTAGTCGACAGAAACTCAAGCGCTAGCCTCCACTTCCGTGCAGAATTATACCGTCTGTATAATAAGTCTTGTTAGACAGAAAAAGCATCCGGGGTTTGAGCCGTCAGTCTGTTCAATGGCATAACGGTCTCAACGACCCTAGCACGCTCCACGCCGACGTGATCACCTAAGTGCCTTAAATCCACTGCCGGAACCATTGCTTCCCATCCTTCATCTATTGTAATCGGCATTTGCTCGTTGTTTAGGCGAAATGCAGCACCATAAACGTCACCTCGGTCATCAACATAAGTTGTACTCCGATCGTCTAACCTTGCCGCATTACCGCATCGTTCCAAGGACTGCCATAACCTAAAGGCGGAATAACTAAATGAGTCCGGGTCCGAAATTAGTGCTAGTCCTTTACGCCCAACTTCGCGGCCTATCGCCTTATATATGGCTGTACCAGTGCCTCTACCAGGCTCATAAACAACCACCTGATACAAAAATACACTTCCTAAATCTGGAGCAGAAAGTGAAAAGTATCCTAGCTGACTTCCCCGCTCATTAGTAACCTGACGAAATTCTTTCCCTTGCTCAGGGCCTAATTGTATCATTATCATATTATAAAACCTTTATATATGTATGTCTAATAATAGATCCGTCCTGGAAATGTGGTCATTTACGCACGAGCGTCGTGGTACGCTTGACGCTCTTTGTATCGAACACCCTTTAAGATGGTTGAATAGCGTATTTAGTGTAACGGCTGAGTAATCGTTTGTGACTTGTCTCCGACAGTGTCAAGCCAAAGCAGTAAAAAATTTATCCTAAATACTGATTTTATGCCAGATGACTTCTAATTAATTCGGTTCCCAGCGCCAGCCGTCGTTATCCTCACACGTAATTGATTTACCGTCACCGGCAACGCCTGATGTGCCTTGGTCCGAGTCTCGACAATATTCACCTGGTTCATAACAAGTGCCTTCATCTGAAAGTGGATAGCATGATGATGTAGATGGAGCGGGTGCAGGAGCAACAGAAGGAGTTGAAACTGGTGGAGGTGCAACGTATGTGCCGATGGCAACTACTTCATTAACTGGTTGGGTCGTTACTGACTGCGACATAAGAGTTTTGCTGATTTGTATTCCGTTAGCGTAAGTAATCTTATATATTTGGGTTTCAACACCATCTACACCATTTTGCTCTACTTTTGTTTGACCTTGATCAAGACTATTGTCATTTTCATTTGTCGTAGTAAACGGAATTGATTGTGTTTCAGTTATTTGTTTGATGGTCACCTTCGGTGCAGAAGTTGAATTCGCTATATTACTCGATGCTTCTTGTGTGTGTATTGTTTTCGTACTATTAGGAGCAACTGCACTGATTAATACTATGCCCACTATGACAATAGCAATGAGTGGAATGCTAATTTGTTTACGCGACATTAATTTTGATTTTCGGAACAGGTTAGTCATAAATTGTGGATCAATTAATCCACATATACCCAAAACAACGATTATAAACAACAGAACAGATAAAAAACCTACCATTTCCTGTTAGTATACAATTATTTGTCAATAAGTAAACAATCCTGTGTAAAATATCATCTTCTAAACTCACATTTAATCAAAAAAGGATTATATCTATGAACGTAACAACTACACAGCAGTATATATGATATTCTTAGCTTAATTAGACGCGTTCAAAGACTGATTATTCATTATCGCATTGTAAATAGACGGGATTGAGCTATTGGTTTGCGATCCAAGATTGTATGCCTTGGTGATTGCATATTTCGCACCTGAAACATTTTGATAGGTGTAATCTAGCACAGCCAAGTATAACCACGGAGTGGCATCGGCCGGACAATGATTGATTGCCGATATTAAGAATTTCTGGTTAGCATAAGGATTTCCATAATAGTGCGTTAGTACAGACATGTTGTCATAGATTTCGCAGTAATTAAGGTAATTAAGACCGTTTATATAGGCTCGATAGGCATCAGGATAATCTCCAAGTGAGTAATAAGCTGCTCCAAGCGCACTATAATTAGTCGCCCACGGAAACATAGCAACTGATTTCGCAGCATATACTTTAGAGCTGTAATAATCTCCTGTGTTGTAATAGTAAATTGACATTTGGTAATATGCCTCAAAATCTTCGTTCGAAGTACGTAAATCAGTGCTATAAAGCTTGTACGGACTACTCCAATCTCTTCCCCTCAGCGCTGTTCTAATCCCAAGTAAAAGAACTACTATTGCCATGAATGCAAAGATTGCAGTTCTATTCAATTTGATTGCCGGAGCAAATATCTTTATAACAATGCCGATCAGCCCCAGTATTCCGACCATGGAGAAGCGAAACCATGGTTCACTCGCCGTAAAGTCGAGAGGAAAGATTTGGAGAAGCGACGCTAACCCTATTGCAGCCCAAATTGTAAAAAATAAATAGGCTATATAGTTCTGTCTTGAAGTTCTTAAACGAATGACAAACGCCAGGTACACAATTACTGCCATTACCGCCAGATCAAGAATAAGCGGCAAAAGAAAATGGCGGACTGAAAACGTTGGATAAACCCAATAATATGCTGAAGCTAATTTCCATGGGAAAATAAACTTTGTTATGTAAAACAACATAATAGAGGGGGCAGTAAAAAGTCGTCCGATAAGGTTTGTCCGGTCAATCGGCACATCATTCGGATTCGTGAACCACCCAATGGCATGTTCCCGGAGTACAATATAAATAACAATAGGCACAAGCATCATTCCGAGAAACAGATACAGCCGTTTCCGGTTATACCAAAACAGATAAATAACTGACATCACAATAAATAAGAAACCAGCTTCTTTTGATAAGAGAGCCAGAAAGAGGCATATTGCTGCAAGTACCAAACCTTTAGTAGATTTAAAACGAATCAACAGCCATAAAGCTGCTATGCCAAAGAAAAAATATAAGGCATCCTGCATATTGGCAATCGCAAATACGGTTTGAGAATTTATCGGATGAAGTAGAAAGATTAAAGATAAGCATAGAGCTAGCGCCGGCTTGAATGAATACCGGAATATCAGATAAAGAATGATCGTACTCCCGATGCAAAGCAGTAACTGAATCAAATGAAAAAAGTTAGGCTGTGATCCGAATACCGTATAGATAAAAGAGTAGACGGTAGTTTGCAGCGGTCGAAAGTAAACTCCCGTAAGATGGCTTATACCCTGACCGTTATAAAATGTCCCGCCGGTAAAAAAGAGTTTGAAATGCGATAGGGAATGAACAACAGGATTATTAACAATTTGCCCGTCATCATCACCCAAAAACTGATTTTGTAGCCCGTCGAAATATGCAACGAAACCAAATAATGCAATAAGGATTGTCGCCTGCCAATTTGTAAGTTTATCCAACTTCTTAAGCAGTGTCCGTATTTTTGTTGGAATCACGAAACCCCTTATCCTTTTCGATTCCTATTAATAATAACAGATGCATTAGATTCCGTAGACAGCCTATATTGCATAAGTTAAGCTACTATAAGGCTAGCTATGAGAGAACATATATCGAGAAATAGAGTCATTCGTTTTGCCCTTGCAGGCTTAGTGAACACAGCTGTGAATTTTCTGATTCTTAATGTTGCATTTTATGTGATTGGGCAGAACAAAATCGTATCAAGTATCATTGCAACTAGTACTGCAATTTTAGTGAGTTTTCTATTAAATCAATCTTTTGTTTTTAGGGATACAACCGAGCCCTATAAGAAATTTTTAAAGTTTACTGCCTTAACCGCCCTAGGCGTATTGATAATCCAGACTTCGGTTTACTCGTTTTGCATACTTTGGTTTCGACAATATTTATTTAACAATTTCATTATTATTAATCTAAGTACTGCCATCGCTTCGCTAAGTATTATGTTTTGGAATTACAACGTCTATAAATATATTGTCTTCAGAACGAGGAAACCGACAAATGAGTCTGTCGAAGTCGAACCAGCTTGATTTAACCATTATTATTCCAGCTTATTCCGAGGAGAAACGCATTGGGAAATCACTTGACGAGCTTGCGATGTATCTAAAAACTAATAACTTTATTAAAAACAAAAATATAGAGGTATTAGTAGTTGCTGCCAATACAACTGACGATACCCATGAAATCGTAAACAGTAAGGAGCGGCTCTTTAAGAAACTTGAGCTACTAAAACCGGGTGATGTCATTGGGAAAGGTCGAGATGTACAATATGGCATGCTCCGGGCGAACGGAAATCTTGTCATGTTCATGGATGCAGACTTAGCGACTCCGTTAGCTCACATCGAAGAGTTCTACAAGCTATGTGACGGCGATTTTGATATTGTGATTGGAACGCGGGATTTAAAGACGTACCGTCATAATCCATTTAAAAATAAGTTTGCAGTATTTGGGAATAATCTATACCAATTAGCCGGTGGATTAAAAGTTGAAGACACTCAATGCGGCTTTAAAATGTTTAAGCACAGTGCAGCACGACTCTGTTTTACGAAATTGAAAATCATGGGTTGGAGCTTTGATTTAGAGATTCTAGCAATCGCAAAAACAAATTATCTATCAATTTGCCCTATTAGGATTAATGATTGGCTTGATCAACCATTTAGTACTTACTACGAAGGACCGTTTACAATTACAAAACGTACCGTGTTGGATTTTATTCGCGTGAGCGTAAATACTATACGTGGCAAATATAAAGCTAATAAACAAAGTGTATAACTGATCATTGATAAAATTAGAAGGTAACTTTTCTTAGTCTTAGTAAGTTCTCGGTGTCGAAAAACAATCTTGCTAGATATTATAGTCTTAGTTACTCACCTTACGCATCACTCCCACTTTCTTGAGTCCTGGGGCATACTAAAAGCAGTCAACCTTTCATCAAGGATGTTGCTATGCCAAAACAAAAACAATCCAAGCCCGTCAACGTACCAATGCTTGACCTGTATTCTGACTATCTCATCAGCTCATTCGGATTGACCACGGCAACTGGTATGTCGGCCGCCCTGGACGGGTCAGTCGGCCATGACGACGTCACCCGTTTCCTGTCTGCCCGGGAATATACCAACAAAGACCTCTGGAAACTGGTTAAGCCAACGATCCGGCAGATTGAAACTGACGACGGCATACTGGCTTTGGATGACACCATTGAAGAGAAGGCCTACACCGACGAAAACGACATCATTGCCTGGCACTATGACCACGTCTTCAACCGGAATGTGAAGGGCGTCAATATTCTCAATATGCTCTACCATAACGACCAGGCAACGGTACCCTTGGGGTTTTGCCTGGTCAAGAAAGACGTACCTTTCACTGACCCGAAGACCGGCAAACAAAAACGCAAGTCCTCGGCCACCAAGAACGAACAGGCCCGTGAGCTCATCGGGGCAGCCATCCAAAACCAGGTGAAGTTTCGCTACTGCCTTGCTGACAGTTGGTTTTCCTCACAGGAAAACATGGAGTTCATCGTTGGCAAGGGCAAACACTTCATCTTTGCCCTCAAGAGTAATCGTACGTTTGCAAAAAGTAAGGAGGATAAACTACGAGGAGTATTCCACGCAGTCGAATCGCTGGCCTGGGAAGAAAACACTACCAAGACAGGGTACCTCAAAGGCATGAATATGACGGTGCGTATCACCCGTCAAATCTTCACAAACGGAGATGACAGTCAGGGTGTTTTGTATCTCGCTACCAGTGATCTGACGCTAGGACATACCGACATAACCACGATCTACCAAAAACGGTGGAAAGTGGAAGAGTACCACAAGTCCGTAAAGTCCAACCTCGGGCTGGCCAAGTCACCGACCAAACGAGTGAAGACACAAAGTAACCACTTCTTTGCGGCAACCTATGCCTACCATAAGCTGGAACGACTGGCGAAAGCGAGCAATCTGAACCACTTTGCCTTAAAGGCAAAGCTATACCTCAAAGCTCAGCAAGCCAGTTTGGCTGAACTTCAGGTACTCAAAGAAGCTGGAGGTTTTGCGTAAGGTGAGATTGTAATTAAAGGTGAACGGATAAGCATCAATTGATTGAGTGACGTACTTTGTTGCAATCGGATAATTGCCTTGGTCAAAATAGTAGATAGCCAGGTCGTTCTCGGCTACGTAATCGTCACTCGACACGGCAATGTCGGAACGATCTAATCCCCATTCGTTGCGCCACTCCACACCGCGTACAGCCGTACGAATGCCAAATAGCAAAAGTACAATACAAGAAACTATAATTATCGATTTCGTATTTATTTTTGCCTGATATGTGCTTAACAATACCCCTATCATGCCAAGCAACCCTGCCGAAGCAAAATAGAACCAGTTCTCGCTAAGCGTCATGTCGAGCGGAATTACTTGCATAAGTAAACCCATACCAAGTACAAACCAGATCGCAAAAAAAGAATAGATGTGAAATGTTGCTCGGCTTTTTTCCCTATATAGACGCCTGGCAAAATATACAATTATTGCCACAAACACAAGATCGACAATAAGTGGAATAAGTACATGAGTAATACTGAATTTCGGATATACCCAGTAATAATTTGCACCTAATCGTAGTGGAAAAATCAGCTTGGATAAGTACATAAGCATGATGGAGGGTGCCGTCATAATTCTGCCAACTAGACTGATATTATCTATCGGCGCATTATGAGGATTCGTGAAAACGCCGATCGCGTGAATTCGCAGTGCAACATAAAGTATGATCGGCGGAATTATATATAAAGCAAATCGAACCAGTCGCTTCCGGTTATACCAGTATAGGTATAGAAGTGAGAGTAAAACGAACAGTATACCGGATTCTTTCGATAACAGTGAAAGAAAGAGACAACCCACGACCAATAGCAAACTTCGAGTCGATTTTCTATTGATTAATAAGTACAGTGCCAAAATTCCAAAGAAAAAGAAAAGGACATCATCCAATGAAGAAATTTCTAACACAGTTTGAGAGTTAATAGGAACGATAAGAAACAACAGGCTCATAACGAGTGCTACGGGTCGTTTTAATGGACCTTTGAAAATAAGGTAAAGCAGGTATGTACTTCCGAGACAAATTGCCAACTGAATGAGATGAAAAAATATCGGGTGCGAATGAAACATCGAATATATCAACGAATAGACTACCAGCATTAACGGCCGAAAATAATAACCCGTAAGCGGTTTTAATCCCTGTCCGTTATAAAACGTGCTCCCTTCAAAGAATATCTTAGTATGGCTTATCGAATGAACAGGCAAACTATTTACAATTTGACTTAGATCATCTCCCTGAAATGCATTGAATAGACCGGTGAAATAAACTATAAAACCGATGACAGTGATAATTAACGCTGCTTGCCAGTTTTTAAGCTTTTTTATTTTCTCCAGCATCAATAATTGGAACCCCTGAAGCCTCTCATGCTTATCTTTTATATTATTAGCATAACAGATATCACTTAGCGTATATGCAAAATATAAACATAATATTTTTATTTGATATATGCTAACCTGATTTGCATATGAAGCGATATAGCCAAAATAAAATTCTGTTCATTTTACTAGTTATATTTGCAGCAGTTGGATTGGGATTTTCGTTAATTTACAGTCGATCATCCACAAAATCTGATTCCTACGAGGGCCAACCTGCAATACTTACTTCAGCGAAACCAAGTGTAATACTCCAAATTAATAATACAATTACTAAAGTAATGCCCAAAATTTCTTCGGATATACTGTTCAATCTACACATAACCGCATATACGACAAATGATGCAAAAGGCAACGTTACCTATGGTAAAACGTATCAACCGTTTCAATTTTTGGCAGTAAAAAACGGGAACACCTGGATCGTAATTACTCATAACACTGGGAAAACTCTTATATTGCCTTCGGTAACCGTTGCGAAAAAATATAATCTGCCTACAGGTTGGTTCAGGAATAGTTGAAAAAGAGAGGAAGTACTTTGAATATAGTCGCATGGTGCACGTTACCTGACGTGTTCCGAATGGAGTGCTATCAGTCGATAGTAGGGGTAGCCAGGGAAGTAAGTATTGCAAGACAATATTTGTCATGCGAACATTAAGCTTATGGATAGAAGCGATCAGGCATTTGCCATGCTCCGCGAGAATAGAGATAAAGGTCTTAGTTTATACGACTCTCGTCAAATTCTGATACAAAATGGTTTTAGCAATGCAGAGATTGATGATGCGGCTGACAGGTTATACAGTCAACCGCACGTTGAGCAAACAGCCCAAACGGGAATACAAGGTAATCTACCAAGTACACCGACCACTCAGCTAAACCCCCCAGATGTAGGCACTTCATCGATAAGCAACGTTGCCACCTGGTATGTAGGAATGAGGGTGAAAGCATTTATTCTGTTTGCCTCCTTTGCAGTCGTCTTCGCGGCAGGAAATTATTATTCAAAACACCATAGTCCATTACGACTTATTCTGTATTTTGCCGCTCTTGGCTTATCCGCGCTTACTGCAATATACCTCAACCTAATTTCAAACATTCGGGGGGCATCCGGGAAGAATCAACAATTGCTTGCTGGCATCATCGGGATAATAGTTTGCCTATTCTGTTTTGTCTTTCTCTGGTTTGTATCTATGTCCGTCTTGGGTTAACAGGACTCTTGTGCTTTTTAAGAAGTTAGCGTTTCATAAATAAAAAAGACCTGCTGGCCCTTATTAGGAAAATTAGTTGAAATGTCTTGAAAGGAGTTCACTTGGTGCAGCATCGTTGACGCATTTCAAACATGTGCAGTTGAGCAAAGTACAAGCATGGAGTTAAAATGATTGGCTGAAGTATTTAGCCTTTCAGAGAATCTCCTCGATTAAGGTTATGCCTGTGGGCTTAATTCGAATTGGCATTTGGCCAATGTATGCAGAAATATTAAATGCTATATTTATAAAATGAAGTTTGCAGTTGTTAGCGACATACATATTGGAGCGTATCGTCGATACAAACCAACAAATGCTAGGCATTCTTAACGAAATTAGAGTCTACTTTGACGAGCCAAGAGCATATGTTTTACGGGTTATCCAGTATGCATTCATGCTACTGGATTTTCTTTGTAAATAAATCTATTATTACGCTCGCCCATCTCCACTTGGGTCGAATTCTACTGTCCACTCAATACCAAATTTGTCTCTAAACATTCCGAAATATGTACCCCATGGACTATCGCCAAGAGGCACTTCGATAGATCCACCTAATATAAGTCCAGCAAATATTTTGTCAGCTTCTGTACGACTTCCCGTGCTAACCGATATCTTAGATCTGTTTTCGTTTTCATTTACTGGACCCATGCTTTCAGGAACATCATTGGCTATCAAAGTACTCCCACCAATTGGCAAAGCAATACGCATGATTTTATTTGCATCTTTATCTTCTATAGGAAAATCAGGGCTTTCTAGGTCTTTAAAGCGTACAATCGTTTCGAAGTCTCCGCCAAATACAGATTTGTAAAAATTGAAGGCTTCTTCGGCATTTCCGTTGAAGTTAATATAAGGATTGATAGTTGCCACTTAGATTATTCCTCCTGGTAAGAATTAGTTTCATTTCTATTTTAGCAAACAAAAAATACCTCTATTAGAGGTACTATTATGTTACATAGAATTGGTGCACTTGACGCACTTTGTTTCGAACACCTTTTGGAGTGGTTTCGTAAAAATATCTAAGAAACCAGTGGATCAAAGAGAAGTAAATCTGAAATCTGTTCAAAATCTTCTAAATTATGAGTACACAGTGAAAGGTCATTAACCAACGCAGTAGCTGCTATGATTGCGTCTGGAAGTTGAATAGTATAACGCTTTCTAAGCTCAATAACAATTTTAGTCACTTTATCGTCAAATTGGCAGTTCTTCATAGATACAAAAAATCGCTCAAAGTATTCAGTATCAGATTTTTCCAAACTCTTAAATCCTAAAACCTCTGCGATAACTACGTTACATGTTGCTAATCTTTCATCCTCAAGTTGACGAAAATCTTTTCACCCCATTTAGGATCTCGTAGATAAATAACTATATTGCTATCAAGCAGAATCACGGCTAACTTCTTCCCAAGGGTCACTTGAGTGTCGTTGCTGACGTTGCCATTTTATGGGATCCGGTATAGATTTGATCGGTCCTTTTGTCTTCCCTTGTTTTACCAATGCTTCAATTGCTTTCTTTTGTAAAGTAAGTGGTTCTTCAATGGAAACTACGTCTCCTAGTTTTAGCTTATTATCATCAATGTAGCGCTTAGGAACCCGAAGTGCATATGAATTACCTGATTTTGTTACTATTGCTCTTACCATAGAATTTATTGTACTTACGCGTACTTACATTGTCAAGTCAAAACGATATTTTCTGGATATACAATCTGGAAAGGTCCCTATTGGTGCCCCGCAGTTGACGTACTTCTAACAAAATCTATTGAGTTTCAGACGGATGCAAACTTAAAAGAACTGGCTAGTGACTTCAGCTTACAAGGTAATTTAATATAACACTAAGCAGTAAGTTCGTAGCCTATTTTCTTGGCGAGTTCATGCGTCCAACGATCAAGGCGTTCAAGTTGATGCCCCATAACTAATCTTTCATCGTCAGATATTTCCTGACGTTTTGCTAAGTCATCGAGCAACCCGAGCACTCTTTGCATGTCGGCATTATTCGCTTTTCCTTCTAGGACTTTATCTATTCGGTCGAAGCCCTTGACTATTGTAGTAACAATTTTACCTAATTGGTTATTCACGAGATCGAATTGCTTGTGCATCTCGGTAAACTGAATATCAACTTTATCAAAGCGTTCGTCTGTAGTAAGTTTGTCGGACATGTCTATATATTAGCATGTCAAAGATAAGAGTTGAGGGTTACGCAGTCTGTTTACGATTAATAATGACTTCACTTACCTCCATGTTTTTTGGGAGGTCCAATGTCTGCTTCATATATTTTGCAATGTCTACAGGGTTCATCCAATTCTCGGGGTCCTTTATGTCTTGACCAGTCACTTTCTTCGCTATGTTCGAGTTGAAGCCGCCCACACAAAAACTAATAACTCTACATGGTGTATCTTTCAACTCCAGCTGTAGGTTGGCACTAAAACCACGCATAGCCCACTTAGAAGCACCGTATACAGCTTGTTCAATATAAGCCTTTAGCCCCACTGTTGAAGCCACATTGACAATGTCCGTATTATCCTTTTTGATACGTTCGGCAAGATTAGAAACTAATAGGATGGCGGGTTTTACGTGTAACTGCTCCCACCCTCCATGCTAGACTAGGGATAGTTCGTCAAACACAAAAACTATGTCTAGAAAACCACTTAATTCTTCTGTTATAGCTGAACGCATGATTCGATTCCGTAATCTAGAGAAGTTATATAAACTTAGTAAGCAACGACACAACCTCCAGAATAAACAGATCGCTACATTAAAGCGAATAAGCACCAAACAGCAAGAACTGCTAGATGATCAAATGGTCCTCATAGAGACTCAAGCTATTCGCATTGCTGAACTGGAAGCCATGGTTTTCGGTAAGAAAAAGAAGCCACCAATTGGTACACTGCCTAAAGATCAAGATAAGCCGACTCCTCCTCCGAAACCACTTCGCAGTAAGGACTCATTTAAACGAACAATTCCAACCAAGGAAGCCGTCACTAACACTGTACCCGTGCCTGTAGGCCAGTGTGCCTGTGGTGGTCAACTCACTGACATCACCACTCACGATCGGTATGTCGAAGATATTCCACTTCCAGATATTACTGCTGACTACACTGCCAGGTTAGTGACTAAGTACCTGGTTGCTCGGGGTATCTGTACCAAATGCGGCAAAGTAACCTCTGGCAAGGATTTAGGCGGATCGATCGTATCTCTTGGCCCAAATGTTCGTTTACTGGTTACGCATCTCATCGCTGGTCTAGGCATAAGCTATAGCCAGGTAGCCAGTTTACTACTCAGTTTGTACGGTCTCACCATGACTGACAGTGAGATAGCAAGAATATTGCAGAAACAGCACCAAAAATGGCAACCGCAATACCAACAACTCCTGAGTGACATCCGGAGTTCACCAGTGGTTCATAGTGATGAAAGTCCCTGGCCAATCCAGGATTTGCAAGGAGCTGGCTATGCCTGGAATCTCAGTGATGGCCTGAGTCCGAAAGTTTGTTTTGCTCTTCAGAACAGTCGTGGTGCCGCACATGCCAAAACACTGTTTGGAGTAGATACCAAGCAGCCATTTAGCGGTACCCGGATTAGTGATGACTATGGTGCCTACCGGACATTGCCCGGGCTGCAGCAACTGTGCTGGGTTCATCTGTATCGATGTATTCGTGACCTGAGATACAATGACAACTTATCCGAAGAACAATTGCCTTATGTACAACGGTGGTATGTCAAGCTACCTTTTTACGCAACACCCTGTCTCTTTCCTTTCGTAGCGGTTTAGCCGCCAGGAGGCTGGCAGCGTAAGCTGCCGGACTCATGTTACCGAGCGCACTGTGTCGACGCTTGTGGTTGTAGTAATGAATCGTCAGGGCAATCGCTTCGTGCAGCTGCTCTGTTGTTTTGAGTTGGTTGAGTGGTGGTAGCTCATCCTTGAGCGTGCCGAAGAACCGTTCCATGAAGCCATTCTGCCAGGGGCTGGCTTTGGTGCTAGCACTGAGCGTTATTTCTAACCGGGCACACAATTCCTGGTGCTTGTAGCTCAGGTATTCGCTACCTTGGTCGCTGTGGAGGATGGCAGGCACAGGGTGCCTGCTGAGGGCATCTAGCATGGCCGTGTACGTCAGATTGCTGGTGTGCCGCAGACCGAGTGTCCAGCCCAGCACCCGTCTGGTCTTGAGATCCAACACGACTGCCAGGTAGTGGTACTGTCGGTCAACAAACAAGTAGGTAAAGTCTTGCACCCAAGCCTGTGCATTGACCATGCCGTGATAAGACAAGCCAGCTTGCGGCCGGGTTTCGTCACGGAACACGGCGTACTGCTTGAGGGCATTGGCCGGTGCCGGTATCTCTGGGCGGCTACGTTTGCCGTACTTCTTGCTTCGCCTGGCAATGGTAATGCCGGCCAGCGAGCGAATACGCCGGGCTTTGGCTTGGCTCCAACCGAGCTCTGCGCTCAAGCGACGGACACCGTAGCGAGGGTGCTCCTCGTGCACCTGCCGCAGCTCATGAACTGCTCGGGCGTCCCGCGCAGTCCGGACGGTTGGTGTTCGGTACAACCGACTGCGAGCAATACCCAAGGTCTGTGCGCCTTGTTTCCGCCATCCCGGGTCGACTACTTCCAGGACGGCTAGTCTTTTGACCGGTTGAGTTCTGCCGTGGCTCTACCGAGCATCTTATACAGCTGCTCGTTCTCCTTACGGAGCCGGTTATTTTCGAGGATGAGATTACGATCTTTGTCGACAATGCCACTCCGGAGCCAACGGTAGATGGCCTGGGTACTGACGCCAGTAGCTTGTGAAACGGTACTCACGGCTACGCCGTGATTCCGTATTTTGTCGAGTATCTCACTCTTGAGTTTCGGGTCAATGGGTATGCCGGTGGCCATGTTGCAATGCTCCTTATTTGATTACATTGTACTGCCTTTTGAAAGAGACAGTGTGTGTATTTTAATGGGAGCGTGACACTACAGCCTTCGGATAAAGGTGTAAACTTCGGGCTATTAATTTGTAGTCGTTGATTGCTTAGTTTGAAGGTTCCAGTAACCTCATAAATGGTTAAAGGCTTAATTAATGGGCTAACGTTCGCATTAAACCAGACCGTGACAACACTCCCAGTTTCGTCATACAGGATAGCTTTGGTGACCCTCAAACGATTTCTGGTAAATGAACTACTAACCTGCTTAAACATTCCATGTATGTGTACATTGCCTAATTTCAACTGGGAGATAGGCTTAATATTCTCGCTAATCAGCCGTGAATTATGAACTTCGTTTATTAAGGATTGTTCTCTTTGTTCTCGTTCTAGCTGTCTTTGATGTATTGCCTCGTAATCAGTCTGGTCACTCTTAAAAAAACCAACTATGCGGTCTAAGAAGGTTTTTTGCTTGTTATCTCTACTGGCGGACATGGGTAAAGTATAGCCCTTTTTACAAGCTACAAGATAGTCGTCCTTATAAGACTGTGGACAAAGGTAGATTTATATTTCATAATATATTAAACTTGCGATTGTAACATAAGCGGCAAAGGATAGCCAAATATGCAACCAATCACAGCAGCAATCTACGTAAAGGGTCTTGATAAGGATAGTATTGATGAAAAAGTCAAAAAACTTAATGATTATTTAATAAATGACGGCTGCTCTCTAGCCAACCCCAACCAAGTATTTGTAGACAGCGACAACAGCTTAAACCAACTAGCAGCTTTAGTTGAACAAGCACCCGATAATGAAGTAATGGTGGTCTACGTAAATCATGACTTGCCACCCGAAGACAGAGAGCTTTACAGAAGTTTAATAAACAAACTATACGTCCAAGGTATCAGCATTTTGTTGGCTGAATAATATGAAACTTATACTGATAGCCCGTGTAAGTGACGTTGAGCAGCGCAAGGCTCTCCCAGCTCAGAAGTTAAAACTCAAAAATTATGCTGCTGGTATTGACTCTAAAGCCGAATACTACGAGTTTGATGAAAGCGCCCATAAAGACACACGTAAAAAGTTTGCCAAGTTAGTTGAGCATATTAAATCTCTAAGAGAGCCAGTAGCTATCGTATTTTGCAAGATAGATAGGTACACCCGCTCGGAGAGCCAAGAAGAAGTACGAACGCTCAACCAACTGGTTAGACAAGGTAAAATAGAACTTCGCTTCCCAGATGATAACTTGACAATTACCAAAGACTCTCCTGCTGCTGACTTATTTAGGCTAGGCATTGGTGTTGCACTTGCTAAGTATTACAGCGACTCAATTTCTGACAATGTAAACCGTAGATTTTTACAAATGCTGCACGATAAAACTTGGGTTGGTTATGCACCGATAGGCTACGTAAATATTCACAAAGGTTCAATAACCAAACCCATAAAAGACATAGAGCTAGACCCACAAAGAGCGCCCTTTATCAGCAAGATTTACGAAAATCGTTCTATTGGTATGTCCTATTCAGCCATTGTGAAGCTAGTTAATTCGGAGGGTATGACCAGCAAGCAGCGCAAGCTAATGACTAAGGCTAACGTGGAACGCATACTTCACAATCCGTTCTACTACGGCTTCATGCAGTACAACGGCAAACTCTATAAGCACAAATACCCAACTCTGGTAACAAAAAGTTTATACGAAAAGTGCCAGCATATCAGAGAAAAGCGACACAACCACAGAACCGTATACAAAACTATTCCTTTTATCTTCAGTGATATTTTAAGGTGCAGCGATTGTGGCTGCAGTATTGGCTCTTACGTCAGCAAAAATAATGTTTATTTGAAATGTACTAGGGCTAAGAAACATGTTGAGTGCAACAATGTAAACGTTGCTGAACGCCTCGTTTTGCCACAATTAGAGGAAGTTTTTAACTCAATTTGCTTGTCTGATGATGACCTAGAGCAACTTATTAAGGCTTTAAGCGAGAAGTTTGGCAACCAGCAGCAATACCTAGACAAAACCATAGCTGAAACCCGTGAGGAGTACGATAGCGTTAAGAGCCAGTTAAAGGCACTGACTTACGAGCGCATAGAAGCTGTTAAAAAAGGGCGAGGTATTAGCGCAGAAATGTTTGACAGTATCACCGAGGAATTGACTGATAAGCAACAGACCCTCAATGCCAAGCTTAGTTCGCTCACAAATGCTAACTTTGGCTTCCTCACAACCATTTCTTATCTGTTAGACCTTGCCCAAAACGCCAACCAACTGTTTAAGGACGCTGACGTTTCAACTAAAAACAAGCTGCTACGCCTGGTATTACCTGCTAACTCTATACTTTATGATAAAAAGCTTGTCTGCAATGTGTTTTATCCCTATAAAGCCGTACAAGAACTGAACGATAATGGTATCACTGACACAGAAAATACAAATTGGTGCGCTTGACGCACTTTCATTCCAACACCTTTTGGGGTGGCTACATGTGCTTACCGGCAGTCGGTTACTCTAGCGTAATACCCAGAGTTGCGCTCGAAGAAGCCGTCTCCTCACCTGTTATATCTGTATAGTCGACTCCTAAGCGCTCGCATAATGCATTGAGCATACTGAACGATAGTTCATCCCTATCGGAACGGTTACTTACGGCATATGCATCGGTAAAGGCATCGAAGGGCCTTTTTCTCTTGAAGGCAGCAGCGAGGCAAGATTCAGATTCAAAGCGTGTCTAAGGGATCTTCTAGAGGTATTCCTACCGTATGTCGACTCAAAGTACGCCTCTGTCATCGAGTTTACTGGTATCCTTTCCGATCCATGTACCATGAGTAGTCCAATTGTCGCTACGAGCGTCGTGTAAGCAGCCTGCGTAATATCTTCAGGCCTAGCACTGGGAAAAATTATATCCGGGTGTGGATCTCCGGAACATTGCGAGACACTAGTACTATGCGTGACATAAACTTCCTCGGCCACAATCCCCAAATTAGATATTGACCGGAATCTGGTGGTTAATGGCGTGCGGAATCCCCTGTCTGAAGTATCCGCCATGGCATGCACATCTTCGTGGAAGACGCCTTGGCGCATATCTCTATTGATCCCGTTGAAGTTTACTCTGTCGTCGAAATTATTAGCAATGCCAATTCGCCGCTGGTCCCCTCCAAAGTAGCATTGGTCTGCTCCTAAGGCAGCTGCCTGAAATGCATCTAGAGGCCTAAGGCTACCAATTTTCTGAAATGTGGCTGCAAATAGCCGCGGGGCATACGACGGGAAAAGCGACACATCTACGAGTCGCCTTGCCCTGTTGATAGCGTCCTCTTGAAGTTCTTCCGCCACAACATTAAGTGCAGCTTGGTGTGAAGTGTATCGGTCAACGCTCCATGTACAAAAATTTACTAACTCTTCATCAGAAGTGCGCTCGATCCAATCCATAACGTGATCATGGTCGAGATCCACATCGAGCGCCTCGATCGGCACCTGGGCTGAAAATTTTAAATCTATGCCACGCACTAATGCACTATCACTAGGCAGCTCAGACGCACAGAGGGCACCAACAGCCTTTCTAAGGTTTTGTGCCTGCATAATTGCATCCGTCCCCGTTTCAGCTTCAACTACCTCATGACCTAACGGATAAGGGTCGGTAAAACTTAGGTAGGGTTGTTCGCCAGTCGACAGTAATAACACGCTCGCCATATTATTATATTATAACATAATAATGCGACAAATACTTAGTCGTAGGTGCAATTAGTTGAAAATAAGAAATGACCTTACGATGAGGCCATAATGCTTATACTTGGTGCGCTTGACACACTTTCATTTCAACACCTTTTGGGGTGATTAAGTAGCTCTTAGTATAGTCTTGCTGAAGATTTGTGCTGAAAGTACGTCGGCACTACGAACCACGAACTCCTAATATTACCCAATTATTTTCTCTACTCTTGCCCTAATCCTTTCGAGCTCCTTCCTAGCCTTTAGTTGGTATGCCGCAAACTCAGGCGTGTCTTCATGTTCGCCATTTGTTACTTGGTCTCCGTTGGGGAGAGTTTCAAGCACCTCGGTATAATTTAAGATATCGTAGTCTTGTCCTGTTACTATTTATTTCGTAAACACCACATAGTACTTGAAGCTCATCAGCCAGCTCATCGTTAAGCAGCCTCTCAAATGGATCAAACGTCTTACCTCCGTAGAGATTTTCTTCTACTTTGGCTATATAAGTTACGGCCGTAAGGAGATCGAGCGTATGTAAGCGATTTTTCGTAAACGAATGTTCTTTCTTGCCATCACCATGATGGGCAGAGTAAAAGTTCCTTCTTCGAATTATACGAGCGATTGCATTATTTGTTTCGATATTAGGCATTGGGTAGACCGCCCCGCTCAACTCGCGCAGGGCCTGATGAAACCCATGAAATCTAAACCTCTCAGGTTCGTCTTTTTCAGCCTGAAATAACTCCCGAAGCCTGATAACCAACATCTCTTGCATAGCAGCTCTACCATAACCGACCAATCCATCATTTACATGAAGATGTGCACGTTTGTCTATTTTGGAAGTTGCCCGGAGAGATAAGACTAAAAGGTACATGCTCATGTCCACACAAATGTTGAGAATCTCAAAATAGCGATACCGCTCCTCATGTAACTTTTTGGCCGCTCTATCGTCAATATCTAGGGAAAGATCCTCCTTCATCTCCTCAACATATTTCTGAGCGTAACATGCAGGCGCCTTTGCGTATCTGGTGTACATATATTAAATTTACACCAAAATCCTGTGAGAAATCTAAATTACAGAAGTATTCATATTTATTATCTTAAGCAGTATGATAAGTGGGAGGGTAAATATGGCTCTATCTGAAGCAGAGTTAGTAACAAAAATCGAAAAACTACTACAAGAAAAATTCAAAACTGAGTTAACCTTTAGGGAAATCTCGGCTGGTTATGGTATTGCCGACCTGGTAATCGCGCCTTCCGAGACTTTTAATCCAATCAACCGCGAGCCCATCACCCGCTTCGGGACACTCAAGTTCTTACTGGCATTAGGCAAGAGGCGTTATGGCCTAGAAGAGCTATACGCTCTAACACCTCACGTTCCTCAGCGTGACATTCGCAAATCGATATCATTTTTAGTGAGCAATGGTTACTTGAGTCAGGAGTCAGGCGGTAAATACCAAAAAAATCAGATTCTAATCAAAGATGAGCCTATTCAGAAAATCATCGCAATCGAAGCAAAACTTACTGACTATCGGAATGGCATTATTCAGGCAAAGCGATACCAATACTTTGCAGATCAAAGCTACTTAGCAATCCTTAAACCAGCTTCAAAACATATCGACACAGACTCTTTGTTGCGCAGTGGCATCGGGCTAATCCTATTTGATGAGCCTTCCGAAACCGTCAATATTCTAAAACCTAAGAAAGTTAATGATAGTGTACAGGAAAGAGTTTACCGCCTGTTCGCTCGTGAGCTTATGTTGAACCGACTAGTTGCTAGCGCTTCATGAGTTCATTTACTAGGTCGCGCAGCGCTGTCAGCTCAGACAAGTCGCCTAATTTAACACTTTCACGTTTCAGAGTGTTCTCATAGCTAATGGCATCATTGATGCGCTTTGTTATATAGGCTTTACGTCCTTTGTCGTCAAGGTTAGTAATCTCCTCTAATTCTTTAGCGCGGCGATACAGGTAGTGCTTCTTCACGTCAGAATGAACTACGGTGCCAGAGTTAATCGAAGCACAAAACTTACAGTCACATTTAAGCTGACTTGCTATGCTCGTTCCCTGAATGGCCTTTATCTTAGTGTCAGTGCCCTTAGGCAAAGAAATCATGGAGAGTAATTCAGGTATATAGTAACGTGGGTCGTTCGTGTAGCCTTCGCTCTTATCTGACAAGATTTCTTCGCGGAAACTATCAAGGCTTGCAGCCCCCGCAGAGATACCGTTCAGTCCAAAAGCAATTAATATTAGTCCGACGCCATTCACGCGAGAGGCAACGACGGGAGCCTTAGAAGCTTCTTGTAGAGTCAGTAGTAAATCTGTGTAGTGATAAAGTTGCGTAAGGTTTGATGATTTTCCGACAGGGTCGCCGTAAACCATATATCCGTCAGCATCTATGCGCGAATAGTCATTAAGTATACGGTCCTTTTCCTTTTTATCGTACCAACCGTCAACATTCATACAAATGCCAGCCCACAGAGGCAACTGACCATAGTTACCATTCCTATAGGCTATCGACTCTCTCAGGAGCTTAATGTTTATCTCATACCACGGGTCATTTGGTGTTTTTGCGTAAAAGAATGGTGCACAGAGTTCATTAACTCCGTTTGTAGCCTGGTAATCTAGCACTTTTTTCACAAAGTCTTGCACCTGTGTCAGGGAGCTAAAATCATCAGGAGCCGTAGGTCTAACGGCGCTGCCAGAAGAGTAGGGCAAGTCTAGTATGCCTTTAGTCTTTGAGAACGATGAGTAAGAAAGTCGATTCGTAGCCGGGTCTGTCGCGAACGCTAAACCCGAAAGCTTTTTCAGCGCATCAACCGTCAGGTGGTTTCTTGCAAAGTAGCTCGCAGGATAAATAATCCTGCTCACAATGCCCTCTTTGTACGCCTCCTGTGCAAGTGTCTTATCGTTGTGATTCATTCTTAAGTAAAAGCGTTGGGATAAGTCTAGCTTTCTCCTTGTTGCGGGCGGCTTACTCTCAAGGGCGTTAATAATATCTTGAGCGGATTGGTATCGCCTATACGGGTCTTTCTCAAGCATTTTGAGCAGGACGTTTTCAAACTCGTTAGACAAAGTAGAGTTTAGCTGAGTTGGGTTTTTTGGATAGGCATTTTTAATCTGGTCGACAAGTGCAGGCAAATTAGTTGCATCATAGGGCAAAACACCTGTGACAAGTTGGTAGAGTATAACGCCCATTGCAAAGTAATCTGAACGCTCATCAATATGTTTGCTATCAGTGATTTGCTCAGGGGACATATAGTAATAAGTCCCTAGTCGTTCACCCGTTTGGGTAATTGAAGTGTAATCTACTAACTTCGCTAGCCCCAAGTCCAGTATTACCGGCGTTCCATCCGGCTTTATCATAATATTTTCCGGCTTAAGGTCTCTGTGTATAACGCCATCACTATGAACACCACTAATGGTCTGGAGAATCAACTTCGTGAGTTTTACCGCCGCAGCCTCGTCAACATTCCCTATAGAGTTTGTTAGAGTTTTGCCTTCGACCAAATCCATCACAAGGTAGACGTACTCAAAAGCGTTTTGGACATATGTGCCGTGTTCGTGGAGTTTTACGACATTTTGGTGCTGAACTTTCTGTATTGCCTTGATTTCTGCATCCAGCCGAGCTTTTGCGGACGCGTGAAGTATGTCAGTTCGTATAAGCTTTACGGCATAGACTTTGCCGTGCTTCTCAGCCCTATATACAGCCCCGAAAGAACCGGTGCCTATAAGACTGATGATCTTGTAATCTTGAAAACTTCCCATATAATTACAGTCAGTATATACCTATCTATCAACTCAGGTGGATATGTTTCCTACGACAGATCGAGAGATTTAATTTCTAGCACCCTCAAAATACTACGAAGTTTATCAAACGACGGGTTCTCTTCCCCGCGTTCCACGCGAGCATAGAAATTAACATGCACACCAGCGGCCGTTGCAACTTCTTGCTGCGTCATCTTTGCCGCTTCACGAGCTTGGCGCAGCTTTTCACCAAGTTCTTTGCGCGCTTTCTCTTGTTCATCACTAGCCATATATGGATACTATACCATCTAAATGGGTTTGATTGACTAGTATGTGGCCGTCGTTAAGAGATACCCGCCCACATGCGACGACTCGAAAGAGAGCTGCCAGAAGGGGTAAAGCTGCTTGGCAATGTAGAGGTAGTCCCCGCAACCGAGGCGACGAGCGCAGTTGCGGCAGTCAGGCCAAAGTTAATCTGGCCTGACCCAAGAGATGGCGGTGCAATAAATTGCGGTATGGTAGTACCAACTACTAAAGTCCCCACCCAATAATAAGTTGCCGCAGTCAGACTGACCGACGAAGATAAGGCCGATGTTTTAGCGCCAGTAGCGGCAAGCGTGGAAGAAACCTCGCCAGTCGATCCAACTAATGTGCCGGTCATGTCATAGATGCCAAAGTAAGCAGCGGTTAAGCCAGACCCGGCCGTATTGACATATACCGAGATGTTATTAGCCGTTTGGGTTATGGGGTTATAAAACTTGGTTAATAATACTTGCTGAGTGGTAGGCTGTACTGTCGTCGTACATTCAGCGACGTCATTCGTCCAAGCAAGAAACCCGTGCGATGAAGGCAGCCATGACTGCACGCCACCAGCGGTACCAGCCGCAGAAAGTGTGACATCTACTCGTCCGTTGGCGGTGTTATCAACTGTAGCAACCGTGACATTAGCACCGCCTATGAGATTCAGCACAGCTTCGGAGCCAACAGTGGTACCGCTATTCGCCACCGTTGTGCCTGGAAGTGTATAGGCGACATTTATTCCAAGGTGTGCCGGCGGAGAGATTATTGCAACCATCCGTCGTAATATTATTGTAGCCAGTGCCGATAACCTTGATAAAATCGCTGCCGGACTCGATTTGGTAGGCAGTTGCCTGCCAACGTGAAGATCCGCTGTTTCTGTCAGTACTGAAACAGCCGATCGCCGTTATGTTGCTCGACTTAAAGTCAAAGCCAATACCCGTTCCAGAGCCGGCCGTTGAGCCCAGCCCGTTTGAATCCGCAACACAGCCGCTAAGCATACATTCATTCTCCAAGGAGAACCCTACCATATAGTTATCCTGTGCCTGGCAGTCCGTAAGCTGTACACGTCCCGATACAACACGGAACCCAATGCCGTTCAAAGAGCTTGTCGCATAACCACCATTTGCGCCCGAACCGGCTGATTTACAGTTTACAAATTGGCTCGAAGCGGCAAAACTACCAATCTGGAAACCGATACCAAAGTTGTTCTGGGCGGTGCAGCCAGTAAACTTACAATCTGATGCCGTGACATTAAACCCTTTTCCCGAACACGTATAGACAACCACATTGCGTACCATCGATACACGCGGACCAACATTGGTGGAGCCGACCAGTGAGAATCCGTCTCCTTTCGTGTTATAGATAAAAAGATCGGAGAAAAAGTGGTGGGCATCCGAGTGCATAAACGGGAAGCCGTTAGAGCCTGAGTTATCATAATGGACGCCGTCAACCGCAGTCGTAACGGTGCTGTTGAAGCCATTGATCGCAAGGCTCATGAGGCGCGTCTGCTCAACAACGTTATTCGCTAGCGTAACTTGCCCCGGGCCAGAGAAGCCGACTTCGGCTTGGAGTAGCGTGCCAAAACCTTGGCCTTCCAGCGAGTTGTAGGTTGAGAGGGCGATTGGGGCAAGCTGGTGAAAAGTGCCCTCCATAAGTATGACGCGACCTTTTCCACTTGGAAGAGAGGATAGGGCTGCGTTAATTTCTACCTCATCGTGGGTACCATCGCATACGTAATCTGCCGTTGCAATCGAGGCAGCGTCAGAGTTAGCGGCAGCTACAATCCTGGTTGTCGATCTGGTAGCTTGCTTGGGCCCGTATGTAGAGCTACCCGCCGCATTCCAAGCACTCCCCGTCCAGCGCTTTAGGAGATCAGCGGTCTCGTCATACCACAAATCATTAGCGCCAGGGCTCGACGGGGCAGCGCCAGCAACCGTTGCCTTCCCAGAACCTGCCAATGCTCCCACGTCACTTGCTGCCAGAGTCACGCTACCGTTGCCAGTCGTCTTGCCGTTGACAGAAGTGACGGCACCAGCTTGCTGGATAGCGCTCGTTAGTAACGTTCCGTCCGTATTGTGCGCTACATCTAGAAAAGTATTGAGGATTTGGCCCCAGGTACCATCATCTGAGCCGGGCACGGGAAGACGAGCGGTCATATTGTTTGTATATACCTCGTTGTTAGCCTAATTGCACACAGTAACTATTCAGAAATTATACATAAGCGAGAAGTAATTAGCTACTTCCAGAAAAAGACTCTGTCTATCTATAACTCTGGCATGAGGGCCAAGCCGTCCCCTGCGGGAACGGCCAAATCCATAGCAGCTTTCGCTCTATGGATTTACGGATATATGAATTAGTCGCAAAGTTTCGTCTTCATCGTCATGCATGCGCCACACACGATCTTTACCCTTTGTAGATTCGACAAATGCGCGCATAGTCGTAGTCGCATATTGCACTTCTTCGTATGATTCATCGAGCGCTTTACGCATTTGCCGCCGTAGCTTCTTTTCGTCTAGCGCGGTACTGCAGATCATGAGTATGACCGGAAACTCAACTTCCTCCGAAGGCCAATCGCCCTCCTCAGAGTAGCTCAAATAGCTTCGAGCTTTTCTGACGGCCACAAAGAATGGTCTAGTTCCGTCCCAGATATCCAAGAAGTAGCGCCTCGGCACAGCATCCTTGCGGGCGTTTGTCTTTAGGCTTACAAATGCATCAGGCCGCCAAGTCGGTAGATAGTCGAAAGGTATCATCTGCATGCGGGTGAAAAATTGAAAGTTCTCACCATATAGCTCTCTGAAATGCATAGATACTTGCAGTATCTTAAGGCAATGGGCCATATAGCCTGCTGATACAGCGGCATTCTTATACAGATTCTTGATACCCTGCTCCGTAACCTTTTCGACCGCTCTCGTCTTTGAATCGGTTCGCTTCATAAGCAAGCGTGCCCCTTTTGGAGTCAGATAATACTCTGCTGGTTTGCCTTGCAGCTTATACGCTTTTTCATATCGTTTACCAATCAGACTCTGATCCTCTAATACTTTTAGCTTCTTCTGCAATACCTTTATATCTCTACTGCCTAGGTACTGTGCTATACACTTACTGGTCCCAAATCTATAACAATACAATAATCTTAATACTTCTAACTGCTTATCATTCAATGGTCTTCTAAACTTAACTTCTACTTTGCTCATTACAATATCCATTATTCCCTCTATATTTATATAAAAAGAGAGAAGAAAAGAAAAATACTACATAACAGATAGTATACGGAGTAGATGGATGAGGTATCGATAGGTTATCCACATGATTGGTCTTAATCAGCGGTAATTACTATTGAACACACATTATATGGATAGTATACTATCCATATAATGTTAGCAGAGGGTAATCGCTAATGGCCACACAACAGACGCTTTCTATAGCTAATCCAGCATACACCAGTCCACTTGCGCCAATCGACAATGCTCTACGAGCTATATTCTCTACCCCAGCCCAGGAGACTCTGTTACAGAAAACGCGCCACATTATGGGCGATATCATAAGCGAACTCTCTGACGATGAGCTCGAAGTCTGTATTACCGAGTTTCAGCACTTGATTGATTATTGGTTCGACACATTTGAGCAAGACCTATTTGATGGTGTGACATTACAGCAACTACTTCGTGAAGGCTAATCGTCATGGCAACGTCCCCCATATCCAAACCTTCAAACGACAAGCACAAGTGTGTTGTCTACTTGCGCGTTTCAACCGAAGAGCAAGTAGACAACTACTCACTCGATACACAATCCGACATTTGCCGCAAAGAAGCCGAGCGTCGGGGCCTAACAATTGTTGATACTTTTCGTGAAGAAGGACGCTCGGCCAAGACTATCAAAGAGCGCCCAACGCTCATCGATATGCTCGATTACTGCCGCAAGAACAAAAGAGAGGTAGGTGCCGTAATCGTTTACCGCCTTGATCGTATATCACGTCAAACCGCAGACTATCTGGCCATACGTAAGAAGCTGGCCGAATGCGATATTACGCTCATATCTGCCAGTGAGCCTACTGGAGATACGCCAACCGAACGTTTTATTGAAACTATGCTCGCGGGCTTCGCACAGATGGATAATGATGTCCGTGGTGAGCGTGCCCGAAATGGTATGCGTGCACGCTTTATGAGTGGTCTATACAATGGTGCCCCGCCACTCGGCTATCTGCGTATCAATGGCTATGCGGCCAAAGATCCGGAAACATTTAGTGCCCTACGATCAGCATGGGAGCTTATGGCCACCGGAACAAAGAGCTTACGAGATATAGCCAACATGCTCGATGAGCAAGGCGTACGTGAGAAACGGAAAGGCTATACGGAAACGCATTTAAGAAAACAAACAATGAGCCGGATATTCCGCAATAAGTTCTATGCCGGTAAAGTAGTTTCCAAGAAATATGGAACCGAAGTAGAAGGCCAACACCCAACTATGATTACTGAGGAGACATTCTACCGAGTCCAAGCCGTACTGGATGGACGTAATTTCAACACGCCGGTATTACTCGCAAAACGGACGCACCATAATCCTGATTTTCCACTTAGACGGATCGTGCACTGTGGGCGATGTGGCCAGGCATTCACTGGCTCATGGAGCAAAGGTAAGCGTTCGCTATACGGTTACTACTTCTGCTTTAAGCGGTGCCGAGCAAAATCAAACGTACCATTTAGTGAAATCGAGCCCGAAACTTCGGCATTACTCAAGAAAATCTCTCTCAAGCCAGAAACGGCACAGCTTATTAATGCCTACATACGACGAACGTACATCCTGCGTGTGAGTTCACTCAAACAGAAGCGAGACCAGGCGGATATTGAGCTTAAAAAGGTATACGAGACTCGCCAAGCGCTTATAGAGAAGAACCTAAGCGGCATATACTCGGATGACATATTTAAGGAGCAGAATAAGATCCTGGAAGATAAAATAGCCGCTATTCAAGCGGCTAAAGATGAAACGGTGATTGAGAAGTATAACTTAGAAGCTATTACTGACCACATTCGGTCTAAGTTCACTGATCTGGATAAAGCGTTCAATGAGGCTGATTTGGAACGAAAACGAATGCTAGTGTGTTCGATTTTCCCTAAAGGATTGCAATGGGACTATCCGGGTTATTCCAACACCGAAATGAGCCCGTTCTACCAGTGTTTTCTCGATATTCAGAATGGAAAGGTCTCTATTGGTGCGGGTGACGGGACTCTAACCCGTGGCCTCGTCCTTGGCAAGGACGCGCTCTAAACAACTGAGCTACACCCGCTCGAAACTTTTGAGATTATATCAGGGATGCTTTGCATGATACAAGTTAGAATTGTGACCACTTGTAGAAAAGAGTAATTTCACCTAAAATTCAATGGTCACAGCAATGGCGCTTTAGCTCAGTTGGTAGAGCAGAGGCCTGAAGAGCCTTGTGTCCCCAGTTCGAGTCTGGGAGGCGCCACCAGTCGAATTAACAGATATGAAAAGTTCGAGATTTTATTTTCTCGGGCTTTTATTTTATGTTTACCCCTGTTAATTTTAGTTCGAGTCTGTGAGGGAATCGATTTGTTTGACATGTGGTTTTCGACGGGCATACACGTAACTCCTTTCAAGCTATAATTACCGTATGAACAAACTCATCTGTAGTGATTGCAAAAAAGAACGTTTATCTTCTGAAAAGATCTGGCGGTGTGATTGCGGTGGCGTTCTTGATTTAGACTTCCAAGCCCACTTTCCGATCGAGGAAATCAAGAAACGTAAGCCAACAATGTGGCGATACCGCGAAGCCATACCGATTGAGCGGGATGAGAACATTATTACTTTCGATGAAGGATTTACCCCCCTTATTGAGGTTGCTTTTGGCAATAAATCTGCTTATCTCAAACAAGATTATCTTTTCCCAACCGGTTCTTACAAAGATCGAGGTGCTTCGGTATTAATTAGTAAGGTCAAGGAACTTGGAATTAACAAAATAGTTGAGGATTCATCGGGTAACGCGGGTAGTGCGGTTGCCGGTTACTGTGCGCGAGGACAAATCGGTTGCGATATTTATGTGCCCGCGGACACTGCCGAAGAAAAGCTTGCGCAGATACAGTTATTCGGCGCTAACTTACACAAAATTGCTGGCTCCCGTGAAGATACGGCAAACACAGTGCTTCAAGCGGCGATATCGACCTACTATGCTAGTCATACTTGGAGCCCCTACTTCTTACACGGCACAAAAACTTTCGCATTTGAAATATGCGAGCAATTAGGATGGAAGTCTCCAGATACACTCGTATTACCTGTAGGGAATGGTACGTTATTGCTAGGAGCATATATTGGTTTTGGAGAGCTCCGAAGGGCTGGAGTAACAAGTAAGATGCCTAAGATAGTCGGCATACAGACAAAAAACTGCGCACCATTATTTGAAGCCTTTAAACGAAACACCTCAGTTATTACGAATATCGAGACACGAGGTACTATTGCTGAAGGTATTGCTATTGCGAAGCCCCTTCGCGGCAAAGAGATTCTCAAAGCAGTACGCGTTACAAGCGGAGACATACTAGAAGTTAACGAAAGTGAGATTAAAAAGTCTCTTAGAGAAATGTGCGCTAGTGGATTTTATATTGAGCCGACTTCCGCAGCTGTTATTGCAGGCCTAAAGAATTATCTTGCAAAGACAGACATTCAAGAAAAGGTCGTCTCTGTTTTTACTGGTAATGGTTTAAAGACGACTGAGAAGATGCAAAAACTTATTAAGGAGAATGGCAGCTAATCACAATAATCTTCCATGAAGGATTCAAGGTCGAAAATCTCTAATCGTTCACATAGTTTTTGAAGTCCAATGAATATAGTGTGCTAGTTCGAGAAATACCTGGTATGGTCCACCATCTTTCAAGATTTATTAATTAGCTTCTGAATTTAATTCAGAGGTTTTTTTATTGTACGTCAAAAGCTACAAAGCTATCTATCTACTGTATATATAGAAAAATACTAGATGATGAAGAGCTAAATTTGTAAAATATAGCTTATTATTGTATTATATGCTTATGTCAGAGACATCTCGTTTGCATTTAGAAACACCAGCTGCCTTGGAGGCGGAGTTTCAAGCTATAGTGCATAGGCAGCTGACACCAGAAACTATAAATGATTATGCCGAAGTTGCGCTCGAAGACTTAACACGATTAGCAAATCTAGCAGTATCAGTTTATCAACAATATCCTGTAGTAATGCTTAGTTCACAGAGAGAAGTTGAAGATGCTGCTTTTAGCTATTTTGATGTTGGTCGAATTGATGAAGCCTTAGATCATATAACCTCTCAAGCGGTTGAGATCGGACGTTTAGACAACGTCATTGATAACGCAAACATGTCACACAGTATAATTGTCCCTCCAGATTCCGTAGAAACGCATGCTTTAAGTGGTCAGGAGAAATTTGAGGCAAAAAAGAATATTCCTAGACTAAAAACATTACTCTACATTCTAAAAAATGACTTTTCAGTAGACGTAGAAGATGAATCACAAGTAGATATTACTGTCGGTGAAGTAAATGAAGATATGTTTCGTAATGAGAGTTACTATATTGTCGATGTAAAAAGAATAAACAGAGTTATTTTGGTTTGTGATGAGGAGGGTAACGTAACCTACGTCTTTGATCGCGAGGGATTACTACAACAAGATATTTCAGCAGATCAGTTACGTAACATGTCTAAGACAGAGATAAACAGGCTTCTCCGTGAAAACAAAATGATTGGGCAAAGACTTGTCTATTCAGAGTATTATGTACCCCGAGTAGTTTCTGCGCTCGTTCACCCTGAGACCTCTGCATCTAAGTCAAATACTGACCCCACAGCGGGCAGATATCTTGTGCCGAAAGCCCCCGACGATGTTCATTCGTTGGTAGGCGTTAGAAAATTATTGGGGATACGTACTCAAAGTGTAATTCAAAAGGCTGTTGAAGATTTAGTTGATGTATTGGGTGATGTTCGTACATATAGATTCGGCACTCGGTCAGTCCTTGGTTTTACCGAACACCAGCAGGAAATTATTCGTATGTACTTGGATCAACAAGGGTACTTTAACTCACCTCCTGCTGGGTACTTGAATAAAGGCAATCTTCATACGCAATGGAGAACAGCTTATCCGATTATAGATCGAGCAATTGCAGCTTTGGGGACAGAACTTGGCGATGCTAGAACATACATGGCAAACCGTGGCCAAATTGTATTTTATAATCCTACTCAACAAGAGCTCATTAGGGCAAAACTGGAAACAATGGGAATGTTGCATCCAAACGCACCGGAAGGCTATCTAAGCACACTCGGGTTAGCAAAAGCATTGGGAGTTGACCATTCTACAATTGTAACCGCCGTTGTAGCAATTAGTGATTCTCTCGGCGATGTTTATACATATAAGTTTAGTAATCAGTCAACTTCAGGTTATTCACCAACTCAACAGTCGAAAATCCGATCACAGATAGAAAACCAAGGTTTATTAGTTAAGGTAGCCCCTGAAGGAGTGCTCTCAATTGAAGGTCTCGGTATGGTATTAGGTTTTCCTACAAGTAGAACTGTCAGGAGAGTAGTAGCAAGTCTAGGGACCTCTCTGGGAACTATAGACAACTTTCGATTTGGTGCTAGAAAACGAGTAGCCCAGGGGCTGACAGTAGATCAACAAATGCTCGTGAAAGAAACACTGCGTTTAAGTGGTGAACTAGAAATAGCGCCAGAAGATTTCGCTCACACTTGGGACATTAGCACCAATTTAGGTGTCGGTTATCGAATAGTACTTAAAATAGTTGATATGCTTGCTGAAGAAATAGGGACAACTCAAAAATATCGAGCTGCTTCCGGAGCAACTACGTATTTCTCGCCCTCACAACAAGCTGTGATAAAACGGGGGCTAAGTGAATATGGATACTTGGACAACTTACCCCCAAAAAACTATCTACCCATAAATGGATTAGCTAAAAAATTGGGGGTTAGTCACAGTGTTGTTACCAATGCAATCGCCAGACTCTCAGACGTCATCGGTGATGTAAGGACATATAAGTTTAAAACGAGAGTTACTCCTGGCCTCACACCCCTTCAACAGGAGTTGATTGAAGCTGAAATTAGAAGATAAGAGAAACTTTTTAGAGCGGATTCTCTTTTGACATGAATTTACGGACACTGTCAACCGTGTCCAGGAATTGATTGGGGAAAATAATAGTGCTGTTTTTTCGCTTGCGATATCAGTTAGAACCTGCAAGTTTCGTAACTGCAAGGCAATTGGGTGGGCCGAGATAATATCGGCCGCTTCGCCAAGTTTTGCAGCACTTAGTTGCTCGCCTTCGGCAGCAATCACCTTTGCGCGTTTTTCTCGTTCCGCTTCCGCTTGTTTGGCCATTGCTCGCTGTAAACTTTCCGGTAATTGAATATCCTTTACTTCAACAGTACTCACGTAAATACCCCATTTCGCAGTAGATGTTTCCAAAATATCTTTGATTTTATTGTTTATATTTACTGTCTCACTTAGGACTTCATCAAGATTACTTTGGCCTACGACGTTACGGACGGTAGTTTGTGCAATCTGGTAGATTGCCGATACTACATTTTCAATTTCAACGATAGATTTGGTCGGATCATCGATCTGATAGTAGGCGACCGCCGCCACATCAATTGAAACATTATCTCTGGTAATAATCTTTTGCGACTCAATTGGAAGTGTAACTATTCGCAAACTCACTTTTCTCAGTTGGTCAATAATCGGTATGATGAGTCTAAGGCCGGGTTGCTTAATTTGGGGCCTGACTTTACCAAGGCGAAAAACCACACCACGCTCATACTGAGTAATAACTCGTGCCCCGGTTAACGCCATTATTACCAATACTATTACAATGACAATAAGAACTCCGAGCATGACATTATCTCCTCAAATAACGATCATCATTGTATTCTCGAGACTCATACTTTGTCAAAAAATGTGCGAAGCAAAAAACTAAAACACGATACTACTTAATAACATACATGTCAAAAAGCACACAAACATTGCATCTCTTTGATCAGATTTGTCATGCCAATCATGCTACGTGGTACATTGATAGCTTATTCAGGTGTAGCTACAGGCGGGAATTGCATTTGAGCTTCGTCCAATTGATCACGGCTAAGATGAGCCAAAAACGACTCCGGATTCCGCCGGAATTCCTCAATAGCAGCTTCAATAACCAATCCAGCTCCTCCTCCTACATAGTGACAAATTTCACCATCCCCAGCACCAGTGTCAGAGGCTCTTGCATCGGTTCTTATAAACGCCTGAGCCACACCTTCTAAGGTGGCAGCAACCTGCACAGTGTCAGTAATAGCGCGGTAGTCTGGGTCTCCCCAAGTGGCCATTACGCTACCAAAAGCGTTCACAACCAGCGCGGCTGCTTGAATTTCGCCTATTTCATTTAAACATAGGGGCGTTTCGCCATCTCTAGGAACTCTTTCCATTGATACTACTATACAACTTTTTTTGATAATATTCAATAAGTACGAAAATAAAAACCTCGGTTACGAGACGATTCTCATCCAGTAGCCAGTCAGCACCCACATGCAATAGACAAACTAGCCTTTAATACAACCAGGGATGAGCAGGCCGTGCTCCATTGCAGTATATCTATCGATCTAGATGATAATGCAGATACAATCAATTACCGCAAAGCGTCAGATATTGCCTTTGCAATAAGAATGAACCGTGCAATTGAGTATACCTATCTAAAATCTAATGTACACGATAAATCATTGGTTCTTTTACAACTTGATGCATGAATCACCGAAGTACAACTAACATACGCTATCGATACGAGAATGGAGACTGTGGTCCGCTTAACTTAACTCGAACGCACAAGAGACACCAGGATCGCGTAAGGAAACAATATGATTGAGTAGTTTCTCTTTAATATTCTCTTGGTGGAGATACGGGGACTTGAACCCCGGACCTCTTGCATGCCATGCAAGCGCTCTAGCCAACTGAGCTATATCCCCGACATGTATAGAATACCCTGCCTCAGAATGCTATTCGTATGGCATCTGATGAACTGCTTCTGAACAGATGAATTTTAACAAACCAAAGCGAATTTGAAAAGCCGCTCACAAGGTAGCGGCTTGATCGTGCGTGCCCACCCGGCGGCGGGTGTTATTTGTTTTTGTTTGAATGTTTATTTCACGCGCCGCAGTTACGCACGAATTACTTTAAGCATAACTGATTTACTTGATATGTCAATTGGCATATCACTTGTGTTAGCCCAAATTTAAAATCGGAGTACCTTCTTGAGGTAGTTATCGAGAACACAAAATCAAAATCGGAGTGGAGTTAAGACAAATTTAAAATTGGAGTTGGTATCTGTATCCTTAGCTTGTAATAAGGAGGGGATATGAGCCAGGTTCACAAGACATTTAGCGACGATGAGGTAAAACAATTACTAAAGTGGTATGAGGACGGCATAAAGACAAAAGCTGAGGTTCAGCAGTCACTGGGGATTAAAGACAGTCAGTTTTACCTGCTGCTGGCTAGATTCAGAGACAAGCCAAAAAAGTTTAGTGTAGCCTACCATAGGATACGGGCAACCCGTAGCCTACCGTCAGTAGTAGTCAAACAGATTCGTAAGGAACTAGAGATCGAACACGGCCTCATTAAAAGTTCAGCTAATCCGGTAATGTTCTTTAACTACGCATATATCCGAGATAACGTAGAAGCCAGTACCGGACATAAACTATCAGCCCAAACGGTCGTTAACTATGCCAAGAGATGGAACTACTACATTGAGAAGCCTAAACGTAAGGCTCACACCAGAGAAGTTCTAACTGATTCGGTTGGCATGCTGCTTCAGCATGATGCCTCTTCCCATCAATGGTCGCCGTATGTCTTCCGTGGTGACGGCAAACCCCAGAAATGGTCACTCATTACAACCATTGACGATCATAGCCGCAAACTGCTTTATGCCGAGATGTTTGAGCGTGAATCAGCTTGGGCGCACATCCTAGCTCTGGAGTCGGTAGTCTTAAGTTACGGTATTGGTATCCAGTACTACTCAGATAACCACGCTATCTTCAGATATGTAGTTAACAGGGACAAAGGTCCAAGTGCTGCTAACTACCAGCATATACTTGGCACTGACGACATAGCCCCACAGTGGAAACAATCGGTTGAAGCAGCCGGCATGAAAGTAACCTATGCCTTGAGCCCGGAAGCTAAAGGTAAAATTGAAAGACCCTACCACTGGCTGCAAGACAGGATTGTCAGAAGAGCAGCCAGGGATCATGTTAAAACCATTGATGGTATCCGTTTAATCCTGTCTCAGGAGGTAGACCGCTACAACAACCGGCAAGTTCATTCAACAACTGGCGAGATACCGGCTAAGCGATTTGAGAGAGCCATCCAGGAAGACAGAAGCTGTTTTAGGCCGCTTGATGTTATTCAAGCTAGACCACCGGTTACCTCAACCAAGGATATCTTTTGCTTAAGGTCAGAACGTAAAGTCAACGGCTATGGCAAAATCTCTTTTGACGGACTTAGCTTAAGCGTCCCCGGGCATCTGCCTGATGGCACGGCTGTTAGCCTGCATATTATTCCAGATACTCAGTTTACAGAGATCCGTTTCCTTAGACAGAACCAAGTACTTGGCTACCAGCAGATACCAACACCAAAATCACTCCGGTTTTAATTTTGGGATGCTACGTTTTTAAATTTGGGTTAACATTGGCATATCACTTGCCTATAATCAGGTTGAGGAGTTGAGTGCGGCAACCGATTTATGCGTCGCTGCTTGTTGATCGATCATATTTTGTACTGGCGCAAAATCTTCCCAAGTAAGTTTCGTCTCGGGTTCGCCGGGTATCGAGGCATTATTGTAATCGCCATAGTTAATATCGGTAAAATTGCCAGCTTTTTCCAAATCAATTTGGACAAACTCATGTGAATCAGCAGAAACATAAAAAATGGCTTTTGCCCCTTGCCATTTGGAGAGTGCGTTAATTGCATCTTGAACATCGCTAGGACTAAAACCCTCGTCTACGGCAATGCTTTGATCTAGGATTTTAAGATAAGCAACATTAAGTGAAATTGGATACGCGAGTACTTTAGTACCATCAAGTGTCGTACGATCGACGTTATTCGCGTCAAATGCATAAATATGCTCAGCTTTCACATAATTAACAAGTTGTGTACGGGTTGTCAACGAAAAGTTTCCAAAGGTTAACAAGCCGATTGCCAAATAACGCGGATCGGATAAATCCGTCAAAGTAGTATTGACTCCTTGCGGCAACTTACCATTGGAACGCAGTTGAACCCAGCCGTCAGTTGCTAATCCGGTAATTGCCGGGGAAATATTCGAAGGAAATTTAGTGTAGCTAAAGTAGGTATTTTTCGCCGAACCATAGGATGCTATTTCAAAATTGGATCCATACATTGAAACGGTTTCGCGGGCACTTACAACCGGATTAGACATATTGGAAAAGTCATAGGTCACTTGGCGTTTAGTAGTATTGGTATCAATGACTTTATTTAATCCGGTGGTTGAATAACTGTTTTGTAGGGCATCCGAGAATATTGTCGCAGGGTTATTTTGCGCATCTTGCCAGTGCAGCAAACTTACTGCTCCACCTATTACTGCGACGATCAAAACGAGACCTGTTACCGGCACCACAAGTCGTCGAAACCTTGATGAAAATACTCTTTTCGTTCTCTTGGATCGCTTTGAGACGGATTTGGCTGAATTTTAGTCTCGTCGTTAAACTGATTTGTGAACTCCTGTGGCTCAGGTTTAATCATTAGCTTCGGTAGCTGAGATTGCAAAAATGCCTCATCTTCAGGTGAGACTTGAACGGGAGTTGAAATATCGTTCGTTATCGGCAAAACGGGAGCAGAAACTGGTTGTGGCTCAGTTGCAGGAGTATATGAACTCATAAATGAATCACGATCCATCGACATCGTGGGATTTGAGCGACTCAGTTGATGACGGGATAAACTGCCAACAGCAACTTCTGCACGCGTCAGCGAGGTATGATCCTTGGATAATCCAGGAGCACGCTGAGTAGACTCCTCTAACGACATATTTTTTTCCATTTATGTTTGTTGATTAATTCTATTAGTATACAAACAAACAAATTGGATTCAAATCGAAAAATTAGTCTGTAGTATCTATAAAAGCTGTGACGTCAGTCACTCTAATAAGAGATACCACCTATGATTACCCGCACCTCTACTTGAGCAATCGTCCGTAGTAATAAATACTTACGCTTCTAAAAACTCTTTTAGCTTCGTAATTGCAATCGCTCGGTGGGAATATGATCGTAAAACTTCATCACTCATTTGGGCATATGTTTTTGTTTGACCATTTGGAATAAATACGGGATTCCAACCAAATTTCGAATTACCTGTTGGTTTTTTAGCAATAGTTCCGGCTATACTGCCATCAAAAAATTGTATCGTTTGGCCATCGTACGCGGCGTAGATGATTTCAGCAGTGGCAGTTCGATCCGGTAAAGTGTCTGCGAGTTTGCATAGCCCCGAAGAACCTATCTCCTGGACAAACCATTTTATAAAAGGACCTGGTAATCTTCCTAGTCCATGAAATAGCAAACCAACATCCTCGACTATTACCGGTCTCTTAAATTGCATATAGGCAGCTTTCACCTTGGCCTTAGCAACTACTTTCAATTCTATCGACTGAATCTCCGGCAAATCGTATTTCGTAAATGGCAGCGGAAGATCTAGCCATAGCGATAAATAGCGGGCTTTTTCTTCGTTACCACTCACAAATGTAAAATCTTTCATGACAAAAGATCAATAAATTCAGTTTCGGTGAGAGTTTTCGTGCCGTACTTAGTAGCTTTTGTAAGTTTGCCCGCACCAACATTGTGTCCAACCACAAGATAATCAGTATCCTTTCCAATGCTCGACTGAAAAGTGCCCCCGGCAGCTCTGATTTTATCGGCTGCCTCTTCCCGGCCGAAGGTATCAAGCGTACCCGTAACCACGAAGCGTTGACCTTCTAGCTTATTGCTAACTTTTTTCATCGCCTCTGGTTCAACACCTAGTTTTGTAAATTTTTCTAACAATTTCTGATTTCTTATTTCAGCAAACCATTCGACCACCGCTTCAGCAACGATTTCACCAATACCTTCTACTTCATTTAACTCATCAGTTGTCACGGACGCCAACCGGTCAATTGTCCTGAACCTATTACTTAAATCGATCGCTGTCTGAGTGCCTATATGGCGAATTCCTAAACCGTATACAAACCGACTCAATTGAGGATGTTTTTTAGTCTGGATAGCATTGACGAGTTTATTGGCTGATACCTCTGCAAAACGATCTAGTTTGATAACTTCTGATACTTTTAAGGTATAGATATCGGCCTGATCTTTTACGAGACCGGCGTCGAGCAGCGCAATCACATTTTTCTCGCCTAAACCTTCAATGTCCAGAGCGGATTTCGACGCAAAGTGCTCAATTCTTTTCCAGGACCGTGACGGACAAGCATCATTCGGACAACGCCAAACGACATCTGTAGCTTTTAGTTTTACGAGCTTGGTATTACACTCCGGACATCGTTCCGGCATGGTGAAGATTTTTTCTGCACCAGTACGCAGTTTCACGAGCGGCTCTACTATCTCCGGAATGATATCACCGGCCTTGTGGACAATAACCGTATCACCAATACGGATATCTTTGCGCTTAATTTCATCAGCGTTATGCAAGGTTGCCATTTGAACTGTACTTCCGGCAACCACCACCGGCTCAAGAATGGCAACTGGAGTGGCCGCGCCGGTACGGCCGATTGATACAAAGATATCTTTTACTTTTGTGGTTGCCTGCTCCGCGGCATACTTGAATGCGATAGCTGCTCTCGGGGCCTTGCCCACGACGCCGAGTTGCTGAAAGCGTGTGCGATCATTCACTTTAATGACTAATCCATCGGTATTAAACGATAGTTTCTGGCGTTTGGTTTCCCACTCTTTGGCAAATGCCATAATTTCAGAAACTGAAATCAGAATCTTGGCATTGGGGTTCGCTATAAATCCAAGACTCCGGAGACTTTTATAGGCGAATTCGTTGGTAGGTACCTCACTCGGATCATTACGCAGCAAATCATACGAACGAAAATGCAGAGGCCTGCCCGCTACCAATTCAGGATTAAGTTGGCGGATTGTACCTGCAGCGGTATTTCGGGGATTGGCAAACAACGGTTTGCTATCTTTTGCCCGCTGTTCGTTTAAGGCAGCAAAATCTTTCTTATACATGACAATCTCGCCACGTACTTCAGTTCTGCCCTGTAAAAATTGTAGCGAGGTTTTGTCCGACCGCAACCGAAGAGGTATTGACTCTATAGTTCGTATATTGGCAGTCACATCCTCACCAACAAAACCATCGCCACGGGTAACACCGCTTTCGAGCACGCCATTTTGATATACAAGCGCACAGGCCAGCCCGTCCATTTTAATATCAGCAAAGTAATCGAATTTCGTTCCTGCGGGTAGTAATTTTTTAAGTCGCTCTTGCCAAGCTTCAACTTCAGACTCATCAAAAACATCATTTAAGCTGAGCATCCGACTGCTGTGTCGGATTTGCGCAAAACCAGGTAGTGGTGCACCGGCAACTCGTTGTGATGGTGAATCTGGTGTAATCAGCTCCGGGTATTCTGATTCCAACTGCGTAAGTTCGTGTTTCAGAGAATCTGCCGCCGCTTCACTGATGATAGATTCATCAAGAACGTGATAGTGATAACGGTAATCGTTTATAAGATCCCTAAGTTTCGCAATCCGATCGGCAGTCTGCTTCTTACTCATTACCTTCCGAGAGTTCATAGAATATAGTATAGCCGTAACTCAGCGCAAGTGGCACAGCGAATATTGTCAGCAAGAAGTAGACGATCGGGGTAAGCGACGTAAGCCATTCGACAGTCGGTACCATAATTGCAATGCCAAGGGCAAACAGCGCCACAATTAAAAATAGATACTTACTGAGTACCACGACCCTTTGGCGTTGTACCAGCTGTCCGGCCTTTTTCACTGCCCGAACTGGTGTCATGCCAGGTAAAGTAACCACAAAAATAGCCAGCAGCGAAGCGCTGATCATGTATAAACTCACCATTGAAAAGAGAAAAAAGATAATTTCCCAAATAGACTTCTGTAGTGCACCGACTGCGATACCATTGTTGACGGTTTGCAAGTAAAGCGTCGCTCCCACGACGATCGGAATGAGTTGTAAACCAATAATGAGCATAACTACCAGAAACGGAATTAGCGGAAACATGCCTCGGTAAAATGGATCACGAATTCGTAACTTGTCTTCTTTATGGGTGTGACGGAATGCCCATATTAAGCCAAGGGCAAAGAGCACGACAAAAATAAATTGAAAGACGCCGGCAGGAGTACTATTGCCGTTACTACTCGCATTTGGGTCATAGCTAAGTGAAAAGAACGTCGTGAAGCTTGCGCCAATACTCGTAGTGTGCCCGGACAATACTTGAGCGACATTATGTTTTAAGGTCAATATATTCGTTGCATTAGCACCTGCCTCCGCGAATACCAGATCAAAAAAACCATATATAAGGGTGATCCAAATAAAAAGTCCTTTATGGTTCCATAATCGCGCGACTGATATTCGACTAATTTGCCAAACAGATGGTAGCTTAATAATTGGTTTTTTTGGTTCCGAAGACTTTCTCCTCGGCAAACGCTTTAATAATTGCTGCTTCGCTGAGAGCTTCGCTGATTTTGACGTCGGTTTAGCGTCAGCCTTTTTCGATTTCGGAGATACCTTGGTCTGTTTCTTTTGCTTTGTTTTCGTCGCCATAGTTACTAGTATACTAAGTGACTTGGCAGTTCTGGTAAATACATTCTATGCATGAGTGCCCATATCACGCAAACGGGCAATACGATCTTCGATCGGTGGATGAGTACTAAATAAATTGTTTAAACCCTTGGCCTTTAGCGGATTCGCAAAAAATAGATGGGCGGTTGAGGTATTTTGTCGTTTCAAAACGCTTCCAGAGTTCTGAATTTTAGTAAGCGCACTTATTAACCCTTCCGGATATCTGGTTGTCAGGACGCTAGTGGCATCAGCTAAATATTCACGCTGTCTCGATATAGCCAACTCGATTAACTTAGCGATGAGTGGAGCCAATATTGCAGCAATGATTCCGAGAACCAAAAAGAGCTGATTGCCCTCTTGTTCACGATCGTTACCACGAAACCATGTCATTCGTAAGATAATATCGGCGAGCAGTGAGATGATCACCGTGAGCGCAAAGGCGACCATGCTTACCCTGATATCATAATTCTTAATATGACCCAGTTCGTGGGCAAACACCCCTTGTAATTCATTGTCGTCCATTATGTCGAGTAAACCGCTCGTCGTACACACAGCAGCATGTTTCGGATCACGACCAGTTGCAAATGCATTCGGTGCCGGATCGTTGATAATAAATACTCTTGGCATTGGCAAGCCATCGGTAATGCTTAGGTTCTCAATAATTCGCCACAATCTCGGGTTATCGGATTTTTGAATTTCAGTTGCCCCGTTTAAGGCAAGAGCCATGCTTGATCCACTAAAGTAGGTAATTACCACATAGAGTAGCGCTCCGGCTAAGCCACCATAAAAAATGGCATTATTTCCACCGATATACTTATCAAAAATCCAGATGATTAGCGCAACAAAAGCAAAAAAAATCGCCATTATATAAAATGTTCGACGCTTATTCGCCGCTATATCGCTATACATACGCCTCCGTTAGCTTCCTCTTTGTAATTAGAACTGAACGTTGACCGGTTCCGACACCTGTGCAGTCTCAGCATCATCAAGCTCGTAGAATTCCTTGTCCTGACGAAAACCTAACATAGACGCAATAATGTTGGTAGGAAAGGTTTTTCGCTTCGTATTGAAATCTCGCACCACACCGTTATAGAAACGGCGAGAAGCTTGGATTTTATCCTCGGTATCAGTTAGTTCTGCCTGTAGTTCTTGAAAATTCTGAGAAGCTTTTAGATCCGGGTAAGCTTCTGCGACGGCAAATAAGCTCTTTAATGTTTGCTGAAACTGATTATCGGCTTTGGCGGTTTCGGCAACACCTTGGGCACTCAATGCATTTGCTCTAGCTTCAGTGACATCTTCAAAAACAGATTTTTCATGTGCGGCATAACCTTTTACTGTATTGACCAAGTTCGGAATTAAATCGTATCGTCTTTTCAGTTGTACGGTAATATCACTCCAGGCTTCCTGTGCTTGTACGTTAAGCCTCACCAAACCGTTATATATTGCCCCAAGTATAATAACTACTACGACGACGATAACGACGATCGCGATTATATATGGCATTCTGATCTTCCCCTTATCATTTACAACTTAGGCTTATTCCTTTTAAGTATAGCGCATAATACTGAGAATCACCCTACATCAATGAATTTTCATCAGGTTAGCATAAGGATCGTTCCTGTATTATTAACTAGTAGACATTATGGCAAGGTCCTCCCACCATTCACACCTGTTTAAAATTCTAAGGATTGGTTTTATTGTAGTTATCATAGTTTGCCTCATTGGATTCGCGGTTAGTGAACGTTTGCGCGCACCACTCCCCGCCCTGCAGGCGAGCGTACTTGCCCCCCAGACTCAACTTCATACGACTGACAAATTAGTCTGGCCGTCAAGCGGCCAAGCAGCCATCGGCGCGGTCAACTATGGCATACAAGCTATCAATGGGACACAAACACCAGCACCAACTGCCAGTATCGCCAAGTTGATAACTGCGCTCGCCGTCTTAAACGTCAAGCCGATCACCGCTGGCTCCGAGGGACCGATGATTACTATGACACCACATGACGTGCAAATGTATCAAACATACAATGCCGAAGACGGATCGGTGGCCACAGTAGCAGTCGGTGAGCAAATCAGTGAATATCAGTTATTACAAGGTATGCTTCTGCCGTCAGCAAATAATATGGCCGACAGTCTGGCTATTTGGGCATTCGGCTCACTACCTGCCTATCAGTTATACGCGACCACCCTTGTCGGAAAATTAGGCATGAGCCATACCCATATCGGTTCTGATGCCAGTGGCTATGCCCCAACGACCACCTCCACCGCCAGTGATCTTGTAAAACTCGGTGAAGCGGTTGAAAAAAACAGTACCCTCACTGGAATTGTTGCCCAGCGAACTGCGACCCTGCCGGTTGCGGGCCCTGTAAAGAATGTAAACTGGTTGCTTGGCACAGCCGGTATTAACGGACTTAAAACTGGAAATAGTAATCAGGCTGGTGGAGTATTTTTGTTTTCAGCACCCTATGCTTTAGCGAATGGACAGACAGTTACCCTTATTGGTGCAGTCATGCAAAGTCCCACACTACAATCGGCCCTTGATAGTGCGTTACCGCTATTATTGTCCGATCAAAAAGCCTACGTACTGAATCAAACCTATAGTACCGGACAAGCCTTTGCCAAAATATCAGTTCCCTGGTCGTCTGCCGTATCGGCTGTCTTAAAGCAACCAATCGGAACGATATCCTGGCTTGGTACTCCTTTAAAAAAACCTCGTATAACTCTCTTCGATATTCACCCTCCGCTTGCTGCAGGACATATTGTAGGTACTGTTTTTTATGATGAATCAACACAAATTAACAGCAGTCCGTTGATCCTTAGTCAGGCCGTACCGCCACCGTCGACATGGTGGCATCTTTTGCATGGATAATTTTTGGCCACTATCTACACTTTTGTCTCTGTCGTTTCAATGCTTCTTGTGCAGGGATATCGCCACAATTTGCTTTTATTAGTCACGATGCCACAACTGTTGGCGAAGTACACTACCTTGATGATATGTCCATCACCGATTTAAGTTCTTCTACAAGTACAGCGGCAATAAACATCGGCGCAACAAATGCACAATTAATTAACATAGGTAACAGTGGCATGCTCGCACCAACCTCAATTTACGGAGGTGGTGTCAACATCGCGGTCGGCAATGGCATTATGAATCTATCAGCAACCACATTAACCGCCAGTGCAGGCGGTGCATCGCTTACGACCACGTCTGGTGCTTTAGATCTAACCGCCGCGACTAGTTCAACATGGGAGATTGGCGATAGCGGTGGTGACGTCGGAGGCCTCAACATTCAAGCTGGTAATGCCGGAGGAAATGGCACAGGTAGTAATCTAACCATTCAGGCTGGTACTGGATCTGGAACTGGCACAGGTGGAAGTGTGTTTGTCGGCACCGGATCTGGCGCAACACTTGGCTATACTACAGTCGGCAATTTTGGTTATTCCAACATGAATGGCGGCATCGAAGCAGCTAAGTATACGACGACGACAGGCGGCACGATCCAATCTATTGCAGTCCGAATCGGTGACTACGGCGTTGATCCACCGCCCACAAACCAATACCAAGTCGCTATATATGCCGATAATGCCGGGGTGCCTGGTGCCTATATCGCTTCGTCAACCATTGGCACCCTATCTCCTACCGCTGCGTGGAATACCCTACCAATCACCGCCACACTGGCCCCTACCACAAGCTATTGGCTAGTTTATTGGACAAATGACATCGGTAGAGAGGCGGATCAAATGCAGAAATAGGCACTCCAGGATCGGGTACTTTTTATCAGGGTACAGATGCCTGGCAAACAGGCGGAAACAACGGTATGCCGGCTACTATTCCAAGTGGCGGTACATTCTATACGTCCAATACCTCAATTTTTGCCACCTTTGCGGGTAACGCCCCAGCAGTCACGGTTGATACACTCGGTACGTTGACGCAAAACGGTGCGGCCGTATTTCAGGATTCGGCAAATATACCAAACGCCTTTCAAATACAAAATTCCGCTGGCACCGCGCTATTAACGGCTGATACATCGGCGATGACGATTACCGTGCAAAGCTTGATCGTTACTGTAAATCTGACTGTTGACGGCCATATTGTATCAGGCGGCAACGCACCAACAATAACTCCAACAGCCGTCGTGAATTGTACGGGTTCGGCAGTTGCATTGGTTACTGGTACAGACACGGCGGGTACTATAAGTATTACTACCGGTGCCGGACCATGCAGTAGCGGCACAATGGCAACCGTCACGTTTGCAAATCCATTTACGTCCGATCCGCACGTTGTACTTACGCCTGGTACTCCAATCGCATCCGGCCTGAATATTTACGTCGATGATAGCACACTCACAACTTCTACCTTAGATATTGGCACTAACGCTACTCCCAATGGAAGCACTACCTATAAATGGAATTATCTAGTCATACAATAGAAATCGCAGTACATTTTCAAATATTTGTAGCTAGAGGTATTCCTCGCCCAACTCTGGATTGATCGCAATTATAAAAGGTTTATCTCTTTCCTCTTCGTGAGATGAAGTTCGTTGCTCGGTGAGATCAACTGGGATTCTGGTATCAGCCTCCTCAAGTACCTTTTCAACATGTTCTTGCAGCACCATCGTGTCAATAGCCAAACTTCTCCTTTTCTGTACGTGCTGCCATTGTCGCTTAACATTCTTATGCAGTAACTGCAAAACTTCAGAATCAAAATAGGCTGGAGTTAAAGACGCTTCCAGTACCCGCACCATCGTTACTAACTCCGCAGAAGGGTAGAGTTGAGGTGCGGGTTTGTGAGCCCATTCTGTAAGTGAGATGACAAATTCGTCATACCAGTCTGCAAATACTTCTATCCCACTGTTTCCAGCATCATCCGTGACAGCTTGTTCTTGTTGACGAAATCTAAGGAACAACGCAATGAATTGATCTCCTCTTCCCTGATAGTCACGAAAGACGGCTAGATCTGCATCGCCAATTGTCAGAAACTCACCACGTGTCATATGGAGGGCAGCATCAAATGCTCCCAATGTTTCCACAGCCCGATCCTCGACAGCACGGTCTTCTGCATACAACCTTCTCATCGCTCCGGCAAATTCCGGGCGACCAACTTGGAGCAGTGCGTCAAGTTGCTCTCTATTGTTTAGGACAACTTCTGGACGACCGACACTATAAGCCCAAAGCTCGCGATTCGCCCACCTAAAAGCCGCTCGAGCGGATAGGTTGAGATTATCAAAGATAGTGTGAGTAGATTGAGCTATTTGTGCTTTAAAATGATCTTCCGCCAACGGACCATCTATAGTAGCTGCAATTGCCGCTGCACTCACAGTACGCGCTTCGGACTTACTACTTAGGTCCACATCTAGCTGGGCACGATCGATTATCCCGAATTTGCCCGTTTTTGCTTTATAAAATAGTTGCGCCGTTTCCGTCCATTCCCCGATCATTTCTTGCCATATGCCAGCTTCACCACAAATTTGATTGAAGCTATCTAGCAAATTTATAATCATATCCCGCCTTCCGATCTGAGACTCCAACCTCCCCATATCTGCCACACCTATTGAGTGCATTTTTTCGTAAAGCTCGTCTTTTAGCGAATGCGCAAGGCTTACTCTCTTTGTTACATCTGCTGCATTTTCAACTTCAACAGCAAATCCAGTAATGACCTGCGCAAGACTCGTATAAAGTCTATCGACCTCGGTTTGGTCCGAATCGACATCCTCTCTTTCTGCAGTCTCAGTTGCTAGATCGAACCAATCTCTCCATATATCATCTGTGATAGCGAAACCTTCATGTGGTTCACGCATTATAAAACGTATTTCTAAGAGACAATTAAACTGGTCAAAACCATTTATTGCTTGAAGTGAATTTTCTATGAGGTCACGGTTATTAGTGCGAATGCCGTATAAAATGAGACTCGTATGAACACCCCTGACGATATCAGGTTCATCTTGGTAATTGTCTGACAACTCATCTAAAAAGCCTTCTGCATCGATTAGTAAATTTCTCTGATAAGGCGATTGCGCTTGTAAAAGCTCACTGTCAGCAATCATCCGAAGCCCTGCAGCTGCGGTTTCCCACGGTGACGGAATGCTAGTTAACTCGTGAAACTCCCCTGTCATTAAAAAATAATAAAATTATTTTCCCTATTTGACAAGTTATCTATAAGTAACTGCTCCCACCCTACCCGAGCGTGGCTAAGCTCTGGAAGTAAGTGGCTGGATTCATACGCCAATTAGTTGTACAGATGGATAGGACTGTAGCTAAGGCCTGAGCTCCTTTCTCACTTTTACTACCGAAGGATCGCTTACGTTTTATGACTAATTGTCTTAAATCCCGTTCGGCTCGGTTATTGTCACAAGGCGTATTGTTAGGAAGACAGACGAATAGTTTATCCTTGCCGGCTCTAGTTAACTGGGCCTTGAGTCTGGTTAGCTTCTCTGGTTCACCAATTGCTGGTACTGGATACTGACATAGTTCCTGTACCCTTTGCCATAACTCATCAGCTTGCATACTTCTGACCGCTTCATCAAACGGCTCACCCAGGTACATGTCAAGGTCTTGGTAGATAGCGGCAAACTGTTCATACCACCGTTGTACATAAGGCAATTGTTCTTCGGATAAGTTGTCATTGTATCTCAGGTCACGAATACATCGATACAGATGAACCCAGCACAGTTGCTGCAGCCCGGGCAATGTCCGGTAGGCACCATAGTCATCACTAATCCGGGTACCGCTAAATGGCTGCTTGGTATCTACTCCAAACAGTGTTTTGGCATGTGCGGCACCACGACTGTTCTGAAGAGCAAAACAAACTTTCGGACTCAGGCCATCACTGAGATTCCAGGCATAGCCAGCTCCTTGCAAATCCTGGATTGGCCAGGGACTTTCATCACTATGAACCACTGGTGAACTCCGGATGTCACTCAGGAGTTGTTGGTATTGCGGTTGCCATTTTTGGTGCTGTTTCTGCAATATTCTTGCTATCTCACTGTCAGTCATGGTGAGACCGTACAAACTGAGTAGTAAACTGGCTACCTGGCTATAGCTTATGCCTAGACCAGCGATGAGATGCGTAACCAGTAAACGAACATTTGGGCCAAGAGATACGATCGATCCGCCTAAATCCTTGCCAGAGGTTACTTTGCCGCATTTGGTACAGATACCCCGAGCAACCAGGTACTTAGTCACTAACCTGGCAGTGTAGTCAGCAGTAATATCTGGAAGTGGAATATCTTCGACATACCGATCGTGAGTGGTGATGTCAGTGAGTTGACCACCACAGGCACACTGGCCTACAGGCACGGGTACAGTGTTAGTGACGGCTTCCTTGGTTGGAATTGTTCGTTTAAATGAGTCCTTACTGCGAAGTGGTTTCGGAGGAGGAGTCGGCTTATCTTGATCTTTAGGCAGTGTACCAATTGGTGGCTTCTTTTTCTTACCGAAAACCATGGCTTCCAGTTCAGCAATGCGAATAGCTTGAGTCTCTATGAGGACCATTTGATCATCTAGCAGTTCTTGCTGTTTGGTGCTTATTCGCTTTAATGTAGCGATCTGTTTATTCTGGAGGTTGTGTCGTTGCTTACTAAGTTTATATAACTTCTCTAGATTACGGAATCGAATCATGCGTTCAGCTATAACAGAAGAATTAAGTGGTTTTCTAGACATAGTTTTTGTGTTTGACGAACTATCCCTAGTCTAGCATGGAGGGTGGGAGCAGTTACGTCTATAAAATATGTAGCTTTGCCTTTATGAGTCAGTGCCCTTACTCACGCCATAACTGGCTGGACCACAGTAAGAGCCACGTCGTGGAGTACTTGGTTACTAAAATCATGGCCAGTACTCATAAAATATTCAAAAGCCTGAAATGCTGGTAAGTGAGTCAACGGGTTCTTTGCTAGTATAGTCCCTGATGTTGTGGCTGCTTCATAGGACTTCCTTATTACCATGTCAAACGTATGGCCGCCGTTTGTTGCAAGAAATGGCGTGACATACATGGAATCAGGATCAAATTTTGCATATTCATCCTCAGATAATCGACTCATGGCCTCCATCATTCCAGCACCACAATCCTCCTCGGTGCATACCTGTTCAGTTGACATTTCTGCAAAGAAGTTATGAAATTCTGCAGTGAAGAGACCGGGATTATCTTCATTAGTTTCAAGGACCATGCCATATACGCTAACCGGAAAAGGATCAATTTTACCAATCGTCACGGCGATGAGTGCTCTCGCTCCTTGCCTAACGATAGTAGCTGGATTCTTACCAAAGCGAAGCTCATCAGCCAGTAGCGAACCAGTCACTTTGGCACGGGTCCTTATATGGGGTGACTCAATTACTAATCTTTCAAATGAACCAAAATCTGACACAGCCAATCCCTGTCAATATACTAAAATGAGAAACCCTAGACATTTTAAAATGGTGGGCGATGTATCCCAATTTTGGAACACTTATGCACACGCTTTGTTAAGTCTAGTAGACAGATTAATTGAATTAGGTATAGATATCAATATTTAAAATGATAATTCTCCTATCATCGAGAAGAATTATCATGATTAACATGTTAAGTAAAAGAAAACAAGCTGATACTTTAGCAACTTCAAGTCTTTTCAATGAAGATACTTTCTATGATGCATTTAATAAAGATTTGAAGAAATGTCACAGTGAATTAATAATTGAATCACCGTACATAACAAACAGAAGACTTCAATGTTTATTACCCGCCCTGATTAAATTGAAGCAGAATAGGGTACGCATCGTCATAAATACAAAGGATCCAATTGCGCTACATGATATATTTCAAGTAGAAGATACCTACCGAGCATTAGCCAGTTTACAACAGATTAGAATTCAAATTGTTTTTACAGTTGGCCACCACAGAAAGTTGGTCGTTATAGACAGGAAGATAATGTATGAGGGTTGTCGGCTGGCGGCTCGGACTCAGGCATAGCAGCGTACTGACCTATGAGGCCCTGTTAGATGCTTTGAGCAAACATCCAGCTCCAACTATCCTGCACAGTGATCAAGGCACAGAGTACTTGAGCTTCAAACATCAGCTTATCTGCCAGAAGATGGAGATAACATTGTCCTGCAGTAGCAAGGCTAGTCCTTGGCAGAACGGTTTCATGGAACGGTTCTTTGGAAGCTTTAAACTAGAACTCGGGCCACTAAATCAATTCAGGGATCTGCCTCAACTTCATGAGTCCATAGCTCTAACGATGCATTACTACAATACCAAACGCATACATTATGCTGCGCTCCCCACTCTGCTCACATAACCGCTTTGTCGTAGATCTCTTCCGGTAGTGGTTGTATTGGTACGAAGCCGGTGCGGTTGTGAGCGGTTCGTAGTTCGAAATATACTTCCGTTGGCGTTTGGTAGTCAAGACTTTGGTGCCGGCGCTTGTTGTTGTAGAAGCGGAAGTACTCGGCCAGACCCGCTTGCGCATCTTCCAGGTTGCGGTACGAGCTTGGAAAGACGTTCTCGTATTTCACGCTGCGCCACAACCGCTCGGTGAAGATATTGTCCAGGCATCTGCCACGCCCATCCATGCTAATCCGTACGCCTGCCCGTTCGAGCAATGCGGTGTATGCCTCGCTCGTGAAGTGGCTACCCTGATCCGAGTTGCAGACGTCCGGTATCGGTAATCCGCAGTCGTCCACGAAGCACAGTGCATCCTTGAGCGCTTGCAATACGAACCCGTTCTGAAGCGTATCGCTCAAGGCCCAGCTCACTACATAGCGGCTAAACCAGTCGATGAAGGCGACCAGGTATACAAAGCCTTCTTGGGTACGGATGTACGTGATGTCCGTCCCCCAGACATGGTTCGGATACCCGGCTGTGACGCCGCGCAGTAGATACGGATAGACCGTATGGCCGGCGCCGACACCAGGCTTACTGGTGTTCGGCTTCGGGTAGATCGCTTCCAGCCCGAGGAGGCGCATGAGGGTACGGATTCGCTTTCTACCAAGTTCGATACCGAACCGCTCGCCTAGCTCCAAGCCCATCCTCCGGTAACCGTAAAACGGGTAGTCGGTGTATATGGCGTCAACGGCATCCATGTCCCGTTTGAGAAGCAGTTCGGCCCGCATGCTCGCTGCCGGTTGGTAGTAGTAGGTTCGACGGGCCAACCCGAGCAGCTCGGTTTGCCTGGTGACGGTTAGGCTGGGGTTATCCGGCTCGATGAGGCCAGCAAGGTCGCGGAGGTGAAACGGCTGGAGGGTAGTAGTACGGGCAGGCGGTGGCTCACAGCCCCAGGTCACGATGGATCTTTTTTTTAAGCCATTCGAGCTCGGCGTCACGAATGCCAATAACCCGGTGCAATTCGTCGATTTGTTTCTGGCTGTCAGCCGTTTTGGTGGCAGCCTTCCGTTTGTCGGCAAACGTCTCAACCGTGGTTGCTTTCACGGCGTCACGCCACTGCTTGACCTGCGTGGGGTGCACTTCATACTCCGCCGCTATCTGGTTAATGGTTTTGTCGCCGCGCAGGGCGGCGAGAGCTATCTGGGCTTTCTGCTCAGGCGTGAACTGTCTTCGCATTGAAGACCTCCTTCTTCCTCGGTATTACCCGAGATTATACCGGAAAAGAGATCTTATTGGGTTGAGCAGTTTTGGGTGCGCACTATAGATACTTTTATAGAGTGCCACGCCATAAATCTCACCTCCTCAATTAAGCCCTTTGATGCAACAATACGCTAAGCATGAGCGTCTTGCAATATAAAAGTTAATAACGAGTGAATATTACACTTCCAACTTCAAGTCTCATATTTTAATTTTTAATAATATTCGCTTAAAGGAAATTTCGTGTTGGTTTTTGCCCCTCAGTTCGGCTGTATAAATACCACTCCACGAGCCTTCGTTGGTGCTCGTCGCTCATGCCTCGGTGCAACTTGAGCTTGGTTCTGAGCTGGCTGTTAATACCACCTTCCATGTGGTTGGTCGTTCTTGGTAGCCGTGGGGTGGAGTTGTAAACGTAGGTGAACAGCTGCTGGTCTTCCTGTAGTTTCTTGAGCTGTCGGTAGGCAGAACGTAAGCGTCCATGGGTATACCACCATCTCCGTTGGTTCGGCTTCGGATCTCTGACATACGTCCTTTGCTTGACGAAGTCGTTATACTGGTTCTCCCAAGCCTGGAACTGCTGTTCCCAGGTAGCCGCATCCGCTTCCGTATGCACTTGCCACAGTGCCCTGGTTAGTCGCAGAAGGTCTTGCCCGGCTTCGGTTTTCGGGCTGAGCGTTAGCTTACCCCGGACGTTGAGCCAGATATGGAATGTGCAACGCTGGATCTTCGTCTCAGGCCAACACCGGGCAATGGCCAGGAGAATACCTTTCTGGCCGTCACACACGGCAAAGCCTGGTGCCGGTATGGTAGCCAACAGCTCGCTCCAGGTACTCGAGGATTCCCAGCCGGCCCAGTGCCAGGCAATGACATATTCGGTAGTCCGAGCAATGAGACAGACCAGTGAGCCGACACGGATGCCGTCAAGGATAAGGGCGTGGTGTACTTCGCCGGTGGGCGTAGGCTTCGGTACAATATCCCAGCACCAAGCTGTTTGGTTACGCCACGTACGGGCGGTAACACTCGTCGGCAATTCGTCCTGTGACTGCTTGCCGAGTAGCCAAGCGACGAAGTGTTCGAGCAAAAGCTGACGACTGAGGTCAGGTCGTTTCCTGACTTGTGAGCCACTACACTGCGGACAACGGTAACGCTGTGTACCGGCAGTTGTCTTGCCCCATTTCTGTAGCTTAGTTTGGCATGCTTGGCATGTGTACTTGTAGGTTCTTTTTTCATACAATTAATGTCTCACGACATTAATTCAGGGCAAATAACAGAGGAATAACGGCTTAAAAACCAACACGTTTTTTCCTATAACTCCAAATGTAATTACAATGATCCCGATCATACCGAGTACACCAGCTGAAGAGAAATAAAACCATGGTTCACTTGCAGTAAAATCAAGGGGGATGATTTGAATATGAACTAAGATACCGAGAGCACTCCACGTTGCAAATAAGAGATACGCGCGATAGTGAGCATTCGGTGCTCTTTTGCGTATAAGCAATGCCATATTGACAAGAATTGAGAGTACGCCTAGATCAATAATGAGAGGCAAAAGAAAGTTACTAAAACTAAAAGTAGGATGCACCCAGTAGTAAGCTGACGCTAAGTTCCATGGGAAAATAAATTTTATAATGTAAGACAATACTATTGAAGGAGCGGTAAATAAACGACCCATCAAGCTCATGTTATCTATTGGCGCATTATCTGGGTTTGTACCTAGTAAACCAACTGCATTTGTTTTAAGTACCAGATAGAGCGTTATGGGGAATACCATTATTCCTATAAACGGATATAGCCGCTTTTTGTTATACCAGAAGAGAATTAAAAGCGATAAAGCAATAAAAAGTATTCCGGTTTCTTTTGCCAATAATGACAAGAAAAGACAAGTTGCTGCGATTGCTAAACTTTTTATGGATTTGAACCGGACTAATATCCATAACGCCAATATGCCGAAGAAAAAGTATAACGCATCCTGCATCGATGGGATAGCGTAAGCTACTTGCGAATTAATTGGATGGAGCAGAAAAACAAGTGATAGAAATAAGGCCAACACAGGTTTAAATGAAAATCTAAAGAATAAATACAAAATGATACTACTGCCGATGCAGAATAGAAGTTGCACAAGATGAAAATAAAATGGGTGCGAGCCGAATATAGTATAAATCAGTGAGAATACTGTCATCATGAATGGACGGAAATATACCCCACTCAACGGTGCAAGTCCCTGCCCGTTATAGAACGTACCCCCTTCAAAGAAAAGTCTAAAATGTGCTATAGAATGGACGGGTACATTATTGACTATTTGGGCTACATCATCACCCTGGAATTGATTACTAAGACCTGAACAAAAAACTACAATACCTAAAATAAACTACCACGGACTAAAGTCCATGGTATTAACGCTTTGCTCTCTTCGCCTACTTGAAGCTATTGGTTCTGTATATAAGCATTAATACGGGATTCAGTAACCTGACCCACTGATTCGGCGAAGTAGCCTTCGGCCCATAGGTTGTCGCCCCACAAGAATTCTTCCAAGTCAGGGAATTCTTCACGGATCTTCTTACTGGTACCACCTTTCATGATTTGCATGGCATGGGCTACAGCCTCTTTCGGCGGCAATTGTATGAGCAGGTGGATATGATCACGCTGCACATTCACTTCAACGATCTTCCAGTCATTAACCTCAGCGCATTCGTGGAGAAGCTCATACAACCGCCTTGCAAGTGGGCCTATTAAGACTCGCTTGCGGTATTTCGGGATCCAGACTAAGTGATACTTGAGACGGTCGGTCGTATGGGCACCAACGTTATACTTGGACATACTTCAAGCATGCCCGTTTGCTTACGAAGACACAATACCTTGTGTCTTCTCCAGGGAGCCATTCAACCCCGAGCTAAAGCTACGGGGTTTTCTGGCACGGAATAAATATTACGGTCGCCGCTTGCCAGTTTTTAATACTATTAAACTGTTTCAATACGTTCGTATTCGTCAAATCGGTCTCAATTCACAAAAACGTTATGCTTATGTTAATTCTAGCAAAAAGTTCAATATTAACACGCAGCCATGTGGGACTCGAACCCAAAATTACAGAGGTAATTAAAATAACAAAGTTCCAAAACTAATTATTCTGGAACTTTTCTGATCTGTAAATAAATTTGGTGGGCGATGAGGGGCTCGAACCCCCGACCTTCTGAGTGTAAATCAGACGCTCTAGCCAACTGAGCTAATCGCCCGGATAAAGTTAAGGAATTACTCGAAGAGTATAGCATATCTTTGCCTACTCATCCCCTTTTCGAATTGGCTAATTGATCAACAATGACTACGTTCGGTAGTTTGAGCAATTCTTTTGGATGCAGTACCAGTTTGCTCGATCGATTACCACCACCCATTACAACTTCTGATTGATCCATGACTCGGCTATCAACAAAAATCGGCAGGTCTGTGACGCCAAAAACCGTCACTCCGCCGATTTGCATTCCTGTTATTGCAACAGTAGTTTCAGCGTCAGCAAACGAAGCTCGTTTCACCTTCATGAGCTCACATACTTTTTTATTGACATCCAGTTTGGTTGTCCCAAGTAAAACGCAGAGAGCATAGATAACCGGCTCAACTTTTTTCGAAGTGACTAATATTGTATTGGCTGACTGATCTAACGAATAGTTGTAGTGCTCACAAAACGATGCCGTATCGGCGTGTGCAGGATCACATACTAATTCCTTATACCGTATGCTATGTGCTTCGAGTAATTGCCATACTTTTGGTAATGTGAGATGATTTGTCATCAAATAATAAATGCCATAAACCGAATTTGACTGGTGCAGCATAAAGGACGATAATAGAACTTTATTCGGTCTTGAAGATGTTGATCTAATAGACACTTATATTGAAATGGACGAGGATGAAGACGATGAATAGTCTACTTTTCTTTCAGCTCTCTTACCTGAACATAAACACCTACCGCTTGTCCTGGAGATGTAGGCGGATATTCACCAAAGACACCGCCCTGATTAATTGAGGGGCCAGTACTCCAATTCGAATATAACTGACCGCCAACTCTCATTGGGTCAAACCCATCATTTGCCTGTTGGACTAGTGGATCACTATCAGGAGGATCTAAAGAAAATCTTTCTTCCATTACTGGTATAGGTAACCTCTTATCAGGACCTTCAACGCTATCCCCTGTAAGGTGGGAACCCAGCGAGCGCTTCTCAACAGCAACATTTCCGAGATGTCGCCAACCTCTACTTTGAGGGTCACCACTTGCCCACTTTTCGGCTGTAATTAAAACTTCGTTCATAAACTTTATTATGATGAATTGTGCTGATACGTCAATTATGGTGCGGACGAGAGGACTTGAACCTCCACAGGATTGCTCCCACTACCACCTCAAGGTAGCGCGTCTACCATTCCGCCACGTCCGCACGGATAGCGAGTCCACCATATGGTATCCGTTTTAGGGTTAAAACTCAAGCAGCTCTCGTTTAGTTTCGTGGCAGATGATCATAGACATGATCAAGACTATATTCAGAACGGAGAATGGCTTTATTATCGTCAAGCGAACTCCCCATTTTTACACCGGGATTCAAGATATTATACGGATCAAAGATTTGCTTAATTTTCTGAAACACTTGAAATACGTCGGTACCGTACATATGTTCGAGATAGGGCGAAGCTAATCGTCCGTCACTCGATTCTGAGCTTATTGAGCCGCCAAGACCAATTACGAGCTTATAATACTCATCAAGTAAACGAAATGCTTTTTGGCGATCACCAACCTGTGCAATATTGAGCTTCGGTAATATATGAAGTGTCGCATCACCGGCGTGACCCCATACCGCCGAGCTAATATGCTGTGTAGCAAAAATCGAATATACACCGTTTAATAAAGCTGGGAATTGCTCTATCGGTACTGAGGCATTTTGTATTATCGGCAAGCTCCGCAAAGGTCCTTCGGTATGAGCAAGAATCGTACTTGAAACATCTCGAATCTTCATTAAGAGTTGTTGCTGTTCTGGATCAGTCGCGGTTTGAATATTGGCTGCGGATTTTTCAAATATTTTATTTACCCGCTTGACTTGTTTTTTCAGTTTACGGTCTTTGCCGTCAAATTCGACAATTAATACGATCGCTGGGAACGGTGGTGGTAGTATCTCTTTTAGCTGATTGGGATTCACATTATAGGCTTGTTGGAGCAATTGATTATCAACCATTTCAATAGCGCTCGGTAACTCCGAAAGTTTCATAAGTTCCATAATGGCTTGGTGTGCATGTTCAACGCTATCGAAACAGGCCAGTATGGTCGTCGTTTGCGGATTATGCTCTGCTGTACCAAGACTAGCTTCGGTAATTATCCCTAATGTCCCCTGACTACCGACGAACAGCGGGGTGAGATCAAATGATCCGTCGTTGTGCTTTACGTCCAATAAGTCATAGCCGGCATTGTTCTTTTGCACTGCGCGGGACATCTGATGAAGCAATTCCCGTTTTTCTTCAATTAAGGTGTCGACTGAACGATAGACTTCGCCTTCAAAAGTTGCTAAGCCTAATTTCTTGTTTAATTCTCGCTTGCTAATACGTGACGTTTCAACAACCTCGCCATTGGCTAAGACCACCCGTAAGCTATGCACAAATGAACGCATTTCACCGTATTTAATCGACTTTTCACCACTGGCATTATTCGCGACAGCGCCACCAATAGTAGAGTACTCAAGAGAAGCTGGAAACGGGGGCAAAAAACGACCATGCGTGTGCAGCGTCTGCTGGAGTTTGCCAAAATTTATTCCCGGTTCGACGGCTACTATGTTTGATTTTGTATCGAGTTCAAGGATTCGGTTCATGTGAGCCGGAAAGATAACAACGATGCCGCTGCCAAGTGCCGCCCCGGTCTGATCACTGCCTAAGCCTCGGGCGGTTATAGGAATTATTCGACCTCGTTCAGCCAATTGCCAAGTAAATCTGGCGGTTTTACGCACATCGTTTTCATTTCTTGGATAGACCGCTAGAGCTGGGACAACCTGGAAAATACTAGCATCAGTCGAAAAATATTTCCGGGCATCGGTACTCGTTACGACCTCGCCAACTAAATGTTCTTGCAGATAGTGCGCAATTTTACTCATATCTAAAAAACATATCCTCTAATCTATAACTAGCTTCATTATACAGCTGCTATGATAGCATATCCTGGCGTCACAATGCTTATGTTACTGACGACATTTACCACGATTAGTTGAGGCCGTAGATTTGTTGTAATAAGTAATACCCTACCTGCGGATGGGGCGTACCACAATCCGGGCAAGACGTACTGGTACCCGGTATATTGAGCCAGTAGCCATTGGCAGTTGATCTAACTGAGTTATACGCATTGAGAAGTTGCTGGTTGGTTACTTGCTGGCCACTCGGGTTAGTGCTAAGACCAACCATAACGACGATGGTAGACTTGGCCGCCCTGGCTTGCTTGGCAGCCTGATTCACAAAGCTAGTAAAAGCAGACTGATTAGTTTCGCTACCCTGAGCTTGGATATCAATGACATCAGCATATTTGGCAGTGTTACCGGCAATATTTCTGCTGATATAGGTATCGTAAATGCTATTGTTGACCAATTGGCCGGTCGCTTTTACGATATCCGTACCTGGCGCTGCGACATAGGTAAGACCATGTTCATGTAGTAGCGAGGCAACAAGTTGCTCGTAGTGAATTGGGCTTTGCTGCTCGACCGTCGGAGTCAGAGACCAGTTTTCATTGTCATACATGACGGCTCTATAGCTTCCTGGTAACGTTTTGTTAGCAAACGCCAATTCGATTGCTTGGTAACTATAATAGGTGGCAGTCGGTATAGCAGCCGGAACGCCTGCTGCTGACGTCGTGTCACCGATTAGATAAGTTTGAGACGTATTAAAGGCACTAACAATCAGATTGTTTGACGCACCGACGCCACTCAGCAAACTAATTGCATGAGAGTTGATAATCCAATCAGGGTAATGGTGCTTGGGAAGTGTAGTCACTGTATAAGTGCCCACCTTCCATTGCTGAGCTGGTAATGATGCATTACAGCTATTTATTACCAGCTGACTGCCGAGACTACTGGCCGGTATTGCCAGACATGCGTATTGACCGCCGGGTACTCCGGTTCCGATTGCTGTTTGACTTTGAAATACCCCACCGCTATGTGCCCAGGTTGGGACACTCGCGCTACTACAGCTTGCCAGCACCGCTCTATACGAGAGTACAACATTGGTACTATGAACCGCGATGCAGTACGATCCGCCTAGTGCGGTATTCTCCAATTTTCCACCCGTAAAGACAAATCGTTGCGATTTTGTCCCATTGCATTTCGCCGTGTTGATCGGATTATTCGCCGACACTGCACCATTTTCATCATTGAGACACCAGGTCGTTCCTTGCCCCGTGACATTGGACAAGATTTCCGCTGAACCGATTACACTAGAATCAGCATGTGAGTACACCTCATAGCCAACTCCAACAATAACAACTAACGCAATACACAGTAACGGCACCATGTGATGCAGCAATCCAGACTGATTTAACCGTTTCAATAGCAAGGGCCGCTTCATGAGTACTTACATTATTAGCATAACCGTTACACAAGCACAACGAACGGATCGTAAAACGTCCTATCAGTTCAGTACGTAAAACTTTTTTCTATTTTTTGCCAGACTTGTTGATGTTTTGTCCATATATTATTTGTCATGCCAATGGTTAAAACATATTGGTAATTCTTATCGGCGGCTGTGATATTAATAGTGGTATTGCCACTGTCATTTGTACTCTGATGGGTACATAGTAAATCTTTTTCGCCACTTGTGGTTATGAGCCAGCTACAGTTTCCATACAAAGTGCTATATAACGTCGGCTCTTCTTTTTTTATTACTGAAACGTAACTTCCTTGCCCTGTTTTTAACTCAGTTAGCTCCTGCAACGGGGTCATATTAAAATGTTGAAGAATCGTACTATACGGTATTGCTCCGCCAACGATCGCCAATTTGGTAGCACCACTTTCGTATTGAAATGCAGCTTTCATATCCGGATTCGCGCTTACCGCCACTGTATCAACTGACATAATTGAGGGGTACAGGAAACTAATTGAAACATTGTTTTGATGGTATGTCTTCACTGTTAATTTCGCGTAGATTGAATGGTCTTGCTGTAAGTACCAGATGGAAAATCCAGCAATACCGATTAAAAGAATAGCCGCAAAGCAGATGCAAGCTAATAACATTCGTTTGAGCTTGGTATGGTGCTGAACCTCTTGTTCGTCGCCCGCATTCGTACTAGTCAGGTTCGTGGGGAATTGGGCTGCTGGTTGCGCTGGAACTTCTGATTGTAGGTCTGGAGTCAAGTCCGCTTTATCGCTTTCTTCGCTAGAAGAGATTTGATGTTCATTTATTGTTGTTTGCTCATTTGTTAAAGGAGCGCTTTCTAAATTACCTTTAGTCGTAGCGGATCCATCATCTGCTGTCTCTGAGGGATCTGGATTTGGTGGTGGTTGGTTTTGATCTGGAGGCATATACTTATTTTTTTAGTCTCTACTAGGATTAAATTCTATGCTTTTTTATCAGTAATACAAAACCTGGCTTCAACCCTATACTGCGTTCGATTACTTTCGACGTCGGGTACCATGTAATATGCCCGCAACAATTTGGACCGCCTGGACGGAACGCCTCCAGAGTACTTTACGGTTAACATAACAATAACGCACCATAATTAGTTATCGTAAAGCAAATTAATTAACAATATATTAAAGTCGCAAATTTAGTGAGATTTTACATTACTATTAAACAAATTCGAGATATTGTCTAAGATCAGGGCGCGTAATGTCTGTCGTTTGAATAAATTCCCCCCTGTCCGGATTGAACCTATGATTCCAAAAATCACGGATTACTACAAACGCAGTATCTGGTACTACGTCCGGAACATTTCGATTACGTTCTACTCGAAACTCATCCGTAATGTACTCATAAGAAAGTTCAGGCTCAGTAGTAATTGGCACTACTGGCGCCTCAACAAAATCTACATCGGTAGTAAACCGGGACCGGCCGAGTGCACCAAATATATCGGCGTGAGACTTGACGACCCCTACCCCAAGTGGAACATTCAATCCCGCCTTATACCTACCGCATTGCAGCATCACGAACTGGCCAAGTTTAAGATGATTCGCCATTCCAGCGAGGTGGAGCCAATCAAGATAGCCAATTCGCGGATCCTGGTCTCGATCTCTTGAAAGTGGAACTAAAACCGATGATATTGTACCGGTACCAGCAACGACTACCGTCGGTACGGTACGATCAGTAAGAATAGCTAGAAAATCGTCAGGTGTGGCACCCATTATATGAAATGGATCTCGCTCACGACGTTTATAACGTTCTGTAAGAACTTTTGTTTGTCGCTCGAAGTTTACGCGACTATCGCGACCATCTCGTATAACTTCTTCTACAAAGGGCACGAGGATAGCTACTTTCGATCCAGTATAGTCGGCAACACTAAGTCCGGGTTCGCCTTGCGCTTGAAGCCAATGTCGATGTCCAATAACTGACTGATATTGATTTCGATTTCTGTAATTAGCCATTATTACTATTATACACTAATTATAGCATATAAGCAAACACTAAGCCTCCGCTTGCCTGTAGAGTCTGAGAATTAGGGGCTAGCTAAGCGTCACTATTTATTACCCGAGTGCTCCTGATCCAGTTGTTGAACTTTCCGTTTCAGGAAACCACCGATCTCCGCAACCGCCGAGGTAGACCTGGCCGCTCCCTGAGCGACTGAGATCCATACAATACTTGCCCCCCGTATGGTTGTTTTTAAACTCATAGCCAGATGAAGCTTTGCCACTCATAGTCCAGGCCCCGCCCCAGGGAACCGAGCTGCAGTTCGATATATCATGGAGATCGGTACCGACACCAAGTGAATTTCGAGAGGCGCCGTTAGGTACCAGGCAGCCACCATTTAGAATTATCTCGTGCGAAGCGTTAAAACGATAACCCTGGGCAGCGTTGCTATAGCTACACGCAGCGACAGTCGCGTACCCGTGGGCTAAGTTTAGACAGGTGTCGTTACTTTTAGAATAATAGACAAGGAGGGTTCTAGGCCCAGGAGTAGCGGCGTGGCTAGCTACGAGTAGGAAGGTGCCGACCCCGGCGAAGAGTACTACAAATGCGACGACCAGCATTGCATGATCGAATCCACGTTGGTTTAATTTTTTCAGATTAAATATCATATTTTTCCGCTTAAAGGAAATTTCGTGTTGGTTTTTGCCCCTCAGTTCGGCTGTATAAATACCACTCCACGAGCCTTCGTTGGTGCTCGTCGCTCATGCCTCGGTGCAACTTGAGCTTGGTTCTGAGCTGGCTGTTAATACCACCTTCCATGTGGTTGGTCGTTCTTGGTAGCCGTGGGGTGGAGTTGTAAACGTAGGTGAACAGCTGCTGGTCTTCCTGTAGTTTCTTGAGCTGTCGGTAGGCAGAACGTAAGCGTCCATGGGTATGCCACCATCTCCGTTGGTTCGGCTTCGGATCTCTGACATACGTCCTTTGCTTGACGAAGTCGTTATACTGGTTCTCCCAAGCCTGGAACTGCTGTTCCCAGGTAGCCGCATCCGCTTCCGTATGCACTTGCCACAGTGCCCTGGTTAGTCGCAGAAGGTCTTGCCCGGCTTCGGTTTTCGGGCTGAGCGTTAGCTTACCCCGGACGTTGAGCCAGATATGGAATGTGCAACGCTGGATCTTCGTCTCAGGCCAACACCGGGCAATGGCCAGGAGAATACCTTTCTGGCCGTCACACACGGCAAAGCCTGGTGCCGGTATGGTAGCCAACAGCTCGCTCCAGGTACTCGAGGATTCCCAGCCGGCCCAGTGCCAGGCAATGACATATTCGGTAGTCCGAGCAATGAGACAGACCAGTGAGCCGACACGGATGCCGTCAAGGATAAGGGCGTGGTGTACTTCGCCGGTGGGCGTAGGCTTCGGTACAATATCCCAGCACCAAGCTGTTTGGTTACGCCACGTACGGGCGGTAACACTCGTCGGCAATTCGTCCTGTGACTGCTTGCCGAGTAGCCAAGCGACGAAGTGTTCGAGCAAAAGCTGACGACTGAGGTCAGGTCGTTTCCTGACTTGTGAGCCACTACACTGCGGACAACGGTAACGCTGTGTACCGGCAGTTGTCTTGCCCCATTTCTGTAGCTTAGTTTGGCATGCTTGGCATGTGTACTTGTAGGTTCTTTTTTCATACAATTAATGTCTCACGACATTAATTCAGGGCAAATAACAGAGGAATAACGGCTTAAAAACCAACACGTTTTTTCCTATAACTCTATTTTTCCTTTTATCAAATTTATCTATATATTTTGTAATCTCATATTAAACTTAAGCACTACGGACTAATAGAGTCAACAATTTATCCCCAAGACAGTTGTGATTACAAACCCCTGTCTTTCATTTCCTAATTTATAGCTGAGGTGATCCCGGAAAAATTATATACATTGGTCATGTAACATGCAGCTTCGGGTGACGCCTCTTAGTACTCTTTTTAAGAAACCTGCTCTAATATGGACTATTTACCTCCACCCACTGGAGCAGACGGCGACAAAGCAACCTTAAAGCATACAGCCTTACTCCTCCCGTTCGCAGCGCCACGGTAGTTATACGGACTAAATGCCACGGTTCCACAAATGTAAGTTGACTTTTCGTTCTTAGGAATATTTGTTGACTGATATATGTTCGTAATACTACCGCCGCTTTTCAATGACGATGCTGTCTTATTGGGATTAGCTGTGGTTTCAAGTTCACCTGCGTAAGCACCATTTGAACCTCTAACCGGATTGGAGGTTGAGGAATAGAAATAACGTGGGCCGTATTGGAAGCGTCCTGATGCGTGTGGCCCTTCATTATAAATAGAACTACTAAAGGTAAATGTCGCTCCAGAGCGATCGTACTCGTTTTTAGTCTTGCCGGTTAAAGTCCATGCTGTATTATTGCCCTCAGATGACGGGGTAGCCGCATGACTTCCCACGACTAGATAGGTACCAATTCCTGCAAAGATAACAACGAATATTGCGAGGCCTACAACGTGGTCGAAACCTCGTTGGTTTAACTTCTTCATATGCAATTTCATGTTTGTCCTTTTAATTAAATGTGTATCTATTTCTCAATTTAAATTTAAGCATTATTGATCAATTGAATCAACTTGTTATCCACATTGTAAACCATAAAGTGCCACGACAGAGTATTTGAGTTCAAGCTGGAGATAGATTACGTGACCGTCAACAAATAGGTGCCGGAAGACGGTAGTCTTCTCGCCTGTAAATCGATAATGGTGCGGATGAGAGGACTTGAACCTCCAAGAGCATAAAGCCCACTAGCTCCTGAAGCTAGCGCGTCTACCAATTCCGCCACATCCGCATGAGACGAAGACCACCATATCGTATACATTTTAGAGGTAAATCTCAAGCCTATTAATTGAGTTAGTCGGTTACTTTTGCTTGTCTAATTTCCCAATTTTGCACGTTATTGTATCGATCAATTGCCGTATTGATTGTTTGATCATTCAACCCAGCAACAGCTCCGTCTGTCAGATAGAGCAATCGCGGCTGGTAAAGTCCCAGGGCTGGGTTATCTTGTTGCCAGACCTGTAGGAAAGGTTGGTACTTTATCACGCGCAGTGCTGGCTCCAATCTTGTACGACCGGATTGAAGAGCATTGTCTGCGGTCAGATTAGTATATTCAGATAGGTTGAGCCGGTTCGCAGAACGGATATCTGCTTGGGAGCTGTCCCAATAGACAAATACATCCGGGTCAATACCAATTGATATGCCATACAACACGGCATCGTAGTCGTGGTCTGATAACGCATTCTGGAAATCGGCATTATCCAAATAAAGTGGTGTGACGGTTGCGCCGACAGCTTTCCAATAGTTCAACAAGTGGTTGATAACCATATGGTACTCAGGTGTATCGGCAGCCGTAAGATTAAAGGAAAGTGTCTGTCCGTTCTTCATTCTTAGACCGTTTTTACCTGGAATCCAGCCATCAGCCGTTAATAGCGCTTTAGCTGCGGCAACGTTTTGGCCGTCTTGTTGGTAGGTTTTGTTATAGCCAAGCTGGCTAAGTAGAAGTGGTTCGCGTACTGCATGAGTCGGATACCCAAGTGCTTGAATAATCTGCGGGACATTCGCCGCCTGAACCAAAGCTGTGCGAACCTGTCCGTCGCCAAGCACTCCGGCGGATGTCTTAAAGAACACCATCGTGGCAGCATTTAATAATAAGCTATGTTTGACAAGTGATGACATTGAGGCAAGTTCACTCGGAACGTCGTTATAGCCTTCTGCTCCATTTAACTGATGCGACTTAAAAGCAGCTGTCATCTGATCAGCTTGAGCGAATACATGCAAATCAAATTGGTCTACCTTGGGCTTTCCGCCTTGATATTTGGCGAACGGCGTGAGAGCTATTTGCTCCTCGGCAGAATTAGGATCACTGCCTTCAACTTGTATACCCTGCCAAGCAAATGGCCCTGCACCCACTGGATCTACGGTATTAAAATCAGCAGATCGAAGGTCTGGAGGCGGAATACTTGCCAGTAAATGTTCAGGTACAATACCATTGGTAAGACTCTCGGGAAATGAGACAAGTGGATCGGGCAGCTTAAAGACAACCGTCAGTGGATCTTTGGCCGTCACCGTTATTCCTGTATAGCTGTTTTGGAGTGGTGACTCGGTATCCGGATCTTGAATAATGTGATAGGTAAAAACAACATCCTTGCTCGTTAATGATTGTCCGTCTTGCCAGGTAAGGTTCGGTTTTAAATGGACAGTATACGTCGTGCCCTTTGCATCAACGCTATAACTACTGGCGAGATCGCCTACTAGTTGATTGTGTTCGTTATAGGTAAACAAACTTGCAAAGATAAGCTTCGAGATACTACTGTCAACGTCTGACGTCGCAAACAGTGGATTAGCATTCGTGAACCGACCGAGAATACCTTCATTGTATATACCTCCGGGAACCGGCTGGAGTGTTTGGTAATAGCCGCTCAGGAGAAAATTTTGGATGACTACTCCGATTATAAGAAGCAGGACAAGGGCTAACCAACCGATCACAAACCTACGAACCGATGCCAGATGACCAAACCGCTTGAGAAGGTGTTTTTCTATGCCATTCTCAGCCTGCTGACTTAAGTCCTCAACTTGCTGCTGGCTTTTCCGAAGCCGACGCCGAAATCGTAATCGAATAAGTCGCAGTCGCATGGCCCCTCAACCCTGATTCAATAAAGCTTACTTTGCTATATCACCTAAAATAAGCGACAAACTAAAAATCACTGCACAAATAATCGTTAACTGAAAAATAGTTTTGTCAGTGCCCCGCCTGGTCGTATTGACTTCTCCTGCTCCACCCAGACCTGCGCCCAAGCTCGCGCCTCTCGTTTGAACGAGTATTAATAGCGTCATAAGCGCCATCGAACCAAGTGTTAAGTAATTGTAAATACTCATTTTTTCACGTCCTCTAAAATCGCTGTTACTAAATAGTTTACCAGACCTATGATCATTCCCGCAAAAACCGCTGCCCAAAAATTAGTGATATGGAGCGGATGATACAGCTTGCTGGCGATAAAAACCGTCAGGCCGTTGATTATAATCATAAATATTCCGAGAGTAAAGATGATTGCAGGCAAGGCGAAAATAATGAGGATCGGTTTGACTATCACATTTATAATCGCTAAAACTAATCCAGCAATAATTATGACTCTTAACTTTGAGTCATAAGTGATGCTGCTGCTCAAAAAACCGGCAGCAATCCACAGTCCGACACTACACACGAGCCAGCGGGTCAAGAAGCGAACAATCGGCCGATTCATATGAAGGTATTGTAGGTCAGTCGAGTGCCCTGGGCAACTTACCGCTTAAGTTTACATAGCCGTCTTCGGTAATTAGTATATCGTCTTCGATCCGGACTCCAATACCCTCAGCCTCAATATAAATACCCGGTTCGACGGTCATCACCACGCCGACTTCCAGGGGCCGGTCGTAATCACCTGCATCATGTGCTGTTAACCCGAGAAAATGCGAAGTACGGTGAGGAAAATAAGTTCGAACGGCATCGCTGTCGATAGTCTTAATAAGGCTGAGTTCCCGCAGCTTTTCGCCCATGAAATGTTCGATTCTACTTTCGTATTCTTTCATGTCAACCCCTGGTTTTAATAGACTGAATGCGAAAGTCTGCACTTCTTCTACGGCGTCGTGGACAGCTTCTTGTCGACGACTTGGCGAGCCAATGGCATACGTACGGGCAATGTCAGCAACGTAATGTTCAACTTCGGCACTGACGTCAATTAAAACTAGTTCATCAGCGGCAAATTGATGATTGTTGGCTAAGTAATGGATTTGACAAGCTCGAGAACCGCCCGCCACAATTGGATCAAATCCCTGACCAGTCGCGCCACGTGTTCTAAAGCCCCTGATTAGATTCGCTTCTAATTCGTATTCATGGGCATACTTAGCCAGTTTGGCTTTTGCGACTGACTCTTTAATCGAGGCATTGGTTATATCGATGGCTGCCTGGATGGCATCAATTTCGATTGGCTGTTTGATCATTCGCATCCGAGAGAGATGTGGACTAAGATCAAGTAATTCGATTGAGTCGTGATCTTTCTTGAGTCGCTGAACGAGCGTCGCTCGAGCAGGATTTGTATAGAATCCATAAAAGTCGATATATGCGGGTGGTGGAGCAATGGTGGCAACGTGCTTTACTTTCTGTAATCGCGGTGTCAGTTTCTCCCAGCCGGCTTTTTCGTCATATATTTCTTGAATACCCGACCGACTCTGTAACCCATCATCGGTAATCGCACCATCGAATGTTTCACGAACGGCACTCCGTCCAGGTACGATGAGGTATTCTTTATCCCTATCCATCACCAGGATAATATCGGGATCATCTATGCCGGTAAGATACCAAAAACTGGCATCCTGATCGAATCGATATGAAGTATCACCGCCACGTTGCAGCTGACCATTTGCCGTCAAGACTATTGGTGCAGTGCCGGTGAACAATTCACGCAGCCGCCTTCTATTTCCACTAAAAAACTCACTCGTAAATCTCGAATCCATAGTCAATTGAACAGTATAGCAAATAACTGCCAAATAAAGGGCGAAAGATTTTTACTGACTTAGCGGAAATGCTGTTTTAATGCTGTTAACTGCGTACTGCTCAAGACTGTTCTCAGCTGTTCGTCGGTTGCGTCGGCAATACCCCTGGTACTACCAAAAGTTTTTAAGAGCCGTTTCCTCGTCGTGGGTCCTATGCCCGGAACCTCGTCAAGGCGACTTGCGGTCTGACGCTTTTGCTTTAGTACGCTATGATAACTGACGGCAAAGCGATGTGATTCGTCACGTATTCGCTGTAATAGTTTTATAGCGTTGGCGTTATGTGGCAAATTAACTACAATAAATCGATCATTGACAGCAGCGTAACCACCCAGTTTGTGTAAAATCTCTGGGTCGAGCACTATGTTTGAACGATCGCCATCTATCACGATTTGCTCCTCTCTTTTGGCGAGCCCAATGAAAGGAATACTGGAGTGTCCCTGCTCATCTCTCGCTTTAATTGCAGCATCGAGCTGCCCTTTGCCACCATCAATGAGCACCAGATTTGGCAACTTCCAGGCTTTTACATTCTTGGAACTCAATCGGCGAAACAGCGTTTCATGCATGTTATAAAAATCGTCATTCTGATTTATTTTAGTTTTGAACTTTCGATACTCTGTCTTGTTGCTCACGCCATTGGTAAATACCACCATGCTGGCAACCACATCACTACCCTGCATATGGCTGATATCATAACCTTCAATTCGATTCGGAAATGATTTGAGCCCTAACAAGGTAACAAGCTCATTCAGAGCATGGTCTTTACTGATATCTAAAAATTCCTTATCGCTGAAAATAACTTGTTTGCTAAATCCCCGGATAGCAAATAGTTGGTTTCGGTATTTGGCTGCCAACTCAAAATTAGACGCCTGCGCAGCTAGCTTCATATCTCTTTCCAGCTCCCTTTCAATCGACACACGCTTGCCTTCTATAATAGCCATCAGTTTACGCAAGTTTGCCCGATATTCCGTCAATGATGTCCGCCCTTCTTCCAGTCCCGGATCAAGTCCTAAATGATAGTGTAGGCTCGCCCGCTTTTGGCCAATAACGCGTTTAGTGGCAAATGGAAACGCCCGACGTAGGGACTTTAAAGCTAAACGAACCTGACCGGTCGAGAAATAGGGACCATAATATTTCGCTTGATCATCAAGTGGCCGGCGAGTTGTCGTCACCGTCGGATAGTGACTATCATAATCAATTCGTATATAACTGAGCGCTTTGTCGTCACGAAGAAGAATATTGTAACGAGGCATGTAGCGACGGATCATTTCTGCTTCTAAAAATAGAGCTTCGATCTCGCTATCGACAATCATCCAATCAACGTCACTAATTTCGTCAACCAGAGCCTCTGTTTTCGGGTCACGACTGCGGGATTTTTGGAAATATTGTCTAACTCTATTTTTGAGCACCGCCGCTTTGCCGACATAAATAATTTCACCCCGGTTATCTTTATGAAAATAAACACCGGGGTCCTTCGGCAGCGACTTTAATTTCTCCTTTAAAACATCATTCACGATATATCTAGTATATCGCTTAGGCGGTTTTCAGAGCACAGCTCTGGCAAAAGATGTGCGCATCTTTACAGTCACGACAAATAAGCACTAACTTATTGCAGGCTTTATCGGCACAATTTTCATAATTGCTAGACTTGACTCCGCAGTGGATACATTCGCCAATATCAACAGCTTCTTCGGTAAATTTCACACCCATGCGACCGTCAAAGACATACAGTGAACCTTCCCAAAAACCCTGATCACCGTACGTTTCGCCGTAACGTTGAATACCCCCATCAATTTGATACACCTCTTTAAAGCCACGTTTCTTCATCATCATACTAAGTACTTCGCAGCGAATGCCACCAGTACAGTACGTGATGACAGGCTTTTCTTTGAGTGAATCATATTGCGGCTTATCCAATTCATTCTTAAAATCTCGGGTATGCTCAACAGGAAGAACGACGGCATCTTTAAAACGACCAATGGCTGCTTCATATTTGTTCCGGCCATCAAAAAAAACTACTTCGTCACCTCGTTCCTGAAGTAACGCATGTACTTGCTCGGGCTTTAAATGCTGGCCTCCGCCAATAATGCCGTTATCGTTAACAGCTATTTCGTCACTGGCTCCGAAAGTAACAATTTCATCACGTACTTTAACGCTAAGCTTCGGGAAGTCACTTACTGAACCATCACTCCATTTGAAATCAATCTGATTGAACAAAGGATATAGTTTTGTCTCTTTTATGTATCGCTTCAGATTTTTCAGGTCGCCACCAAGCGTGCCATTTATACCATGGCTGGAAATAATAATACGGCCTTTCAAATCAGAAGATTGGCAGAGTAATCGCTGCCATAAGCGAACGGCTTCCGGATCGCTAATTGCAGCAAATCTATAAAAAAGAATTATTTTTTCCATGAGTACAGTAAATTATAGCTTACCTTGTAAACGCCAGGACTAAAACGACGATCAGCAAGACGGCAATGACTGCAGTCAGCGTGATATCGAGCGTCCGGCTGCGGTAAACTTGCTGCTTGTATGGATTGGTTCTATTGGCCGAACGATGGTTTGTCATTGGATCAAAAGGTTCGCCGTCCGAATTACTATTTGTGCCAGTCTGTGCAAGTTCCACGTCATTATCTTGCTGATCCTTGGCGCTATTATCTGACGCTTGATGGGAACTATCACGCATCACTGGATCACGCTCAAAATCTATTTCATGCTGAACAATTTCCGCGCGTAATGCTTCGTGCAGATTACCACCTCTTAAATGTTCAGCCACGAGTCGCCTGAGAGCTTTCTCGCCAATTAAGTGCGTTTCGTACATATGCAGCAAACTACTGCCTTCAATGACAATCTTACTGCTCAGTTCTAGCAAATCTTCCCGACTGATTGTTTCAACATGTTGATCTATTGATAAGGTGTGCGCTTGCTCAGCAGCAGACGGCTGTCTCGTTTGAGCTTCAGCAGCAGTAATCAGGACCTGGCCAATTACTTCCGGATGTAAGCCGCCATGAATCGAATGAGCCTCTGTTGAAGACCGACGAGATTTTTCGGCTACTTCGCCACTTGATTCCTTTGATTTGCTATCAAGTTCTGACGAGACCAGTTGGTGCCAAACTTTTTTGTGTTCGTTGTCGTCGGGTTGGCCAAGCCGTTCGTTGTCACTGGAACTGACCTGGGGCAGTTTAAATTCGGCGTTTTTACGCCATTTCCGATTGACTCGTTTCTCTAAATAGTTTGAGTTTTCTGACTGAGGTAACCCTTCCATGGTACTAAAGGTTATGCCTATATATTTGCATTACTGAAGTTTTTAGTATACGATAGATAGCATTAATTAGCAATATCGGTTTGTTGTAGTAACAATCGTTATAACCATGGAGGCGGCCAAAAATGCGAATCCTAGACCAAATAAGCTGTACTGTTACCGCTTCTGCGGGCAGCTAACTCTCATTTTCAATACTCGACATTAAAAAAATAACTGGACTTTATATTTCCACTCGCGCTGCAGGAGACAGCGTGCTATGAACCCACTACCCACTTCCCGTAAAACTTTGCAAACCTATTGGCGCTACACCATGACATATAAGCGTGACTTTTTGATCGGCTCAATTGGCGCGATCCTCGCCAGCATGACTCAAAGCATTATTCCGCCGTTCATTATTGCAAAACTGTTTGCCAAACTTCAGCTCGCCTACGCCCACCATGGAAAACTACAGATACATGAATTTGCACCCTTTCTAATAGCGTACGCGCTTGCCATGCTGGTTGGTGCAATATTTTGGCGTATTCAATCTTACTTCGTTTGGCAGTATGAAATTAAGATTAGACGAGATATTGCCAATGACGTATATGGACATTTGCAGTTGCAGAGTCAGCACTTTCATGCAGATCACTTTGCCGGTGCCCTTGTCTCGCAAACAAACAAATTTATCGGTTCCTATGAAAGACTGATGGATGATTTTATTTGGAATATCCTACCGGGTCTCACGACACTAGTACTTGGTATTGCTGTTCTCTTTTTTATTTCAACAGGCTATGCACTCGTTCTCTTATTTGTCGCGGTGGTCTATATCCTAATAATGTGGCGAAGGGTGAAAATACAGCTGCCCTATAACATATCTGAAGCAGTCAAAGAAAGCCAGCAGACCGCTGCCCTGGCAGATGCAGTCACAAATTTAAGCACGATTCGAGCTTTTGCAAGAGAAAAACATGAGGCTACCTTATTCAGCTCTAAAGTAAATGAACTCTATGCCTGCCAACGCAAACTATCTATTGAAGTTCTAAAAACAGAGGCAATCTCTCACGTTCAGACAAACACTTTCCAGGTGATTGCGGTGTTGGCAGGCTTGCTCGCTATCACAAATTTCCATGCCAATGTGAGTGTACTGTATCTGGTTATCAGTTACACTCAAAACATCGTCAATCAGTTGTGGCAATTTAGTCGTATCGTCCGCAATGTAAACCGGAGTTTAGGTGATGCTGCTGAAATGACGCAGATTCTCGGGATTGAGCCGGAAATTCAAGATGCCAAACGCGTTAAAAAATTTATTAGTGGTCAAGGCCAGATTGATTTCAAGCAAGTGCATTTTTACTATCCGGAAAATACTGTAGCACCTTTGTTTGAAGATTTAACGTTTTCAGTCAAACCAGGAGAAAAAATAGGCTTGGTCGGACCGAGTGGTGGCGGCAAAACTACAGTCACAAAATTGCTCCTGCGGTTTATAGATATACAGGGTGGTGAAATCCTCGTAGATAAACAGAATATTGCTACTGTTTCCCAATTTGACTTGCGCGACCACATATCCTATGTGGCTCAAGAACCGGTACTGTTTCATCGATCAATAGCCGATAATATCCGCTACGGGCATTTATCTGCAACGGACAAGGAAGTACAAACTGTCGCTAAAATGGCGCATGCCGATACGTTCATATCGCAACTCCCAAAGGGATATCAGACATTTGTCGGCGAACGAGGTGTGAAGTTAAGTGACGGACAGCGCCAACGCGTGGCAATAGCTCGAGCCATGCTTAAAAATGCACCGATTATTGTTCTCGATGAAGCAACGTCATCGCTTGACTCAGAAAATGAGGCACTTATTCAAGACGCCCTTTGGCAACTCATGGCTGATCGGACCGCTATCGTAATAGCTCACCGTTTAAGTACTATCCAAAAAATGGACCGCATTATAGTACTGCTAGACGGTAAAATCGTTGAAGAAGGTAGCCATACACAATTACTTGCTAAAAATGGAACCTATGCGACTCTTTGGGCGCATCAATCGGGCGGTTTTATAGACGAGTAAATCCGTGTACCGAAATGAGAATATAACATTCGATTGACGATTGGCATATAATACTGCTGGAAGTTTAAAAGAGTAAACGGACCTTAAATGGCAACCTATCCCCAATACAATCTCAGTGAAAAATTGCTGGGCAATATCGCACGAATTCATTTTTTAATTGGCCAGCTGAATAAGGCATCTCTCCCACGCTCGGTTATTATGAATCTAGAACAAAATGCCCGAGTACTGGCGGCTGAATCGGCAGCGAAATTATGCGGTGCGAAATTATCCGACGAAGCGATTCAAGACATACTCATCAATCGTTCGACTGCCTTTGATGATTATGCCGTCGTAGAAAACTATGATCGGGCTCACAGTAAGTTGTTAAAGGAGTTAAGTGGCACCAATTCGATTCCGGCAATAACAGCAAGACAAATCCGGCTGCTTCAACGTGACGTAACGAAAGGCCTTGTACCTTCGAAAGAGTCAGGGCATTTCCGTTTAGAGGACTTGCCTACCATCCCACGCGCGTCTCTCGCAAAAGGCTACACACCGCCTCCGGCACGTGCGATCCCGAAATCGATTAAGGAGTTGTGCTCCTATGCCGAATCACAACGTGAGCACATAGAACCACTGCTGCTGGCTGGACTGTTTCACAAACAGTTTTTACTAATACGGCCATTTACTACCGGTAATAGACGAACCGCTATGCTCTATACCTCAATTATATTGGTAGGCCTAGGGCTTAAGCACCTGCCGATATTTAGCTTTGAGAATTACTACTTTAAGAGAGCTCGCAAATACAACCTGTTAGTCACTGAAACAGGCAACTATGAGACCGCGGCAGCATCCGACTTTACTCCTTGGCTGGAATTTTTCACTGACGGAATAATCGATGAATTATTGCGCGTTGAAAAATCTCTGCCACAAAAGCTAAAAACGGAAACTATTGGACAGTTCGGGGAGCTCATAGAAAAAATCTCCAAATTGCCACGTCCAACTGAACGACCATTAATAATTGGTATATCGGGTTTTGGAGGTTCGGGTAAATCAACGCTCGCTGAAAATCTGCGTCATCATTTGAAGTCGACAGTGGTTGCAGTCGATCATTTTGCCATGGGCTCACTGCTTGAACGTGATGCCGAATGGTCATGTTATGATCGTGATCGAATGAAAAAACAAGTTTTACAGCCCGCCAAGAAGGGTAAGCCGGTATCCTACGAAGTTTATGACTGGCTGGAAGAAACGTTAGGCCCGAAAACCGATGTGCCAAGTTCCAGCAGCGATACTGTCATTGTCGAAGGCGTTGGTATCTTTCACCCAGATCTTAGGCCGTATTTTGACTTTGCCATATGGGTTGACTGCCCATTAGATGTCGCTGTCCAAAGAGGCATCAAACGAAGCCGCGCTTGGGGATATGATCATGATGAGAAATGGGTTGAAGTTTGGATGCCAAATGAACGTGATTTTTTTGAAAAATATCACCCTAACCAATTTGTCGATTTTTTGTTTGTGACCCACGACACCTTACAAAGCAATGAAAACGCTGATGGCAGCACAACTTCCGATTTACCATATCATGCCACCTCTATGTCTCATTTGACGAATTCAATGACTAAGTAATAGTAATCTGATCTTCTACCATGCGAGTTATGGCAACATTACTGCGACAATGCCTGATAAGCCAACAATCGCTCCAATAATTCTTACAAACCTAACATTCTCATCGAAAGATTTAAGTGCCAGGAATATAGTGAGCACCGGGTAACATGCCGACAGGGCGGTGACAATGGCACCACCTTTGGCGGTCGAAAGCGAGATACCGACAATCATAGCCAGTTCGCCAAAGAATTGGACGAAACCGGCACCGAGAACATACTTATTATGAAACGCTAGTGAGAATGTTTGTTGGGTAATTAATTCATGTCCTTTTATCCGAGATAGAGCAAAGAATATTGAAATTAGTAAAAATAAGTAGCTCACATACGTAGCGAGTGGCCAGCTCATTTTGGAGAAAGTGTCAGCCAGTACAGCGTAACCAAGCCCCCAACCCAGTGCAGCAATGACTGAGTAGATGGGACCCTTGAATGTCTCGCGGTTACTGCGTTGCATCGAAAATAATCCCGACGTTACTGCAACGCCAGTAACAACTAAACAGATACCGATGAGTTCGAAAACCGTCAGATGAGCATGAAAGACAGTGATAGCTGCAACTGCGGTAAAAAGTGGGTAAATACTCGACAGCGGACTGACAATACTGACCGAATCGCTTTCCAGAGCTTTGTTAAACGCTATTTCTCCGACTGCAAACAGAATACCGGAAAGTGCCGCCATGCCAAGGGTCAAGGCGGTGTAGCTGAAATTTCTATGGATAAGTAACACGTAAAAAAAGAAAAGTGATGCACAGGTGATTGTACCAATAAAACTGACCATTAGACTCGACAGAATCGGACCGTACAATTTCGCAGATTTAGCTGATAGAAAATCCGAAACACCCCAAGACAAGGCCGTCGATAAGCCTAGAATAGCAATGATGTAGGAAGTATGAGTCATTATATTTGAAGAACTATTTGTGTAATCGCCCGAAGAGAAACGTGCACAGTCCTAAAAGGCATCGCTCATCTGGCTCATCATATCATACCGTTATAGCTAGCTCTAGATCGCTCTATCTATATAGCAAGTTGTTCTACTAAGGACAGCACCTTCGGGAAGGTCGTGTAGCCATTTTCGGTATTTAAATGCCCTCCGCCATGGATAACCAATGGCGCAACGCCTAAGTCTGCGGCAAGTTGCTGAAAAGCAGCAAGAGGCACATAACGGTCGTCATCACCATAGAGCACGACCGCCTGTTTTAATTTTGTTTTTACTTTTGAAAAATCGACTGCTTTTTGTTGCAAAAAATGGCTGTAACGCTGTTCGCCGAAATCAGACGTAAAACCCGACACGCTGATGAGAGCTTGGATCGGTATGACGGACTGTTCGATATAATCTAAACCTACCTCGACACCAATTGAATGTCCGACTATTATTAAGTTTTCCGTGTCGATTGTCAGCATGGTTTGTTCGACCTCTTCGAGCCAGACGTTACGGTCGGGATATTCGGCATTGCTCAGACTTGGCATGGTGACAATAAAACCACGTTTTAGTAGTTCGTCATGTAACCACTGCTCCCATTGAATCCCGGTATAACCTCCAAGGTCATGCAGTATAAGCACACTCTTCATAGTTGTACTTCGAGTATAGCAAATCGATTACCTGCATACAGGCATATACAGATTTTATTAAGTAAAAACTTAGTCACCGCTGATTTCTGGTTGATAATTAAAATCGACATCCGAAAAAGATTGAATAACGGTATCAGCGTCTTTCAAATTTTGAGAAATTTCATTGCCTGCTAGTAGACCTACCACAAAAATACCGGCCCCCTTGCCAGAAACAACCCCATTTTCTCGATTTTCAAAGGCTATGCAGTCACTTGGACCCAGATGCAACTTTTGCATTGCAACCATATACGGCTGAGGATCCGGTTTGAATAAAGAATCATCCTCTTCGCAGACCGTTAACTTAAACAAATCTTCCCAGTCGTGAGCATGTACTACAACTTCAACCCATAATCGCCGACTTGAAGTCACAATTGCCAGTTTTATATTGCGGTTTTTGGCTTGTTGCAATATTGAGGTCACACCAGGCAACTCGTCGGCCATGGCAATGGCATTGACGTAACGATTATAAAATTGATTGGCGAAATCTAACGGTGAACTGGGTAGTTTATATTTTGAAAGCAGGTTTTTTAAAAAGCTTTCATTTTCAATATCTTGGCCGTCTACATTCCATAATTTATAAAAAAGCGATCGTTCATCTTCGTTCATCCGGATCCCATAATCTTGCATGAGAGAATCAAAAACCCGCGGTCCGATCGGCTCCGTGTCAACGAGCGTACCGTCCATATCAAACAAAAGTGCTTTGATTGATGTCGAAATGTGAAACATATGGCAAGTATTGTATACGACGGCAAGACAAAAAGTAAATTGTATACCTCAATAATTAGGATTTAGATATTGTCAGAAGCAGCCATGTTGTATAGTATGTTATTTCCTGACCTTTTGGGTAGTAGCTAATTAAGGTCACTAAATAATATGCAATATATCCAAACGAATAACCCGCTGGCAAAATTTGAGAGTACCCGATTAATAGACGCACAGCTTTTGGCTGCCGATGTTGACGGCACGGTTATGGATACCTACCTTGGCGAACAAAGTATTGATGGCGCAGTATTGGGCTACAATGAAGTTCTCGCCGCATCAATCGAGGCAGTACTTGGCATAAAGACGGCAGCTCGTTGGGTAGAACGACCTGATGATACGCCAATCAATATTTCGGCTACATCGAGTGAAATACTGCAGTATTTGGCACCTGATGCTAAGGGAAATGAGTTAGAACTATTAAACCAACGCTTTGTTGATGCACAAATTGATTTATTGATTCCTCAAATAGGTCGTCGATTATCGGACGGTAAAACCTGGCCCAGATGGGTTGATGGATTTCGTCCCGCATGGGATCAAATATCTGAGGCTCGAAGGGGAGGTGAACCGATCGATACCGCCTTTTTAACCCACTCGTATAAAAGGTTCGTTAATGCCGTCATACAAAAAACTGGAATCGACCGACCTGATATAGTTGTAGCGAATGAACTAATTGCCGCCACTCAATTATTTCATTATTCCACTGCGGAGGTTGGGAAAGGATCAGGTCTGCCACTTAATATGTTGGTATCGCAGTGGCTTCTGGCTCATGACGTTGATGCTTTCGATACGGACCTACGACCAGCAAGAAGTCAAGTTATCGTTGTTGGTGATAGCAATTTTGATAGTCAAGAAGCTAAACGACTTGGCGCTCAATTCGTCCAGATCGGCAGTGATCCCGAAACTGGTTGGCTAAATGTTACCCGGGCTTTAAATATTGGTGATACGGCGATAAGACATACTACCTAGGTATTCTGTCAGCAGTACAGATCTCGATTTGCCCTGATAGAAAAACATATGATCTTATTTTGATTTCATTGTTATTGATACAATTGGTAGGTATGTCAACCGCTTATAAGACAATCCGTATTTACACGTCGGAGTATAAACGGCATCCATGGTATTTTTGTGGTGCTCTTCTGATGGGGCCAGGTTTCGTCCTGCAAAATATTATTAGTCCCTTATTTGTGGCAAGAATCCTCAGTGAACTGGCCAGCAAAGGACCCGTGAATACGGCAAACATATGGTACGCCCTTCTCGCCCTCAGCGTCGGTGCTTCACTCTACCACTTTGGTGACCGCTATTGTTCCATGAAGCTGAGTGCCATCACTATCGCCAGTCTGCATACCCGCTGCATGCGATTCTTTTTGGATCAGGATTACAGTTTTTTTGCCGACAACTTTACGGGATCGTTAGTCACAGCGGCGAATCGATTAGCAAAAGATTATGAGCTGTTTTCGAATCAGATATTTTTGGAAATGTTAGGGATTTGGTGTGGTGTCATTGCGGCTGTCGGCATAATGATGTACTACAATTTGCTGCTCGGTTCAGTAGTCGGCACTTTTTGGGTGCTTTCTATCATCATAGTTTTTGTACTGGTGAATCGCCGCATTCCGATTCGGCGATTTGCCGTAGCCAAGGAAAGTGAAATGACTGGTGAACTAGCTGATGACCTTACTAACATTATTTCAATCAAGACATTCGCCAAGGAAAAAGAAGAAGCGAAACGTTATAATCGCTCAGGTCAAGAATTATTTAGGCGGCTGACACACAGCTGGAGCCGAGCTATTTCTAACCATTTTCTTGTACAGATACTGTGTATTGCCCTTCAGATGATTGTGCTGATCGGCGGTATAACGAGTGTCCGGCACGGTAGCTTAAGCATCGCTCTGTTCCTCTTATTTCAACTCTATAGTTATCGAATCATCGACAGCATCATAAAAGCGAGCCAAGAAATGCGTCAAATAGAAGGTATATTTGGCAATACTGCGGAAATGACAGAATTATTAGATCGGTTACCAGAAATAAACGATCCTGTTCAGCCGGAAGCAAGTCGTATTTCACGGGGGGCGATCAATTTTAATCATATACGTTTCGATTACTTACCTACTAAGCAACAGCGGGTCCCCTTATTTAAAGAATTTAACCTGACAATCGCCGCCGGTGAGAAAGTTGGATTAGTAGGACCGAGCGGCGGCGGAAAGACAACGCTTACCAAACTGTTGCTACGGTTTAAAGACGTACAAAGTGGTTCTATTGAAATTGATGGCCAGGATATACGTCACATAACTCAAGATGATCTCCATCGTGGACTTTCCTACGTGCCACAGGAGCCGCTCCTCTTTCACCGTACAATTCAAGAAAATATTGGTTATGGATTAGAAAAGGTCAGTATAGAAAAGGTCATGCGTGCGGCGAAACTTGCCCACGCTGATGAATTTATTTCTGAGCTGGAACACGGCTACGATACCCTCGTAGGTGAACGAGGCATTAAGCTTTCCGGTGGTCAAAGACAGCGTATTGCCATTGCCAGGACTATGTTAATGGACTCACCGATCTTGATTCTTGATGAAGCAACGGCGGCGCTTGATTCCCAAAGCGAAACATACATACAGGCAAGCCTTAAGAAACTCATGGAACATAAGACGACCCTGGTTATCGCTCATCGTCTCAGTACTATACAAAAACTTGATCGAATTATCGTGATCGACAAGGGCACCATCGTAGAAGAAGGATCACATAAACAGCTGCTCGAAAAACATGGGCTCTATGCAACGCTCTGGAAACATCAATCAGGCGGTTTTATAGATAGCTAAATCTACTGCTTCTCGGGGTTATGGCCCTGATCTTTATCTTCAAACTCTTTCTTGCCACCTGGGCGAATTTCGTCTGCTTGGGTATTCTCTTCCGAACCACTCTCATGATCTGACTCAACATCTTCAGCCGCTTCAGCTTCACCAGCCAGAGCGTCATTGGCAGCTTGGAGGGCGCTTGGTTCATAGACAGTTGCAACGGCATGTTCCATCTCGGTTTCAACCTCTACTCCATCAGGCACGACTAAGTCAGCGACTGTCACATGATCACCAATCTCAACGAGTTTCTCGGCATCATATTCTAAAAAGTCAGGCAACTGGCTTGGAGTTGCTTTTACCTGGACCGTATCCAATTGAGATAGCACGACTAAGCCGGCTCTCTCTGCGGGACTTGCTTCATTGCCTTCGCTATAGATAGGTCGAATCGGTATCTCTGCTTCAACTTTCTGATTTTTACCGACCGCATTGAAAACTACATGCGTTAATAGATGTTTCTGGGGATCAAATTCAGCGGTTTTTATAAGCGCAGTGTACTCGTGTTTGCCTGCTTTTAGTTGGACAGGATGATGCTTTCCGGCTTGTCGCCAGACCTTTAGCATGGCAATATATTCGCCTTGAACTACCACAGATGGTTTGCCGTGATCATGAATAACAGCCGGGACTTGACCTTCTCGGCGCAGATGCTTGACGGCTTTACCGTGGACATCGCGGACATCTAAATTCAAAGTAATTGCATCGTTTGGCATATATAACCTCTTATGTAAGCGTTTATTATAACAGATATAAGCAGTATCTAAAAATCGCTATTAGGTAACTGCTCCCACCCTCCATGCTAGACTAGGGATAGTTCGTCAAACACAAAAACTATGTCTAGAAAACCACTTAATTCTTCTGTTATAGCTGAACGCATGATTCGATTCCGTAATCTAGAGAAGTTATATAAACTTAGTAAGCAACGACACAACCTCCAGAATAAACAGATCGCTACATTAAAGCGAATAAGCACCAAACAGCAAGAACTGCTAGATGATCAAATGGTCCTCATAGAGACTCAAGCTATTCGCATTGCTGAACTGGAAGCCATGGTTTTCGGTAAGAAAAAGAAGCCACCAATTGGTACACTGCCTAAAGATCAAGATAAGCCGACTCCTCCTCCGAAACCACTTCGCAGTAAGGACTCATTTAAACGAACAATTCCAACCAAGGAAGCCGTCACTAACACTGTACCCGTGCCTGTAGGCCAGTGTGCCTGTGGTGGTCAACTCACTGACATCACCACTCACGATCGGTATGTCGAAGATATTCCACTTCCAGATATTACTGCTGACTACACTGCCAGGTTAGTGACTAAGTACCTGGTTGCTCGGGGTATCTGTACCAAATGCGGCAAAGTAACCTCTGGCAAGGATTTAGGCGGATCGATCGTATCTCTTGGCCCAAATGTTCGTTTACTGGTTACGCATCTCATCGCTGGTCTAGGCATAAGCTATAGCCAGGTAGCCAGTTTACTACTCAGTTTGTACGGTCTCACCATGACTGACAGTGAGATAGCAAGAATATTGCAGAAACAGCACCAAAAATGGCAACCGCAATACCAACAACTCCTGAGTGACATCCGGAGTTCACCAGTGGTTCATAGTGATGAAAGTCCCTGGCCAATCCAGGATTTGCAAGGAGCTGGCTATGCCTGGAATCTCAGTGATGGCCTGAGTCCGAAAGTTTGTTTTGCTCTTCAGAACAGTCGTGGTGCCGCACATGCCAAAACACTGTTTGGAGTAGATACCAAGCAGCCATTTAGCGGTACCCGGATTAGTGATGACTATGGTGCCTACCGGACATTGCCCGGGCTGCAGCAACTGTGCTGGGTTCATCTGTATCGATGTATTCGTGACCTGAGATACAATGACAACTTATCCGAAGAACAATTGCCTTATGTACAACGGTGGTATGAACAGTTTGCCGCTATCTACCAAGACCTTGACATGTACCTGGGTGAGCCGTTTGATGAAGCGGTCAGAAGTATGCAAGCTGATGAGTTATGGCAAAGGGTACAGGAACTATGTCAGTATCCAGTACCAGCAATTGGTGAACCAGAGAAGCTAACCAGACTCAAGGCCCAGTTAACTAGAGCCGGCAAGGATAAACTATTCGTCTGTCTTCCTAACAATACGCCTTGTGACAATAACCGAGCCGAACGGGATTTAAGACAATTAGTCATAAAACGTAAGCGATCCTTCGGTAGTAAAAGTGAGAAAGGAGCTCAGGCCTTAGCTACAGTCCTATCCATCTGTACAACTAATTGGCGTATGAATCCAGCCACTTACTTCCAGAGCTTAGCCACGCTCGGGTAGGGTGGGAGCAGTTACGCTATTAGCGGTAGGTCTCGCTAGACGAGCCACCAAAAAGCCGTTAAGCTAAAAGGCATGCTCAATGTAACAGATATTATCCAGCACGGTGGCCTACTTTTGCTCGGATTGTTCCTTTGGGCAGAAGTCGGCTTATTTCTAGGTTTTTTTCTCCCTGGCGATACTTTACTAATTACTGCCGGTATTTTTGCCAAACAAGGTAAATTATCTTTAGCGGCAGTTATTCTGGTAGCGGCAGTTGCCGCAATTGCCGGCGACAGCACCGCCTATTTTATCGGCCGAAAAACCGGTCCAAAAATCTTTCAAAAAGAAGACAGCGTTCTATTCAAACCAGAACACGTTGCCAGGGCTCGGGTATTTTATGATAAATACGGCCCCAAAACGCTACTGATTGCTCACTTTATACCCGTCATACGGACATTTAGCCCGCTCTTTGCCGGCATCGCGGAAATGCCTTATAAACGGTTTTTAACCTTTGACGCTATCGGTGACACTACCTGGGCGGTCAGCGTCACACTTGTTGGGTATTATGTCGGTAGCCGAATCCCGAATGTTGATCACTACATTTTATTTGTGGTACTCGGTGCCGTGGTGATTACTGTAGCACCGACGCTGTATCATATTGCAACACTACTAATTCGTCGGCACAGCAAAGAGAAAGCTCAAAAGCCACGCAAAGATTCCTAACGAAGCAGATGTTTTAGGTAGTGGCCGGTATAGCTCTCAGCGACTTTGGCAACGTGTTCAGGTGTGCCCTCGGCAATTATTTGACCGCCGGCATTGCCCCCTTCTGGCCCCATATCTATTAACCAGTCAGCGTTTTTAATAACATCAAGGTTGTGTTCAATTACCACCATACTGTTCCCGGCTTCAACTAGAGCATGCAACATGTGCAGGAGTTTATCGACATCGGCCATATGTAAACCGGTAGTAGGTTCGTCGAGTATATATAAAGTCCGTCCTGTTGGGCGTCGCGATAACTCCGACGACAATTTAATGCGTTGGGCCTCACCACCGCTTAACGTCGTAGCTGGCTGACCGAGGTGAATATAGCCAATACCAACATCAACCAGGGTTTGGAGTTTTCGGGCAATTGACGGAATATTATTAAAGAAGTCTAGGGCTTGCTCACAAGTCATTTCGAGCACATCACTAATTGTCTTGCCCTTATAGTGGATTTCTAGCGCCTCACGGTTATAGCGTTTTCCCTTACAGACTTCACAGGTAACGTACACATCTGGCAGGAAATGCATTTCAATTTTAATAATTCCGTCTCCAGCACAATTTTCACAGCGGCCACCTTTGACATTAAAACTGAATCGGCCAGCACTATATCCTCGAAGTTTGGCTTCAGGCATTTGGGCAAACAGTTCGCGTATTGGCGTAAATAAGCCGGTATAGGTTGCTGGATTTGACCGTGGCGTCCGTCCGATCGGCGACTGGTCGATAATAATGGCTTTATCAAGCTGCTTTATGCCTTCGATTTCGTCGTGACGTCCGGATACCGTACCGGCTCGATGCAGCCGAGCCAAGAGCTCTTTCGCTAAAATATCGTTTATCAGGCTGGACTTCCCGGATCCGCTCACACCACTGACTACAACAAATTTACCAAGCGGTATAGTGGCATCTATGTTTTTTAGATTATTTTCTCGAGCCCCCTTGATGACTAATGACTTACCATTACCGGCTCGACGCTTTTTCGGTACGGTTATCTTCTTGGTGCCCGATAAGTATTCACCCGTTAGACTTTCCTGTGATTTGATCACCTCCTCAGGTGTACCACTGGCAACAATTTTACCACCATGAATACCGGCACCAGGCCCAATATCAAGAAGCCAATCGGCTGTCCGAATGGTTTCCTCGTCATGCTCAACCACAATGACAGTATTTCCAAGTTCCTTTAAGTGCTGCAATGTTTTGATTAAACGTGCGTTGTCCCGTTGGTGAAGCCCGATACTAGGTTCGTCTAATACATACAGTACACCGGTCAGACCCGATCCAATCTGGGTCGCTAACCTAATACGCTGCGCCTCACCACCACTGAGGGTCGCCGCGCTTCTCAATAGATTTAAATAATTTAAGCCTACGTCTTGTAGAAACTGTAAGCGCGCCATTATTTCTTTGAGAATCAAAAACGCAATCTTGGTATCCTTCTCAGACAACGACAGACCTTTAAACCAACTCAATGCCTCATCAATAGACAATTGACAGATGTCCATAATTGACTGCTTAGCGATAGTAATGGCCAAGACTTCCGGCTTCAAACGCAAACCATGACAAGCATGGCATGGTTTTTCCTGCATAAACCGTTCAATGTCTCGCCGAATAAAATCACTATCGGTTTCTCGGTGGCGACGTTCTAGATTCGGCACTACGCCCTCATAGGTTGTTTCAAAACTACGACCAATGCCAAGCGCGACACGAAACGTTTCCTTACCCGTACCATACATGACTTTGTTCATTTGCTCGGCGGTAAGTTCTTGGGTCGGGACATGCAGACTAAAATTATATTTGTCGGCAACGGCCTGAAGCTTCTTCATATACCAGTTATCAACGTTGATACGGTTATACGGACGGATGGCACCTTCAGCAATCGTCAACTTACCATTTGGCATAACAAGTTCGGGGTCTACTTCAAGTCGGTTGCCTAGCCCTGTACAGACTGGACACGCGCCAAAAGGACTATTAAAACTAAAGGTCCGTGGTTCGAGGTCGGGAATAGAAACTTCCGGATGATCGGGGCACGCGTACATCAAGCTATAGATCCAGGTCTCATCCGAATCGGCGTCCAAAATGACTATTTTACCTTCAGCGACATCAAGTGCCTGTTCGACTGACTGAACCAGTCTCGATCGGCTATCTTCGTTATTTACTAAGCGGTCAACGACAATTTCAATCCGATGACGATAACTTTTATCTAATTCTGGAAATTCATCAAGAGCATAGACTACACCATCGACCCGAGCTCTCGCAAAACCTGCTCGTTGGTACTGTTCCGGTATGTGCTCAAACGCACCCTTCTTATCGATAACGATTGGCGCCAGCACCAGCAACCGCTTGTCGGCTGTTGTTGCTATGATCTGATCGACGATACCGGTTGATGTTTGTCGTACGACCGGTTGACTATCTATCGGGCAATGGGGAACGCCAACTCGGGCAAATAATAACCTCAGGTAGTCATATATTTCAGTCACCGTTGCCACGGTTGATCTTGGATTACGTGATGTTGATTTTTGATCAATTGAGATTGCAGGTGAGAGGCCGTCAATCTGATCGACATCCGGCTTTTCCATCAATCCCAAAAACTGTCTTGCATAACTGCTCAGACTTTCGACATAGCGGCGCTGGCCTTCGGCATAAATAGTATCAAACGCCAAACTCGATTTACCCGAGCCTGATAAACCAGTAATGACGACTAGTTGATTTCTTGGAATGCTGACATCGATATTCTGTAAATTATGTTCGCGCGCGCCCTTGACAACAATATTTTCAGCCACAATACTCCCTCGACTTTAGTCGATCTATTATACCGGAGAATCAAGATTTTTGCTACTGTCTGTGCCGTGATATCACTTATAAAAGTCGTGGAGAGAAGGTGCTTACGGTTATATAAACTATAGTTGCATATTTTTCAATTAAATGTATAATGCAACTTAACTAAAGGGGCGCCGCATGTATTCATTCTTTGTCCTGGGGCTTATTCCAGGCACATCTCTTCAAATCACTTTTCTTATCTGGTTAGATAGTATCTTAGTAACAATTGAATTCATGTGCGCGGTTTGGCTGTGTCGTCGACACCCCAGCGTGATTAATCGTCTCCTTCATCAAGTCACCTATCGGCTGATCTATGGCCTTTTACATATGAGACTGGCGCTCTTAAATCGGTTTAAAAACATTACCTTACTTGAAGATGATGTTTGGCAATTAAACTGGGACGAGTGATTGTCCATATAATTGCAGCTCTTCGAGAAGAAAACGTTTCTCTTTCGACAATGAGGTTTGGTCTAATTCGGTGAGTTTTGTGAAGTATGTCGCCAAGCGACTCTGATCGCCATTGTCAACTAAACGATATCGGCAGAAATCGAGCCATTCATCTTGTTCAGTTTGACTGAGCGTATCGGGGTAGTTTCTGGCTTTATAAAGTGGTAAGAGAAGCCGTAAACGTCCGTCGGCAAGCACAGATTTAAACTTTTCAAATTCCTGAGGATCTGTTTGATGAATTTTTGTCATAGTTTGCTTATCTCGGGGCGAGATAAAACCATCATAAAGTCGCGCATCTACAGCTTGCCGGTCGTGCGGATCAGTAGTTTGCTTAGCTGATTGTTCGTCATTGAGTTTTTCAATAATCGCTTCAATTTTTCGATATAACTCATCTTGATGCTGCCGCAACAGTTTAAGGTGTTTTGTTACTGTCGCAAGGGTCAGACCAAGTCGTTCCTGTGTTGCACTATCTTTTATGACGCCGAGCGGTGCAACTGCTGGGTTACGATTATATTTCATGGTTTTTATCGGTAGTCTCACTGCCTTCGGATCTCGATTGTATTGCCAGGCTTTGGCAAGTTCTTCAATAGACATGCTTACAAATGGTAGTGGATCGTAACGTAAGTCGTATATGAGTGCCGTATCTTTATTTGGATGTTGCCCTAAACGCACGCCGACAGAGGTATGGAGAACACTTGAGGGATAGTGTCCACTAGTGTAAATAAAAGGTTGACCGCTCTCGACAAGTTCCGCAACTTGCGATTTATGACGGTGCGTAAACAGATAGTTATAAAAATCTGGTTGTTTGGACCGGAGCAGTTTCGCGATCTCAATGGTTGCTTGCACGTCGGCCAGCGCGTCATGGGCATTCTGATGATCAATCTTATTTGCTTTGGTTAGTAGTTCTAGTCGGTTAACCGCTTTACCGGTACTATCAAATGGCCATTCTATGCCATCCGGTCGTAGTGCTCTCGCCATTCTGACAACATCAAGTAAATCCCATCGACCACAACCGTTTGCCCACTGCCATTCATAGGCGTCATAAAAATTCCGATAAAGTGTGTACCGCATAAATTCATCATCAAAACGAATATTGTTAAAACCGACGAAAACGGTATCGGGTTTTACAATCTTAGTCTGAAACAATTTCAGAAAATCAGCTTCACTAATGCCCTCAGAAAGAGTAATTTGCGGCGTGATACCTGTTAATAGTATTGCATTTGGGTCCGGTAAAATATCCGGCGTTAATTTGACATATGTTTGAATAGGCTCATCAATTGGCCGTAAATTAAGATCGGTTCTTTGGCCAGCGAATTGCATTATACGGTCCTGTCTTGGATCAATACCGCTGGTTTCCAAATCGTAAAAGAAGTAGTTCACAGACATGCAATATTTAGTGTAGCATTCCCGGTGATATGTCATTTCATTGCTTTACAAATACCAGTGCAAATAGAGCATAACTATTGCGTATGCGTATTCACCCCAGCACCTTTGCAATATTTCTTGCGGTGTCTGATTGTTAATTCCCATGTGTAGTCTAGTAGTGTTGCAGTAGGGCATGTAGGTAGCTAATCTCTGCGATGTAGTTTCCTTAGTTAAGCATTCATCTGCGGTATGCGGTTAAAGCGTTCAATGTGAGCATTGTCGTTAGATTGCCTCACTCTACTGTGTCTTAGAGCAATGCCTTTCCAAGCCAAGCGATCGCCAAAGTCTTTAGAGAACTCTGGGCCATTATCTGTTTGCACCATAACAAAGGGCCGGCCAAACTCTACGCTGGGCGACCGATAGGTCACCAGTGCCTGGTATGGCAGATTTGAGATGGATGGGCGAAAGATTACACATGCCGAGTGTTGATCAAGGTCAAGTCTATCTTGATATGCTCTCAATTCAAGCTTGGGCAGTCCAAATGAGTAGTGCTAATTAACGAAGCGAGAAATCAAGACAAATTAGTTATAGGTAAGTTTTTTATCCCCAATAACCACTACACCGGAATCTTTTATGCCTTGTCTGAGTAACTCATGCTCGATACCCATCTTACGCATAATATGCCGTAATCTCAGCACCGCTTCCGGATTAGTAAAATCAGTTCGGACTGCAAACGTTTCAATACGTGGACCACTTATACGAAACTTTTCTCCTTCTTTTGTCACCTGCCATTGATTCGTTGTATCAGCTAAACGAAGTACCGGTATCTCATCAACAATTTTCTGCGGCTGTATCTTTTTTCGACTAGTTAAAACCATCTTTTTAATTGCGAATAATAAATCACTTACTCCTTGGCCAGATTTGGAGGAGATGGCATGGATTGGCGTTTTAGCGGGCACAACACGCCTTAATTGATGCATCAGATCCTCAGTAATTTCACTATCCAAACCCTCGATTTTCGTCAATGCGACCACTTCCGATCGCTTGGCAAGTTCTTTGTCATACTCTTTTAATTCCTGACGAACAGTCTGATAGGTGATTGCAACATCATCGTTGTAGGCATCAATTAAATGTAGAATGACTGCCGTTCGCTCAATATGTCGCAGAAAATCATGCCCAAGGCCTTTGCCCTCTGCAGCCCCCTCTATTAATCCGGGAATATCAGCGACGAGTACAGTAGTTTGTTTATCGATATCAACTACCCCAAGGTTCGGAGTAAGCGTAGTGAATGGGTAGTCCGCTATTTCCGGACGAGCATTAGAGGTCGTTGCTAAAAAAGTTGATTTCCCTGCATTGGGCATACCGACTAAACCGACATCAGCAATTAATTTTAACTCCATTACTGCAGTCAGTTGGTCACCTGGTTCACCTTTTTCGGCAAATTTTGGTGCCTGACGACGAGAACTCACAAAATGAGCGTTGCCAAATCCTCCCTTACCGCCAAAGGCAATCGTCGCCTGTTGCCCATCTTCAACTAGGTCAGCAAGCGTTTCGCCACTTTCTGTTGTCACATAGGTGCCGACTGGTACTGCGACAATTAAATCCTTCGCACTTCTCCCGTGTTTTCGAGTTTTATCACCAGGATTGCCCGACCCAGCCTTTATCTCCTTTTGAAAGCGAAAAGCAGCTAACGTGTCCTGGTTGCGACTAGCTTGTAATATGACATCACCACCGTCACCACCGTCACCACCGTCAGGACCACCGCGATCAACAAATTTTTCATGCCGAAAGCTAATTTTGCCGTCACCACCGTCACCAGCAATGACCTTAACGACCACTTTATCTACAAAACTCATATCTTATAAGTATAACGTATTTTAAAGTGATGACCTGAGATCATTCAAATAGGGCATTACTCTAATGAGTAATAAAGTTCTCGAAGGTTGCCGGCGAGACCCAGGCAGATCCAACACGGTCCCAACCGCCACCATCACCATAATTGTTCATATCCTGAATATGGATGAGTCCATTGGCGACACCAGTAACTACCGCGACATGTCCTTCTCCACCTGCCGCATCAGCAGTCTGAGCAATCGAGCCGACCGTTGGTGTTGAGCTGACATTCCAACCGCTTAAGCGGGCGTAGTAGGCCCAGGAGCTGGCATTGCCCCAGTTTCCCGGCACCGGTATTTGCGTCGCGACATACCACGTGCAGTAACCAAAATCATAGCCGTTATAGCCGTACATTGGGCCACTGCCCCAAGGAAAGCCTCCCGATGCTGATCCACCGGCTGACGGACTGGCAGCCGCAGCTACTGGCGGTGCTCCATTTGGGATCAATATCTGCTCTCCAACTGTTAAACCAGATATTTCGGCATCATTGTAAGCGATTATCTGGGCAGCATTGGCACCGTATTTCTGAGCAAGGCTAGCCGGTGTATCACCTGACTTTACGGTATATACGAGTCCATTAATTGGCGGGATGACTAAATGGTCGCTGGCTGGCAATGTATTACTCGTTAATCCATTTGACCACAGGATACTATTTGAGGTGACGCCATATTGTGCAGCTAGTGCGGCAACCGTGTCACCATTTTTGGTCGTGTAATTCACGATGTCAGCTCTCGATTTAAGTGACGTCAATACAACTTGCGGCTTGGTTACCACATCATCGTTATTGGAGATAATCGCAAGATCAGCGGCTTGGGATTCGGCCTGATTGGCAATCGGTGTGGTTTCAGGAAGACCAGCCATACGAGCCACGGTAAGTGCGATGTCGGCTGAGGACAATTGATCAAGTGGATTCACGGTCGTTGTTGAGACCGAACCGCTATCTATTGCCGTCGATCCAATCGCTGCCTGAGTGCTAGCCTGATTGTTCAATATAAACACCAAGATGAACCCTAAAATGAGCACATTACTTATGAGTAAACTAATTCTAATCGTTCGTTTACGAACGGCCTTACGTCGTAGTTTTACTTCAATTCGTCGATATAATCGACCGGAGCGGACAGATCTTGGGACAGTCAAATGGGCGCTTAGAGGCGTAGAATGGACCGAACTCAAGGCTGTCGCCTCCAAACTCGCTGCAGCTCCAGGTGTGCAGAGTCGTTATAACGAGTTTGACATTGACTGATAATAATCAAGCTCCCCATTTGATAGTTAGCATAACCTGGACACTTATACGTCAGCTAAACCCTACCAGCTTCATGAAGTCACTGCTACGGTCGGTTCTTTAGTAAAAAATTTTCAAAGTATAAGAGGTAATACTCTTCTGCTTGTCCACCAAGCGTTTTCGCATTACCGGAATATTATAACAAATAGCAAACTGAGCGCAAGCTGTAAATATGCCCTGTTACCCCCGTTGATTAGGTGTAACTATAGCCTGTCTACGTACTGACGACTATGAATTATTTCACTACAGGTATTCTCGTTCAGGGTTCACTGCACAATTTATGGCAGTAGGTAGCTGTGTTGGCCTGTTGCTGTTGGTACGTCATAGCATAGTAGGTGACTCCATTATCGCCCGTGACAAAGTAGAGCCAATGTGTTGCAGCTGGATGCGCAACGGCATCGAGGGATGATGCAGTGACACTACTGATTGGGGTTGGCGGCAGCCCAGTGTGAATAAGCGTGTTATAGGGCGAGTCAAAACTGAGACTCGGCGCTTGGCCAGCCACAATTGCGCCATAATTTGCGGTGACATCAGAGCCTAGATCCATATTGCTGTGTAACCTTGTAAGAAACACCTGGGCGACCTGCGTCTGATCGCTAGGCTTGCTCACTTCTTGCTCGACAATTGATGCAAGAGTAATACCTTGGTAGACTGTCAACCCCTCGGAAGCAAATGCTGCTTGTAGCGAGGGAGTGAGTTGTTGGCTCATTTCAGTGAGAGATTCCTGAATTATCGTCGATGGCAAGGTATCAGAGTCTTTATCAAATGAATCCGGCCAAAGCAGGCCTTCTAATGTATCAATATTTGCTGGCTTGAAAGCTAACGCTGGTAAATTAGAGTATAGACTCGGCTGTAGCGCTGCGTCCACGCTGGCCGGCGTAAAACCGTCATTAATCAGGTCGGCTCGAATTTGGTCTATTCGTTTACCTGGCAGAATAGTCACTAATTTGGTCTGTACTTTACCCTTGGTCATTGTAGTAACGATTTGTTCTGTGCTTTGACTGGGTGATAATGCATAGACGCCTGCCTGTAATTGACTGCTTAACTCCTCACTGTGGGCGTAGAGCTCAAAAGCCCAGGCACTTCGGATGAGGTGCTGTTTTTCTAATTGATCACCGATCTGTTTGACGGAATCACCCTCCTGGACCGTGAATATCTGAGTCTGAGGCGAATTGTTCACCGGTTTTAATTCTTCATTATAAATATGCTGGACGACAAAAATCCCAGCGATGATCACTACTGCAAGGGTACATAAGACTATCCAGACACGCATTGGCATCAGATGACGTTTTCGGCCTGATACTTTATAACCGTAGTTCATGCGTTATCTCCCTCCAGTGGCATATGGTCATTCAAATAATCTTCTAGTATGATCGTTGCCGCAATGGCGTCAATACGTTCTTTCGGATATGATTTTCGATGTTGCTTTAGTTCAGCCTCGGCAGTAATCGATGTGACTGATTCATCTTGGTAGACGACCGGAATGTGAAGCCGACTCTGGCACTGTTTCCCAAAGCTTTCTACTATTTTTGTCTGCTCGGTTATTTGACCTGCCAGGCCGCGCGGGTAACCGATAACCAACAAACGCACCCCTTCTTCTTCGATTATTTGCAACAATCGATCAAAGATTTTTTCATCATTAAGTACTGTGGTCAGCGGTCGAGCTAAACGCGCATTGAAACTAGCCACCGATACGCCGATCCGGGTGGAACCAACGTCCAATGACAGTACCGATTTAAGGGTTGTTGGCATTATTGTTACTCGACGTTGTCTGAGGTTTGGCAATGGTTACCGTAATCTTATTCTGATTCTTAGGGACAGTCGTCACCCAGAAAGGACTAAGTTTCACATTTACATTAGTCACGTCGGGGTCAGTTTCTAACTGACTCTTAATATCGCCACTCTTCTTACCAGCTGATTCGGATTTTATGGCATTGACGTTTAGCTCAGGTCCGGCCTCGGCAGTTGTCGTCATACTTATTTGGGCTCCCGTTGAAGAAGCATTCTGGACGCTATATGCTGCACTATCAATGCCATCGTTAAGAATGCTCTGTTTGGATGTGTCGATCTGTCCATTAATATTCGTGTCAACCAGCGTTTGTAGGTCGCTCTTGTGGACACCGAACATAGTATAGGTTACCGCTTCAGTAACCGTGACATTACTGGCAGCCGTGCCTACATTAGCGCTGTTAGTATATGTTGGTGTACCCGCACTGAAGGTTGACGGAATCGGATACAATCCTTGACCCTCGAGTTGATTTTGAAGATTCTGCTTCACTGTTGGATCAGCCGTCGGTAGTTTTGCTTTGGCGTTATTAATATCATTCTGGCTGACTATTTGTACAATATTATCGGTTCCGCCGGAAGTTGAACCGCTGGCACTGACATTGGGATTTCCCACGACACTGTATGAACCACTGGTGTTGTAGTTAGTACCAGGTGATTGGGCCTGGATTCCTACATCAGGATCGCCGTTACTGTTGACGCCCTGGAAAGTACAGTGACCGTGTGACGCAGTCGGAATGAATGAGACGACATCACTTAAAATAAATGTCAGGTTATTGTTGGTCAGTGCCGTTCCTTGAGGTATGTCATTCGGAATATTACCACTACATGAACCGGCTGACATCGTGACCGTACCGCTGGCCGTATTACCTTCGTTTTGCTGGCCGGTGGTGGCAACTTGCTGATTGTAGGTCTTCGACTGCGAAGAGAGAGTAGCTGGCACCGTGTCACTGGCCGGATCAAGTGACGACGCTGATGTAGATAAATTCAGATCTAGTGATACATTGACATTGGTAGCATTAGTAGTGATCGCAATAGCTGCCTTTGGTAACACATTCAAACCGAAGATTGCCCCTGCAATTAATAAAATAATTACTAGAATCACGATAACGAGCAGCATACGAAATCGTTCGAAATTTGGTATTAGTAAACTTTTGTCTTTCTTTTGTTTCTTTGGTTTTTCGTCGGCGGCAGGCAATTCAGAATCATTCGCTGTAGGCCCATTTGGAGGCCCGTTCACATCAGGAGTTGGTACTTCGTTATCATCAAGCTGTACAGTTTCCACGTCATCCTTAGCAGCCTCCATACCGGCCAGAGCGCCCACTGTGGCCGCCCCCGCAACTTTTGGATCGAACTCCGGCTGTTCACCGTTAATATCGGTTGGCTCATCAACGGTCTCTTCATCATCGGCAGTACTTGGTGCAAGCGGAATTTCTGGCTTACTGGTGAGCGATTTAGCTATGTAAATGCCGACCATGCCGGCAAGCGGCAACAGGCCAGCTTCAGAGGTAATGAGCACGACATGTTTTTTGGCTTCATCGGCTGCCCGTTTTAAAAGCTTCATATTTACGACGCTCTGAAATACCGCTGCACGCTTTGGCAAAACGAGAGCCACGACTTTACCGTCGCTGGCTTTCAGCTTATCTATAATTCCAGTGATTTCGTCGTCGATATCGATGTAGATTGTATCTTTAGAGGTGACTGCCATGATTTGTCTATTTTACACTCTTAACATTTTATCAATCTTGTCACGAATACTGTTTGAGTCATTGGTAAATTGCATAGTATCCATGCCTACTCGAAGTAAGCCCATTGCCGTAATAAAGGTATGGTCGTTGACATTACCAGTGGTATCTTTGATACCGGCAACTTGATCTGGACGAATATGATGGACACTCGGCTTTCTGGTAAAAGGCAAGCTACGGTACCACTCAGTTTGTTCCAGACGGTCCATGAGCACTCCTAATGACGACCCTCCGCCACAGAGAAACATTCGGTGAGGTAAATGATCTAACTTCGTAAATTCACCCAATGCAAGCTCTATTCCACCTATCCATACGTCAGCTGTTTTATCGAGCGACGCTTCGACCGCTGGACGTTTTGTCACAGGGGTTTTATTGGTACTAAGCCCCACTTTGAGCTCTTCTGCCTGATCGAAATCAACACTCAAATCACGTTCAATGGCATGAGTATACGCTCGACCACCTATTCCAAACATCTTTGTTCCTTGGACGCCACCGTCATTGACTACGGCAATGTCAGTCGTACCACCACCAACATCCATAAGTATGGCACTTAAGTTCTGATTCGGATTATTGCCTATGACGGCTCGCGCCACGGCAAATGGCTCAGCAGCGACGGCCAATAAATCAAGGTCTAATTCCTGGGCTGTTTTTTCCAAAGCACCGATATGAATCATTGGTGCAAAAGCGGTATACAGTTGTACTACGACATCCCGACCCTGAAAGCCAATTGGGTTCGTTACCGGATAGCTGTCTATTTCGATACTGACCAGCGCACTGTTCACCAGACGCACTTCAACCTCTTTACCACCAAGTTCCCAAGCCAGTTGTTGTTTTGCTTTGGCTTGAGCACGCTCTTGAACTAAGTTGATGATCTTTTCCATTTCTTCGATATCAATGGGCTCACTTGACTTCTTGCGTACAACACGAATGGTCGTTGTGGTACCTTTTACGAGCTCCCCGGCAATCCCAATGATCGCCGTTCTGACGCTTGTCGACGCTTGTCCTTCAGCTTCGTTTAACGCTTTATCACAGTTCTCGACGACGCTCGCAATATCGGAGATGGCACCCGCTTGCATATCTGTTAAACTCTGATGCGAGCGTCCGACACCAACAATTTCTATCGTTCCATCAGAGCCTATTTTACCGATGAGAGCTTTGACAAATTCGGTTCCTATATCAAGTGCTACAAGAAATTGATCGTTACTTTTTTTGACCGCCTTAGCCCGGACATTGGCAGATGCTTTGCCTGCGCCGTCAGCCGCTTTTTGCGCAAACTTAGAGCCAACGCTTTTCAATGATTTAAGCATATTCACTATTTTAGCATACCTATATCTGAGAAAGGGCTGTGAAAGGTTGCAGTTATGGTGTGAAATACGCTCTGATTTAGGCGCCAATATTCCACGTATGTTGCTGAGTAAAAGTTATTAGGTATAAGGTGTTTTTTCATCAAGTTCATGAAGATGTCCAGCTACCTTCTTATTCGATGATCGCTTGTTGACATACTTGAAGTACACAATGGCTATCAATATAACAGCATCACTAATTACACCGTAGAGTGGTCGTATATACAGTGTACCGAACGGTTTATTTATGAGCGTGAGGCAACTGAAGACCATCGCCATAGTGCCAATAAACCATAAATGAAACGGTTCAGTACCCGGAAAACGCTTAATTTTTAAAATGAGAATGGTCGTAGCAAAGACATCAATAAACACTGTAGCCCAGATGGCGACTACATTGTTCTTAGTGGCAATCCAGACTATGAGAGTGACAATACTTCCAATCAGTAATATACGGTCGAAGCGGGAACTATCTCGAACACCATATTTGAGAGACAAACCGAAAATAATAGTTGAGTAGAGCGTGAAGACAACGTACGCCAAGATAGATAACGTCGCCCCCTCCAGGTATTGCGAAATAACAATTACAAAATCCATTATCGCAAAGACCAGCCAGGCGTATTGTTGAGGTCTTGTCTCGCCCCTGATAATCGTTAGCATGTAGGGTATACCGACATACAGCGCGCAACAGGTCGACAGGAACCCACAAACGAGAACAAATGCTTCCATTATCTAGACAAGAGCCGCTTTAATACGGCGAATACCAGCAGACGAGCTTTCTTCTTTTATTATTTTAAAGACTCTATTATCTTCAGCCAACTGAGCAGTATGATCAACATGTGGACCACCGCAAATCTCAAAACTAAATGGCTTATCAGCAGTATCGGCAATCATCTTATACACCTTAACCGTATCACCGTAGCGGTCGCCAAATTGTCCTAGTGCACCTTCTTCTTCGATGGTCACTTTTGTGGGGTATTCTTCATAGGAGACCTTTAAGTCATTTTTTATCTGCTGGTTGACGATTTCCTCAACTTTTTTAATCTGTTCCGGCGTTACTTTCTCGGGATGGGAAAAGTCAAATCGGAGGCGTTCTTCCGTTATATTCGATCCGCGTTGCACAACATGGTCACCAAGTACGTCTCGAAGTGCTTGGTAGAGTAAATGGGTGGCAGTGTGATATTTTTTGTGTTGCAAAGTCTGACCACCCAGGCCGCCTTTGAACACGCCCTTACTCGCCGTCTGGCTGCGTTCACGTTGAATACGCATATGCTCATCGAACTGCTCTCGCCAATTTGAGTCGAGCTTTACGTTTTGAGTAAATGCTTCTTCAACACTAAGCTCTACCGGAAAGCCATAGGTATCATATAAGATAAATAATGCTTGGCCGCTCGACATTTTGTTGGACGCTGCTTTTGTAGCAACCAACAGCTTTTTAAATTCTCGAAGGCCCCGCCTAAGTGTCTGTCGGAAAAGCTTTTCTTCTTTCACCAGTACATCAATTACTTTTTGCTGACTGTTGTTTACTTCCAAAAAATCGTTCTTATAAATGTCAACGATAATCGGCACGATATCGTTTAAGAAATTCTGTTCAATACCAAGCTCAAAGGCAAATCGGATTGCCCGACGAACTAAGCGTCGCATCACATAACCCTGCTCTTTATTACTGGGTACTACTCCATCGACCGCCAAGAACGTCGCTGCCCTAAGATGATCGGCAATAACCCGCATGCTTTCAGTGTGACTGTCATAATGCTTGCCGGAAATAGCCTCCAGTTTTTCAACAATCGGCCAAATCAGACTGATTTTAAACATATCCGGCGTGTCAAGTGCGGCAGCGGCAATACGTTCTAAACCAGCACCAAAATCAACATTTCGTTTTGGTAATTTTTCAAAGGTCATATTATCTGAGCGAACATATTCCATGAAGACGCTATTGCCAATTTCCATGTACCGGCCACAGTCACAGTTCGGGTGACAATACTCACCATATTCAGGATTATGTTTGATAAAATCGAATTCATAAAAGACTTCGCTATCGGGGCCACCAGGTTCGCCAGCCGGCATGTCATTAATTTTTCCGGCTCGGCACCACCAGTTTTTCGAGGCATCATAATAGAAAATCCGACCGGCCTGCATGCCAGTTTTGTAGCCATTTTCCTCTGATCCTATTTCGACTTCTTTGGCTTCAATGCCTTTTTCGTCAAATAACCTTTTCCAAATCTCCCCCGATTCAACGTCTTTCGGAATATTATTAATCTCATCACCAATAAAGCAGGTCACATAAAGTTTTTTCGGGTCAAGCCCCGCTCTACTTGTTAAAAATTCAAAAAACCACGGTAACTGCTCGGCTTTAAAATAATCACCAAGCGACCAGTTACCGAGCATTTCAAAAAAGGTGGTGTGGCGATTATCGCCAACTTCTTCAATGTCCTGAGCTCGTAAACAAGTCTGACTATCTACCAAACGTTTTCCATTCGGATTCACCTCACCGAGAAGATACGGAATAAGCGGTTGCATACCGCTCCCAGTAAATAAGGTGGTCGGATCATTTTGAGGTACCAGCGATGCTCTTGGAATCTGTACATGCTGCCGTTCCTTAAAAAAATCTACATATGCCTGTCGAATCTCCTGTGATGTCATGGGCTTTATTTTAACAGTGGTGATAAGATCAGTAAAATAAAATTACTCTCTCTTGGTAACTTTATACTCAGCAACTCAATAATATGGTCAAAAATGAAGTACTTCTCATTACTGCCAAGAGACATTAAAGCTCGTGCCACTACTCATTATGGTTGATGGTTTGGCCATAATACCACTAGATTGACTGACCATAGTGATAGGTTGAGCATGACTACTGAGTATATTTGCGTTAGAACCATTAACTATGGCTGTTCCGGAGGTAAACGACACCATCCCAAAATTATCTAGTGGCAGCAATTTAGTTGGCGACGCTGTGGGATCTTCTTCTATCCACTCGGCTGACGATCTTGATGATTGATAAATGACATAGCTACTAAATATCTCTTGAGTCGATAGATTAGTAAGATTAATTTGCCATAGCCCAGGCTTTATTTGATTTATTGAGGCAGCTATGGAAGAGCCCGGCAGAAGGCTCACGGTGTCTATAGTACGAGGCGCTGCTGGTAATATTTCGTAAAATGCCGAACTGGTTACCTGCCCATCCGCAGAGATGGTATTTTGTGTACCAATTTGTAACAGATCACTACTGGTAATGCCGCCAATACCTATCCATGTTGCATCGCCAGTTTTAGATTGATTGTTACCAAGCACTTCGGGAACTGTCCAATTGGCAGTGATGCCAGTTATGTTTTCCTCGTTTGTCATGTAGCCAGACCAGTTTACCGAGTTATAACTATTCGCCGTAGAGCCACTTGTCGAGGCTTTTGATGTGTTTGGTTTTAGCCCTAGCACACTGCTATTTGGCGAGGGCACCACAACTGGTGCAGTCATGGCTGACGGAGTTGCAATGCTTTGATGGCCGGGTTGAGTTGTAGTAGTCGCCGCTTGAGTAGAGTTTTGTTTATTTTTCGTTAGAGATTTGGGTGTGTTATTTGTTATATCTTTAGAAATATCTGATAGATAGTGAGGTAGCAAGGTTATGTGAAGAACAATAAAAATACCTATTGCCAACCTCAAGACGATAAATAACGACAAAATACTCCACTTAAGTGAGGTACGAATATTGAACTTGCGATTTGTTTTAGCTGCTGAGGAGACATTTTGTGTCATATCATTGATCGGTTTTTTTACCAATAATACTTTTTTTGCAAAACTATACGTTTACAGACGTTGTCCTGCAGAATCTTACGATACTTTCAGGCACTGTTTTAATTTTACAATATTCAATAGCATAAGTGATATGCCTGATGTTATTGGAGTGCTGACTTACAAAACGTATCTATATTTTGAAATGAATCGTAGTCGGCTAAAAACTATGCGACAATTCCACCGCCCAGTACCGCATCTCCGTCATATAACACCGCCGATTGACCTGCTGTTACAGCGCGGACCTCCTCATTGAAATGTACCTGCCAGGTAGTGTCTGTAGACTTTTGCAAGTCTACTACTGTAATTAACGGTGCCCGATAGCGTATTCGGACTGTAAGCTTTTGCTTCTTGCTTGGTTCACGATTAATCCAAAATGCATCCCCGATCGTAAGCTCCCGTTTCCACAACTGGTGATCCTGCAGATCGGTAGTAACATAAATCGTATTCCGTTCCATGTCTTTACCGGTCACGTAGTACGGCAACCCACCACCGATTTGCAGTCCATGACGTTGCCCAATGGTGTAGAAGATCGCTCCGTCATGCACGCCAAGATGACGCCCATGCTGATCGATGATCGGACCGGATGGTTGCGGACCGAGTTCCGTTAGCAAGAATTCTTTAATGCCTACTTTGCCAATAAAACAAATGCCCTGGCTATCTTTCTTATCGGCAGTATATAATCCAAACGATCTGGCAAGTTCCCGGACCTTTGTTTTCTCATATTCTCCAATCGGCATGAGTGATTTTTGTAAGGCGGTTTCCGAAACCCGATATAAGAAGTAGCTTTGATCCTTGCTTTTATCTACACCCGTTAGTAGTGTTCCTTCCTTACTACGCGCATAGTGGCCGGTGGCAATTAGCTCTGCACCATCGCCTAGAGCAGTCTTTAGAAAAGCTTGAATTTCACCTCTTGGTTACACATAACATCAGGATTCGGCGTACGTCCAGCCCGGTATTCACTGATGAGGTAATCGACCACCAAATGCCGATACTCATGTTCAAAATCATAGAGCTTAAACGGTATTCCAAGTTGCACAGCCACCCGTTTGGCATCCTGATAATCTTCTTTCCAGGTACATACCATGCCAGGTAAATCACGGCTCCAATTCTTCATAAAAACACCTGTCACTTCATAGCCAGCCTGCTGCAAAAGTGCAGCAGTGACTGACGAATCCACTCCGCCGGACATGCCGACATAAACTTTTTTTGACATATAGTATCTATTCTAGCAAATTTTAGCCGTTATTACGGCTTTTTCTGTTCAGCGTCGCGACTTTTTTCAAGTTGCTTTCGAAGCGTAAACAGTTCATGCCGACGTCCAATCCAGAAGACAACGAAGAACAACGGGAGCATAATAGCTGCCGGCCACCAGATGACTTTCGTAATGACGATGGTTTGGCCGTTACCTGGTTTATTGTTACTCTGCGCCGAACCAGTCGCTACAGCAGTTAATTGTAGGAAGGCTTGGGTACCGTTTGCATCTGTTGCCTTCACAATAACCTCATAAATACCAGCCGTTTTATAGGTGTGCGAAAAGGTTATTGTGCCGGCATTAGTCTGACTTAGCAAAGTTGTTGGCGAACCGTCGCCCCAGTCGACATCCACCGCATACGGCCCAGTACCACCGGTTAAGATGATCGGCCAATCCAACTCGGTATTTGGCTGCGCACCACGTTCTGCATAGTTGGAAGTAAGTTCTACATGTGTACCGAACTGTAAGAATTGCGCATCATTATAGATAACCGATATGGCATTGGAGGCAGGGCCGGCTTGGTCGAGTGAATCGTATACAATAGCGATAATGTCGTCCACACCGGCAAAAAGATCGACTTGCAGTGAATAACTACCGTTGGTACAGACAGTTGAGCCTTCAAATACGTTATTTACAAATACCTTCACTAGCAAACCGCTTTTACAAATGCCGGCAACAGAGATTGGCGTAGTCGTAAAGACTTGACCATTGCTCACGGTTGATATGGTTGCACCCTGGGAAGGCGGTGCTGTCGATATTTCACCCTGCAAACCGACGGAGCCAGACGATGTTTCAGGAGGAAACGCTGGTGGCCCAGCGTGAACCTGACCATAGCTGCTAATCACTATACCCGTAATTAATAGACAGACTACACTAGCCAGACGTAACCCGGGCATTACTCGTTTCATACTGTATTAAGCATAACCTCATTCCTCCAAAGCACAAAGAATATATCCGTTACTGCAGGTGACTTCGAGGAATACCTTTTATCGTCTGCTTGCTTTTCGGATGACACGACGATTGTACGATCGAATAAGTCGCGGTAAAACAAAGATCAGGAAAATGAGTAGAAGAACAATCAGAATGAACAAGATTATGACCGACATCGGGATAACGTAAAATGTGGAACTGGCGCTTAATAATTGTCCGTTACTACCGTAGCCAAAATTTCCTTCAATTTTAAACTGGCCGAAAGAACCGACATTGGTAAGAGGTACGCCAAATTCACGAATACTGTCTGGCAAGACATTACCTGGAGGATAATCGTTGTTGACGTTGAACGATGCCAGAATTTTATTGCTGTGATTTTTCAATAATATTTTGCCGAATGGCTGCTCTTGAACATTGCCTTCGTTTTGTATTTGGACACTCGCAGATAACTTCTTATTTGTAGTAAAGAAAGTGCTGTCACTAGATCCTAAACGCACGCCAAATCCTGCAATACTCATTTGTTCAATCAGTTTCCCAGGAACTTTAACGAGGATAAGCGAGCCGACGCTTCCAGCCAGGCTTACATTCTGATTTGGATTTTTTATGGACGAGGCTGGCGCAAAACGGACGACACCATAGTATCCACCACCAGCAGCACTTTTTGGTATTGTAATGGTTATCGGCACTTGCTTTTCTTGTCCAGGAGCTAGCGAAATGCTCGATACTGGTCCTACAAATTGTTTTAGACTGTGGCTTGAAGCATACTGATTTGGATTTAAAATAATTTCAGGATCGCCAGTCTCGTTAGGATTGGCCGTAAAGTCATTCACGATAGTCTGTAGTACCGCCGGACTGGCCGTAACGTTTGTCACAATAATGTTAACCACTTGGGAAGTACCCGGTGCAATAGTTAAGTTTGTGGTTACCGGCGATATGCGAATACCATTACCACCCTCATTCGTGACTGCAGCGCTCGCATACGGCGCTGAGCTCAGCATAATTAATAGAACTGCCCCAATTGCAGCCAGAGACGAACTTAGAACTCTACGCATGGTGTATGTTTTCCCATTCTTAATCACTTTATACTAGCAAATCAATAAACCGTAAACAAGATAAAATGTCATTTATCCAACATCATTAAAATATTAAAACGTTGCCAGGGCGATATACGTGAGAGTTGTGACATAAATGCCGGGTGCTTGGCCCCCCGAGACATTCACCAAATAACTGGCTGTATATTCACGGTAATTTTCCGGACCACTATTACTTAAAACAGTGTCCCCTGAATTAAATCGATAACTATTTTGCTGATCATAGCCAGCAGTAGGCTGACCGGTACCCGGCCCTATTGGGTCGGTGCCGCTAGGGGGCGTAGAATTAGCGCGCAAGTTAAAGCCAAATTGACCGATACCTGGTCTGGAGACATCGTTATTTGATAGTGCATTTATGACGTTATTTCCACTGGTCATTGTGGTACCATATACAGTTACCGCGTAACCATTATTGGCATTAGTTGCCGCCAGCATTTGAGACGTACCAGTCGCCGTATGAGTATTTGTTAGTTCACCGAAATCTATGTAATCGCCGGTAGCGTTCGCACAATTCAAACCTGGGATTGTTACCCCTGTACAAAAAATTAGATACGGTGGGACAGTGGTACTAAGACCGATACTATTGAGTATTGCAAAGGCCATAGCTCCATAATCACTAGCAGTACCCGACGCATCATTTGAAGCATACGTTTGAACACGAGCATAGTATGAACCCGATGAAGACGGATTTTGGATGCCAGTAAATAGATACGAAGCTTGGGTGACTGGCGTGAAAACTGATGACCGGGAAAGTATAATTTCATTTACCGTCGATGCGGCATTAATTGCAAATCCGGTGACTCCGGTTTGGGTACTTAACTCAGCACTACTAGCATCAAAGCCAGCCGGCGCTGTGCAGGGATCTCCTATAATTGCGTCATTTGAACAAAATTGAATTGAAATTGAGCCAAGTAAGCCGGCAGTTGCGGTCGTAATTGAAACTAGATAATTACTGTGAACGCTGATTCTATCGTCGCTCATTTTCAGACTACGGGTACCCAATTCAGCACTATAAACTGGGGTATACAAATATTGAAATAGCAAAGCGCCAAGAACAATAAAGATAAACGATACAAGGTATCTTTTTTTCTTTATTCTAATTTGTTTTTTCGGTTCATTCATAGAACCATCATACTTCTAGCTTTTGAGTTCCACCAATTCATACCACTATCTTAATACGAGATCCTGTTTTCATCACAATCCGAATTGATGGAAGTCTATTCTTCTAGAATGTTCCAGTTGCGATGAGCGTTTCGTTGCCGGAGTAGATACCGGCAGGAGTGGTTAAACTAGCTGTTGCTCCGAAATCGAATTCATCGACGGCATTGTAACAAGGGGCTGCCGTCGTAGCGACCGTACTTCCATATGTGCCCGCCACGCTGCCATTAGCGCCGGAGGTGTCCATACTATAATAGATTGGCGGTGTAGCCGGTGTGTGTGTACCGTCGTTGTAATCACTGTCGCAGTTGATGGAACCGGTGGTACCAGCGCCCGCAACCGCATCTGTTCCACACCAGAGTCCGAAAGCCGCAGTTCCCGCTGGCATAGCCGATGGTCCGGGTGTTCCAGCGTTCACTGGTGGGATAGCACAGGTTGTATCATTGTCGGCACTAAGTCCTCCTGCGTCGGCACATGCCGTGTTACTGGCCCGCATATCAATGATCGCTCCATGCGTCGCATTCGTTGAGAGGTCAGTAAAGACAGGAGCCGTATCAGTAGCTGTCGAATCAAGGATGAGTGTAGGTGAGCCGTGTCCTATAGTAATTGATGGATAGGTAAGATTGGTAGCCGCACAGCCATTTGCTGTTGCGGTAGGAGCAGGACTCCACGGCGTACCGCCGTTTGGATCAAGGGCCGTGACACAGAATTCCAGCTGCTCCTGTACGCGGGCGGTAATGGTTATCGGGTTGGTAGTAGCAAGCGCCACACCACCATAGTCAACGTAATTACCTGGCACGGTCGGACTAGTATAAGTACCCCATGAATTTCCGGAATAAGTGACAATTCGAGCATAGAAGGTCCCAAGTGTACTTGGGTTAGTGATGCCGCTTAAGGCAAAAGATTCCGTAGTACTGGCTTGCATGTCATGGGTTGGGTGTGCACCTGCCGTGTTGTCGTCAGCCAATTTAACTTGGTGAGCAGAAGCTGTGACTGCCCAGTTATCTGTACCGGTTTGTACCGTACCGCTGACAGCCGCCGCATTCAAGGCCGCACCTGAAGCACTCATACCCGTCGGCGCGGTACAAGTATCGCCTATCAGAGGATCAGTGGAACAGAAATCTATAACCATCGAGCCGGTTGCCCCTGTAGCAGATGTCGTAAAGGTAACTAAATAAGTAACACCCGAACCACTACCAATACCGGAGGGTACAGTTGCGTTGGAACTTATTCCCGAGTCACTCATTTTAATACTTCGAGATTGTAACTGTAGTGCATCCGCTTTACCACTTTGTAGAAGAGGTAAAGTTGCTACGACCAATAAAGCAGCAAGCATCGTATATAGTACGCGGCGTGCTGAGCTAAAAGTAGTCTTAAGATCCGATTTACTCATAAATATTCTATCTGTTTTAATTTTTTAGTTTTACCCGTTCTTTAGCATCCTATCATGTTTATGTTTTTATAATCAAGTCAGAAACGTTGTACTAATTAATAGTTATCCACAACTGGTTGATTGCATCAGGCAATTCACTACTCAATCTAGAACGTCCCAGTCGCTACTAGTACGTGGTAAAAGGTATAAAAACCTCCTGGCGTGACATTAGAAATATTAAATATGTAAGACACGGTATAGGTCGTAAAACTGGAATCGCTATCCGAGTAGGCAATCTCATCGCCCTGGTTGTATTGATATAAGTTCGGTGTGTTGTAACCAGGTGCAGCTGTCCCAAATGAAAAGGTACTGTCTGGATCTTGTTGTGGATTTGCCCCAAATGCTGTCGGCACGGTATTGGCAACTAAATTAATGCCGAACTGTTCTACCCCAACCTGAGACGACGTCGGAGAAGTTAAAGATTGCATCGTGTAGGTCTCATTTGTTGGTGGACCAGAAGCATTTACCACGGTGTAGCCATGGGATAAATACGCTTCCACGGAAAATGTCGCGGTGGTTGTCTTTGTGTTTAGTGGATCTAGTGATCCAAGGTAGGTATTTGTATTCGTCACATCAATCTGTATATATGGAGTTCGATCGGTGTTAAATCCTGCATGCGCTTGATAATTCGCACTTGAAGTTGGACCTACTGTTAATTCACCAGCGGATGTCTTAGCACAATAGCTACTGGAGCAGGCATTCAATTGACCACCGCTCCCAAAGTAAGCCTCGCCTATCTCATAATTTGTGCTCGAAGAAAGACCACCGGCCATTACAGTTGCTGGGATGGCCAGGCTGACGAGGAGTGTAAAGAGTAAAAAACGAAATGGATTGGGAAAATTTTGGGGAAAATAAAATAGTCGCGTCAAGGGACGCCAAAATTGCAGGTTGATTTTTTGTTTCCACGACTTCATCGTAAGTACCTATCTAATATAATGACGTAAATTTAGGTTAAAAACAACCTGTTTATGCTTGGACTATATCTTATGCATGGTTTCTTGTATGATGTTATATGAAAACTAAACATAAGGCTTTTCGAGATGGACGCCAAGCAACCGAAACCGCCGGAAGAGGCGAAGGACGGTGAAAATTTGGAATCTACCGGGGGTGACGGAGACTCCCTGGAGGGTAGTGCCAATGGTTCTGACGCAAATGTCACTGACGCTACCAAAAAAGAAGGCGATGCCGTACCGACCCAATCGCAAAAAAAAGGTTTCAAACAAAAACTTCAAAAATTTAACATCTATTTGTTGATGTTTATATTTGTCTTGGTAATAGCCGGTGGAATCGTACTGGTAGGCTATTATCAGGGTCAAAAAGCCTCAAGTAATGCCCAGTTAAAGACTTCTACTCTAAATCAAAATACCTTGAATCAGCTGGCGAATAGTGACGCAACCATTGGCAATACATCGGAAGTGTTAAATGTTGAATCAAGCGCTGTATTTGCCGGTAACGTGCTCGTTCGTAATGATTTGCAGGTTGCAGGTAGCATCTCAATTGGCGGCACAGTAGCTTTAACCAATTTGGCGGTGACGGGCAGCACTTCACTTGGCGCCCTATCAGTGAGTAAAAACTTAGCCCTGACCGGTAATGCGTCTATTCAAGGTGGAGTGACCATTGCCCAAAGCTTACAGGTAAACGGTAGTGGAACATTTAGCGGTTCGCTTTCCACTCCCCAGCTCACCACGACTAATTTCCAGCTGAACGGTGATCTAAACCTCACCCATCACATTACCGCCGGCGGACCAACACCAGATCATAGCGCTGGATCGGCGGTTGGCGGTGGCGGTACCACCACGGTAGGTGGTTCCGATACAAGTGGTTCGATTACCGTGAATACCGGTAGTAACCCTACGTCGGGCTGTTTTATTACAGTTCTCTTTGCCCAACCGTTTAACGCGACTCCACATGTTATAGTCACGCCGATCGGTCTCGCAGCAGGTGGTCTTGACTGGTATGTAACTCGTACGTCAACGCAATTTAGCGTATGTGATGCATCCAACCCACCGAGTGGCAGCTCGTTCGGTTTTGATTACTTTGTACTAGATTAAGCGATTTATACGTCGAGAAAAACGATTACTTTATCGGCTTTAACATGCATAATGCCGCCCGATATTCGGATTTTCTGGTCACCGCGATTCACGGTTCTTAGCACTAACTCACAGGGACTTAGTAGCGATATGAAGTTATGGTGCTTCGGCAGTACATCAAAGGGTCCAGTGGCATTTTCAGCGCTAATACTGAACGCAGGGCCATCGTAGTAATCATGAAACGGCGAATATACCTTGACCTCCATACTGAGCTGGCCATTTTGTTTGACATTACTAAACTCATCGACGGCTTCGCCTTTTTCTTTTTCTTCTCTGGTCTTAGGTGCCTTCTGCCCTTCGTCGATTACCTTGTGATCATCGACATCGGCTGCACTCATACAACTATTTCCTCGATACTTTTCAAGGTTTCCTCACGCGTGAAGAAGTCACCCTTAACTCCCGTGTGTTTGGTCATGACATTCATATTTTGAGTGAAGTTGGCAATCAGTTTCTTAGCTTTAGCATAATCCGCTCTATCAGCCGGACTTAACTCGTTTTCTCCAATAATAGCGATAATACCTTTGAGCGATTCGTACTTTTGTAATAGGGCCTGAACTTGAACTGTCAGCAAGTAGTGACGTTCACCAACGATTTCAGGTGTCAAAAGTGAAGACGTCGTAATATTCAAATCGACAGCCGGACGAATTCCCTGCTCGGCAACCTTACGTGACAGCACGATGATCGAGTCCATTTCGTGCTGAATAAACTGCACGGCGGGATCGCTAATGTCATCGGCAGGCACATAAATTGTCTGGACCGAGGTAATTGACCCATTTTCGTTAGAGCTCAAACGGTCTTGCAGCACTTTTACGTCCGAGAAAACAGTCGGCTCGTAACCACCTTCATTCGGTACCTGGTCCAAGATTGTAGAAAGCTCATTTCGTGCTTGGATGTAACGGAACATGTTGTCGGCAAAGAACAGGATATCTTTATGTTGCTCATCACGGAAATGCTCTGCAGAGGCAGTCGCGGAAATACCAATTAGCGAACGTTGTACAGGGTTTTCATTCATTTGGGCAAAAAACATACAGGTGTTTTTGAGTAGGTCGTTTTCCTTTAGGGTTTCATATAACTCGTGACCCTCTCGAATACGCTCACCAATACCGGCAAAGAAAGATAAACCGCTGCCCGATCGGGCAATATTATTAATCAGTTCCATGGTGAGCACCGTCTTGCCGACACCAGCACCTCCAATAATGCCGATCTTTCGTCCTTTAACGAATGGTGTGAAGAAATCCATCACTTTAATGCCGGTTTCCAGAATTTCTGGTTTCTGGATTTTAAAGTCTGTGGTTCTCGGAGGCAACTTCAGGATATCTTTATACTTAACATTCTCGCCACTGATCGCCGGCTGACCGTCAAGAGGATCACCTAAGGCATTCATGATCCGTCCGATAGTCTGATCGCCTATCGGAATTTCAATACCCTTATGTGTGCGCTCTACCGTCATCCCTTTCATGAGATGTAAATCACTTCTCACATTCAAACAAAAAGCGATGCCACCGGGTTCCAAATGATCGACCAGAAGTTGTGTATCACGACCGTTTTGAACGGTTACGAGCTCGTTTACACTCGGCGCGTCAGCGTCAAACTGAGCTCTCACTACCAAATCTTTCACCATCGTCACGACACCAGGCATTACTATAAAACCCTTATGCTTTTAATTGCATTAATACTACTAAGAAATACGTCATAGCGGAACAAACCAATCATCAGGTCGTACCCACTTTCACTTTCTTCAAACCATTAATAATTTCCTTTAAGCGTTCATCTTTTACCGCTCGTCGAGCGCGGTTATAACTCAGATGAAGATCGGATTTTGATTCATCTGCTCGTGTGTGTGAGGCGCTCATTGCCCGGAATCTGGAGGCATATTGAGCAAGTTTGGATTCCAAGATTAGCTGCGAGATAGCAATCTGCATCATTGATCGTTCCAGGTGTGCGGCAACCGTGTAGGCATTGGGTTCAAAGATATAGGTATCTTCACTAATAAGATCCTCAGTTCTTTCACTACTACCGATACCACGTTGCTTCACCGCCATCGACAATTCAATTCGTTTTACGTCCTGCACCATCAAAGACACATATTCCTGATAAAACATTTTAGTTGAACGATACATCTGTACTTCTCGGGTAATTGGTGTGACGTTTATATTCTGATCTTTCGACGGTAATTTAAAGTACTTCTTATATGGGATTCCCCGCTGCGCCAGCTGCACCGCACCATGGTGACCGATGGTGATAATTTCATTTTTCTCGGGGTTGTACTCGCTAAGCATTAGTTGGACTAGTTTTTGGTCAATATCACCACTGAAGCCACCTTCTGCAGTAATAATGATATAGAGTTCTTTATCGATGACCTTGGCATCATTTTTTTCACGACCAAAACTAAATAGACTATCGACTCGAAGCTGCGAATATATTTGCCATAAGGCATCAAAGAATTTCGTCGATTGCAGTACCTGGTTTTTGGTTTGGGCAATACGCATACTGGCAATTCCCTCAAACACGCTGGTAAGCTCAACTAAAGTGGACATTGCGACTTCTTCTTTAGCTATCTCATTCGGTCGCTTCATTTCTTTGCCTCTGCCGGTTCTTTTTCCTTAGACACTTTTTTATCTTTGTCGTCTTTCTCTTCCGCCGCAGGAGGAGGCGGTGCTGGTGCTTCCTCTTTTTCGGTGCACCTTTAATTTCGATCATACATTGGGTTTTCAGTTGCTCTCGTACTGGTTCATATTCTTCGTCCTTGGTAATTTTGACGGCATACTCCATGACGTGCAGCTTGAGCGCGTTCAGGTCAATATCTTCCCCGTCAGGTAAATTTAAAACTAGATCAAGCATGAGTTGTTGGGCCATTAATGAAAAGGTGTCGGACGGACTTTGGGTCAATATCTCAAAAATTCGTTTGCCCGTATTTAAAGCCCGTTTTGCTTCGGCGGCCAATTCTGAACCGAAGTGTGAAAACTCCTCGGCCTGTCGGTAATCGGCAAGAATTTTTAGTGTCTGGGCGGCTAAGGATTTCTGTCGTTTATTGTGTCCGACACCACCAGCACGAGTCACAGATAGACCCATACTGACAGCCGGTCGGATGCCAGCCCTGAAAGTTTCCATTTCAAGAATCCACTGTCCGTCAGTGATTGACATAATGTTGGTCGGCAAGTAGGCAGTAATATCACCATTGGCCGCATGAACTACCGGTACAGTGGTTAAACATTTACCGTTACTGTCTAAACGCCCTGCCCTTTCTAGTAAGCTGGAGTGGGCATAGAACATATCACCTGGGTAGGAGTCACGACCCGGGCTGACACCCGATAACAGAGCCACTTCCCGATAAGCATGGGCATGTGAGGTAAGGTCATCATAAATAATGATTGTATCTTGGTCGCACTTTTGCCAGAGATATTCGGCCATGGCACAGGCAACGTACGGCGCGATGTAGCTCATAATTAGTGATTCAAACATCGTCGATACGACGACTATAGCCTTACTCATGCCGCCATTATCATTCAATCGAGTGAGCAGAGTATCGACATCGCTACGCCGTTTGGCAATTAGACAATAAACCACAATTTGATTAGTATTTTTTTGGTTAATTGTCAACTGCGTGACAAGAGTACTTTTCCCTGACTTACTATCGCCTAGAAGCGCCATACGCTGACCTCTAACGATTGGGAATAAGGCATCAATAGCGGTCACACCGCTTTCCAACTGGTCTTCAAGTAATCGCCTTTGATAGAGCGACGGGGCAACATTAAATACCGGCCAGACATTTTCTGCTGCGATCGGACCTTTTCCGTCAAGCGGATCACCCGTTACAGATATCACGCGACCAATAAAGTCTTTTCCGACTTTAGAAACCAGTTCCTGGTGCTGCAGTACCGCAACCATACCGATACGTAAACTTTCTGAACCAAGATGCAGAATCGTCACATAATCGGTTTGCACTTGGTGCACAAAGCCTTTACTGCCATCCTCAAACATCACAAGAGCATGCACAGCAATTGGCTGTAAGCCTCGGACTTTGACTAGAAATTTTTCAACTGCGGCTACTTCGCCGACCGGATTGCCAGATTCAACAAGCTTATCGAAGTGCTGATTCCCCGTACTCATGCTATTGGTTCCTTGGCTGCTAAGTATTTATGAAGCAGTTCCCGTTTTTTGAGAAAATCTTTCCGCAATGAGAAGTCAAACTGCTTATTAGTACTACGGACAATACAACCCGCGCCGATGTTTGGTTGTAGACCGATCGTGAGTAGTACAACCGGATGAATTTCCCGTCTTAACCAGGTCATTAATTTCTCTATAAATACCATCGTCGGATCAGCACTGAAGCTGATGTGCAACACCGGTGCTTGATCGCGAACGGTATTGAGTAAATTAGCCAACATTCTGCGGTCTTCTTCGTTGAGAATATCCAGCTTGTTCATGTCGAGTGTGGCAGACATAAGTTGTGACGTCTTTAGTTTTTCGTATTCACCGCCACCAGTTCTGAGTTTGCCCTCCAGTATAGCGTTATCAATAGCCTCAAGTTCACGAATAAGCCGGCCCACATCAATCGGACCAACGACTTGGATAGGTAAGCCGACTATGTGTTTCTTTTCGGCAGGAATGGCTTGCGGTTCCGATTTGGCTTTAGGCGCCATTCTGGATATCCTCCAGGATAGCCCGCTTATTTGCTTCAAGGTCAGATAGAATATATTCCAGTTGATCGTTCAAATCGATCTGGTTACCTATCGCCGCCAGAACATAATGATTGACGATGTCCGTCATATTATTTTCGAATCGATCGAGAATTGTTTTCTTTTCAGCCAAAATCTCTTCTTGGACCTGTTCGCCCATGACTTTTCGCTGTTCATCGATCGCCTGGTTAGTTTTCTGAATCGAGTCTATAGCGAGCTGCTTGGCATCCATGATTGACTGTTCGTACTTATTGAACTCTTCTTGAAGTTTGTGAGTTATCTCCGTTTTCATGTACTCGTTTAGCTGCGAAGTGGTCAAACGCAAGTCTTGCTGCAGAAACATGGCGTTCTCGCCAATAATTTTCTCGAAGTGAAGTCGGCCGCGGTTACGCAGCTCTTCACGGAATTCTTCGTTAAAAACATGTTCGACGTCTTCCTGGGCGGCCTCCTCGAGAGAATCGACTCGATTCTTACGTCCTTTACCACCGCTGCCTCCAACTTTGACCGCCAACCAGACAAAGGCAATACCGGCAGCACCAATTGCTGCCAATATGAGGAATAACCACCAGATTGTCATGTTTGTTTACCCACCGTTGTTTTCATTCTTCTGTTAGACCGTTATGTGAGCTTTAATTTGGACTGAACTTTTAAAGACATACTGCATCTGACGAAGCATTAGAGCTTTAGTAACAAGTATACCGCAAGTACTCCGACAACAAAAATAATCAAACCGGCTATTACGGTCTCAATTAAACTTTTAATAATCGACTTCTTTGATAAGGGGTTACGACCAATCGCCTGCATACCACTGCGTACGCCGCTATACAGCATGTTCCCCGTGACCATGGCAGTTATCAGGAGCAATGCCATACTTAAGTAGATCCGAGCCGAACTGACTGGCCGGTTAGCGACAGTATCGGCAACTTTTGATAAAAAGCCAGGTACGTAATCAGCCGCTCTGGCAAATAGTGGATTATGTGAAATACTCAAGTCAACCGGAATTCTTCCGATGGTCACCGTTGTCGTGGTGCCGAGTGTGCTTTTTAGCTGAGTGGAGCCGAGCACGTTAGCAGTACCGTTAAACGCACCTGCAGCTTTGCCGAGCACTTCATTTTGAACGGAGTTGGCTTTCATGCCAACTCCGGCAATTGATGAGATGGTAATGTAATCACCCACATTTATCGGCCCATTTTGATTACTGACGAGAACTTCGTAATGTCCCGACGTGGCCACTAGCACTTGTTGAGTTGTTACCTCCTGCGGCGTCAATACAATAGTTGCATTATTTGACGGAATCACCACACCAAGCATGTCAATTATGCTTGATTGATCTAAGGGTATGACAGTATTCGGTGATTTTGACTTTAATTGCACCATCATGCCAAGCTCTACGTCTGGTCCGGCATTGTAACTTTGGGTCACGCCGCTACTGATATTTTGGATTGATGGCGAGGTTGTACTGGATGATTTCGAGGATTTTGACGAAGACTTAGTGGTTGCAGCCATAGCCGGGCTGACAGACAGGCCGGTAAGAACCATGGTGCAAATAACGACAAGGAATACTCGGATGTTTGTTTGGACGAACGTTTTTTCATGTTTTTATAGCTAAAGTATAACGCTTTTGGTTTGACCGTTAAAACTTATTCTACATGAGTGCACGAAGGGTCTCGACTGTTTTGAATAGCATCGACTCTTTTGTTGATCGCCCCATCGTAAATCGCAAGCTGGCTTGGGCATTTTCTTTGGACGCGCCGATTGCCGTCAATACGTGTGAAGGTTCTTCGCTACTAGCACTGCAAGCAGAACCGGCAGCAGCAAGAATACCTTTTTCATCAAGCGCGATAAGGAGTCGTTCGTTATCTTGACCCGGAAAGGTAACGTGCACATTGCTCGGCAATCGATGCTTACGTGAACCGTTTATTACTACTGAAGGAATCGATTTTTCTAATTCGCGGAGGAACAAACTCTGCAATGCCTTGAGTCGCTCCCCTTCTTCATGACGCATTGCCTGACTCTGTTTAAGTGCCGCAGCAAACCCTACAATTCCAGGCACATTTTCAGTTCCGTTTCTGAGGCCTCGCTCCTGGCCACCGCCTGCTATCAAAGGCACTAGACTAATGCCTCGTTTGACATACAAGGCACCGCTTTGTTTAGGGCCGTATATTTTACCTCCATTGAGGGTCATCATATCAACTCCCAACCGCGCCACATGTAAATCAAGAAAACTGGCCGCTTGACAGGCATCGGTATGCAAGTAGAGTGGCAGACCAGACTTTCTTTCTTTTCTTATAACACTCATTAGCAGCGCTACATCATGTATCGGCTGAATGGTACCTATCTCGTTGTTGGCATACATGATACTCACGAGCACCGTCCGCTCATCAATCAACTTTCGTAAGGCATCTATATCTACAATCCCGTCTTCGTGAACTGGCACGATGCGATGATCAAATTGTTCAGCTGGTTGTAGTACCGATTCATGCTCAATGCTACCGACGACGACATTGGCATCAGGAAAAGACCGCAGCACGCCAGTAATGGCCAGATTATTTGCTTCCGTTCCGCCAGCCGTGAATACTATCTCGTTGGCTTGACTACCTAACCAATAGGCAACATCCGCTCTGGCCTGATCAATCACTTTCCGGACCTTTAGGGCTGGCAAGTAGGTCGCTGACGGGTTATAAAAGTTTGAATGGAAGTACGGTTGCATTACCGCCAACACCGCATCATCAATCGGTGTTGCCGCAGCATGATCTAAATATATTGGTGAAGTATCGGACATGATAGAACTCAAATTGAGAAAAGCGTTTGAGCATTCGCGGTGGTCTGATTCGCAATAGTAACCAGCTCTTCGCTTCTAAGGCCACTCAAGAATTCAGCAATTGTCACCACCTGCTCAGGAGTATTTACTTTACCACGAAAAGGGACCGGCGTCAAAAACGGGGCATCCGTTTCCAGTAGTAATCGGGTTAGTGGAATCTGTCTGTATACTGCACTATTCGCCTCACCCTTCGCAAACGTAGTAATCCCGTTTACCCCAATGTAAAGACCCCGCTCTAAGGCTTTTCTAAATTGTTCAAAGAATCAGTGAAACTATGAACGACCCCACATATCCCAGTATAGCTATCAAATATTGGCCAGAAATCGTCAAAGGCTTCTCGAATATGAAAGACAAGCGGCAGGTTATGCTTGAGTGCCAGTTCAATCTGAAATCTTAAAACAACTTCTTGGTCTTTTTTCGGCGAGTGAAGGTAAAAGTAATCCAAACCGCACTCACCTACGGCTACGACTTTTTGCTTTCCAGCGAGTTCAGCGAATTGGCTTAGTGGCGCTTTAGTAGCCACGTACTTTGCTGCTTCATGCGGGTGCAGGCCAATACTTGCCCAGGTGTTTGGATATTTCTGCGCAACGTCAAGCGCTAAGTGACTATCCTCCAGCGTGCAGCCGACTAAAAGTAATCTAGTAACTCCCTTGCTAGCCGCCGCTTGAATGACACCACTTAAACTAAGGTTCTTTGATTTAGCCCAAAGCTCACGGGTATGTTCCTCGCCAAGAGATAATCCGATCGACTGAATGTGGCAATGAGTATCAACAAATTCAAGCATCGATCAAGAATTTTTAGCTGCGGATGTCACTTTTCCAGTTTCCTCTTTCGGGAAGAGCGTACCTTCAATCCGCTGAATAATTCCTTCATTGAAAATAGCTTTAATCTTACTGGAGGTATCCGGCATAAACGGCTCGAGCAATCGGGCTATTTGAATAAGCGTACCAGCTTGATATGCTAAAACTTCGCGCAAGTGATCCTGGTCACCTTCTTTTGCAATTACCCATGGTTTTTCTTCATCAATATATTGATTCAAGCCTCTAACTTGTTCCCAAACTAGATCAAGAGCCCGGTCAAATTTGCAGGCAGTAATAGCTTCTTCGAATTGGGCTGTATCATGCTCAGCTGCAGGAATAGTACCGATCATTCCGTCCTGGTACTTTTCGATCATAGCAACCGTTCGCTGAACCGCGTTACCAAGCTCATTGGCAAGCTCGTTATTATATGCTGCTTCTAAACGCTTCCAGCTGAAATCACCATCTTCGTAGCTTGGTATATGACGCATAAAGTAGTAACGGCAGGCATCGACGCCGTATTTATCGACAATCTCTTTGGGATGCACGACATTACCGATCGATTTGCTCATTTTTTTACCTTCGACCGTGATAAAGCCATGGACGTAGAGTTTCTCAGGCAAGGCCACGCCGAGTCCGAGAAGTATCGCCGGCCAGATAGCGGCATGAAAGCGAATGATATCCTTACCGATAATTTGTACATTGGCTGGCCAGTACTCTTTAAACTCTTCATGTTCCGGATATCCAAGAACGGTTATATAGTTAAGCAAAGCTTCAAACCAGACATAAATGACCTGATCCGGATCATCCGGAACGGGGATACCCCAGCTAATCTTTTCTTTCGGACGACTGATACTAATATCCTCGAGACCACTTTTGATGACCGCCAGTATTTCATTGCGTCTGGTTTCCGGAATAACCTGGAAGGCGCCGCTTTCGATAGCCTCACCGATCTGCGGACCATACTTACTCAATTCAAAGAAGTAATTTTCCTCTTCAATCTTCTCAAAGGGACGATTATGGTTTGGGCAGATGCCGTTATTGGCACGCACTTCCGTCTCGGTAAAGAACGCTTCGTCGCCGGTACAGTACCATCCAGTGTACTTATTCTTGTAGATATCGTTCTTGAGAGCCTTCCATATCAGCTGAGCCCGTTGTTCGTGACCGGGGTCAGTCGTCCTTACGAAGCGATCGTTGCTGACATTGAGTAGTTTCCCAAGATCAACGAAGCGCTGGGAGATTTGATCGGCATAGGCCTTCGGCGAAATTCCTTGTTCGGCAGCCTTTTCGGCAATCTTACCACCATGTTCATCGGTGCCGGTACAGTAAATAACTTCATCCCCATGCTGTCTTGCCGAGCGAGCCAAGACATCACCATACAATAACTCCATAGCAAACCCGATATGTGGATCTGCGTTGACATAGGGAATAGACGTGGTTACATAAAATTTGCTCATGATAGTAGTCTACCTGTTTACAGAGAGAATTAAAAATTGTGATGACTAGACCATAGTTTTTTTAACTAGCCTCGATAAATTGCGTCGTATCGGATATGAATATAGGTATGCTTGAGGCTTTTCAGGAATTACCCACACCTAATAAGTTTATTTTTGAGACCTATCAGGGGTTCGCTGCTTACGTAAACGATTATAAGAGTTCGGATGGTGGCTATTTCGGCTACTGATTGGTCTGACCAAGGCGGTGACTCGCCAGCCATGACCATCCAGATTGCCGTTTATGAAGCACGGCGAGCGAACCCAATCTTCACTAATCAATACGACCTAGCTCAGACCGCTCTTCAAGACGTTCAAACAGACCGCCCTCGCCTTCAAATAGTGGCCTAAAATACCGGGTTGGAATATGCTCTCCATAATAGTCTATTTTCAATTTCGGGATCTGATTGTCTTGGATCTATAAAAGCATCTTCGAGATCAGATTGATTTCGATCAATAAAGGCACCCCTGGCGTGCCCAATTTTATGATTATCAGATAGAGCTACCATACCAAGCTCGAGGAATATCGACTCCGCCGCCTTTTCATTCGCCTCATCCCAGATAGTAATTGCTTCTAATACGTCAGGCTGATCACTGTTTAGGTTATAAAACGTTTCATCAGGAATCAGTCGCAGCAAAGGCAAACCTTGGCGATCGAAACTTACGCTCGGTCGAATTATTCCCTGTCGCTCGCCAAAATCAATCATATCCGCCGCTCGAATATGGTGGGGTGCTGCTGGAATTTTTACCGGTTTTTCTATAAGTAGATGCTGCATACTATCCGGTAACGATTGAAATGTTTTCCAGGCATTTACATGACGACTTACCCCACCACCATCGGCATCAGGTATTTCAGCGGCCATCACAATGTATCTAGGCGGGATCTTGCCCCAAGCCACATCGGTATGTATTTTTAGTTTGCCGGCAGTTCCAAAAAACGATGTTGGGGCATTTGGGTCTGGACTAATAGGCATTGCTCCCGGGTAATCTCCGTGAACAGTAATATATCCCATATAGCCCGCCAGCTCTAAAACTTTTGCTTTTACCTCACTTGGGTTATCTACAAGTTCTGGAAAATGAAGTATTTGCCAACCTCGTTCTCCTAAGTCAATTGTTTGAAGTCTACTCATACTCCTAACTTAGGCAATCATATAATTTTAACCAAATTAGGTTAAAATAAAACTATGAAGCTCTCCACCACTCCTGTGCCATCCCAATCATTAGCCGTGTATAAGATTATTTCAGCATGCGATACGGCCAATGCTAAAGAAATTGCCATTCAATTGCAGGTGCTGCCAAACACGATATATCGGGCCGTTAGACCCTTATTAAAACTTAATCTGATTGAAAAACTGAGTACCTACCCGGTTTCCTTTAAAGTTCTGCCGAATGATCTGGCTATGAATTGGTACGTTAGAAACGCCGCCATTGACTATCGACAGATCTTTGGCGGTACCGTAGCCGTCAGTTCGGATGATACACTCCCCAGGCTATCCATTATCAAAGACCGCAAGGCGCTGCTAGCCATATGCGAGAAAGAAGCCCAGATTGCTAAAAAAACCATCGATTATATCGTTTCGGGCCATAGTGTACCCAATAGTACAATTTTGGCTTATCGTAAAGCTTCCATAAATGGTGTTCGCATCCGAACAATTGTACAAAATGATCCGGCTACTACTAATAAACGAGGAGTAGAAATGTATGATGACATCGGGGCTGAGGTAAGATATTTACCTAATATTGGTATTCGTTTGTTTGTCTTTGATAGCAAAACGGCTGTTTTAGTTTCGTATGATATAACTAGGCAAAGCAGTGCCTTTGGAATTAAATTTACCTACGCACCTGCTGCTAAACAATTAGAAACTTTGTTTGAACAGAGATGGCTTCAAGCCAGTCCAATAAATCATACGTGATTGGTGGGCAATAGAGGGCTCGAACCTCTGACCTCGGCAATGTGAATGCCGCGCTCTAGCCAACTGAGCTAATTGCCCATTTGAATGTATATACTCAATACCGGGGATCAGTATAGCAGTTTGTGGCAATTCAAATAAACTGCCTACTTCGGTCGATCGACGTACTCCTGGCAGAACCGTTCGAACACAGCATTCGTCCAACCAAAACCGGTTTGCGATGGATAGACGCCCTTCACCGGTGGTTTTTCAGGCGATACGACATTATATTTTTCGAGAAAGATGTGCTGGTCATTAAACCACTTTAAATTGGTCTTCAACCACTTCATAGCAATTCGTCGAGCGTCTTTGTGATAGCCATATCGCTCAAGAGCTTTCACCACAATATAGTGTAGCGGTGCCCAACCGTTCGGATAAGCCCATTGAGTTGGCATACTACCGAAAACAAACTGACCTAACGGCAGTGCATCGGTTGTCACTAACCCACCTTTATTTTCAAAACGACGTAACGACTTTACTAGAGCCGCGGCTTGCTTTTCGTCCACCATACCAGCCCACATCGGGAAGTAGGCGGCTAAGCTGCTGGTATTGCCCCGTTTCTCCTTCACATAGTTATAGTCGAAATAGATTCCGCGAATACGATCCCACATGAGATCATTCATAGTTCGTTTGCGCTGTTTGGCGGCGTCATCCCATTTGGCAGCTGCACGCTTATCATCAAACAGGCGGGCTGCCCGGGCAAAATCCGTTTCATACTTATAAAGCAAGGCATTTAAATCGACAGGTAAAAAATTAAGTGCTTTGTGATCAAAACGGGGCGTCAAGTCCCAGCCGCTTTCGGCTTCGGCAAGATCGTGAAGGTAATTAATGTCATAGTAGCGACTTAAACCTTTATATACTTGTCGCTCATTTGGCTTTTTCACACCCAGCCAGACCGTATGGTATTCGTCGATGGCTATTTCCATCGCTTCTTTTAACCACTGTTTATCCATGTCGTACATCTGATAGATATCAAATATAAAGGTAGTCAGAAACGGCGGCTGTGACCGTCCTGTAAGATACGTCCTTGAGGCATTTGGAATCACCTTAAATCGCTTGAACAGTGCCATCAAGTCTTCTAAAATGCCCGTCACTAGCTCTTTGTGTTCTTGATCAAGCAAACCCTGAGCCATAAAGTAGCTGTCCCAGTAATAGAGTTCGTTATAATCAAAGCCGGTTTTAGCCCGATAGGAGGGTACAAGATACGGCTTCGGCAACCCTAGTAGGCTCTCGTCATCTTTCGGGTGAAACCGTTCTACTTTTGTCCAGTATTGAGCGATGTATTCCCTCGCCTCCTTTACATCCTCGCTCGTCAAATCCTTGTCAGCTTTGAATGACATTTGTAGAGCATTTGTAACTAATTGTTTTGCTTTTGTAAAAGAGTCCATACGCTAAGCCTAACGAGCTCCCGATACAAGGTCAAGAAAGTTTATGAGATAAGCTGTAAAGAAGTGGCATGGTTGTCACGTTTGTGTGGGTGCGGTAGAGTAAATGCAGAGAAATAGTAACTTAAAGGAAACCTAATGGCAAAAATAAAACTGCAGCAATCCGGCTTTAGTGCGATCGAGGGCGTCTTAATTGCCGTTATCGTCATCATTATTGGAGTAGTCGGCTGGTATGTGTTCAGTGCACAGAAAAAAACCAATACTGTATTGAATACCGGAACAACTACTCCTTCATCGCAATCTGCGGCAACAGCAACTCAAACTGCCTCAAAATCTACCACCACAAGCAATTCACCAGGTGCGAGCGATAATACCACCCTGGAATCTGATTTGAACGGAATTACAAGCTCAAGTGCTCAAAGCAACCAGGACTTAAATAGTGCAACGACTGCAGTAAACGATAAATCGACCTTTACGTCGGTACCGCAATAAAAGGAGTGACTAAGAAAATACTATGAAATCTATCTCCATAAAACATATCGGTCTCGGCTTCACTACTGGAATCAGCTTGTTTTGCCTGGCAATTGCCCCAGCTGCAGCTGTTGCAAGCTCGAGCTCCACAGCCTCTGGGTCAACAAAAACCGCCAACGATCAAGCTCGATTACAAGCGATCATTAACCGCGGTAATAGCGAAATTGACCGACGACTTACCATTTTGAACTCCTTGAGTTCTAAAATCAGTTCAGCTACCAAGCTCACAGCAAGTGATCAAGCAACACTTTCGAGTGAAGTAAGTAATGAGATTAGCGGTCTTACCGCTCTTAAGAGCACTCTAGACGGTGAAACGCAGGTGGCCAACGCTGTTACCGACGCTCAGTCGGTCTTTTCCGACTACCGTGTCTTCGCGCTTGTTGTGCCAAAAGTTGACCTTGTAAAAACAGCCGACGACCAGCAGGTTACTGAAGCCAAGCTTTCAGCTTTAGCTACTAAAATTGGCAGTGATATTACAGCCGATCAGAATGCCGGTAAAAACGTCTCAAATCTTTTATCACAACTGACAGTTTTAAATTCAAAGATTTCGTCAGCACAAACGATATCTAGCAGCATTGAGTCAAGCGTGATTAACCTGATGCCAAGTGATTACAACTCTAATCATTCAGTTTTAAGTGGTGATCGTGATCAACTCAAAACAGCCCAGGACGATATTGTTACTGCAATAACCGATGCAAAGAGTTTGGTAAACGAGCTAAAAAGCGTCTAAGAATTTATAAAATCGGAATCAATAAAAATATCCCTTGCCGTTAAAAACAGGGGATATTTTAATGCCGCACCCTATCTAAACTGCACTAATAGCGCTGGCGATCGTTGCCGGCGCGATAACCGCCGCCATTGCCACCGGCATATGAGCCGCGTGGACGCTCTTCACGAGGGCGTGCCTCGTTAACGACTATCGTCCGACCGTCAAGCTCTTTACCGTTAAGCTGGTCGATTGCAGCCTTAGCCTCTTCGTCACTAGACATTTCGACAAAGCCGAAGCCCTTGCTGCGGTTGGTCTCGCGGTCAAATATAACATTGGCCGAGACGACATTTCCGACAGTCGCGAAAAAGTCTTTTAATTGGTCATCTGTGGTATTCCACGACAATGAACCGACGAATAGTTTGGTTGCCATTCTTACTCCTGTATTGCCCTAGAGGTAATCTGGCAGACCAGTTAGCTGCTCCCCTATAAACAAGAACTTTAAATTATTTAATTGACGCTAGAACCTAACAAAACGTTATCAGCAGCTTTTCTAGTGGTGGCAGTATACCATTTACCCCTTTTAACTACAAGTAAATATTTTATTGATGTTTACAACTTTAAGCGAAAGCAGTTTACAGACAGTCCGTTTTATTCTAATTTACAGCTTCTAGCTGTACAGCAAAGATAAGTACCGCATTTCCAGGAATTGGGCCTTGACCGGCAGCTCCATAGGCTACTGCTGGCGGCAAGATAAGCATCCGAATACCACCAACCTTCATACCAGCCAATCCCTCTTGCCAACCAGTGATGACTTGACTCGGCGTGGCACCAAACGCAAATGTGAATGGTTCCATCTGCCCGCTAGAATTTGTTTTTGACTCATCAAATAAATCACCGTTTGTGAGCCAGCCTTTGTAAATCACCGATGCCTGATGACCAGCAGTCAAGGTAGTTCCCGTACCAGTCTGGAGATCAGCAAAGTAAGCCGAGGTACCATTTACATATTTAGGAGTGTCATATTGGGAAAAAGTTGACGGATCCAAAGGATTGGTTGAGCTGCTCGTCGACGAACCTCCGCTACTGCTGGTAGCCTGGCTTCCATTGGATGCTGTACTTGTGCCATTTTGCGAAGTATTCGTGGTATTTCCAAGTTGACCAAATTCACTTGACGACGATGAAGCTCCAACCGATAGATTTGGTGAAGTATTTGTGCTGGCCGTCTGATTGCCCGCAATTGGTGTCGGCCCTGTTGATTGAGTTGTTGCACTGCCAATGTCGGCATTATCCGAATGCATCGCGTCAAACGATTGCCCAAGTGCAACTTTATGGTGAACTTTTGTATAATACCAGATGCTACCAGCACCTAAAGCCGCCACAGCGACTACAGAACTTACCACCAATATCACGTATTTCTGTTTTAACATGCTCTTAATTATGGAATTGTAATCCACTCACTACAAAACCACAAACTTTATCGGTTTTTGTGTTCGATTCTACGAATCGCAAATTGACGATACGCCAGAGTTCCGACAATAGTGGCTCCAATAAAAAGGCCAGTCATACTACCTGGACCTGTGTTTTCTAAAGTGGTACTCGATGTAGTTGTTGGGGGCACTGGCGACTTGGTTGGTTGCGTCTTAGTCTTCTTTGTATCTTCAGTTTTCGTAGGGCTAGTTTTTGGTTTTTCTTTCGACTCTGCGATCTGCGTTGATTTAGAAGCTACACTTGGATGTATTGTTGCTGGTGATGAATGATTTTGGGTAAAAGCTACCACAATCACTGTTCCAAGCCCAATAACCAATAGGTAGTAGACGAGATATAAAATGCTTTTACTTACTTTTGACAAGCTATAACTCCCATGAATTAGTATATTGACAATAATATGATTTTATATATTTTGCAATAAAAAAATTTATAGCTTATAGAACGGTGGGCCATAAAGATCTGTTAAATGATTCTTTACTTGTTAAGCTTTATTGCTTAACATGTTAATCATAGATAGTATTTGCAATACTTCCTTACTAACAACTATGTAGTCCGTATCAGGTCAATATCACGACGCTACCGTTTGCTTTAGCATTCATAATTTGTATCGACCGCCACTCTACCTGACCATTCTAGAATCAGATATATTTCGGTCATATTATTATGTATATGTGCCTGGCTTGTATCTACCAGACACATATCTGCAATTCCGATGTCTTCATTCTAGGGATTCTTCATGTCAATGACGTGCTAGAAATCTTTCACATTACCATCGTACTAGACGAGTTATGATAACTCGTCGAAGATTGATAAGTAAAATTCCAGCAATTTTCAACATACTATACACCACCTACTTCACTCTTCGTCGATCGTAATGCTACGCACAACAGCGCTACGCAATGCCCATAAATAGGCCCTCGCGTAACCGTAAACTGGATATTGATTCTTAAGACCATCGAAGGCATTCATTAAGTGTTCCTCAGTTTTTATGAAATAATCATCTATTTTATCTATTTTGGCCTGCTTTTCCATTGGTTCACCGGGCGACTGTGATATATGCAACAATCGGATGACATCCTGCGTATGGTTTTGAATACGATCAGCAAGCTTCAGGAAAAGAGCACGGCTATGCGTTCTTTGACTATCAATAAGCTGACGGGTATAGACTATTCGACGTTCAGATTCGTCAGCAATGTTTGGTAATGTCACGGCAGTAATAAGCTCTACGACATCCGTACCCAGTGTCGAACTTGGTCTATCTGGTGTCGCCTCCGTATTAAAGAGACGCTCGGTCCTCACGATTGCCTCAGCTCGTTTTTCTGGTGCGAAGTAATGGTCTTCAAATAGATCATGAAGAATTCCGGCGATAATGGTACTTTTCATAAAATGCACTTCATCCTGCTCACTTCCCCAGCGTCGACCTGACGCCGTCGCTAATAAAGCGGCGTAATATGCAGTGGGCAACAAATGTCCTTCTAACGATGAACTGCCATCACGACGTCGAAAATTATCCGGATCAGCCGCTTCTAGCTCTTGAATCCAATTAATTGCCACTTGTATATCCGGGTCATTATAGAAAGTCACATCCAATAGTCCGATTAAATCTTTAAATTGTTCGACACTAAGATGGTTTGGTGGCAAGTATAGCCGTTCGTCAACGACTTCTGAAAAGTCTTCCTCTTCGACTGTAATGTCAGCCAATTCCCGTGGAACAAGATTACCATCAGAATTCACACCATAGACCTCGTGAAGTGAAGTTGGTAACTTAGGGAAAGCGGTCAGTAAATATGCGAGTGAGTTTGGGTTTAGCATTGAGTGATGTGAATATATATCACGCGCTACTCTGGCATGAGCTCTATCAAGATGCAAAGACCGTCCCTCAAAGGTACTTAAGTAATCCAAATCCTGATATCCAAGGTGTTGCGTGTCATCAGTTATGCCACTAGTATCTTTGTAGTTAACCACGTGAGATGCATTACCATGAGAATTAACTTTATCCATTGTCTTATTAAGAATCTGTACTTCAAAAGGTACTTCAGATCCATCAGGTAAGGTAAGCATGTAATTTAAATGATACGCCATGTAGCCGTTCTCTTTCGGGTTATTGACATAGTCACGGTCGGCCTTATCTACTCCTTTTACATGCCATTTTTTTATTTCATAGCCGTATACTTGACAGACCAAGCCTAGACATACATTTACTCGCACAGCAATTGCCGCTGCGGTTTCAGCAGTAAATACGTCATCTTCTAAAATAATTCTGGAGGCAATGCCATCCGATATTCGATACTCTGTTACTCCGGCTGATGCCAAAGCCAAATCACCAAGAGCCGATGTTGGTGACTCATCACCCATAATTTCTGTCAATTTTCGTTCATAGGAACCTAGTGACTTGACCCGAGATTTGCTAGAAACAATTCCGTCGTCAGGACCAAAAGCCACTCCTACAGTATTTTTTACAAGTGCATTTACATCTGTTTGGTGAAATAGAGCAATGTCTCTCTGTTTAAGTGCTTCATCCCTTACTCGTTTATTATCATCAAAGAAAAATTCGTGTGCCAATCCTTGCAATTCGGCGGCCATTTCCTCATAGCCGCAAAGATACAAAAATGGTGCGTAAAAGCTTAGGGCTTTTTCACACTTTAACCAAACTTCCGCCGGTCGTTCATCTCGTTGGCGTCTCGTTTGTAAATAATCCATCAGCTCAGCAGATTTTACTACGACACTTTGATATTCATAGCGTCTCAACGTACTAATTAATAAGCTCCCGTCCAGATCGAGAATCTGTGTTTTATGTAAAACTTCCTTGACTTTACGTACATCAATTCCAGGGGTCACCCTTTCCGTCAGCGCATCCCTGACGATTCCTTTTCTTTAGGAGATGCATCAAGACTGTCTATTTTTCTATCAACTTGCGTAAGCCATAGATGTTTTGTTTCATCTTCAAGGTAAACTTCGCCGAGCGCAAACCCAAGTCCCTCTATAAAGGCAGCTTTCGAACGTGGGGATACTTTCTTATACATGGCATCAACGACGTCGCGAACGGCTTTTTCCTCTTCGGTGGTCTTGGCCGCTTCTAGTTGATGAGCTAACGTGCCCAGACTAACCTGAAAATTGATCGCTTCACTGTTAAAGCCATACTCGCCCAAAATATCTCTCATACCAAGACTTTGCTCAAGTGTTCGCGGCACGAGTAATTCAGCCATGCCTTTTATACGTAGTGGGATGCGATTTTCGTCGACAACTGCCCCAGCTGCAATAGCAGCCATCCAAAATATTTGTGCACGGCTATATTCAATTGGCAATCCCCCCTCTCCAGTTATGGGGTCGCCTTCAGTAAGTTCCGCAAGAGCATGATGTGCTGACGGCAAAACTAGTGACGCTTCGACAGGCATAGGCATAGAATTAATATTATATCATAATTATAATATTCTTACTAGGGTATTATCTGTAATAATTGGTGCCTACACAGTAAATCAATAGAATTCTATTTGTGAGAATACATTAAAAAATAATGGAGCTCAAACAAAAAACACCTTGAGTAGGTCTCTTTGTTTCAAATGGTGAACCAGTTGGAAAAGAGTTCACCCCACATTTGTGGTGATTATATTGATTACGAGAACGGTAATGGACACTTGAAGTAATCGGATAGCTCTTAGAGATGACACCATACACTAAGACGATTGACGAAGAATTCGAGCAATTAATCTTTTCCATGGCGCACTTGGAGAATGGAAAGAAGATGGTTTTGATATTTCATATCTAGAATTAACAATACATCCCCTTAATTGTGCTCCCCGGGTTTCATGGCCTACCTGGAGACCTCGTGCGATAAGCCATGCTCTAGCTATGCCATGGGCATATACAAAACTATTCGTACTATCGAGTGGGAAGGGATCTGCTTCAGAATAAACTTCACCTAGTATTGGAGGCAAGTCTTCATCCTCTGGGAGACCACTTATTCCAGTAAAGTCACGAATACGCAGAAACCAGTGTCCCCCTGTTCTTCCACCGAATAATCCCAAAGTTGCGCTAGTGGCTATTTGTTCAATATCAAGGGGTAATGTTTCACGATACTCTCCGGGAACAATAAGAGCTTCTGGCCCGGATACACCTTCTTGGTTGGTCATAAATTTATAATTACATGATATTGACTATTATTCAATAGCAAGTTCTCTACTTTACGGCATAATCTAAAAACCTCCTTTAATAGAAGTACAAGTTCGCTTCATGGAGTACTTTGAAAAAAGTTCGCCCCTCATTTTTGATGAGCTTGCTAGATGGAAAGGTTTAATCCGGGAGAACTATCTTGACTATCAATCCGAGCAGAAACAGCAAAAGAAGTTAGAGATCCCCTCAGGGTATAGGTCACTATAGTCCTATGCTGATCTGATAGCACATCTCACAATATTGCAAGTTCGGCTTAACACCTAACTAGTGGCAAAATCCGCTATACGGAGTCTGCGATTGGCATAGCAGCTATTAGACGAGGAAGTTCGGCGGACACGAATGTTGCTGTACTGTCATCACTTAGCGGCGTGACACGTATAATAGAGGCCCCGCTATCGGTTCGCTCTACTGAATCGACAGGAAAAACCCTGATGCAGCTCGCAATATCTTGCCGAATGAGTGCCAACGGCGTAGAAACTTTTAGTTCATGATCGGTAAGAGGTGCCGCATCAGGTACTTCAAGAGGACGCGGAACCGCAACTATAAGTGTGCTTAGCTGCTCATCGTTTGAGCTACCGACCAATGCCCCACAAACAAACCTTACGCCCGTTGATTCCTCCGTAAATATATCAAAAGGATGTGAAACTGCAACCACCCTCCTGTCGACAGGATGCGGAGACGAACTAAATGGACTTACACGACTTGCATTGCCTTCAAAGAGAATATCTGCTTCGTGCCAAGAGGTTAATGCGCCCAGCCCCATAGTATGGAATGTTACGTGGCTTGTTCTATAATCCTCTGGTGCAGATTTAAGGTATTCAGCAGCTTGTGCGAAGTAGACTCCCGCCCCTTCACCCACGCGTTCACGTAATTGATGCTGCCGTCCGGCATCGCCGATACAAGCCACATCAATGGTAAAATGTCTTTCACCCGGTTTCATTTATTTGCATTATATATAGTGAACTCTTTTTGTCAATAGCGCTACTATGTATCTTTAGTATCATATCCCAATAAAACATTATTAAGGCTAGATCCAACCAATGTGAATTTGCCATTTACTTGTAACTAATAAACAAAAAGACCTCAAAATAAAAGAGGTCAAAAGTTTATGGTGGACCAATTGGATAAAAATTTACACTATCTAGTTGAAGAAGTGCTCCGATGGCGAAAACTTTTGGTAGTTAAATATCAGGCATACAAATTTCATAATTAGATATACGAGGTGGTATGAAATTATCGGTGATGAGTATTATTGGGATAAAGCAGAAAAAGAAGCAAAAAGTGATAGATATTCCGTAAGGGTATAGCACCTTTGAGACTATATAAGTTTAGGTGTTCATTTCAGCATTTAGTCATAATTACTAAGCCGAAGAACCGGATACGTATGTCAGCGGCATAAGTATGGGCCGCATTGCTCCGGGACTATCTACATACTGAATAATTCTGTTACCTACATCCTGCGCCCCTTGATACCCATAGCTAACAGCAGCTGCCAAGTCCCCTTCAGAGGGGTCCTCTGGCCTCATATTCATTGCACCCATGATTATCTTCGGTACAACCATTTGGCCCGGAACCATATGCGGTTGAAAGGCTTTTTGGATGCGACCTGCGCGAAGCGCCTCTTCGTCGGCTGCTACTTTTAGCATGACCACCTCAAAGACACATGGTAATCCTAGGGCGCGCAGTACTTCCGCATGCCTGTCTTCGTGTCTTTTAGTATCTTCGACATCATAAGGGTCGACTTCAGCGAGATCTACAGCAGCCTCTAGTAGCTCCCTAAATGATTCAGTGGACCTTACAGAGACAGCATTTAACGGTGTCCTTCTGCCGGCATTTACTCTAACTAAATCACAATCGGTCAGTCGATGAGTATGGTCATTTCGATTAGAGTAGGTAATTCCTTTTTCTGTTACCATGCCGCCTGCTTTTACAAGCAGCTCAACGGGCGCATAGGATAACGCACGCTCCAGTTTTCTGAGATAAGACATAATATATATTGTAACATAATTTTAGTATTATGTACATAGTTTTGTCTTTTGGGAGAATACTTTATGAAAAAGCCTCAGGGTAGAGGTTATTTTAAGCATAAGAGTTATGGTGGAGCTGGCGGAGCACCGCCCTCCGCGTCCGATGGTTTATCTTGATTAGTCTTCTACAGGCGTAGTTCGTTTTACTGTCTTAGAGAATGAATATCGAAACGAACAAACATCTCACTCTCGCAGTCCTGAAGTCTTAGCATGTCACTAGAACGGCATGGCATGAGCGTCCAGAAGATATATGGCACACTTTTACATTATCTGGCGTCATGTTCAGTGTGGCCTAGGTTATGTAACTTAAGCGGTTGCGAACGCTGGAGCTTTGAAACCGGCGGTTAAACCGTTGTACATTGCTACAGCCATATCGCGAAGTTTAGATGTTGCATCTATTCTTGTTTGCCTATACGCTGACAAGCGACCTGCTGATCTAACCGATAAAGTCCAACGTCGAGCTTAAATTCAGCCCCGTATTACTGCTTATTTTAAGCAGGAGGTTTATTTTAGCAATCCCCAGCCCTAAATGCAAATGGTTTTTCAGATCCCAAGTAAGTGATCACAGGCCCCGAGTTTCCCCGGCCGACAGGTGGCTTTATGAAGCCGTTGCAAGCCACTGAATAGCTGCATCATTTGATCATCACCCAGTGATACAAATTCACTACTAAAGCTCCGTCGTATTAGCGTTGATGCCGCTTCGGTTACCTGCATGCCTAAGGTAGTTGGTGCTGAGATATGCTTGCGACGGTTTTGGGGGTCAATTTTTGTTGCCAATAAACCTTTAACTTTTAACAGTTTTATCTGACGCGAAATACTTGCTTCCGTCTGACCTAAAGCTTTCGCGATAGATCGTTGCTGGATACGAGGGCTCCATTCTAATACCATGAGGAGCTTAAATTGACTGAGACCTATCCCAAGCTGTTCCTGTAACACCTGGTCGGTTTGCTTGGTCATGACTTCAGCGATGTGCTGCAGTAAATAGTTGAGATTATTGGTTGGTACCATATCTAAATGGTAGTCTAAAAAATAATACTTAACACGTCAAGTATTATGTGGTACCTCAAACCATTGCTCTATACAGCGCAAACCATTCAGTGAGTGATAAGGTTTGTGCGCGTCTATGAGGATCGATGCCAGCGGCAGCACATTGTTCATTAATAGTTTTTTTATCAACGCGTAATCCACCGCTTAAACTATTTAGCAACGTCTTCCGCCGTTGACTGAAACCTGCTCGAACTATATGAAAATACAATTTTGTATCTATTTCACCAAACAGAGGCTTCGGTCGTTTTGTTAAAATCAGCACTTGGGAATCGACTTTAGGCGGAGGGATAAAAAACTTCGCCGGAACTTTGATACCAATATTCACATCCCAATAGTACTGGGCACTAATGCTTAGGAGCGACATCGAACCCGGTTGAGCCGCCACCCGCTCAGCTACTTCCCGTTGCACGAGCAGAACGGCCCGACTTGGTTGATTTGTCGTTTCACTCAGTAAACGAATAACTTTCGACGTGATGTAGTACGGAATATTAGCAACTATTTTATAGCCAGCCGGTAACTGGGAAAAATTGTAGCGTACGATATCCTGATGCTCGATTGTGAGATTAGCAAACGTGACTCGTTTTATTAATTCGATGGCTAAGTTTTCGTCAAGTTCGACAGCTACCACATGCTGAGCGAGAGCAACCAGAAGTTGCGTTAAATAACCAGGGCCCGGTCCGATTTCCAAGACCGTGTCAGTTGGTTGGATATCTCCATAGCCAACAATCTGGTTAAGGATTGCTTGGTCCTTTAGCCAGTGTTGGCCGAGATTTTTATTGGTTGTTGGCGAGTCTGTCATTGATGATTACCAGTTATGGTTGGCCACCCAATGCAAATAAGCGTTATGCCAGCCACCGTAACGGGTTGCTGCATAGCCACTACACCAACGAAGCTGTGTAATCGGGTTGGTTGCCCAGTCAACAATGCCGTTTATATCGGCACTGGCCATTTTCGCACCCGGTGTCGCCTGACATAAACCATAGCCACCATAAGCCGGCACAAAACCGCTATAAGGGGGACAACTTCCGTACTGGCCCTGAGCTTTAGTCGGGCACCAGCCCGATTCATTGGAAATAATATAGTCAGCGTATTGGTAGTCACTTGGATCAATACCAGCTAAGGCCATGTCGCCTTTAATACCGCTCAGCGAAGTACCGATGACGACTATATCCGTAACCGGCGGCTGGGTAACAACCGTTTGGATGACAGTCCGGCCGACAACGATGCCATTTTGTAACGAATCCTGATACGTGATAACTTCCTGACCGGCAGAACCTTGTTGACGAATGGCATTCGTGCCATAGGCTAGGGTAGCGTCATCAATCGTTTGGATCGGCATCGGAATAGATTGAGTTATCGATTCAATTTTATTTCCGGTCCGTACAATAAATACCTGAGCGTTAGCTGTCAGAGGAGTGTTTGCTGCCGGAAGTATCTGATCAGTAGAGGCTAAATGAATGTTTTCCTGTTTTATGAGCTCGGCAACCGTTGAGGCGTGGGTACGGATAGTAAGTGGTGTGCCATACAAATTAAGATTAATTGGCGTAGCCCTATCAATTACTACTTGTTCGCCGATAGCACCGCCCGTTAAAAAGTTTTCGGTTGGCTCGGTCGTGACATAATCCTGAGGATATACAGTCGTGCCAGTTTGCTCAGCAATGGCTCGTGGTGTGGTCGAGGCACTGAAAGTGTATGTTTTTTGCGGACCATCAATGATTTCAACTGGCACGGCCCGATAAATGTTGATACGAAACTCATCCTGATTGATTGGTGTAGTAGTCGAAGGTTCGACAACATCGCCAACGTTGAGCGTTAGATGTAGTTTCTTAAGCAATTTACCAACGGTTGGTTCACGGCTCGGCACAATTTGCTGCACTCCGTCATGAGATACAATCACTATTTTTGCCTCCTGAACCGGCGGCAAATGATTAGTTTGTTTGGCGACGAAATAGATGATACCAGTGAGAAGAATTAAACCACTGATGGTAATAATCGGTACCGCATACGGGTGACGACTCATTATTTTCACCTGTCGGATCCGGCGTGGTAACCGAACTCGACGATACCGCTCAAATTTTATCTGCCAGCTTTGAATTTGCCGATGCATTATTAACTCATGGTCCAGGGAAAGCAGTTATGTTATCAGCAGAATTTCCCTAAAATCCATCGATCTATTGTATCAAATGCGAGTTAGCCCCACCAGCGGTGGAGGGCTGCCAGAACATCTGGCTGAGCATTATGTGAGGTAAGTTTCGATCGGTGAACCCATTGAGCGTCAACAAGTTCGATAGGCCGATGTTTGAGCGGAGACTGTTTAGTGACCTTAGCAACGAACAATACGTAGTTAAAACTTAAATTGTGGTGATGGTAAATAAATTCAGTCTGACGCTCTAATTGCCCTACTTTTAAATGCACGCCGGTTTCTTCATAGAGTTCTCTGAGCGCACCGTCAAGCGATGCTTCTTCTTTATGTAACCCACCACCGGGAAGCGACCAGCTGCCATCACCTACCCAGCGTTTCGTCACAATAATATGATTGCCATGAATAATGAGCAATCGGGTTCGTTTGGAGCCGTGTAGATACATCCAACTGAGCGGCCAAGTGAGCCAGAAAAGCACAACACCGATTCGCACCCAAGCGACATGCTTTTCCATTACAGTTTCTCGAGTGGCGCAAAACCGACGTTTAGTTTTCGTGTTCCTTTATTCTTAAAATAAATAACTGCCGTATCACCATCAATTTCGAGAACCGTACCAAGCCCAAAGACACTGTGACGTACCCCGTCGCCTTCATTGAGTTCCGGCAATACTCGAACTTCGTTCACTGTGGGTAAAGTCCCTGAGGGCGTAAAACTGAAGTCCGGTCCCTCACTGTATTCAGTGCCAAGCGTTTGGAATGCACTATCTATTTCACTTAAAAAGCGGGATGGTGGGTTGTGCTGCATACCGCCATAGAGCAATCGACTTGCGGCAAAAAACAAATAGAGTTCTTTGCGAGCTCTAGTCATCCCGACGTAACAAAGTCGGCGCTCTTCTTCCATCTCACTCTGATCATAAAGCGCTCTCGAATGAGGGAAGATAGATTCTTCCAGCCCGGTCATAAAGACTACCGGGAATTCAAGACCCTTAGCGGCATGCAATGTCATCAGCGTAACCGAATCATTGGCAAAGTTTGCACTATCAAGATCACTCACCAATGCAACTTCTTCCAAAAAGCCAGCCAGTCCGGCATCCTGATACTCCCGCGCGACACTTAATAGTTCACGGACATTTTCCTGTCGTGATTCTCCCTGAGGCGTGCCGTCGTTAAGATAGTTTAGATAGTCAATCCGTCTCAACAGCGAATCAATCAGTCCGGCGACAGAAGATTCTTCGTTGACGGTTTGCAGACTTTGGATTATATCACCGAGGTCACCAAAAGCCGTTCGGGCTTTCGGAGTGAGTTGACTGCACTCCTCAGCGGCGAGCAATGCCGCCAGTAGTCCCTGCCCTCGTTCTCGCTGCCAGCTCAGAAATGTTTGGAGTGACTTTGCGCCGATGCCACGAGTTGGCACATTCACGATTCGCTCAAAGCTCACTATATCGTCAGGCTGAAAAATAAGTCGTAAGTAAGCAAGGATATCTTTAATTTCTTTGCGGTCATAGAACCGAACGCCCCCAATCACGCGATAGGGAATACCATAATGGATAAACACCTCTTCAATTGACCGGCTTTGCGCATTGGTCCGATAGAGTACGGCATAATCGCCATAACGGTGCTCATTACTATCGACACCAAGTCGGATCCGGCGAATTATGGCTTCACCCTCAGCCCGCTCATTGCCAACAGGTACCAATTGGACTGGCAAGCCCTCACCCGCTTCGGTCCAAAGTTTTTTATCACTACGCTGAGTGTTCTTGGTTATCACCGCATGGGCAGAATCCAGAATGTTTTTTGTACTGCGATAATTTTGTTCTAGTTTAATAACTGTCGTATTTTTATAGTCTTGCTCAAACCGCATTATATTGCGAAAATCTGCACCTCTCCAGCTGTAAATACTCTGCCAGTCATCGCCAATCACGGCAACGTTTTGGGAATCATTTGTCAGTAACTTAATCAGTTGGTATTGTGCGGCATTTGTGTCTTGATACTCATCTATCATTATGTATTTGAATTGCTGCTGCCACTTTTTACGAACTTCGGGTTGGCTTTTAAGCATTTTGACAGTTGCATTAATCAGATCATCAAAATCGAGTGCCGAGGCGTCATGAAGAACTCTTTCGTAGCTAGGGTAAACTTGGGCAGCCACTTTCTGCGCCGGACTGGCTGCCGTCGCTTGATACTCATTAGGTGTCATCATTTCATTTTTAGCACTGCTAATAAGCCCCGCCAAAACCCGGGCCGGAAACGCTTTTTCGTCAAGCATTAATTGCTTACTGACCTGCTTGACGGCTGCTTGCCGATCAGCCTCATCGAATATCACAAATGTTCGTGGTACACCTATACTTTCGCCGTCTTGTCGTAGCAAACGAACACAAATTCCATGAAACGTCCCCATGTAGGGCATGAACGATCGGTTATCGGCATTCGCTCCAAGCAATCGGGCAACTCGTTCCCGCATTTCCTTGGCTGCCTTATTGGTGAATGTTACCGCTAAAATGTTGTACGGCGTTGCTCGCTTTGTTGCTATGACATACGCAATTCGGTGGGTGAGCGTTTTGGTCTTGCCCGATCCGGCACCAGCAGATATCAACAGTGGCCCTTCGGTTGTTTCAACAGCCCGGCGTTGTTCCGGGTTTAAACCCGTTAATACATCTTCTAACACCTTACTATTCTAGCAAACGAAGATATCAAAATCTGTTGTAGTTTACCCAGATTGGCGGTAATTCACTTCACGCTAGTTAGAGAAAAGTGAGTCACGGGTTTGATTCCTCCAAGTTGGATCAATCCCGCGTCAAGCGCAATATCCACCCAGGCTAGCGCCAAGATTAAGCTGAGTATGATACCCAAAAGAACAAAGCGCTTCGTTTTACGTTTTTCAATTGTATTAATTGGTAAAAAGTACTTCTTTTCATCTACCAGTTTCTGGATTTCCGTATCGTGGGCTGCTTGCTTTTCAGCCTCGGCGGCATCGACTTCTTCAGCGGACTTACTTTTTGTTTTATCTTCGTCGGAAGCTTCACTATCTAAAGGATCGTCGTCGCTCGATGTATCCGGTCGTTTATCTTCCTTCTCGGCAAGCTGATCATCCTCACCGACTGAAGATAGCTCAGGCACCGGTATGGATTCAGCAGATTGACTATCAGACTTATCGGCGTTGGCCTGGTCTTTATCGTCATCCTTTTTCTCTTCCTCTTCCGGACCAGTCACATTGCCAGTCGGCTTCAAAGTATTCATTGACGAACTCGGCATCTTTGCTTCGGAAACTGGCTCAGCATCTGAGTCTGCGACTTTAGCGTCCGGATCTTTCAGTATTGGCCGATGCGCAATTACGACCGGTTTGGGCCCGTCGTTTTTGTCGCTGGTTCGTTTACTACTGGAAGTTTTTGCATCACTCATGAAGTTCGCTCATGCGACAAGAGCCGGTAGGCGCCATCAATAATTCCACTAAACTGCTCGTAATTAAGGCTCGCCGCGCCGACCAATACTCCATCACACCCATGTAAACTGAGGTAGGCATTGGCATCATGATCGTTGACGCTCCCACCGTATACTACTCGTACGGAATTGGCCACCCGCTCACCGTATAATTCAGTAATTTCATAACGGATAAAATCAATGGCTTTCTGCATATCGTCTGGCTTGGCCACTTCACCATCAAACGTACTTATAGCCCAGACTGGTTCGTAGGCGATCACCATATCTTCAATGTCTTCTCTCGTCAAATTTGATACAGCCGTGGTCAGCTGATCATGTAAAACCCGTTTGGTTTCACCGGCTAAACGTTCTTGTTTGGTCTCGCCAATACAGAGTATCGGGATAATTTGATTACGGACTGCGGCTTGGACTTTGTCTCTGATCGTTTCTAGATCTTCATGAAAATATATCCGACGGGCAGAGTGGCCAATTATGACGTAATGCACGAGATCCCTTAGCATCGTGAAGCTTACTTCGCCGGTATAGGGACCTTCGTCCTTATAGTAGGCATCTTGGGCACTTAAGCGAAACTTGCGACGGTCAATTTGTAAACTGAGGGGCTGCAAGCTAAGCAAGCTCGGCGCTACCACAACTTCAATGTGACGATGTATTTTGACTCGCTGATCAAGTCGAGCAATCAAGGTACTCGCTTCCTGAGTATTCAGGTGCATTTTCCAGTTGCCGACGATTAATATTCGTTTCATATTGTCTTTTGTGGGTATACGTTTAGTGTAACAAACCTCTTATGCCTTTACCATTAGCGCTTCCCTTAATCATCCTTATCTATCAGGGCTTCAACACCAGGCAGTTTTTTACCACCCATCAGATCCAGGCTGGCACCACCGCCGGTTGAAACATGACCAAAACAGTCCATTAACTTGCGAGCTCCCAGGTAACCGACCGTGTCACCGCCACCTACAACGGTAAATGGCTTATGTCCAAAGTCACCAAGCAATGCTTCAATAACGAGTTCTGTGCCATGCGCATAGGGACCGATAGGGCCCTGTAAGCCGGGCGTTTCCGTTACGCCCATCGTGCCATTCCAAACGACGGTGTTCGCAAATTGGGCACCCCCGGCTATGAACGAACCGGAAAAAGGTCCGATATCCAATATTTTTCATGGGCTAGGATCTTACTGGCGCTGATCGGCGGTCGTTTAGGGTAGTTCTCAATGTCAGCAAAACTATGTTCGCTCCAACCGACAATTCGCGTCGGAACCGTTTTATCAATTTTATGGGCAGCCACACCATCATAAGGAATTGCGAAAACAAAATGTCGTTTTACGGTTTCAGTGGCAGCCTTACGCATAATATCTTTGGCTGCCGGGATGTCGGCTTTGTCATATAAACTATCAGCAATATCTATGCCGCGAGCAGCCAGGAATGTATTGGCCATTGCACCGCCAACGGCAATAAAATCGGCAATGTCTATAAAACGATTGAGAATATCGATCTTATCAGCAATTTTGGCACCACCAATGATAGCCATAAGCGGTCGCTCTGGTTTCTGCATCACATTCGTAATGGTATCTACTTCTTTTTCAAGCAGTAAACCGGCAACACCCGGCATAAATTTTGGAAGCTCAGATACGGTAACGGATGGATGATGTACGACACCAAAAGCATCTTGGACGAATATTTCTGCCAGGCTTGCCATGGACTGTGCAAATTCCCGGTTGTTGGCTTCTTCTTCGGGATGAAAACGGACGTTTTCAAGCAGTAAAACTTGTCCATGCTGCAAGCTCGCTACCGCTTTTTCGACTCGTTCACCAACACAATCGGGAACAAATTCAACGTCTTTTTCCAACAGTTGCTTCAGTCGTTTGGCTACCGGAAAGAGACTTAATTCTGGCACCACTTTACCTTGCGGACGCCCTAGGTGTGAACACACTATCAGCTTGGCATGTCGCTCTAACAGATAGTGAAGCGTCGATAGGGATTGTTTAATTCGGTAGTCGTCGGTGATTTTGCCGTCTTCAAGCGGGACATTATAGTCGGCTCTCAGTAATATTGTTTTCCGGTAACATCGATATCGCGAATTGTTTTTTTGGTAAACATCCCACCTGGCCTGTCCGTTAATTAGTATCCATTCGTCTTATGCTTTTTATTCTACCATGCGCACTTTAATCGTATCAGTTGTTCCAACAACTCCCGGATATTTACCGGAAGTCGTGATGGCGATATCTCCTTTATGGAGCAGTCGACTGCGTTTTAATGACTCAGTTAATTTGGTCGCGGCAAATTGGTCGGCTGGCCGGACATAACTGCGAATACCAAAAGCAATTGATAGCTGCTGAGCGGTGCGGGCATCATGAGTAACCGCAAACAAAGGAATGTGGGAACGATGTGAAGCAATTTGTAGAGCTGTAGCGCCGGATTTTGTTTCAGCCACGATGGCATTGGAGACGATACTTTCCGCCAGACTCAGTACAGCCGTACTTATAGCTACCTGCTTGCTGTGACTGTCATTACTTGATAGCGTAAACTGGATCGGCGCATTTTTTTCGGTGTATTGTATAACGCGCGTCATCGTCTTCACCGCTTCGATTGGGTATTTGCCACTGGCAGATTCTTCACTTAACATCAGACAATCTGCCCCCATAATGACCGCTGTAGCAACATCCGATACTTCTGCTCTTGTTGGCTCTGGTGAATCGGTCATACTGGCCAGCATATGGGTGGCGACGATCGTTGGTTTAGCAAGTTTAATACCTAAATTGACAATTTTGCGCTGCACAATTGGCACACTTTCAGCAGGCGTTTCGACAGCCAAATCGCCGCGAGCAATCATTACCGCATCGGCCACCTGCATGATACTTTCAATATTAGTAACGGCGGCGCTGGTCTCGATTTTCGCAATGATCCGGGCATTGCTATTCATACTTTTTAATATTTTTTTAAGCGAGTTAATATCATCAGCCGACTGCACGAAACTGAGTGCCACATAGTCGATATCCTGTACTGAGCCGTAAACTAAATCAGCTTTATCTTTTGCGGTGATCACATCACCAGCAAAATCAGTATCAGGTAAGTTCATACCTTTACGACTAATTAAGATGCCGCTATTCTGAGCTTGGACATGCACAATGCCGTTACGAACAGAAGTGACGACTGTCCGTACTTTACCATCGAAGATCAAGATGCGTTCACCTCGCTTGACGTATTTACTTAGATCATATTGGGTCGGCAAGTGCCCGCTCGCTTCATAGTCTGCTTCAAAGGCAAAGCTCAGTTCCTGGCCTTTATTGACAGTCACTAACCCTTCAAAATCACCAAGCCGAATTTTTGGACCCTGTAAATCTTGTACAATCGCGACCGGTTCACCAGTCTCTTTTGAGGCTCGGCGGACCCACTTTAAAAGACGGCTTTTCTCTTCGTGATTGCCATGACTGAAATTTAATCGAAAACCGTTCGCACCAACTTTAATGAGTTCGAGAATAGCTTCATAGCTGTCAGTTGCTGGTCCTAAGGTGACAAGAATTTTTGCCCGTTTTGAAACTTTAACCGGCACCGAAGGTGCTTTCTGATTTGCCTGCATATTGTTCCCGACCCTTGATTCTTATGGTTATCTTCAGTATATACGACGTTTCATGGATAGCAACTGTCTCAAGCAGCCATGAGTGCCTGCCAAAGGATTTTCTCACCAATCAGCTCGTGACATGTTCCGTCATACCAAGTGCAACGCGGATCAAGGCTAAACCCATTGCGAAGCGGATACAAGTCTGGATAGCCATAGGCCAACCGAGCGGCCTGTGGTTCAGCCCAGGCAATACTCTTGTGACCCTTTTTAGCGTAGTCGGACAAATAGGGGCGTTTTTTATCGTAGCTAATATCTTTGCGTGATTCTAAATAATCACTGAGGGCTATTACATGACCTGTTTCAAAAGCTTCGAACATTTGCGCTAACTGAAATTTTGCCAGATCTCGACGTTCGTGGACACTCCGGTTGATCCGCATAAAGGCTGCTTTAATTCGATTGAGGTCGCGTCGTTTGGCGCCCAATGAACTGAGTTCAGCTAGCGCAATACTCAGTGCCGCATGGTGAACCGAACAGCCAAAACCAACCACTTCACCGGCATGCAGATTGCCAACTCGACCAAATGGATCATAGCTCCCACGGCCGGGCACTGGAACAATGACCGAAGGGACATCTGATTCGAGCTCAATTATTTCCAGCCAGGCACTAAATGGTAAGCCATCGTCAGTTACCGGCAGTACTTCTTTGTCTGATTCGATAGTGTGGTAGGTCACTGTCCGTTTAGTAGCGGTTTGTTTGCCAGTTTCGGGTAATTCGATGTCCAAATGCAACTCACTATCAGCTTCCCGATACTGTAAATGATACGTTAAGCCCTCAAGAAAAGAGCCGTTGAAACTCTTATTGAGTTCACTCAGCGAAATAGGTATTGGTCGGTTCGGGAGCAAACCGAACGTTTGCATCACAAATCGCAACTGCCTGACCCGTTCATGACCGGGATAGCGAATTTGCCAGTCTGCATTGATAGTCTCAAGTAACGCCCGGTCGTTTTCAATTATCCGGCGCATATCCCTTACGGATAATGCCAAGCTAATTTGGGTAGCTAATTGCTTGAGTGCAACTACCTCGGCCGTGGCTTCTTTGTTTTCAGTCTCAATAACTAATCCGGCGGCATAGAGCAAGTTTCCAATGTCTTGGCGAAACAATTTGAATGATTGTCGCGTCGGACGACTATCCGGTACGTAGTAATCAGTATTACCCCAGGCTTTTAATCGTTCGGCATCGCTAAAGACATGCATCGCAAGCCGCCTGATAATTACGCCATCTGCTGCCTGTTCACCGTTTGTTAAGCTCAGCATGTCCTTTACAAGTGAAAGTCGCCCTAGTACCCTCAGCGATATAGCTGATCGAAATGATTGGACTGTCGGCAAATCTTTTAGACTCGGCCGTGTATAATCCGGTCCTCCATCGTAGATTACTTTGGCGAATAACTCTAATAAGGCAGCAATAACCGGCTCGGCGGCTCCAACTAGTCCCGGCGACATCATTTCAACTATATGAGACCGTCCGAACCATTTGACAACTGCTAGTAAACTACTGAGTTCTAAACCTGCTTGCACATCATAAGTAGATAAAAACGGCTCGAGCGAGAGCAGTTCAACTTGGGCATGGATCAAGCGCTCGTAATAGGAACCGGCTTGGTGTTTGGTAAGCGATGATAAGTAAGCCCTGGTGTGACGTTCCAAGTGAAGGGCTTCAGGTTCAAGCCCATGTTCAAGAAAGTATGCTAGTACAATTCTGCCGAGTAGGCTATCGCCTTTGCCCGAAAGGACCCGATTTGTTTTCGCTTTGAGCAAGCTTGGTAAACGCGCAAGGAGTTTATTGATATCAGCATTTGGCTGAATATCTGCATAAATAGAAGTTAATTGATCATCCCAACTTTGTTGTGAAGGCACATCGAAGGCTTTGATATATTCCTTATTTTCCTGAAAGTGACCAACTATATAGGGAAATGAAATAAAATAGCGATTAATATCGTCACTCGTGAAGCGTTTGTGGCTGGTGGTCTGATCAATCTCACCATATTGCTTCATAACGTAGGATAATGCCGGCAAGGCCAGCATAAAGTGCGTGCCAGTCCAAACGCTCGGTTGATCAGTCGGCCCAAATTTCGATGGTGGTTGCTTTTTTATAGCAGTTACGAGATCCGGATCATACAGCTGTAATGAATCATGCCCGGTTGGGTGACGCCACATGTCGAGGCCACTTAATAGTTGCTCGTTACTGATGACTTGCAGTGCTCGAAAGGCATCAGCTACTGGGAGGACGGCGGTGTCAAAAAAATTATCTGTTTGCATACTTTTATGTAAAACTTTCATTAAAAATTTCGTTTCTCTATAAACCGGCTAACACGAGTTTATTAAGCCGGTATTGTATGCCCGTGGTAGTAGCGAGAGTTCATACTATACCCCATATGGCAACGTCACTATGCATTAGTAACCTGAGAAAATTCCCACAGTTTTCACGATTCTTTAGATTATAGCAAAGTATAACTTTATATTAAAAAGAAAGCTGTTGTAATACTCATTGTTTAGGACCTGCTGTGTACCAGATGCAACCAACCCCCAGCGTCACGAGTGCTGCAAAACCGCCGAATGCTGAGAGGAGAAGCGTTTTTGTCTCGTTCTTTTCGACTTCTGTAAGCGACCGGCCACTGACCACATAGTAAGAGTTGGTCGCTACACTGACAGCCGCAATCCGGACTGAAGTACTTGGTTGCCAGGTAACAAAACTGTAGGGCTTTCCATTTGAAGACTGTAGAAAACCGATAGGAGCTTGCGGTAATACACCATAGTAGTACCCGTTCCCAGCAACAATGTGTCCAGAGCGATTATATATTAGTATGAAAGGCGCCAGCGAGTTGACTATATCTACTCTGCCGGAGACTAAACTATGCGGGTTGGCGGCATTCGCCAGCTGAGTGGCTGTGTCTTCTGCAAGTTCAATTTGTGGCTGATTGGCATCAGACCGTTGGTCCTGCTGTACCACTACATAGATAGTCCCGAATATAAGAACCAAGATTATAGCTGCAGTAAGCCAGGGTAGTAACTTTTTCATTCCTTTTTAGTATATCGCAAGGAATAGTGCTAATTAGGCTTGACGTATATTATTTAGTAGCTAAACTATTTAGTATCTAACATGAATCGCAATGAATTATTTTCCCGGCTTGAGCTCAGCATGGTGGTTCTTGGTAAAGAAATGTACCAAGATCAATCTGGATTGCATGACTGTTCACCAGCACAGAATCACGTGCTCATGGTCATAGGCCTAACCAAAGATGTCCATACCAAACAGCTCGCCGAACAATTGCGCGTCACTCCTGGAGCTGCGACGCAGCATATTGATGCACTCGAGAAAGCCGGTCTCCTGACACGAAAGGTGAATGAAATCAATCGACGTGAGGTGGTGGTGACGCTCACCAAAAAAGGTCATGACGCCTACAAACAACTTCGGCAAGCAAAACAGGCAATGTTAAACGATATATTTATGGATTTAACAGACGATGAGCTCGCAACACTCGTAAAATTGGTTGAAAAAGTCAGTCTGAAATATACTAAAAGTAAGGGGGGCACAGATGAGAAAGTTTAGTGAAATAATTGTCAAGTACCGTTGGATCGTTATAGGCATATGGATCCTTGCTGCCATTCTCATCGTCAGTCTGTCTCCAAGCTTAAGCAGTGTCGAAAGTAACAATGAGAGTAGCTTTCTTCCAAAAGGGTATGAATCTGTTGAGGCAATCAATATTGCCAAACAGATCTCCCCAAACAGCCAAGATGCCACTGATATTATTATCTTTAAAAACAAAGATAACACACCGCTGACTGCCGCCAATCAACAGATAATTCACTATACCGTCACGTCACTGACCGCAGAACATCTCTCGCATATTCTATCTGTGACAAGTTCACCATACGGCATGTCGCCTGATCACAAATTCCAGCTTGGTCAAATAACTTATAGCGGCAATGCAGAAGATACCGCCACAATTAATTCGGTTTCCACAATCCGGACTGCACTTGATAACAAGCTCGTTAACACTAACTTATCGGCTGATGTCACCGGTCAAGAAGCTATCAGCTATGATACCTCCGGGCAATCTAACCGAGCACTTAAAATTGTCAGTATCGGAACGCTACTGTTAGTGCTGGTGTTGCCGGCTGTTATTTTTCGCAGTCCGTTTGCCGGTCTACTACCTATTCTTGCGGTTGGTCTCGTCGATTTTATTGCCAGTTCATTAATTGCCGATGCCGCGAAAATATTTAAATTTAATGTATCTCAACAACTCAGTGTTATCTTTACGGTCGTACTGTTTGGTATCGGAACTGACTACATGTTGTTTTTGCTTTTCCGATACCGCGAACGACTCCGCGATGGTGACCATAGCCGTGAAGCAGTCACCTACGCACTGAGTCGAGCAGGTCTCGCTATTTTATCTGCAGCGCTGGTGGTCCTAAGTTCTTTCTCGGCTTTATTCTTCGCTAAATTCGGCATCTTCTCATCAATGGCACCTGGACTGGTTATTTGCGTTAGTGTCATGATGTTGGCTGCTTTGACACTGATTCCCGCTCTGGTTGCCATCGTCCGGGAAAAGGTGTTTTGGCCAAGCAAAGCATGGAAGAGCAAGTCACTGAAGCCAACCTGGTCGAAGGGTATTGGTGGCCTTATTTCACGCCGTCCAGGAACGGTGGTGGCCATCGTTACCATAGTCCTCGTGGTGTTGAGTAGTTTCGCACTTGGCTATAAGGCAGACTTCAGTTCGTTTTCTGAACCACCTAAAAATACCCCCTCTGCCACTGGCTACAATGAGCTTATTCAGGCTTACCCGCCCGGTGTCTTGGATCCAACGGAAGTATACGTCAAAAGCAGTGGTCGCCTGACTGCCAAAGAACTGAAACCACTCGAATCAGCGCTTCAAAAAACGACGGGAATATCTAGCGTTTCACCAGCTGTCATCACCCCGAATGGCCAAATTGCGGTGATATCCGTCATCTTAAAGAATGACCCTTCCAGCGCTATAGCTATTGCAAACGTCGCCGGCCCGATCAGGACCACTGCCCACAGCATTCCAATTGCCGGGGCCCAGGTGTATGTCGGAGGAAGTACCGCTGTTGTCGCCGATATCACCGCCGTGACCAACAGAGATCTGCGCGTAATCTTTCCGATTGCTGCCGTATTTATCTTTGTAATCCTAGCTATCCTTCTACGAAGCCTGGTGGCCCCATTCTTTTTGCTACTGTGTGTCGGCCTGGGTTATATTGCAACACTCGGCGCCACCACTCTGATTTTTCAACGGATCGGCCATGCCCCAGGATTAATTTTCTTCATTCCACTATTCATGTATATCTTCGTGGTGGCAATCGGAACCGATTATAATATTCTTACGATTACCAGACTTCGGGAAGAAATCGGTGAAGGTCATCGGCCACGTAAAGCCGCCGAATTAACCGTTGAGCATAGTAGCGCCACTGTTGCCTCAGCCGGACTTATTCTGGCGGCTACTTTCGGTTCCCTTTTACTCGCCGGAATCAGTTTCTTATCGCAAATGGGGAGCGCCATTGCGATTGGCGTTATTCTGGCAGCTTTCGTCATTGCCCCATTCCTAATACCCAGCTTGTCGGCATTGATTGGCTATGCGATTTGGTGGCCCGGTCATCGACCGACTCCTACGCGTGAAGCCGAAGAAACCGAAGAGCACGAATTTATATCAGAACATTTTGATACTGAGTCACATATAAAACTGTGGCTACAAAAAGCGAAACCAATCAAATGGCAGATCGTCAACATGCCTGAAAATCGTCCGAATGTCGACAATTTGCAAAATGCTAAAACTAAGAAAAATTCACACGCTCAGCGATATGTCGTATTTGCCGAAGTGAAAAAAGGACGACATCCAATTGCCTGGTATGACATCGTCAAGGATGAGATTTTTCTGCTGGATGCTATACATGACCTTGCCAAAATAGAGAAAAGTACCGACTATAGTGAGGACTATAAAGCATCTGCTCGGAAAGAAGTGAGTGCTATGAAAGCCGATCTTAAGCAGCGGATTAGCGAACTCGATCGCTAGATTCCTTCCATATCGGCACCACTAACCGACTCTACCTCACCCAACGATAGACGTAGAGCGTGGTACCGACAAACTGTACGGTATTTATATTCCCATACAATTTGAAGGGTTGGCCATTCAAAAAGTAGCTATGGCTCGTCGGATTGCTATAAAAAGTATCGGCACCATCAGCACTCATCGTTACCAGTGGCAACTCATTAGGTTGGCAGTTCGGGCCCGAATTGTAATGTTTGGTATCAAAATAGACACTCCCTTGACCTGATTGACCGCAAAGGACATACGCATAATTTCCATCATCGGTTACCATACTATTAAATATTTCTTCTGATTTTGGCGGTGTTTGATTAAGCGTCGCGATGGTCTTGCCGTCAATATCAATAGTCGTATCCGTCGAATAGAGATAGTGCAGACCATTTTCGCTTATGGCATTATCGAGACTGGCGGTGTCGGCATTAGTAGTGAGTATCTTGCCGTCATAGACTATGTTCGTGCGCCTGTTGGCCGGGTTACTAATCACACCGGTCAGGTAATGATTGGTGGTGGCATCTAAGACCGGCTGATCGATGCTCCCGTCACCGCTCCGATAGGTATATTTATTGGTCGAATTGACGTATAGGCTATCGTTATTATTCGTCGAATAGGCATAACTATAGCCACTATTACCGACCGCTACTAGGTATTGAGTGATTGCTGGACTGGATGACAAATAGGCATTATCCAGATAATAAAGTTCTGCTGAACGAGATTGTTGATTCGGCACTGCATACATAAAATGTAAACCGTTATCACTGAGCATAGGACTGTCGCTATCGAGCTCGCCGCTGTAGACAATTTGGCCGTCATATAGTATTCGTCCCGCTCCCACGTACGGGTTGGAACAGGCACCACAAAACGTTCGTGGATTTTGATAAGCGTAAATATAGTTGCCGTTCTGCTCATCGATTTTATGGATTGAACCGTGAGTGAAATCCGTAAGACCCGGCATGTTAATGTACGTCACTTTTATTCCGTCCGCCGTGAAGCTGCTTGAAGCAATATGACGCATAATTTGCATGGCCCGAAAATTCTCGCGGTGCGATACAAAGCCAACAATAAAACCAAGTACCACGACCACTACGGCAATCAGAATTATCTCAGGTGTCGAGAAACCCTGGTTTTTATGTGAACTCATCATTGCCATACTACCATAACGATTACTTTCGTTACTGCACCTTACAGCGAGCGGTGATTTGCTCGGTAGCGGTCCATGGAAATATAAACGCCGAAGACTATTATCCAGATAGTCTGGGGATACGCAGCAACTCGCTCCATGCCACCAATGCCTAAACCAAGGTAGTGATGTGTTAAAAACAAGGTCATGGCAAGCAACGATGTCGCTGCCGATAGCATAGTATAGCGGTGCAGACCACGAGGAAGAATTAGGTTGCGACCGAGAATAAGCAAGGCAAAAGCACCACCAACTAACGCCAGTACTGCTCCGGCATTATGGAGAGTTAAATTCACATTCTCCGGATAGGCACCAACTATAAACGAGCCGATGCCAGTCAAACCCATCAAGCCGAAGCCAAGTTTGGAACTATGAGTACGGCGAAATTCTTGATAAATGAGAAATGCTCCAACCAGCATAGCTATGCCAAGCGTTATAAACGAGGCATCCATCATGATATGAGACGGTGAACAAACATAGCGCGACTGAAACGTCCCGCACGTTGTATTGCCAAGATCGCTGATAGTGTTTTTTCGCCAGCTGTAAGATGTCGGCCAGGCTCGAGCAACAATCACTTGGACTGTGAAATATTGAATGGTCAATGACCAGAGTATTGGTCCGAGATCGGGAAATTTATCTGTCAGATTAGGCATGTGTACTTCAGTTTTTTCTACGAATAAGCATACAAGAACGACCGTCCGGATGTTAAAAAATGAACGGCAGCAGCATTTTGGTTCGTTTCATATATGCCGGATACTGCTTGGGGAATTGTTGACGAAGATAGCCCTCTTCGTGTTTGGCGCTATACATAAAATAAACCGTATTGAGACAGAAAAATACTAGCCAGTACAAACTGACCGCCAGAGACGTACCAAGCATCCCAAGCAACATACCTGTGTATATAGGATGTCGGGCATAGGCATACGGACCCGAGGTGACCAGTTCTGGCTCCTCTTTCCTCGTCATCGGCATTCCCCAATTGCGCCCTAGATAGATACGCGCCCAGATTGCATAGCTTAGTCCAGCAATAAACAAACAGACACCAACCACTGCGATTACCAGATTATGAGGTGCCAGTGCCGCGTAACCAACCTGATTTATATCTTTATTGGAAATATGAATAATAACTATAGCAATAATAACGATTACAAGCCGATACTTTATAGAGAAGCCGAAGTCGCCGATACTTTTCTTGGAGGCGACCGCAGAGGTAAACCAATACAAAATAAATAAAATCCAACCGATTCCGATAATGAGATCTATGTAAGTATGTTCCATTTTTTATTCGCTTCTATGGTTAGGATGTTATATCCGCTGGATAATCAAGTGGCACCGCGCTGGAGACCTCCTGCTGATCAGGAAATTCTTGCCGAATGCGTTCGACATCATCAGGCTCTAATTCCCAGTCAAGAGCACCAAGATTTTCCTGCAAATGTTCGGGATTACTCGTTTTGCAGAGTGTCACTACATTTGCCTGAGAAATAAGCCAATTGATTGCAATTTGCGTCGCTGTTTTGCCATACTTTCTGGCGAGTTCATCCAAAATTGATGACGGCGGCAATACCCCTTTTTGGAGCGGTCGCCAAGCCACCAGCATGACATCGTTTGTTTGGCAGAACTTAAGCACCCCAGCCTGCTCCATTTCCCTAACTTGCACATTGTAATGGACTTGGTTGCAAACAATTTTATTGGAGGTGTACTTTTGAGCTTCCGTGAAACGGTTTACTGACATATTACATACCCCGATATTTTTGACTAAACCCTGGGCTTTCAATTCATCCATCGCCCGCATCGTATCCTTTATATGCGTTCCCAACTCCGGATAGCGATGTAACATGTATACGTCGATATAGTCTGTACCGATTCGTCTTAGGCTCGCTTCTAATGCTTGGCGTACGCCATCATACGATTGATGGTCGGCAGATACTTTCGTGGCAATGATCAACTTACTGCGATCATAGCCTTGCAAGGCAGTGCCGAGTAATTCTTCGGCATGGCCATGACCGTAACTCTCAGCCGTATCAATGTGGGTAATTCCGCTATCGATAGCAAGCTTAATGGCCTTGATCTCGTGGTCATCTTCCGATGAATCACTTTCCCAGCGACCACCCATTTGCCACAAACCGAGACCGTATACTGGCAACTGAAAGCCGCTTGCCAGACGTTTTACCGGAATGTTCATGTACCTATCATAGTATCAAAATGACTACTTCGCTACTGTCGTATTTGTCGCGAAGTCTATCAGGTGATTTGAAGCCGTTCAGGCGTAATCGAAATTGTTTGCAAGCGTCCGTTTCTGATAATTTCTACCTCAATTTCGTGATCAATAAGTTCTGCGGTCATGAGCCGTTGGATATCTTGGGCATTCGTGACTGCATGACCACCAATTTTGAGGATAGTATCGCCGGGCTGGATACCAGCCTTGGCGGCTGGACTGCCGGCTGTAACATCAAGTACTATTGCCGCTGGTGAACGACGTAAGGTGCGTTTGGCGGCTGGTGCCAGCTCGGCACTGGCACTGGCAATTCCGAGATACGATCGTTCGAATGCACCAGTGTGCATAAGTGCATCAATAATATGCTGCGTCGAATCGTTAATTGGGACAGCAAGACCAAGCCCCACGCCGGCCACTGCAGTGTTAATTCCGACCAGATGAGCGTGGCTGTCAACCAGCGCCCCGCCAGAATTCCCGGGATTGAGAGCTGCGTCAGTTTGGATAATGTTCTCAATCATCCTTCCCGATTGAGATTCCCTTGCCGGTAATGAACGCCCAAGACCACTGACTATTCCTGCTGTGACACTGCCCTGCAACCCATAGGGACTCCCGATCGCGATAACTAGTTGGCCAGTTTGTAAATCTTCGGCATGGCCTATTTTAATCGGCTGCGCATTATCACTGGCTTTGATGACGGCGATGTCTGATAGGCTGTCACTGCCAATAGTTTCAAAACGGGCCGATCGGCCATCGCTAAATTGCATAGTGCCGTCTGTCCCATTTCTTATCACGTGAGCAGCCGTCACAAAATAACCATCTTCGGATATCGCAACTGCTGAACCGCTACCTGCTTGTCGACCGCTACGAGAAGGGCGTACGGCAACATGCGTCACTGAGGCACTTGCTACTTTAACAACACTAGTTACCGTTTGTGAATAGGAATCTAAGGATGAGTCTTTTCCATTCGTAACCATATACCTACTATATTAGCACTCGTAATGCTAGAGTGCTAATATAGTGTCGTTTCGTATGTTTTTGAGAAGATTTTAGGCAGCTTCAGCAAGTTGTCTTTGAGTGATACGATACTGCTTTAGAGATATTGTAAAGTCATTGATCGTATAGGTATTACCGGCACCATCTTCTGCGGGATCTCCAGGTACTGTAACATCAGTTTGTTGACCCATAAAACCAACATATTGATCGTACGTCATACCAAGCAAAATTGCGGTGATTAATAACCCCTCGGAATTACACCACGTCTCTTGTGCAAGATTTTGCACAACGTTTATATCATATTGTTGTCCTAAGCTATCAGTAAAGGGGATCGCTGAGACAGTCGCCTGACAAGCTTCAGTCCAGGTACCGTTGTCTGGCCCGGTAAAAGGCTCGAGATCTTCGTTAGAGTCCTGCGGTTGCGGTACCACACTCACAGTTTCAGACACTGTTGGAGTGTCGATTGAATTACCAAAATCGATAGTTTGGGCATTCACATTACCAGTATTTGTGTTAGTATCCAGGTTACCTGTCGCAGGACTGTTATAAGGGACAAGTAACATATCATGTTCTCTATCTGTACTTATAACGGCACCAGTTTTTAATCTCAAATTGCTGGTGGTGGTACCATCGTCATAATCAAGATCTAATTCCTGAGTTTGTTCTCCATCTGCAACATCAGCCGTAAGGTAGTGAATCACATCTTTTACTTCACTTGGCTTAACCATAGAGTTCGTGTAGTTCCAAAGGTCAAACGTTTGCGAATGACCTAAAGTAACAGATGGGGGTATGGTAACTCGAATGGTCTGGGTAATAGCCTGCTTACCGATTGTACCCGCATAATCAACATTATTGACTGCAACAGCTGGGGTATTATTTGGAGTCTCAAGACTAGGAGCACCGCCGCCACAACCAGATAAAAGCGCTGCTGAAAGTCCAGCAGCTGCACCTGCACCAATGACCTGCTCAAATACACGTCTCATAACTGTTAAATTATATCACATTTAGATATAATTTGCAAGCTTAAGTTCAACCATTCGTCATTCACATTGCACCAATACACTACTAAATGAGCTCTAAAACGGTAGCGTTTGGAATTTGCTCAAACGCAACATATTCCTGTACGGAGGGCTGATTCTTAGTCGCTCGCCGAAGAGCACGACCGATAGCATTATGCCCAACCAGTAAGATATTGTCATAATCTAAGCCCCTCACTTGCTCGAATAATAGCTCGGCTCTTTTTTGAACTTCTTCTATAGTTTCGGCACCTTCGACTGTATCAAGTTCGTGGTAGAAGCCATCCTTCATGTAATGCGCTGATGGTTTACCTTCAAGCACACCATACGTGCGTTCTACGAGCAATTTATTCATTTGGATTTTCGCTATTGGGTAATGAATCTCTTGAGTGATAAGTTTCGCCGTTTCATAGGCTCGATCTAAGGGTGAACATATAATAAGATCAATCGGTGGCAGATTTGTCTGTATTGTCAAGCTACCTTTTTACGCAACACCCTGTCTCTTTCCTTTCGTAGCGGTTTAGCCGCCAGGAGGCTGGCAGCGTAAGCTGCCGGACTCATGTTACCGAGCGCACTGTGTCGACGCTTGTGGTTGTAGTAATGAATCGTCAGGGCAATCGCTTCGTGCAGCTGCTCTGTTGTTTTGAGTTGGTTGAGTGGTGGTAGCTCATCCTTGAGCGTGCCGAAGAACCGTTCCATGAAGCCATTCTGCCAGGGGCTGGCTTTGGTGCTAGCACTGAGCGTTATTTCTAACCGGGCACACAATTCCTGGTGCTTGTAGCTCAGGTATTCGCTACCTTGGTCGCTGTGGAGGATGGCAGGCACAGGGTGCCTGCTGAGGGCATCTAGCATGGCCGTGTACGTCAGATTGCTGGTGTGCCGCAGACCGAGTGTCCAGCCCAGCACCCGTCTGGTCTTGAGATCCAACACGACTGCCAGGTAGTGGTACTGTCGGTCAACAAACAAGTAGGTAAAGTCTTGCACCCAAGCCTGTGCATTGACCATGCCGTGATAAGACAAGCCAGCTTGCGGCCGGGTTTCGTCACGGAACACGGCGTACTGCTTGAGGGCATTGGCCGGTGCCGGTATCTCTGGGCGGCTACGTTTGCCGTACTTCTTGCTTCGCCTGGCAATGGTAATGCCGGCCAGCGAGCGAATACGCCGGGCTTTGGCTTGGCTCCAACCGAGCTCTGCGCTCAAGCGACGGACACCGTAGCGAGGGTGCTCCTCGTGCACCTGCCGCAGCTCATGAACTGCTCGGGCGTCCCGCGCAGTCCGGACGGTTGGTGTTCGGTACAACCGACTGCGAGCAATACCCAAGGTCTGTGCGCCTTGTTTCCGCCATCCCGGGTCGACTACTTCCAGGACGGCTAGTCTTTTGACCGGTTGAGTTCTGCCGTGGCTCTACCGAGCATCTTATACAGCTGCTCGTTCTCCTTACGGAGCCGGTTATTTTCGAGGATGAGATTACGATCTTTGTCGACAATGCCACTCCGGAGCCAACGGTAGATGGCCTGGGTACTGACGCCAGTAGCTTGTGAAACGGTACTCACGGCTACGCCGTGATTCCGTATTTTGTCGAGTATCTCACTCTTGAGTTTCGGGTCAATGGGTATGCCGGTGGCCATGTTGCAATGCTCCTTATTTGATTACATTGTACTGCCTTTTGAAAGAGACAGTGTGTGTATTTTAATGGGAGCGTGACAGCACATTACTCAAAATTGCGTTGTATACGGTTCGTATCTGCTCGCTGGATTGATCGAGATTATATGCTTTCGTAATGTCATTAAGTGCAGTTACCATCTGGTGATTTTTATAATACTCAAGCGCCGAGTAATACCAGATCGTAGAATCTAGCGGAAATAGACTGGATGCTTTCTGTAAATACATTTCATTTGCGTGTTTCGATCCTAACCCGACTAATAGTGTGAAAATTGACATGTTGTCATAGAGCGCTTCCAGATTACCGTACTTCATTCCGGTTTTAAGTGCGGTCACTGCAGCTTGCTGATTACCCTCGGCGTAGAGTATTTGCGCATAGGTATTGTAATTAAAGGTGTACGGAAAAGCCCGAATCGATTGCGTAACATACCTTGATGCAACTGAGTAATCTCCCTGATCAAAAAAATGAACTGCCAGGTCATTTTCTGCGACATAATTACCAGTTGACGCAGAATTGTTTGCATAATCGAGGCCCCATTCATTGCGCCATTGCACGCCACGAATTGATGTTCGAACTCCAAAGAATACTAGTAGCAAGCATGCAAATACTACAACCCATTTTGATTTAATTTGAACTGGATATGCGGTAAGGATTAGACCGATCATGCCAAGCAGACTTGCCGAGGGAAAATAAAACCAGTTCTCACTGAGAGTCATATCTAACGGAACTACCTGTAAGAGTAAGACCATTCCCAGAGCAAACCAGACCGCAAAAAATATATAACATTGAAACAGTACTTTACTTTTATCCCGATACAGTCGTCTCGCAAAATAGATGATTAAGCCTATAAAGACCAGATCGATAATTAAAGGCAGTAGCACGTGAGCGACGCTGAATCTCGGATATACCCAATAGTAATTTCCCGCTAATCGAAACGGAAACATCAATTTGGATAGGTACATCAGCATTATCGAAGGGGCAGTCAAAATTCTACCTATCAGACTTAGGTTATCTATCGGGGCATTATGAGGATTTGTGAATAAGCCAATTGCATGAATACGAAGTATCGAATACAGAATAATTGGTGGGATTATTAAAATAACAAAGCGACGTAATCGTTTCCGGTTAAACCAGTACAGCCAAAGAGATGCTAATAATATGAATAAGACACCAGATTCTTTTGACAGTAATGATAGAAAAAGACAACTTACCACAAGGAGTAAGCTTCGATTTGATTTTCTATTCATTAAGAAATATAACGCCAGAAGTCCAAAGAAAAAGAACAGCACATCATCCATTGAAGCGATTTCAAGTACTGTTTGAGAGTTAATGGGTAGTATCAGAAACAGTAAAGCGGCGAGTATAGCCAGGTACTGTTTCATAGGACGTTTGAATAATAAATAAAGTAAATATGTACTTCCTATGCAAAGTGCTAGTTGAATAATGTGAAAAAAATCGGATATGACCGAAACAAGGTATAGATTAAAGAATATACAACCAGCATTAATGGCCGATAGTAAAAGCCGGTCATTGGTTTTAATCCTTGGCCATTATAAAAAGTGCCTCCCTCAAAAAATATATTTATGTGGGTAATCGAGTGAACTGGAATGCTATAAACGATTTGACTCAAGTCATCACCCTGAAACGAATTTGCCAGGCCAGTAAAATACACGACAAATCCAATTATTACGAAAATTAATAATGCTTGCTTGTTAGTAAGCCTGTTTAACCTAGAAAATATATTAGTTTTCACCCTCTCAAGTAACCTTGCTTACGCTTATAACTAAGTGTAACAAATATCTCTATATACATTATTGATTGTTTAGTCGATAACCCTTTTGTTTAGTACATAGTAATCTGGTACGATGCTGATAACTAACTCTTAAAGGTGGGTATGGGGATTTTATGGCTTCATGTGATCCTTACCTCTACACCTACTCAAAGAGCTGCCCCTATCCGAATTATGGTTATCAGGGTCCTCTTAGTACCGGCAGCAACTCAATAACTAACTCAACTCATGCAAGTTTCTTTCATCAGATTTTCGGCACTTCGCAGTGGAGCGAACTGTTAAATGCCTGTATCGTAGTCATACTACTGTATTTATTTTCTATATTTATTCTCTTACCGTTATTTCGTATCCTGTAGGGATATTCTAAACTATAGAAAACTCGAACAAAGGGAATCATTTTTTCTCGAGCTGACACCGCCGCTCGTTTCAACAAAAACACCGTTAGCTACCGCTCATCTTCTGACCGGATTACATGGGCTACTTTCATCAAGGACTTTCACTGACAGGTATCTTCGTCGGATGCAGGATATGTCACTAGAAGTAGTCGCAACAAGATCCGGTGGAATACGATATATCGTTCAACTTGAACCGAAAAACGTTGAAATGTTCAAGCAGATAGTCCACTCATATCTTCCAACAATTATAGTGAAAGTAGTCGGTGATTACCTCCCTCCCGAAGGAGCGAAATTACCGTACCGGATTGCCGATTTTAAGCAAGCCGGCAGCTTTGCCTATCCGCTGACGACCCATGACCGGTTGAGCCAGCACGACCCGATATCCTATATCACCGGATCAATGGCCAAACCGATGCCGGATGAAATAATCGCCTATCAGATGGTGATTGCGCCCGCACTCCCGAGGGTAGCGAGTAAGATACGGGCAAAACTACTCCATGGGGAGGACCCGAAACTGCATCGGAAGTGGTGGCACTATCCGTTTATAATCGCATTCAAGTTGCTCGGGTTAATTATAAAAATCGGTTTTACATTAATCGAGCTTGTCGGTGAAGAAGTCAGCGGCGTTTATCCGGTGAGTCCAGCTGCTACATATAAGCCGGCGAAAGTCTCGCCAATAACCCGGCATAAACTTGAGGCTATTCATGCCAAACTGGACCAACCGCTGTTTTATGTCAGTATCAGGACACTGGTAATAAATGATTACTCTGGAACGCGAATGCAAGGAATCGTTAATTCCCTATACCAGTTTCATGTTCCGGGATATCAGGGTCTTATTGCGAGACGAATATTTCCGCGGAAATATGTCATTCCTTTTAGAATGCATTCTTTTGCTCACCGCTTACCCACTTTAATAACCAACACTGCTTGTATATTATCTTCCGACGAAATCGCCGGGTTGTACCATTTTCCATACGGCAGTAAATCAAATACTGAAGATGTAATTCACTCCTTAACCACAACTCTACCGGCACCGCTGGCTATGAAGCAGCGAAGCGATGCGACAAACTTTGATGTCGTACTGGGAGTTAATCATCACCATGGAATTGATACGGCATTGGGTCTGACGGCTAAAGAACGAGAAAAGCATGTCTATATTGTCGGCGGTACAGGAAACGGCAAAACCACGATGCTGGAAAATGCCGTATTGCAAGATATCGAGAACAGCAAAGGCGTAGCTTTTATTGATCCGCATGGCGACGCCGCTAAAAAGCTACTGCAGTACATACCGGAGTCCCGGATACACGACGTCGTGTATCTCAACCCGTTAGATATTAAGCACCCGATCGGACTCAATGTATTGGAACTACCTGAAGGACTTGATGAAGACGAGTTATTGCTGGAAAAAGAGCGTGTTGCTGAAGCGGCTATATCGGTGCTTCGTAAAGTATTTGCCGATGATGACGCCAATGCGCACCGAATTGAGGCTATGTTCAGGAATGCGATCCATACGGCCTTTACCGTGGAGGGGGCAACACTATTTACCGTATTAAAGCTCATCCGCAATTCGGAATATAGGAATGCGGTTGTCAGAAAGCTGGCTGATGAAATGCTTAGGGATTTCTGGAGAGAGGAGTTCGGCAAAGCCGTTAATATACGCACTGTTATGAGCAACGTCAGATATTTTATGGAACACCTTGAAAAATTACTACTCCAACAGAGTAATCCGGCATCCAAAGCCGACTATTTCAGTGTACTTTTCGATACTATCCCGACCTACCATGAAATAAAGTATGGAACACAAAATCCCTGTCAATTAACAGGGATGAATGAACTGTTTAAGCTTAAGGATTTAGAATTGGACTCTTTGGTGATCCCAAGGGGAATTGAACCCCTGTTGCCGGGATGAAAACCCGGTGTCCTGACCTCTAGACGATGGGACCGTATTGGAGTCGATTTTACTGTTTGGTATTTTACGTTTCTGGCTCTAGATAAGCTCGGGTAATAGTACCATAACAGAGACGGAATGAAAATCCCCCTCGATAATCAAGGGGGATCTTTCCAGAGATTTTAGTGTTTAGAGCGGTCAGTCATTGCTCATTAACTATTGTGGATAGTATCATATTTTTGACGTTAACGCCACTGCTTATCCGACGACTATGTAGTCAGAACACGTTAACTTCTAAGATGTTACACCTCTGTCATAGCTTTATCCACAACTAGATACATTACACAACATAAAGTACACTCTCTAAGCTGTTATTTATTACTTGTTTACATGTAATTTTAGAGTATAGTTATTAATATGAGATACACACTAAAAGATATGCAAAAACAATTTCCTGACGATGATGCTTGCTTACAACTCATTTTTGACAGTCGTTATGGTGAGATAAAAGCGTGTCCAAAGTGTGGCGTAGTTAATGTTAAATTCTATCGGGTCAAAAAGCGCATGGCTTATGAGTGTAAGGAATGTAGACACCAGATTTATCCGTTAGCTGGCACGATCTTTGAAAAGACTACGACTCCGCTTACTGATTGGTTCCATGTTATGTATTTATTCTCAGTATCTAAAAACGGTGTATCGGCAAAAGAGATTGAACGACAAGTCGGGGTATCATATAAAACTGCTCACCGCATGGCTAAGCTTGTACGATTATCAATGAATGAAAGCGGTAAACTTGGTTTTTTAGGTAAACCCGTCGAAGCTGACGAAGCATACATCGGCGGTAAGCGAAAACAAACAGAAATAGCAGATAAAAAGACTCCGCTATTGGCAGCTCTTGAAGTTGGCGGTCATATTAGAACTGCAGTTGTTAGCAAAGCAGTTTCAGCTACAGCATTACCATTCTTACTGGAAAACTTATACGAGGGTGCAACGCTTCATACAGATGAAAGCAAAATCTATCATCATAAAGAAGTAGAAGCTCATTTTAACCATTTGTCAGTACGTCACATTGCCAAAGAGTGGTCACGCAATGGTGTAACCACTAACCACGTTGAATCCTTTTTTGGCCAGTTTAAAAACTCCATTCGTGGCACGTACCACTCGGTCAGTCCACGATACCTAAATTACTACGCTTCAGAATTTACTTTTCGTTATAATCACCGGACTGAGCCGATTTTCGCTTTGCTTTTGGCAAAGGCTGTGAAGCAGCTTTAACTATCTGTAGAAATTTCTTCTTACCCACAACTTCATTATACCTCGTACGTTTTGAAACATGATTTGGTTTGCTCTACGTCCGGCATTAGTACATGTACAACGTCTCTTATGCTATTGTTGTTCTTTGATTTGTACTCAACATATTCACGCTTCACTTCCGCAAAGAACGGTAATGGGTAATCAACATTGTTTATGGTTAAAATGTTACACGGTTTCGCAATCGCGAAGGCGGCATTTACTATATCTCCCATTTCTATTTTATGCTTGGTGCTTGGATGGTTTTTATAAAGAAAACAAAGTTTTGCCGCAAAATCCATTAAAGCTTTTGAAAGCGTGACATAAGCCATATTCTGTTCAAGAAATTCTGCTATTTTTTCTTTGTGTTCCTTATCAGAAGTGCACATAATTTCATACTTTGTAAATCCCGTGACTACAAACTTATAATCGTTCTCGAGTTTTTCAAAGAGCTTTACATAAGAAGCAGTTTGATTTTCGGTAAGTGCATGCGAAATTATATTGGCGTCCACCAATAATAATTCCTTTGCAGACATTATGAAGTAGCTTTAAGGAGACCCTTTGATGGGCTTGGATTAGAGGACTTAGGCTCTTGTATCGAGTCTTTTGGTAAGGATATATCCATATTTAGCCCCTTTTCTATTCGTGGAAATTTAGTTTGTTTAATCATAGTGTATACGCGCCCCTTTATTAAGCATAGACGTTTTCCACAAGAACGAACTGTAAGAACCACTACATGCTTCAAATTAATGTACAAATTCATAATTATATATATTATAACATATATTTTTTACAGAGGTCATATTCTGATTATGTTATAATAATCAATATTTTGATGTAATCGAAATGATTATTTCACACTAATTTGACAAGTTTTTGAATGGCTTAAAAACATAAGCAAAGTTCTTATATAATAAAATATTTGACTTGAAAAGTTAATTACATAATAATCTTTTATATCAATCGCCTTAGATTGAACCGCGAGGACAAGTACGGTTTTAGAGACCGCTGCTTTCAAACACTCAGCCAACCTGCCATATTAAAAAAACAGCCGCGAGTGGACTTTCGTACTCCCCTCACGGTCTAAAGATTAATATAATCAAACGTTAGCGGATTTGTCAATTTTAACCTTAACTAAATACTACTCCTGCTTTTTTGGCACTACAAAAACGAAACGGCGCCGACATAGTTTCTATAAGAGCCCTCTCTATAAATTTGATTCTGCTAAGGATGTATCTTTAACTGACCTAAATTTTCTATAAATTCGTTTAGGTTTATTAAACCAAACGAGAACTATCATAATAAGCGGAACGAACGTAGCTATAAGATAGATTGAAAACGCTAAGATAACATAGATCGTTCGAATAGTATTGTTGGCAATCGTGATATGAAAGATGTTTGAAATAAACAAACCATGCGTTGCATCACTGACAATTATCCAAAAGACTAACCATGCGAAACTGAATCCCAACTTCTTTAGCCACGACATAGTTTTATTTTAACAGCAAAAGACCCCCAAATTGATGAGGGTCTTTTCTTTTTAAGCGGTCAGTCGCATCGATAAATTCTAATAACAACCACTTACATTATCACAGATATTATCTACTTTATCGCTTAAACTTTGTACATCAGTATCAGCTTGTTGAGCGTTTTGTTCTGCTTGATATGCATTATCTGACGCTGAGCTTGCGGAGTTACTTATTGCATGAACTTCAATTACTATGTAGAGAACTGCAATAACCATCACTAAGCGAATTACCTTTATTGCAATTCCAGTCCATTTTTTATTTATCTTCATGCAACATATCTCGTTTCACTTTTTACTTACTTAGAACGGTCAGTCATTTTACGTGTTCTGAGTACACACACGTCGCTTATCCACAGCGTACAAGTTATGACTACTAGCTGTTGTGGCTCAATCGGCGACGAATGAACCAGTGGTATCCTACAACTCCGGCAATGGTTGCGGCCAAGAATATGCCGACTACATTTCCTGCTCCGGTGTTAACCAACTGGGTAGGAGGTGTCACTGGAGGAGTTGTTGGAGGCGTACTTGGAGGTGTTGGAGTTTCGGTGAAACTAACTGGTTGTTGGCAAGACGGGCTAGTCACACCACTATCGGCACCGTTTACCGTAAAGTGAGTCGTTGCAACTAAGGTGAATGGACCATCGGTAGTATAGGTGTGTGATTGACCAACAGCGTTTGCTGCACTGGTTACAGGACTTCCATCGCCCCAATCAAGGGTTGTGTACTCGTAGGTTCCATTGTTCGCAGTGTAGGTTACATTCGTCACGCTCACCGTCTTAGTCGTGTTGTCGACATCAATATCAAGCTCAGTACAAGTTGGCACTACCGTAGTGATGGTAATTGGAGCTTGGCAAGTTGAGTTTGCTACCGTACCGGTTGTTGCACTGAAGGTCAGTGTCACGACAACGTTGTAGGTTCCGTCAGCTTGGTACGTATGGTTAGCGGCAGTTTGTAAACTAGCTGGAGTGGTCGAATTGTCATCCCAGTTAAAGCTAACACCTGTAAGGGTCGCGCCGTTAGAAGTGGTGTATGTCACAGTTGCAGCTACCTCACGTGGGTTTGAAGCATTCTGAATTAATTTCAGATCGGTGCACTCTGCAGCTGGGGGAGGACAAACTTTAACGGTAGTTGCACAAGTAGCAGATGGAATCGTCTGGGCTTGACCATTCATGGTAACAAGTGCTGCGACAGTAACATTGTAAGTACCAGGGTTAGCGTAGGTGTGTGAAGCACTTACACTACTGTTACCTGAAGTAACTGTCTGGTTACTGCCATCACCATAATTAAACTGATATCCAGTAATTACGGCACCGTTTTGAGCGTTTGCTTTGGCGGTGAAAGTAAATTCAGTTCGAGTATTTTCTTCGCTGGTAAGATTAGTACATTCAGCGGTCGGTGGAGGACAAACTTTTGCCGTGGTAGCACAGTTGGCTGAAGTAACAGTCTTAGTCTGACCATTCACCGCGATTAACGCAGCGACAGTAACCTTATAGGTGTTAGCGCTTTTATAAGTGTGTTGAGCACTTATTGAATTGTTGCCAGTGGCTACAGTTTGGCTGTTGCCATCGCCGTAGTTAAAGACATACCCTTTGATGACTGCACCGTTTTGGGCAGTTGCCGTAGCGGTAAAAGTAAACTCATCAAGACTATCTTGATCAGCTTTTAATTCATCACAGGTATACACCGGTTGAGGACAAACAGTCACGCTTGTTGCACAAGCTTTAGAGGTAACAGATTTTGTCGCACCATTTACCTTGAAGATTGCAGCAACAGTGACGTTGTAGGTGTTAGATTTTGCATAGGTATGCTTGGCAGTCACACTACCGGCACTAGAGTTTACGGTTTGGCTGTTGCCATCGCCGTAGTTAAATTGGTAGCCAGTAATGACGGCACCGTTTTGAGCAGTTGCTTTGGCGGTGAAGGCGAAATCGTACGTGTCAATTTGATCGGCACTTAATTCGTCACAAGTATAAACAGGAGGAGGACATGGTTTTTTGACTGGGGTTGCGATCACCGGGTTACCACATGCAGTTAACAGCGCGAACTTGAATTGTCCATTGACCATAACAACGTAGGCAGGAATTGAATTGCTTACAAAAGAAACGCTTGGTTTACGAACATAATAAGTAGTACCGCCATTACTAGCCGTTTGGCTTCCAGAAATCCAGCTACGACCAGCAGTAATAGCATTTGTCGCAACTAATGTATTACCGACATAGACATCACCACTTTTAGTGACGTATCCCATTTGGGCTGTTTTCGCTAAGTTCTGAACATCACTACTGGAAATGTTAAATTGCTTAGAACCATAGATATTATGGATGCTGGTAGCAGAATTGTGACCATCACCCTTATTGTATTTAGTAGTAATTTCTGCAGCTGATGGAGATCCATTGGAAGTCTCCGCACCACAATATACAACCGCATTACTATCACAGTTGTACGTATATTGAGAATCTGCAGATACGCTATTGTGACTGGCTAAAAATAAGCCGGCTCCTACAACGGTAGCTGTCATCACACCAAGGAATAATCCTTTGCGTGAAACATTCTTAAGCTTTGATATAAGTTTCATAATAAATTTAGGCCTCCCTAATTGATTAGTTCTTTTTACGGCTCCACCCGTTATAGTGTGTGTATTCCTCTCTGTTAGTTTCCAGACTTTTAGATCTAGACTTGACAAATTGCACCCCACCATGTCCAAATATGGTTAGTGTTTTGCTATACTATCACAAGACTGTATTAATGTCAATACTTAATACAATAATAGATGGCTGTAAGCAAGCTACTTACACCTTACAAATAATAAAATCCCCTAAAACCATGTTCTAGGGGATCACGCAAACAAAATCGCTTATCGAGATTATTCTTCTGGAATCCAAAGAGCTTTTAAGCCGTTTTTTGAGGCAATATCAGACAGTAATTCCATATCATAGGTGTGGGTGATTTCGAGTAAGAACCTTAGTTCAGTCCACATATCACCATCAACAAACGGTTTATATATATCATGAATATTGTCTGTGCCGAGAGCGACATTGACGCCGAAATGATACATTTCGTCCACCGGAGTTATGGCATTATGCGTTACCGTCACAGTCTCGTTTCGACGACTATCAATCCATCCGGTGGGACAAACCACAAATGATATGTCTTGCTCCACAAGTCCAGCATATATTTTTTCGCGGTAGGCTTTTTCTTGAGCGGCAATCGAAATACCGTGGATGGCAGTGACTTTACCTTTATAGTTATGCTCGCGAGTTTTATCGATCAATAGCTCTGTATCTTTCTGCGTTGGATCATTCAACTGATCAATGTGAACATGCAGCGGTTTGTGATGTTTTTTGCCAGCTTCAAACAAAATATCAAGGTGATCTGCCCGATGGTCTTCCTTTAGTCGAAGTAAACTGTCTCGTTCCGGTAAGCCACCGATGATATCTACGAAACTGGCCGCTTCTTCAAACCACTTTCGTTCTGTCGGGTCCATGAGCCCTTTAATGGGCTGGTGAATAAATTTAATCTTTATATCCTTTTTATATCGGTCGCGAATAATAGCTGCGGCTTTCAGATTTTTATCTTTTGATACACTATCGCAGTCGATAAATGAACCGATAGCTTGGACACCTTGCGCACATTGATCGTCTAGTACTCTACTCATATGTTCGACAATGTCATCAACAGTAGCGGTACGTTTAAAGGTGTCGACATAGTCCCACTTTTTTTCTAAGGTGTCAGATGTTAGGTGCCAATTTTCTTCATTGATAATATAGCTTCTATCGATATGGCTATGAGCATTAACCCAACCACCTTTGGCCATAACTAATTCAATGAGTTTTACTTTGGGGTTGATATCTTGCCAGGCCATTATTCGCTCCTTTCCAGAGTGTTGATCAGGCAGTGTATACCGCCACCTGCTTTTTTAAATTCACTAACATCGACTTCAATGACATTCATACCCATGCTTTCAAGCTTCTTTTTAAACCCAGGAATATCTGATTGGATTATTATATTTTTGCCACTGACAAAGGAGTTGGCAGCGTAACCTTCAGCCTGCTCTTTCGTCAGTTCGTGAAGATTTCTCACGACTGTTCGTAACAAGTTCCGGGAATTTTTACTGAATGCCGGTGGATAATAAAAAGCTGTTTTGTTATCTATCGTTAAAAAGGCCATGTCGAGGTGGTAGAAGTTGGGGTCTACTAATCTTAGTGGTAGTACATCTCGGTCTAGCTTTTGGGCGAGTTCCTCGCAGGAAGCGACATTAGCGCGGAAACCAGTACCAACAAACAGCATGTTATTGAAAAACAGACTGTCGCCTCCTTCAAAGGAATAGACATTCGTTAATGTTTGAACTTCATATCCGTGCTCTCGAAACCAGACTAAGTAATATTCACGTTCCTTCTGCCGCTCCGGATATCGAAAATTGGCTACTAAAACAGTCTTATTGGTAACAATTCCCTGATCCGTTGCAAACACCATATCCGGTACATCTTCAGCTTGATCTATGATTTCTACTTTTATATCAAGCTCTTCAAGTTTCTTGACAAGGGTTTCCCATTGCCGCATCGCTTTCGGCTGTTCAACCGTGTACGGTTTCATATGGGGATTAATGATGTAGTCTACCGTAAAGTGAGTTGGCTTGCAGAGTAAAACTCGTTTAACATCCATGGTCCTAACTATACCCTTGCATCAACTAGTTTAGCGACTACTTCTTTTGCGACCGATACGTCAGTTATGAGGGGGGTATCAGTAGTAACGGCTTTTTCACGAATGATTTGGCCGTCCGTTTTTTCTTTCTCAATTGTTTCTTCTCGATCGGTCGATGATGGTATGTTAACCACCAGATCAAATCGTTTAGCGTCAAGTAAATCGGCAAGATTGGGCTTTAGTTCAGGAGTTGAAATCTTGTTGACCAAGATCGCCTCGATGCCGTTTGATTTTAAGAACTTATGCGTCTTATAGGTCGCATATAGCTGATAGCCAAGTTCATTAAGCTGCTTTATTTCTGGCAAGAGTTTAATCTTCTTATCCCGACCTCCGATTGCAAGCAGAGCGGTCCGCTTCCGTCGTTGGGCTAACTTCATCTGCAGGGTGTAATGCTCAATAAAGCCTGCTGAAGCATTTTGGTTAAAGTAATTGCCTTCCATAAAGGTGGCCAATTTTTCATCATGTAATGTGTTAGGCGTCTCAACTGCGACGGCCTCAGCATGCCCCTTAAAGATCTTGACCGTCACTTTACCGGTGATCTTTTTATTCACGTTATCAATATAAGCGTTCAGATCATCCATGAGTGGTTCATACCAAAGCGCGCCGTAACAGGTGTATGCCCATTTTTCATCAACGATTGATTTGAACTCGTTTTCCATCCTGGTAGAGGTAAACCGTTCCAAAGCTTTATGAGCCGTCACAATGGTTTCGGCTGCGGGAGCCTCATAGACGCCCCGGACTTTAAGGCCGATGACACGATCTTCTAAAAGATGGACAATGCCGACCGCGTGCTTTGCGGCTCGTTTATTGAGATGATCGATTATTGATACGAGATCCATTTGCTTGTCATCAACTGCTACTGGTAGTCCTTTTTCAAATTCGATGGTGATGTATTCCGGAGTATCGAGTGCATTTTCCGGTGTACTACATACCTGAAGGATTTTTTCCAAGGGTGGAATTATGGCAGGATTCTCTATTTCTCCACCCTCTCCAGTGACGCCCCACATATTGTCATCATAGGAATACGGTTTATCGCTTGTCTGTTTGACTGGAATGCCGTGTTCCTTGCAGTAGGCAAGCTGCTCGATACGCCCCATTCCCCATTCGCGGACCGGAGCGATAACCTTAATATCCGGGTTTAACGCCAGGGCCGAACCCTCCATGCGGATTTGGTCATTGCCCTTACCGGTAGCGCCATGCGCAATGGCATCAGCACCTTCACGGGCAGCAATTTTGACCGCCCATTTGGCGAGTAACGGTCGTCCAAGCGGTGTCGATAAGTAATAGCGCCCCTGATACATGCCGTTTGCCTTGATGCTTTTACTGATATAGTCTCGAGCAAATTCTTCTTTGGCATCGATAACATACGCTTTGACGGCGCCTAGATCCAGGGCTTTTTGGCGAACTTCATCAAGATCATCTGTTTGCTGTCCAATATCTATGGTGAGTGCGATGACCTCAGCTTTGTATTCGTCTTGGATCCATTTGATCATGGTCGAAGTATCCAGTCCTCCTGAATACAGCAATACAACTTTCTTAACTTCGCCTTTTTTGCCTTCATGGCTCGCTACTTTAAGGTAGTTGCTCTTGCTGGTCATTCCCATGATTTCTCCGAATTCTATTAAATATTACGTATTCTGTATGAATATCATGCGATAGTATAGCATATTTAATTAAAAAATAGATAAATTTTTTAATTTTGTTATTAAATTACAATGTGATGACTTTATATTTTTAGTGCCAGACATATAGAAGAAGGGATCCTCTAAGGGATCCCTTCTTGAGTTGAGCTCAACTTATCTTCTCTTCGCGGGAAGATTAACTGTTAAAAGTACTCTCGGTGATGCACTTTATCGGGGCGAGCGCATTGAGAGCGACCTGCTGGTTTAAGCCGTTTGGCCAAGAGATGCCCTCGCGGTTAGGCCAGGTAGAGGACCAGTGCGCATTATATAAGGCAAACGCCGGACTGGTGCAGTCTCCGTTGGTTCCCGGTGCAAAAACAAACACTGTCCCCCAACCGCCGCCGGGATCGCATGCATCGTTTACTCCTGCATTAGTATTGGTGGAACTATTACCATAATCTCCCACACAATCTCCGAGGTACGGAGATGACGGATTAACATCCTCGAGATACACTATCTCAAGCCCTATCGGGTTACCAGAGATAGGGCAGTTCGAGCTCGTGAGGCCGGCATTACAACGTGACGTGTCAAGGATCATCTGGAAAGCGTTGTTGATGTGGCCAGTCCCACTGGTCATGACATTCGGTCCACCTCCCCACTGGTTTATACATTGCCCAGACTCGCAGAACTGGTCGTATGTGGCCGCCAGCGCCATTGGTGATGCGAACACAAACGACAGTGTCACTACTAGAATCACACTTTGAAACATTAAGCGTCCAGGACGCAATATCCAATCTTTCATTCACTTTCCTCCCACCTTATGTTATATGAAAATTATATACCAACCCCTAGAAAAAGCAATATCATTTTCGATAAGAGGTAGTTTCACTGGTATAGAGTTCAGACTAGAGCTCGTCAGAAGGCTTGCTTGATAAGAAAAAAGCCCTATCGAACAACATAGCCACAAGCCGACTCCAATGATAGTTACTGAAGAATCCTCTCTGAAAACCTATACGTTTTGTCGGTAAATTGTCATGTTAAGCTCGTATTTCAGGTTTTAGTAGTTTGATGTTCAGGGATTGCGATTTTAGACTTACTAAACGTAAAGCCAAAGGTGCTCCCCTTACCGACTTCACTTTCAAATATTAGGCTTCCGCCTTCCGTGATTATTACTTTCTTTGCCATAAATAAGCCTAGACCAGTTCCATCAGGTCGAGCTTTACGGGCATTACCAGCCCGGTAAAATTTAGTAAATAGGTGTGGCTTTTCGCTGGTTGGTACACCGATACCATTATCCTCAACCCTTAGCTCGATAACCGATGGCTTGTTGAGAAGTTTAACCTGGATATGTCCACCGGCTTGAGTGTAGTAGATGGCGTTGTCGACGAAATTCATAATGACTTGTCTGGTTTTTGTTTCATCTAACATCACATCTGGAAAATCTTTCGGTCGATCAAAGCTGAGCGTAAGATTTCTTGAAGCGGCAGTCTCTTTTAATTGATCAAGCTCTTGTTCGACTAGAGTGGCCAAGTTAACGACGGTTGGTTCGATGATAAACTTACCTGTCTTGAGTCGCGATACATTAAGAAGGTCAGCTATTAAATACACCATTCTCTGGGAGCTGAAGAATGCCTGTCCTAGCATCTCTTTTTCCATTTTGGTGAGTCTTCCAGCATCGCCTTCTAGTACCATACTTAGATAGCCTTTTACACTGGTTAGCGGAGTTCTCAGTTGATGACTTGCCATACTAATGAAGTCATCTTTAGTTTCATCAAGCTCTTTCAATCGTTCATTTGCCCGTCTCAACTGCTTGGTTGCATTATCAACTTTGGCTTGCAGTGTCAGGTTAAAGTTTTTTATCTCTTCAAATCGAAGTGCATTTTCGATTGCAATTGCCAGCTCACCTGCAACGATATTTAAGACCGAGCTATCACGATTTGTGTACGCATCACCACTCTGCTTGACACCAATAAAAATGTAACCTATTTGCTGAGTATTTGTTACAAGTCGAACAATAATGCCTATGTTTTGATCGCTCATCAATTCGTGAAGCTCTGAATACGTTTCACTCACTAAGCTGTCAGCCAATACAACCTGTTGATGTTGGTCACCAAATAACTTAATTATTTTTTTAAGGTGTTTTATCTCGTATTGACTTAGCTTATTACCAATTAGACGCGCATGCCCATTGCTCTTATTTTCGAGCACATAGAACACGTTATATGACTTAAACGTTTTACCCATAAAATCAGCCGAACGATGAAGTAGCGATTCCAGCTCAAGCGCACTTACTAAAATATTATTCAAGCCATCAAAAAATTGCTGAGTATCGTAATCATCACGAAAGAATATGCTATTCGTAATACGATCAAAATATCTTTTTATTAGTGGAAATAACAGTGCCGTAAATAGCGCAAAACTAATATAAAAGATTCTTTGCGATGTCGAAATGCTTTCATTTGAAGATAGTAAACTAGTAAACAGGAATGTCATTACACCATAAATGAACCCTATGCATAGAAGAGTTAATAAATAGGTAATACCACGTGCTGCCGCTGTTTTAATATCAAGTAACTTGTGTTTGATAATGGCATACGTCGTAAATGCCACGAAAGGTAAAATAAAAAGTGGTGCAAATGGAATAAACCGAGTAACTGAAAATACTGAAGGTAATATAAAATTGAGTGCGATTATTGTGAGCAGCATAAGCGCCAAACCAATAAACAAGTATACTCTACGTATTTTCTCCTCACCGCGAGTTTTGAATGTTTTTCGAGCCAAGATTACCAGACCTCCAATATCATAGAATCCAATAGTTACTCCAAATAACCCGATGCCTGGACCGACAACTGGCTTGCCCAAACTAGAACCGGATGTAAAAGTAAGATTTTTAAACACCCACGGTGAAAGCGTGAGGGCCATTACGAGAATGGTAAACAGACTCAAATAAAAATACTTTTTCTTGAAAGAAATAAGTTCTTTACGTGGATAAGCTAGTACGAAAAAGTAAAATACTGCGGCAAAAAGCACCGCCCAAAATAGTACAAGCCTTACAAATAATAAGTTATGATCATCTTTAATCGAGAAATAATTTACTAAACACCAAACGGACATAACACCCATTAACGCAAAGAATAGTCGATTAGTTATACTTCTCGCGTCCCGTGAAATTACAAGCAATCCGAGCAAGATAATTGCTATTAACGTCACACATAATACTGAAAAATCAGACTGTAGCATGTTTTAACTTTTCCGTATCATAAATACGATACGTCCTAGCGTACGATCCAGGTGGATTAAATAATTTAACTTCTAGATGGGATAAACTTTGTCTCTTTTGCTTGATTAACTCTTGTTTTGCCGGTTGTCTGAGTTGCGAAAATTGAGCAGCACTTAGCAAAACAGGTCGATACCAAGCGGTGAGTATTGGCGGGAGCCACGATGCAGCCGTTCGAAAATCGTCATATTCGACAACATAATGAGAGTGCTTATGACTAATCATGTCTAGTTTTTTCTTATCGTCACTATTTAGATGATGCCTAAACCGTGATGAAAATATCATTCCAAATTTATGACCATGTACTTGCGCAACATCAAGTGCATCACCGCAATAGAATAAAATCGTCGGTTGATCAGTATTTATTAAATTAACATCAGTCAGGGAAAGAATTTTTTGAATCCGTATCTTATAGGCAAAATCTGCGAAGTTTTCCTTTATTGAAGCAAATGCGTCTGCGGATACATCTATCCCAACAATAAGTGGTTTGCGATCACTATCATATCGCAGAATGTGGGTGAGCGCTTGTCGCTCCACTTCCATACTGCCGCACCCTAGATCCAGTAAAGGCATTTTGTCGTTATCATTGAGGTAATCAACCAAAATATTTCGTAGAGGTTTTGATAAACCTGGGAATGCTTTTCTCTCTACGTGCGATAAGTCGCTATATAATTCGGCTTCCCACTTTGGTAAAGGCAAGTCTGCTAACTCAAGTAAACGGGTTCCATCCGTTTTACCCCTATGTAAAAGTCCCCAAGCAATAAAACCAGGAAGTGTATATATTGACCGAAAAAAAATTAACAACTCCTGAATGGCATACTTTTGGTCCGTTGACGCTATACCAAGTTGTATTTCAAGATCTTTAATAATGTCATGTATTTTTTTATATCTCTTTGGTGAAAGCGATAAGACACATATCAAGATTAAAAGTAATAGTCCAATGTATAGCATTGTGCTCATAAGATATAAAAGGCGAACTTATATCTTATATTGTACAAGGCTTATGCTTTTTTTACCCAATTTTGCTTTGTGTTTTTACCAAAGTAACGTCGATGTCCGTTTGGCCAAAGAACGACTTGAATTAATTTTTCGCTTGATCGGCTTCTAGATACCTCTGCAAATTCTGAGCTTTTTTGAATCATTGACTTTGTGATATGTGTAACGGCAAGTTTTTCAATATCTTTATTTGGTGTGATATCTTTCTGTAATTCTACGTTTATCTGAAGAAATTGATTATGATTAATGTCAAACTTGGTCGACATAGTGAAGCGCTGTGTAAAATATTTTGAAACGTTCCTGTTAAGTAAGCCTTCTTTGATAAATTCAGGATAAATTATTATGCCGTGTAAGCTCGCTGATAAGTCGGTGCGCTCATATACAAATACGAACGGTCTTTTGCTGACTGTTTTTCCGATTCCGGCTTTTTGAATTTCTGCACTAAGATTTACTCCATATCGATTAAAGAGTTCTTCAATCTTGCTATAAGAAAATACTCCGCCATGATCGCCTATGGCGTAGCGAATTAATGGTATGGCGCCCTCAGACGTAAGAATCAATTCACCATTCACTTCCTCAAATTCTATAAACTCAGGATGGTATTGAGCGAGCGTAGGTGTTTTTTCTATCTGACCAAATACGTCTCGATACAACAATGGATCCTCAAGAGCCAATTGTCGAATAAGGATACTGACAGGCGTTTCGTATGCCATTGCTCCAAAATCTGCCGAGCCATAAATATTTAGCGTATCTAAAAGCAAGTTTTTGATGCCTGCTTTTTTTCCTATATATTTTCTAAATGATTCGGTAAAAGCTTCAGCCGCAAAGATAAATCTCATCTTTAATTTCTTTAGATCGATGCCTTCACTTGAAGCTTCATCGACAACTTCTTTTATAAAAGGCGGATAACCTACTAGAATCGTCTGATCAAACTCAGGAGACAATTTTGCTAAAGCTTTAAAAACTTCTTGTTTATTGTATCCGGTCGGTAAAAATGCCACTGGTAGTTTGGTTCGTTCAGCGGCAATTTCAAAAGATCGGAGTGTTATGACGCCACCTATCCAAACTCCCATACCAAATCCAATAATAACCAATGTACTGCCAACACCATGTGAGCCATATTTTAGGAAGGCTTCAGCAAACCATGATCCCCTCGCCGCAATTTCATCTGTCCGTGGAAAATAATAGGGCTCACCTGTTGAGCCTGATGTAGAGCAGTACCATAGCGGTGCATTTTGATGTGCTTCCAATATTAATTCGTTTCTGGAATTCATATGAAGATAATCTTTTTTGCTGGTAATAGGTATCTCGCTATAGTCTTGTACTGATTTGACACTTGAAGGTTCAAATTCTTTGCTCTCAAGAAAATTCCTATAAGCGGGAATATGCTCAACAGTTTTTTGAAAGAGTTTTAAGGATTTTTCAGTTATCATGATTGCATCTTTTCAAGCCTTTGTTGAGCTATTTGATTCGCAATTATTTGTGTTGGCAGATTCTTGTTTTCTGCTGCTTTAAATACCTCATTCAGTTCATGGATAATATGGTCTAGGCGACGGTTTACTCTAGTTAAATTAAAGCTATCAGCTTCAAGATCTTCAGATGCGAATACCAGACCTCCAGCATTCACAATGTAATCTGGTGCATACAAGACACCCCCATTAAGTAAGGCATAGCCCGCTTGATCATTCGGAAGCTGATTATTAGCCCCTCCTACAATTATCTTACTACCTAACTCATTAATTACGTCAGGCGTAAACTCATTACCAAATGCACAGGGAGCATAAAGATCAGTGGACTGTTTGTGAATTTCTTCGGATGACACTTCAGTGACACGACCCGGATATGTAGATTTCAAGGATGCAACTTTTATACTATCTAGGTCCGCTACTATAATTGAAGCCCCATCGGCAAGAAGCAGTTCTGCGAGCGCATAACCTAACTTACCAATACCCTTAATACTAATTGTTTTTGATGCTAAGTTATCGTCGTGATGTTTATATTTTAAGGCTGTCTTAATCGATAAGTAGACACCTAAAGCAGCCGTTTTTGAAATGGTAAGGTTGTGTTTATTTTCTTTGGATAGACCTAAGAGAAAATGTGAACGTTGTGCCATGATTTCGACGTCTTCATCTGATAGACCAACATCTGTTCCTGTTTTAAATAAACCATTCAATTGTTCCAATTTGTCTGCATATGCCCGAAGTACAGCTTGACGATCAGTCTCATTCCCATTCCAAACAATAACTCCTTTTGCCCCGCCATAAGGTAAGCCAGCTACCGCACATTTGTAGCTCATAGCTTTACTTAGTAGTAACACATCTCTTAAGGCATCTTCGTCGTTGTTATATTGCATCATCCGCGTACCCCCTTGAGCAGGGCCTAGCGTAGTAGAGTGAATTGCAATAAACGCACGAAGACCGCTTGTCTTATCATGCAGAAAGAGCACTACTTCATGATCATCGTATTCCGATAGTCGATCAACACCGTCTATACTGCGCTTTAAATGGTCGGACAAAGTACATTACCTTTCATAAAGATCGACAGTTTCTTCTTGCTTCAAATTATAACGTAATCGGGATAAGTAAAAGTTACTATTAATTACGTTCTTAATTTATATATTTTAACATAACTAGATTAAATTCGCCAACTTCGCCCACAAGACGAGTATAATTAGCTTCTATGGACCGAAACACTCATCTTGCTGACAGCTTGAAGGATATGCTCCAAATCGCGAGACTTGCTCCATCAGTACATAATTCACAGCCATGGAACGTAAAACTACAGGATAACGAGTTACAAATATCTATTGATAAGCAACACGCGCTACGCGAAGGTGATCCTACCGGACGACAAACATATATAAGTCTAGGTATTTTTTATGAAGCATTGCTCTTAGCTGCTGCTAAATTCAATATCCAATTAACCAACTTCCGAATCGATGATCAGGTCCTAAAAGCGAAAATGGTGCCTCGCACTGATAAAACAGCCCACTCAACATTAGTAGAATTATTAGAAATAAGATGTAGTGATCGAAGCATATATCAGCCGGTACGTGTCAGTGAGAAGGATATTCGCGTAATCGAACATTGTGCGTCAAGCAGCAATGTTGCTATAAGCGTCCTGACTGATGATCAGCAAATTGCCGAAATCGCAAACTTAACAAGTAAAGGTATCGGTCTTGCCTTACATAACCCTTCTTTTCGCGAAGAGCTTGCTCACTATTTGGTGCTACCCTGGACAAGTAAGGAGCGTGGTATATCGGTGAAAAGTTTATACATTAATCCCTTACTGGAGATATCGCAACCATTTTTTTTGACACATGGCATTTCATTAAAAAAAGAAGCTGACCTGGAAAACAAACGATGGAAATCAGCGAGTGGGGTAGTTTTATTATTAGGTGATGGAGATATTAAAGACTACTGGGTTGAGGTCGGAAGAACCTACTTAACAACGAGCTTAACACTTACGAAACTAGGCTACAGTCAGGCAACGTCTGCAGCAATCGTAGAGGCTTCCACTTATCATGAAGACGTTGAAAAAATGCTGCACACAAAAAAGCGGGTCTTGGCCGTCATTAGAATAGGCAAAGGTTCAGCTAAAAAATATTATTCACCAAGAGTGCCTGTTCACGATCTACTCACATTGAGCTAATTGATTTTTTGATTAATTTGGTGTGCTTTTTATGCTCTTTTTTATATTTTCTTGTCTTATTTTCAGTCAAAAACTCTTTCTCAAAAGCAATAATGTACCTGCCCGATTCTAGTGAATGATTAAGGACTATACTTTTTACGGCAAAAGCTAAAACCCCTCCGGTCATCATCACTGTCGAACCAAGTTGGGGATGCGTCACTATATTCGTACCTATTTTAAGAACGGACTTTTGCATTTTAAGCGGCATGTTCTTAGGATCAATAATGCCGACTGCGCGTTTCGTCCACTCTCGATAATTCTCGAGTGTTTTGGTGATCAGATCTTCAACATCAGGTATCATGCCATGGAAAAGCGCCCTGTTTGGCTCAATATCAAAACGTTCCACATCCAACATAACGGTGTCGCCGAGTTCGGTTGCCATGATAACCGGAATCTGGCGCTTCCTCGCTTCGTATCGAATACGTACTTTCATTTCAATGTCATCAATTTCATCTATCGCCACTTCCACTTTCCAGGGCTCATCTAAAATCTCTGAAATATTTTCAGTTGTTGCCTTATCGAAATAGGAAATACTAGAAAATGGATTCATTTCATAAATTTGTCTGCCGATTACTAGCGCTTTACTTAGTCCAATTGATTCAACACCAGTTAAGATCCGATTTAAATTTGATCCGCTGATTACTGCACCATCAACTAATTTAATTCTCCTAGACATACCACTCATAGAAATTACCTGTGCTCCGGCACTGCCAACGCTCATTCCGAAAGATACCACGTTACACTCAAATAATTTGTCTTGTTCATTTTGCGTTATCAGGTCTCTATTTCTAATCGTACGTAGAACTTCAAAATCTTTCTGATGCAATACATGTACTAATTTATAACTCCATGGATAATAGACCCAAACGCCAAGTTGCCAGGCTTTTCGGTCTCCATAATGCGTTTGCAACATTTCCTTTATCGATGCTTTTTGAATATCATAATTCGCGCGATACAAATGGGCATGTTTGCTTAGGAGAAGTTCGGCATATTGTTCGGAGTAGTTATCGATAATTTCATGTATGGGCTTGGTCTTTATTAGTTTCTCTAAGTCCGAATAGCCATTCGTAGTGTCCATATCTATGAGAATTGGATGGTCTGTTTGATTGTCGGCTTTTACCTTAGAGTTAAGGGTTTTCAGAGCTTCCGGATAGTCAATACTCGGATCTTGTGTCGTTAATTTTTTATGACCCATACGCAAATTTTACTATATCGTTCGTCCTAGGTCTCCTTATATGAACTGCATTTCTCAAATTGTTGCGAAAATAGCCAACTTCTCGTACGCTTAAAGAATGCCCGCAAAAATCGCCATTATCGAAGATGACCAAGCGATATCTCAGATGTATCGGTTTAAATTTGAGGCTGAAGGCTTCACTACGGAAACGGCCGAAAATGGCAAACTAGGTCTTGAGCTTACCGAAAAAATGAAACCTGATATTATTTTGCTCGATTTAATGATGCCCGAAATGACGGGTGATGAAATGCTTGAAAAACTACGAGCCACATCATGGGGTAAGAACATCAAGGTAATCATTCTCACAAATATGGGTGAACAGGAAATTCCGGATAGAGTCAGAAAGCTTGGAGTGAGCGATGTGATTTTAAAAGCCGACATGACACCTCGCCAAGTCGCGGAACTAGTAAAAAAACACCTGACTGCCTGATTCTGTTTCGGCATAAATTCAATAGATTATTGATCAAGGACACTTAATGAATATCGCAATCCTCGGCTATGGGAAACAAGGTAAGTCGGCTTTTGACTATTGGTCGCAAGATTCAGAAAATGAAATCACCATTGTTGATAAATCGACTGAACTTGAACTGCCATTTGGCGCCCACACAAAATTGGGCCAGGACTATTTAAAAAACCTTGACCAATTTGACGTTATTGTCCGTAGTCCCAGTATTCATCCTCGGGATATACTTAGCGCAAACTCGCCAGCCATACTAAACAAAGTCACATCAGTCACGAATGAATTTTTTCGAGTGAGTCCAAGTAAACATATCATTGGAGTTACTGGCACGAAAGGCAAAGGTACCACTTCAACATTAATTGCGAAAATGCTGGAGGCAAATAATTTTAGGGTTCATATCGGTGGCAATATTGGTACTCCTCCGTTAGATCTGTTGAAAGAAAATATTCTGCCTGATGATTACGTCGTTCTAGAACTCGCTAATTTTCAGCTTATCGATATTCAATACTCTCCACACATTGCCGTCTGTCTAATGGTTGTACCTGAACATTTAGACTGGCATCCAGATGTAAATGAGTATTACAATTCCAAAAAACAATTGTTTATTTGGCAAACTCCTGAGGATATCGCAATCTACTTCGCAAAGAATGAGGTATCAAAGCAAATCGCTAGCGTCGGACAAGGCAAAAAAATTCCCTATATGGCAGAGCCCGGAGCCGTAATCGTCAATGACGCCTTTACGATAGATAACAATATAATTTGTAAAACCAGTGACTTAAAGCTTCTCGGCGAACATAATTGGCAAAATGCCTGTGCGGCCATAACGGCAGTTTGGAATATTTCCCAAAACGTCGATGCTATATCGAATGTACTGAAAACATTTAGTGGCCTGCCGCATCGATTAGAACTTGTCGGATCAGTGAATGATATAGATTTCTATGATGACAGTTTTGGCACAACACCGGAAACAACCATCGTTGCACTCAATGCTTTTACAAAACCAAAAGTAGTGATACTCGGAGGCTCGAATAAGGGTTCATCCTATGATGAACTTGCGAGAGTTGTCAAAGCTTCAAACGTACGACGAGTTGTATTGATTGGTGAGCAAGCATCGCGTATTCGAGCTTCTTTAGAAATTGTCGGCTACACCGATATGGTAAGTGGTGGCTCAACGATGACCGACATAGTCAATTCGGCAAAGTCAGTTGCCGATCCAGGCAATATAGTCCTCCTCTCGCCCGGCTGCGCGAGTTTCGATATGTTTAAAAATTATGAGGATCGAGGCAACCAGTTTAAGGAAGTTGTGCAATCACTCGTTTCAGCTGTTCAATAACCGGTTGCACTGGCTGGATTACCTGAGCTCTTCCGTTGGTCATATTTTTTATTTCTTGCTCAATCCAATGATAGTGAGTGCAGCCTAACACAATGACATCCGCACCTTGAGCAGTAACCGAATCAATTGTTTGCCTGATCTCATCAAAATTTACATTGTCATGCTCTATCATTTGAGCCCATTCACTGCAATCCGGCTCTAACACTTTCACGCCATTTGCATATTCATCTTTTAACCACTCATATCGCTGACTCTTTAGCGTTGCAGGAGTTGCACAAACAGCAATAATTTTTGTCTTCGTTAACTGAGCAGCCGGTTTCACCATCGGCTCAAAAGCAATGAGTGGCACTGAAAAACGATTTCGTAACTCTTGAATGAGCGTCGTTGAGACGGTATTACAGGCTACCACAATTATCTGACAATCATCGTCTATAAGCTGCTGAAAAATAGGCGACACAAGTGCCAAAATATCTTCCGATGATCTCGAGCCATACGGCACGTGTTCTGAATCACTCTTAAAAATAACTTCATTATTTGTTAGCGCATCCCTAATAGCTTGCGCGACAAACAAACCACCTTTCCCTGAATCAAATACACCAATTTTCATTTTTTGCTTTCACGCTGCGCTGATCGAATTACATTCTCAAATAGCGCACAGACGGTTAATGGCCCCACACCTCCTTTGACCGGCGTGATTGTAAGATCGTCACGTTCATACACATCTTCAGCTACATCACCAACGGTCTTCCCACCTTCACTGGCAACACCAGCATCAACGACTACGGCGTTTGGTTTTATCATATCCGATTTCAAAATACCTGCTCTGCCGGTGGCCGTGATAATGACATCCGATTGCAGAGCTTCGGCGCGTAGATCTAGTGTCTTACTATTAGCTACCCGAACATCCACACCTGAGTCGGTAAATATTCTTTCTAATGGTGCACCAACTAACTTTCCTCGTCCAATTAGCAATACTTTTTTAGTTTTCAAGTCGATATTATAGCCAGCTAATAACCACAATATGGCCATTGGCGTAGCTGGCTCGAACGGCGCACTAGCTCCAAGACCATCTACATCTTTATTCGGGGAAATTAGATTCACTATTTCATCAGTTTGCGAGGGGTCTTCTAATGGCAGCTGCACGATTATTCCGTGGACCGATGGATCTACACTTAACTTGTTAAGTAATGCTGGTACCTCAGCTTGCTTGATTTGATGCACGTCAACATCAATACCAATATCTGCGCCATAGTTTTTCTTCAGCCTCATGTATACCTGAATTACCGGATTATCCGAGGTAGCAACAATGGCTAATTGGGGCTCTATCTGGTGTGCTTGTCGTAATGCTCTTACATCACGTAATTGCCGCTGTTTAATGTAGCCTGCAAGTTCTTTGCCATTTAATAGTTTCATAGATTTTAATTGTAACAGAGTACTAATGGACAATTTAATAGTTAATAAACTATTAAATAATAATTTATCAGATCCTGTATTTGCCAAAACAGAGGTAATTTGCTAAAGTTTTTCCAGTCGATCAGAAGCTACATTTAAAATATGAAATCGGGCCAGTAGCTCAGCTGGTTAGAGCACCTGCCTCTTAAGCAGGGTGTCGAGGGTTCAAGTCCCTCCTGGCCCTCCATCAACTGAAATTGTCGAAAATTGAGCCTTTTGAGGCCCTTTTTTAATAGTTTTATCTCTGTAAATTGGTGAAATCCTTGGGGTGTAAACTTTTTTCTGGCGTGTTACGAAAAATCCGTCAGGAAATAGCAAAAGTTCGCACCGCTTACGCCTATCCCAATCAAGTGACCAATATTTGGCCTTTAACTCCTCGGTGTAGTTGATAGAATATGTAATAAAATCCTCTAATTCAGTATCTACGTCACTATAGGCTTTGATATCAGCTTGAATAGCCAACTTTTCCTGTTCTTGGCTCTCTATAGCCGTCACTAGAGCCTTTTTAACTGTTTCATTGTTAGTAGTTGCAAGTTCGGCGGCCATCTTAGACTGAGCCTCTTCAATCAGGTGTTCACGGGTCTTTAAGCCAGCAACTTTCTGTTGGTTAGTACTAACACTTGAGCGCCAGAGATTCTTCAGCTCTTTGATTAGTACTTCTCTGCCATCGAGTACGACATTATTAAGCTTAGAAGATACTTTTTTGTGTAGATCATCCTTAGTGAAGTAGGTTTTGCAGCCTCGACAGCGGTAGCGCTCATAATAATGCCTGTTGTCATAATCCTTAACCTTACCATTATGATTACGATAGCCGGTTAGCTTGTACTGCCGCATGGCTTCTTGCAGGCAGTCGTAACAGAGCATCTCATTCATTGGGTATGCAGGATTTTTCTTATTTACCGCAAACTTCTTTCCTTTGCCGCTGATAATGGTTTTTAGAGCTTCGTGCTCCACCTTGGTTATCATATGCGTATGCAGACCATTTTCATTGGCTACACCCCAATCGGAGACCTGAATGATGCCAGCATAGTATGGTTTAACGGCAACTCGCTTAAATTGCTCCATGTCAAAGGGGTTACCACCGGTGGTTAAGTAACCTGCTCTATTCATACTCTTAAGCGCTTCATTGGGCGTTGCAGAGCCATTTGCCACCGATTTAAAAGCGGTTTGCAGCAAGTAGAAGCGTTTCGGGTCTATATCGTGCAGACTTTTTATATTACTGGTCTTATAGCCTGGTAGTGGCGGGAATGGATAGTAGCCGGCCCGCATTTTGGACATTTGTTTTTCGGGCGTCTTGGTAATGCGTTCGTTATTGCTTTGCTCAGCCTTGTATACATCAATCAGCTCATCAAATACTGCACTTTGATTGTTTGGGTCAACATCCGGCTTGTTGGCATGTACAAGTTGCACACCAATATTTTTGAACTTCACTTTCCAGTAGTAATATTCGTCTATCGAGCGCATGAACCTGTCCACCTCGTCCACAATCAGGTATTTAACCCGCTTGTTTTGGCGGCAATATTCCTGCATTTGCAGTAGGTCTTTGCGCTTAATGTTCTTGCCCTTGCGGCTTGACGCTGCAATCTCCCATCGCTTGACTATTTCAGCTCCTAAGAACTCGGCTGCTTTATTGACACGCTCAATCTGAGGGTCTAAGTTACCGTCCCTAAGCTGCCCAGGGGTTGATACTCTACAAAGTGTTATTGCTTGTGTGGACATGGTTACCTCCAAAACAAAAACGACAGCCTCTGGCTTACACCGCATGACACGGAACAGAGACTGCCGTTACTATTTTCAAAATACCTAAGAATTGAGTTTGTCATGATTTGTAAGCTTCTTTATTGTTATACGTTTTTCACCTAAAAGCAACTGCTTGTGCTTATCGAGGCAATACTCATCGTACAAAAACTCTGCCCAGGCCATCGCCGCCAGCTTAACCTCCTCTTCCGTGGGCTTCTGGTTCGATACCGCATGCTTGGGTACTACTCGCTCGCGTCCCACAGTGTCAGATTTTCTTTATTGATTGGCTCAAGCCCTCGTACCGCACGGCATTCATCACTCAGGAACCACTCGAACTTACCGTTCAGCCTGAGAATCTGATCTTGTCCGCCTACTTTGCCGCTGTGATCTTTAATGAAAGTCCCCACTCCGAGAACCGTCAGTGTTTTCATTTCCTTGCTAGCCGTAGGCTTTGTGCAATCGAGTAAGGCCTCAACTTGCTTGGTAGATAGTTCGCCAACCTCAAGCAGCCGACGCAATATCTTAGTACGGGTCGTCGGTGCGCTGTCTATAGCTATTTCAATTGCATATCGTATATCGTCATTCGTGAGATGCGTACGGCCGCATACTACGGCGTGGCTCCTGCACAAGTTATAGAGCAGCCGATTGATACGAGTAGGTTTTTCGACTATTGGCGTGGTGTAGCTATAATTTTCACCGTCTTCACCCTTCTCGTTGTACACACTCACGACGCCTCGCAAGCGAGCCAGTAGCTGCGCACACCGAGCTATAACTAACTTTTGGTCACGATCATCTTGCCCACCGTCCCACGTCATACCCAGTGGATGCTGCGACCACAGTGTTTGTAGGAATCGCTTTGTAACTTCGCGGCAGGCTAGCTCCTTGTCTTTGTAGGTGGTCGATCCTAGCTGATCGGCCAATTCATCGTCAGTCGTATCCTTGGAGTTCATGTTAAGAAAAAACAGTCTTGAGCCAAGACTACCCATCATCTTCCAAACCTTGTGCGGAATGGGTGTTGAGGCTGCCAATAACATGAGCAGGTAGTCGCCGGTATAATGACGAGCGCCGTGGACGCCGCTTTCAGTGCTTAAACCCTCGCCATCAAGCACTCTAGTTAAAATACCGAGCAATTCATTAAGGTCATCATCGCGTTTTGAGAATATCGTAGCCAGATCGCGAACAATAAGAGCTCTGTTTTTGATACGCGGAAGTAGGTCAACTTGTCTCAATCTTTCTTTGCTTATGTTTGCCGCGTTGGAGACAAATGCCGCCGGAGTAAACTTATCAGTGGCATAGGTTAGCTGATCGATTTCCGCAAAGAAGTTGAGCGTAATCGTTTTACCCGCCGAGGGTACGTCCACGAGCACCAGAGCAAACGGATTCGTGATATCTGTTATAAGTATCTGGCTAATAATGGACAGGCAGATTTCGGCCGAAAATAACAAGTCAGGAAAGTTGGCTTTAATTACAGCTTGCCATTCATTGTAGGTACAGGGCTTATTAGGCGACTTTATAGAAGCAATGCGAGGATTGTCACGTACTAGAGAAGGCTTTATGGGCTTGCCATCGATTTTTCGAGATTCTTTTTTAATATGTTCGTTGCTCATCTGCATGACTATTCCCCTGAATAAATCCTGCTTTTTAGCATTTTTATATTATCGGCAAATGTCCGTGCCTTAATAGTTAGCTCGTCTGACCAATACTCATTAATCGTATGCGTGAGCTTGTCAGTCCGCTTAAAAATAAAGTAAAAGCGACCATTCGTGTCACGGCTAGTGCCGATGATCTTAAAGCCTGCACTGAGTAGTGCGGCAGCTAGATTCAAATCATGAATCTGTGTGTTTGATAAGCGCATGTCCATGTAAATTCCTTTTGTTAATTGACATGGTTAGCCTCTCATAAAGTAAATCCGCATAGTGAAAATGGTGGATTTTCAATCTACGTAACAGATGTAAGTGTGCTAAATATTACGACTTTTTACGATTCTGATATATGAACATTTTTAAGTAAACTCAGTAACTTATCGTCCACAAAGACATCTTGTGTTAGCTTTACTTTTCCTCTAGACACACTAAAAAAATAAGATTTAAGTTCTTTGTTAAAACCACGCTTCCCAACATAATCAGTCAAATTTTTTATACTTTTAGTGCGACTGACTTCATCATGAATATCCGCTAGATTGTGCAATTTATCTGGACGATCTAAAAGATACTTAATAAAAAGATACGGCAAACCATCAGGCTGCATTTTCGCAATCAAATACTTGTCATCATTTGTTAGCTTAATAAAAAATTCGCCACTATCTTCTAACACTAGTCGTGCCTTATTTTCTAGTTCTGCTTGTATGTGCTTAGGAATTACAGCTCGTTTCATTTTCTCGCTTATCACCTCAATTTTAGCGACCGAAATGAATTGGCCAGTCAAAGCCATCAATTCACCATCATTGCCCCATGTATTAAGTATTGGGCGAATCATCTTTTGTTCACGATCCATATCCATTAACTTTACGTCTTTGGTCATTAATGAATGTGTAAGCATTAACTCCCAGAATGGCTCGCTATCATCTGATACTTTCCATATATCTTCATATCTCAGAGTCTGACTAAGGCCATACTGTGGATAGCCTTTTTCAAGTGCAGCTATAAGCATGTTGTGGTGCTGAAAGAAATGATCACTAGACCCGTACGCCTCAAGATACTGAAAAAATTCATCATGAGGCACAATCTCGCTATCATCTAGTGCGCCCTCTTTAGCGAACAATACAGCAAGTCCATTTACATAAACTTTATTCTGCGACCAATATCTCATCTTCATATCCATAATAGTTACCCATATTGTCCGACAGTGCGGGGACGTCTGCAAGCGTAAGGTCTATCATCTGAGGCAAAGTGTTATAATTGCCCTCAAGTGGTTAATCCACCCAGGCCTAAACCATTACAACTGTAATAGCATGGTCGAGAATCCACTCGAAAGATAATAGCTCATCGTCAGAGCCTTCTTTCGAGTGGTTACAGCCGGAAACGGTTGTAGGTAGCTTTTGCTGCCGCTGGCGGTGAGCTTTTTAGTTGCAGTAAATAAGGCCATATTATAATGAATATTTTTGAAAAGTTTGAAATGCGCATAGAGGACAGCATTGAAGACTGGCTCAAAAAGCGACCATTTGTAATTAAGAGAGCAGAAAAAGAAGAAAAAGATAATATTTTTTCAGCAGCACAGCAAGCCTACATAAAGCTTATCCAAACAGTAAACAAAGATTATAAAGGCTATGACCCTTATAGCTATGAGAGAGACCCTAGTATTGATAGCTTTGCCACACAGTACTCAAAAGTCTTAGAGGCTGGCTTATTTGCTGGGCAGAAGATTACAGGCTTTAGCCTGAAAGATAAAAAGTACGCCCAAAAGTCTTTCGACGATAATCTTAATAGCTATAACCGTGAAAGCCTACGAAAAACAGCTGTCCACTATAGAACAAGTGCAGTAGCTACTATTATCGTACTGGCTATTGTTGCATTAATGGGTTGGTACATTAAGTATGGTGGCCCCAATCCGAATAGTTCTAATAATTCATCAAATACCCAGAGCAAGCAAGCACCTAACACCAATAACGGATCAAGCACCCAATCATCAATTGGGCCGTATGTATCATCAATAGATGGCTTTGATATACAGTTTCCTGGAATTCCTACTGTAGATCCAGGTACTGATGCTGCAGGCTACAAATATGACTCTTACTCATACAATGATGGGGATTATCTAGTGCTGGTACAAAATGACCCTAACCCATCACAGCAACTTATAGAAAGCTTCGAGGCTTCACTAGAGAAGTCATTTGGCTTAACTCCAACATCACCTATACAAAACACGACTCTCAATGGTTATCCTGCCATCTATGGAGAGTATACTTCCAGCCAGGATGGCGCCACTACATATGCGTATACTTTCTATAATTCTTCTCAAGAGATTATTATCATGACTCAAAACGTCAACAGTACTTCATTTAACAGCTTTGCGAATAGTTACTATGACCTCAACTAACTTATGAACAACAATACTAAGTGGATAATCGGCCTAGTCATAGCAGGAGTAGTAATACTCGGGGGCAGTTTGATTGCCTTTGGTGTAACGAAGTACCACAAAGACCACCCAGATAGCTCATATGGTTCCAGCTCAACAGGTAGTTCGACTACCGGTTCTACCAATGGGTCTAATACTACAGCGGGTTCTAACTCTGTTACTTCATCGCAGGAAACGACATCAAACTGTTCGCCGGTTTCGCAAGCGGCAAGCTTAGAGAATACTAGCGGATGTATACAATTTACGGGCTACGCTTACACATCTCCCAGCAGCGGGTCAATGTACCTGGACCAGTCCACCTCTGCGCCTTATGGCTTCTCAGCCTATATTCCGGCGGGTTCTTCTTTTGGTCCATCTTTGCTTAACCAATACTCCGGCCAAAGTATTGATGTCACAGGCTCAATCATCAACTATAACGGTGAACCTGAAATAGTAGTAAATAGTGCCTCACAGATAACATTGGCACAGTAGGACGTATCATGAAGAAACTCATTAGCAATCAAAGGAGAAAAAGAATGACAAGACTTAGTAAACACCTCAAGGGCTTGATTAAGCCGTTGCCTCGTTATGGTAAGGCAATTAATGCAGTGGTTCTGTTGGCCTTTACCTTGCTGGTTGTGGCAGGAGCGGCAGCACTTACTGTTCATACTAAGAATCCACAGACGGTCGTATTAAAACAAGCATCTTCAACCAATAAACCTGTATCCAAGCCAACAACAACTGCTCCTACAACCGACAACAACACATCTACGCAACCTGCCCAAAATACCACTCCATCTACTACTACAAAACCGACCACACCACAATCAAACAGTCAGACGACAAATAATAGCTCAAACAATACTTCCACACCACAAGCTCAGCCAGACCCAACATATCTAATGACCTGTGTTTATGTCGGCGGAGCTCAAAATGGTGAAAATTGCCCATACAGTCCACCGCCTGCTTGGAATGGTAGTTTCACAAAATATTTCTGTACGACTGGGGATAATTATGAGGTTGCGTGCACGGATTACGATAGCGTTACACAAATTGTTGACGAAGGTATCCAATATTATGGCGACCCATCAACTACTGGATATATTGGGTATTTCGGCAGTTGCCGATTTATGTCGGGTAGTATTGCGCGCAGAGTATATGTAGATGTAAATGGAAGAACCAGTGGTTACGCTGATTGTCTTACCGGGACACCACTACCATAATAATGTGCATGCACCAGTATAGTTATTAAGGACGAGATCACTCTCAAACAATATAGGAACGAAGGGTGTGTAACCCAAAATATAGAAATTTTTTTGGGGCATAATAACCTGATACATCGAATAACATATTCAAAGACTAACCCCCCGCCAGCATATTGTAATTTTCTGCTATCTTTTACTAAGTCCATTTACCTATACGCGCACGTATAAGACTTATGTACATCTGGTTTACACAAAGAGTACGTTATAGGAGGTTGTTTCTTGACTTAATAACCCCGTGTAATCTGTAGCTCGTGTTATTAAGATACTACTAAGCAATGAATATGTCGCACTGTAAATAGTGAAAAACAAGGTTTACACATTACTTTTTGCTGACAAACTATAGCATTTTCACTTATAATGTACTTATGAATCTAAAGGGTAGTTTTCCATGTCAGCCTTGTCAACAAATAGCCATGACTATTATTACTTAACCCAGGCGAGGGATAAGTACACTAGAAACTCTAAGAAGTATTATGCGTGTACACAGTTGATCAAGATTAATAAATTAGAGCGGAAGTTGATGCTGGAAGAGGAATCAATACACAGACAGCAGGAGAAGTTAGACGAGCGTAATCGCCGTTTTAAAATATCCCAGCGAACGAAGCTACAAATCATAGAAGCGCTGAAAGAAGATGTAGAGAGTTTACGGCAATAACTGTAATCAATAAACGAAAATTGACACTGTGAGTTACTACCTATGACAAGCCGAGCGAGCTACCGCCAATGATGGTTCGCCACCTTAATATTTCATCCAACATAGGTGTAAACTTGTTCTCGCGACGACCTCCAAGTATTTCGCACAACAGTATCACTACAATTATGGAACCGCTTCTTGGTTCCTTTTTGTTATAGTTAGACCATGAAAACAGTTTTATTTGCACCTGGCAATAAACAAGATATGACTACTCACGACTATGAGGCAACGCTTGTAGCAATCAATAGTAAAGGTTACCAGACGATTTTCGTTCCAATTACATGGGGACCGACAAGTATGAACGACTGGCTGCCACAGTTTGAAGCAGAGTACGACAAGCTCGACCCGAACGAAACAATCCTTGCAGGTTTCTCATATGGGGCAATGATCGCCTTCGCTGCCGCCGCTAAACGCCAACCATCAGAACTTTGGCTCATGTCTTTAGCACCTTTTTCTCAGAGGATTTAAATCTACCACGAGTACTCTGGCTCCTGCTTAAAGGGCGACAGCGGATTAAGCCATTCCAAAGATTGTCTTTTAACAAATTGGTTTCTCGGATTACCTGTAAAACGCTTATATTCATTGGTGAAATTGAAGCGAAGAAATATCGTAGCTTAGAAAAACGAGCTTTGAGTGCAGAAAAACAAATCAAAGACTGTACGCTTGTCCGTATTCCGAATGGAATTCATGACGTTACATCACAAAACTACATTCAATCGTTAAAAGATAATATATAAGTTTTAGGTTGTGCCTGTAATTTAGTTGCAATTGAGTAACACATGGCCCTCCAAGCATAAGAATTTTGACCTCAGTAAATTGAGGTCATTTTTGTTGCAAAGCTTTCATAATGTATCTATGCTTAAACTAACATGGATAAAGAGAAAAACCGTGAAGCTACTGAAGATACTCCGCCGGTTAATGAGACGCTCCATCCTCCGTCAAAACACCACCATTCAATTTTAACCGCCTCACTTATATTAGTGATTGCCGCTGGTGCTGCATATGGCGTTTACGCATCAGAGCAATCAAAAGCAGCAAAAATAACAAGCCAAAATAGTTCTCTTAATAATCAAATAGCTGCCCTGAATCGAGAAATAAAGCAACAAAACAATATTAACGATGACGTAGTTGCAAAGAGCAAAGTATATCAAGATCCATCAGGTGGTATTGGCTTAGTCAATGGTGCAGTTACATTCACGTTACCCAGCGGCTGGAAAAGAGTACCTGCAAGTTTCTGCGGAGGATATTCAATAGGTTCAAAAGCAGTATGTCAAGATGTAGCCGCTGTTGCTCCATCGACGTTAATAGCTTCTGATGGACCTTCTACGTGGAGCGCGACGATTGAGGTTTATAACTATACCAGTAGCAACGGGAGTGCAGCTTCATGGTATGAGAATGTAGACGGTGGTGATCCACTTACAGATAACGGGGCTCCTGAAGCAATAAATGTTTCACAATTGCCAATAAATGGTTACAGTGCCTTAAGTACTTTGATCGCGTCACCTGAGACACCCCCTACTCCACCTGACTACACCAACGCAATATTTGTTGTTGTGCGTGGCAGTTATGCCGTGGTAGTTAGCGCAGTAGTCCAAACAAATACAGGCTACGAAGCGAATGTGGCCTTTGATTACAGAACAACTTATCTACCTGTTCTAGCTAAGATGGTGCAGACAATAAGGTTTCAGGACTAGATATGCGCAGAATCATGCTTACAATTTTTATCTCGCTTGTCGTAATTGCAGTAGCCGTTTCAGGGGTTTATGTCTGGCAAAATCATAACGTGAAATATCTAAAACAACAAAATGTCTCACTTGGTCAAAAAGTAAAGGATCTCCAAGGTCAATACAATAACGCAGAAACTGCTATCAATATCTCGACTTCCACCTGGAAGAAGTATTGTGATTCTCTGTCATCGGTATGCATGAATTACCCGAGCCAGTGGATTTTGACTGGGGGACTGGCTGATTCATACCCAATGGTAAATGCAACCTTAAAAAATCCAGGTAAAACGTTACAGATAAACTACACGGATCCGATGGTTAAAGATGGTGGGGGACTCAGTGTACATATTGTAAGTCTTAATAATCTCACGATCGGAAATTCTAAAATTACAGTTGTTGGTAGTATTCCGGTTTCATCGGTTAACTTTGAGCCGACTTATTTTGTACTAAATGAATCATTTGTGCCACAGAATGCTACTCCAGGAAAAATCTCTCTGATTTACGCAATTAATCCAACGTTCTCAGCAGGTTCGTATCCAGCAGACTCTATATCGATGAGTGGCGGCCCAACGACGAAGATAACATCACTAGCACAGGCACAGGCATGGTTTAATTCGATAAATGGTAAAACGATGTTGAAGATTATGAAATCTTTGATGAATAAGTGACCCTCATTCCCGTCTAGTTTACACCCGGTGTAATATGTATCAGGAATGTAAGGTAGAGTTAAGTTTCAGCATTCAAACCCCTAGCACCATGACTTAATATAGCCTTCCACCTCAGTATTTCAGCAAGCATAGGTGCGTACTTGTTACTCTTCGGCCTCCAATCTACCCCTAGTGAAACATTATCGCAACTAAGAGCCACAAGAGGCTCTTTTTGTTATACTTTTAGCAAATGGAGCAGCATGTCCCGATTAGATGATTTATGGCAGCAAGTAGAATCACTTTATAAAGAGAAGCAAGAAGATAGAGAAGACTGGGCTGACTGGCTCTATCCCAATCATGTTGTAATAGTAACGAACAACGCCAAAGCAATAGCTGAGCGTAAAGATGCAGACATTGAGCTATCACAAGTCGCGGCTTTACTTCACGATGTGGCTGACTTCAAAATGAAACGCACCAATCCCGACCACGCAGAAGAAAGCCTTAAAATCGCTCGTGAGATTATGGAGCAAAATGGCTACAACGAAGATGAGATTAAGTTAGTAGTAGACGATGCGATTCGCTACCATAGCTGTCATGGTGATGAACGCCCTAAGAATAAAGAAGGTCTGGTACTTGCTACGGCGGATTCGCTGGCTCATCTTCAAACCAACTTTTATATCTTTGCTGCCTGGCAATTTGGTAAATCTGGTCGTAGACTTGACGACTTAGAAGAGTGGGTACTGAAGAAAATTGAGCGTGACCTTAATAATAAAATCTCTTTTGATGACATACGGGAAGAAGCAAGACCTGACTATGAAATGGTTAAGAGCTTATACAGCAGATAAAGCAGTAATAAAAAGACTGCTACTATCTTGAATCTTAGTTGCGATAAGTCACATACAGCCCTCCATACCACTTATGGTTTATTAGATATAGAATGTTATACTTTAAGCATTATGAGTAAGACATTAACTGCTATTATTACTGAAGAAGATGGGGGCTTTGTAGCTCTCAACCCCGACACTGACGTTGCAAGCCAAGGCGATACTTTAGATGAAGCATTAGCTAACCTCAGAGAGGCACTAGAGCTATATTTCGAGGAGACTGCTGCAGACGTTGCCCCAGACAGTGTCCAACACGCTACTTTTCTAACAACCGTGACTATTTAAAATAATCTTACTAATGCCGATTAGTGGTAAACAAGCTATCAAAATTTTACAAAACAAGGGGTTTATCATTGCCCGTCAGCGTGGTTCACATGTTGTTCTAACAAATCAAACTAAATCAGGTAAGCGAACTACTGTTGTACCATTACACAAAGAACTCAAGAAAGGCACAATTCGTAGCATTGCTAAATTAGCTGGTCTAGACACAAACGATTTCGGGTTGTAGATCAACTTTGGACATTTAAAATCAGATATATTTTCAATAAATAATAGTTTTCCATCGCAGTATTTCTTCTAACATGAGTGTAAGCTTGTTTCTGTAAGGACCTCCATACCGTTTATGCTTATAACAGAGACGAGTTATCTCTGTTTTTGTTATACTTATTTAGATATGAGCAAAGCATTAGATAAGCTTCAAGCAGCACAGAAGCAAGCCCTGGCTAATCGTCCAAAGATTGACGGCTTTCCCTATTTAGCTGAAACATTACGTCAGGCTGGAGTCCGCAGTAATATTTGGAGTTTACCATCATGTCAAAGTGTATATTTGATGGAAGATGGACAAGTGGTTATGCAGAATACGCCGCTTATTGCGGGTTTTGCAGATATACCTAAGTTCAATAAAGAGGCTTTGATTAGTACTATAAACACTGACCAAGCTGGAAAGAGTACCTTCCCTGAGTTTCTACTGGGTGCCTGGAATGCTGGTGTTGTTTGGTATGAAGTGGACTTTATAGAACGTACGGTTACTTATGCTGGCTGTAATAATGAAACCTACAAAACAAAATATTCAGCAGTAGATATTTCATAACTAAGCAAAGCTAGTGATAAATAAATCACTTTCACTTTGAATTGCAGTTGCGACAGAGTGTACTAAGGCCCTCCAATCACAATTAACGGATAAAAATAGTATATCGCAATTTTTAGCATTGATTCGTATCTGTTAAAAAGTTCGAGTCACTAGTGGAGTTTTGATATAGTTACTTTATGAATAAAGCTTTTATATTCGACCTTGATGGTGTACTTATAAATGACGAGGCAATTTGGGAAAGCAAAAAACAAGACATGTATGGACGATTACTAGGGCCAGACATGCATAAAAGGCTTGGTTCTACACTAGGAGTTAATATGGATGGCATATACGAAAAAGTCATATCTGCTGGAACGAAAATTGATAAGAAAACATTTATTGACGAATTTTATAAACTCGCAGAGGGCATATATAGTACTGCCCCAATACCAAATGGGACAGAAGACTTAGCTGAGACGTTGATAAATCTTGGGTACAGCATAGCAATAGTTTCCGCTTCTCCGCTCTCCTGGATTACAGACGCGACAAAACGTTTGTCGTTTGAGGATGGCATTGAATTAATCATCTCTTTGCACGAACGCCCCGACCTTAAGCACAAGCCTGAACCCGATGGCTACATAGACGCTATGCGTGTATTAGGTGCAAGAGCCGAAAGTACTATAGTTCTAGAGGACTCAAACTCAGGTATTAAGTCGGCTAAAGCTTCTGGTGCATACACTATCGGTTTACGACAAAACCTGGTTGACGGTTATGAACAAGAGGGCGCAGATGACTATGCTGAAACCATGGCTGATGTCATAGAACTTGTTAAAAAGAAATCTGCTTCACTCGCCTGATTCTTTACTTCAGTTGCGATAATGTCCACGATGGTCCTCCATCGTCACTTACGTTTAAAGCTCCTACCCAAGGAGCTTTTTGTTTGCTAATCTAAGGACATGCTCCAGTTAACAAAAAACAAATGGTTTGGTCCTGCAAAGGCAACCAGACTCGGAGTTCGCCCAACCAGCTGGCAAGGTATTATTGTCTCATTGGTGTTTATTGCCCTGCTCGTATGCGATATTGTGCTTTTCAATAAAGGGGCTGGAGTCTTATGGGGTGGCTTTGTTCTTGTCGCACTTTTCGTCTACATAGTTTATATTTCGGGCGGACGCCCAAACAACAACACTTTTAACTAGTACGTCTTTTTTGTAATTGCCAGCACAGATTGGACTAGTTAGGCCACCATCCTTTATTTCATTTGCGATAGCGTCCACGATGGCCCTCCAATTTCGATTAAACTAAACTCCTCTGTTTTGAGGAGTTTTTTGTTGGTATAGTTAGCGCATGATTGAACTTATAATCTTTGATTGGGATGACGTCTTCACACTAGGCTCAACCAATGGTTACAAAAAATGCTATCACGAAGCCGTAGTTGGTGTTGGCTTAAACCTAAGCCCCGAAGAAGAAATGAAGCGAATGCAAGCTAAATGGGGTGCTTCGCATGTTGAGGAGCTTGCCGAACTTGTCAAAGACACACCAGAGTTGTTAGATAAAGCCATACGCATTTATGAAGAAAACTTATTCGGTGATACATTTGTTGATTGTCTGAGTATCGTTCCAAGAAGTGCATCATTATTAGAGGAGCTTTCCAAAACATACAAACTAGCTCTTGCAACTGGCGTACACCCAAAACTCCTATGCGAAAGAGTAATGCCCAAGTTCAATATCAACCCCGACTGGTTTGCTCAGATTGTCACTGCTTACGACTTGGATGACCCGACCCATGCAAAACCACACCCATACAGTGGCCTAAAAATACTTAAAACACAAAACGTTAAATCTGAGAACGCCATCATGGTTGGGGATGCAAAGAATGACGTTGGCATGGCGCGAGGGGCTGGCATAGAGCCAGTTGTAGTCCTTACAGGCCACTTGAACGAACAAGAAGCCAAAGAGCTCGACGTAAAGCACATTATTAGTGATGTTACCCAACTGAAACAAGTACTGACTGTTCTCTAATCTCGGTTGCGATAGTGCGAACAATGGCCCTCCAATAGTTTTTGATCTGTTATTTTTATTAGACCACGCGGGACGTTAGAACTTTTTATTACTTTCAATGCCTTGAAGTAGCTTATTGATTGTCTTTATACAGCTCGGCTGACGAGAAAAGTAAGGCTGACTATTGCGATAAAAAGATCCGACACGAGCGCAACGTTTTCGGCCATAGTTTCTCGGTGCTTAAATACATGCTGGATACCGGCTGCTCCGTAAAAGATGGCACCGGCAATAGCAGCTGGCACAAGCCAGTTATCATTAAAGACTACGCTTAGACCAATTATCCCGATGACTACATTGGCAAAGCCGAGTTCACGGATAACCACTGTCGCTTCTTTACTTTTAAGGCCGAGGATCTTGGCTGTGAATTCAGGCTGCAAGATTTGTTTTATACCTGCTGTAAACAAACGGACGCCCACCCCCCAGAACACAAACCATTTTCCAATCAAAAAGATGAGAGATAGCGTATTGGTCGCCATGGAGGCTTCGACAATAAAAGAGATGAGCGGTGCAATGAACATCAACACAAGAACCATTGCATAATACATGACAATGATTATGCTCTCTGATTATTAAATTTGTAAAGCAAAGCTCAACCTAAACGGCTAAACAATCTATTCACAAACTCAGGGTCTTCGTGGTCTACCAGTGATTTGCTAGTATCAAGGCTAGCAATTTTCTTCATATCATCTTCAGACAATTCGAAATCGAAAACATCAAAGTTTTCTTTAATACGTTCTGCGTGGGTAGATTTAGGGATAGCCACTATGCCCCGTTGGATATGCCAGCGTAATACTACCTGCCCTACCGTCTTGCCGTAAGCCTCGGCAATTGCACTTAGTACGTCATTGGTGAATATACCGTGCTGCCCTTCCGCAAATGGAGCCCAGCCTTCATGAGCTACACCAAAAGCTTGCATGACTTTTCCAACTTCAACTTCTTGATTAAAGGGATTCGTTTCAACCTGATTAACCATTGGAACGGTGTCTATGCCCAGCACCTTCTGGTTCGTAAGTATAAAATTGGTTAGTTTGGCGGCGTTAAAGTTGGATACACCGATTGCTTTAAGTTTGCCAGCTTCATAAAGCTCAACTAAAGCCTTCCATGCGCCAAAGATATCTCCGTATGGTTGGTGCATGAGATACAAATCAAGACACTCAACGCCTAGTTTGTCGATTGAAGCCTGGTAAGCTTGCTTAGCTTTCTCGTAAGAAGCGTCAGCTATCCAAAGTTTGCTAGTTATAAATATTTCGTCTCTAGATATACCACTTTGTTTAATGCCCCTACCTACAGCTTCTTCGTTATTGTAGGAAGCTGCCGTATCGATTGAACGATAACCTGTTTTTAATGCCGTGATCACACTTTCTTCAGCCTCTTCATCACTCATTTGAAAAACACCAAAACCCAAGAGAGGCATTTTTAGTCCATTGTGTAATGTAGCTGCTGGAATGTTCGGCATATAATCTCCTCTTTGAATTAACTTAATTATACTCGGTCGGTTGAATAGATACTGTGGCTTATATGACTGAAAGATTCGCAATGTGTATCGGTGCGATATTCTGCAATTTGGACGCAACAGCATGCACGATGGTCCTCCAATCCCGATCAACCTATACTCCTCTGTTTTGAGGAGTTTTTTATTGCTATTCTTTGACTATGGAAATATTCAAAGATTTGCCGGTTTTGTTATGTAATACCCAGGAAGATTGGCGAGCGTGGCTTGAAGATAACCACATACAGTCGCAAGGTTCATGGCTCAAACATGCAAAAAAATCATCCGGTAAAAAGTCAGTGAGTTACGACGAGGCTTTGCAAGCAGCACTGTGCTACGGCTGGATAGACAGCCAGAAGCAAGCGTACGATACTGATTATTATCTACAGAAGTTTACTCCCAGAGGACCGAGGAGTGTTTGGTCAAAAATAAATGTCGCTAAAGTTGGAACGCTTATAAAAACGGGCAAGATGCAACCGGCTGGGTTGGCAGCGATAGAGTTGGCCAAGCAGGATGGCAGATGGGACGCCGCCTATGACTCAGCAAGCACAAATAAAATTCCAGAAGACTTTCTGGCCGAGTTAGATAAAAATCCGAAAGCCAAAGAATTCTTTGGAAGGCTAAATAAAGCTAATGTCTATGCAATTTCATGGCGGATACAAACCGCCAAAAAGCCGGAAACCAGACAAGCAAGAATAGATAAATTTATAGACATGCTACGTCGTGGGGAGAAGCTTCATTAGCGGACCTAATCTTAGTTGCGATAGTGCGAACGATGGCCCTCCAATGCCGATCCCTAAAACTCCTCTGTTTTGAGGAGTTTTTTGTTGATATGATAAGCACATGTCATTACCGAAAACTACCTTATTCCTACTTATGTCACTCGACGGCAAGATATCAACAGGCGCTAATGACGAAAGAGATTTTGACAAAGATTTGCCGCGACTTGATCATGTCAAGGAAGGTCTAGCTCAGTACTACAAGCTCGAAGAAGAAACAGATCTATACTCTTTAAATACTGGCAGGTCGATGGCTAAGATCGGCTGGAACGAACCAAAGGATAGCATCGAAAAACTTCCTGTTACTTTCATAATAGTTGATAATCTTCCTCACTTAACAAATCTCGGCATTGAAAATCTCCTGGAGCGAACAAAGAAGCTATATATCATAACGACTAACGAAGCTCATCCGGCACTACATAACACTTCGCCAGATCTCGAAGTTATAGTTTATGACCAAACGATTGACTTCACAGACTTATTTGAAAAGCTCAAATCCAACGGTGCTGATGCAATGACAATACAGTCGGGCGGTACACTTAATTCCCAGCTAATACGAGAAGGACTAATCAACTACATCTCGCTAGTGATAGCACCGATCTTAGTTGGTGGCAAAGACGCCCCCACCCTAATTGATGGCCCGTCATTCAAGACATTTGAGCAACTACAACGGGCATGCCCATTAAAACTGATAGAGGCCAAGCCGCTAGAGAACTCCTATCTACATGTTCGCTACCAAGTCATCACCCAGCCGAAAGATAGTTGATATAGCAATGACGGTGGCCCTCCATAACCATAAGCGTTTTGAATTATTTTAATAGTAATTATTAGTTTATTTTTAGACTAAATGGATTGAAGTTAGTTTTGTAGTCATAGTAGTCTTGATGCTCAGCTCGTTTCAGTTTTCCAATTACAGAATATGATATTGGTGTTATGATTACCTCAATCATGACTTTTAAAAACCAGGCTGAAAGTATTGAGCGGACTAATAAACCGCTTGGTATGACATTAAAAAGCGCAATCGTATAAAAGCAAGTCGTGTCGGCTGCTTCTCCCACAATTGTAGATCCAATTGTTCGTGTCCATAGGTATTTCCCCTTTGTCAATAATTTCATTTTTGCCATTACAAAATCATTCAGAAATTGACCAGTAAATAATGCTACCCAAGCGCCTAATACTACTCGAGGGACTTGACCTAAAACCGCTGTATAGGCAGAGTTTAAAGTAAATCCTGGTGCGGGCGGTAAATAGATTACCAGTTGCAGAAAAATTGCCATTATTATTGTGGATGCTATTAAAATCCAAGTAGCTCGTCTGGCCTGTTTATATCCATACACTTCAGTTAATGTATCCCCGATTATATAGTTTATCGGTATGCAAAGTGAGGCTGCAGATAGCGTAAATATTGAAAAATGAATTATCTTACCAGAAGTAATGTTCACTACTGCCATCATCGTTAAATCTAAATAGATAATTAAGTCTAAATATTTAAATGAATGTCTTTTAATTAATTGCTTCATGAGTACTTCTCCTTAAAAAGCGATTAAAACAAAAATTGAAGCTTTAACAAACAAATGTTAAAATTCTTGATTATGGTGAGCCTCAAAGACATAAGTGTACCTGCTCAAGCAAGAGATATTTATAAACTTCTGCTAGATAAAGGAAACTTAAATGCGAATCAAATCGGTCGAAAATTGGATATTTTTCCCAATGCTGTATACCGTTCAACAGAAACACTAAAAAAACTCGGTTGCATTTCAGAAAGCAAGTCATATCCGGTTGTCTACCACGCCACTCCTCCTAATCAATCAGTTGAAAAATTTTTACTTCTTTCACGAGAGGGATTCTTATCTACTTTTTCATACAAAAATATCACTGCTGATGCAAATAGTTCACCAAACATATCATTCATAAAAGATCGTGAGACTTTACTTAATAAATATGCCGATTACGCGAAATCAGCTCAAAAACAAATAAATCTAATCATTTCGGGGCATGAATTACCGCCATTTGTCTATATTGAAAATCTAAAAGCAGTTCGGCGCGGGGTAGTTGTGCGGGCTATTATTCAAAATTATGAGAAATCGAATACTCTAGAAATTCAAGATTGGAAGGATAGCGGACTTCAAGTTCGTTATCTACCAACTGTGGATCTGCGTTTAGTAATTATTGATAATAAAATAGTTCAAATCATGTCGTACAATAGCAAAGAGAGTTTATCTAGTATGGGAATAGAGTTTAGCTATCGCCCATTGGCACAAGTAATGATTGGGGTTTTTGAAGAAAAATGGCAAGAATCGATTATTATTTGACTCCGAATTTCAGTTGAAATAATGTCTACGATGGCCCTCCAGTCAAGTTTATATTAAAGCTCCTCTTCATTGAGGAGTTTTTTGTTTGATATGATACCTCCATGAATAAACGTTGCTAAAACAAAGGCTATGAGTTCATAAGCCATTTACGTAAAGTCCTAATTTGCACATGTATTCAAGATGGAATTGAGATTGGTCAAGACGAAGTCTAGTTGCGATAACATTTACTTTTACCCTCTAATACAAGTGCATTTAAGTTTAGACAGCGCCGAGTATTAAGTCTGGTATGTTAAAGAAGTCAGCATCAAGAGTCAGAAGTTGGTTATCTAATTCGAGAGCTGTTGCAGCTATCCACATATCATTTGTACCTATTGGTTTACCTTTCTCGCGAAGGCTAAGGTAAACTTGTGAGTATAGTACTGTAGTTTTATCTGTTACTGACTGTACATAAACATTAGGGCTATCGAGAAACATCTGTAAAAGGTCCTCATTTTCCTTACGTTTACTACCAGCAACAAAACCTGCCCGTAGCTCACCTATTACAATAATCGGCACAATAATATCGTTATCTGACGTAAACCATTTCCTAAGTCGTTTGTCTCCACGGTTGAAAGCTGAATAGGCACTCGTATCTAGTGTAAATGACATGCTTTTTATTGCCAGAGTTTCTTATCGACTTTTGAGATATCCTTTATAGCTTCGTCAAAAGAGTCACCGAGTGTATTTTTGTTATATAAAAAATCAAAGTTTTTATCATTAGATATTTCTGTTGTGCCAAAAGTTTGCATAGAGAGTAGGTCTACCACCGTTTGGTTAAAGGATTTACCTGACTGCTTAGATCGTTTTCTAATAACCTTGTCAACAGGTTCGGGTATGTTTCTAATTGTATATTGAATATTACTCATGTATACATTGTATGTTATGTATGCATTAATGTCAAGTATTCATGGCTGGCTGTTAGCCCAAATTTAAAATCGGAGTACCTTCTTGAGGTAGTTATCGAGAACACAAAATCAAAATCGGAGTGGAGTTAAGACAAATTTAAAATTGGAGTTGGTATCTGTATCCTTAGCTTGTAATAAGGAGGGGATATGAGCCAGGTTCACAAGACATTTAGCGACGATGAGGTAAAACAATTACTAAAGTGGTATGAGGACGGCATAAAGACAAAAGCTGAGGTTCAGCAGTCACTGGGGATTAAAGACAGTCAGTTTTACCTGCTGCTGGCTAGATTCAGAGACAAGCCAAAAAAGTTTAGTGTAGCCTACCATAGGATACGGGCAACCCGTAGCCTACCGTCAGTAGTAGTCAAACAGATTCGTAAGGAACTAGAGATCGAACACGGCCTCATTAAAAGTTCAGCTAATCCGGTAATGTTCTTTAACTACGCATATATCCGAGATAACGTAGAAGCCAGTACCGGACATAAACTATCAGCCCAAACGGTCGTTAACTATGCCAAGAGATGGAACTACTACATTGAGAAGCCTAAACGTAAGGCTCACACCAGAGAAGTTCTAACTGATTCGGTTGGCATGCTGCTTCAGCATGATGCCTCTTCCCATCAATGGTCGCCGTATGTCTTCCGTGGTGACGGCAAACCCCAGAAATGGTCACTCATTACAACCATTGACGATCATAGCCGCAAACTGCTTTATGCCGAGATGTTTGAGCGTGAATCAGCTTGGGCGCACATCCTAGCTCTGGAGTCGGTAGTCTTAAGTTACGGTATTGGTATCCAGTACTACTCAGATAACCACGCTATCTTCAGATATGTAGTTAACAGGGACAAAGGTCCAAGTGCTGCTAACTACCAGCATATACTTGGCACTGACGACATAGCCCCACAGTGGAAACAATCGGTTGAAGCAGCCGGCATGAAAGTAACCTATGCCTTGAGCCCGGAAGCTAAAGGTAAAATTGAAAGACCCTACCACTGGCTGCAAGACAGGATTGTCAGAAGAGCAGCCAGGGATCATGTTAAAACCATTGATGGTATCCGTTTAATCCTGTCTCAGGAGGTAGACCGCTACAACAACCGGCAAGTTCATTCAACAACTGGCGAGATACCGGCTAAGCGATTTGAGAGAGCCATCCAGGAAGACAGAAGCTGTTTTAGGCCGCTTGATGTTATTCAAGCTAGACCACCGGTTACCTCAACCAAGGATATCTTTTGCTTAAGGTCAGAACGTAAAGTCAACGGCTATGGCAAAATCTCTTTTGACGGACTTAGCTTAAGCGTCCCCGGGCATCTGCCTGATGGCACGGCTGTTAGCCTGCATATTATTCCAGATACTCAGTTTACAGAGATCCGTTTCCTTAGACAGAACCAAGTACTTGGCTACCAGCAGATACCAACACCAAAATCACTCCGGTTTTAATTTTGGGATGCTACGTTTTTAAATTTGGGTTAACATGTACTTGTCTGCCCTTACTTGCATGCCGGACTAAGTTTTCCATTGTAGGCAAGGAATTTAACGAGTACTAGGTTTTACTACTATCTTAGTTTCGTGCATGGTGGCCCTGCCAAATATAAGCAATATAAAAGTCCTGATAACTACGTCCTTTTGTTACTATTAAGCGTATGAATACTATTGCCCTTGGCATAGCCTTTATTTTTGAGTTGATTGCGTTCGCTGCCTTCTCGTGCCTCGGACTATTACTAAAGCTAAACCCCTTCGTACATATCCTAAGCATTGCGGTGCTATTTATACTACTAGTGGCATTTTGGAGCTTGTTTATGGCACCTCGTGCTACTCTTAAATTCCATGCTCGGATCTACTACTTGTGCAAACTAATAATTTACATCTTGGCTGCTCTAGTAATCTGGCAAAAGACAAGTCCCGTTTTCGGTGTTTTATTTATCGGGCTTGCAATTGTTGATGAAGCGCTCCTTTATAAACATAACTTATCCTGAAGCCAGTCGAAATGCCGTAGACGATTGGACTCCATTTCTTGAAGCTTTTGTTGATCTATAATAAATATCATGAGTAAAGTTATTTGCGATATGGCAATGTCGATTGATGGATTTGTTGCCGGAGCCCATGAATCCGAGCAGAAACCATTTGGTGATATTTCGGCAGAGTTATTGCATAAATGGATGTTTGACGAATCAGAAAAGCATAAAACAGAAATTGCCCATCTGAACTCGGTTGCGGGAGCATACCTAATGGGCTGGAACATGTTTGCGCCTCCGGATTTAGAGGAAGACAGAGAATGGAAAGGTTGGTGGGGGAACAATCCACCGTTTCATGCACAGGTTTTCGTACTTACTCATAGGGCTCGTAAATCCGTAAAAATGGAGAGCGGAACAACTTTTATTTTTGCGAACGATGGAATAGAGCCCGCATTAAAACAAGACCGACAAGCGGCTGGCGATAAACCAGTCGCAATTGCTGGTGGCGCTAATGTAGTAAATCAATATTTGCAGGCTGGTCTTATCGATGAATTGTGGTTGCATATAGTACCGGCCACGATTGGTAAAGGTCCGAGGTTGTTCGATAAAGTAGCCAACCTTCACATGGAGCCAGTAGAGTGGGGAGGCTCTAAGCTGGTGACCCATATCAAATATCGGGCCCTTGCCCCGAAAGCTAGCTAGTGCGTGAGCTGCTTTATGGCTTCTGAATTCATTTTTACCAATACGTTTATTTTTGCCGTCTAGGTGCTGTTAAATCACCTTAACTTTTCAGGTTTTGTTATATTAAAGTCATGATTAAGTACGCTGCCATGTTAAGAGGCATTGGACCCGGAAACCCAAATATGACTGGGGAAAAATTCAGGAACTTTTTTGAAGAACTCGGTTTTACTGGCATCAAGGTCGTTTTGAGTAGTGGAAACATTATATTTGAAAGCCCAAGCAGCAGCAAAAAAGCACTGGTTGAACGTATAGAAAAAGCCCTTCCTATGAAGCTTGGATTTAGTAGAAACGTCACCTTGAGAAGCCAATCAGAGCTTCAAAACCTAATCGATCTAGATCCTTTTAAGGACATCGAACAAACACACAACAAAGGTACCTATCTTTTAATTACATTCTTTAGGCAACCGCTACATATACCATTCAAGCTGCCCTACACTCCAGATAATAAGCCCTATATGCTTTTAGGTAGCTTAGATGACGTAGTATACGGATCAATTGATTTATCTGGCGGTAAAACACCAGACTATATGACGTGGCTGGAAAAACAATTCGGCAAAGATATTACGAGCCGTACGCCTAAGACTATTCGTCTCATTTTATCGAGGATGGATAAAGACTAGCCTGGGAACGTTCATAATCGATTTTGATTATTTCTACGTATTTATGATGGTTAGCACATAATTGAAAGTAATATGTGCCTAAAAACATATACACCAATTGATTATCACCTCAGAGCAAATAGTGAACGATAAATTCGGTGTTTGATATATTCGCTACATCGGAGATTCTGGTTCGCGGTAATTAACAACTCTTCTGCCGAAGGCGTTCAGTAATGAAGAGGTCGCTCTCGTTGAAGCATCTCCGCGAGGTCTATCGGCTGTTCTGTTGGCGTCCCTTGCAAGTCTAATACCAGTCCGTAGAGCCACATCCATAACCTGAGCCCAAGCTACCGTTTGATCAGCCTGCGGATCGGCTGGCTCACCCATGCCGCGTTCAAAACCTTGAGTTGCTATGGCTAGCACACGCCCTTCAAAAACATTTTTATTAACAACAATCTCTAGATTGCTTCCACTGTTTCTACCAGCTGCTGTCAGTTCATCATCGCCGGGTTCTGAGAATTGCAAATTATTAATTAAATCTCCCGGACTAGCAGACGTTGATTCCAGTGTACCAGCTTCAGGCGACGCAAACGTTACATTTACATGATCTAAGCCCGCAGCATCAATATGAGTTTGTAGGAAATCTGCATGAAAAGTCACAGCCCCGAGATTTATACCTTGATCAAGTGGTATATCAAGGCTTACAGGGCCAGGATGGGTGAGTACTTCGGCAAGAGGTACATCGGAACCCGTGTAAGATTCTGCACTTTGTCCTCCTGAATCATCCTGCTCTCCGTCTGCATCTTCGCCGCCGTCCTCACCCGGTGGACTATCATTACCACCATTTGCCTCACCCGCACCACTATTTCCGCTACTTGGATCCGGACTCTCATTGTCTTCCTCGTCATTTTCGTTACCGGCTCTTTCGTTATCGTCTTCACGATTAGCATTCTCATTGTCTTCACCAGCCCCATTTGTTGCATCGTTCTCATGACCTTGGTCACCAGGGTCAGCTCCACCGCCTGAGTCGGTCGTATCATCACCGCGATCAGGTTCGGAATGAGGCGTTGCATGCGTTTCGTCTGGTTCGTGTTCGTTATCATTCCTGATCTGCTCGTCATTATCATCCTCTGCCGATTCAGCAGGTGTGGTTACTGGTGTTCCGCTGTTGGGCACTTTCGGTTCTGGCGGCCTCGCTTCTGTTGTAGTTTCATGATTGATGGCTGTACTGCCAACTTGACCGGCAGCTGTTTTATGGCCAGGTAGAGATACTGTTTCAGCCGGCGCATCATCCTCGTTGGCATCATCTGGCTCTCTATCAGCTGAAGGATGACCATCGGCAGTGCCGGTATGAACGGCCTCCACTTCATTAACCGTTGGTGGCGGTGGAACAATCGGTTGATCATCAGGTGCAGATGCGATATCCGTTGGCTCGTGTTGAGCGGTCTGATGATCGTCAATATCGCTGTCTGGATTAACTTCAGTCATTACGACATTTCCGACTCATACGACATGTTATTTTGCAATTTCACAAATGCGTCCATAAAAAGTAGTTTAAACGCGCTTATTGACAACGAGAATAAGACTATAGCTTATAAATTCTTTATTCTCATTGTGGTAATAATATATTATAAACTAATTATTTGTCTTGTCAATATCATACTCCGTAACTGCTCGCTACTCTCAACTTACTAGCGCAACATAAGCTCGTTAGCCTCGGCTTCTCCTTTCTCATTTAATAGCTTACTAAATGCCTCGTATGGTGTACGGTATTCTAGCACTTTCCTCGGCCTCCCATTTAACAGATGCTGCACTTGTTTAAGCTGTTTACGGCTGATCAGATTGAAGTCAGTACCTTTCGGGAAAAACTGCCGGATTAAACCATTGGTATTTTCATTGGTTCCGCGCTGCCAAGGACTCTGCGGATCAGCAAAGTAGACCTTCATGTTGGCCTGTGCACTAAAAAGCTTATGCCGGGCCATCTCACTGCCACGGTCGTAGGTGAGTGTCAGCTTCATCTGCTGCGGCAGGTACTTCATTTCCCGGGCAAAGGCTTTGGCTACGTGCTCAGCTTGCTTGCTCGTAACGGGCACTAAAATGGTTGCCCGGGTAGTACGTTCGACGAGCGTACCAATAGCCGAATGGCTGCCTTTACCCACGACGAGATCACCTTCCCAATGTCCGGGGATGATACGATCCTCAACCTCTTTTGGTCGCTCTTCAATACTGATCAGGTTTGGTATTGGGCTAAATTTGGTCCGATCACCAACAGAGCGCCGCGGACCGCGCCTCGCTTTCTGTTGCCGCAAACTCATCACTAACTCTTTCTTAAGCTCTCCCCGAGCCAAACAGTAAATGTACGTGTAGATAGTCTCATGAGACACATGCATAGTCATGTCATTAGGATACGTGACTTTTAATCGGGCGGCTATCTGCTCGGGTGACCAGTGTAGTTTAAGGTGATCGACAACATATGTTCGCAAACGGTCATTGGCAAGTAGCTTAGGCGGTGCTTTAGCCCGGTGATTACGTTTCTTTAGCGCCATTTCTTGAGCAAAGGTAGCCCGATAGAACCTTGGGCTGTAGCGCAAGCGAGATAGCTCCCGGCTAACAGTACTTGTATCACGTCCAAGCAATTGCGCAATTTGTCCGAGTGATTGTCTTTGAGCTAAACATCGACTAATCTCCTCACGTTCCAGTGCGCTTAATCTCCAATACTTTACTGGTTGTTTCATAGTAGTTCTAGCCTAACAGCTGAAACTACTTATGTTGCGTTAGGTTTTAGAGAGTAGCCTCCCACCCTCCATGCTAGACTAGGGATAGTTCGTCAAACACAAAAACTATGTCTAGAAAACCACTTAATTCTTCTGTTATAGCTGAACGCATGATTCGATTCCGTAATCTAGAGAAGTTATATAAACTTAGTAAGCAACGACACAACCTCCAGAATAAACAGATCGCTACATTAAAGCGAATAAGCACCAAACAGCAAGAACTGCTAGATGATCAAATGGTCCTCATAGAGACTCAAGCTATTCGCATTGCTGAACTGGAAGCCATGGTTTTCGGTAAGAAAAAGAAGCCACCAATTGGTACACTGCCTAAAGATCAAGATAAGCCGACTCCTCCTCCGAAACCACTTCGCAGTAAGGACTCATTTAAACGAACAATTCCAACCAAGGAAGCCGTCACTAACACTGTACCCGTGCCTGTAGGCCAGTGTGCCTGTGGTGGTCAACTCACTGACATCACCACTCACGATCGGTATGTCGAAGATATTCCACTTCCAGATATTACTGCTGACTACACTGCCAGGTTAGTGACTAAGTACCTGGTTGCTCGGGGTATCTGTACCAAATGCGGCAAAGTAACCTCTGGCAAGGATTTAGGCGGATCGATCGTATCTCTTGGCCCAAATGTTCGTTTACTGGTTACGCATCTCATCGCTGGTCTAGGCATAAGCTATAGCCAGGTAGCCAGTTTACTACTCAGTTTGTACGGTCTCACCATGACTGACAGTGAGATAGCAAGAATATTGCAGAAACAGCACCAAAAATGGCAACCGCAATACCAACAACTCCTGAGTGACATCCGGAGTTCACCAGTGGTTCATAGTGATGAAAGTCCCTGGCCAATCCAGGATTTGCAAGGAGCTGGCTATGCCTGGAATCTCAGTGATGGCCTGAGTCCGAAAGTTTGTTTTGCTCTTCAGAACAGTCGTGGTGCCGCACATGCCAAAACACTGTTTGGAGTAGATACCAAGCAGCCATTTAGCGGTACCCGGATTAGTGATGACTATGGTGCCTACCGGACATTGCCCGGGCTGCAGCAACTGTGCTGGGTTCATCTGTATCGATGTATTCGTGACCTGAGATACAATGACAACTTATCCGAAGAACAATTGCCTTATGTACAACGGTGGTATGAACAGTTTGCCGCTATCTACCAAGACCTTGACATGTACCTGGGTGAGCCGTTTGATGAAGCGGTCAGAAGTATGCAAGCTGATGAGTTATGGCAAAGGGTACAGGAACTATGTCAGTATCCAGTACCAGCAATTGGTGAACCAGAGAAGCTAACCAGACTCAAGGCCCAGTTAACTAGAGCCGGCAAGGATAAACTATTCGTCTGTCTTCCTAACAATACGCCTTGTGACAATAACCGAGCCGAACGGGATTTAAGACAATTAGTCATAAAACGTAAGCGATCCTTCGGTAGTAAAAGTGAGAAAGGAGCTCAGGCCTTAGCTACAGTCCTATCCATCTGTACAACTAATTGGCGTATGAATCCAGCCACTTACTTCCAGAGCTTAGCCACGCTCGGGTAGGGTGGGAGCAGTTACTATACTCCTAGATTCTATCTTCCCACCATACATCTTGCACACTTTCACTAAACTAGAAAGGAGTGAAAGTGAGATACAGGAGAATGACAGAGAAACAACTCTTAGTCTACGGGGCTAGGATTAGATTAGGGTGGTTTCGGAAAGCTGAAGAATTAGGGAGCGTGACTGCAGCTTGTGAGTTCTACGGTATACCTAGAAGAACGTATTACTACTGGTACGCCCGGTATATTGAGAGCAGTAAACAGTTAACAAGTTTGTATGACTTGCCCAGAACACCAAAGTCACATACTGCTGATGTTGACGAAGATACCGTCAGTCTCATCGTGCAGCTCCGTTTAGGGCTTGGCTATGGCGAGGATGCACTTACGCATATATTGCAAAGAGATTACGGCGTAAACATCTCACATCATGGCGTCGGTAATGTCCTGAAGCGTGCTGGACTCCTAACGCCGAGAAAGCGACACGCTCGTCAACATCGCCGACTTAACGATTATCCCTACCAACCAGGAGAAGTCGGCCAAATGGACGTCAAACACTGGAAGCGGGCAGCCTACCAGTACGACCTCATTGACTGTGCCACCAGGATTAAGTACAAACGACTGTACCCGGGACATGATCCGACCTATACTGTCGACTTTCTAGAGCACGCCACTCGTTTCTTTGCCCCGGCTTTCGCGTTTCAGTGCATACAAACTGACAATGGTTTGGAGTTTGTCTATGATCACTTGCCGCAAACCAAACCAGAGACGCGAACTGTCGTACAACGTTGGCTTGATGTCCATGGTATTCGTCATGGTCGGATACCGGCTTACTCGCCGTATTTGAATGGCAGGATTGAACGCTCACATGGCGTTGACAAAGACCGCTACAAACGATTGACAACATATAGCTATGACAAATCCGAGCTACAAGCATTTCTGGTCGACGACTGCCTGGACTACAACTTCTACCGGCCGCACAGTATGTTGGGCATGATGACTCCCGTCGAATACTTACAAAGTATACCGGGGTACGAACATGCTAATCTAGATACAAGTGTGCTTGTTGTTTAGTGGGTGGACCCTGCTACACAGTACTACACAGCACTTTATATGCCCTGCCACTTTAATAAGACTCTACTGTCGTTTCGTTTTACGGATTAAATCTTGAAGCTTGTCGGAATGCATTACTGGATAATTGTATGCTGAACTTACAGACAGTATTTCGTTTGGAAAGCTTTTTAACCGTTGTTGATGTGCTTTTCTTAGTGAAAGTAAATCCTGGGACTTTAGCATAGATTGACCGTCTTTAAATACTACCTGTAACAACGGTTCGCCTAGCGGAGTTTCATCCACTAGCCCGACAATATCATTTACGGCAACATTATTTTTGTAGACACGATAGGCTTGTTTCAAGCCAGGTAAATTTTGTTTCTGAGGAGAATCTTTCATTGTGTCTCGTGTAGCACTACCGTGCACAATATGGGACAATTTATATACCATTTCGAGAGTTGGCGCATCAATCGAGGTATCCATTTTTGTACCAACACCAAACCCATCAACAGGCAGTTTTATTGCGATAAATTCGGCAATAGTTTTTTCATCTAAGTCACCACTTAAGAAAATATTAATATTTTTAAGTCCAAGTCCGTCTAAAATTTTTCGCACTTCTCTTGTTACTTCAACTAAGTCACCACTATCAATTCGTACAGCCTGAATATTGAGAGCCTGCGAGTGTGCTATATCGCCAATTATTTGTGCTGCTATTAAAGGGTCATAGGTATCAATCAAGAGGGTATTTTGTGTAGGGTATTGTTTTAAATACGCGTTAAATGCTTCTGATTCAGTAGCAAATGACTGAATAAATGAGTGTGCCATTGTGCCGAAAACTGGAATTTTATATGTCTTACCAGCCAAAACATTGGAGGTGCCATCGGCTCCCACTAAATAGGATGTATACGCAGCTGCCATTGCAGCATCTTGACCATGACTACGCCGGGCACCAAAATCTATGACGCTCTTACTTTTAGATGCAGAAACGACTCGTGATGCTTTCGTAGCTAATAAACTATGAAGATGAACAATATTTATAAGACTAGTCTCAATTATCTGCGCCTCAATCAACGGCGCTGTAACTTTCATAATTGGTTCTGACCCAAAAAATATTTCTCCCTCCGAAAGACTTTCAATTTGACCGCTAAATCTAAAATTTTTTAAGTAATTTAGGAAGTCTTCTGTGAAAAGTCCAAGTGTACGCAGATACTCTATATCTTCACTATCGAAGTGTAACGATTCAAGATGCGTGATGACTGCTGCTAAGCCAGTAAAAACCATATAATTTCTTTGTGACGGCAAGCGACGGACAAATAAATCAAAAGTAGCCTGGTCATTTACTCGACCCGCCGAAAAATATGTCGCTGCCATAGTCAATTCATACAGGTCAATAAAGATTGGGTGGGTTCGCATTACATCCTATTTTAACAGTTGTGTGCTTCTTCTAAGTGATGCAAGCATTGAATATTTATTACGAGAAAATCCGGAGAAATATAATCACTGGCCCAACAAAGAATATTTTTTATATACTATGGTAAATAAATGATTGAACTTATTATCTTCGATTGGGATGACGTTTTCACCCTCGGTTCCACGAACGGTTATAAAAAGTGCTATCACGAAGCAGCCGTTGGTGTTGGAATGCATTTAAGCCCAGCAGAAGAAGCATCACGTATAAATGCCAAATGGGGTGCTTCCCACTATGACGAGTTAGCTGAACTAGTAAAAGATCAACCTGAATTATTAGATAAAGCGATAGTCATTTACGAGAATAGTTTATTTGGAAATACATTCGTGGATTGTTTGAGCATAGTTCCTGGTAGTGTCGATTTACTTAGAAAACTCACCAAAAACTATAAACTAGCGCTTGCTACAGGAGTCCACCCTAAGTTATTACGCGAACGTATTATGCCGAAATTTGGGATAAATCCTGATTGGTTTCAACAAATAGTCACGGCCTATGATTTAGATGATCCGAGTCATGCGAAACCCCATCCGTATAGTGTGCGTAGAATCCTCAAGACTCAAAATGTTGCTGCCGAAAATACTATTCTGGTTGGTGATGCCTCTCAAGACGTACTCATGGCTCAAAAGGCAAATGTTGAACCAATTGTTGTTTTAACTGGTCACTTAAACTTGCAAGAAGCAAAAACGTTTAACGTCTCACATATCATTCCGAACGACTCACAGCTAGATAAAATATTGCATCGTATGTAACAATTTTAGAAAGAGAAAGCTCATAGCTATTTCTGTGTGAAACATCTATAAAATTGCTATCATAAAACATATGCAAAAAATCGAGCGTTTAGCCAATTTTAGTGATGCGGTGGTGGCAATTGCGGTGACCCTTTTAGTGTTACCACTAACCGAACGAGCAGCGAGTATACGCATAGTATCGTTTCGTGATTTTAAAGAGGCCTTTACGCATCTTATATTTATTTTTTTACTGAGCTTTGTAGTTGTCTGTCGCTACTGGTTAGTACAACATGGATTAATCAACTCTCTTAAGACATTTAATAATAGGGTATTTTGGTTGAATGCAGCCTGGCTTATGTCGATTGCACTCATTCCATTCACTTCTGAAATAATTGGCAATTCGAATGCCAATAGTGCGCTCATTACTGGTATTTATATCGGTTCTCTTTTACTCACAAGCTACATTGGTTTCGCAATGAAATGGGTAATACTTCGCTCGCCAGAATTGCAAAAAGCGTCTTTAGGATCCCTTCGCCATTGCTATAGTGGTCTTGCGGTTACAGCCATGACGTTAGCTTTAGTTGTTAGTATTATTTTCCCGACTATTGGTCCATTGGCATTATTAATTATGATCCCCCTCGGCTTCTCTGATAAAAGAATGCAACGGAAAACTTCATAAACGGATCGTTCACAACACATTTTTTGTTACAATGAGCTCATGAAAGACATTGAACAAACGTATACGAATCACGCACCAGTAGATAAAGTATGGCAAGCACTTACTGATGCAAAGTTAATAGATACATGGGGTGCAGGACCTTCAGAATTTGATTCGAATGAAGGTGGCGCGTTCAGTCTTTGGGGTGGTGATATTCATGGTACAAACACTAAAGTCATTGTCAATCAGCTTCTTGAAGAAGATTGGTATGGACATGATAATCCCGAAAGATGCTACAAGGTTCGTTTCGAAATGAGCGAAAATGCTACTATCACAACCATAAAACTACATCAAAAAGATGTGCCAGACAATGAAGTCGATGATTTTTCTGAAGGCTGGAAGGATTACTATTTTGATCCTATCAAACAGCTGCTTGAAACGTGACATACATAAAGAACAATACGCTGCCGCATTGAAGTCAAATGGCATAACACCGCAACTACAATGCCTTCGACAATGCAAATAGAGATTACTTAACTAGTTAAGTAATCTTCATAACCTCTATAGAGAATTAAATTATCAACTATTTTGGCGTTTCGCTGTTACTAGTACTAGTCGTTAAATCGGTACTCATTTTGTATTACTTAACAAGCTAAGTAGTACTTATTCCAATCCACAAGCCTTCCCAATCAGCACAACCTGCTATGCTTAGATGATGAATCGTAAGGGTTTCAGTGCGCTTGAGTTCTTATTTATATTTTGCATAGTAGGCGTCATCATTGGAGTATCCTTTTGGTATTTTGATCATCATCAAACAATACCAACTCAGCATAAAACTGTGGCGCAGCAAACTGTCATAACTACGCTCGCCACTATTGCTAATTCCGGCTCAACCAATTTTGCTGGTTGGACGATCACTATTAATTCCGATGGTAGCGGTAAGTTGGTGTGTAATACTACAACGCTTAAACATAGCTCCTGTGTCAACAACACCTATCCCCCGGGTGCCTTTCCGATTGCTTCATTTCAACGTGACCTGGCAGACACAAACTTAAGTGGTTATTCTAACGACTGCACCTATTCAGCATCATTTGGCTCGGTCGATACACTTACCTATGATGGCAAAAACACTGTGGGGATTGATTGTTACGCGTCTACTGAAAAAACACCACTTGCAAACGATATAACAATAATCTTGCATAAAATAAACGTCCAGTAAGTTGTAATTACGTTAGTTAGTCGGGGTGTCTTATAGGTCTATAATGTTACACGTAAACGTACATCTAAAGAAGCTACACGCAGCAAGGAGTGCACTATGCCGAATAGCTCCGATTGGCACAATCACAAAATAGACAAGCCAAAAAATGACAACGACTATTTTGAAAGAATGTGCAGAGTAATATTGATGGCAGGTTTAAACTGGCATACGCTTGAAAAGAAGTGGCCTGGTATTAAAATTGCATTTAATGACTTTAACATTAGCAAAGTAGCAAATTACCAAGAAGCCGACGTTGAGGAGTTGATGTTAAATCCAGCTGTGATTCGTAATTTACCGAAAATTAGAGCTATTGTGACAAATGCGAAAACCTTTCAAAAAATCAAAAACGACAAAGGATCGTTTGCCAACTATTTGTCTGAACTTAGACAAGCGGGTGGGGAGGATGTCATGCGTGAAACACTCGCCAAACAATTTGCTTTTCTAGGAAAAGGCACTACTGTGACCTTCTTATTTTCCGTTGGTGAGGATCTGCCAAAAGCACGTAATGAATGGGAAAGTCTGCATAGGTAACGTATGAAAGTACAAACTACAAGAAAAAGAGAAGTCGTTGATATTACTAGTCTGATTGCGAATGATCTACAGGGAGACGGTATGGTACACCTATTTGTTACACACACCACAGCTGCGATTACCACTGCTGACCTCGACCCTGGTACAGAAAATGATTATCTGACAGCACTCAAGGCAATGACACCACTTGGTCCATGGAATCATCCACACGACCCAGATCATTTTCCGGATCATTTGTGGGCTACGGTGATCGGACCAAGCTTGTCTATACCCTTCAAGAATGGAGCTCTCCAGCTCGGAACTTGGCAAAGAATTATATTAGTAGAATTAAATGGCCCTAAAGATCGGACCATTGAAATTTCCGTTATACACAACTAAGCAGAGAGGAAGGTTACTACCTTTATGGCAACATTGACACCGTATTTATTATTTGAAAATGGAAACTGTAAAGAGGCGATGACCTTTTATCAATCTTGTCTAGGTGGGGACCTTAGCCTCACGAGCGTTCGTGAAACACCAATGAAAGCTACCATTCCAACCGACAAACATGATCTAATCATCAATGCCAAGTTGGCGAGCACAGGCCTAACCTTTAGTGCCTCGGATTGGCTTTTACCGAACAGAACACCAAGACAGGGAAATACGGTTTGCATGTATATTAGCGAAGCTAGTTATAGTGATATCAAAGGGTACTTTGATATGTTATCTATCGGCGCAGATGCCACAACACTTGATCCACTTGTTGATATGCCATTTGGATTTTATGGTGCTTTGACAGATAAATTTGGCGTTCGATGGATGTTTAAAGGCGATCGGGCAAGCTAATACTTCTTTAATCTTATGTCAGTGATTGATATGTTACTGGTCAAAACTTGCTGTAAATCCGATGTATAATACTTCGCCGGCTGGTGTATTGGCTGGCTATCAGCTACAATTACCCGTACTGTCTATAAGTAATAGACTTTATTTAACATGTTAAGTAATTAATCATGCCTAAAGTTACTTCCCCTCTTTCCATCTGCATTATTTGTTCGGCGAATAATTTGCCGGCGAAGTATACAGATTCTGCCAAGCAGTTTTCAAAACTTATCGCCAGACGCGGTCACAGTGTTATTTGGGGTGGCTCTAATGTAGGGCTTATGGAAGTTGTAGCAACGACCGCCCAAATGCACGGTGGTAAAATTATTGGTGTTTCGGTTGAATATCTAAAGCATAAAGCCAGAAAAAATGCCGATGAGATGATCATTGCAAAAACTTTAGAAGAACGTAAACAAATTATGTTTGGGCGGGCGGATGTCATTGTCATGTTAGTCGGCGGGATCGGCACATTGGATGAAGTGACCGACCTATTGGAGCATAAAAAACATGGTCATCATTCGAAACCTATCTTTATATTAAACACAAATCATTTCTACGACGGTTTGAAAATGCAGCTAGAACAAATGGAAGTCGATGGATTTTTGACCGGACCGCTTGATAGTCTATTGTCTTTTGCTACTACAGCCGAAGAGATTGTGGATTTTATTGATCGGCTGTCAAGCTAGTCTCGGCCATATGTCTGCTACAATACAGCCATGATCGAAGAGATACGGTTTCACTCAGCTGACGAGATAGCCGCTGAAGCCGCTCGACTCGCTAGTCAAACAGTAATAGAGATCCTAGAAGATCACCAGTTAGCTACTTTCGTTCTTGCGGGGGGTCGTTTACCGCCAGTTGCAAACAGTATACTTTCGGATAGGTACAGCACTGCATTCGACTGGTCACGTATAGTATTTTTAATTGGTGATGAGAGATGTGTACCGCTTGATGATCCGCAATCAAACTGGTTAAGTGCGCTTCCCTTACTGGAAGCTCATCCTGAAATACCTGATGATCATAAGTTACGACCACCTAGTCAACTGAGTGCCGAACAGGCAGCCAAGGAGTATGAAAAGACGTTACGGTCACTCCCCTCTCAACACAAGGAAATTCCGGTTTTGGATTTACTGTGGCTGGGGATCGGCGAAGATGGTCACACCTTGTCATTATTCCCTCACCATCCTGACAATCTAAAAAATGATCATTTAGTGATTCCGATTCATAATTCGCCGAAGCCTCCTCCAGATAGAATTAGTCTTAGTTTGCATGCCTTAGCGGGTGTACGTAGAGCCGTAGTGTTTATAAGTGGTGAAAGTAAAGCACCAATTATTGGCCAGATTGCCTCAGGCGATCATAGCTCGCCCGTCGTACAAGCTTCGCAAACTATTATTAGCCACGGAGGACACGTCAGCTGGCTGATTGATGATGCCGCCATGTCGGCAGTGTCGGGCGAATTGGTGTTTGCTTAGGTAGTACAGGCATATGAAGTTATCTCCGATTCAACGCCGATTATTGCCAATATATTTGTCTAACTTTTTTGAGGGTTTTATTTTCTGGTATGCCATAGAAAAGTATTTATGGTCCATATTGGTTTTACGACCAAGCTGATCGCTTTAAATGTGATAGTTGTTTTTCTGGTTGGCATGATTTTTAATATTCCCGCCGGTATCTTAGCAGATCGTTGGAGCCGAAAAGGAATGGTCATGCTTGCCAGTACGAGCTTAGGCTTAGCAACTCTACTGCTCAGTCTTTCTAGTCATGTCTGGGAGTATCTGGTGGCAAGTATTTTGTATGGATTATATTTCGCACTTTATGACGGCACGTTTAATGCCATGATCTACGATACGGTACTTGATGAAACAAAATCGCGTGATGGCTACGAATCATATATAGGGTATGCCGGTTTCATTGAAAGTATCGCACTCGTCATAGCATCATTATTTGGAGGTCTAATTGGTAGTCGGCTTGGTTTATCGGTCGCCTATTTTTTAAGTTTGCCGGGGTGTATTCTATCAATAATTGCTCTATCCTATTTTAGAGAACCGTTACTGCATAAGAAACAAAACGACGTCACGATAACCAATCAAATCCGTAGCTCAAGTACAGCAGTTTTTCATAGTCGCTACTTAGTATGGGTATTGATTACCATTGTTGTTTCGGTAGTTCTCTGCGAGTTTTTGTCAGAACTTGATCAATTGTGGCTCCTTGCACTCCATCTAAAGCTTATCTACTATGGCCCACTTAATGCCCTGCTACTTCTTGGCTACGGTCTAGGCGGTGTGGTTGCCGGGCATGTCATGAAGCGGTCCTCTTTATATGTTGTGTTAGCCCTTTTTGGAATACTTTGTACATGTTTGCTTATCGTCCGTTCTATGCCAATTATTGCGGTAGCCCAATTCGGTGTGCTATTAGTTTTTACTGCCATAGACACAATAGCGATTGGCGCATTGCATGACCGATTGCCAACAGCAATCCGAAGCGGCTCAGCTTCTGTAATTAGTACCCTAAGTGGACTCGTATTTATTCCTTATGTATTGTTATTCAGCTCAGTAGCCGAACATTTTAGTGTTTTCTTAGCTGCGCGGCTGCTTATCCCAATCGCCTGTATCGCCGCTATAGGAATGCTATATATTTGTAAACATCGCCGAAAGATACTTTCAATCTCGTAACTATTTACGATTGTATAGGTTGTGGAGCCGCCGGAACACGCGGTGCAGCCGGAGCATTTGGTGGCATATCGGGTGTGTAAGAATCGACATTTACACAGCTATTCTGATTAAAATCGTCTGCCAATATCGATTGGTTATTGAGGGTAATCGTCAGCGGATCTTGATCCAAATCTAGTATTTCGGAAGTGCAGCTCGTCGGCAATGATACCACGAGAGAAGCACTGGTTGGGCCACTGATTGAACTACTGGCATCGAGCGATATAGTTGCTGCTTTTGCTGTGACGCCATTGGCGATTATATTTGAATTATTCGTGGCACTCAGGTTGATCGATTGACTGTAACCATTATTTAAATTCACGTTTGAATTTATGTTAGCTTGAACCGCGAGAGACATTTGGTCAAAGTTATCTATATTCAGTTGTGATCCACCAGTTGCTGTCAGTGACGGAACTTGTGGTCCATAAATATCTACCTTGAGTGGTAAATATATATTGTGACACCAGTTCACGATACAATTTGGCACAATTTGAGTGATATTACTTGCGGTCACTGACATTGCGCCCGCTTTATTGACAATCGCTATATTTGGTCGCCCCATTCCTGGATACGCTTGATAGGTCGCATGTATTGACTGATCGGTAATAATGTAAGTCACATCGAGGTTTAATCCACCATTAATTGTTAAGCTACTCGGCGCTACTGGCGCTCCAACTGTGCTTACTTGAATCGGCCGAGCCAAATTATTTCCACCGTAAATTGCCCGGTAGTGATTAATGATAAAAGGTGTGACAATGCTCATGCCCGCTATGCTGACAATCAGAATACCAACTAAGGTAAAACAAGCCACTTTAAGTAGCAAGCTACGAAGCTGCCAAAGTCGAAGAATCATTGCAATGAGTAACCCAATAAGTGAAGCAAATAACAGCCAGGCAAAACCGACGAATAGATAATTTATGTGATAGGTCGTATAAATTGGACGTAGCGGCTGACTAAAAATTGCGGCAGTTCCTAAACCAATCAGTACAATGAGAACGAGTATGGCAAATAAGCCAGCGACAGTTAAAATGATACGGCATACTTTTGCGATTACCTCGTAAAAACGGTGTAATCGTATTCTCGATAAGGTATTTTTTGCTGAGGTTCTATAGTGCTGTAATGTTTCTGCCGTGACTGGCTGGCCACGCATTAACAGCTTGTCACTGTTTGATTTCGCAACTGGCACAAGTAGCCAAAGTACGAGATACAAGACAAAGCCGAGGCCACTAAAGAAAATAAGTATCACGAAGACCATCCGAACGATATTTGGATCGATGTCGAAGTAGGCTGCTAGTCCACTACAAACACCAGCTATTAGCTCATTATCCGGATCTCTCAACAACCGTTTATTGGAAGCATCTGGTGACGTCGAGGCTTTGGAATCGTCGTCGCTGTCACTGAATTGGCCAGGTGAACCAAGCTGCTCCTGAACCGCACTTATATCTTGAATGGTGATAACCTCGTTGCGCTTCACGCCGCGCTCCAACAATATTTCCGTAATCCGCACTTCGATATCAGCCATTGTTTCTTCGACTAAATCGTCATCCAACCGACTTCGAATATCATGCAAATATTTTTGAAGCTCCTTTTCAGCGTCAGAGCCTATTTCATACGGAACTTTGGCGATATGAATACGAGTAATTTTATCCATTACTTTTTCCTCTCAATGTTACTTATAGTTGCTTGTAGTTGTACGTTTGTAATTTTAAGTTCGGCAAGGACCTTTTGACCGTTATCGCTCACTCGATAGTACTTACGCGGTGGACCTTGCTGTGATTCTTTCCAACTGTGTGTCAGTAGACCGTCTTTTTGCAATCGACTCAACAATGGATAGATCGTGCCTTCCACTACCACCAATGAAGCTTGGTGAAGTTCTCGTATTATGTCGCTACTATAGACATCACCATGGCTGCAAATTAGCAGTACACAGTAGACCAAGAAACCTTTACGCATCTGCGTATCTAGCTGGTTCGCATAATCTTTTATATCGATCGGATTATTCATGTAGCTATTATGTTATGCAAGGTACTATGCTTTGTCAAGTATTTTGTTTCTGCAAGCTACTAAAATAATAAAAAGATGTGACTCTGTTGGATTGTTTGCTCCTGATAATGAAATGAGTTTGCTATTATTAAGCTATATGAGAACAGCACTAATTCTGCATGGCAAACCTAGTAAAGACGAATACTATGACAGTTTGGAACCAAGCGCCAGCAATGCACATTGGTATCCCTGGTTACAAAAACAACTCTCGGTACATGATATTAAGGCTGATACCCCCGAAGTACCGTTAGCTTTCGAACCCCAATGGGATCTCTGGGTACAAGAAGTGGAGCGATTTGCTATCAATCAAGATAGTTTGCTGGTGGGCCATAGTGCCGGTGGTGGCTTTTGGATTCGTTATCTAAGCGACCATCCGGAGCTGTTTGTCGATAAACTTGTACTGGTGGCGCCGTGGTTGAATGTGCACCACGAAAATCCAAGTAGCTTCTTTGACTTTGATGTAGATGAGGGACTGTTTGAACGAGTGAGAGACTTCATTATTTTTGCATCCGACAATGACGATCAGGATATTAAACATAGTGTGAACTTTTTGCGCCAAAAATTTCCACTCGCTACCATTAAAGAATTCCATGACTATGGACATTTTTGCCTGAACGATATGAAAACAGTTGAATTTCCGGAACTGCTTGGTGCTCTTTTGCAGTAGCGCGCCTAAAGAGTATGAAAAAAGAACTAAAGATACGGATCACTGATCGGCTAACGGTAAAACGGCAGCTTGACCATCTTGGTGCAGTAGCTCGCGGCAGTCAACAATCCGTGCACAGCTATTTTAACCAACCTGACGGAAAGATTTTAAAACTTGTTGAAGCTAACGGCCGGGTAGAACTACATCGGCTTCATATGGAGAATGACCTGTTCGTCTTAGATTCTATTGAAGTAGTCCCCGACAATATTGTACAAATGAAAGATTTGACTTCTACATACGGAATGAGTAAACAACTACATATGACAAATGAAGGCTATGATTACCACGGCTACTCCATAGATTATTATGATATTAGTGGAGTTGGCATGTTTTTACTACTAAGCGGCGAGCAACCAAGCCCTCAACTATTACACGATTGGTTCGGCATTACGCAGCCGGATATAGTACGTGTCTCTTTTGATAAACTGTAGCCTCGGTCACCGTACCTTTATTTGATAATTACAGATAAGCCTTTTACACTTGTTCATATGCTGGAGCACTATGTTGAAAAACAGATTGAAATCAGGGCAAGTTTGGCAACAGTTTGGCAAGTCGGTAGTACCGTAAAATGGCAAACCAACAATTATGCTGCTCTAGTAGGCGGAATAGTCACTGTCAGTGAACTGCCACAACGCTTCGCAGAATCGTCATACGTTTCATGACCATTAAAAAGTATCGAGCAAACATAGAGGCTACCATTGCAGCATGGCTTACCGGCTATCAACAGGAGGCGCCTTCGCCAGAAAGTAAAGTACTTATTGCTCGAATGCGCTCGCTTGTTTTACGGGGCGGGAAACGAGCACGGCCATTGCTGCTTTATGTTACCTATCGTGGTTATGGGGGGCAAGAATTCGATTTATTGACAGATCTTGGCGCCGTTCTAGAACTCCACCATCAGTTTCTGCTCATGCACGATGATGTCATAGACAACGATACAGTCCGATATGACGGTCCGAATATCACTGGCTACTACCAGCGTGATCACGGAATCAATGCTCAGGCTGCAGAGGCAATGGGTTTACTGGCAGGTGATTTACTTTTGTCATTTGCACAGAGCGCCCTTTTAAAAAGTACTCATCTTACACCAGCAGTAAAAGTAGCCTTGCTCGATGTCTTGCATGACACTAATATCGGTGTAGGCTATGGCCAGCTTCTGGATTCATTCAATCTCGATACTGAGCCTGCGCATTTTGATATAGATAAGTTACTCAACATCCATACCCTAAAATCGGCACTTTATAGCACACGCTTGCCCATGCAGACTGCCGCTCTATTGCTCGGTCTTACAGAAAATGAGCGGGAAAAGATAGAGTCCTTTACTGTGCCTTTTGGTATTTTATTCCAACTCGTAGACGATTATTCAGATTATTTTATAAATGCCTCAGCTTTCAATAACCACCCGAAATACCGTGATTACCGGCAAGGAAAAATTACGTATCCTATTTATCAAGGTTTGAAATTATCAAATAAAGCCGACCGTAAGTTTTTAAACGAACATCTCGGTGATAAAACTTTTGCTGAACATGAAATGCAGCGTGTAATTGCTATTTTAGAAAATAACGGCGCCAAAAAAGCGAGTCAATTGTTTATCGAACCTTACTTTATAGAAGCAGTACGTACCTTGGAAAATCTAGCACTTGATAGTCGCTACAGACAGGTGCTAGCTGATACTATTGCTTCATATCGAGTTTAATTTAAGTAAAATTGGATGCTTCTGGCGATAGGAATATAGGGTTTTACAAGATTTATTAGCGATCCAAATGTAAATGCCGTTACGCATAAAATCAGTTCGTTAGTGAACGGCAGTGTATAGTTAGTGCTTCCCGGGATGTTAGTTTGACATTGCATATATATAAGAACGTCAATGCAAGCTACTCACTCGATTGCCATAGTCAACTTGAAGAACAATGATTATACTTTAAAAAATGACGACCCCCATTAATTGGCTTGACGGAGCGGTAATCTATCAAATCTATCCGCGAAGCTTTTATGATGCCCTAGGCACTGGGGTTGGCAATCTAAAAGGCATCGAAGCGAAACTAGACTATCTTGCCCATTCGCCGGATGCGCTTGGCGTCACCGGCATATGGTTATCACCTGTCTACACATCGCCAATGGCAGATTTTGGCTATGACGTCTCCAACTACACTGATATCGATCCGCTCTTCGGAACGGTAGACGATCTGCGACAACTGATTGCAGCTGCTCATGGTCGTCATATTAAAGTTCTCATGGATTTTGTACCCAATCATTCATCCGATGAGCATCCATGGTTTGTCGAGTCAATCTCCTCTCTAGATAACCCTAAGCGAGACTGGTATATCTGGCACGATCCAAATGCCGATGGCGGACCACCCAACAATTGGCTTAGCGTCTTTGGCGGATCGGCATGGCAATTTTCCGAAGCGACTGGTCAATACTACCTACATAGCTTCCTAACGAAGCAACCTGATCTAAATTGGGATAATCCCGCTGTCCGGGAAGCGATGAAAGAAGCGCTTCGCTTCTGGCTAGAATTAGGTGTCGATGGATTTCGAGTTGATGCCGTTGATTGGATGTCAAAAGATCCGGAGTTTCGTGACAACCCCTTGCGCAATGAGGAATCGGCCGAATTAAATCCTCACCTCTACGGTTCTTACCGGCATATTCATAGCCGAAGCGGTCCGCACTTACTGGAGCGACTGCGAGAGACATCTGAAGTCCTGACGGAATATGACAATCGATTCATGATCATTGAAGGTCATCCCGAGCATGAAAATAAAGTTGAGGGTTATATCGCGTACTATCAGCCTGACCGTCCAGAGCTCTATGCACCTTTTAATTTCGAACCAATTCATGTGCCGTGGCAAGCGGCCGAGTTTAAAAGGTTTGTTGATCACTACCAGACATCAATGCAACCAGGGTTTACACCTATCTATACTTCCGGCAATCATGATGAATCGAGAATAGCCAGTCGTATTGGTCTCGCGGCAGCGAGGGTGTCGGCGATGATGATACTTACCTTACCTGGTATGGCCTTTCTATATTACGGTGAAGAGATTGGCATGGCCGATGTGCCGATAGGACCAGACCAAGTCCAGGATCCGTTCACCGAACCGGGCAAAGGCCGTGATCCGGAACGTACCCCGATGCAATGGAACAATCAGACTCACGCCGGTTTTACGACAGCACAGCCATGGTTGCCAATTTCATCCGATAGCGGGCACACAAATGTGCAAACTGAGCTAGCCGATACCACTTCAATGCTGAATTTGTATCATCGACTCATCAAACTTCACACTTCACACGAGGCCTTCAAGTCTGGTAGGTACGTAGCCAAACCGAGCACCGACTCGGTATTTATCTATGAACGATCAACCGAACAAGAATCGTATATGATCCTGCTTAATTTTGTGGACACCAATCAGTCTATTAGTGACTTAGACTGGCGAGGTAGCATTGTAGTTTCGACATACATGGACCGCGAAAATGAGCCGGTGCATCATACAATTCACTTACGACCAAATGAAGGTATAGTCATCATAATCGAAGAGGGTAATTAATTACTATCGTTGATTACACTATATTCCGGCAAATTGCATAACTCCTCGAGAGACTTTAGTGGTACAAGTAGTTTTTTTGGTAAATAGCGACTTAACGGGTTTTCGAGTAGTGCTTTGACTGCTTGAAAATCAAGCTCGAGGACTTTTATCTTTTCGCCAGCATCTAAATGTTGAGCAATTTGTGATTCAAATTTCGTTGCCAAAAACAGATAGACAAATGATTCAATTTTAGAAAACGGCTGCCTAACTTCAAGTAATTTCCAGGCAGTAAAGGTCATGCCGGTCTCTTCAAGTAGTTCTCGTTTGACCGCTTCAAGCTCGGATTCATTTTCAAAATCATGACGTCCGCCAGGAAGGTCATAAAAAGTAGATTGGCCGGGTTGTTCCTGCTCTAAGATTATTAGTTTGTTGTCTTTCACCGCCAACACTTTAACCGTATCTGGTCGTTTCAACATTTCAAAGGTTTCAAATGTACCATCAAACATACGCTGCGGCCATTGATAGACATCATAAATAACTCCTTCGAAAACCCGTTTGGCATTTTCCGGCACCAAGCTCGCATCAGGCGGAATCACTGATCTCATGGACTCCATCATAATCTGCTTGAGGACTGACGGCAATGTTTCGATTTCTCTTTACTGCGTAATTTGAGAATATCTATTGATGAACGTTTCTCTATTTGTATTTGTTTTTTTGAATTAGGTACAATAAACCTAAATAGCAGTAACGGAAGGAGCACCTCATGGAAGTCGAGCAGGAAATACGAAACTATTTGCCGGATATTGTTCATATGTCGTTAGGTACTTCAAACAATAATAAACCCTGGGTTTGCGAACTCCATTTTGTGTATGATGACGCTTTAAATTTCTATTTTCGGTCGTTGCCTTCCAGAAGACACAGCATCGAAATTAAAGCAAATCCGTTTGTCGCCGGTAATATCGTGACACAGCATCAAGTTGGTCAAAAGGTCAAAGCAGTATATTTTGAAGGTCAAGCCAGCGAACTTACTGATACTCAGCAAATAGATGATGCTTTTCGCTTATTCCAGGAACGCCTTGGTACGGATGAAAGTGCGCTTCAAGAAGCTCTACAACTTGATGGTCATCATATTTTTAAAATCGTAGTTGACACCTTTTACCTATTTGATGCCCGCACATCGTCACCCGCAAAGAAGTATGAATTGGTTTGGAATAGTCACTCGTAAGACATTTTTCTCTTCATTTGCTTAGCCGCCGATATAGCCACCGCTATAGAGAAAAACATAGTGCGTCCATAAGATAGCGGTAGTAGACAAAATCATCGCATACGATACTAATCTATCTCTATATCGATCAAAAAGCATAAATTGAACAGGAAACGCCATCAACGCGTAGCGATCAAAGCCACCAATTTGACCACCAAAAACCGGTATACATAAATAGAGCAACAAATAAACCGAAAAACTTTTTCGCCTTGACCACCAATAGTAAGCCGCTATCAAGATAAGCAGTATGAGTAGAATGTTCACAATATCGAGCTCAGAAACTAAGGTTGAATAATTATGCTGCAACCAGCCATGGGCTTGTTGCGCTGACACAAAGGCAAAAGGGTTTTGGTATTTTACAAATAAATAGTCCATGTAAGAAAGCAAACCAAGACTTCCAATACCTGCTGCGATGACGATGTGTGCAATAGTCTCTTTTTGCTCATACAGCACCATGACGATGAGGATTAGCAAAAAAATGCCATTAAAATGCGTCAGCGTTGCAAATAGTGTCAGAAACGCTGCCGGAAGATACTCTTTCTTCAGAGCATAGTAGAGCGCGGCAAGAGCCAAGAATGCAAACAGTGATTCGGTATAGGTAGCTAGTAAGAAAATCCCGCTGGGAAACAGTACGAATAACAAAACTCCCTTCAGCGCTTCAATATTATCTTTGATATGAAAGAGCAACTTTAACACTTTTAGATAGCAATAAATTGCCCCAATAAAACTTAACCAACTCACAACAATTGCACTGATTAAAGGAGAGCTAATGAACAAGTGAAAAATATGAACAATGGTCGGATAAAACGGGAAAAAGTTCGTTTGGTCAACTGACGTATAGCCATGTTGACTAATTTGAATATAATTTGGGCCATCCCAATTTGATAAAAAACTAAGTGGATTCGTTGGTTCGGCTGTGTAACGCGCCAGACTCACATTATTGATTGGAACTATATTATTATTTTCTTGACCTAAATATGTACCAACCCCTATTACAATCAATCCAACACAAACAGCTAATAAAAAATCTCGTCGTACAATAAAAGTGCGGAAACGTGTTAATAGTAGTTGGGATTGAGTTATGGCGTAGCCCATGGGTTCTTATTGTTAGCTTACCACCGTGCTCGAAGTGATGAACAATGTGAGACCTAAAAGCTTCAGCTACCTATCAGCTTAAGAACTATAGTTTTGTATAATTTAGCCAACGTCATTTACGGACTTGGCTGAAGTTGACGGTATTTGAAGTCAAAATACGATTTACTTACTTGACGACATTGCGATAATTCGATTTCGGTCATCGGTATGTCCTCCCTTTGTTAACCGTAAGTAGCATACCTGGGAGCCAAACTAATTGGCTATGAACTATCTCACAAAGAGTTGATTAATATCTTTTTCAGACAACGAATGGATTATTTTTTCAGCTTACGTACATATTTGGTAAATGTATAAATAAAGCCGTTTTGTTCGTGAAGAGGACTCTGTTCTTTGAGGATAAAGTCTTCTTCAAAGCTTGGAAAAAACTGATTACAACCAAAATCGGCTTCAATTGTCGTTAGATATAATTCATCAGCTCGAACTGGATCCATCACCTGTGTAAAGACATTAGCACCACCAACAACCCATAAATCTTTAGTTTGCCAATCATCCAAAAACTTTCCAAGGTTATGGATGAGTTCTACACCTTGAATCGGTGCTTTTTCACGAGTCAAGACATAGGTAGTGCGATCTTTTAGAGGGCCCGATAACATCTTATAGGTGGTGCTTCCTATTAAGACCGAACCACCAAAAGTTTTCGTTTGATTTACGAAATATCGGCTATCTGCTGGGATATACCACGGCTGAAACCCTTGCTTTGCGATACCTCTTTTTCTGTCTATCGCTGCTATCAGTCGAATCATAATACAGTCTATTATGCACTCATTTTTCTGATTTGACTTAATAAGTAAAACGAACCTGTGATTATGCCGTGAGTTTCTGAAGATGCCAAAAATGCCCGATAAGCCTGTGCAAGATCGGGTAGCACTGCGACCCTCAACTCGGGTCTTACTTTTTTAAATAGTATTTCCAGCGTCTCTGGTGTAAGCGATCGCACTGGTAAATCTTGTGAAGTTGCAAAAGTAGTGAGTATGACGCGACCTGCTATTTTTGCAAGTTGTGGAACGACGTCTTTATACTCCTTACCCTGCTTGAGAGCTAGTAAAACAACTGGTTTTTCATCAGGATATAGCTTTGAAAAACTCTCTATAAACGAGGTCATTTTTTGCGCATTATGGGCACCATCCATAATGACTGTTTTACCTCCAATATATGAAACGTCCATTCTACCTGGTACCTGTAGCATTTGAGTTTTTGCTAATGCCTCGGACGTCATGCGTGGCAGGTTGTCCCTATTGGCTATAAAATTGTAGGCAAAGTGTGCGAGCAGCCAATTACGTCGCTGGTAGTCTGGCATTTTTGGATTAGTAATTTCTGTAGTAAGTTCATCACTCTTTGACCCAATTAAGTGGAGTGTCGCGTCATGGTCAGTTACCCATCTTTGCACCACCGCCATTACTTCGTCTGACTGCCGGTACATAAATACAGTATTGCCGGGATGCACTATCCCAATTTTTTGCGCAGCTATTTCCGGTAATGTATGGCCGAGGATATGCATATGATCAAAACCAATATCTGTGATAATGCATAATTTATCCGCTCGCTCTGCAATGTTTGTGGCATCAAATATGCCGCCCATGCCCGTCTCAACAACCGCATAATCAACTGCTTTTCTATCAAATTCCCACAGCGCGAAGGCGTAGAGCAGCTCAAAATACGATGGTGTTATTTTGGAGGCTTGAACGTTTTCTAAGAATACTGTGAGTTCATAGCAGAATTCATCGTCCGATAATTGACGGCCGTTTATCTGCACGCGCTCTTTGATGGAATCCACATGCGGAGACACTGTAAGGCCAACGGTTTTACCGGTTACATAAATAAGTCCTGCAGTATAATAGGCGGTTGAGGTCTTACCACTCGTACCTGCGATATGTAGTACTTTTAAACGTTCCTGAGGATTCCCCAAAAATTGCATAAGTGGTCGAATTCTAGCAAGCGTCGTATCCCTTCCCGTTAACTGGGACACTAACGGCACATATGGCCGTAAAGCCAACTCAGCTTCATTAATGGAACGTATTTTCATCTCGGTGCTCATTAACTTCTCTGATAAGATAGTATATGTTATATATGCAATATGCGCCCGTAGCTCAGCGGATTAGAGCGTCTGTCTTCGGAACAGAAGGTCGTAGGTTCGAATCCTGCCGGGCGTACCAGAGCCCCCTGTGGGCAATTTTTTAGCTTAAATAGTTCATTTATCCCTGTTAATCCAGTAGGATTTTGAGTTCCATACTTTATTTCAGCGTAGGTTGGTAGCTGATCGAAAAGCACACCGAAATACTCGGCTTTTGCCACTGGATTACTCTGTTGGAGTAGCAGCTCTTCCAGGTGTTCCATAAAGTATTTGATATTACCTATAATGCTGCGGATATTAAGCGGCTCTTGCTTAGCCGCATTTTCTTTTTCAGTTCGTAGTACTGACATTTGAGCATCAATTTTCACAAGCTCATCCTCCATTGATTTAATTGCTATTTCTGAACTTAGGATCTTAATCCTATCTACGATGGCCTGAGCCTCTTTTTGAAGCTCTGTGATACGTGCATCGTAGTCTACCTGCTTGTCTTGTTCCTCCTTTTGCCTTTTATCCCATTCATCAATTACCGCCTTGGTGACGGCTTCAACATATTCAGGTGTTAGTCGTATATTCTTAACAAACGATTTAACCGTGTCCTCAAACTCTTGCTTGGGTACTCTAAAATAATGGCCTTGCTTGTTGCAGTGATAAGCAGGATAGTATTTGCCCATTTTGCCTTTAGAAGCGCTGCCGAGCAGGATATGTTTACAATCGGGACAGGTAATAAACTTGCGGTAGGCAAACTCAGCAGATTTGGCACCGTAAGCATTCAGGTAACGTGCGGCGGGCTTTCGTTTGAGGAGCTTGATTTCCTCCCCATTCTCAACGATTGTCCATTTGCCCTTGTTGGCTTTATTGAATAATTCTAAGCTTACTAGTCCTTTGAATTGGCCTCGTATTGGTTTATTGTTTGTCCACTTCTCGCAGATAATACCGACGTATATCGGATTGCTGACGTATTCGCCTACGTCTTTAGCCGTTAATGGTTTGCCGCCACGCTCGCCTATGATCTTAGTGCGATCATGATTGTCCCGGCGTAAGGTAGTACGACTCTTAAAGCCGCGCTCATTCAGCTCCTCGGCTATCTCTTTATCGTTATGTATGCCGTCAGCCCGTAACTCAAACAGCTTACGAATCAGTTTGGCTTCTTTGGCATAGGGTACTAAAACGGTGCGTTTGCCGTTTCGTGTTTCGACTTTCTGACTGGCGTAGCCATAGGGCGGTTGTCTCATCCAGTAGCCCATCTGGGTGTAGCGGATTTCAGCGCCAACCATCCTGGTCATGATATCTCGTAACTCGTCCTTGGCCCGTTCAGCCTCCAAAATCTCAGTTTTCTTGCTTGGCGAGAATTCACTCCATTTGTATGTGAAGCCGAGATGGTCGAGTGTGTTTACCTTTTCGCTGCTGATAACCCCATACGTATCAATAAGTGTGACACCGCAGTCGTCAAGCTGCTCCTTGAGGTCTTCATACATCCGTGAGCCGCCACGAGTAAAGCGGTCAATGGATTTAATAATGAAGAACCTGATGTTGTTTTCCGGCTTCTTGCAGTAATCTATCGCCACCTGCATAGGCTGCTTGGCTTTTGATCCTGACTCTAGAAACTTAAAGTGCTCCTTAACGACAATACCGCGTGCTAGAGCAAAGCGATCAATCTTATCCTGTTGATCTTCCGGCGAATCACCATCCCGGCCTTGCTTCTCTGTTGATACGCGAATAGCGGCCACTGCATTAGCCGGTAGCGGTTGATTAGCCATCAATGAATTCCTTTGCAACCACGGCCTCAACCTGCTGCTTAGCGGAGATAGTATCTACGATAAGTGCGGCAATGAGCTGAATACGTTCCTCCGGTGTAAGGTTCAGCGTGGCTGGAATAATTGGCGGTTTCTTGTTTTTGCTACCCTTGGTTCGTGCCATTTTATACCCTCGCGAAGACGATTTTAGCTATCTCAATAGAGATAGTATACTATACCATTTGAGATAGTTGCAAGGGTTTTCTCATAGTATTTTTGACTACTAGGGCGTAGTCAATATATAACTAATATTAAGGTGTTGTGGTAAGATATTCGTATTCCGTACCTTATAAATAAACGGAGTAGGAGGGATTGGCAATAATACTATCCTTCTGGCCATAGCTCAACACAATCATTGCCCTAAACCTCTACTCTATTAACTATTCTAAAATTAATTATTATTCCTATGACTACACTACCTAAGATAACCAACAAACAACAAGAGATACTACAACTACTCTATAGATATAGATTTCTAAATAGAATTCAAATACAACAGTTCTTACGGCACAAAGATAAAGTACGTTCGAGCGTATGGCTGAAGGATCTGTATGAGAAACAGTACATTAACCGCATATACGACCCGAACGACTTCATCAACAAAACCAAGCCTGCTATCTACTACCTAGCCCTCAATGGCATACGCTACTTACGAGAATATGGTGAGTATCCCCCCGAGGAACTACGAAAGAGATACACCGAAAGTTCACGGAAACTAACATTCATAGATAGATGCGTACTTCTAGCTGATTGCTGCATCGATATGGAGGCCAGAACGGCCTGCAAAAGCAGTGGCCGTAGCTACTCCTACATCACTGAGTCAGATTATCTTAACCCTGATAGTGAATGGAACTTCCTGGCTGAAAACGAATACATACATCCGCACTTGTACTACCTCAAAAGGCAAGAAACCGAAAGTGGTCTCATAGATACCCACAACCTGCTTGAAGTTATTGAACCAACACTCCCGCGCTACTCACTAAGGAAGAAGATTAAGAATTATGTTATCTTCTTAAATAATGACGATTGGGAGGACGCAGCAAGAAAGCTAGACCTAGAAGTACTACCAGTCATTCTGATTGCCTGCCCAACCAAAGCTGAACTTATTTATGCCAAACGAAGAGCAAAGAAAGAGCTCGCTGACTTCTACGGTGACGGTGAAGAGGATGCCCCTGAAGATATTCATATCCGGTTTACGACAGTGGAGACGATACGACGCCATGGAGTTACTGGAAAAATTTGGGAAGGGGTGTAGTTTGGCCCCTATCCTAGAGTCACGAAGGCCAAGTCTATTCCCCCGGTAAATAGGTCAGATCCCCGAATTATCGGGGATTTATTATAGAGGCTGCTAAAACCTAGACGTTGTTCTCGCACTTCCGGGTCAATCTATAAAGCTTGTGCGCAAGTTTGCCGACAGTATTCACCAGCGAGTATTACCGTCATCATCTGCCCACTCTAACGGATGTTGATCGTATTTCAGGGTTAATCTTAGTAATCGCTAATTTGGGACATCAGGGAAGAGCATAGAGGCTCAACAGGTTTAATGCCAAGTTTCTACCTTTTGATATGCTTATGTTATACACGATAAGTGTAAGAGACGTTCGTTTGGGGCCTAACATTAATACCGGTTAAGTTAAACTAAATTAAGAACTGCCGACGTTTATATTGATTAATGTGCGTAATGTCAACATATTAGCAATGGAAAGTCTATGACAAAAATAACTGCTCCACCTATTCGTCTAGCTATTGCAGTGCCTACCTACAATGAGTCAAAGAACATTGTAAAACTTGTTAAGCAGATAAAATATGTTACCGGAAAATCTGGTATCTACTGCTGTGTACTTATCATTGATGATAATTCTCCTGATGGTACGGGGGATATTGCCGACAAGTTAGCTGCACAAGAAAACGGCCAGGCTTTTAAGATTCAGGTTTTACATCGTGATGAGAAACAGGGCATTAATAAGGCTTATATTTCCGGTTTCCACTTACTTTTAAGCAAAGACTATACACACATTATGCAAATGGATGCTGATCTATCACATGATCCAAAATACATCTCTCAATTTATACAGGCACTACTCGAGACTGAATTTGTTGTTGGATCCCGCTACATCCAAGGTGGCGGAACGCCCGATTGGGCCTTTCATCGTAAACTACTGAGCCGGTTTGGCAATATGTATGCTAGCATATTTTTAGGTAACAGAATCCACGATTATACAGGTGGGTATAATTTGTACTCCTCTCAACTGCTTAAAAATATAAACCCCAATACTATTAGGGCTACTGGTTATGGATTCCTAATAGAACTTAAGTTTCGGGCTTTAAAGCAAAGCTATTCGGTTGCAGAAATACCCATAATCTTTAAAGAGCGCCGGAATGGAGTATCCAAGATACCAAAGAATACAATCTTGAATAACTTGATACTGGTACCAAAACTTGCATTGGTAAATTGTCTAGCGAGGCTTTAGTTATTTGAATACCATCCAACAGGGAGGTTATACTTTTTGGCAATAGTTATATTAGGAAGAGTTAATGATTTTTTTGTTGTGTGAGCAATGACGACCCAACTATTTCCGCTTTTGGCTACTATGAACTGAACAGGAGCATAAGTTTTGCTAAATGTTACATAGCCTCTTGCAGCTGGCGTCGTATAGGCAGTTATACGCATATCTGCTTGTATACCTTGCGGGATGCGTGGCGGTAAACTCAAAACGGCATCATCAATTTGAAATCTTACATTTTGGCTCGGAGTAGTAAGCACTGCTTTAGATCCCACATATGTTTTAGAAATAGGATGCAAAGTAGAAAACCATACACCTGCGCTGATAAATATTATTACGATTAAAAGTATCACTAGGTATTTTGGTGAAGTAAATCGCTTCATTAACAACAGATTATCATAGAGCCTCCAAAGAATAAATTTGTCCTAATAAAATCGAAGCAGTTAATACAAACTCTGATATGCTTGGGCTATATAGCTAAGTACAATAGGTGTTCTTAGGGGCGAGTTGGTGCTTTTAGCTCAGCTGGTAGAGCAGAGGCCTGAAGAGCCTTGTGCTCCCAGTTCGAGTCTGTCAGAGCTGGGATGAACGCAGCACGGTGCTACGAAGGAGATCAGGGAAGCCTAAGATTGTCAGACGATACTTTGTACAGTGTCTTCGTTCAGTTGATACTCCTGACCCGAGTTGATATGATTGTCATGATGGGGCGGAAGCATAAGCGCAAGAAACATACTAAGAGTTTTGATTCAGTTAAACCTGAGCCAGTGGTTGAGGTTGAGCCAAAACCTCGAGCTCAAACAAGTTCCTTACAGGAAAGCACCATACCTAAACTAAGGGCTATGGACAGTCTGCTGTATAAGATAAACAAAATCACTACGTGGCAGGCCTCCTTCATTATTGCGATACTTGGGTTTATTACTCACTTTACGGGGCTGACAAGCCCTTTTCAGGGAGATGATATTGGCCAGATTGTAAGCAATATTCCCGTACATTCAATCTCACATATTAAAATCTTCTTTGAGGGGGGTACCTTCTATAACGGCGGCGGACTTGATCCACTTATAGGTGTATATTTTAGGCCTCTAATGACGACGGTCTACTCACTGTTATATACCTTATTTGGGCCACACCCTTTTGCCTTTCACTTACTTCAGCTAATGATTTGTATAGGTAGTGCCGTCTTACTTTATCTGATTTTCAGCTATTCCCTTAAACCACTACTGGCACTATTCTTGTCTCTGATATTTCTTGTACACCCGCTTAATTCTCAGGTTGTGTACTATATCCCTAATATGCAGGATGCATTGTTCTTTTTCTTCGGAATCTTAGCACTTTACTTACTAATTCGTTTTAAATCTCTAAATAGTCTATGGTTTGTAGCTCTTTGTCTCTTCTTGTCTATGTTATCAAAAGAATCGGCGGCTCTCTTTATTGCTATGTCACTCATTTACCTTTACTGGTTTGATGAAAAGAAAAGGTTGTTTTCTTTCATAGCTATAATGGTAGCCCCAATAGTTTTATATATGGCGTTAAGAATAAATGCTATCGGCTTGTTCCCCCACCCAAGCAGTGCCCCAATTGACAATCTAAGTTTGGCGGGTCGGTTGTTGACCGTCCCCTCTATTCCTCTATTCTATATCTCTAAGTTTATATTTCCATGGAGCCTAGCATCAACTTATGATTGGATACATCCATCCTTCAGTTTCCGATATTTCCTTCTTCCTCTCCTGATTGATATCGCTGCGGTAGGCATATTTGTCTATCTGGCATTCGTGATACATAAAAGAGCCTCCAAGGCTATGTTCTATACTTACTTATTTTACGCATTATGGGCCGCTCTTGGCCTCCTGCTTCTATTACAAATACTGCCTTTAGATATGACTGTAGCCGAGTGGTGGTTTTACTTCCCGATGGTCGGGGTGCTAGGCATGCTGGGTGTTGCCTTGATGGTGCTCCCAATCCGAGTGCATCCAGATTGGCTTATTATAATAGCGGCGCTATTGATAGGAGTACTAGGTTTACGCACGGCTCTAAGGGGTCTAGACTGGCAAAACCCAACCACCTTAGCATATATGGATATTAAAGCGTCACCGGATGACTACTATGCTTACGATGTAATTACAACTTATTTATCTCAACATGGCCAGATTAGCGAGGCCAATTCATACGCAGTGCGCTCAAACAAAATCTACCCTACTTACACAAGCTACTACAATATCGGTATAACTTCATCACTTCTGAACGATTATCCTGAATCAGTTGAGGCCTTCAACCATGCTTTGCAGTATAATACTGCCGACCCCAGTGCAATATATGGAGACCTGAGCGAACTAACTTTGGTATACGGAAGCCCGTATTCAAATGCACAGTTTTTCAAACGTGCAATTCGAGTGCAACCCAATAACTTTAAAGTATGGTTATACTTATCGTTATTTGAAGGTATGCATAACAACAACTCCGCCGCTAAGGTTGCCATATCAAAAACGACCAATTATGGGCCAGTCCCGCCGGTGCTTTATAGTGATATTATGAATGATCGTCCAGTTTCAATTTATTTACCCGATTTAGAAGTAAATATAAAGATCTAATAAGGCGTTGTCCCGCCATTGCTTTAAGTAATATTTGAAATTCTAAAATGTAACTCCATGGCTTTGTAATAATGTATGTTGCAAAAAGCTAGTGTTTAGAGTAAATTCAGCATTAGATTACCTAATGGGAAGGTGGGGCTTATGTTGGGGTTACGTTTTGTGCCAAAAGTTTTAAATAAAAAGAGGTTAGCAGAAAAAAACGTAGCCGTAAAACGTAAGACTTTGAGATTTTCTCTGTTTGGGATAGTAGCTTCAGGTTTAATAATCGGTCTATTTTCATGGTCTGGCATTGGTCATGCCCAAGGCAATTTTCAGATAACCGGAACCGTTACAAACCCCAGTAATAATGGAGTGCAAAATGTATCCGTATATGCCACCAATCCAGGAGGAAGTACTGTTGATTATGGCCCAACCACAACCGCTTCTGACGGCACCTATACGTTAGGTGTTGACGCGGGTACTTATGATTTACATTTTGTTCCACCTAGTGGTAGCGGCTATTATCCGGTAGTTGAAAGTAATGTGACAATAACTACCGATCAGACTATAGATGTTCAGTTTGTGCCTTCTTCTACTACCTACACCTACTCCGGTACTCTCACTGACCAGAATGGCAACCCTGTCCCTAATTCCAGTATTACAATTGCTAGTTCCGCCACCAATCTTTCGTACAATGGCTCAACTGATTCTAATGGCAACTTCAGCATTACGGTTACGCCCGGTACTTACGACATTGTCATAGCAGGCGGGGGTGCTACTTCTGCCAACCCCGATTATGCTAATTGGAGTATTCGAAGCTCTAATAACGACATAAACCTAACTACTAGCAATGTCAGCGGCCAGACCCTACAAATTGACATGGTTCCTTTAACAGTTACGGTTAATGATGCAAATGGTAACCCGCTGGCCAATATACCTGTTACAGGCTCCCAGGGGGATATCTCAAGTACCTCTCAGCTGACTGCTGGCTCAACAAACACCACTACGGATGGTAATTCGTTTAGTGGGACAACTGGGGCTAACGGTTCGTATACTGTTTTACTGCCTGAAGGAAGCTTCTTTACTTCATCAGGTATAAAGGCTACTCTTTCGAACCAGACTATAACTGCAGGCGTAACTGTGAATGGGCCGACAACCGTTACTTTAACCGCAGCAGCTACCTACACCTACTCCGGTACTCTCACTGACCAGAATGGCAACCCTGTCCCTAATTCCAGTATTACAATTGCTAGTTCCGCCACCAATCTTTCGTACAATGGCTCAACTGATTCTAATGGCAACTTCAGCATTACGGTTACGCCCGGTACTTACGACATTGTCATAGCAGGCGGGGGTGCTACTTCTGCCAACCCCGATTATGCTAATTGGAGTATTCGAAGCTCTAATAACGACATAAACCTAACTACTAGCAATGTCAGCGGCCAGACCCTACAAATTGACATGGTTCCTTTAACAGTTACGGTTAATGATGCAAATGGTAACCCGCTGGCCAATATACCTGTTACAGGCTCCCAGGGGGATATCTCAAGTACCTCTCAGCTGACTGCTGGCTCAACAAACACCACTACGGATGGTAATTCGTTTAGTGGGACAACTGGGGCTAACGGTTCGTATACTGTTTTACTGCCTGAAGGAAGCTTCTTTACTTCATCAGGTATAAAGGCTACTCTTTCGAACCAGACTATAACTGCAGGCGTAACTGTGAATGGGCCGACAACCGTTACTTTAACCGCAGCAGCTACCTACACCTACTCCGGTACTCTCACTGACCAGAATGGCAACCCTGTCCCTAATTCCAGTATTACAATTGCTAGTTCCGCCACCAATCTTTCGTACAATGGCTCAACTGATTCTAATGGCAACTTCAGCATTACGGTTACGCCCGGTACTTACGACATTGTCATAGCAGGCGGGGGTGCTACTTCTGCCAACCCCGATTATGCTAATTGGAGTATTCGAAGCTCTAATAACGACATAAACCTAACTACTAGCAATGTCAGCGGCCAGACCCTACAAATTGACATGGTTCCTTTAACAGTTACGGTTAATGATGCAAATGGTAACCCGCTGGCCAATATACCTGTTACAGGCTCCCAGGGGGATATCTCAAGTACCTCTCAGCTGACTGCTGGCTCAACAAACACCACTACGGATGGTAATTCGTTTAGTGGGACAACTGGGGCTAACGGTTCGTATACTGTTTTACTGCCTGAAGGAAGCTTCTTTACTTCATCAGGTATAAAGGCTACTCTTTCGAACCAGACTATAACTGCAGGCGTAACTGTGAATGGGCCGACAACTTTGGTGTTACAACAAATATCGCCCGTCCCCTCCGCTCCTACCAACCTCACCGCTCCTACCCCCACAAACTCCTATCCATCATTATCATGGGATGCTGTTTCTGGTGTAGCATCCTACAACATCTACCGTGACGGTGTAGATATTGGTAATACTACTAATACTACATATACAGACTCATCACTAGCTACTAATGGTACCCAGGATGGTACATATACCTACTCAGTCACAGCTGTTAATAGTAGCGGTGGAAGCCCTCAGTCGTCTCCAGTTAGTGTAGTTTACGATACCACTCCACCAGTAGTAACTATTACTGGCGTAACAGCAGGTGAAACATATCCATCTAACAATATCCCCACACCTGTCTGTAATACAACTGATGCTTTGTCTGGTGTAGCTACTAATGCGAGTCTAAGTATCTTTGTCTCAGGCAATAGCTATACAGCCTCCTGTAGCGGTGCTACTGATAACGCTGGTAATTTGGCAAGCCCTGTAAGTGTCACATACACAGTATTACCTTCTAACTACATACTAGTTAACTTTACTAACAGCAATGGTAACCCAATAGATAATGCAAAAGTAACCATAGAGAACTCTGCCAGTCAGATAACCACTCTATATACAGACGCCTTTGGTAATGCCTACCTTAATACGACTCCTGGTAACTATAAAGTAACTGTCTACTATGCCAATGGCTATGAGAGTGAAGAAGTAGCAGTGACCGCTAATGGCCCTAACAATATATCCTTTAGTACAGTTAATGTAACAGTAACCATAAATGACCCCAGTAGCAGTGACATAGCCAACGCTTCTGTAGCCCAAGCCGGCAATACCGGGGACTTTGGATCTAAAGTACCAGTTAACAGTAATGGTCAGGTAAACTTTAATGTCCTACCAGGAACAAGCTACTTCACGGCCTATGATGCCAATGGCTTTGAACAACAATCACTTACAGTTAGCCCTACTAACAATACCGTTACCTTTAATACCTACACAGTACAAGTAACCGTTACCAAGAATGGTAATCCACTAACTACAGCTACAGTACAACAAGCAGGCGATAGTGGAAGCTATGGAAGCAAACTAGCAGTCAATAGCCAAGGACAGATAACCGTCAATGTTATGGCTGGTACTGATACTGCTAATGAGACTAATTACTTCATAGCCTGGGATGGCTCTAACTACACCAAAGACACGCTAGTTGTTACTGGAGATACTTCTACGACTATTGCAGTTAACTAGTTATTCTGAAGTTGCTACAGTGTCATAGGCTTTGAAGCCACAGTGTGATAGCTAAATAGTAGTTGCTATTTTAACCACACACCCGAAAAACGATATATTGTGATATGACCAATATTTATCGTTTCACATAATTCATATGTTGGCAAAACGGCTTTGAAAATTATGGAATCTTTGACTCCGTACATCACCCCTCAATCATTTTTTCCGAATCACCTTTGTTCTTATCATCTGATTTATTCCGGCCAGCACTATTTTTGCCATCATTCTTATTTTTACGTGTGCTTTTTTGTTGTTTGTGCTTCTTTGTCTCCTCCACGCCAAATAACTTCTCCATGTACTTTTCAACCTCGTTAACCGGCGTGGCATATTGTTGTCTGCTGGCAGCAATAACCGCATCTCTCATCTCGTCCGATCCCTCAACGTCTAATGGTACCGTCACCCCCGAAAACGCATCTTCACTCTCGTCTGCTGTCGTCTTCATAAAGAAATGATGAGGAGTAAGATTGACGATGTCGCCCTTTTCTACGACTGGTGCCATGTACGGTAAGATAAAGGCTTCGTCATCAGGACTAGCTTTTAAGCAGATAATTGTATGAGCATTGCCGACTACGCTCTTTAGTAAATTCTTATCCTCAATTTGAGCTATGTTCTGGTGTGACACGATTAGTGGCACGTGGTACTTTCGGCCTTCACTGCCAATCTCTGAAAATTCAGGTGTAGCAAAATTCTGGAACTCGTCGACATAAAGAAAGAAATCCTTTCTCTCTTCTTCAGGAATACGATTACGTTGGTAGGCTGCCATCCAGATGAATGAAGTCAGTATTGTTCCGAAGAATAAACTCTCATCCTGACCAATATCTCCCTTACTCAGATTTACCAGTAATATCTTGCCTTCGTCCATAATCTCACTAATCCGAATCGTGCTGTCCTGTTGCAGCAGTATATGCCGGGACATCACACTTGTTATGAAATGCCCCAATCTATGGGTTAATGGTGCGGTCACATTAGATAGCTGCATAGTGCCCAGCAGCTTGAATTCTTTATCCCAGAACTGTTTGAGAACCGGATCTTTCAGGGTCTTAGCCACCTCCCGCTGGTACTTTTTCTCGGTCAGTAGCCGCTGCAAGATATACAGATTCGGGTTCGGCAACTGCAGGGCTGTCATGGTGGTACTGCGTAATATATGTTCCATACGTGGCCCCCATTGTTTTTCGTCGGCCAGTTTGGCAAATACGGCTAACACGTTACTGGTAATCCGCTGATGCTTCTCCCGCTCAGTCCCAAAAGGAATGCCCGGATCAAGCAGATTCAGTCCTATGGGAAAGTCCCAATCGGCAGGGTTGAATACGATTACATCCTTCAAGCGATGTTCGGGAACAATGCTAAGTAATTCCTTGAACATATCTCCGTGCGGGTCAAGTACAGCTAAACCTTTTCCGCTTAGCATATCCTGGTAAATAGTACTTTTAAGCAAAGTCGTCTTACCGGTACCGGTCTTACCAATTACATAGGTATGCTTCTCGCGTTGCGAAAGCGTCACACCAATAGGCTGATCTTCGCCGCCGTGCTTGTTTACGCCGACAATGACATCTAATTTTGCATTACTTCGTTTTATGGACAGTGGTGCGGCCAGCTCACGGCTCCTGCTCTTAACGAAGCCCTCAGTCTTAACCATATCCGTATTGGGGAAGTGGTATAGATCGGAGAGTTCGGAGGACGATAGGATAGTGCCATATGAAAAGGTGTTTGGTGTCAGTTTTCGTTCCCGGAACTTGGTTTGCAGACGATCCGCTTGCCAGTTCTGTAGCTTCCCGAAAAGCGGAATACTGCGCCGCTGAGTGATGTGCTGGTAAGGACTCCCGAACATACGGAACGTAGATGTAAGCGCATCCAATCTGTGGCCAATCGTAGCATCGTCGGGCGAAGCCACTAATATCCGTATAGATACTTCAAACAGTTGCTGACTGAGCTTAGCTTTAACAATGCCGGCGAGCTCTTGTTCATACAGGTCACCAGTACCACGTTTATTCTTATAGCTGTCAAAAAATGGAATGTCACTTCGGCGATGATCGGCAAAAAGTGCAACCATAGCCACGGCAATCTTTAGAAGTGTTCCCACAATCCATAAAGGCAGCAGCAGACATATCCAGACAATACGTGGCATACCAAAGAGCTTCTTGTTGAGTTCAGGCGTGAGCATTTCGCCCCTACCAATGACAGCGCGTATTCTACGGGCTCGCTGGGTTACCCGGAAATGCGTTGACCGAGTAACGGGCGTGACAACAACTTGGATGGCAGCAAGCTCATTACTCAGTAGTTTTGTCATATGTCCGGCAAAGAACGCAATAGGATCGTGTTCCTCAAGAGCTTTATGGTCACGCAGCGGATACGCAAACTCTGCTCCAAGCTTCAGCTCTACGATGCCGATCATCGTATGAGGTGCCAACGACTTCATGTAATCCTGCACTTGTCTGATCTTCAGACCAGGCATAAATGATAACAAGTTGTGGCTGATGTATTCGACTTGCTCGCTTGGTATGACGAGAACATAGCGGATACCGTCGTCTTTAGTGCCAACCAGCTCCAGTGAATATGGCTGCCTATATCCGGCTAACTTGTCCAGGTAGCTTCGGTAACGTACTTGTCCCCGAAGCAACAAATGCAGTTGTTCGGTAGCGTAGGCTGACTTAGTGGTGTCTGCCGGAAAAGCTAACTCCAGGAAGGCATCCGAGACCACGGCAGTATTGCGGCTGAGTCTCCCAGCTATTCGGGCAACGAACAGTGGCAAGCGCCGAAGCAGAGTCATGCCAACAATAACGATTGCGCAAGCACTTACAGCTATGAGATATAACCACCCAAGTCCTACAATCAATGTCCAGAAGTTATTAAGATGGGCATTCAGGATAAAGTGGGTGGGTATATTTATGAGGCTATTGAGGAAGTGCAGGATGTGGTTGGTAGTTGCCGCAGTTGGGTTAGCAGAGGAGTCAACAACTGAAAGATCAAAAAAGATGGGCACGATAATTCCTTGCCCACCGCTTCAAGTTATTTGGGGAAATAGTAACAGATACGGTTATCTTGGGCAACTGGTTCTGGTAACACTGCCACCATATGCTTAACTAAACCCTGTCTAACAATATAGCGTTTAGTTAAGGTAAGCTATAAGCAATGAACGTACTCAACACAGTCGTATCTTATTGGCTAGATTGTATTAAGTGCGAAAACGCTCTGGAACAAGAGTTTAGTGTCACTTCAAACAAATTTCACTTGAGAGCACGAATTAGAGCTATGATATTTGATGCGCCCATAGACCCGTTCATTTTCTGTGACCAAGTAAAAAAAGCATCTCTTCGAAGTTATAAGCAAAAGAAGTTCGCTGAACGTGCTTCATTGAGAAACGAGGAGATTTATTATGGCTACCCTTTACTGCTATATAAAGACGACAGGGATAAACTCAGTGTTGCACCACTTTTCCTAATCTCTATCGAACTGCAACCTGACTTAACCAACCCGACAATAACTCGCGCAGAGCCATATCCCTCTCTAGGTACAAAATGCCTCGAGATTCTGGGTCTACGCCAGGAGGAAATACTTTCACTAAGTAAGACTTCCGAGCAGATTTTTCAAACACCGCACAGTAGTGCAAAGAAACTACAATCTCTACTTGAACTTATAGAAAAGGAGGCAAGTCTGGCCTATGCTGAGAACATTGACCCAAGTCACTTATCCAGTGAGGAAAAAATTAGCGAGGCTTCCAGGGCAGCGCTCTATAATAAGGCTATTCTTTTCACCAATGAGCCAACCATTTATAACCTACACCTACTGCGGGATTTAGAGGAGCTACACACTAAGGAGGATTTAGCTTCAACCGCTCTTAATTACCTGGCTAGAAAGAATCGACAAGAAAGTACAGAAAATCTTGTACCAATTCTGCCATTCAAGTTTGACGAACATCAGCTCAACGCCATTCAGCATATACTGGGCAATGACATCAGCGTTGTTACCGGCCCGCCAGGAACGGGCAAGAGTCAGTTTATATCTAACCTTATAATCAACCTGTTTTTTTATGGGAAGAAGGTTCTTTTCGTAAGTCATACAGGCGAGGCAGTCCGAGTTGTAAATGAACGAGTAAATGACGAATTTAATAACTTAATGATGCTTACAGGAAAAAAGGAGCTACGTCAGGAACTATCTGTACGTCTCGAGACTATGGTCAACGACCATAGGTCACAGGATAAAGCTGTTACAGGTTGGTCTAAAGTCGAAAACAACTGGCAGCAATTACAAACAGAAGTAGCTAATTTACAGGCAAACGATAAGCTAGCAGCAACCATGCTCGCACTCTGTGAAAAAATGTTGGCTGTTCGTAAAAAACACACCCCTTTTGCTATGCTCAAAAAGTTCTACCTAAACTTTAAGATAAAGGGCGTCAAAACCAAACTAAGCGGAAGAGTACCAACTAATGACCAGGAAAACAAGATAGAGGAACTTAAGCAAAGACATGTAGAGATATGTAATAGCTTCGTAAGCGAGAACTACTTATCAACGATGTTCCAGGGCAAAAACTTTGGAGCAATCTCTCGTTTTATTGATGGTATAGTGGCCAAGAAATATAAAATAGACAACGACACGGGTCTCGAGGAAACGGCCGCTAAAGAGGCGCTGGAAGTAATGGGGGTTTGGTCTTGTACGTTGAAGTCGTTAGCGGCTAGTTTCCCACTTTCGCCAGGGCTTTTTGATTACGTTATTTTTGATGAGGCTTCTCAAATCGATCTACCGTCAGCTGCACCAGCGCTGTATAGGGCAAGACGAGCTGTTGTGGTTGGTGACCCCAAGCAGCTTAATCACATATCAACTATCTCACCGGAGCAAGATAAGGCCATAGCACGCTCATTAGGGCTTGCCGATATCAAGAAACTATATCCTGGTGTCGTTGATTTCAAGGACATTTCCTTATACAAGTCAGTAGAATATAGTTCATCGGAATACCCCCTAGCTTTGCTTAATCACTATCGGTCTACAAATGGTATTGCACAGCTATTTAATACGACATTCTATGGAGGCAAGCTCAATGTACTGGAACCAAGCACAGACTATCCTCGAACACTCCCATCCGGTGTATTCTGGGAAAATGTTAGCGGTACTTCTACTAAGTTTCCTACTGGTAGTCGGTACAACAATGATGAAGTTGCGGCTGTGGTTAAATACTTGCGTAGTATCATCGCTTTGGCGAGTAAAGAAGGTTTAACTATAGGTATTGTTACTCCCTACAATCGTCAAAAAGCTATATTGGCTAAAGCTATAGAAAAATCATTCGATGCTAAATTACTGCAAGCTACTGAGCTAAAAGTTGATAATGTACATCGTTTTCAAGGTTCTCAAGCAGACATAATTATATTTTCAACGGTTATAGCGAGTAAGGGAAATGGTAATTCGGACTCGTGGTATAGGACAAACTATCAGATACTGAATGTTGCGGTTTCCCGTGCAAGACACCTACTGGTCATCGTCGGCGACGAAAAGTATGCCTTGACGCTAGAACATTCGAAGTACAAGCAACTTGCCCAAAACTTTGAAAAGATGCAGAATACCAAGCCCCAAGCCGGTACATTTCTAATAGAAAGCCCTTACGAGATGGAGTTTTTCAAGCTACTAAAAGCAAAGCTAGGAAACAATGTTAAACTGTTACCTAAACTTGTAGTTGACGGCAGATTTACGGTTGACTTCGCAATCAAAAACGACAAGCATAAGCTAGCTGTCGAACTAGATGGTGAAGGCCATGAGATTATTGGCGGCCTTCCAGTACCTCAAGATCATTACAGGGACAAGTATCTTGGTAAGCATGGCTGGGAAGTGGTCAGGATACCTAACTACGAGCTAATTGATGACCCAGGGAAAGCTATAAATTCGATCCTAAGTTCACTTTGTAGCGAATAACTGCTTAACTACAAGCCTCACCACAACCCCTGGAAGTACAGAGAAAAAAGAGTACACTTCTTAAGAGGTATTGTTGTCTAATATGTATGGAGTAAGGCAAGGGACTATGAGTTCAAATTACCCTCGAGGATCAGAATGGCGTAAGTGGGACTTGCATGTTCACACGCCACTGTCTATTGAGAATGACTATGCCTCAGGTACTGAGGATGAAACTTGGGAGAAATACATTGTCGCTCTTGAAGATCTTGATCCGACAATCAAGGTAATCGGCGTAAACGACTACCTCTTTATTGATGGTTATAAGAAGCTAAAGCAAGCTAAGTTAGATGGCCGGTTAGCCAATATTGATCTCTTGCTGCCTGTAGTAGAGTTCAGGATTAAAATTTTTGCAGGAGTTCAATTTGGCACAACTAAACGTATAAATTTTCATGTCATTTTTGACGATGGTGATGAAAATTGGATTGACTCAATTCAAAGTAAATTCCTGAACGCGTTAGAGCATAGCTATTATCGCGAATCTGGTGAACAATGGACACGATCAATTACTCGAGATAGCGTTGAAGAACTCGGGAGAGAGATTAAAAGTGGCGTTCCTCAAGAGGAGCTATCAAAATATGGCAGCGATCTAAAGGAAGGGTTTAATAATCTTAACGTTGACGAAGAGAAGATCTTTGAGATACTCAATAGAGACTGCTTCTCCGGGCGATACCTTACTGCGATTGGAAAGACTGAATGGGACCAGCTCGCATGGTCCGATCAATCTATTGCCACGAAAAAATCAATTATCAATAAGGCAAGTATCGTTTTTACAGCAGCAGCGTCGGTTGAGGCTTACTCTAATGCCAAACAAAAGCTTAGTGATCAGGGAGTTAATAATAAACTACTCGATTGTAGCGATGCGCACACATACTCCGACTCAAAGGATAAAGAAGGGAACTCTATCAAGGATCGGCTCGGTAATTGTTTTACATGGATAAAGGCCGATACAACATTTCAGGGCTTGAAGCAAATTGAATATGAGTTCGACGAACGCGTAAAAGTACAGCAGAGTAACCCGTACGATGACAATACAAAATATACGATCGATTCTTTAAGCATTACAGGTAGCAATATAGTTATGAAGCAAAGTGTCCCGTTCAACAGGGACTTGATAGCTATTATTGGCGGTAAAGGTTCGGGTAAGTCACTCCTTCTTTCAATCATATCTGCAATGGGCGATGGATACATTCCCCATGATGCAATTACAGACTCCAACACGATTGTTGACTATGAGTTCCGAGATAAAGGGGGCACATCTGGACAATTTAAATCTGTAGACATTTCTTCGCGCACAGAACAGAACGAGCCAATCTTCTACGTTAAACAAGAAGAGTTAGCTGACAAGTCAAAAAATAAAGCGGCTGTTAGGGCCACCTACCTAAAGGAAATAGGAATTTATGATCAGGCCGCTAACTATAAGTCAATTAGTGACGTAGTCGATAGGCTGCTGGGGCAAATATATGATTCCGAAACATCAATAGACGGTTTAAAGTCAAAAACAAAATATTGCGATGAAGTCCCAGACGGAAAGATTTCATTTAGAGACTTTCTTGACAAAAAAATTGATGGCTTAAAAAAGACTATTGAAAAAACAAGTAGCAAAGAAACGCAGGATCTAATAACAGCAATCTCTGCGACTATACGAAGTGGCCGAGAACTTAAGCTATGGATAGAAAACCCTGGTATATCAGTAATCAAAAATGATCTCGTGGCTATCAATGATAAAATTACAGCCTTCAATAAGAAGTTGGCAGGACTGAATATTGAATCGACTCTTAGCTTAATTAACTCACGAGTAGTTGATGAGGAATTCAAAACAATTGAAGGAAAAATTGTTGAAAAATACAAATCGCTACAAAACGATTATCTTGCCAAACAGGCTGACTTAAAGAAACATGAGATCAATGAAGATATACCAGTTTTACTCAAAACGCTGGAAGGCATCCAAAACGAACTAGCGTTGTATGAAAATGCAAAAACCGAACTTGAAAATACAGAACAACAAATACATGATCGCAAGAAGGAAACGATGAATCTATTCCGTAAGGATGAGGGCGCCGGAATATTCTCCGCGATTTCTGAAGAAGTCTCAAATATTGATCAGACATATCAATTGTTTAGTGACGAAAGAAAGGGCTCCCCGATTTTTCAGCAGCTATTTGCTGGTGTCTCCGTTGAGGCAAGAGTGTTCTTCAATCATAAAAAACTTATTGAAGATATCTCACAATGCTTTCTAAAAGGTAAGGCCGGAGATATAGCAGAATGGATCTTCAACGATAAACAGAATACTTATGAAAATTATTTTGAATGGGTAGTGAATGGTTTTTGGGATTTCTACGAAAAAGCAAGAGAGAATAATAACCTTATGGTACGAATACCAGGTATACAGCTTACTGGAGCCGAGAGGTTGCTAGAAATAATTTTTAGAAAATGGTTTGATTACATCTCTGTGTCTACGGCAATAGAGAATGACTTTGATGGAGAGAGTAAAGAAATTGCAAAAATGTCTACTGGCGAACTTGCTACTGTTCTACTTAAATTAAAGTTAGTCACTGAAGGCTTAGACAAGCAAATAATTTTACTTGATCAGCCAGAGGATCATCTTGATAATAGTTTCATCGCTAATGGACTTGTAGACTTGCTTAAAAAGTTAAAGAAAGAGCGGCAGGTCATTATAGCCACTCATAATGCCAACTTGGTTGTTGGTACCGATGCTGAGCAGATCATCATTGCGCACGGGCTTAGTAATACCTATACCTTTGGTGGAATTGAGAATCCAGACGTCAAAGACAACATTATTCAAATTCTTGAGGGCGGCACTGAAGCGTTTGAAAAGAGGGTGAATAGGTATAAATAAAATGAATACAATCCAATGCACATTTTGCGGAAAAGACATTGAGCTTTCAGAAGCCTTAACTAAGGATATCGAGAAGACCGTTCTTGCTGCGGAGCATGAAAAGCACATTGCAGAGATGAAGCAAGTCCAAAAAGAGGCAGACGAAAAGACAATAAAGTTAATCAACGAAGCCTCCCTGAAAGCACAAGTAGATGCGGCCGCAAAGGCCGAACTTAAATTGAAGCAATCGCAGGCTGATGCTGAAGATGAGAGAAAGAGTAATAAAGAACTTCGTGAACAGCTATCCGGCTTGATGCAGGAATTACGTGAATCTAAAAAGGCTGTAGCTAACGCCGAACTCAAAATGCAAAAGAAGCTTTCTCAAGAAGAATCCAAAATTCGCGAAGAAGCACAGAAAGATGCTGACGAAAAACAACGTCTAAAACTAGCTGAGAAAGACAAGCAGCTTGATGCAGCCAAGAAACAGGTAGAAGAAATGCAACGCAAACTTAATCAAGGGTCACAGCAACTACAGGGTGAAATATTAGAGCTTGATTTAGAAAATGCGCTTGCGGTTGAGTTCAGAGATGATGAAATATTGCCTGTAGATAAAGGTGTGCGGGGTGCAGACGTCAAGCAAATTGTCAAAAGCTCTCGTGGAGTAGCTTGCGGAGTTATTCTTTGGGAGACTAAGCGTACAAAGGGCTGGACTGAGGGTTGGGTACAAAAGCTCAAGGATGATTTACGTGCAACCAAGGCTAATATTCCTGTAATAGTAAGTGAAGTCTTACCAAGTGAAGTGCCGGCCGGAATTATCTTCCATAACGGAATTTACGTTGCTAGCCCGTTATCGGCCATGATTCTTGCTACCCTACTTCGTAAAAGCCTCCTCGACGTCGGGCGCGAAAAAGCTATTTCGAAACATCGCGACACCAGCGCAGATGCATTGTATAGTTATGCCACAAGTCACGAGTTTGTGCAGCAAATCGAAGCCATGGTTGAAGTCTATACCGAAATGATAGTAGATATTACTAAAGAGAAAGCAGCCTTTGACCGTATTTGGGCAAAACGTGAAGTACATGCAAAGAAACTTCTTGGAAGTACTGCTAATATCATAGGAAACATGCAGGGGCAGATTGGTTCCGGCTCAATGCCAAAGATTAAAGGACTTGAGTTGCTTGAGGCTGGTGACGAATAGTCGGTGGTCCTAGAGCCATGTTACAATACAGGGGTAGATACGGAATTCATAACATGTCAAAGTCATATGAGCTTGGATAGTATTAAAAAAATCGGTAAGAATCTTGGCCAAATTAGAGCAAGGAAAGGCTTAACTCAAGCCGAAACAGCGGCTACAGCCGGTATCAGCACCAACTACTACGCCAGAATTGAGCGTGGTAACACTGGCATTTCCGTTGAGGTACTCGAAAAACTTGTCAAGGCGCTCAAAGTAAAATCATCGGATATTTTGCCGTTCTAACTCTTAGCCTTGTACATTTCAGCCAAAGCCTGCTCGATGGCCTTTTCCAAGTCTATCTTTTTGCCGTGCGCGACAGACATGTGTACATTGACGGACATTGTTTCGAGAATATGAATGGCCATTTCAGGTGTTGCTTTGTCGGGATGAAAGATCCGCAAATAGTCGAGTACCTTGTCGATATTTTTCTCGTTGATTTCGTCACTCGGTAACATATATACCCCGCAGTATATCACTTGATCTATGCTAACAGATGGTCAATTCCCACAAACCGCACCATCTGCCATGCAAGTTGCACCGACTCGATACGCCGCATGACTTCGCTACTATTGTTTTGTGACAAAACGTTAAGTGAGCCCTCGTAGAGTATTCGGCGGTCAAGTATGACTAACTTACGGTGATGGTTGCCTGTATAGAGAACTTGTATACCCATGTGCTGCAATTTGGATATTGCCTCATGAGCATCTTCTTGCCAGTACCCTTCGTCATGCGTCCTTGGATCACGAGTATTGATAGCAATACGTACTTTACGAGCTTTCAGCTTTTCTAATGTCGGCAGTAACGTGTTCAAGCGTCTATTAGTTATGAAGGGACATTCTATGATAACCTCACTGCGACAATCACCTAAATCTTTGAGAAAGTTTGGGTAGAATGTTTCCTCATTGTATAGTTTTGATGTAAGCAGGTCAGTTGGGGGCACAGCACGCTTAAGGAGGCTAAACATTTCGTTTCTCCTCCGTGTGGTCAACTACAATAATTTGGCCGTTGTGCTCAATACATCCTAATTCTTCCAACCTAAGGTGTAGTTTTTCTATACTAGGGTATAGAGAGTTCCATCGGAGGCGGGTAGAGCGTACCAGAGCCCCTTGTGGGCAATTTTTTAGCTTAAATAGCTCATTTATCCCTGTTAATCCAATAGGATTTTGAGTTCCATACTTTATTTCAGCGTAGGTTGGTAGCTGATCGAAAAGCACACCGAAATACTCGGCTTTTGCCACTGGATTACTCTGTTGGAGTAGCAGCTCTTCCAGGTGTTCCATAAAGTATTTGATATTACCTATAATGCTGCGGATATTAAGCGGCTCTTGCTTAGCCGCATTTTCTTTTCAGTTCGTAGTACTGACATTTGAGCATCAATTTTCACAAGCTCATCCTCCATTGATTTAATTGCTATTTCTGAACTTAGGATCTTAATCCTATCTACGATGGCCTGAGCCTCTTTTTGAAGCTCTGTGATACGTGCATCGTAGTCTACCTGCTTGTCTTGTTCCTCCTTTTGCCTTTTATCCCATTCATCAATAACCGCCTTGGTGACGGCTTCAATATACTCAGGTGTTAGTCGTATATTCTTAACAAACTCTTTAACCGTGTCCTCAAACTCTTGTTTGGGTACTCTAAAATAATGGCCTTGCTTGTTGCAGTGATAAGCAGGATAGTATTTGCCCATTTTGCCGCGTGAAGCACTGCCGAGCAGAACGTGCTTGCACTCAGAGCAGGTAATAAACTTGCGGTAGGCAAACTAGGCCTGTTAGTCACGTCAGGCTTTAAGCCTACAACAGTTAACCATAGGGCTAGATAGACATTAATATCGGCGGCTATTTGCCGCTAGGGCTATACTGCAGCTGCTGAGCAACGCTAATACATACCGGGGCGCTTCTTCCGTTCGCTGAGCCAAGGTAGTTATATGGGCTAAACGCCACAGTCGAACAAACGTAAGCCGACTTCTCTTTTTGCGGGATAGTTATTGTCTGAGATATGCCCGTAATAGTGGCACCACTCTTCAATGATGAATCCGTCTTGTTGGCCACAGTTTCAGCTTCGCCGGGATAGACGCCGTTCGAACCATCAAGCGGACTGCTAGTCGAGGAATAGAAGTAACGTGGGCCGTATTGGAAGCTTCCTGACGCATTTGGACCTACATTCTTAATCGTACTCGTAAAAGTAAGGCTTGGTCCGGAAGCGTCGGTCTCGGTGGTTGTGCCGGTTAGAGCCCACGGCGAGTTGCCAGATGTACGAGTACTGTTGTAGGCAGCAGGGTACCAGTTCTGGTTACAGCTCGTGAGCTCAACCGTAGTGCCGCTAAGTCCCAGACAGTAGCTTCCGCGTTTACTGTCAGCGTGCCTGTTCTCGAACATGTGGCCACTCTGGGTCCAAGCACCCCCGTAAGGTGTACTCTTACAGCTAGTGCTGACATACAACCGATTCTGGCCAAGGAGTGATGTGGACGAAGTACCGCTGACTGCAACGCAGCCAGCATTGAGGTCGATCTCACCATTGCTCGAATTAAAGCCGTATTTCTGTCCCACATTGCCGTTGCATGTCGCGACGTTTACGACACCGCCGGCCTCTTCATTCAAGCACGTGGTCCCACTACTAATGCCGTAAATGAGTTCAGGCGGTGGAGTAGCGGCATGGCTTGCTACAAGTAGATAGGTGCCTATGCCGGCGAAGATTACTACAAACACTACTATAGCTACCACGTGGTCGAAACCCCGTTGGTTTAACTTCTTAAGATGAAATTTCATGTTTATCCTTTTAGTTTTAGTTAAAAGCTTATTGTATTTCTTAATTTAATCTAAACATTGTTGACCGGTGGAGTCAATAGGGCAAGCGCTTCAAATGGAACGCTTTTAACCCCGTAACCTGATCATGGTGCACGAAAAGAGACCTAATGAACCCATTGCAAAACTAATAACAGCGTAGTTACCTCAAGGTGGGTAGTATTCCTAGTGTTAAGCAAGGAAACACTACCCATGAGCAATGCTACGTACTTTTTAAATCAGTCGCAATACAATTTCTTGGCAAATCTACTGCCGGAACCGCGACGGATGACCGGCCGTCCAAACATACCAAATAGCGAACTGCTGGGTGGCATCCTGTTTGTTCTCCGTACCGGCTGTCGTTGGGAAGATATACCGGCCTCGGCTTGCCGGCACCACTACAGCTCCTGCTGGCGAAGACTCCGTTTCTGGCAGAAGCATGGTTACCTCAAGCTGGTCTGGCAACACATCCTCGTACTGCTTGACCGTGAGGGCCAGATTGACCTGACTCTGGGTAACCTCGACGGTTCACTGGTTCAAGCTCCACAGTTCGCCGGTGTTGGTTACGACTCTCAGCACCACCGGTACGGCACGAATATCTCACTCCTCACTGAGAGAAACGGACTGCCGCTGACCAGCATGACATTCAAGGGCAACCGCAATGACATAACCGCTGCCGAGGCGACCATGAACAAACTCCGCGTTGGCGCGAAGCGACGAGTGCTAGAGCTGAATGCCGACAAGGGATATGACAGTCAAACGTTCCGACGCCATCTCAGGAAGCGAGGCGTTGGCACGAACATCCCAGAACGGAAGTCCAGGCACCGTAGAAAGCGAGGACGCAAACCACGCATGGATAAAGCTCACTTCAAGTTCCGGGCATTCGTGGAGCGCACGAATGCGTGGCTCAAGTCGTACCGGAAACTACGCTACCGCTACGAACGGAAGCGAGGAATGTTTCAGGCGGTTGTCGACTTTTGCTGCCTGCTTATCTGTTTGCGGCGGGTGGGAGTTTTGCAATGAGTTCATAGAATGTTTCCTCATTGTATAGTTTTGATGTAAGCAGGTCAGTTGGGATTGCTGTACGCTTAAGAAGGCTAAACATTCCGTTTCCCCTCCGTGTGGTCAATACAACCTAATTCTTCCAACCTAAGGTGTAATTTCTCCACACTGGGGTATAAAGAGTTCCATCGGAGGCGGGTAGAGCGTACCAGTTTTTTTACAATAATTACAACCTGCTCTGTGAAGAAATCTAATATAGTTGTTGCAGTCAAGCTTCTGCCTAAGAAATATCACTTATATTATCTGTTGGAGGAATGAACAATACTTGCCAAGTTTCGACTAAACCAGTTCTCGCCATAACGTTAGATCACCATACTATTCGTAAATTAGCGAAATTACTCTTGATACAAATCAAGCATTCAGTAATAATTAATAGTATCCATGATTAAGGCTGTTATCTTCGATATGGATGGTGTCATAGTAGATAGTGAGCCATTAAACGACCAGCATAAGGCCTTATTCTTAAAAGAGCTTGGTATAGAAACCGCTGGACAAGACGTCTGGCAGCAATTTCACGGTATGAATTCAAGAGATGCATGGTCGAAATTAAAGACCGATTACGGAATAAGCCACGATCTTGAATACCTCATTGAGCGTGGTCAAGCTAGTTACATAGATTTTTTAAATGCGCTGTCAGAAATACCAATTGTTCCAGGTGTCGGTAGACTCATTAAGGAATTGAAAAAATCTGGCCATAGACTAGCCGTTGGTTCTTCAGCAAGTCCAGGTAGAGTCGATTTGGTTTTGAAGAAATTAGATCTTATGAAGTATTTTGAAGTAGTTGTTCATGGTAACGAAGTTAAGCATGGCAAACCAGATCCAGAGTTATTTTTGTTAGCCGCCAGTAAACTTAAGATGAAACCTGCAGAATGTTTGGTAATAGAAGATGCAGAAGCAGGAGTAAAAGCAGCAAACGCAGCAAATATGAAATGCATAGGTTTTTCAGGTCTGCCACATAATCATGAGGACTTATCAGCTGCTGATCTTATAGTAACTAGCTTCAATGAACTTGCTGATACCGTAAAAATTAAAGGTCAATTACGGATATAGACATTAAAACCTAAATATCTTGCTACAATAGGGCAATGAAAACGGCACTCATTACCGGTTTTGAGGCTTTTGGCCGCTATATGATTAACCCGGCAAAATGGTTGGTATTATCTGCTGACGGAAAAGAAATTGCTGGTTATCGGATATACTCGTTAATTTTACCAAATATTATGGGTTTATCGGACAATATCGAGAATCCTGGAATAACCGTTATTAAACTGGCACGCGAAATTAAGTCGGATGTCATTATTTCTTTTGGTTTAGGCCCTCACGTACATGGTTTTCGAATTGAACGAACGGCAACAAATTGGATCGATAATAAGAAATATTGCCTCCCTGGTGAAAATAATCACCCACTTGATCAAGATCAACCTCCAAAAGAACGGAGGGCAATCGATATGATTCACTGGGATCTACCGAAAATGAAAGAATTGTTTGGACAAGCAGCTATTCCATTTGATACGGACATATCTGACGATGCCGGCCTGTACTCCTGCAATGGCATAATGTATAGAGTTCTGTTCGCAATGCAAATGGAACGTATTAAAATACCTTATCTCTTTGTGCATATCAGTTGCACAGAAGAAGCAGTCGAGCTTATACCAGATTTTGACAGGGCTACTAAAACTATTATCAAAAAAGAAGATACAGTCAAAGCCTTAGAAATTATTTTACAGTCCTTGGTAGTCTAAGCGACCATCGTTTTCCCCTCTGACAACGATTAAATTCATAATCAGGTTTAATGAATTAACCCATTCAGTCTAATCATTGCCGTACAATAAATTTCTTTTTTATTCTTGTCCCCATTCTCTTATAATATATTCATGAACTCGATTGTCTATCTTATCTGCAGCTTGAGACAAAGTTTGGACAAGCATTTCAATAACAGTTGGAATTAACTCTCTTACGGATAAGGCAGGACACGTCAGAGTTTTCATATGGAGTACAGGATGACCTTCATTAAGTGATTGGGATGTCGCCGCTTCAGGGGTTTCTTTTAGCTTGGCGAAATGCGCTAAACCATGATCATCTAGTACGACGCAATCATGTATAAAATTTAAGAATCGATCGAGACGCATCCCGGCGCAACGACGTCCGAGCAGCTTTAACTGTTCAATCTGTCCCATAGCATCTGGAATAACATCGGCAATTCTAGCTGAAGTAACATCACCAATTGAAGATGATGTAGTAGCTTCAGCCCCGGAGCCAGTTGCGTTTTTGAATATATGAATTTTAGAAAATACGCTTGTAAGAACGATTCCAGCTCCGGACAATGCTTCGGCTCCGACCTGACGTGACGTGAGATGTTCAGCTATGATGATGTCTATGGGATTATTGTATTTAACACCTTTTCTTGTATCCGCTTCAACTGTTAATGTATCGGCAATCAATCTTAGGCTTGGCGGTAACGCTTGACTTGCACGTAACGCGACATCCTGAAATGGTTGATGCATATAGAATCTTGATTGTCGATTGTTATCTGGTATAAATAACCCGCGTGTCGTTCGAGATCCCATAAGTGACCAATATTCGGACAAACTATCAGACATAGATGTTATGATGTTTTGCCTATTTTCAGCATCATCCAGCTCTGAAGCAAATCCTGGCATAAGAAGTCGGTGACCGATGTATCGTGCTTCCTCGAGCGTTTCGTTATCAAATCCTCGGACGACACAAAGAACAGCTTCTGCTACTTCGGCTGTAGGGTATTCTGCAGGGGATGTTATCAATTGAGCATTTACTAAAGAATGCAAACCATTCCAAGTTGGATTTAAATTGGGTAAAACTTCTCCAGGCATACATATATATTATATAATAACCTGATAATAATAGCAATTTTTCCTTCAAAGATTCCAGGTTGTCTAAATTCGATAACATTATCGCGGTGTTAGTACTTCCAATCCAAGGTAACTTACATCAAAGTCATTGGTCTGCAACCGACGACTGTTGTTTACTTGATTAACCAAAGATTGCATTTTTTTATGAGAAGTTAATTTCATTTTCAAGTTGTACCAAGCTATATAAAGGTAAGTTTTCGACAATTTATTTAGTAATGCCTTCTAGTGTATTGTTTTATTAATTCTATAATATAATAAGTAAGGTTTTGGATCGGTTATTAAATCTGCTTCTAGCGATTAAATTTAAGGAGTTATATGGCAAAAAAACTATCTTATCATACTCTAGTTAATTATGATCAGGCTGACCCCATGAAAGTACTCGCTCAAAAACAAGGTTTTGCCACTCGTAAAAATATGCCATTCGGCTTTCAGGAACTCGATGGAACGAGGGGTGAATCAGCTTATGTTTTTTCTATGGGAGACTTATATGGTGCCTTCGTGCAAGAAGGTTTAGGAACGAAAAGCCTGATTGCGCAATCATTATATGAATCAACAGGTAAATCATACTTTGCCGCAATTGCACAAGACACTGTTGCCTGTATTATTAATGACCTCATCAGCGTTGGTGCAACACCAGTTGTATTAAATGCCTATTGGACATCGAGCTCGTACGAATGGCTGACTGACCATAAACTGGCTGAGGATTTTATTAGAGGCTGGCGTGCAGCATGTGACCTGGCAGGTGTCGTATGGGGAGGTGGTGAAACCCAGTCTCTTTCCGGAATTATTGAGGTTGGTAGATTGGAGTTTGCTGGCTCAGCATTTGGAGTAATGCGGTCAAAGCAGCACCTGATTCAATCTAATAACCTGCAAGTCGGTGACGTAATTGTACTCATAGAATCAAATGGCGTTCACGCGAATGGTATTAGTCTAACTCGTGAAATTGCAAGAAAACTTAAAGATGGCTACCAAACAAAATTAAAGGACGGCCACGAATTCGGTGAGACATTACTTAAGCCTGCTCATATTTACTCCCGATTAGTTCAGAACTTATTGGATGAAGATGTCGCTATTCATTACTTAGCAAATATCACTGGACACGGGTGGCGCAAAATAATGCGAGCGGATAAACAATTCAATTATGTACTAACTGACATTCCGCAAGTTCCTGAAATATTTAATTTTATTGCCGGGCAAGCCGACAATGACGAAAAAGAAATGTATAGTAATTATAATATGGGTGCTGGCTATGCTATTTACGTATCCTCAGCACAAGCAAAGCAGGTGCAAAGAGCTGCAGCGAAGCTTGGAATGAAGTCATGGATTGCCGGCCAAATAGAAAAAGGCCCGAAGCAAGTCGTCATAAAACCTAAAAATATTACCTATAATGCAGAGACACTGGGGGTACGATAATGGATATTCATAAAGGGTCATCGGCGCTATCTCAATTTCGAACAGATAAGTTCTTGCAGCGATTACGTAAAATCAACCCAGAAATTAAAAGTATAGAGGCTGAGTATATTCATTTTATTGACATAGAAGGAAACCTGAGTAGTGAAGAAAAGAATTATCTGAACGAATTATTAACCTATGGTTCAGCCTATCAAGGCACTAGAAAGGGAATATTATTCTTAGTTACTCCCCGGCCGGGTACGATTTCCGTTTGGTCATCGAATGCAACTGACATTGCTCATAATTCTGGACTAGGACAAATCAAGCGTCTTGAACGTGGTATTGCTTATTACGTGCAAGGAGCACAATCAGACCATGATGCCATTGCTGGGCAACTTCATGATCGCATGAGAGAAATAGTGCTAGCGGATATAGATGACGCAACAATCTTGTTTGAAACTAGCAAACCACCGACTTTCCAAAGTGTTGATATTTTAAAGGATGGTAAACCTGCTTTGGAGTTGATGAATAAAGCAATGGGCCTAGCACTCTCCAATGACGAAATGGATTACCTAACAAAATCGTATAAAAATCTCAATCGTAACCCCACTGATATTGAGCTCATGATGTTTGCTCAACTCAACAGTGAACATTGCCGACATAAAGTCTTCAATGCAGATTGGATTATAGATGATATCAAACAACCTAAGTCCCTCTTCGCTATGATAAAAAACACAAACGAACGTGGCGGACAGGACGTAATGTCTGCTTATGTAGATAATGGAGCTGCCATACGCGGCCCCGTTGCCAATCGCTTTTATAGTGATCCTGATAAATCAAATGAATACCGGTATCACCATGAGCCAGTCCATATGACTATAAAGGTTGAAACCCATAATCACCCTACTGCCATCTCACCAGCACCAGGTGCTGCTACTGGGACGGGTGGAGAAATTCGCGATGAAGCAGCAACAGGACGTGGGGCTAAAACTAAAATGGGCTTAACGGGTTTTACCGTATCAAATTTAAACATTCCTGGTGCTAAGCAGCCCTGGGAGCAGCCCTATGGTAAACCAGGGCGATTAGCTTCTGCACTGGACATTATGCTTGAAGCACCAATTGGCGCATCAAGATTTGCAAATGAATTCGGTCGTCCTGGATTAAGTGGCTATTTTAGGACCTATGAACAAAAGTTAGATGACGGCGTACGTGGTTATCATAAACCGATTATGATTGCCGGCGGCTTGGGCAATATCCGTGAAGGTGACGTCTATAAAGAAAACTTAGCAGTAGGTTCATTGATCATCGTGCTCGGGGGGCCAGCTATGTTAATTGGTCTTGGCGGCGGAGCAGCAGCAAGTATGCAGGCTGGCACTAATGATCAGGTACTTGATTTTGCATCAGTCCAACGTGGCAATGGTGAAATGGAGAGACGCGATCAAGAGGTCATTGACAGCTGCTGGGCACTTGGTGAGCGTAATCCTATTAAAGCGATTCACGATGTCGGTGCCGGTGGCTGGTCAGTGTCTTTACCAGAATTAGTTCACGATAGCGGCAGAGGGGCAGTTTTTGAATTACGAGATCTCCCGAACGCTGAGCCAGGACTTACTCCCTTGCAAATCTGGTGCAACGAAGCACAGGAACGTTATGTGCTTGGTATTGAGCCTCAGGATCTTGATAGATTTAAGGCTATATGTTCTAGAGAGCGTTGCCCGTTTATGGTTGTCGGCAACTTAACTGAAGAACAGCAGTTGATTTTATCTGACCGCTTATTTAAAAATCGTCCTATAAATGTTCCCATTAATGTTCTGCTTGGTAAACCGCCCAAAATGTCTCGAGAAGTGCGAAGTGTGGTCACAAAACTTCCCAAAATTGATCTTCGTAGAATATCTTTAGACCAGGCTGTTGAACGAGTGCTGCACGTGCCAGCAGTTGGCAGCAAAAAGTTCCTAATTACGATTGGTGATCGTACAGTCAGTGGTCTTGTAGTTCGCGATCAAATGGTAGGTCCATGGCAAATACCTGTTAGCGACGTAGCGGTCACGACAACAACCATGTTAAGTGAGACTGGGGAAGCAATGGCCATGGGCGAGCGAGCTCCGGTAGCTCTTATTAGCGCGCCATCGTCTGCTCGAATCGCTATCGGCGAAGCTATTACAAACATACTGGCGGCAGATATTAAACAACTCTCAGACATAAAATTATCAGCTAATTGGATGGCGGCTATTGGCTCTAATAGAGAAGACCAAAACTTATACGAAACCGTCAAGGCAGTTGGTGAAGAGTTCTGTCCTGCACTTGACCTGACGATTCCGGTTGGTAAAGATTCAATGAGCATGCGCACTACCTGGCAAGAGGATGATAACGATAAAAGTGTTACCTCTCCTCTTTCGCTCATTATTACGGGGTTTGCACCTGTGCAGTCTACAAATAAGACTTTGACCCCGCAGCTAGTTGTCACTAAAGACACTGTTTTGATAGTAATCGATCTTGGACAAGGTAAAAACCGCTTAGGTGGTTCTGCATTAGCACAATCATATAATCAACTAGGAGATACTGCTCCCGATATTGAGCCAGAATTGCTTAAAAGATTTTTCACAACCTTGCAGCAATTAAAAGCAAAAAACACTATTCTGGCGTATCACGACAGGTCCGACGGCGGACTGCTCACAACCTTATGCGAAATGGCATTTGCAAGTCATTGCGGTCTCCATATTAATCTCGAGGAATTACACGGAGAAATATTAGGAAAACTTTTTAATGAAGAGCTGGGTGTTGTGATTCAAATCCCAGCCGCTGATAAGCAGCATATCCTGAAACAATTACGTCAATCGGTTACCGAACACGTGTATGAAATTGGTTACCCCACAGCAACCCAAACTATACAATTCTGTGACGGTCAAACGAAATATGAAGCTAGCCGTGCACAATTAGAAAGTTGGTGGGGTGAGACCAGCTACCAGCTTCAAAAATTGCGTGATAATCCAGCTTGTGCAGATCAGGAATTTACTGCTATTAGCGATGACGAGGATCCGGGGTTATCGCCTAAGCTTACATTTCAGCCTTCGTCCAAAAAATATAAAGCCAAACCTAAGGTTGCAATCTTGCGTGAAGTTGGGTTGAATGGTCATATTGAAATGGCAGCGGCTTTTGACCGGGCTGGTTTTACTTGTGTCGATGTACATCTAAACGATCTTATTAATGAGAAGATTTCGTTAGACGAATTCAAAGGCTTAGCGATTGCTGGTGGTTTTAGCTATGGTGACGTTCTGGGTGCCGGTGAAGGATTCGCCAAATCGATTCTACTCCATCCTATTTTGCGCAAAAAATTCCAAATGTTTTTTGAACGGAATGACAGTTTTACATTAGGTGATTGCAATGGCTGTCAGGTGGTAGCATCACTCAAGGACCTTATACCAGGTGCCAGTGATTGGCCGACGTTTCTAACAAATATATCAGAGCAATTTGAATCTCGGCTGGTTCAGGTAAGGATTAATCAATCACCATCCATTTTTCTGCGTGGTATGGAAGGCTCGGTATTACCCGTGCCCGTTGCTCACGGTGAGGGTCGCGTCTATTTTGATACGGAGGCACAAGCTAAGAACATGCTGCAAGAAAAATTAATAGTCGCGCAATATGTCAATAACTATGGCCGTGTAAGCCAAGACTATCCTGCTAATCCGAATGGTTCACCTGAGGGCATAACTGCTTTGACTACTACTGACGGAAAAGTAACCATCATGATGCCGCATCCCGAACGTGTTTTCTTGACCAGACAACTCTCATGGCATCCTTTTGATTGGGACATTGATTCACCATGGATGCAGATGTTTCATAACGCCCGTGCATGGGTTGACTAAAATAGGTGAGTAGCACTATGCACATGTCGTGGCAGGAAAAAGCTGAGATTGTTGGCCGTCTACAGTCTGCTTGTACTGCGGTATTCGAGTCTGTAGTTAGCAATTTGCAAGCTGGAATGAGTGAGACTCATGTTGCTGAAATGATACGCAACAGCTTGAGGCAATACGGTATCAACAACTATTGGTATGATGTACCAATCTTCGTACTCTTTGGTGCTAACCGCTTTAAAACCATAGCCACTACGGATTACAGTTTAAAGTCACCCACCGTAAACTCTGTGCTTACCGAGGGTAGTCCTGTATACGTAGATATCCATCCCATGGATACTGAAACCGGTATATGGGGTGATTGGAATAGCATGGTAGTTTTTCAACCCAGGCCTGGCCTAGACAATGAAGAACTAAGTTTTCTACGTGAGATGCGTCAGCTACAACGTAACGTTATGGCACAGATTACAGCCGAAACAACTGGAGCTGAAGTTTTACAAGCTTGTGCCGAAGCCTTTCAACAAACTAACACGACACTCCAAGATTCTAGAAACAATGTTGGTCATAGCATGCATGATGGACCTAAAGTTAAGGCCAACAGGGTATGGTTAGATCAAGAGAACGTAGCGCCTTTGGGTGAAGGTATTTTTGCTGTTGAACCTGGTGGTATACGGACTGGCAAGAACGGCGAAACCTTGGTTGCCCGTTTTGAAGATTGTATATACATCCCTAAAACTGGACATGCAAGAGTTCTTGGAAAGTCTTAGAAGAGCAGAATGTAGTGAGTGTTCACTAACGCTTCGACATCGTGAACGTCTCGTACAGCTTCTCGAGTGATTCTGGATCTGTGAGTGCAAGCCGATGGTAAGTAGTCTTTAAATATTCAAGCATTTCAACGGCAAATTCCCTATTTGCATTTTCCGGATGAAAAATACTTAAATATTTTATGGTACTCTCAATATCTTTTTCGGTAATTTCATAGTCGCTCATATGTCCTCCAGAGTATATCACTGTAAATACATTATTTGTGAGAGGCTAATTCAAAAACTTGTCAATTTCAATAAAGCGCGCCATTTGCCAGGATAGATGAACTGACTCGATCCTCCTCATAATCTCGCAGGTATTATTTTGAGAGAGTATATTCAGACTGCCTTCATACAATATTCTTCTGTCTAGTATTGCTAATTTTCTGTGATGACTGCCGGTATACAAAACTTGAATGCCTAGATGCTGTAATTTTGATATGGCTTTATGGGCTTATAGACGCATATATTCATCATCATTTGATTGTGGATCAAGGGTGCTAATCGCAATTCTAACTTTTCGGTTCTTTAATTTCTGTAGTACCGGTAATATCGTTGTTAACCGACTATAGGTAATAAAAGGACATTCAATTATTACTTCGCTATGGCACTTGCCAAGATCTTTCAGAAACAAGGGGTAAAATGTCTCCTAACTGAATAACTCCGAAGTGAGTAAGTCTGTCGGAGGGACTGAACGTTTGAGAAGACTAAACATTTTGTACCTCCTCTTCTCCGATCCCCAGCTCCTCAAGCCTATTGCTCATTCGTATTATACTAGGGTATAGGGTGTGCCATTTTTGTCGGGTAAGGCGTACCACGTTTTAAACGTTTTACTTTAATAAATATACACACAGTCATGTTACGTTTTGACACAAGCCCCCCAATGAAGTTAGTATAGGCACTATGGTTTTATCAAATATGAAGCAATTAATTGAATATCTCCTCCTCAGCCTTAAAGGGCTGTGCTTCACAAAAGTTGAAGCCTGTACGTAATAACGTTTCGCACAGCCCAACCTAATCAGGTTTTAACAGACCTGATTTTTTTAATATTGAGGGGGAGATTAAACTATGAATGCAGAAAATGGATCATTATTTCCAAGTTCAATACCCGAAGGACCGGAAGGAGCAGCACTGAGGGCTGAAGCAGAAAGATATCCGGCATGGCGCGCAATGCATGCAGGTGAAGCAATAGTATCAACGCAAGTAGAAATGAGTCCAGTAATAATCAATGGTGGTGATCATGCGGGAGAAGTGCCACTAGTTGAAGCTATTTAAGATTACATGATATTTATAAACCCATAAAACGAAGTTACCTATCTTGTTTAATAGGTATCCTTAAATATAAATAAAGTTTGTATACAATGGCGTACCAAATAGAAATAAGGTCATCTCGGAACAGAGATAGTTTTCGCCTCTGTTTTTATTTTTTGCGCGTGCTAACTTCTTAAAATAGATCAGAACCTCGTTTGCTTATATCTATTGAACGCTGGAGCGTCAGAACTCAACTATAAAGGCTCGGCTATTAATATGTACGCGTGTATCATGACGTTATGCCTTGGCAGCTTCTCACAGGAATTAGCGTCATTACTCTGTCGATTTCAGTGCTACTGCAACGTCTATTAATGCACAAGGATAAAAGTGATCCTGTAGCTTATGGCATTGTTTTTCAGGCTCTTGTTGGTGTCATCCTATTCTGTTACGCAGCAGTTGTCGGATTGCATGGCTTGGATTTTGCTAGGTATTGGCCCCCTATGCTAGTAACCTTTTTGCTTTATGCGGTGGGGACAGTGGTTGGGGCATATACGTTGCGCAATGTTCAAGCTTCAATCTACTCTATTCTCTTTGCTACTAACGCAATTTGGGTTGCTGCGATAAGCCTGCCTTTATTCCATGCGCGTATTACGCTGCTCCAATTCTTAGGCATAATTCTAATTTTTGCGAGTACTGCGTTCTTGTTAGAATATGCGGGTAAGTTTAAGTTTGATAGAGGTATATTGCTTGGTCTGCTAACAGGCTTCATTTATGGGCTGGCAACTGTCACCTGGGTCTATGTTGATAAGTATACTGACCCTGCAACTTGGTCTGCCGTAAGCTTCCTCGGTCCGGCGGTGGTACTTATAATCGCAAGACCAACTTCTATACGCAAAATGAAACCATTTTTGAATCGAAGTACTTTTATCCGAATGCTGCTCCTTGGCATTTTGTACAGTATATCTGCCCTAGCAATTCTGATGGCATTTAAGCATGGTAATGCCGCCCTCATAGCTCCCCTTCAGCAGACGTCAATCATCACCACGGTCGTGTTGGCAATAATCTTCTTGAAAGAGCGTAATCGATTATGGCAAAAAGTATTTGCAACACTTATATGTTTCATAGGAGTATTACTGGTAGTCTGAGTAGACTACACAAGTCATAACTTCCTTCAGTTCGGTGTACCATCGGGCTTGTAAATTAATTATAGATACTCTACTAAATGCCATACATTATTTAGACCGAAGTTTGAAGTGCCGGCATCTGAATTGAAGCACCAAGAGGCCATTCAGTGATATCTGGAGCATTGACTTGAGGCTCTCCTCTTAATATCACTGGATCGTTGCAGCAGATTCTGTCTGGTTCATATAGCGGGCATTGTAATTGGCAGTAATCATACGTGATCTGCGAGAGTTCCCCTGGCTGAATAGGCTCAAAACCTACACGTCTTAAGTTTCCACTGTTTGCAGAATTACCTAGCACATAAGGCATATTACCAGTTGCCAATACTACGCGTGCAATACCTGATAGAACCATAAGTCCAAAACCTTGCCGTTGATATTCTCCGGGTACAATGTGTGGACCCATTTCCATACCATTTTCACCATCAATTGGCGGTCTTGCTCCCCCATAACCTCTAAAGCTAATCCCGTCATCACCATCACAGAGGATGACACCGGGTCTGATTAATACGTCATCAACAGTAATCTGGAGTAATCTACCGGCCAGGCCTTCAGGACCCTGCGTAAAATCAGAGACATAGTGTGCTACATTTTCTCTGGCCACACTTGGCATCTCACTCATCAAATACAAATTCCGAGCCATACTATTAACTCTAACCTCTTGACTAGTAAAACTAAGGGCCAATTTTACTCTGTGCGTATGACTTTCTCAAGACTTTTAAAAACGGAGTTTAGATCCAATCATATGAGTATGCCTACTACAGTAAATATTTCTAACCTTGTCTATAATGCCGTGCCGTAGTAGCACCATCAAATGCGATAAACTAAATCTCTGTAAGTTGGTTGGGCTTCTTTTGGTTAAGCAATCAGGAGTACCTCGTTTGACTTTTACAAATCTACGTGCAAGAATACTCACCATGTCCGACGCGATGGAGCTCGCGTAAAACTGCCGATAGGCTAATAGCCCCTACCAATATCTAAACGAAGGTGGGGGATTTTTATGTCCACATATTTATTGGCAACTATATTATTGTCATTTGTCTTTCTAGCAAGCATTATATCTATCGAATTCGGCTTGGCCGCGGCAATCATTGAGATTGCATTAGGGGTTGTTGCCGGCAGTGTATTTCATTTACATACTACCGCTTGGATTGATTTTTTGGCTACATTCGGTAGCGCCTACTTGACGTTTCTGGCTGGCACTGAAATCGATGTGCCACTGATGAAGAAAAACTGGAAAGAGGCGGCGCTAATTGGTAGTTTTTCGTTTTTTGCACCGTTAGTCGTTTGCTTCAGCTTTGCTTATTTTGGTCAGCACTGGACATTTGGGGCGTCTAAAATCGCCGGCATTGCCTTGTCGACAACCTCATTGGCTGTTGTCTACGCGGTTTTGGTAGAGACCGGCCTATCCGCGACAACCCTCGGCAAGCGCATCATGGCTGCCACATTCGTGACTGATATGCTGACTGTTCTAGCACTGACGCTACTGTTCCTTAAGTTCAATTGGTATACGGTAGCGTTCGTAGTAGTTTCCATATTGCTCATCATGTTTCTGCCAAAGATATTCAACTTTCTCCTTAAACGCTATAACAATAAAGTGATCCAGCCGGAAATAAAGTTCTTGTTTGTTGTACTCTTCTTACTGGAATGGCTAGCCTCTGCCGGTAACAATCAGGCGGGCTTACCAATATTTATTCTTGGTCTGGTGATGTCGGGACTACTTTCAAAGCATCCTGACCTCACCAAAAAGATGCGAGTTGTGGCGTTCACACTTATTACACCCTTTTTCTTCCTAAAAGGGGGAATGAACGTAAACTTGCATTATGTTGCTGCTGGATTTGGCGTAATGCTTGCATTTCTGGCTATGAAGCTGGTATCAAAATTCGTTTCCGTCTTCCCGCTCGCAAAGAAGTATCACGCCGAACACGGTATATTTATCACACTCCTAATGAGTACAGGGTTAACCTTTGGAACTATCACACTACTCTATGGTCTGCAGGAACACATCATTACCTCGGCTCAATTCTCCGTTCTGATAACAGTCGTAATCCTTTCGGCTATTCTGCCGACAGTCGTAGCACTGCGTTTCTTCAAGCCGATGACAAAAGATTTGAAAGAGCTTGCCACCACTGAGGGAAAACTTGGGTAGAGATTTATTACTAAGGCGGCACGCGTTACATATAATTAAGGTTCTGCTCTCTCGAACCACGGCCTACTAATGTACTTTTTGAAGTTATGGTATCTGTTTCTCAATCTTAGGCATTGCAGTTTGTGATTCAAATCCAGTTAGGTTAGCGACTTCATCTTATCGAGCTTTTGTTCAAATTACTCAGTTGCTACAATGAGATAGATGACGAGTAACCAGGTCGCAAACTCGATACTAGTAGTGGATAAATTGACTGTTAGCTATGGTCTTAAAAAAGCTGTCGATAGCGTTAGCTTCTCTATTAAAAAGGGCGAGATATTTGGCCTTTTGGGTCCGAATGGTGCGGGCAAAACCTCAGCTCTCAGTGCAATCGAAGGACTGGTCAAACCTCAAGAGGGAACCTTAACACTAGACGGTGTTGATATGCAGACACATCCTTCGCAAGTTAAAGCCAAAATGGGCGTACAGCTACAGGCCACCAGTTTTCAAGCTGAGCTAAGCCTCAATCAAATAGTTAAATTATATGCTGGTCTTTATGGGTTAGGTTTATCCAGTAGTGATATTTCCGAATCTTTGCGTACAATCGGATTGGACAGTGAAGCCAACAAACGATTTAAAGAGCTATCCGGCGGCCAGCAACAACGACTTTCTTTATTTATTGCTATCATTCACAATCCCACGCTATTGTTACTTGATGAACCCACGGGAGGACTTGACCCGCAATCACGAAGGCAGCTTTGGGATCGAATAGACCGTATTCGCCATGAAGGTGGCAGCATCTTGCTCACTACTCACTCTATGGAAGAGGCACAAGCGGTGTGTGACCGAGTAGCCATCATAGATCACGGCAAGATCCTGACGGTTGATACCCCCGTTGGTTTAATTAATAAACACAAAGATGATCCCAGTGTACGGAAAGTTGCCCGAGGCAAAGTAACGCTAGAAGACGTCTTTATAGGACTGACAGGCAGTGAAATCCGTGAATAATGTACCACCCGTAAGTTCAGCCAAATGTTTAAAAGCTTTGCTACCGGCTGACGCAAGTGTACTGATTAAAAACAAACGATCGACATTCCTTAGCATACTGTTGCCTTTGCTTTACTTATTTATCTTTAATTCACATAAAGCCGCGGACAGACTAGGTGGACAGTTATATATTGTTGCCTTTAGTATCACGGTAGGCATAACATCCGTCTCCCTCCTTGGGTATGCCTTAAATGTAGCTAGAGATCGAGAGAGGGGAATCTTTCAACGGCTCAGGGTTACGCCGGCGCCAACCTGGACTATTATGATCAGTCGGCTGTTAGTACAAACCCTTGCAAACTTAGTTATTGCAGTAGTAGTGCTTATAGTTGCCACAGTGCTCTACCACTTGCACTTAGGGGTAGCCGAGTGGTTACTAACACTTTTGCTTTCAATTGTTGGTGGAGCCGTCTTCTTAAGCATAGGACAAGCACTAGTAGGTTTTATAAAGTCAGCAGACACAATCAATGCAAGCGGTAGGATAATTTTTATAGCATTGCTTCTAATAGGATTGTTGGGTCCTGGTGGAACTCTTGGAAACACTATTGCCAATATATCTAAATGGTCACCTATCGGAACGGTGATTGCCATCTTACAAAGCTCACTTCATCAGACACAGTGGACAGGACATACATCGCTGGCTCTACTAGCTTGTTTTGGATATATCATAGTATTTAGTTTTATTGGCATTAAGTGGTTTAAGTGGGAATCACGATAATCTGCAGACACTGAGGTCTTAGATTATACTGAATGAATTTAGCAAACTATACTAAAAAGTAGTAGCTAAGATCGTACTAAGCTTAACGAGTGCGGCATAGCAGGGTCCACCCACTAAACAACAAGCACACTTGTATCTAGATTAGCATGTTCGTACCCCGGTATACTTTGTAAGTATTCGACGGGAGTCATCATGCCCAACATACTGTGCGGCCGGTAGAAGTTGTAGTCCAGGCAGTCGTCGACCAGAAATGCTTGTAGCTCGGATTTGTCATAGCTATATGTTGTCAATCGTTTGTAGCGGTCTTTGTCAACGCCATGTGAGCGTTCAATCCTGCCATTCAAATACGGCGAGTAAGCCGGTATCCGACCATGACGAATACCATGGACATCAAGCCAACGTTGTACGACAGTTCGCGTCTCTGGTTTGGTTTGCGGCAAGTGATCATAGACAAACTCCAAACCATTGTCAGTTTGTATGCACTGAAACGCGAAAGCCGGGGCAAAGAAACGAGTGGCGTGCTCTAGAAAGTCGACAGTATAGGTCGGATCATGTCCCGGGTACAGTCGTTTGTACTTAATCCTGGTGGCACAGTCAATGAGGTCGTACTGGTAGGCTGCCCGCTTCCAGTGTTTGACGTCCATTTGGCCGACTTCTCCTGGTTGGTAGGGATAATCGTTAAGTCGGCGATGTTGACGAGCGTGTCGCTTTCTCGGCGTTAGGAGTCCAGCACGCTTCAGGACATTACCGACGCCATGATGTGAGATGTTTACGCCGTAATCTCTTTGCAATATATGCGTAAGTGCATCCTCGCCATAGCCAAGCCCTAAACGGAGCTGCACGATGAGACTGACGGTATCTTCGTCAACATCAGCAGTATGTGACTTTGGTGTTCTGGGCAAGTCATACAAACTTGTTAACTCACCTTACGCATCACTCCCACTTTCTTGAGTCCTGGGGCATACTAAAAGCAGTCAACCTTTCATCAAGGATGTTGCTATGCCAAAACAAAAACAATCCAAGCCCGTCAACGTACCAATGCTTGACCTGTATTCTGACTATCTCATCAGCTCATTCGGATTGACCACGGCAACTGGTATGTCGGCCGCCCTGGACGGGTCAGTCGGCCATGACGACGTCACCCGTTTCCTGTCTGCCCGGGAATATACCAACAAAGACCTCTGGAAACTGGTTAAGCCAACGATCCGGCAGATTGAAACTGACGACGGCATACTGGCTTTGGATGACACCATTGAAGAGAAGGCCTACACCGACGAAAACGACATCATTGCCTGGCACTATGACCACGTCTTCAACCGGAATGTGAAGGGCGTCAATATTCTCAATATGCTCTACCATAACGACCAGGCAACGGTACCCTTGGGGTTTTGCCTGGTCAAGAAAGACGTACCTTTCACTGACCCGAAGACCGGCAAACAAAAACGCAAGTCCTCGGCCACCAAGAACGAACAGGCCCGTGAGCTCATCGGGGCAGCCATCCAAAACCAGGTGAAGTTTCGCTACTGCCTTGCTGACAGTTGGTTTTCCTCACAGGAAAACATGGAGTTCATCGTTGGCAAGGGCAAACACTTCATCTTTGCCCTCAAGAGTAATCGTACGTTTGCAAAAAGTAAGGAGGATAAACTACGAGGAGTATTCCACGCAGTCGAATCGCTGGCCTGGGAAGAAAACACTACCAAGACAGGGTACCTCAAAGGCATGAATATGACGGTGCGTATCACCCGTCAAATCTTCACAAACGGAGATGACAGTCAGGGTGTTTTGTATCTCGCTACCAGTGATCTGACGCTAGGACATACCGACATAACCACGATCTACCAAAAACGGTGGAAAGTGGAAGAGTACCACAAGTCCGTAAAGTCCAACCTCGGGCTGGCCAAGTCACCGACCAAACGAGTGAAGACACAAAGTAACCACTTCTTTGCGCCAACCTATGCCTACCATAAGCTGGAACGACTGGCGAAAGCGAGCAATCTGAACCACTTTGCCTTAAAGGCAAAGCTATACCTCAAAGCTCAGCAAGCCAGTTTGGCTGAACTTCAGGTACTCAAAGAAGCTGGAGGTTTTGCGTAAGGTGAGTTGTTAACTGTTTACTGCTCTCAATATACCGGGCGTACCAGTAGTAATACGTTCTTCTAGGTATACCGTAGAACTCACAAGCTGCAGTCACGCTCCCTAATTCTTCAGCTTTCCGAAACCACCCTAATCTAATCCTAGCCCCGTAGACTAAGAGTTGTTTCTCTGTCATTCTCCTGTATCTCACTTTCACTCCTTTCTAGTTTAGTGAAAGTGTGCAAGATGTATGGTGGGAAGATAGTGCGGCATAGCAGAATCTGAACCACCCTCACTTTCTTGACCTAGTAACCTAAATGGCGACACACTGTTTTCGTTAGCTCTTAAACAAAGGAAAACAAACATGTCGCCAACAGATATTGTACGGGATATTCGTACACGTACTAAGAAACAACTAATGCCTGCCATTCCTAGATGTTGGAGCCGTCAATTCAGCTTTGGCTTGCAAGCTTTTGGCCTTAAGCCATTTCAGAGTGCGGGCAGTAATGCCCGCTCAGTGGTGGCCAACGCTAATACTGCCGCTACCAAAGTCGACCGCCTGCTAGCTAACCACAAACTAGCCGAGCGGCTGGGTGGTGCTTTCGATGCCCTACAGCTGGTTCGTCCTAGTAGTTTCGTCAACGTAGATCACTCTGACATGCATGGACTGACGGCTCTTGTAGGCGCAGTTCAAACCAGAATTGGCAGAGCCATTCCATGTATGGTGGAGACCACTCATGCCTTGCACATTCCAGCTGACAGCGACAAGCCTAGGTGGCAACGACTTAGGGCTGCTATGACAGAGAGCAGACGAGAGCAGTCTTTTACCGGCCATACCATTGACGCCTTACAGACTATGGCAGACAGACTGGGCTTTTGGCCGAAGCTTGTGTTTGACCGAGGATTCGGTAACGAATCCATCGTTGAACATTTGAGCGCAGAGGGCGCTATGTTCTACATTAGGCTTAAGGCTGGTAGATTTGTCGAGTTCGATGACAAAAAAACGGAGGTTAAGCGGCTTAAAGAAAAGGATGCCCTCATTACTCTGTACGGCTTAAAACTACTTAGAGTCATTCGTTCGCCTAAGAGCAGAAGAACTAAAGAGCCTTGGTACATTCTCACCAATGACATGACCAGTAGCCGTACCAAGATCGTTCGAATTTACTACCATAGGTTTGAGATCGAAGAAACCTTCAAGGACTTAAAGCATATCTTTGAATACAAACGGACTCGGCTGAACAAGCCCAACAGTTTAAAGGTTCTGCTCTGGTTAGTGAGTTTAGGTATCGCCTTGCTCTACTTAGCTGTTAAACCAACCAAACAACACCTCAAAACTACCAATCCCAAGAAACAAACCTCCTGGCTCCGCCAGGCTTTTGAACAATTAAGTCGGGCCTATGGACAGCTGTTATGGGGTGAGGTTTAAAAGTGAGGGGCTACTCTCTAAAACCTAACGCAACATAAGTAGTTTCAGCTGTTAGGCTAGAACTACTATGAAACAACCAGTAAAGTATTGGAGATTAAGCGCACTGGAACGTGAGGAGATTAGTCGATGTTTAGCTCAAAGACAATCACTCGGACAAATTGCGCAATTGCTTGGACGTGATACAAGTACTGTTAGCCGGGAGCTATCTCGCTTGCGCTACAGCCCAAGGTTCTATCGGGCTACCTTTGCTCAAGAAATGGCGCTAAAGAAACGTAATCACCGGGCTAAAGCACCGCCTAAGCTACTTGCCAATGACCGTTTGCGAACATATGTTGTCGATCACCTTAAACTACACTGGTCACCCGAGCAGATAGCCGCCCGATTAAAAGTCACGTATCCTAATGACATGACTATGCATGTGTCTCATGAGACTATCTACACGTACATTTACTGTTTGGCTCGGGGAGAGCTTAAGAAAGAGTTAGTGATGAGTTTGCGGCAACAGAAAGCGAGGCGCGGTCCGCGGCGCTCTGTTGGTGATCGGACCAAATTTAGCCCAATACCAAACCTGATCAGTATTGAAGAGCGACCAAAAGAGGTTGAGGATCGTATCATCCCCGGACATTGGGAAGGTGATCTCGTCGTGGGTAAAGGCAGCCATTCGGCTATTGGTACGCTCGTCGAACGTACTACCCGGGCAACCATTTTAGTGCCCGTTACGAGCAAGCAAGCTGAGCACGTAGCCAAAGCCTTTGCCCGGGAAATGAAGTACCTGCCGCAGCAGATGAAGCTGACACTCACCTACGACCGTGGCAGTGAGATGGCCCGGCATAAGCTTTTTAGTGCACAGGCCAACATGAAGGTCTACTTTGCTGATCCGCAGAGTCCTTGGCAGCGCGGAACCAATGAAAATACCAATGGTTTAATCCGGCAGTTTTTCCCGAAAGGTACTGACTTCAATCTGATCAGCCGTAAACAGCTTAAACAAGTGCAGCATCTGTTAAATGGGAGGCCGAGGAAAGTGCTAGAATACCGTACACCATACGAGGCATTTAGTAAGCTATTAAATGAGAAAGGAGAAGCCGAGGCTAACGAGCTTATGTTGCGCTAGTAAGTTGAGAGTAGCGGGTGGTTCAGTAGCAGAATATAGACTTTATTGCTTTATATGTTATTGTATATTTATGACTTCTCCTGAGCACGGCGAAACCGCTGAACAAATAACCTTCGGCGCAGTTATCGTTAGCGGTACCTATAATCAAGGTGAGACTTCGCTCGTTATCGCAATAGATGGGGACGGCGCTAGTGTTGAAGCTATGCTTTTTGTTCCAGATGAGCAACGATATGGGGTACCAGGCAGTATACCAATTACTGAGATCGATGCAGTTGTAGGGCATCAAACGTACCTCGAGGTCGTGGATATTATGGCAAGGGCCATTAACGGTGGTGAAGATCCAGATCAAGTAGTCCTCGCACAAATACAGGAACTAACCGCTAAATACGCTCCAAAGGAATAGTTTATCTTCGACGCCTAACGCGTTCTAAAGTAAGAACCACAAAGTACATCAAGTATTGTTGATAGGGTATTATAGGGAGATATAAAAATTATAAACACAGTAATTTTGGGTAACCAATCGTGACTTTACAAAAACAATCTAATCTCGCAGTTGAAGCCAAGGGACTTATGAAAGCCTTTGGCGATAACAAAGCCGTTGATGGTGTCGATATGCAAGTACCTGAGGGTAGCATTTATGGCGTACTCGGACCAAATGGCGCCGGTAAAACTACGGTAATCAACATACTTTCGACACTCCTAAAAGCAGATGGCGGCTCGGCAAAAGTCTTTGGATATGACGTCAAATTAGAACCACACATCGTCCGCCAGCTTATCGGTCTCACCGGCCAGTCAGCATCAGTTGATGAAATGCTTTCTGCGACTGAGAATCTAGTGATATTTTCGCGTCTTTTAGGGCTTACCAGAAAACAGGCAAAGCAAAAAGCATCTGCACTACTTGAAGAGTTTAATTTGTCTGAGGCCGCCAAGCGTCCGCTCGCTAAATTCTCAGGCGGCATGCGCCGTCGACTTGATCTGGCAGCCAGTCTCATTGCCCAACCACCACTCATCTTTCTTGATGAGCCAACCACTGGCCTTGATCCACGCACCCGTAATCAAATGTGGGATACAATTCGAGGTTTAGTATCAGCTGGCTCCACGGTATTGCTTACTACTCAGTATCTTGACGAAGCAGACCAGTTAGCTGACAGAATTGCGGTGATAGACCACGGCAAAGTAGTTGCTGAAGGTACACCGGATCAGCTTAAAGAGTCGGTCGGTCTGGCTACTTTACAGTTACAGCTAGCACACCAAAAAGACGCAACTGAAGCACTTGAGGTAGTGCAATCAGTTCTTAAGACAAAGGCGAATATTATCGAACCAATGTTAATTACCGCCCCAATGGCAGATCCAGAACGAATTACAGACCTACTTATAGACTTACGTAAGTCAGACATACGCCTGGCTGAAGTAAGTGTCCAGAAGCCAACACTAGATGAGGTATTCTTAACCATTACCGGCCATGGCACAAAAGATAAAGTCACGAAGGCAGACCATGAATAACATCCAACAAATTATACCCGCCGAACAACGCCAATTGAAAAACCACGTGAGCATACAGCAGACCATTCATGATTCATTAACTATGGCCTACCGAGCTTTGCGAAAAATGCGTCGTACACCTGAACAATTCGCCGATGTCACGATACAACCGATCATTTTTACCCTTATGTTTGCCTATATTTTTGGTGGTGCTATCTCTGGTAACGTCCACAATTATCTGCCACTTATAATTCCAGGCATTCTGGCTATGACGGTCCTAACCACCGCCCAAGTTACGGGCGTCCAGCTGCGAGAAGACATGGATAAGGGAGTATTCAATAGGTTTCGCAGCATGCCAATGTCACGTATTGCACCGCTCGCGGGTGCATTACTGGCGGATACCATTCGCTATGGCATTGCTACGATACTTACTCTAGTAATGGGTTACATCTTAGGTTGGCGACCCGGTGGTGGTTTTCGATACTTAGTCCTTGCTGCACTACTTACTGTTGTAGTGGCCTGGTGCATAAGTTGGATTTTTGCATTTATTGGTATGATTGCCCGTACCGCATCGAGCGTTCAAGGTATTGCCTTCCTTTTTCTCTTTCCGCTGACTTTTTTAAGCAACGCCTTTATACCTGTCAACACCTTGCCCGGTTGGCTACAAGGATTCGTCAAGTTTAACCCTATATCTCATCTTGTGTCTGCGGTCCGTGAACTTGCCAATCAAGGTGTTATCGGTCATGATTTCTGGTACTGTCTGCTTGGTGCAGCGATAGTTGTCGCTATATTTGGGCCACTCACCGTACGAGCTTATATGCGTAAAAGTTAGCCTACTGGCTTGTCCCATGCCACAGTCTACCGCTGGTTATGGAGTCGTCCCAAAGCCTTCATAGCCAGCATGTGGCGGCATCTTCGCCACAAGAAGCTTAGGCGAAAATACGGTACTAAGCGGCGATGGCAACAGCGAGAACTACTCAAAAAGCGCTGGATTGATGAGAGGCCGAAAACAACCAACCAAAGGTTGTTCTATGGGCACCGGGAAGGAGACACTGTTCACGGCAAGAACCATAGTGGCTTCCTGGTCACGCTTGTGGAGCGCAAGAGCGGCTACGCACTTGTTGGACATATACCTAAGGCTACCAAGGAAGCCTTCAGACAATGCGCCGAAGAACTGCTTGCTCCACTGCCACAACATTTGAAACGAAGTCTAACCCTCGACAATGGGTCTGAAATGCAAGACTACGAAGCGCTAGAACGGCACACTAACATGAAAGTCTACTTCGCTCATCCATACCATTCATGGGAACGAGGCAGTAACGAGAACTTCAATGGACTGCTACGACAGTTCTTTCCCAAAGGTAGAGACTTAAGGGTAGTAAACAAACAGGAGCTTGACCTGTCGGTCAACCTCCTCAATACTAGACCGCGTAAACGACACGGTTACAAAAGTCCTGCCGAGCTATTAAAGCCTTACTTAGATGTTGCAGTTTGAATGTGAATTGGAGTCCACAATATCCCACTTATGCTTGTATAAACAACGGACTTTGTGGATTATGTATTAGTGCTAATTACCTACGTATGAGTGCTAGTGAAGTAGTTGAAGATCAAGGTAGTCGTTTGCAAGCGGCAACAACACATCGTATTGAGCCCGTCTCATACGTCGCTGTATTCTGTGCCACTAATGATCCCCAACCGAAATATATCGGGCCATCCGTGGAACTCATAGACCGCCTAGGAGACGAAGGCTATGGAATTATTTATGGTGTCGCCCATGTGGGGCTCATGGGTGTTGTATCTGACCGTGCCCGAGCAAAAAATGCCCCAATTATAGGAGTCGCCATTAAACATTCAACATTTCCGCAAGGTCCGACTGATGAATTGTTTACCATGCCGAATGAAGCAGCAAGGGCGTCAAAAATGCTTGAACTTGCGGATGGCGTAGCAGTCTTACCTGGTGGTACGGGGACTACACGTGAAGCCGTCACAACAGTAGATGCCAAGATTGCAGGTCTATTTGATGGACCTGTCTCTTTTTTAGATACTGCGGGCTACTATACGTACCTCCAACAACATTTCGAAAATATGGAAGGCGAGGGATTTTTACGTCGGACACTCCAAGGCGCAGGAGTGCTGTTTACGTCATCTCCGACTCTTGCATATGATCATCTTGCCGATAATATCAGCGTTCCCAAAACATTTAATTGATTCTTTAGATACTCCCAATGACACCAACTAATGGAAACGATGCAGTCGTTCTCCATGTAGAAATATAACGCTATCTATTACGACGCGTGTCGTGCTTTTTAGTAAAAGAATTCGCGAATAACATTTCCGTTGCATTTTTCGAAACTGGTTATGCATCAAAGCGTCGCAACGACCGACCTTCTATTATGTTTATGCTTAATTTTCTTACACAACGACGTGATAAGCTTAAGCAATGAAGCGCCTGCGAATGCTTAAAACATTTACCAACCGTTATCCGTTAGTCGGACCAGCAATCTGGGTGATAAATATTCAGTACTTTATTGTCCAAGTCATTGTCGCCTCATCCTTTACGCCTCACTACAGTTGGCTCCACAATACCATCAGCGACTTAGGCAATACGGCATGTGGAAAGTACGGGGAACTGTATGTTTGTTCACCTAGGCATGATCTTATGAATGCATCATTTATTCTATTGGGTTTGACGATGATTATTGGTTCGCCATTAATATATCAAGAATTTAAAAAAAGTCTTGGATCACTCGTCGGTTTCAGTGCTATGGCAATTGCTGGCGTCGGAGTGCTCTTAGTAGGACTATTTCCAGAAAATACTATCCATTTACTACATGGTACCGGTGCTGAACTGGTATTTATATGTGGTAATGAGGGGCTCGTAATACTTAGCCGAAGTCTTATGATCCCGAAAGGACTTCGTCTGTATACCTTCCTCTCGGGCTCTATTAGCTTGGTCGCTTTGGTGCTCTACACCACGAACCATTATGTAGGTATTGGCGATGGAGGGATGGAACGACTTGTTGCCTACCCACAAACTTTGTGGCTCATTATCTTTGGAATTTATATCTCCAGCAGTCACATTAAGAAAGGCTTGAGTTTCTCATAAATCCACTATGCGTAATTTTCAATCCTCGTTTTAAGCCAGCTATAACTATCGTTTGTCGCTGCATTACTCATTTTGGTTGGTCTGGAAATAAAACCATGTTCCGATTCAGGATATAGTCGCAAATCCACCTCATTTCCCGCTGCAATGAGTCTTGCGCACATTGCGAAATTATCTTCGAGTAATATATCAAGCTCCCCAACCTGCAGTAAAAGCGGCGGAAGTCCATGTAGTTCCCCGTAAAGCGGTGAGATGTCTGGTAAAGTTCGGTCTTCAGCCTGACCAGCATACGCTTTAATAAAGTACTCATCCTGATATAGTCGTCCGCCAGGCGTCTGCCCGCTTAAGTCGTAGGCACCATATTGGAGTACTGCTCCCTCAAATTGTGTAGTTTTGCCTTCATTTCGCAAACGAAGTATGGTCGTCATTGTCAGCGTTGCCCCAGCTGATGCCCCACCAATAAACAATCGTGTGGTGCCAAACTCAGATTTTGCGTGATCTATCAACCAGAGTGCCGCAACGACGCAATCATCAGGAGCAGCCGGCCACGGATGCTCAGGTGCCAGTCGATAATCTACGCTCACAACTGCTAGTCCCAAATTGTCTGAAAGCCGAGTGTTGCTCACATCGCTCCGGGCTGCTGTATCCAAATAAAAACCACCTCCATGTATTTCTAGAAACACCCCTTTGGGTTCCGTTTTATTAGGATAGGTTATTCTAACCGGAACTTTTTGACTCCTGACGTTTACGAGACGTTGAATTACTGCGCGGTCAGTGACTTGAATTGATTTATTTCGGGCAGCTCGTACTTGCTGTAATACTTTAACGTCAGCTACATCAGGTTCCTGTTGCTTTTTCGCAGCAGCTCTCGCAGCATTTATTTGTTTACTCTCTTGAATATAATCATTCAAGCTAGGATCTATTAGTTGTTGTATATCAAGATGCATTTGTCTTTACCTCTCTTAATTAAAGTATAATCGAGCAAAGTCGATCTTAAGTAGATGAATCAAGTATTTTTAAAACAACCATGAGTTACAACTTTTATTTAGAAGTTACAGCACCTTACTATAAAATAATTCAAATGAGTGTCATTGACGAATATATTGAAAATGTCAAGCTACCTTTTTACGCAACACCCTGTCTCTTTCCTTTCGTAGCGGTTTAGCCGCCAGGAGGCTGGCAGCGTAAGCTGCCGGACTCATGTTACCGAGCGCACTGTGTCGACGCTTGTGGTTGTAGTAATGAATCGTCAGGGCAATCGCTTCGTGCAGCTGCTCTGTTGTTTTGAGTTGGTTGAGTGGTGGTAGCTCATCCTTGAGCGTGCCGAAGAACCGTTCCATGAAGCCATTCTGCCAGGGGCTGGCTTTGGTGCTAGCACTGAGCGTTATTTCTAACCGGGCACACAATTCCTGGTGCTTGTAGCTCAGGTATTCGCTACCTTGGTCGCTGTGGAGGATGGCAGGCACAGGGTGCCTGCTGAGGGCATCTAGCATGGCCGTGTACGTCAGATTGCTGGTGTGCCGCAGACCGAGTGTCCAGCCCAGCACCCGTCTGGTCTTGAGATCCAACACGACTGCCAGGTAGTGGTACTGTCGGTCAACAAACAAGTAGGTAAAGTCTTGCACCCAAGCCTGTGCATTGACCATGCCGTGATAAGACAAGCCAGCTTGCGGCCGGGTTTCGTCACGGAACACGGCGTACTGCTTGAGGGCATTGGCCGGTGCCGGTATCTCTGGGCGGCTACGTTTGCCGTACTTCTTGCTTCGCCTGGCAATGGTAATGCCGGCCAGCGAGCGAATACGCCGGGCTTTGGCTTGGCTCCAACCGAGCTCTGCGCTCAAGCGACGGACACCGTAGCGAGGGTGCTCCTCGTGCACCTGCCGCAGCTCATGAACTGCTCGGGCGTCCCGCGCAGTCCGGACGGTTGGTGTTCGGTACAACCGACTGCGAGCAATACCCAAGGTCTGTGCGCCTTGTTTCCGCCATCCCGGGTCGACTACTTCCAGGACGGCTAGTCTTTTGACCGGTTGAGTTCTGCCGTGGCTCTACCGAGCATCTTATACAGCTGCTCGTTCTCCTTACGGAGCCGGTTATTTTCGAGGATGAGATTACGATCTTTGTCGACAATGCCACTCCGGAGCCAACGGTAGATGGCCTGGGTACTGACGCCAGTAGCTTGTGAAACGGTACTCACGGCTACGCCGTGATTCCGTATTTTGTCGAGTATCTCACTCTTGAGTTTCGGGTCAATGGGTATGCCGGTGGCCATGTTGCAATGCTCCTTATTTGATTACATTGTACTGCCTTTTGAAAGAGACAGTGTGTGTATTTTAATGGGAGCGTGACAAAATTTTGATTCGCCCATACGTGCTGAACTTGAGAGAATTCGGTCAATTGCCCATAAGCTCTTACCCGAATATGAAGAAACAATTTCCTATGGCATGCCGACAATAAAATATAAAGGTATAGCTATACTTGGTTTCGATGCGCGCAAAAAACACATTGGTATCTATCCATTCAGTGGACAGATAATTTCGAAAATCGAAGAGCTGAAAGGTTACGCGACAACGAAAGGCGCGATACAGGAAAAACTCGACAACCCCCTACCCAACAAGCTTATTGAAAAGATAATTCGGGAGCGATTGAAACAAGCAGATATATAGTGTCGTAACAAAGAATGGAGTACCTATGTTAAAAACAATGCCCTTTTTACTCTTTAATGGCAACTGCGCCGAAGCTATGACTTTTTATCACGAATGCCTCGGAGGAGAATTGACGCTCACCAAACTGGGTGACTCGCCATTGAAAAACGTATTACCACCAGAAAAACATGATCGTATTATTAACGCTCATCTAGAAAGTGGTCAAATTGAAATATCTGCAACGGACTGGATGGCCGATCCGGAGTACATGCCTCAGTATGGTGACATATTTGCCATATTTGTTCTGGGAGAAAGTTATGAAGAACTGAAAGAAGTTTTTGACAAGCTTTCTGTCGGTGCTAAAAAAGATAAGTTTCAAGCGCTCCACCAACTGCCTATTGGCACGTACGGACAGTTTTTTGATAAGTACGGGTACCAATGGATTTTCAAAGGTGATAAAACGTGAATCAACCCGTCCATACCGACGAACGCGTTGATCATTTCATTCACACACTACCAGCATGTCAAAGAGAAGCATGTCAAAGAATCCGCAATCCAATTCACGAAACTGAACCAAAAATTGAGGAAACCATTAAACGCAGCACTCGTCCTTATTTTGTGCTGCAAGGAAACGTGTATGTACTTTTCAGGCAACCTAAGATCATATAAATATTTTTATTTATGATCCTCTTGCCCCGGACCCAGAAAAAATTATTAATCAAGGTGAGCAAAATCACAACGCTAGGGCAATTCAAATCTATGAAAACCAGCGCCTAAGCAAGGGTACTTTTAAAAACCTAATCAAGGTGGTAGCAAATAATAATCGAGTTGGTGGTTGGCGAAAATTAAAATAGGTCGCTCAAGTTGACTCAAGTTGACCATAATATTGCATAATAGAGTAATCATTATATAATTACTCTATGCAACTTGAGCTCAGCACTCAATTACTATCACCCGATCAAATTGCAGAAATACCTTCTGCCGCTAGTCGCCCTTTATATGAATTGGCAGATACTGTCATTGACGACGGCAGTGGGCAAAATTTCTATGCCACTAAAGCTCCTTGGCCGGTGAATATTGATGAATTTGCTCGGGCATATGTTGAGTCTGCTTTAAGAACAGAAACGGTTGATTACCAACAGGCAAGTAATCGGGTAGCAATTGTGGTTGGTGAGGGTGCTTTTAATACTTCGGTCTTATATACGCCTGAGGATACAGTACTGCTCATCGATATTTCGCGTGGTGCTTGTAGGTATATGCAATCGTACTCGATTGCCCTCCAAGAAGAACCGTCTTCTGCATTATGGAAACGCCGCATGCAAACAGTTTGGGATACGACGACGTACAGGATACCAGAATCAATAGATGAAGCCTTCGCCAATCAAATTCGACAATGGAATGACTCGGGTTACCACCATTCTTTTTCTGACGAAGCTACCTATTACAGAGCTCATAAAGCAGCCCAAACAAAGGCATTAATTCCAATTCAGATGGATATCACTAATATCGATCATATAAATACATTGGCGACGCGTCTGAACAAGCTTGATGCAAAAATCACCTTTGCCAATTTCACAAACCTCATTGACATTGCTTTTCGTTGTAGAGCAGATAATTTTGCGGAGGCAGTTTCCGCTCTACCCTTCTCAGAATTTGCGCCTATTCTGGCGAGTTATGTACAAATACCGACACCAATTGAAGCGAATAGTGGTGCAAATACTAGATCAGTCAGCGGACCATTTTTTGGTTTGTCAAACTTGGTAAGAACCTACGTAAATGGATAGTGCCACTCGATAACTACTTTATGATGGATAACTATCCATAGCCGAGCTCTGCCAATTCTGGGGTAGTTCTCTTTCTCCACACTAAGATAGTGATCAGCCACGTCATGATAAACATAAAAACTATACCTAGCCCAATGACTCCAAAATTCAGTTGATTGAGTGAATGCCAAGGACCACGACTAAGACCCAACTTTTCAGACACTACCTGTAAAAGTTCAATCGAGCCAACCGCCAGAGCAACGAATACTGACAGGCTAGTGATAACTAGGTTGTAATAGATTTTTCGAACCGGATTGGCAAAAGCCCAATGATAAGCACGACTCATAAAGACTGCATCCACCGTATCCATCAGCGACATACCGGCAGCAAAAATTATTGGCAGCGAGATGATCGCAAGTGCCGGGACATGTTTTGTCGACGCACTCACGGCAATCGCCAAAATAGCAACTTCAGTAGCCGTATCAAACCCTAGTCCAAACAAAAAACCTATCGGAAACATTTTCCAGGAGCTAGAAACAAATCTATTTATCTTGTTGTGAAATAAACGGTTTAAAAATCCTCGCTTACTGAGATGCTGTTCAAGTTGCTGATCATCATACGTACCTGTTTTCATCGAACGAAATACTCGCACCATGTTTACTAGCACCAACAAGTTTAAGATACCGACTAGCCATAAAAATACACCTGAGATGCTTGTACCGATATAACTTCCATACTGTTGAAGCATTGGGATATGAGAATGCACCTCTATAGCCGCAAACGCAAGGGCGACCGTTAAAGCGACTACAACACTGGAGTGCCCGAGTGAAAAGAAAAAACCAACACCTAAGGGTCGCTTGTTTTTTTGGAGAAGACATCTAGTCGTATTGTCTATGGCAGCAATATGATCAGCATCAAAGGCATGCCTAAGCCCAAGACTGTATGCCAAAAATCCCGCCCCTGTTAAGATTTTATTTGTCTTGAGGTAATAAAAAAACAGCCCGAAACCAATGACATGTAGCAGCGTTATTATGCCAAAAAAGGTAGCCAAACGAAGCCATTCCGACAAACTAAAAACAGCCCTTTGCCGCTTCATATGTTCCCTCCTCTTCACTTACATTTTATCTGACTACACGTAAACTTAAGAACCAGTACTAAATTTCGTCTTTCTTTTACTTGTATTTTCTGCCCAGAAATTCAGGTGAAAGTCAATTTTCTCAGTGGTAATAGTATCTTCCCACCATACATCTTGCACACTTTCACTAAACTAGAAAGGAGTGAAAGTGAGATACAGGAGAATGACAGAGAAACAACTCTTAGTCTACGGGGCTAGGATTAGATTAGGGTGGTTTCGGAAAGCTGAAGAATTAGGGAGCGTGACTGCAGCTTGTGAGTTCTACGGTATACCTAGAAGAACGTATTACTACTGGTACGCCCGGTATATTGAGAGCAGTAAACAGTTAACAAGTTTGTATGACTTGCCCAGAACACCAAAGTCACATACTGCTGATGTTGACGAAGATACCGTCAGTCTCATCGTGCAGCTCCGTTTAGGGCTTGGCTATGGCGAGGATGCACTTACGCATATATTGCAAAGAGATTACGGCGTAAACATCTCACATCATGGCGTCGGTAATGTCCTGAAGCGTGCTGGACTCCTAACGCCGAGAAAGCGACACGCTCGTCAACATCGCCGACTTAACGATTATCCCTACCAACCAGGAGAAGTCGGCCAAATGGACGTCAAACACTGGAAGCGGGCAGCCTACCAGTACGACCTCATTGACTGTGCCACCAGGATTAAGTACAAACGACTGTACCCGGGACATGATCCGACCTATACTGTCGACTTTCTAGAGCACGCCACTCGTTTCTTTGCCCCGGCTTTCGCGTTTCAGTGCATACAAACTGACAATGGTTTGGAGTTTGTCTATGATCACTTGCCGCAAACCAAACCAGAGACGCGAACTGTCGTACAACGTTGGCTTGATGTCCATGGTATTCGTCATGGTCGGATACCGGCTTACTCGCCGTATTTGAATGGCAGGATTGAACGCTCACATGGCGTTGACAAAGACCGCTACAAACGATTGACAACATATAGCTATGACAAATCCGAGCTACAAGCATTTCTGGTCGACGACTGCCTGGACTACAACTTCTACCGGCCGCACAGTATGTTGGGCATGATGACTCCCGTCGAATACTTACAAAGTATACCGGGGTACGAACATGCTAATCTAGATACAAGTGTGCTTGTTGTTTAGTGGGTGGACCCTCAGTGGTGATGGCCGACACTCGGATTACGACTAATCATGTATCGGTTGACTGGCACGGTAATGAGAAAAGCGATACTCAATGATAACGCCAAACCCCACCAAAAACGAAAAGAAGTAGCCGTCACGACGAGTGCGTTGGGTATGATAAATTCAATCGTATTGTCAACGACTTCCATCGTGGCGATCGATACGGTATCGGTAGCAGCTGTAATTTTAATCGCTTCGGTCGTTGATTTGGCATGACGGCGAACTCCTCTATAGGTGAGTGTGTAGCCAAAAATAAAAGCCAATGCTACCGCCAGTGGAAGCCTGTCGATTCGATGCCAACCAAAAAATGAAGCGATGAGCATCCCGACAATTTCTCCAAGACCACAGCCAATTAAGCAGTGCGTAGTATGCTCAATAGCAAGTCTAGTTTTTTCATCAAAAGACATGAACCCACTATACAATGAGACACCTAATTACTTCTTAAAATTGTGAGCCATGACTTACTTGTGAGCGGTGACTACTAGGAGGCTAAAACCATAAGTAACTAGCGCTGCTGCAAAAAAGAGAGCCATAAGCAGCACTGCCAAACTATTTCCATTACTTGCGGCAATCGAACCAGCAGCAAACGCACCAACAATGCAGCTAAAACCGACGATTGGTTTCGGGCCCAGTAAATGTGCGCTCCGAGATGTAATGATATGGGCAAACGAACCGATAAGTAGGCCGATCCCCACCACTATATGGACCACTAAGACAATGACTTGCAGGGTCGAATGTTTGTCGGGGGTGTAGTTAATCACTGTCGTTAAAAGTGTACCGAGCACAAATTCAACCAGCAACATCACGAGTAGCCATTTTATAGCTCGTGCAACGACTGGGTATGCTTGGCTAGTCATGTTTCACTCCTATCTCTTTTTTAATAGTCTCGTATTCGTCTTTTGTTATTTCGCCTGACGCATAACGATGCTTGGCAATGTCGATAGGATCTGCCGAATATCTATTCCATCGACCTTGACCATATCGCCCATACCAAGGTCGTCGCCAGATGCCAAAGCATAGAAAAAGGACTACTATCCAAAATATCGGAAAGAGTATCCAGTTATGCAATCCTATGCCATAACAATAGTTCATATTAGTACCTCCTTTAAAATTACCTTTTTACGGTTCTGCAATACAAAAAGACCTTGTGCACAGAACCACACCGACAAATATTTATTTGCGGCATGGAATCTACACGCAAGGCCTACTGCCTTACTTTGAGTATCCGATTACGGGCTCTTCGATAGTATAAAACTACCTAGATAGACTCCCTAACATCTATTTTCTCACTTAAGCGCAAATCAATGCAATACTACATGCCTGAAGGCTGCAGTAAACTGACTCGATTTCCCTCTGTATCGATAAAATATACATACATGCCAATACCAGGAATTTCGATAGGCTCATCTAAGACGGTTCCGCCTGCATCAGTGAGAGCTGTCATGGCTGCTTTGATGTCTTTTACCGCAATTACAACAGATGGGTGCTGCGATGAATCAGCTTTTTTCGGAAAAAAACCACCGTTTATAGCTCCGGGAGTGACGGGTCGATTATTTTCAGTCTCCGTCGTCTCGGCAGTCACATAATCACCCATATCTTCACCGGTTGCGTTCATTCGCCACCCAAAAGCCTTGTTATAAAAATCGGCCACTCGCTTGCCATCTTCATATGGCATCTCAAAATGCACTACTGGATTATCGTTCATCGCACTACCTCCCTGAATTAATACTTCTAACTATACATTGATTTCCCGGAGTGTCCCCATTAAAACCTTTTGCTATACTTTTTAATATGTCTTTTCAGGCCTATCTCGATACGATTAAAGAAAAAACCGGCATGACACCAGACGATTTTTTAAAGATCGCCAAACAAAAAGGTTACTTGGAGCCTGGAGTGAAAACAGCGCAGATTATTGAGTGGCTTAAAAATGACTACGGATTGGGCAGAGGACATGCCATGGCACTCACGGTAATTTTTAATAGTGCCTCCAAACCACACTATAGCCATGACGAACTCATCGATCGTCACTTTGCAGGACCAAAAAATAAATGGCGATCGTCGTATAATCAGCTTTTTACGTATGTCACTGGATTAGATACTACTGTCTCAGCCAAGCCAGTTAATTCATATATCAATTTCGTGAAGGACAGTAAAAAGTTTGCAATCATCCAGGTGACCGTTGATCATCTTAGTAGGTGACCGTTGATCATCTTAGTATTGGAATTAAACGAAAAACCGCCCCCTATAATGACCGCTTTAAACCCGCCGGCACTTGGAACAGCATGGTGACACACCGCATCGATATAACTGATCCGTCCTCAATAGATAACGAAGTACTCGATTGGTTAAAGTACGCCGTCGAAGCCATCAAATAAGGCAAATTTTGACATCACGCCGGCTCCAGTAATTCCATGCGTCTTGGTGGTCAAATGGTCAAGATATCCCCAGGTTAGGCAATAGCGTAAGAATTATCACAAGCAAATCGAATGCACAAGTTGTAAAATCTATGTTGTTTTATAAAAGCAATTCGATTTTAGGGAGGTTCAGTATGGTACGAAAACGTCCTTCATATAACGTGCGATCAATAATTGGTCAAGGTTTTGCCGGTATCACGGTGATGTTGGCCACCGCACTTGGCCTTAGTACTATTTTGCCTGGCGCCGCCATGGCCAAAAACGATAGAGTACTATATGTGGGCCATAGCACAATCGGCAATAACACAAGTTGTGCATCACCTGGTTATACCTCGGTGCAAGCAGCGGTGAACGCAGCCAACTCGAATCAAGTTGTCTATCTTTGCGGCGGTCAATTTGCCGAGCAAGTATTTGTAAAAAAATCGATTACCATAACAGGTGACGCTTCTTCCGGTTTGACGGCCACAGGGACCACCTTTACAACCAGTGCAGCCAATTTTCCACCACAATTTACGTCTGATAATTTATTCGTCCCGCAAGCGCTACTAGTTATCAGTGGTAACAGTACTCGCGCAGCAGTAAACGGTTTAACCTTTTCCGGTCCGATGCCGGGGAATGGTGGCTGTGCTGAAGATGAATACGGCATACTTGCACTCGGTGGCTCAGTTAACTTGAGCAATGATACAGTCAGCAATATCGCTGACACGAATTCTGCCCTCTATGGCTGTCAATATGGAGTTGGTATACAAATCGGCCGCTACTACTGGCCAAATGCCAGCTTCAATGCCGATGTCACAGTAGATTTCGCAGCACAGGCAATTATTAACCGCGATACAGTTAACGGCTATCAAAAGAATGGTATTACCATTGACGGAACAGGTTCGAGCGCATCGGTGACTAACAGCACTGTTACCGGCGAAGGAAGGGGTGCACCGTTTGGCACGATTATTGCCCAAAATGGCGTCCAACTTGGACGTGGCGCAACCGGTGTCATTGAAGATAATAATATCTCCAACAATAGCTATACCGGAACTGGAGCAGATGCATCATCAGCGGGCATATTAGTATTCGGTGGTGGTGGTGACCCACTGACGACAAACGTCGTAGTGAAACAAAATACCCTCATCAATAACGATACCGGTATTTACGTTTCAAACACCAAAAGTGATGGCGTTACTCCGCCATCTAAGGCAACCAATAATGTCGTCGAAGGCAACCGAATTAGTAACGATGCAGTGACAAACCAAAGTCCTTTTACCGACTACCATGGTACGTTGTTTAACGGCTACCAGGCCGGTATCGATGAACAAGGCAATAGCGATACCTTGAAAAACAATACTATCTCAGGTACGGGCTACGCACCACAACAAACTCCTCCACAACCATTTGTTCTTCCCATTGATACGGTTTCCTACCCAACTATCAATGTTGATCTCAACAATAACAGTTACGATAATCACCACATATAAAAAAGTAGCAGAGCTACAACAGAGTAGCTCTGCTTTATTCTTGAATTTAGAATATTAGTTGATTGGCTGTAGCTGCCGAATTTCAGCCTGCGCACTACCATAATCCGGCCAGAGCTGTGGGGCGGTTTGCGTGAGGTCCAGTACTGCATCAATATCTTCCACCTCGACGATCACGTACCCGTTCACGCTGTCTTCTGTGTGTACAAATTTTTCCTCGATATGCTCGTTTGCCAACAAGCCTTCAGGTAAAAGCGGAGCCCCATCTATAAATTTTCCGTCAGCTTTTAGTTTATTCATCCAAGCCAAGCGATCACTCACACTTGCTGTTTTTTTGCTTCTGGAATGAATCCGCCCCGAAATAAAATGATGAATTTCATAGTCACTCCCTTCGAACTTATTTGAGCAACAGTATAAAACGTTTGTGGCTACGTTTTATATAAATAAGGTACAGAAAATCGCTCAGTACGCCTACTACCGGCTTGTATACTAGTAGAGGAGCAAGTATATGGCGAATGAAAAAGAACATGATTCAGAAAAGGCTCTCCACAAAGCCGTTTGGGATTCTAACGATGTATTGGTGAGTGCTTCGACAGTACTTACACCTCGGCCATCAACCCTGACCTTAACACGAATCAAATTGATAGCCGAGCGAAAGAGTGGCGTTGCAAAGATCGAGGTCATGAGCGTCCAAATCGAGGATGTACTCAACATTGGTGGTTCAATTGGACCATTTTTTGGAACGGTCAAAATTGATACCAAATTTACGAAACCGTCGGAGCCATATACACTTGGTCTCTTCCATCGCAAAGATGTCATAAATTTGAAACGAATAATTCAAGGCTACATCATGGCCTTACAGCAACATATTGATGTGACCCCGCTTCCAACCTTAGAGCTGAGAGACATGCTCTATGATCTAGGGGAAGACGATCATAGTATTCGATAGTTCACTGTCATTCTTTATAAATTCTAGTATGATGCAACTACCAATAACGAGAGGGCACTGGGGCTATGGACGACACGAAAGCTAATTGGCACAAAAGCAAGCATCAAACAGTCATAAAAAACGGCGGCTCTAGCAGCGTTTGGTTCTTAGGTTTTGTTGGCTCTCTCTTCTACTTCCTACATGTGCATTCAGGTACAGTCTGGCTAGTAATCTTAGCTATAGTCAAGTCTTTGGTCTGGCCGGCTATCTTAGTCTACAACCTATATACTTACTTACACCTCTGAACAATCCTCGCTCTACTCTGTTGAGAGCTCCAAATAATGGTACACTATACTGATGGTTGAGAGAGCGAGTTTGAAATTAAAGATTGGTTTAGCGGAAATGCTCAAAGGCGGGGTCATTATGGACGTCGTGAATGCTGACCAGGCTAAAATTGCAGAAGCTGCAGGTGCGGTGTCAGTGATGGCCCTTGAGCGTGTGCCAGCTGATATCCGAGTTCAAGGTGGAGTTGCCCGCATGTCAGACCCTCAGATGATCAAAGATATTATGAAAGCGGTCAGTATTCCCGTCATGGCAAAAGTTAGGATTGGCCATATCGCCGAAGCACAAATACTTGAAGCAATCGGTGTTGACTTTATCGACGAAAGTGAAGTCCTTACACCAGCAGATGACACCAATCACATTTATAAAGCCGATTTTAATGTACCCTTTGTGTGCGGAGCGCGAAATTTGGGTGAAGCCCTTCGCAGAATCGGTGAAGGTGCTGCTATGATCAGGACCAAAGGCGAAGCTGGAACCGGAGATATTGTCGAAGCAGTCCGTCATATGAGGACTATTCAACAAGAAATGAAGCGACTTACCACTCTCGATAAACACGAACTAATGGCCGAAAGCAAAAGAATTGGGGCTCCCTATGAATTGCTAATTATGGTCTCTGAAACGGGCACCTTACCAGTACCGAATTTTGCCGCAGGCGGTATTGCAACTCCAGCTGATGCTTCTCTCATGATGCAACTTGGGGCAGAAGCACTGTTTGTAGGAAGTGGCATTTTTAAATCCGGCGATCCGGCAAAACGAGCCAAAGCAATCGTGCAAGCAGCAACCCACTATGACGATGCCGAACTGTTAGCTAAAATTTCCAGCGACCTCGGTGAACCGATGGTCGGTATCAATACCCAAGACCTAGAAGATAAAGAGCAACTACAAAAGCGAGGATGGTAGCTCAAAAACGCATCGGCATTCTTGCTTTACAGGGCGATGTCAGCTTACATGAACGAAGTTTATCTGGCTACGCGATCAAGCCGATAAAAGTGAAAACTCCGGATGATTTACCGCGTATTGATGGCTTGATAATTCCCGGTGGCGAAAGTACTGCCCTTCTCAAACTAGCTACGCCAATTGGCTTACTTGCAGCAATCACTGATTTTGCTCAACATGGCGGAAGTATTTTCGGTACCTGTGCTGGCGCAATCCTGTTAGCTCGGCGTGTAACCAACCCACCACAATCCAGCCTTGGTTTACTTGCTATAACCATTGAACGTAATGGCTATGGGCGCCAACTTGATAGTACAGAGACTAATGGTCAAGGTAGCCGAGCACTTGGTGTCTCAACACTTCCGATGACTTTTATACGGGCACCTCGTATTACCGATACCGGAACGTCTGTATCAGTGCTGGCGCGCTATCAACAAGAACCGGTTCTGGTTCGCCAGGGCAAGATACTAGCCGCCACATTCCATCCCGAACTTACCAACTCGACAGTCGTGTATGACTATTGGTTGGGCATGTTTGAATAACACTCGCTGCTCGTGCTTGCTTTTCAAGGGATTCCTATTACCATAAGTGCATGGCAACAGAATTGGTATCAAATGATAAGCTGACTTTTATTGAAGCCACGACGACCGACCCTAACGCGCATGGTCTACAACTCCTGATGGCATTTCAATTAGCAAATATGGGCCTAGTTGCAGGACTCACTCGTAGCGACGGCCTAATGGCCACCAGTCGGCTCATGGATCTATCTGCGACACTTGGAAGACAAATCACCACCCGTGTAAGTCACGATCCTGATAGTTGGTTATCCGATACCAGAGAGTGGACTGACATCACCCCGGAAAGATTTCTGGAAATTGAAAGCAATGTCGCGGGTAAAATCGCATTTTTTGTGACCGCTATAGAAGCAACTTACTTGCAGCAAACTAAGAGATTTGACGATCAATTGCATGTAGTACCGCGAATTCAGCCTAGCCATACTACACCGGATGGCTTTCTGATACCGTATCCACTTTCGAACGAGGCACGAGCAGAATTATAAACCAGTGGATGCCTAAAAAGTTAGGCCGTCTCTAGCCGGCTCAAACGACTGACGCCCTTGGCGATAATAAAAAAGGCGATCGCAATAAGAATTAAGACACCGTAAAGGATCAGTAGCATAAATGGCGTTGGTATATGCACCAAACTAGCTGCGATTGAAGTCACATACTGCATCACAATGGAGGCCAAAATCTCAATCGATAGGCCGATCGATAATAATTTGAGGCTGCGGCGATAGACAATTCCCTTGACCACTTTCTGATAAATATATATTTCGTAGACCGCGATTAAACCAATTGACCACATAAACAAATAGGGCACAATAATTGTTACGATACGAATTGGTGAGGTGACATCATAATCGGTTGTGATGAGCCAGTCCGATGGCGTCAGTTTGTTGGTGGTCGTATACGTTGCATAACAGTAGGTCGCCGCAATAAGGCAAAAAGCCAGCACTAGAAAATATATCATTCGGAGTGAAATCTTCGCTTTTATCATGGCTACCAGGCCTTGGGCAGCCTGGCTAACATAGATATATGATACGAGCGGTATCAGGATACAAATATAGGTGATGATCAGGTTCGTCACATGGGTCAGATTCGGTTGGCGATAGGCTAGATAGTTCAGCAATATTTTCACAAGCGAACGAATTGGCAAGTAGACGGCAAGAATCATGACGCCGGTTGAAAGTCTTAAAAAGACTTTACCATCACGATATTGTTTAATACTGTTCCCATATGCCCTGAGCCGCCATGATCCATATAACGCAAACAACCACACAATGATGAGTGAAATGGCCAAACTTAATGCCATAACTCGAGCTTCACTCCGACTTAGGTGACGATTTACAATGGTAGCTGGATCAGTCGGGTATATCCAAGACATGAATAAATACAGTACTATCAGGGGCGCATACACGAAGAGCAAAATCCGTCTCACTACATCACTCCAGTCACCCTATCATCATATACCCGCTGAAGTGAGTTTCCGTAATGAAACGCACCAACTTTTTAATTTAAAGTTGGCGGCAAGCTGCATGACCGCTACGACTGACCACTTTTATTCTTTTGTCCATCAAGACCATCTTTCAATGCCAATGCTCCGATACCCAACATGACTAAACCGATCAATTCTATGATGGTACTTCCAGAATGAGAGCCAAGCGCCAGGCAGCCAAACCCCAGAGCTAACGCTAAAATACCTGAACAAATCCGAAAAAGAGTATCGATTGGCTTATGGCTTGGTCGACGATGGCCTGCGGGTTGACTCATCGATAGAACTTCTTTATGAGCGGTGCCACGATTGTGATATCTACGTTATGACGTTGCCCCTCGAGTACTTCATGTTGGGCTTTGGGTATGGCGCTAGTGAGTGCTTCGGCAGTCGCTCGCATAAACGGCATAGATTTGATACTACCTCCGCCCTCCATCACTAACACGGGTATGCGCAGCTGACTAAATCTTTTCTTAGGAACGGTTCTGTCTTTACCAAGTACGACCGCATCATACAGTAAGGTCGGCGCTACTGCTTCAAAAGTGCGCCAGAATGGCAATGTCTGCATATTGGAAATCATGTCGTCTGGAGTCCCCACAAATTGCATAAATATCCGGACGGCTTCATCTCGCTTCCCGGCTTTTAACGCTTCTTTAAGCTTAGAGCAATAGGTTTGCCAAGCGCTTACTCCGGCTTGGCTATCATCATAGGGAATTTCGTATACCGCAGCTTTGACGACTTTCTCAGGTAAGGCATAAGCCGCTTCTAGCGCTAAGGCACCACCGGACGACACGCCATAGAGTCGAGCAGTATCTCCAGCCTGAGTAATCAAGGCCTCAATATCCTCAACTTCTCGGGCCAGTGTATATGGTTTAGTATCACCACTCACACCTCTGCCCCGTCGATCATAACTATACACAGTAAAGTCCTCGTCTATGAGCTTCGCGAGTTCAAGCGACGATCCAAACGCCCGAAATCCCATGGCCCCGTCAATAAGAATGATAGCCGGACCTTGGCCGGATGTAGTATAGGCGATTTCAGTCCCATCCTTTGACGTCACCTGCGGCATCGTTTTTCTCCCTTATCCATAGAGCCATGATAGCTTTTTTATAACTTCGAGAGCAAACCTAAAAAAACCAGACAGTACATTTCAGGAAAAAGATGTAGCGACGTAAGATTATCTATGTGTATCGAGCCGTGCTCCAGGTGGTGTCAATCCAAGAGATCTCGCTAACTTGGTATGATGCCCCATAGTTGTCATGGACTCTAAGCAGCAAGATTGAAAAAATGAAGACTGCCACCAGAAATAAACGAACGTAATTTCGATAAACAAAGGGATGGAAGACTGGGTATATCAGTGTAAAGATTGCAAAGAAAATATAGTAGCGGGCAATTCGAACGACAACGGCAACAAATAAAAATGCCAAAATAAAAAAATGGTAGTGAGGTGCAACAAAGGTGAAAACTTTGTACGGTACGCCGGAAAATGGTTGATAGAAAAGTGCCAATAAGCCATGTTGTCGATACCAGATCTCAGTTTGCGCTACCATTTTTGGTTGGATATAAGGAAGGTGGTGGAGCAAACGAAGGGGCACATCGAGTATAAAGGCTAGTACTGTGCCGGCTACAGTGCCATAAATATCAAAAAGGAGTAGTTCTTTTTTTCGACGAATTCTCATGAATAGTATAAGTAGAAGAAGAAATTCCGGTATCACAAACCAAATGAGAGCCTCACCAAATGCCCAGCAAAATACCAACCAGTTAGCCTGTTTGCTGGCAAAAAAATCTTCAATCTGGTGAGTACTGTTTTTGATGGCAAACTGTACGTGGTGTTGTTTCAGGTACGTAAAATAAAAAGGTGCCATGAAAAGTAAAATCGCGAGTAGTATGAAAACGTAATTCGCGATTATGAGACCTACTTGATACATTTTAAAAAACTAATTATTAAATGCCCGAGCTACCCAAGACAATCAATGCAATTATGATAAAGCTAGCATACGCCATAATACAAAAACCTATGGTTCCGATAATTATTAAGAAAACTCTGAAGTATGGATTCATTTTCTTTTTCTGTTCAGGGTATACCGCTACTTGACCTACAGGTTGCCACACTGGCATCGGTGCTCTGTTTGACGCTAAGACGTCCTTCAGAAAATAAATACCAGCCGCAATACAGAAAAAAGCTAACGGTATATACAATACGCTGGGCAAATGAAAGGTATATCCGACGATTAATAACGTAAAGAAGACTGCAGCAGCATAATTAGTCTTGGTGGGCTTAAGAGACTCGGGTCGCGCATAGGGGGTAGCGGGTGGCTTCTGCTCCGTAACCGGCTGCGGTTGTATGGACACGTTGTTTGTACTATCTTCCGGCATGTTTTACCTTTACACTTTTTACATTCAAGGCCAACAGATGAGACAGTAAGAGCAAGACTACTGATGCCGCAAAGGCAATAAAAGATTCTATGATAATGACCCGGCGCTGCGCTTGAATAAATAGAGCCGCAGTCACGATTGTGAGCGCGTAGGCACTTAGGTATATCGGATAAAAGCGTTGCAGGTTTTTTCTGGTTGTGACCGTTTGGGCAGCTTTCATGCACGCCGGTAGCCAGCCGACAACGGCAACTGAAATTAAGATGGCAATCGGATGCTGGATATTGAAGTAGAGAATACCATTTAAGAAGAATGGGTCTGGATAATAATATTTGATACGGATATACATGACCATTAATGTGACTGCCGCAGCCGCCAGTACCATGATACGTTGCCAGTGCTTCGGCACAAGAATAAGTAGAGATGCGGTTGTGGCAGCAAAGATTAAGACATCGCCAATAAGCACACTATGAGCGAGTGAGCTCTGAGCATTTGCCAAGCTCAAGAAGCCCCACATAAGAAACGCCAAGCCAATCAAGAGATACGCAAACCCGAAAGGTCGTAGAGTTGGGTCGTCTTTTTTGACTAATCTATCGAACGTGTAAGCAAATAAAAATAGTATGAGTGCGGTTAATAGAAATCCAAGTGACCCAAGCATACCTATCCTTATCTATAGTGTAGTACTGGAAGAAGTTTAGCATATACTAAATGCTAATGGGTATAGTGGATATGTTTGGCGAACTGACCGTTTTAGCCTACCTGCTTGGCTCAATTCCGTTCGGAAAAATTGTTGGCTGGCGAAATGGTATCGACATCCAAAAACACGGTAGTGGAAACATTGGCTTTATGAATGTTCGCCGAATACTCGGTTGGAAACCAGGACTAATTGTATTAACTGGTGACGTCTTAAAAGGCTTTGTGCCGGTGTTATTGGCTACTAAGTATTTGCCGCAAAATGAAGTATTTATTGTTGGTATTGCGGCTGTTGTTGGTCATGTCTTTCCAATATGGCTGAAAGGCAAAGGTGGCAAAGGTATTGCTACTGGACTTGGTGTGACGATAGCACTTAATCCACTACTGGGGATAATTGGCGGCGTATTATATCTGATCGCCCTTGCCTACTTTAAGAAATCAGGACCATCATCTGTCTCAGCAGCTTGGTCACTGCCGATTATTTGCCTTGCCTACTGGCCGTCATTTGCTTGGCTGTATGCGGTACTGGCTCTGTTAGTGAGCTATACGCATCGCAAGAATCTGGCTCAACAATTTCTAAAAGTATGATGACGCCCATTACGGTTCCAGACCTACGAGTAGTAGTGGTTGCACTGGCCCTATTTATCGGTGGTTTTTTACTTTGTTTGCCAATCTATAAGGGCCACCTTAAAGCCTTACTGCATTCCAAACTCGGTATGAAGATCTTGATGTGGATACCAATATTTTTTGTTTTTTTATTCATAGTAAACACCTCTTCGCGAATACAAATTCTACTGTTAGTAGTACTTCTAATTTGTGTGTTTGTTGAATGGCTACATATTATTAAACGAAAAGGTAACATCTTTGTTGCGGATGTGTTTATAGTCCTGTTGGTAGTGAGTTTGAACTATTCTGTCTATTTGGGGATCACCCTTCCATTTTACTTTCCCCTACTGCTTACCATGATTTGGTTTGCAACGGTATTGTCCGACGTTATGGCATTTTTCCTCGGAACGTACATCGGATTACATAAATTACCGGCACGACTAAATAACCATAAAAGCTGGGAGGGGGTACTAGGTCAACTTATTGGTGCATATTTAGGCGTATGGCTGGTGCGAGCATGTATTACTTCAGTACTGCCACTCAGCCTATGGTTACCAATTGGTATCGGCTGCGTGCTTGGTGATCTGGCTAATAGCTACACAAAACGACAACTTGGTATAAAAGATTGGGGTTCTGCTTTACCCGGTCATGGCGGCTTTATTGATCGTTTGTCTAGCCTAGCTGGCAGTGTTGCGCTCACGTACTGGTTCCTTTCTTACACTGGCTTGCGGTAAGAGACATCCGACCGACGAATTTGCTATAGTGGTGGCATATGTCGAAAGTGCTACTGTGGGATATTTATGAAGTTCGCTCCGCGTCAGCCAAACTCACAGGCGTCAGTTTGCGTGGAACGCTGAGAAAGAAAGCCCTTCAAGAAGATATTACACTACTCACTGACAACGCCACCGACCGTGAGAATACTGTCAGGTTTGCTGTCCTGAGCGCTGACGAGGGCAAAACAATATCGCGATATATTACGACTAGTATTCCTCGCACTGAGATTTCCGTCGTAGGGTTAGCCGTTCCAAATCCAGTTCTCAGTAAGCTATCCGTGAATAATGAGGGAAAATATAAGGCCTAACAATGAGAAAAGAACACCTTTTCAAGAAGTTAACAGCTATACCTGCGGACCAAACTGTTTAGCTATGGTGTACGCTATGCGACATAAAGATATTTCTGTGAGATCCATTTTGTATGATTTTCATCACCCTAGTAATGGACAAGCTACCTACGTCCCACAAATGGCACAGCATTTGCTTAGTCATGGACTAAAACCGAAACTCTTTATTTCCGGCAGTAAGATATCTTCGCCAGCTTGGTCTCATTTTTCAAGACAGGAACTTATGCAGGCCGTTCAAAAGTGGCTCGATGCCAATCCGAAGGGTGCATTTTACAAAAACAATCAATATTTTTTAGCTTATTTGAAAGCGGGTGGCGAATCGGTAATTACGTCATATAGCACAGACACTATTAAACACATGCTCGATACAGGATCATTGGTTATTATCTGTCTCGACGAAGCATGGCTGTGGGGCCATCGGATTGACCTTTCCAAACCAGGCGTTGTTATTGATGAAATTAACGGACAGTCAGCCGGTCATTTTGTTGTCGTAATAAACTATGACAAAGATGAGTTTGAAATACTTGATCCCTACCCGACAAATATTCACCTTCGGCATGGCCAGTATAAAGTTGATGGTAACCAACTTATCAATGCCTCTTTGACATGGGATCCACAGATTATCGAAATAAAGGCCTGAGACTAAGTATTGTCTTTGGATACTTTAGGTTGGCGTTCTATTTAGTCGTCGGATGCTAGATAATTTGCTACGCTAGATGCATATGAATAATCCTATGTACTTTGAGCTACAAGCCGACAACCCAGAAGCACTCCTTCACTTTTACCAGTCAGTATTTCAGTGGACGTTCGAAAAACAGCCAGGTCTGCCAGTAGATTATTGGCACATTGAGACTGAGGGTATAGCAGGTGGTTTATTACGACGACCAGCGGCCGCACCGGCTACGGGTAGCGGGACGAATGCAGCAGTTATCTCTATGGAAGTCCCATCTTTTGATGACACTGCGGCTTTGATTTTGGCTCAGAGCGGCGCAGTGGCTATGCCAAAATTTGCTATACCAGGGCGTTGTTGGCAGGGTTACTTTATTGATACTGAAGGCAATACTTTTGGGATATTTGAAGTAGATCCAAAAGCAGCATAAATCATTGTTTTGAAATTTGGTTTAGCCAAAAGCGAATAGTTGGAGAACCTACAATGAGATTTTTATAGTTATACTAAGAATACATGGCACAGATCACCAACGATCAACAAATTTCGCTGTTTAGGCTCCGGCTTGGCATTTTCCTTTTGATCTTATGGTGGATACCAGTGTATTTAGCCATTCCATCACTAAGTGACTTGCTTGGAATAAAGGGCAATCATCATGCTGAAGAAATATTACTTATCAGTATTATAGTATTTCAATCCATTGTCGGGTTGATTGGCCTGCTCTTAACTGGTAAAGAATTAGCTTCGACCTTAAAGCAGGTTAGGTACAAAAAACTGCCAGTAAGCATCTGGCGCATTATCTGGTCAGGGCAAACCGATATTGATCCGAGCTATCTAAAAATGAAAAGAAAACTTAGTGGATTTTGATCTAACGAATAAGTGTGGTAATTAAGTCAAAACTATCGAAGGAGTAGGTTGCCTCGTCACTCTTACTCCAAACGAGTGCCGATTGCATACCAACTGATTTTGCTGGAAGTATATCCGCTTTGACACGGTCGCCAACGTAAAGAAGCTGATTTGGTGGCACATTCGACAGTTCAATAATTTTATAAAACCCGTCGAGTGCTGGCTTACGTTCAGGCACATCGTCACCGGTTAACAAATATATAAACCATTTTGGGTCGATGCCTAAAATTTTGAGTAAAGAAAGTATTTTTGCTTGTTTGACGTTTGAAAATATAGAGATCGGATACTGGGCTTTAAGTAGTTTTAACGTGCCATAGACACGTTCGTCTGGTTTATAATATTTCGCTTCATCCATTGTCATGAGCTTTGTTTGCCAGTAATCCGAAGGCAGTCCAAGGGACCGGAAGACCGCTGAATTTGAACCTTTGGCAGCATATAATTCGCCGTACTCGTGCCACAATGCTTCGGAGGGTGCTTTATGCACCACTTCGGCATACGTTTTAACCAGTAATTTGCGGTGATCGGCTTCTCTTTCAGGTGACGGCGTAGTAAGCGTTCCTTCTAAATCGAACCATATATGACTGATAGGCAAATGGTCTGGCTGTGTCTTCATGATCATATAGATGAAAAATTTATATACCTATTATTTTATCGTCATTGTAAAGCCATAGGCCTACAAATACTATTTTTAGTTACAGCGAATGTACGAAAGCCAGTTCACTGGTTACCAAGCACAGCGCCAATGACACAATTTGATCACTGCCTGCCATGACCCGAACTGAGCGGAAGTGGCTCTGAGAGCCGCTTGGCAACTGGTACAGTTAGAAAATGATAGTACAGTATGTTACTACCTATGAGTAATAGCACGCAGAATATCAGTAGCAGTGCCGCAATTACGTAAGCTTTCTTCTCGCTCATCTTGGGTGAATCAGCCATCAAATACTCCTTTCTCCGTCATCTCATAAGATATCTTTTTAGTATAAAGAGCAATCCTCGCCGCTCGCAACCATAAAGGAGTTTGCTATAGTAAAATCAATGGTCTACAAAGTGATAACTTTGAATATTTGGGAAGGTGGCAAACTACTACCGGATTTGCTGAAGTTTTTAAAAAAGGAGTCGCCAGACATACTTGCCTTACAGGAGGTACGCAGTAGCGATGACCCCAAGCTGAGCGATCAGGATCACTCATTTGCAGTGATCAAACAGGAGCTGGCCATGCCTTATGGCGACTTCGCCGCTGCGATGCTCAATAATCTGCCCGCTGGCAAAATTCCCCAGGGAAATGCAGTGTTGTCTAAATATCCGCTCGAGCGGCAAAATGTACTTTTTTTCAACCGTCCCTTCGACGAGAATTACTTTGATGTCCCGGAAAAATTTGCTGAATGTCCGAGGATCATGCAAGTCGTCGACGTCGAAACGCCAGATGGTAAAGTGCATATTGGAAACGTCCATGGCATTTGGGATCTCGATGGCGATAATGATAGCGTCGATCGCCAGAAAATGGCTCGCGACATTATAGAAGCAACTAAAGGAAAATCACCCTACGTCGTGCTCGGAGACACGAATGCCAAAATGTCGAATCCATCGATCAAGGCAATTGAAGAATATCTTGTCAATATCTTCGCTAGTGAACTTACCTCCAGTTTTAATATGCGGCGAAAAACAAGTCCTGGATATGCCACAGCAGCCGTTGATATGATTCTTATCACTCCCGATATACAGGTCGTCTCTAAGTCTGTGCCTGATGTTGATATTTCAGATCACTTGCCAGTTATTGCCAACCTTACCTGGGGTACCCATGGCACATCCTGAAGCGGGCTCAAAAGAACAGAATCCTTTTTGGCGAATCTTAAAATTTGCACTGTTTCTTGGTGCGTTAGCAATTGGAGCAGATGTACTTAGCAAATAATGGCTAGTTTTGCGATCGAGAAAAAATTCTGAGAAGCGCCAGGAATAGATTCACGATATCGACAATCAAAGCGCCGCTTGCGTCAATGGCATTGTCGGCAGTCTTCGGCAATACCATGGCCCGAGCCCAGTCATGCCAAATGTACAGCGAAAAAACAACGACAGCTAACCAATCGAGGGCGCTTAATACGCCATTGGAATGAACGCCAAATAACGATAGGATGGCAATCGAAAAATAGCCAACCAGTAGCACCAGCAGACCGACAAATAAGATACCAGTAAATCGAATGATCACCTTGGGTATGAGCGTACCAAGTATCACCATGCCAAGGGTCACTGCTAAGGTTAAAATTAGTGCATTGACGACGGTACTTACTTGGTAATAGGCGATCACTGGACCGATTGATAAGCCCATAAAGAAACTCAGTAGCGATACACCAATCAAAGAAATAATTGGTTTGTCGGAATGCGTAAAAATAAAAATGCCAGACAACGAGACGATAAAGGTGAGTAGTACTAAGCCAAGTCCGTATTGCCAATTGAGACTAATCCGAGCTCCGGCAGCTACTAGAAAAATAGACCAGACCAGCGACAAGCCTAAAATCGCCGCATAGGCTCGTTCACCAAGTACATCTTTACCTGTTTTTGCCCAAATATCTTTCGAATAATCAGCCATACATCCTCCGTCGTGATCTTAGTTATCGCCTAATTATACCCTCTTATGCATAAGCAGTATGAGCTCTAGTAGGTAACTCCAAGTATTAAAATTCTTACGCTTAATGAGTTAACTACATTACTGCGGCATTCAGAAGACTCCGCCATACTATGCAATCACCTACTAATAAAGGAGGGCACATGTTTTTACTGATTGCATTAATATTAATTGTTTTATGGTTACTGGGTCTATTCAGTCACATCGGGGGAGGTCTGATTTATTTTCTATTGGTATTAGCTCTTATCTCAGTCATTGCCCATTTCTGGCGCAGCGGCAATCGTTCTTCCCTCTAATACGTCGACTGGACCGTTAAGAGACTTCGCTGACTGGTGGGTACCGCATAAAATGGTTTAGTGGAAGGCGTTTTTGGTGAGCAACAAGTACAAAATTTTGTGGCAACCACATTGATAGGCCATGGCTCGCAGGAAATATATCGACTGCTGGGAATACCGTCTCATAAGCTATGGCCAATCGTTTAATGGTATCGGAGCGCTGACCAAAATAGGAAGAAATAACGTTAATGGCCACGACACCATTTGTTGCCAGGTTTTTCTTCACTGCCTGAGCCGCCGATGGATTGGTCAGTGATTCCGGGATTGATGTATGCGTAAAGGCGTCAATGAGAATCATATCAAATTGCTTTTGATTGTTGTCGAGAAACGTTCGGCCATCAGTGTGTTGGACACGTAAACGAGGTCCCGGCTTAAAATCAAAAAACCGAGAGGCAATGGCGTCAAGCTGAGCATCAATTTCAATGACGTCAATTTCAATTTCCGGTAAGGCTAGCAGCAATGCAGTTGGCAGGGTATACATCCCTCCGCCAATAAGCAACACCTTTTTAGATTGCAATCCTGTAATTAATTCAAGTAGTCGCTGGTTATAATCAAATAATAAATCTGGATTTGTATCTCTCGCCAGACCCGATTGAGCAGCTTGGCCATCACCACTGTACAATACCCTTGCCGGACGTCCGGCATACACAGTATCCCGCACTTGATAATGATTATATTGGGTTTGTGTTTCAAACAAAAAGTCACCGGATAAAGACATACTTATATAGTAACAACGGAAACTTGGTCGATCGGCAAATTAACTGAATATTTAAGAATTTTTTATTTCGTCTTGTGTTTATCGATAGATTTTGGTTGGCCTGCTGCAGTATGTTGTGCTTTTGAGTGCAAACCCTGTAACAGTTGCTCAATAGTCATAAACATTACCTTTCTGTTCGACTACTAACAGAAAACAGCATAGATCGCGTACTAATACCTGACTGTAAGAATACCGACACTTGCTTATGTTTATCACTAGGCTTCAGAAGCAGATTGATTGTCTGATTGGACCGCTGGAGGAAGAGCTCGTTGATTACGCAAATACTGAACCCGCAGCAGGGCTTTTTGCATGGCACTTACAACCCGTTCCGCTTGTTCGTAACTCATGCCAATCCGGGCAATGGGCATGGCTTTTGCCTGCCTGCCGGCAGATTGTGTGTAATTGAGAGTAATGCCTGCTTTGGTGCACTGAATATCTAAACCGTCACTGTAAAGGGTACGCATATCCATAGCGACCAGCATTACGACTGGTTTGGCACCGGCTTGAAAGCCATTACTATCAGGGCGGATTTGATCGGGAATTTCGCCATCATAATTGGCAAGTTCCCATAACTGGATTGCTTCTTGGTCCTGAACACCAAAATGGCTGATAAGCAGCAACAAAATGTCTTCAGCAGGACGTTCTTTACCGGACTCAATTCGCTCAAGCATTGCTTCTTCAATTTCGACGGCACCAGATACTTCACTTAAGCTTTGCCGAGACTGTTCCCGGACAAATTTTAGGTGTTTGCCTAAAGCTACAAATGGTGTATTAGAATCGCTCATGTGCATTCATAGTACCTCGTTATCCGGTCTCTGCGCAAGTGCAGCTAAGCAGCGCTATAATAGATCACAATGAACATTTTACAAAACACGAGCCTCAAGCAACATTCAGGGATGGCAGTTGGGGGTCAGGCAGCATTTGAAGCAACAATTGAAAGCCGGATGGACCTATTAGAAGCCTTGAGCTGGGCTCAATCTAAACAACTGCCGGTAGTCATGATAGGCTCGGGTACCAATATTCTTTGGCGGGATGAAGGTTTTTCTGGGCTATTACTTATTAATGCCGTTAAAAAGTTTGAAATGTACGATGAAGATGGCACCAACGTGTACCTGACCGTCGGTAGCGGTGAGGTTTGGGACAGTGTCGTCAATAAAAGTGTGGAGGCCGGCTTGACCGGCATAGAAGCACTCAGCTTAATTCCCGGAACTGCCGGCGCAACACCCGTTCAAAACGTCGGCGCCTACGGTCAGGAGATCGCCAACGTGCTTGCAACCGTAGAAGCTTTTGATACGCAGTCAGGAGATTTTATTAATTTGCCGGCCAGTGATTGCGGTTTCGGTTACCGTCTAAGTCGCTTTAATACGGTCAATAAAGGACGCTTTTTTATTACCGGCCTCGTACTGCATCTTACCAAAGGAAATCCGACACCTCCGTTTTATGGCGCGGTACAAACCTACTTTGAAGCCTATAAAATATCCGAGTATACGCCAAAAACTTTACGTGATGCGGTTATTTCGGTTCGGACTATAAAATTGCCGGATCCGAAAGTTATTCCAAATAACGGATCATTTTTCGGTAACCCAATTATTACCACCGAACAATTTTCATATTGGTCTGCAAACTATGAAGCACTCCCCCACTGGTCGGTTGGTCAAGGCTCAGTCAAACTATCAGCCGCATGGCTGATAGAACAGGCGGGCTTTAAGGATTATCACGATAGTGAAACTGGCATGGCAACCTGGGCCAAACAGCCCTTAGTTCTGGTCAACGAACACGCCAAAAATACCGCCGATGTACTGGCCTTCAAAGCAAAAATTATCGCCGCCGTGAAGACCAAATTTAATATCACTCTCGTTCAGGAACCTGAGTTACTGCCCTAGTCTTTCCAGTCACTTAGAAAAGTTGCATCTTTGTCTTTTACCTTCTTACCGATCATCGGGTGTAAACTCATATCCGGAGAATAACGGCTAGCAGGGACTTGCCTACCCAGAGCTTCGGCCATAGCCCGGATCTGAATTGGATTGGCACCACAGCATAAACCGATAAAATTAATCCCCATGGCTTTCGCGGTAATGGCAAAATCAGCCATGGCAAAGCGGTCATATAAAAATTGCTCCAGAGCCAACGGAAATACACGTCTATGGTTTGCCTGCAAGGACTCAAATGTCGGTTGTGACTTGGTAGTCCGATAGGGCACCGGCAACATTGCCGTATAGCAATCAACTGCATCACGAACTTTTCGCATAATCGGCAATAACGTATCCGGTCCTCGGCTGCAATTTAATCCGACGACATCGGCACCATTTTCGGCAAGTATTTTACAGGCCTCAATATAATCATAGCCATCGCGTGTTTTAGTGGGTTGAACAGTCGCCAAGTTGATGACAGCTGGTAACCCAAAACCTTTAATCACTTCTAGGCCAATTAACGCCTCACCAAGATAGTCATTGGTTTCTGAAATCACAAAATCAATGCCTTCTTCTACGGCCCATGTTAATTGCTCTGTATACATGTTTCTGACAACTTTCGAAGAAGCCTCTTTTTTATCCGGATCATACATCCAGGTGTTGCATATATTGCCAGCCACCAAGGCATCGCCTTCTGCGGCAACCGCCTTGGCAATTCGTACGGCTTGCCGATTCATCGGCTCGAGATCGTTTTCGCGGCCGATTGTTGCCAGTTTTTCTTTACTCGCATAGTAGGTAAACGCCTCCATAACCTCGCTGCCAGCCAACAGAAATTCACGGTGTAGCTCTTTTACTGCTTCGGGGTAGTCGAGCACCACTTCTGGCACAAAAGGTCCGGCTTTCAAGTAACCTCGTCGTTCCAGCTCAAACAAATAGCCTTCAGCGCAAAGAATGACATCTTTCTCAAGTCTTTCTAAAAGTCCTGTTTTCTTTTTTTTGTTCATAGCGAAAACCTCCCTGGATTAAATGCCGCAATATCATAAATGCTGGCGTTTTGTAATGCAATTTCACTTAAACATTTGCCAATAAGTGGTGCAAATTTATAACCGGTTCCTCTCCAGCCCGTACCGACTGTAATTCGATTATAGGCCGGCAAACGTCCTAAGATAAAGTGATCATCTGCGACAATGTCGTACCAACATTTGTCGGCATCAGTAATTTCCTCAGATCGAACCTGGCTGAGTTCAGGTAAACAAGCTTCAACGAATGCTTCAATACTCGTCAGCGTGGTCGTTTTTTGGCGCATTCCCACTGGAACGAAATAGGCAACCTTGACGACTGCTTTTCGACGATCAAAAATAGGATGACCGTAAAAGCCGTAATCGGTGTAGGCGAAGACCGGAAAAGTATCGGGCATATAATTTTTTATGAGCTCAGGTGGTGGATAGTAGTACTTTCGCTTTGGTCGATCGTAAGTGAGTGGTAATTGGATTTCCGGTCCGTCAAGCGTTTTCAACAGTTCATTGGTTCCCTTGCCAGCGGTGAGTATGACTTGATCAGCCAAATAAGACCCTTGGTTGGTGGCTATACGAACACCATCAGCTTGTACTTTGATTTGCCCGGTTTCGGTATAGGCTTTGATCGTAACCCCCTGTTCTTTCAATAAACTAAACAATAGTTTTGTAATAGCAGGTAAGTATAAGTAACCGCCGCTCGGGTCGAGCGTCCCAACGTCAGCTCTAAATTGGGGGAAACGTTGCTTGAGTGCAACGGCGCTATAGCGCTCCTGCGGTAAATGCAGTCTCTCGGCTACCCGGTAACTCTTTAGTGCGTAAGAAGCTTCGAGCTTTGGAGAAGCCGCCTTAGTCGCAATATTTAAACAACCGCATTTTATATAAAATGCTTCCTCGGAATATTTTTCTAGGTCTTCCCATAGTCGCTTAGCCTCTTCGGCGAGCCTGGAGTATTCAGGTTCCAAGTAATCCGATCGAATCGATCTCGTAAAACTGAAGGAGGCAGCTTCCGGATTACCAACAAATCGACTTTCCAATATAACAATATTTTTAACGTACCTTGATGCATAGTAGGCACTCATGAGGCCCATTATTCCACCGCCAATTATGACGAGATCGGTTTGAATAGGTTGTTCTGACATTGATAGTTTTCCTGATTATAGACGTTATTAAAATAAAAACTCGCCGGTTATCGGCGAGTTAGTGGTTCATTTATGAACAAAGGGAATACTATCCCGCCGAGCGGCGATGTGTATGCATATGATGATGGAACTCAACAGTCAAACAGCGTAACATACAAAGTATTTTCTCATAACCGTCACTGTTGTCAATGCCACTTTCCGGTAAAATGGTTACTTTTTATCACCAGGCAAGGGATAGTCTTCGGTGAATTTCTCAATGTCTTTTCTGATTGCAGCAAGTTTGGTTTCTTTGTCGGCATTCGTAATCGCCAAGTCGATCCATTCAGCTACCTGGTCCATTTCAGATTCTTTGAGGCCTCGAGTGGTCAATGCCGGTGTCCCAAGTCGTATACCACTTGGATCGAATGGCGGTCGCGTGTCATAGGGTACAGTATTTTTATTGACGGTAATGCCGGCTTTCCCGAGTGCCGTTTCAGCATCAGCTCCTTTAATACCTTTGTTCGTCAAATCAATTAGCAGCAAATGATTGTCGGTGCCACCTGTCACTAAATGGTATCCCTTGTCGTTCAACCTCTCGGCCAGTCGTTTAGCATTTTTCACTATTTGCTTGCCGTACACCTTAAATTCGGATGTTGATGCTTCACGCAAAGCAACTGCAATTGCAGCAGTTTGGTGGTTGTGTGGACCTCCTTGTAAGCCAGGAATGATTGCTCGATCTATCAAGGTTGGTAGGTTTTCTTTGGTTCGCTCAACTTTTTTCAGCGGGTTTGAAGGATTGCCATTTGTGAGAATAAGCGCTCCTCTTGGTCCACGCAGCGTTTTATGGGTAGTCGTCATTATGACATCGGCAATGCCGGATGGTGAGGGGTGCGCGCCTGCTACCACTAAACCGGCAATGTGCGATATGTCGGCTACCAAAAACGCATTACAAAGATCGGCGATCTCTCGCAGTTTTTGCCAATCAAAGATCCGCGGGTAGGCGGTCGCGCCAACCATAATAAGCTTGGGCTTCTCCTTGACGGCCATATCGGCCATACCTTCGTAGTCCAAATAGCCATCGTGTCCGGTTCGGTACTGCACCGAATGATATATCGTGCCGGAGAAATTAACCTTTAGACCATGGGTCATATGACCGCCAAAGTATAATTCCAGCCCCATGACCGTATCGCCCGGATCAACCAGGGCAAAGTAAATGGCCTGATTTGCGGGCGAACCTGAATAACCTTGGACGTTGGCATGCGAAACACCAAACAGCTTTTTAGCGCGATCACGAGCCAAGTTTTCAACTTCATCAACAAATTCACAACCGCCGTAGTAGCGCTTGCCTGGATAGCCTTCCGAGTATTTGTCCGTGAGGCGCGATCCCAGCGCTTTTAAGACCTCAGCAGACGTATGATTCTCACTGGGAATCATCTCTAGGCCCTGCCGTTGGCGATTCGTTTCGGCTTTAATCAGCCGTTCAATTTCTTTATCTTCCATCTCTAAACTATCCATCACATCATCCTCTCGTTATTGGTTACTAGTTACCACCGGTGTGACATGGATAGTTAAATCATACTACTATTGTAGCAAACGTCGGTTGATTCGTTTACAATCATGTTCTGCTATTAAAAAAACCATCTAGCCAGACTACTCGTCAATAGTAAGCACGTACGACGCGAAGAGCTCGCGGATATTTAGATTATCGCTCCGATTCACCATCCTAAAATAACAAAAATTACAACTTTCCAGGCAATTTGGAGTTGCTGACAAAATATCATATATGATATCATCCTTTGGTCTATGCAAACTGCCAACGATAAAATCGGTCATTTGATTGCTCAGATACGACAAGAACGCGGCCTCACCCAGGCTGAATTTGCCCGCCAACTCAGCACCTCACAGTCCGCCGTAAATCGAATTGAACATGGTCGGCAAAATCTAAGTTTAGAAACACTCGGTCGCATTAGTGATGTTTTAAACAAGCAGCTGATTAGCGTCAGTAACGGAGCCGTCAACCTACACATTGATGGTGGGTATGAATTACACGGTGAAATTACCCTAAAAACGAGCAAGAACGCGGCGGTAGCCCTACTGTGTGCCAGTCTCCTTAACAAAGGCACCACCCGTCTCAAAAATGTCGCTCGAATTGAAGAAATTAATCGCTTGATTGAGGTCCTTAATAGCATCGGCGTACAAACACGCTGGTTACCCGGTAATGACCTAGAGATTAAACCACCGGAGAAAATCGACCTGTCTAAAATGAATTCTGAATCCGCCCGAAAGACGCGAAGTGTCATCATGTTCATTGGTCCGCTTATCCACTTATTCAAAGAATTTTCAATTCCTTATGCTGGTGGCTGCGATCTCGGACGACGAACCGTCTTGCCACATCTTTATGCACTAGAAGAACTAGGCGTCGACGTCTCTACCAAATCGGGCCATTATAAAATATCGGCACAGCTGCATACTCCGAAACGCAATGTCGTTCTATATGAATCTGGTGATACTACAACCGAAAATATTCTAATGGCTGCCGCTAGAATTGAAGGAGAAACCGTCATTAAAATGGCGAGCGCCAACTATATGGTCCAGGACCTTTGTTATTTCCTACAAAGACTCGGCGTTCAAATTGATGGTATTGGCACCCGAACGCTACGCATTAAAGGTGTGAAAAACATCCGGAAAAATGTGACGTACTCACCAAGCGAAGACCCGGTAGAAGCTATGACCTTTATTGCGGCTGCTATTACGACCGATTCTTCTATCACGATTCGTCGAGCTCCGATTGATTTTCTTGAACTTGAGCTCTTAAAACTTGAAAAGATGGGTCTCAAATATAAGGTTACAAAGAGCTATAAAGCCGATAATGGTCATACTGATCTGGTGGATTTAACGATCTATAAACATAATGGTCAACTAGTCGCACCGCAGGAAAAGCTACACCCCAATGTCTTTCCGGGCTTAAATATTGATCACTTGCCCTACTTTGTACCGATCGTCGCAGTTGCTCATGGCCGGACCTTGATTCATGACTGGATTTATGAGGACCGTGCATTAATGTATACCGAGATGAAAAAGATCGGGGTTAATTTAGAGCTAGCCGATCCACATCGGGTATTTGTAAATGGTCCGACTCGATTTAAACCAGCTGATCTTGTCTGCCCAAGTGGTATTCGCCCGGCTGTGATATTACTTATCGGGATGTTGGCAGCACCAGGCAAATCAATGCTACGAAATGTGTACACTATCAATCGCGGCTATGAAGATCTCGCACTGAGACTCAACTCACTAGGTGCTCATATTGCCGTCATTCACGAAATGTAGATACACTCTGAACAAATGTAAAGCGTCGGCAATAGGCTGCTCATATGGTATAATCGCCTCTGTTCAAACTGCATTATCAGGTTTGAGTAATTACACTCTGCGGGTGTCGTATAACGGTCATTATGTCAGTTTTCCAAACTGAAAACGGGAGTTCGACTCTCCCCACCCGCACCATAATGCTTATATTAAAAGTCGTATCTTTCACTGATGATAAGATAGTTTTATGCAAGACAATAAGCTAGTAATCGAAATTCATGCGCCGGTTGAGACGGCATTTAATTTTGCAATAACACCGCCTAACTCTACTTACTGGATACCAGGAATTACTCGCGAAGAAACCAATGAGTTGCCTGTGAGGATTGGCACTATTTATCGTCTACAGAACACCGATGGAAAGTGGTCTGAAGTAATTATTAATGAAAACAGTTATGTGGAGTGGACTACAATTGATCAAAACTTTCATTGCGAGTATATATTCACACCCAAAAACAAAAATACCTGCCAACTTGAGTATCATGAATGAATAAAAAATGGCATTTTAGACAACCCGTTTACAATAGAAATACTCAATCAACTAAAGTATGCGATTGAAAATCGGCATGAATGATCGTCTGAACCTCGAATAGAATGCTGCACCAAGCCATAAGAATAAAGACTGCCTACTTGCTATACTTCAATAATGGAGTTTGTAGGCTATATCGCCGGTTTATTTACACTAGTTGGGTATCTACCACAAACTATTAAAACAATTCGGACACGTAAGACAAGAGATCTGTCTCTTTACACATTTCTGATAATTGGTCTTTCGGCGATTTGTTGGACAATTTATGGAGTTGGCAAAGCCACGCCAGCTATATGGATTACCAATGGCGTGGTTTCAGTTTGTAGTTTGATAATTATATGTATTAAACTACGATACGGTTAATAAAGTTCGAACCTCGAATAGAATGCTGCACCATAGTGACCCTGCTTATACATTTTAATCGGTACTAGGATCGCTTCTGTTGAAATGGTAATGTATGTCACCAACTTGATACTCGTCGGTGCTTTTTTCAGATCATCTTTCAGAACTTCATGGGAATTGTGCATACCGCAAGTCTAACATTACATTCCGTGCCCTCACACAGAATAACCCACTACCCCGTTTCTGCTTGACCGATTTACCATATGGTATTATGGTATTTGAAAGGGAGACTATAGTGAGACCGAAGACTATTGAGACTGGCACTGAAGCCAAGAATGTAACATTGCAACCAGATAGTGATGGTGGAGTATTCGTAGTAGGTTTTTCAGAAAGAAGCTTCGCTGGGACTGAAATAGTACTAGCTGACATACCTGAAGCAGACGTAGATGAAATTAATGCCGGAAATAGGTCTGTATTAGATTTGTACGTTCAAGCTGATCCTGAACACGCTCATATATACCAGCTCGCAGACTGCACCGGAATGCTAGCAGTTGGCAGTGATAGCAGAATTAGCGCAAAGAATTTTCGCGAATTTGCTCCACATCCCGATTCGAGTGTCAACGCGTAAAAATCAAGGTTCGATCCTCATACAGAATGCTGCACCAAGCACAGGCAGCGTCCACGTATCCTTGTAATTATCTAATGATTTGCTACTATCCTTATTATGGGTGAATTGAATGAATCGCTTCAAGAACCGTTCATAACAATCTCTCCCAAACCATGGGGGGAGCAAGAAGTACGTGGACGTTTTCGAGGCATGCAACCCACAACCAGGTATGAATTTACTGGCCCGGAACAACTTCGGTATCTAAAAGGGGCGAGGTAGCCCATGGAGCAGTTACACTTATGAATGTGGCAGGCTTAAAAGTTGATCTCGAAACACTCTACGATGGTCCCGACCATACTTTTAGCTCAGGCTATTTATATTTTGGCGACCAAGGTTCAGGTCATGCAGAAACGTACCAGTCTGACTTTGCCGGGAGGATGAACGAAGCACTGACAGACGTTGGCGCAGATTTCAGACTTGGATAATAGCTTATTAAATTATGAGATGTAATTCATAGATTCCCTCTGTTAACATAACAATAGACCGAAAGTCGTATAGAATGCTGCACCATAAACGAAATCACCTCTATGAAACAAAGTGATTTTTTAGTTACGTATAATGTCTAAGATTATTGGCGGTACTCTTCTCACTACATTTGTGGTATATATTTCCTGATGAGCGCAGAAATATTTGATCAGTTAGCCGTTGAGTCACAGACTGCCAATATGGCGCGCGAAGTTTTATATCGAACGACAGATACCTCAGATCTTGGAGAGCACGCTGCAGTAACGTTTTTAGTTGACCCTTCGGAACTCATAATAAATAGATTCGCTAACGGTAGAATTGAAGTGCCCCAGGGGCAGACAGACACATTTTACATGACTGTTGACAGGATCAACATCCCTATCACTAGTCTCTACTATAGGCTTATAAGTTTTTTAAGTGCGCCAGATAGACTAGATGTGCCTCAGAGCTATGCAACACTGCATCGTGAAGTTTGGGATGCGCCCGACGAGCCTAGAATGACCAGTCAAATTAGAGGTAAAATAAAACTTGGAATTAAAGTATTACGGGAGAAGTTCGAAGATGAGGCTTTGAGCAACGTTAAAACTGGGGCACTACAAACTACAGACCTCGGTTTTGTTGCATGTAGTGTAGTTCAATACCGGTCCGCGTAGTCCGCATGAGTGTCCAAAGTGTCCTACCAAAGTATAGGCACCATATCCAGATATTGATTACGGGTTTTCGTCATCACTATTGTTGATGATAATACTGGCCTTGTTTCTGTACTTATTCATGTAGGGTACTTCATAAAACTGAGCTAATTTTTCTTTATGCTGTAAATACTGGTGATTGCTGCGGTGTGCGTCACGATTGTCTGCGCGTTTGCGAGCCAAATCGCTAGATATTTCTAAGAAGATGGTCAAATCAGAGATTTCCTGCATCATGGGATCAAGCAAATAAATACCATCAATCAATATAAAGCCACCTTTCTGAAGTATAATTTTCAGATCTGAATCTTTATTTCCTGTTTGTTGATTCCATGCATTATTTATAACCAAGGAACCCTCACGTTTTAGCCTGATTAGATCCATCTTGAATTGATGCCAATCATACCAGTTGTACGGGTTGCCATATTTTTTGGAATCCCATTCAAGATGCTCGGCAAAGATAGATTCTATTTTCTGTTGGCGCACGAAGGATGAATCAAAAAGATACCAATCCTGTTGTATGTAGGCACACGGATTCTGTAGTGCAGTCATCAACTGTTTGCAGAATTGAGTTTTGCCTGACCCGCCCAGGCCGTAAACGGATACAGTGCTTTGAGTGTGGTTTTGCACATGTGTACGTACTTTTTCAATAACGTCAGATTGCATGTCCTACATTATAGGCGACAAGTATGTTTCGAACCTCGTAGTAAATGCCTCCCCATAGCGTTACGAACTGACAGCTAAATAAACCCGTTGATTGGTTCTTATCTTTATAAAGAAAGTAATAATCACCTCCAAACATCACAATTGTGTAGATAATAATGCTCTTATTTATTCGTATTGGGTTCTAGATTTATATTGATGAGCGCATTCTCACCAGTGAGGTTCATATTGACGGGGAGAGCCGGAACCGTAGTACTAGTCAGAGAATCTGTAGATGCCTGCGGGTTAGACGAGAAACGAGAGATGTGAAAAAAGCCGTTAGCTGACGGGTGAAGACTGAACAAACGTTCGCTTAAAATAACTGTCAACGTATTATTAGGATTGTGCTCAGATACTATAAGTTGACTAAGACCGACTACACTCGCGAGCATAATCCCAAAACTCAAGACAAGTATCGGTACTGAGTGTAAATGTAGCTGCTTGGTATTCATATTATTGCCATTGCCAGCCCTTTTGCATATCATCAAGCGTCACGCTTGAGGTACTCTGGGCATGGACTAATACAAAGAAGTTATCACCGTTAGATGTTTGATGCAAGACGCAAGCCTCAATAATACTGACACCTGATCCGTTGGTTGCGTTCACAAAATAGGCCTGACTACCTGCAAACGTGCCCGAATACTCATTTGAAACTGTAAATGTAGGCAGGTTCTCAGAGATGTCTTTTTCAATTGCCGATTTGGCCAGTGTATTGAAGTCAGCGCTCGTAACTGACGATGCCGTACCATAGACCTTAAAGGCATTGGATGAAGCGTCTAGAGACGAACCATTATAGGCATCCATATTGCAACTGCCACTGGCATTTTGAATATTTAGTGTCATTGGGAAACTTATGGTATAGCATGGTGTCGATACATTTGCTCCGGACACAGTTGGTCCGGAAATGCCCTCGGGCGAACTCGAGGAGCTGGTAGCAGCGTTCGTTTTATGAGTAAGCCGAGAGTCATGAGCTATTGCATAAGCCCATGATGCAATACCGATCACAATTGCCAGAGATGCAAAAATCATGGCAATCAGCCTCAGGGTTTTTTTATGAGAATTTTTACTCAAGGAAGCTAAAACAAAGCCGGCGATACCCAGTGCAATGCCTAGAATCGGGATAAATAATCCGCCTACTATGCCTAAGATTGCGCACACCAGTGCCATAGCTGCTTTCAGCTCACTATTTTGCTGGCCAGCAATTGGCACTGCATAGCTGGGGATGCCAATGGGGGCGGCAGGAACATAAGCATTTGGCTGACCTACCGTCATTGGTTGGGCAGGAACAGCAGCTTGGTTCTGGTATACTTGTGCAAATTGTGATTGACCAACTGGCTGTGGAGGCTGAGCGGTAACTGGCTGAGTCGGCTGCATGGGAGCAGCAACCGGCGCTACTGGAACGGGTGCGACAGGTTGAGGGAGAGGAGCTGCAGCCTGTGGTGCTGAAACCATTGGCACTGCTGGTCCACCGGTAGCGGCAGCTGCTTGCATAATTGGTGCGCCACAATTACCGCAAAAAGCGGCACCCACTTCAATCGGTTGGTGGCAGTTTGAGCAAACCATAGTGTTTATTTTGGCAAATGCCTATTAACTAGTTAATTTAAGCACGTTGACCACAGTTGGTGCAATAGAGATTGTGTTTTGGATTGGGAAAACCACAATTTCTACAAAAAGTATTATGCCCGACCGCACTTAATCCCATCCGTTGATCAAGCTCGGTAGCTCTGAAATAAAGCCAAAATAATAACACGCTTAGACTAATTGTGATGAGTACCGACATCAATGCAAAGATGGCTTTTCCAGTGGTTAAGCCAAAGTCATATAGCCCGTGAAGTATCATTGCTACTCCCAGCAACAACCACGCTTTAACTCGGGACTTATGGGCAAGTTTGCCATTGATTAAAAAGTACCCAACCATTCCAGTTAAAGCAGCATGAAATATCGGTGTCAAAAAGATTCGGGCAATCCCGGTAGAGGCACCAAATTGAAGGGTATAAAGAATATTTTCGGGTAAACCAAAACCAAGCCCGGCAATGGCAAAGTAGATAATACCGTCCGTATGCTCGTTAAAGTATCTCTTAGGGTAGATAAAAATAGATAGGGGAATAAACTTGCAACCTTCTTCAATAATGCCGACACCCAATGCTGCAATAAGTATTGTGAAAATAGGAGCACCAGGCGACAAACTTTTTAGAGGAATGAGAAGGACTTCTAATACACCGGCGACTATGCCGGCACCAAAACCGAAACCAAAGGCAATCCATAAAGCGCCTATTGGCTCTTTTTCACCTTTGTCGTGCGATACAAAAAACCAAGCTAATCCGGCTGCAATCAGGACGAATATCAGAATAATAATGAATATCGACATTGCTGTATGATGTTTATTTTTGCATAAATATGCATAAGCAGTATATCATTTCTGTGTCTTACTGATCTTCTGCAAAAACTCGTATAAGGGAATTGTTGCTCACCCCTATAGCTGATATAGTATCGTCAGTGGCTTGCCCTGGTAGCTCAGCTGGATAGAGCAGAGGACTTCTAAGCCTAAGGTCGCAGGTTCGAATCCTGCCCGGGGCGCCAAAATGCTTACGTCTAAATGGTTTCATTAATTTAATATTCCTAAGCCGATTATTAATAAAAATAGCTACCATAACAGTGATTCAATAAGCGATACGCATGTTACCGAAACGACTTTTCTCAATTTTAATCTACATTTTATTGTTTATTACCGCTATAGGTCTCGCTAGTTTTGCAATCACAAACTACAAATCAAGTTTGCACACTTTTACAACAACATTACTCTTTTTACTTCTTTTAGTTGCGGCGTTATATCTCTGCTATATCGGTCTGAAGGGGTTAATTAAGAAGACGCAGTTTTCCCAGGAACCTGCAACTTTTAGAAACGTCATAATGATTTTGGGTGTCATATGTGTCATTCTTCTGGCTATTTCTTTGATTATCTCTTTACTAATACATCAAGCAGCCAACAGTTACACAAAAAATGATGCGTTTTCGAAACAGATACTGGGGCAGGAATTAAGCAAACTACCTCAGCCACCAACATGTGTTTTGACGAGTCGGACATACGGTGGAGGTACATCCAATGAGGGTCTAGGGTCAAATTGGGATGCAGAGTATAATTGCAAAACTACTTTGCAGCAGGCAAATCAAGAAATTTATAATGCGCTCCATCAACAGTTTTCGTTCAATAGCGATGGGTCTAGCTTTTCAACGTTAGACCAAGCTTACAGGATTACAAATAATACATTTAACGTAGACTATTATTTTTATATACCAAACACAAACGGCTCAACTATTGAGAACATAACTTCATCCACTGAGATAAGTGGTCTGAGTGTGACGGTCAGTCGTAGCAACTAGTTTTTCATATTCGAAATACAGCATATCAACTCGGACATTTTTGGTATCGCATAATAGTATTTGTTCCGAAGTATATCCGTTTGGGAGGGCGCCAAGCACAAGTAACTGGACCGCGGTACTAGCGGTCTTTTTGTACCAGACGCTCATTTTATTACCGCATTGCTATAGCCATGAGTACATGAAAATTGTTTCGTAGATAACCGCTTAAAGGAAATTTCGTGTTGGTTTTTGCCCCTCAGTTCGGCTGTATAAATACCACTCCACGAGCCTTCGTTGGTGCTCGTCGCTCATGCCTCGGTGCAACTTGAGCTTGGTTCTGAGCTGGCTGTTAATACCACCTTCCATGTGGTTGGTCGTTCTTGGTAGCCGTGGGGTGGAGTTGTAAACGTAGGTGAACAGCTGCTGGTCTTCCTGTAGTTTCTTGAGCTGTCGGTAGGCAGAACGTAAGCGTCCATGGGTATACCACCATCTCCGTTGGTTCGGCTTCGGATCTCTGACATACGTCCTTTGCTTGACGAAGTCGTTATACTGGTTCTCCCAAGCCTGGAACTGCTGTTCCCAGGTAGCCGCATCCGCTTCCGTATGCACTTGCCACAGTGCCCTGGTTAGTCGCAGAAGGTCTTGCCCGGCTTCGGTTTTCGGGCTGAGCGTTAGCTTACCCCGGACGTTGAGCCAGATATGGAATGTGCAACGCTGGATCTTTCGTCTCAGGCCAACACCGGGCAATGGCCAGGAGAATACCTTTCTGGCCGTCACACACGGCAAAGCCTGGTGCCGGTATGGTAGCCAACAGCTCGCTCCAGGTACTCGAGGATTCCCAGCCGGCCCAGTGCCAGGCAATGACATATTCGGTAGTCCGAGCAATGAGACAGACCAGTGAGCCGACACGGATGCCGTCAAGGATAAGGGCGTGGTGTACTTCGCCGGTGGGCGTAGGCTTCGGTACAATATCCCAGCACCAAGCTGTTTGGTTACGCCACGTACGGGCGGTAACACTCGTCGGCAATTCGTCCTGTGACTGCTTGCCGAGTAGCCAAGCGACGAAGTGTTCGAGCAAAAGCTGACGACTGAGGTCAGGTCGTTTCCTGACTTGTGAGCCACTACACTGCGGACAACGGTAACGCTGTGTACCGGCAGTTGTCTTGCCCCATTTCTGTAGCTTAGTTTGGCATGCTTGGCATGTGTACTTGTAGGTTCTTTTTCATACAATTAATGTCTCACGACATTAATTCAGGGCAAATAACAGAGGAATAACGGCTTAAAAACCAACACGTTTTTTCCTATAACTCTAGATAACGAATAGGCCTACTTTAATCTATTGCACAAGAGTACGGTTTGTAAGATAATCACAAGCGTTATCCTAAACAACATTAATAGGACATTATTAACAGTATGAAAATAGTAAAATCTTCTGAACATGGGTTTGTGCATCATATTCTCATTGCCGTAATAGCGGTGTTTAGTATTGGTATCATAGGAGCGGTGTTTTTAGAATTATCTAATGCCCAAACTGCCGCCTGTACGGCACGGACATTTAGTTCGGGATCTAAAGACAGTAGTTCTTCTCACTGCGTACAATATGTTCAACAAATGTACAACGGCATGATATCGTACATCGACTTACAAGAAGCAGGGACCAAGATAATTAATAGCGCACCACTTAGCGTCATAACTGATAAATACGCATTCTTTAGTGTTAACAGTTCTTTTGGTAAAACCAGTGACGTATACGATGCCCAGACAGTGAATTGGGTAACTAGTTTTCAGAAATGGGTGAATGGCGCAACAGCCGCAGATGTAAATAAAGTATTCGGTATGTCCTCTGCTACTTTCGCTAACACATTCAGGCCGAAAGGTGCTTTGCCTACAAGCGGGACAACTGAAGCGAAAACATGGTATGCCGACTGCCAGTTTGTAAATCATATACCTGCTGCTGCGCGCACCGTCACTGATAGTACCGATTACACTGGTGGTAAACCAAATAGTACTGGAACAAATAAGACCAACATGTGGTACATACGTTCGTATATGCGTGCGGCATCTTCTGCATCCAGTAGCGCCGGCTGTGCAGCAATATTAAGCGGTAGTCCAAGCCCAACTCCCGGACCAACAACAGGCAGCAAGCCAGCCACTCCTACAGGCGTGACAGTAACCCACACAGCTTCTAATAACATTAGTATAAAGTGGACACCGACCAGTGGTGCCACTTCCTACGTTGTATACGTCACCTATCAAGGGGCAGAACTTGGCAAACGGACCGTCAGCTCAGCGTCCGCCACGATTACCGGCTTAACCGCAGATCACACCTATACGATACATGTTGCTGCTCAGAATTCTCATGGGGAAAGTGCTGCTACAAATGGCCCAACCGCAAAGACGCCCTAGTAAATCTGGCGGGATATTTGAAAGAGGACGGTGAAACTATTATTGCTTCAAAAGACTTGATATTGTTTCAATGTACGACGCGTTTTTAGTAGCGTATCCTAGCCTATAGTCACACAGTCATACATCGATACTGAAGTTATGCCTCGTGCTATCTATCTAAAATTGCGTACATTTGAATATGTGTGCGTACCACACCAAACTCAAATGATGCATCCGGAAGCTACATAGTCATTCTTGAAATCTGGGTAGTGTTTGATAGAGCGAGCTAGCATGTATAACACAGTTGATCATTCAATAAATACAAAAACTTATCAATAGATACCTCATAGTGCTCTTGCCGAGAGTACCTTGTTCGTGTGGACTTCTGGGAAAATTACGATATAGCTATATATAAATAGTATAGAGAATAGGTGCACAATTTTAAAAATTAACAGATACAAAATATTAATAAAATAGTATATCGATATACTATTTTTTATGAAATAACTTCTTAAAATGAACTAAATGATTTCAAAAAATGTACTATTTGTATACGAATTAAAAAATTAACAGATGAAAAAACGATCAAATATAGTACAACCCCATCTCGTATAGTGAACTAAAAAGGCCGACCTGCTATCATTGAATTCATGATAATGAGGTATTTACATACCGGCATAACTGTCAAAAACATCGACAAGACACTACAGCTATATGGACATCTCGGCTATTCAGTTGAAAAGCTATTCGAACGACCAGATCTCGATGCCCATGCGGCACAGATAAAACATATAGACGGTACTGTTTTGGAGCTTTGGCAATTTGAGAGCGAAAATCATCGTCAAATTCGTTATATAAAACAGCATGTCGCTTTTGGTTCAAACGCACTTGAAGAAGACGTTGCCGTGCTTACTCAGACAGGCTATCGATTAGTTATACCAATCACACAGGGGGCAATCTTACGCTACGCCTTTGTGCAGGATCCGAGTGGAAATTGCCTAGAGATCGCTCAAATATAAACTCGTTCAAGAAATAATATTTTTTTACTTGGATTCGTATTAGCACAGTTATCAACCTTCAAGATGCTACAATGGTTTTAAAGGTTAGGAGGAGCTTTTGATGGCTGTTGCCAAAAATTTGTCATTTCCAAAAGATAAGTTAAACGTTGTGTTACTTGAAAATATACATAACGTTGCCGAGTCTATATTCAAAGACGAGCGGTATAACGTGACGGTTGTTAATAAGGCTTTGTCGGAGGCTGAGCTACTTGCTATGATGAGTGACGTATCAATTTTAGGCATTCGATCGAATACAAAACTTACAGAAGCAGTTTTTGACGCCGCCCCACGATTGCTCGCTGTCGGTGCTTTTTGTATTGGTACAAACCAAATCAACTTACCGGCCGCCACTAAGCGAGGTGTAGCCGTCTTTAACTCTCCTTACGGCAATACACGAAGCGTAGTAGAACTTGCGATTGTTGAAATTATTGCATTAAATCGTCACTTAACAGATAAAAACAGTGCGACTCATAAAGGCATCTGGTCAAAATCAGCAGCCGGCAATCATGAAGTTCGCGGTCGAAAACTTGGCATAGTTGGGTACGGTAACATTGGTACATCTTTATCTATTATTGCCGAATCTCTTGGCATGCAAGTCTACTACTATGATGTGACTGATAAACTTTCCTATGGAAATACCGTTCGTTGTAAGACACTTAGTGAACTGTTAAAGACCGTTGATGTTGTCACTGTGCATGTTGATGGTCGTCCAGATAATGCGAAACTCATTGGCGCAAAAGAATTTGCTCAAATGCGTCCCGGTTCACTTTTCTTAAATTTAAGCCGGGGAACAGTAGTAGACGAAGGAGCTTTAGCTGATGCGCTCATCTCCGGTCATCTTGCCGGTGCCGCTGTTGACGTCTTTGAAAATGAACCAAAGAGTAAAGACGATCCGTTAGTCTCGAAACTCCAGAACTTATCGAACGTCATATTAACGCCTCATGTTGCGAGTGGCACAGAAGAAGCACAAGAAAATATTGGAAACTTTGTAGCCAACAAGTTGATTACCTTTATCAATACTGGGGATACTTCACTTAGCGTTAATCTGCCCGCCCTTGAATTACCGAAGCAACAACAATCGCATCGATTAATTCTTATTCACGCAAACGTTCCTGGGGTTTTAGCAAAAATCAATACGCTTCTGGCAGGCGAGAATATCAATATTGATTCGCAGTATCTTAGCACCAAAGCAGATGTTGGCTATGTCATTACTGATATCAATAACGACTACCAACCAGTCTTCATAAAGAAACTAAGAGCTATGCCTGAGACTATTCGTTTGCGGGTTTTATATTAATATCTAATTCACGTCAATTATGAAATACTACCTTACTCCCGGACCCTCACAGCCGTACCCAAAGCTGAAACAATACCTAGATGATGCCTGGGATCAGGACGTTATTTCTTGGTCTCATCGCGGCCAAGCATTCATTGATCTATATAAAAGAGTCGATCAGCATTTGCGAGAACTTATGAATGTTCCAGCTGATTATAAAATCTTATTTGTCGGATCAGCGACTGAGGCTATGGAGCGCATTATTCAAGGAGTGGTCACCACATCCAGCCACCATATTGTCTTAGGTGCATTCGGTGAGAAGTGGCATACAATAGCTAAACAACTTGGGAAACAATCTACTGCTCAAGCTATTGATGTGACGAAACCAACAATTACTGAGTCTCTCGACGTACCGGTAGATGCAGAGCTTATTTGCCTAACCCTAAGCGAAACGAGTTCCGGAGCAACAATGGCACCATCCGCACTTACACGTCTTGGAAAGCATCCTAAGCATCAACTTTTAGCCCTTGATGTTGTTTCGGCGGCGCCGCTTATACCCGTTGACTGGAATATCACTGATATGGCTTTCTTTTCCGTTCAAAAGGCTTTCGGATTGCCAGCTGGTCTGGGGGTCATAATAGTGAGCGATACAGCAATTGAAAAATCTGCGCAACTTTCATTGGACGGCATTCTGACAGGAACTTATCATAGTCTGTCATCGCTCGCCAAGGAGGCTGCCAAGTATCAGACATTCGAAACGCCGAACGTCCTTGGAATATATTTACTGGATAGGGTCGTAGAAGACATGCTGCAATCCGGACCGGCTACTTTGCAACAGCAAGTTAGACGTCGAGCGAATAATTTTTATAAAATAATCAATCAACATCCAAGCATTGCAACATATGTACAGGATCCAGATTGGCAATCGCCATCAGTTATAGTCATTGATATTAACGATTCAAATGCCCAACTACTTGAACATCTAAAAAAGAATAACTTAGTTGCCGGCAAAGGCTATGCTACAGAACATAAGGAGAGACATCTCCGGCTAGCAAACTTTCCTGCAATACCAGATGAAGCTTTTGAAGCACTGACACAGCACATACAAACCTGGTCAGAATAAGTAGATCAAGATCAAGCCTTATTATTTATCCGCAACTATCTCTATTTCAAATAATCGATGGAGTACAAGCGTATAGTCTTTGGGGCCACACAGTAAGAGATAGTAGAACTTTAGTATGTCTCAATGATAGCTATAGGATTCCATCGAAATTAACTTTTGACCACAGAATAATAATACTGTGGCAAGGATATTACATGTAGGGTTGACCGTTTACAATAAATGAACCAGCTTGTAAGCGCATAGTATTTAGCTCGGAAGCTTTATCAACGCTAATTTGACCTATAGCGGCTTTGAGATCGGCAATAGTGACGGACTCGGGGTGATCAAAGGGAAATGCCGCTTCAAGTGCAAGCCATCCATAGCGTTGGGGATGCATTACGCCTACTACATTAACGTTAGCATCCATGTTCAATATATTTCCCGAGAATACTCGATCTTTGGGCATATTAGCAGGTTTTCTGCCTCTTAAAGGTGTTAAGTACGGTACCGCCTGAGTCTCGCCTAATTGGATATCTACCCCTTGGAGCCAGCGTCTACTTTCTTCTACAGCCTGATGTATGGCAAATTCGGAGTACGGATCGGTATAAGTTGCTAAATTGGCTCGTACCTTATCACCCTCCAAAGGAGGAGATTCGTATCCGATGAGCATTAATTGGAAAACATTAATAAGAGGATATCTTCCTTCTCTATACGATGGATGGTAGGTCGGGAAAGGCGCGGGAGGTAAATTTGAACTCTTAGTCATAAATGCAAATATACAACTTACTACAAATATAATCAAACATCTGACATAAAAATTTATGACCTCTTGCCATTTAGTTTAAAAATATACGTGCTAAATGCTTATGCTTTGGGGCCGCGTAGCGAGCTACATTTGTCGGATTCTACCACCCAGGCAAGCAGAATGTACTAGTAAACGTAGCCAGAGCGCCAAGAAAACCAATAGCAAGCGCAAAAAGAACTGCAGCAACAATTTTTCGAGGTTGTTTTGATTTTATTGCAAAAACCAAACCAACAATTACAAATAAAATACTTAGGATGCCCAGCAAAGTTACAATAAATTCCCAACGATTAGTAAGAGGACATTGATTATTTGAATGGGTATTTTCGTAATTGGTTACATACGTTTCGCCAAGGCCAGCGAAAATCCACGCCACAGCTTGGATTAATAGTGCCCATGCATAAAAAACTATCGATTCTAGTTTCTTGCTCAGTGAATTTGCTTTCTCGACACTAAAGAGATAGATCAATATGATAATACAAACCAAAGCTACGAATGACGCAAGAATGTTCATAGCGAAAGTATAACACGGGGGTAAAATTGCTTATGCTTGGGGCGAACGATGGGGCTCGAACCCACGACATTCGGAACCACAACCCGACGCTCTACCAGCTGAGCTACGTCCGCCACGCAATCATTCTCGTGTAGCAATTAGAGGCTACAACGGAGGCGATTATAGCTGATGGTCTTTTTTTATACAAGGTTTAGGTTGATACCTGGATCACAACCTTACCGTGTGGATGCCCGGTTTTCAAAAATTCCAAAGCCTCCGGGACCTGTTCAAGCGGATAGGTTTCGGCAATTCGAACACGCAAGACATTGGTGTCGACCAAATTGGCGATAGCGTCTAATTTCTCTGTGGTGACATGTGAAGATTCTGCTATGTATTCAATGTGGTGTTCGTTTGCTAGTTGCTCATCTTTTTGTCCGATCATTGAAACAAAAATGCCACCTGGTTTGAGTACACCATAAGACTTCGTGTTTGATTCTCCGCCTACCGTATCAAAAACAGCATCATAATCCTTGATACTGTCCGTAAAGTCTTCGTTTTTATAATCAATGACTCTATCAGCTCCAATACTACGTGCGTACTCAATGTCGTCTGAAGATACTGTCGTTGCCACATAAGCACCAATATATTTGGCAAGCTGGATAGCTACAGAACCGATCCCACCCCCACCACCATGGATCAAAAGCTTCTGGTCTGGTTGCAAGTGGATATGCTCATAAATAGCTTGGTAGGCACTAGCACTGGCAAGCGGTAAGGCGGCGGCTGTATCGAAATCTACGGATTCGGGCTTCTTCGCAATAGATTTTTCTGCTACTGGGCTATATTCTGCGAGTGAGCCATTTCCGCTAAGGGCTCCAGCTTGACCATACACTGCATCCCCTACAGAGAAACTAGTGATCTGCTCACCGACTTCTTCTACCACACCGGCGACATCACCTCCAAGCGTAGCCGGAAAATGTAACTCCGCCATTTGACGAACAAAACCTTCACGGACTTTATAGTCAAAAGGATTTAGGGCAGCGGCGTGCACTTTAATCAAAACCTGATCTGGCATGACAGATGGCTTCACAACGTCATTCGTTATCTTTACACTGTCTTGTCCACCATAGGCCACTAATTGTGCTGCTTTCATACTTAAACCCTCCTGATTACAATGCTATACATTATATAGTATTGAACCTGTGCAACCAATTTTTAAAGCCAGTTGCTGGGCTTCTTGCTATACTATTCAAAAGATACGTAAAAACATAGGGAATGAAAATACGCATGAAACGATTTAGGCGTTTCCTGAAGAACTATCGGCTTTTTGTTTTTGCCGTTTTAATGGCTCTTGTGGCCATTTTATTGGGTCTCGCTGGTTATCATAGTATTGTCTACTGGCTGCTAAGCATCGTGACAGTTATTGAAGTTGGCCCAATGCTTTGGAGTGTCTGGCAAGATTTTCGAACTGGTACTCACGGCATAGACATTTTGGCGGCAATAGCGATCATAACGGCAGTTATACTTAATCAGCCATGGACGGCGATTGTTCTAGTCATCCTGAAAACTGGCAGTAAATCGATTGAAAATTATGTAACTCATCGGGCAAAAAGAGAGCTTTATGAATTACAAGAACATGCTCCAAGTACTGCACATCTCATACGCAAGGGAAAAATTACCGATGTCAGCGCCAAAGAACTAAAAGTTGGTGAGAAAATACAGATTAATCCGGGCGAGACTGTGCCAGTTGACGCAGTAATTACAGAAGGTGCATCAAACTTCGAAGAAGGCAACTTAACTGGCGAAATCATACCACAAATGAAACAGGTAAACGACTTGATCTTGAGTGGTACTGTTAGTATCGATGGCACAATTACCGCTAAAGTCATTGCTAGTGTCGACGATAGTCAATATCAGCAAATTATAAAATCACTACGTGGTGCATCGGCCAGTAAAGCACCCTTCGTAAAATTAACGGCTCGGTATAGTTTACCTTTTACTTTTGTAGCCTTAGCTATCGCTGCCACCGCCGGAGTACTCAGCGGACAAGCAGTTCGTTTCTTGGAAGTCATCGTGGTGGCTTCGCCAAGCCCACTTCTTTTGGCGGCGCCAATTGCAATGATGAGTGGTTTAAACCGAGTTACAAGGTACGGGATAATTATTAAGAATGGTAAAGCCCTTGAGCAATTGTCCGACACGCAAACTATTGCCTTTAATAAAACGGGTACGCTTACCGTAGGCAACCCAAAGATACATGAGATTATTGCACTCGGTTCATACAGCCAAAATGAGATACTTGGCTTGGCAGGCAGTCTTGAACAAAGCGCTCATCACGTACTGAGTCAAGCCATCGTCGCGGAAGCAATGGCTAAGAACATTAAGCTTGTCAAAGCCAAACATATCCATGATTTAAAAGATCAGGGTTTGGAGGCAACAATAAAAAGCCGCGCCGTCATAGTTGGCAGTCGTAGCCTAATGGACCATCATAGTATTTCGATTCCTACGGAGGTCAAGAAAATAAAACATACTGCAGTGTACGTTGCCGTAGACGACTCGCTGACAGGCATCATAACACTTGAGGATGAACTTCGACCTGACAGTCTACCAACAGTAACGTTACTCCGTAAGCGAGGCATACGACATATGATTATGTTAACTGGAGACAACGAACAAGTCGCTAATGCTATCGCCAAGAAATTTAAGATTGATCATGTTCATGCTGATATGATGCCTGCCGAAAAACTGCATGTGCTTGAAGAGGTCAAACGACGACCGCTAGTGTTTATTGGACATGGTATCCAAGACGCGCCAGCTTTGACTGCCGCTGATGTCGGTATCGCACTTGCTGCTAGGGGCAGTACCGCGGCTACCGATCCGGCCGATATCATAATATTGCCCGATCAATTCTCACGGGTAGCCACCAGCTATGAAATAGCTCGGCGAACTCTAGGAATCGCACTGCAGAGCGTGCTCCTCGGCATGACACTTAGTTTGCTGCTTATGCTTGTGTATTCGACGGGAAAATTCGTTGCTCTATCGGGAGTTCTCGCTCAGGAAGTTGTGGTGATATTGGTATTATTCAACTCATTGCGAGCCCATTTTGGCAAGACCACTGCAATTGCCGTCACATCCGAAGACCAAAAACTATAAGTAGCGGAACAAACAAATTATCGAGACCCATGATACCAAGGTTTTCTATCGCCGTAGCCAAAAAAGCCAAACCAAATAACACCGGTATATCGGCTTCAAATCCACTAAAATGGCGATAGCCTAGTAGTAGGATGATCGACACGATAAAAAAAGTAAGACTGCCGACTAAACTTTTAACTTGTCCGAAAATTAAATACGTTTGCCGTTTGCCGTATCGTAAACCGACAATGGCCGCGAGACCGTCGGCCAAGCTCATTTGAAGCAATGCGGTCATGTAAATCCATTTATCGTTCGTAAGCAGTGCAATTAATCCGACAGCCAAAGCAAAAAATATTTCTCCCCATGTCGGACGCTGCACACTATGAATAGCTTTCATGATATTGAGGTGCTTTGAAACACCCACGACGATCAGAAAAGCAAGACTTAATAGTTCAATTTGCTGCCAGGTTAAAAAAAATGGCCAAAAGGCCACAAAACTACCAACGCTTATATGTACGAATTTGCGACTGATTTCAGTATGGACTTTGGTAGTTCGCCACCAGATTTCACTTATACAAAGCAGTAGAAAGACAATACTAACAGTTACGATCAAGGCCATCCTCTTATTGTACGTCAGACGTCCGTAGTTCAAACCATAAGCTTGATAACGTTATAGCTCGCTTTATCGTGTTGATAGCCAATCGCTAAAAATTCATGCTGCTCAAATGCAAGATAGTAGAAAAATAGTTACCCTTATATAAAATAAAGTGCTTGTTAGGCACCTCTAAGACAAATCGAAAATTTGGTTATTGGTCGAGCACTAGCGATTAATCTTGAATAGGTTGACGTACTTTGGATCGCAATGCATAACTTTTTGGAAAAGTTATCATTATGCAGAACTAACTTCAAAATTTAGCATTGCCCCAAATACTACGGTGGCGTACGAACTATAATGGTTGCAATGATTAAGCATTTGGGTTCGTGGTCAAAGCGACAACTTCTTCTAGAAATGCGAGCTTTCGAAGAATCTCGGGTACTTGGCCTCCAAAAGTGGCTTGGCCGTTAGTAACCCCCACTTCAGTATCACCAATCATGACACTAACCTTAGTTCGAGCATATCTTAAGCTACCTTCTACATAGGGTTCAACTACTTGCGCAATTAATGGGCCACCAACTATCTCACTTGCTTGCTGCCAAAGCGTAGCGTACCTCTGGCTAGCACTGACTTCGACAGGTACTACTTCTGCTAGATCTGGCATGAACATCTCTCCGTTTATCTGGCGATACTTATAGTCTCATTCATTACTGAATGCAAGCTCAAGCTTAATAGCTTTTTAATTATAGAATTATGGTCGGGGATGCGGGATTTGAACCCACGACCTCCGCGTCCCGAACGCGGCGCGCTACCAAGCTGCGCTAATCCCCGAGTCGATCGTACCGATTATATCAGTCTACCATGATCGAATTACATTCAGCTTGGCGAGTAATTAGGACTTTGCACAGTATCTGCTCCACTTCACTTGCCGCACGTAAATACTATCTTGGGTTTATGAGGCACCAAAGACCGTACTTTCGATACATTGATCAACTGGACCTCCGGCGGACTCTAGCGCGTACATAACCACTGTCTGTGTCGGCGAAGCATTGGTTGTAGTGGCAGCCGTTCCGGTGTCGTTGCACACTAAATATGTTTCCGTGTAGACCGTATCAACCGTGAGCGTCGGCAAAGACGTTGGTGGGGTATATCCATTATTGATAACGGTGATGTCGGCAGGCACGTAGTAGGCTAGACCAGAGTCTATATATTGGCAAAACGAGGCAAATACCCCTCCTCCAGGACAGGTACCTTGTCCTGCTGCCATAACCGCACCACTGTTTTCATCATATAGCTGACGCTGGCTCGAAATAAATGCGGCATCGTCTTTTCGTTCGACATTACGAGAATCACGTTCGACAGACGGCACTGCAATAAATACTATAATAAGGATCAAAGCAGCGACAGCCAGTACAATCATAACTTCGATAATTGTAAAGCCTTGATTACGCCCGAATTGCTGCATCGACATAGATCTAATATAAAGCATAAGCACATTATTGTAGTGAATTTGTGCTGTATCACCTAAATTAACAACTAACTTTTTACTTAAATTGACTTCTATATCAAAAACGTTATGCTTGCATTTTTCTGATTTTCAAGCAAAATAGTGACAATTACCATATAAAATAAGGATAAATGCATGCTGATCCGACCCGATAATATTGGAATCGACCTACAGAGACATGAAGCCGTAGAGGCTCAGGTTGGTTTACAAATGGAGCCATTTGTCTTTACACCGACGTATGGTGAGCTGTCTGCTCAACTAAGCAGGGTCGAAGGGGATCAAAACACTCTATGGATCGAAGGCAAAGAGAGTAGTTTCTTAGTTGTGGCTACTGGCTTCAGGAGATACCGAGATGCTTTCGTGCCCGACGGTACCATTATTCATGAAGACTTTACGGACAATATTGCGCAATTGACCGCTCGTCATGAAGCACTACGCGCGCAACGACTTGCCGACACCGTTCGCTTTAGTCCTGACACCTACCCAGCTGCCGAAGTTGCTTTACAAGAGTTAGCCATGGCATTCAATTCGCGTTTTCGTTTAAACGTTCTCTACAATGGTCATCATGACGCCGCTGATGCCTATGACACTGCTGGTGGCATACAACTAGGTTCATTGGTATATTTTGAACACAGCACCTACGGAGATCCTACCGACCAAGCACTGAATCAACCATGGCTACAAATTGAACAGCAAGTTGCTGCTCGTCAAAATTTTGGATTACGAAGTGAACTGATTGATGGCATCAATAGACAAGTGAATAATGACAATCAAGGCGAATGGTCATATCAGCAAACATTATTTAGTGAATTACTCCTTAACGGCAATCTATTCCAACCAGCTGATAGTTTTGTGACAGTCGGAGAGGGTGAGGCTGCTATCACAATTAAAACGTTTGGCAGTATGGCTACTAACGGTAACTCGGAGCGTACATCTACAATAATTGCGAATGCCCGAGCCCGGTCAACCGTCAGCCAAATGCTCAGCCGCACAATGGCACTGGAAGCCGCAGGACATCTTAATACTACGACCGAGGTCTACCTACTTCGAGGAGCCAAGCAACGCGAAGCCATAGATGCGCAACTCGCTGCAGTTAACTTGCCAGCAAAGGTTTCGAGTACGGTGCCACTTGAAGCTTATCCACCATACTCAGCAGTATTAGCTGCCTGAGATTCTCAAGTTAGATCCACGAATACGATATAAAATACAAATACTGTATGGTCGGGGAGACAGGATTTGAACCTGCGACCTCGCGGTCCCAAACCGCGCGCGCTACCAAACTGCGCCACTCCCCGTTACTGAATCGAGTTGAGTAACAGCGGAGATTATACCGTGTTAGTCAGACATTTGCCAACTTCGATATCAGGTTGTTTAATTGTACTAGATCTACTCGTTCAGTCAAAAATTTCTCGGATTGGCTTAATTGACGTCGCCAGTCCATTCTCTTTCGACTCGACTAAGACGCCATTAAACTGCTTTTTACCTTTGGTTTCCAATTCGTTTCGCGTACGAACGTCATCTCTCCACCTCGGTATCACACTTTCAAAAGCAATTCCAAGTGATGAATCGAGGACGCCACACATCCCCACGTCTGTGATATGTGCAGTATCGGCGGACAAAATACGCGCATCGGCTGTTGGTACGTGCCAATGATCGCCAACGACGGCCGTAACTCGTCCGTCAAGATAATGTCCGATAATGACCTTTTCACTACTGTAATCACCATGAAAATTTACCACTGTGGCATCTTTTGGCTCGTGGAGCTGGCTCGCTAATATTGCGTCAACGACCTTGAGGGGATTGTCTGTGGACTTATCAGCATCGCGGCCAACGATGTGACCAAGTAAACTGATAACAAGTACTCGCTTATCGCTGATCTGGATGTATTTCCACCCCATTCCAGGTGTACCTTGAAGATAATTTGCCGGCCTGATTATAGGCTGGTTTGGATCAGACATGGCAGAATGTATTTCCTCGTGATATAAACTCCAGTTTCCGCCACTACAGAAATCCACTCCAGCTTTCAGTAATCGTTTAAAATCTGTCGGGGTGATACCCCGACCTACAGTGACATTCTCAGCTTGGGCAATGACTAGATCCGGCTGAAATTTATTCCTCAGTACCGGTAGAGTCTTTTCGACTACCTGCATACCTATCTCACCCATGACATCGCCGATATATAAAATTTTCATGCTATGGCAATTCCGTCCCCAAACATCGTACACCAATACACTGAAGATGCAGAGTACTGCCTCGAACGTATACTTTACTTATTTTGCGTATTCAATTGCCCGTGTTTCGCGTATCACGTTCACTTTAATCGTTCCAGGATATTGCATGGTCGATTCTATTTTCGTCGCAATGTCTCTGGCGAGTTTGATCGCATTTAGATCGTCAACGACTTGTGGTTGCACAAAAATGCGCACTTCACGACCAGCGCTGATGGCGTATGATTTCTCAATTCCGCTAAAACTGTTGGCAACGTTTTCTAATTCTTTCATCCGTTCGCCGAAATTCTCTGCCGAGATATTTCTAGCCCCTGGCCTAGAAGCACTTATAGCATCAACTGTCCGGATAATTAACGCTTCAACGCTTGTTGCTTCAACGTCATCATGATGCTGCTCGGCTGCTAGTGCAACTTCTTCTGGTGCGCCATATTTGCGTAGCATTTCGCCTGAAATATGATGGTGTTTGCCCTCCATTTTGTGGGTGAGCGCCTTCCCTAAATCATGAACCAGTGCGGCATACTTAGCGGTTTTGACATCAGCGCCCAGTTCTTCGGCTATCATGCCAGCAATGTGCGCCATTTCGGTACTATGCTTTAGTACATTCTGTCCATAACTAGTACGGTATTTAAGCTCACCAAGTAATTGCAAGATCTCTTTAGGAATACCGATGACGCCGACTTCTCGTGCCGCATCTTCCCCAGCACGAATTACATCCTTTTCGACATTTTTCTGTGCTTTCTCAACAACTTCTTCGATTCTCCCAGGGTGAATCCGACCGTCTTTCATTAACATTTCAAGGGTTTGTCGTGCTATCTCACGTCGGATTGGGTCAAAACTAGAGAACACAATGTAGCCAGGTGTATCATCGACCATAATGTCAACGCCGGTTGCTCGTTGAAGAGCCTGTATATTTCGTCCTTCCTTACCAATGATGCGTCCCTTCATATCTTCATCTTCTAACTTCATACTGGTAAGCGTTCGTTCAGCGGTTACCTCACTGGCCATACGCTCCATGGCAGTGGTGATAATCACCGCAGCAGCATCTTCGGCATTATCTTTTGCTTCGTTTTGGAGTTTATTAATCAAACCGACCATATCATTTTTGATATCTCGTTCGGTCATTTGTAGTAACTTTGTAGCCGCTTCGTCTTTGGTCAATTTGGCTATTTTTTCAAGCTTGTCTTGCTGCTTGGTGCGGATGTCACGAATCTCATTTTTAAGTTGTTCGAGTTCATCTTCAGTTTTACGAAGATGTTCACTACGTTTATCTAAATCATCTAGTTTATTGTCTAGGGATTCCTCACGGTTTACTAACCGTTGTTCGATATCTTTTAGTTCTTTGCGGCGAACTTGCTCTTCCTTCCGAGTCTCATTAACCACTTTTGTTGCCTCTTCACGAGCCTGGTCGACCAGCTTGTCGGCTTCACGTTTGGCGCGTTGCAACTCTTTTTTCGCTTGCTCATCGGCCGAGCCGATACGTTTTTTGGTAATAATAGTGTTCGCACCAAAGCCAACAACAAGTCCTACTATAGCGAGCAGTACTGCTATCATGGGTATCCTTTCTATCTGCAGATGAGCTCAACTGGCAATCGCTCTCACTTCACTAGCCAAACCAAAGTCATCTGAATGTCGAATTAAGTTTAGAAATTTTGACGATTAAGGATTTGAACGTCTCTCACACGATACAATTCCTAAATATAAATATACCTTGCGCAAGCTGCCTTGGTCAATATTCACACTATATAGCCATGAGAGTTATTTACGTGGTGCGGTTATATGAGGTTCTGCCCCATATTCAGGCATAACTGTCGCATCATTTTGACCATTTGTGAGTCCTGCAATACCATCACTTATCCACTTCTCGCCGGTCGTACCAACAATCGGCACCTTTAAGCTATCAGCGAACGTATCCGCAACGCTTGCGCCTATCCGCAAACCAGTAAAGCTACCCGGACCCTTAAATACTACAAGACCACCGATTTCTTTAAGCTGTTTACTGTGTTCTTCAAGCAATAGACGAATTTTAGTATGGATGGTTTCAGCCAATTCACGGTGGGCAGGCCAGGTGAGGTAGACAAGCTTCTCGGTGTTTTCAAATAGACCAATTTCAGCTTCAGGTTTATCGGTTCGAATAGTGAGAATAAGCATAACTTAACTTGTTAAGTATTAATTTGGTATGAGGTATTGTAACCCTTTTGGTACGGAAATTGTAAATAGTCTTTCTGTTTCAGATATCGCCTTAATGGCTATGGTCGCGTAATCAGCAGGCAGCACATCAGTGACAATATCCGCCCACTCAATCACAATAACTGCTTTGTCACTTGTTAATGCTTCACTAAGCTCATCGCGCATTATACCCGGGTCACTGAGACGGTAAAAATCATAGTGAAAAAGAGTGATATTTCTAGCCCTATATTCATTGGTTATTGTAAAGCTTGGACTATGCACAGTATCGCTGCTCCCTAGCCCTTTTGCTATACCCCTTACAAACGTGGTCTTGCCACCACCCAGATCACTACTAAGCACAATGCACTCTCCGCCTTTACAGAGCTTACCAAACACAGTGCCTAGATGTATCGTCGATTGTTCGCTGTTGGTGGTATATTGCCAGTCTTGGAGATCAGTCATGTATCCGTATAGTACTGTGCAAATTAACGCTCAGGCAAGCATAAAAAGAATAAATACCTCAGTACTCGATTAATTTACAGTATCGTAGAGGTAGCGCGTTATACTAAAGTATATGTTGAAGCTTAGCGGTGGATTGCTACTAAATAAGTCCGTTCTCTCGTTGCGAACCGGAACCCCAATTGCCACAATTATGGCACCCATTATTAATCCCAATAATCTAAAAATTGAAGGTTTTTATTGCCAAGACCGTTATGAGCGTAAAACTTTAATACTACTCTATCAGGATATTAGAGACATGTTAAAGCAAGGGTTTGTCGTCAATGACCATGACGTACTGGCTGAACCGGAAGAACTGATTCGTCTACAAAAAGTTTTGGAGTTAGATTTCGATTTAATTGGTAAACCTGTGGTTACCGTCAGTAAACAAAAAGTGGGCAAGGTGATTGATTATGCAACCGAGACCGAAACAATGTACATACAAAAGGTCTATGTCTCACAGTCTCTCTTAAAAAGCTTTACTGGTGGTAGCTTGAGTGTTGATAGAACACAAATAAACGAAATTACACCGAGACGAATAATAATCAATGATCTCCTTAAAGGCGCTCCCGCGGCGGCACCAGCAGCCCTGGCATAGACTCCTTTTTACCTACGTCTGGTATCACTCTGATCAATGGCAGATTTAATATCGTAATAGTTAAAGCCTTGTCGCACCAAGTATTGAATGAGTTTGGTGTCATCTTGATAACGACTCTGTTTTCGCTTTCTGGTAATGAGCGACTGTAGGGCGGTTGATTCTTCTGCTTGCTCATTGCCTAATACTTGTTCTACTACTTCAGCAGGAATATGTTTATTATGAAGTTCCATTGATATTGTGCGACGTGAGGTAGGGCGGAAGGCTTGACGATCATGGATGTAAGCTGCCGCATACTTGGCATCATCAATCAAACCGATATTACTTAACTTGTTAAGTATTGATTCAGTAAGGGCAGGCGAGGCGTTTAGTTTTTCTAAATAGGCTGCTGTTTCCCATTTTGTTCTTAAGCGCCTGGCCGCATACGTTGATACTTGATCATATATACTATCCTCAGATGCCATCGCCTTGAGATTTTCCATCTGTTTCGTGGTGACAGTTTGACCTTGAATCAATTTACTCTCTAATACGGCAGTGTTCGACAGCGAAAACTCGTACCGCCCATCAATAAAAACAGAGAACCTACTCGCCCGATTTCGCTGAGATATGATAGCCGTTATTTTCATTACCTTAATAACAATCACTTAACGCGTTAACTGTCACTCGGAGTAGCTGTTCTGACCTTATCGGCAATTTCAGCCATTATTTCTGGATGTTCAATAAGGTATGTTTTCGCAGCTTCCCGTCCCTGCCCGATTTTTTCACCGTTATAGGCAAACCAGGCACCGGACTTCTCTACGATATTGTGAGTCGTCGCTAAATCGAGCACATCACCGCTAGCACTTATTCCTTGGTTGTACATGATATCAAATTCAGCTTCTCTAAATGGCGGGGCTATTTTATTTTTCACCACCTTCACCCTCGTCCGGTTGCCAATCACACTATCACCCTGCTTGATTTGGCCGATACGACGAATATCCATTCTCACTGAGGCATAAAATTTCAAAGCATTACCGCCAGTTGTTGTCTCCGGGTTGCCAAACATGACACCGATTTTCATTCTAATTTGATTAATGAATATTACCGTCGCATTACTACGACTAATGACACCGGTCAATTTACGAAGCGCTTGGCTCATCAGTCGAGCCTGGAGACCCATATGACTGTCCCCCATTTCCCCTTCTATTTCCGCTCTCGGTACCAGTGCGGCCACCGAATCAACGACAACAAGATCGACGGCATTGGAGCGTACCAGAGTTTCGACAATTTCAAGTGCTTGCTCGCCATTATCTGGTTGACTGAGCAACAAGTTTTCAATATCAACCCCAATCCGTTTTGCATATGCCGGATCAAGGGCGTGCTCAGCATCAATAAAGGCTGCAGTACCGCCGGATCTTTGCACTTGAGCAATCGCATGAAGCGTGAGCGTCGTTTTACCCGATGATTCTGGACCATATATTTCGATCACACGACCTTTCGGTATGCCGCCTCCAAGTGCCAAATCAAGCGAGATACTGCCAGTTGAGATCGTATCAACCGCTTCGGCATGGGCCTCGCCAAGTTTCATTATTGATCCTTTCCCGAACTGTTTTTCGATTGATTCAAGTGCTAAATTAAGCGCTTTTGCCTTACCGTCTGTAGCATCTTTAGGGTCAGCTTTCGGTTCCTTCATAGTTTTATTACCCGCCATTACAACCTCCTCTGATTAGAATACTAGAGGACCCAGTTTACCACGTGGTCCTCTGTACATTAGCGTAATAATATTTTACCACTACTATCGGTCAATATGGAGATAAAATACTCACAGTTATTAGCAATTAAACCCCTGTAATTCGCTTACGTTTTTACTAGGGGTCTGCTAAAATGGGGTCCAGGATGGGTGAACATACCAATAGAAAAAGTTTGTACCGAAGTTTGGTAAGGGTAAGCCATGCGGATTCCTGATTCGCTTGTTGAAAAATTACTGAGTCATTCCGGTAAATTTACGCGAGAGCAAATTACTACTCTACGTGAACAGGAAGCGCACGATAAGAAACCTCTGCAAGATTTAGTTGTGAAAAACAACTTACTGAGCGAAAAAGATCTGACCAAACTGTACGCCGATGAAATTGAAGTACCATTTGTAGAATTGGTGCCTCGAGAGATAAAACACGACGTTTTAAAATCACTGCCTGAACGAATCGCTCGACAATACAATGCCGTGGTTTTTGATGTCGACGATAAGGACACGAAACAAGTGGCGATGCAGGATCCGGACGATATTCAAGCCTTAAACTTCCTACAAAAACAACTTGGCACCAACCTAAAGGTATACATCACGACAAGTAGTTATTTGCAGGGTGCACTTGACCAATATCGCGGCAACATTAGTAGCGAACTGACGAAAGTTATTGCGAGTGACGACGAAGTAGACGAGAGCGACGAAGTAGACGAGAGCGATCTGGCTGAAGATTCGCCGGTCGCCCAGACTGTCAATATTATTATTGAATACGGCGTAAAAGCTGGGGCGAGCGATATTCATATTGAGCCGCGAGAAAACTTTGTCGTCGTCAGATATCGTATTGACGGTATTTTAAGAGAAGCCAACAAATTACCAAGAAAACTATTGAATGCGCTCGTGAGTCGCATTAAGATTTTGGCAAACATGAAAATTGACGAACGTCGTGCTCCTCAAGATGGTCGTTTTAAAATTGAGGTAAGTGGGCAAATATACGCCCTTCGTATTTCAACACTACCAATTTTGGATGGCGAAAAAGTCGTGATGCGTATTTTGAATGAATCAAGTAAACCAGCCGATTTTGCCGAACTTGGTTTTTGGGGCTCGGCGCTTGCCGACTTGCAACACGCCATTACTCAGCCTCACGGAATGATCCTCGTCACCGGACCGACTGGATCAGGTAAGTCGACGACTCTTTTCAGTGTTTTAAGCAGTTTAAATACGCCTAATGTGAACATTTCTACCGTCGAAGACCCTATTGAATATCACATTGTTGGCGCCAACCAGACACAGGTAAATCCGATTGCAGGAATGACTTTTACAAATGGCCTTAGAGCACTTTTGCGACAAGATCCGAATATTATCATGGTCGGTGAGGTTCGTGATAAAGAAACAGCCGATTTAGCTGTTCAAGCCTCTTTAACTGGTCACCTTGTTTTTAGTACCCTGCACACCAGTAATGCTGCCACTTGTCTACCTAGGCTCTTAGATATGGGTCTGGAGCCCTTCCTGATTGCCAGTACCATGCGAATTGTGATTGCTCAACGACTCGTAAGACGACTGTGTCAAGATTGTCGACAAGCAGTGGAGCCCGACTCAGCAACTATCAAACGCTTGGAAAAGAGTTTCCGTTTAGATCAAAACGGTGGCTTTAAACGGATACATGAGTTAGAAATGACCGCCCTAAACGATGGCATCGGAAAAACCAACAAAGCTAAGGGCGCTTCGAGTAGTGAAGCAAGTTCAAGTTCAACCTCAAACACTATCGGACGCCTATGGAAAGCACATGATGATGGATGTGAAAATTGTAGCCATAGTGGTTATAAGGGGCGAATTGGTATTTACGAGGTTCTCAATAATACCGATGCAATTCAAAAATTAATTGTCGGTAGTAGTTCATCGGAAGTAATAGAACAAACGGCGATCTCCGAAGGAATGCTAACCATGCAATTAGACGGACTGATAAAAGTACTCAGAGGGGAAACTACTATTGAAGAGATACTGCGCGTCACTTCTCAAGCTTAATGTAAAGATATGATCCTTTATTATTCACCTAACGTTTTATCAAGTAATTTTGTACTATGAAATTTACCTATCGAGCAACGACTAAAGACGGTAAATCTATATCCGGTGTTGCTGAAGCCGTAAATCGGCAAGCCTTGCTAGCTCTCCTCCACAAACAAGGCGTAAAACCAGTACTTATAGAGGTAACAAAAGCCAAGTCTAAAGCAAATATTTTTGGGCCACCAAAAAAGGTAAAGATCACTGACCTAGTAATTTTTACTCGTCAGCTTTCCACTATGATATCAGCGGGCGTACCACTGGCACGATCGCTGGACGCTTTGCAGGATGACTCCGAAAATCCCTATATGCGTGAAGTACTTGCTAGCGTCACAAAAGACATCGAAAGTGGCATCCAGTTAGGAGATGCGTTCGCTAAATTCCCAAATGTATTTTCGGAAGTTTACGTCAATATGGTTCGAGCTGGAGAAGAAGGAGGAATACTCGACGAAATATTGAAGCGTTTAGCGACACAGGTAGAGCAAGATGCCAGTATAAGAAAAAGAATCAAGAGTGCCATGATGTACCCTATAGTGATCTTGGTTGTCACTATAATTTCATTTTTTGGAATCATGTTATTTATTGTTCCAAAACTTGCAGTACTCTTAACTAGCTTGGATGGGCCAAATGCGAAATTGCCAATTTACACGCAGGTACTACTAAGCTTCAGTAACTTTTGTTCAAAACCCACAATCTTTCAGCATATACCCATTCCTATATTAGATAAGTTACCTAACCTAATTCTTATCCTGATTGCCTTCGGTATTGTGACTATATACTTATTGCGATACATTCGTACGCCAAAAGGTAAATATCGCTTTCATGATTTACTGTTACGTATACCAATAGTGAAAACGATTATATTGAAAGTGGCGATTGCGCGATTCTCAAGAACATTCGCTTCATTAATGTCAGCTGGTGTAAATGTCTTAGACGCCCTTGAAGTCACCGGCGCTGCATTAGGCAACAAAGTTATAGAGGAAGAGCTGAAAGCTGCAGCCAAAGAAGTTAAAAACGGCAAACAACTGAGTGAACCAATCAGTCATAGTAAGCATTTCCCACCGATCGTTGCGCAGATGCTTATTGTTGGTGAGGAAACTGGTGAGATTGATACCGTATTAGTTAAAATAGCAGATTTTTACGAAGAAGAAGTAACGGTGATGATTGATGGCTTATCAGCAATTATTGAGCCAGTGATGATCATTTTCCTGGGAGCCGGTGTCGGTTTGATTGCCGCTTCAGTTATGGGTCCGATTGCTAATATATCCAAGAACCTTGGTAATAATTAAGCCATAACCCCGGAGACAATACTGAGAGTATGCATATAAAAATCGCAAAAAGAGTTGACTAGGGAACGCTTATGTTTATAATCTTATTCAGATGCTTTAGGCATTGCATTTTTGCATCGTCATAAGGATTTTCGTACTATAAAAACTAATAAAAAAAGAAGGGTGGGTCCCTTATGGTCTCTCTTAAAAAAAGTAATAAAGGATTCACGATTGTCGAGCTTTTGATCGTCATCGTCGTGATTGGTATTTTAGCGTTGCTTGTTATTACGACGTACAGTGGTATTCAAGCGAAAGCTCGTAATGCGAAGCGGCAATCAGACATTGCTTCACTTCAGACTCAGCTAGAAGCATTCTATAGTCAGAATGGTTACTACCCTAGCTTAACAGACATGAATAATGCAACATTCTTAAGCTCAAACATGAAGAGCTTAGATCAGGAAGCACTTGTTGACCCGTCCAATCCAACAAATAGCAAAACACTCGTTGCAACTCCAGCAGCAAAGTCATATGCCTACACAGTAACAACCAGCAGCGGCGGTAGTTGTGAAAGTGATGACACGACGTGTGCTGAATATACACTCACCGCGACATACGAAGGAACCGTAAATGGCTCAACGACGTACAGTAAAAGTAATCTAGACTGATCATAGAAAAATAGCTGTCCAGTTTAGGAAAGACCAAAAAGACCCTATCGTGTAGATCAGATAGGGTCTTTTTACATTTGTTTTATTAGTTGCTACGTATAACTATGCGATGGATGTACTCAATTTTTCATACTATTGGTCAGGTAAATACTTGGAAATGACCGTTCTAAAATGCATTCAAAATTAGTTACTTTAGTTTTTGGCCGTTGTAGTTTCAAATGCCTGATTAAGTAGCGCTGTCTGAGACAACTCAAGTTCTCCAGCTTCTTTGTTAGCAGAACATGAGCTTTGCGGTGCTGAGAACGTATAATAGTAATTGCCCACATGGATCGCTGATGTAGTACCAGGATTTTGTGGAAGTTGTTCGATTATACCTAGTGCGTCCTGAGCTGCCGTACAGCCGTTATCCAGCTGTAAAAGTGACTTCGTAGTGAAAGATGCAGTTGAGTATGGTGTTGGATCTGAGCCAGTGCCAGGGATATTTGTCTGAGCAACGTACTGTAGATCTGACGCAGACAAGCCAGACGGTAGCGTCATCTGTATGCCAAGCTCAGGAACTGCATACCCATTTGAAGCCGGTTCAGTGGATGAAGTAGAAGTGGTATGTGAAGTAGTAGATTTGTTCTGAGTTACTGTGGTGGATGTGCCTGAATTCTTGGAGTTCTTATGGTTATGATCATATACATACCAACCAGTACCTATACCAATGGCCATTACAAGAACTAATGTAAAGATACCGAGAAAGCCAAAACCGTTCTGATTAGAATTAAGACTTTTCATGTATTTGTACTCTCAGTAAATATGAAGTTTACTCATGGTTGGGTTAACACCTCTCTCCACGAAAGAATGTTATATCCAGATGTTAACGGATAATCCGGTGGTGGCGCGTACTCAAGATTATAATCGTACTGAGTTGTCGTATTCTCTACTCCCGAAATACATCCATTTACTGAATCATAGGACGCATCACCATTACACGGTTGACCACCTTCTTCCCAGTTCCATGTCCATGTTTGTCGAGTTGCAACCGACCCGTAAAACAGCAGCGTTTGATTACTATTGGTCCATCCTCTGGTATACCGATTACTATTCACCCTATAGCTTACCGGATACCACACCTCTCCATTTTCAGCCAAGAAGGCACCATCCATTTCAAAGTTAAAGGCACCACTACTAGGTGGTGCATATGGAGCAACAACAATCGATTCTTGAGCGACCAGGCCGATTGCGTCAGCGCCATTTTTCGTGCTGTAAAGAAGCGGTGCTGCAATGACAATGTTCGTGTAGCTTGAACTGCTCGATGCCGCCAACCTTCCCGAGGCAATTGTCACACGACCATGATATGTCGGGTTTGACATCACCCACACATTATCTTCGGCAAAAATAACACCCGAAGACGGTATCGTGACATTTGTCGCTACTGATTGCAACGTTAATGCCGACGTATACGGAGTTAATTCATCGTTTTCTCCGTTTACATCAAACAGATTGTAGGTTCCATTGGTATTAAGTTGAATCAAATACCCTTTGGTTAAGCTATACGACGAACTTCTCTCTGGTAAATAAGAGCTCGTTAAGGTTGAAGGTGTCAAGTTACAGGCATTGGACTGTGAGGCTAAAGATGCGGTACTTGAATTTGCCGCAAAGGCGGCTTTTTTAATTGTGCAGAGACTGCTTGAAACCTGATTAAAGTTAACCTGCGGAACGGGATAAATCCAGTTACTCTTAGTTCTCGTATTACAATTAACTGGTGAGGTCACTGTGGAGCTACACCACACACCATTTTCGCTAGTTGAACCATCACCACCCACCTGGACGGATGGTACATAGGTTGAATTTGCACTAGTCACCGCCGAGTCGCTCGGCCCATCCATGCGCACTCCTTGATTTGAATCAACAGGCCCGTCAGCTGATTCATCATTACCGAACCACAGTGCCGAGTCAGAAACAACTCCATAACTGGCAAAGGATGGTGATCCGATTGTCGCTTGTACCGTTCGGGTAATGCCCGACCCAACCGCCTGACCTATGGAGCGAACCGTGACAACGGTTGAGCCATTACCCGCTGGATTAATCCAAAGTGTATAGGTCCCTTCGTCTACCCCGCTTGCATCTATGTAATTATTCGTGTACGGCCCATACCCAAGTGTTGGATTAGGGGTTGCTGGTGTTGTCTGTCCGTCTTTATAGTCGGTCGCATCATGATTTAAATGCCACATGTAATAATTTAAGCCAGCCTCGGCAATATTGAACGCTTGCTGACTTTTTACGTTGGAGGAAGATACTGTGAGGTTCGTGAGGGTTACTTCTAAAATAGCCGTCCCCATAATTGAAAAGGCTATCATAATTGCTAATAACCCGGGTATCATATTTGTTTTTCCCCACTCATAACACCGTTTCCCTGTTGCGTAAGCTGATTGTCGTACTCAATGTTTGGCCGTTAGCGTTACGCGATTCCGGCTCAGCTAAATTAATTTGTATTTCCATAATGCTATGTTCATCACTAATCGGCAAGCTCAAGGGAATACCTCCAGCGCCGAAATAATTAAATAAAGTACCGTTTGTCGGCAAATAAAAATTACTTATTACCGTGTAGTTTCGGGTTTCTGAAGTAATGGCTGAGCCAATCGGTGGATTGGATGTCATCGGTGTCACGGTTGCAAGTAACTGTGTCTTGCTACTATTCAAGTAATATGTCACTTCCGAAACATACGTATCCGCCGGTGAAAAATAGGCATATACAGTGATGCTATTGGCAGACTCAGACACTATGTCAGTTAGGCCTCTTAGAACCTGCGCGACTCGTTCTGATTGTAAGGACAATTCAGTAAAATTATTGGCATCTTGTTGATATTTAGAGTAAAGAATCAAGTAGTTCGTAAAAAATGAACCAAAGGTTACGAATATTACTCCCACAAGACTTATAACTATGAGCAATTCTACAAGGGTGAAACCGGACTGCGTACCGGGATTATGGCGTAACAATGAAACCTCCTAACAATGGGCTTGCGGGCAGGGTTAACGTGTACGTACCGACTTGAACGACCAACTGTGTATTGCCGCTCGCGGCACTCCCTAAATTCACCGTACAATTTAGCAAAGTACCAGCTGCACTGCCGGTACATGATGCTTTATAGGTATTACTACCTTGCAAGAAGGAAACTTTTGTCGAACAGCTGGACGCACTGGAACTGCATGGCAGATTTACACCACTTAGAGTAAACGAAAGATTGGATAGATTATCTGTCGAGAGACTCCCTTCGCCAGGTGTCAAAACCTGCACCCGCGGAAAGCTCGAATTGGTAGTCAACATGAGGCGCACCTCCTGCAAATAATTATTGCCGTTATAAGGGTAGGTTGTCGATGGCGGATTGGACGGGTCATAGGTTGGAACGCTGATAGGGTCCAAAGGATTACTACCTCCATACGGGACTGCCGCAGCCAGATAATACGTTGTGCTGCCGATCTTGCAGCTCGTTGCACCGTTATCGCCGCAGAAATAGTAATCACCAGGGACCAAATTTGTCATTGCGTAAAAGCCATTACTATCGGTTGTTGGAGAAGTATTAGTAGGCGTAAGTGAATCGTAGTAATAAGTGGTATCGGTACTGGATGTGTATTTTTTATAGCCGCCTTTTACATAGATAATCGCGCTTGGCAAAGGATTTCCGTTCACATCTGTCGTTTGCAATAGCAAGCTATCTGCACCCATCTCTTTTAGTGTCAGTGTCAGGTAGGAGGAGCTTTGGGCTATCAAATTTTGACTGGAATAGTTTGGCTGCAAGCTGCCTGATGGAGCAATCGTTGAAAGCGAGGAGTAACCACTATCTGATGCACTGATGACGTAATCATATCCGGAAGTGCTGGGTGGTAAATTATAAAAGATGACTATGCCATTTTGATCGGAAGTGCTGGACACGTTTACGGCCGGCGAAACTGAATTATTAACAGCGGTCACTGTGGCACCTGATATTGGGTTGCCGCTACTATCGACGACATTAATAAACAGCGAACCGGTATTACTGGCTGTTTCGGCTACTTGTGAAGCAATATCGGTATCAATTGCCGCTAACTTGACACCATTCATGTCTGTTACTGTCACATTGACGTCTTTATAGTCATCGGTATCTCCCGGTGAAGGCGCTCCGGCCGGAGGTGGATAGTTTCGGCAATACTCTTTTTCCAAGTTTAAGTTCGGGTATGAACCACATCCGTCATAGGCATCATCAACATAAATAATTTTTGTCGTGACCGTGTAGGTATAGCCATTTATTTTCTTTGTCGTCACACCAGGTATGGTTGTTTGGGATATTATCGGCCCACCGGTTACTGCCAGTTCATCGTAGGGCAGTGATTTAAGATATTCCATCTGATTCGTCGCCAAAGTGGTGGCAATTGACTGCCGGGAAGCGGTTATTGCACCGTGCAGAAGCGACACGAAAAGATCGAATGATCCAAGGCTCATTATTGTTAACACTGCAATAATAACCAACAGCTCTACTAAGGTATAACCCACCTCATTTTTTTTCATGCTACATCAATTATAGATAAGCATAACTTTTTTGCATACTCCTTCACGCAGGTGCTTTGAATATACAAAAAGAAGCTGCTAACTTTGGTATACTATGAGGAAAGGCCTTATGCTTAGATGGGCAGCATAGATGAAAACAACTAAAATTCCAACGTATTACCAAGATAAGCCGTTGTTCGGTCTAGATATTGGTCATGGGTCTATTAAGGCTATGCAAGTGAACATTCCACTGTCAGGCACGGACCACAAACATCAACCCGTGGTCAAAGGATATGGCTCAACGTCCTTTGATAAAGATGCCATGTCGGATGGAATCATTACCAAACCCGAGGTCATCGCGAAGGCCACGCTTGATTTATTTAATCATAATTTAATTGGTGACATCACGACTCGAAGAGTCGCTATTGCCATTCCGGCGTACCGTGCTTTTACTCGTTCGCTTCGACTGCCTAATTTGAAGTCAAAAGAAATAAGGGCCGCTGTTGAATTAGAAGCTGAGCAGTATATTTCAACGCCGCTTGAAGATTTATATCTTGATTATGAGGTTATCAGTCAGAAGGAAGATATGACTGAGTTATTCAGTGTCGCCGTGCCACAGACGATAGTTGACTCGTATCTGGAGTTAGCGCAAATACTGGGATTAGAGACAGTACTTATAGAACCGACACTTAGCTCTTCCGGGCGGTTATTCAGCTTGGACAGACAAAGCGATGTGCCGACTTTTATCATAGACTTTGGTTCACTTTCTTCAGATATAAGCATCTTTGATAAACATGTGCTTATTACCGGAACAGTACAAGGTGGCGGTGAAAATTTCACTGATTCAATTATGGCGAAGCTCGGAGTTACCGCACAAGAAGCAGGGCTTATTAAGACCCGCTACGGTCTCGGACCGAGTAAAAAGCAAGCTGACATTAAGCATGCTATTGAACCCACACTACAACTCATCGTCAAAGAAATACGACGTATGATGCGATATTACGAAGAGCAATATGGTACTGAACGTCCAATCGGTCAGATTATTACGCTTGGTGGCGGTGCGAATATGCCAGGTTTGAGTGGGTACCTTACCGAAGTTATGAGATTGGCTGTTCGTCGGACTGATCCTTGGGCATACTTGTCGTTAAAAGATTTACAACCTCCTTCAGACGCAGATAAACCCATGTACTCAACAGTAGCGGGATTATGTTTGGCACCGCCGAAAGAAGTTTTCCCGGCATGATCAATTTGTTGCCACCAGAAATGACAAATAATTATCGGTATGCCCGTCGTAATGTCGTGCTACGCAATTGGGTAGTGGTCTTTGTAATAGCATTCGTTGGACTCGGAATGATTGCAACATATGGTCTATTAACGATTCATCAATCAATAAACAGCAATAATACGCAGATTAGTACCACCGAGACATTGTTCGAAAAAGAAAAATTCTCACAAACCCAAAGCCAAGTCCAAAATATATCTAATAGTTTTCGACTAGTTGTAAAAGTACTCTCTCAAGAAGTGTTATTTTCTCAACTTCTTCAACAAATAGCCGCACTGGTACCAGCGAATGCTAATTTAACTGGACTAGACATCAATCAAACACAAGGTGGATTGGATATAACTGCCGAAACCACTGATTATGCCACTGCAACCCAACTTCAAGTCAACTTAGCTTCTCCTAACAATAAAATATTCTCTAAAGCGGATATAGTGAGCATTACGTGTAGCAGTAATGGCCAACAAAATGCAAATTACCCTTGTACGGTAGACATTAGAGCATTATTCAATGCCAATAACCCATTTTTGTTTATTAATAGTCCTGAGGCAAAGCCATAATGAGTAGTAAACGATTATACTTTTTACTCATCGGCATCATATTCGTACTGTTTATTGGACTAGTGGTTGGTACCTATGGAGCGAATAACTTGTTGTCGACTCAAGCGAATAAATTGACTAATCTGAAAGCGAAAAACCTCGCCCTGACACAGGAGCAATTAAGCCTCAGTAATGCCAAGGAAGATCTAAAGAAATATGCTAATTTTGAACAAATTGCACAGGATATCGTGCCAGAGGATAAAGACCAAGCCGAAACTGTGCTAGAAATCGTAAATATTGCAGCACAAAATGGCATCAGCCTATCCTCGATTACCTTCCCCGCTTCTACGCTGGGTACGGCAACTTCACCGCAATTATCTACAACCAAGCCAGGAGTTACTTCAAGTTCAGCTGCTAATTCCGAATTATCTTCACCTACGTCTCCTCTAAATAAACTCTCTCAATTGGAGCCAGTCTTGAATATCCCTGGTGTTTACGAACTACCTATTACTGTTCAGGGTGATCCAAATAAACCAGTCGACTATAGTTCGTTTATTAGCTTTTTAAATGCACTCGAATACAACCGAAGAACTGCAGAAATAAGCACCATCACGATTTCACCTAGCGCAAATAACCCAAACTTATTGTCATTTAACTTAACTCTAGACGAGTATATAAAACCATGAGTAAGAGTAAAAACATCGATATCAATCGAGTGATGGAAAAGCTTAGCAATATGCTAGGGAAAATACGCCGCTATAGTGTGCTAATTTTTCTTATACTAGTAGCTGCACTCTACGGATTTCTTTTTTATAGGATTAGCAGCTTTAGCAATACCCAGCCATCCGTAACGGCTGTAAATAGTCAGGTACAGGCCGCTCAAATTCCTCATATTGATCAAGCAGTCGTGAATCAGTTACAAGCGCTTCAAAACAACAGCGTGAACGTACAAGCATTGTTTAATCAAGCGCGCAATAATCCATTTCAATAAACTTTCAGAAGTTGGTTAGTTGTTATAGGAGACTAGACTGTTCGTTAACATCAGTCATTCGCTTGCCAAGATGTGTGTAGGCTTTGTGGGTTACTTTTCGCCCTCGGGGAGTCCTTTCCAGTAATCCGATCTGAAGTAGATATGGTTCATAGAAGTCTTCTATGGTGGTGCGCTCTTCTGCAGTTAAAGCTGCAAGGGTTTCTAAGCCAACTGGACCGCCATGATAATTTTCTATTATGGCAGCGAGTAATCGTCGATCAGCCGTATCCAGTCCAAGTGAATCAATATCCAGAAGTGCCAAAGCTTTTTCACTTATCTGTGAATCAATTATTCCATCGGCATTGACGTCTGCGTAATCACGAACTCTTTTTAGTAGCCGATTAGATATTCTCGGCGTAAGTCGGGACCGCTTCGCAAGTTCTGCAGCAGCCAATGAGTCAATTTGGACAGATAATATTTTGGCGGCTCGGATGATTACTTGCTGAATTTCTTCAGGTGTATAAAACTCCAGCCGGTGTATCATTCCAAACCTGTCCCGGAGCGGTGCGGCCAGCGCACCAGTTCTTGTAGTGGCTCCAATAATCGTGAACTTTGGCAAATCCAAACGCAGACTTTTTGCACTTGGTCCTTTGCCGAGCATTATATCGAGTTTGAAATCTTCCATGGCACTGTATAGAACTTCTTCAACAGATCGGTTTAAGCGGTGGATTTCATCTATAAACAAAATATCACCATCACTCAAATTGGTGAGCAAGCTTGCAAGATCCCCAGCACGTTCGACGGCCGGTCCGCTAGTAATACGAATTTGCGCTCCCATTTCATTGGCAATTACACTCGCCATTGTTGTCTTGCCGAGTCCGGGCGGTCCATGTAAAAGAATATGGTCAAGTGGTTCACCTCGTTTTTTCGCCGCTTCGATGGACAGCTTTAAATTTTGTTTCAAACGTTCTTGGCCTATATAGTTCGCAAAATCTTTTGGACGCAGCGTTACTTCAAGTTCTACTTCCGAATCATCCGTCGGTTCATCTTGCATTGCACTAATTCGATCAATCATGAGCTTCCCCTAAGAGCCAATCTTATTCGATCCGCAGTTGGCAACGAGCTATCGACATTTTGCAATGCTTTCGCGGCGTCTGAAGCCGTATAGCCAAGCGCAATGAGCCCCTCGGCTGCTTCATCACCCATAACAGACGCTTCGCTCTGCAACATTCCTGTTGATGCCAGATCCACACCCACCAAACCGACCTTGTCTTTTAGTTCCACAACAACACGTTCGGCTACACGTTTACCGACTCCGTTGGCACGCTGTATAAATTTAACATCACCTCCCGCAATTGCTCTTCTGACTTCTTGTGCATTGCCAATACTTAACATGTTAAGTGCCATTTTTGGACCTATTCCGGTCACATTTAATAACTGTTCAAATAAATTCTTGGTGTCACGTGCAAGAAAACCAAATAAGTCATGAGCTTGCTCACGAATATGCTCATAAATATACACTTTGACTGATTCATCTTTATTAAATAAGCCATAATCTTCAGTCGTAATATTTAACTCATACCCAATGCCTTGTACATCTAGTACAATTGTCGCAATAAGTTTTTCACTTACCACCCCATAAAGTGTCGCAATCATTCTAAGTATTATCTCATAGTCATAGAATGGGTGATAGCTGCTGCTAGGGCATCAGCACAGTCATCCGGCCTAGGAATATCCTTCAATTTTAGTATTACGCGAACCATTTCTTGGATTTGCTTTTTATCTGCCCGGCCATAACCCGTTAAGGCTTGTTTGATTTGCAAGGGGGTATACTCGAATATTTTTATACTGGCTTGTACACCAGCGAGCAATATAACACCACGAGCCTGTGAAACTGTCATAGCCGTCGTTACATTCTGGGCAAAAAATAGCTTTTCGACGGCCATCACGGTTGGCTTGGTTTGTATAATTATATCTGTTATTTCATCAAAGATAATTTGTAAACGTATTGCATCATCTTCTTTTGCGGGCGTTCGAATAACTCCTCCGTCGACAAGCTGAGATTGGCCGTTTGTATACTCAATAATACCGAAACCGAGAATACCGGTCCCGGGATCAATGCCAATTATTCTCATAATTTACGTAAGTAGATCTTCAGGAATCTCAAAATTAACGTGGGTATTTACCACATCATCCAAAACATCCAATGCTTCCATTAACCGCATAATTTTGCCGGCGGTAGCTGCATCTGTAATCTCAACCACATTATTTGGGACATACGTAAGCTCGGCATCAGTAATAGCTAATCCGGCAGCCGTGAGAGTTTCACGCACTCTGTTTAATTCTTTCGGATCAGTATATATGACTGTCTCGCCGTCTTCTTCTTGCACATCTTCCGCACCAGCATCGAGCGCCTGCAGCAGTACATCATCACCTGTTGCCGACACTCTGATAAGACCTCTCCGATCAAATTGAAACGCAACTGATCCTTTTTCTGCTATGTTGCCACCATGTTTACTAAAGGCTAGTTTTACCTCGGGATAGGTACGATTAAGGTTATCCGTTGCACATTCGACTAAAATGGCGGTGCCACCGGGTCCATATCCTTCATATAAAACTTCAGTGAGTTGTGCCGCATTCTTATCTTTTATGCGATCAATTGCCCGCTGTATATTTGATCCTGGCATATTTGCTTCTTTTGCTTTTTCAATAGCCAAACGAAGCGCAAAGTTGGTCTCTGGGTCAGTGCCGCTACGGGCAGCTATGGCAATTGCATTTCCTAAACGAGTAAACACCACTCCCCTGGCAGCGTCTTTGGCACCTTTTTGCCGTTTTATAGTTGACCATTTACTGTGACCACTCACTTATTTTCTCCCAGATATTTATCAAAATGTATCTGTTATTTTATCATAATGGACTGATTTTGTCTTCGGTAACTTCAATTGACTTTTTAGTCAAAATACGGATAATGTAAGGAGTTAAATTGAAATTAATGAGCTCATTTTAACAATTATGTTTTGATACGGGTGTTTTAGTAGTTTTAAACTTCAGCATCTACAAATATTTTGCCAAATGCATCTAAGAATAGTATGGCTGGATATACTATTAATCACATCTGATGGGGGCCCATAGCTCAGCCGGTTAGAGCACCTGCCTTTTAAGCAGGGTGTCGTGGGTTCGAGTCCCACTGGGCCCTCCAAGCATAAGAACTTTGACCTCAGTAAAATGGGGTCGTTTTTGTTGCAAACTCATCTTAATCTGTTTATGCTTAAGCTAAGTAAATAATATCCTTTAGCAATAACATGTCAGAATTAACAGAATCGTCGCACATTAAACCGTCCCAGCAAGTAGCTCATCCTCACATTAATCATGCTCAAAAATTTATCATTCTCTATCTGCTGATTTTAGTAATAGTCGCTTTTATTGGTGCAATTTATTCATGGCAGCATTCAAAAGTACAGAATTTGACGTATCAAATAAGTCAAACCAAGCAAACAATTAACTCTTCGAAATCACAGTTGACGATAATAGACAATCAAAATGAAGGCACAGTTACGAGCGTCATTTCTACGCCCAGCAATATGGTCAGTCTACTAAACGAACAAGTGACATTCACGACACCATCCGGCTGGGTAACTGCAACGGCTTCGCACTACAACGAACCTTGCTATATTGGCGGACTGGCGGCCCAATTCTGTTTAGCCACCACCATCGTAATTCCAAAAAGTTTAAATAATAACAATACAACTTCTACTGACAGCGGAATCACCATTTCTGTATTTAAACATAGTGACAATACTAATGCGGCAGCCTGGTTTACGAATGATTTCAATAATGAAGGCTACGACGTAACCGCGAATCAAATACCATCATCTACTATTAGCGGTTACAATGCCAGCATTATTAATCCGAGTGACGCAGCACCGGCTTACTTTAATACCTCTCCGTACACCGAATATTACGTATTTACCAATAAATCATACATTGTAATGCTGACTTTTAGTTCAGACGTTACAAACTCAACAATTCAAACTTTCGCTAGTTCAATCAAGATGCAGGGAAATTAAAAATATGGATGAAGCTGCTGAACCACCATCAAAATCAGTGATGCGCAAAAGCCACGTTTTACTTATAGTTACATTGCTGATCGTTATTTTTGGGGTGATAGCAGGATGGTATCTATTTCAAAGACAACATAATCAAGTAGAATCGCTGACAAACAAAAATGCTACTCTGGGCACACAACTATCAAGCCTTAGAACTCAAATTAGTGCGGCCAAAGCCGCTGGCAACGTTACGACCAGCGGCTGGAAGACGTACTGTGACCCACACGGCATATTCTGCTTCAAATATCCTTCGGGTTGGGCAGTCGATTCCAGTTACTCTTCAGTCGTTCATATTGGTGGCGCAATATTAACAAATCCGAGTAAGACCCTAACAGTGTACTACCTGGATAATTATATAAAAGATGGTTTTGCCGAGAACTTCATTGTCCATTCAATAAAAGCTCTCAATGTCGGTAATAATAACTTGGCTGTGCTCGGCGGCTATTATGTTCAGACGGTTGAGTATACACCACAATACGAAGTAGTTACTATTGGAGATGGCGTGAGCAGCTCAGCTCTTTCAGATAAAGCTGGCAATAACATTTTCGCACCGTTGCCTGCGGGCTTTAATTATAGTGGCGGAGTATATACTGACACTATTGGTCAGTTTTACGTACTACCGAATAAGACCTTTTCGACAGTTCAGCAAGCAGATGCCTGGTATGACTCAATAGATGGTAAGACGGCGTGGAAAATAATGGAAAGTTTGAGTAATGAATAATATAGGTTTTACCACCTTAGACATAATATTAATTTTTGTTATTGTCGGCAGCTTCAATTCCAACCCGAAATGCAACATAACCACTAATAACTAAAAGCACCTCTGTTCCTTGTCTTGTAGACTGGTAGTTACTAAGCAACCATATACAAGGAGAACAGAGATGCACTTTCATCTTACACAACAACAACGTATTGAGCTAAGTCTTATGATGAGACTTGGCCATACCCAAAGGAGTACAGCTTTAGTACTCGGCGTAAGTCCCAGTACTATTTGCCGAGAGCTCCGTCGCAATGCTTTTGCTTCCGGACAGTACCATGCTGCACATGCCCGGGTTATTGCCCATGAGCGTCGGGCTTCAGCAAATGCGCTGCGCAATAAGTTACTCGGGTGTCCTGTACTCGCAGCGCTCATCGAACAACGGCTACAGGGCAACTACTCACCCGAACAGGTAGTCGGCTGGTTGCGCGACACGAAACGAAAGTTTCGAGTCAGCACCCAAACAATCTATGATTGGATATACCTGTATGCCCGACATCTGCTCATTCACTTACACTGCCGTAAAGGCAAATACCGACGTACCAGGGAATGTAGTTTACGGAAGGCCTTTCGTAACAAACAAAAAGAGTCCCGTAGCATTGATGCCCGACCAATGTGTGTAGCAAAGCGTACACGTTACGGCCACTGGGAGGGAGACACGGTTGTCGGAACAAACCAAAGCGGCAGTATTGCTACGTTCGTAGAACGGAAAAGCGGCTACCTCGTAGCACAGGTACTGACCGACAAAACAGCTACTAGTTTCGAGCAGGCTGCAAAGCAGTGCTTTGCTGGTCTACCTAAGCGTTACGCTCTGACACTGACACTCGACAATGGCGCAGAGATGAGTAACTACGAGGAGATTGAACGAAGCACTCAGTTACGGATCTATTTTGCGCATCCCTACCATAGCTGGGAACGAGGTACCAATGAGAATACCAATGGGCTATTACGGTTTTACTTTCCGAAAAGCATGAGCTTCGCTCATCTAACTCAAACAATGCTTGACGAAGCAGTCTCGCAGCTTAATACTAGACCTCGTAAACGGCTGGGATACAAAACACCGCAGCAGGTCTTTGAGTCAAAGTGGTAGTGTTGCAATTCGGGGTAGAATCTAGGCAGTATTAGCTCCATTGGTTGGTGCGTCTATGAATCATCAAGAAATATTATCAGCACCTATACTAGAATTACATCTCTTAAGTCAAACAAACTTTCGTAAATAATACTTCTCCACCTCAGAATTTCTTCGAGCATGGGTGTAAACTTGTTCCTGTAAAGACCTCCAAATTTAGTAATAGATACTGGTAGTTTCATAATCTATTATCCTGAAACTATTTTTATTTCCACCCTGTTACAACGAACTCTGGACACACAGATAACTGCTTAAGCCACGCATATAGCTCAGGCAATTCAGGCAAATCAACAATCGTGTAGCTTGCTTTAATACTGAAGTCGTTATAGGTAAAAAGATTACCGATTTTGCATGTGCATTTAGTTTATCCGCTCATCCAATTGTGGATAACAGAGATGTGATGAAATGGGTCCTATGTTTTATAGTTGAGTCATTACAAATGTAGCCATAAAGCCATAAATAAGGCGCTCATGGCTATTAGGTTCGTAAATAATCGTCAATTAAAAATTCAAATCTATCGGGCATACTAGACCAATAAGACTGGTGTGTAAATTGAGTCTGGTGTCTTCTGTAGCGAAGTACTGGACTTGGAAGAAAAACGCCTGCGTACCTCGCGTTAATCTTAGTCCACATGGCTATATCTTCGTATTTTGCTAATAATGGATCCTCTACCCAACCCCCTATTTCCTTTATAATATTAGTTCGTCCAACGAAAGCGCTACAATGACTCGGAAAACGATTGTGCTCTATTTTGCAATTTCTAATACCACCTATAGGTATCGTGTCATGAAAGGAAAAGACTGGAGCGTTTCTAATAAAGTTACCATCAGAATCTACGATCGTACATCCACCCATTGCCCAAACCGCATCTTTTTGATGAGCTGTAGATAATAATTCCGCCATAGCGTTTGGAATATATTCATCATCTGCATCCAGATTGAATAACCATTCTGTATTTGCTCTTTTTAATGCACGGTTTCTAGGAAATGCCGGTCCATGTTTAATGTCCGTAGCTCTATAGTCTATTATTTGTTTATCTATGTTGAGATCACCAATAACAGTGTATACCCACTGCATATCAATGCCATCTACTGCCAATAGCCACTGCATTTTCCATCCAGCTAACTCTTTAGAAAGCTCCACGATGGAATTCCCAGCCAGCCTTAAATAGTCTGGCTCTTTCCTGCCAACCGCCGTAATGATTGATATGCTTCTATCGCTAGATACAATTGAGTTCGGCATATTAAAAAGCTGTATTTAATTTTCAAATTAAAAGTAGTAAATATTGTAGACCTATAGCAGGACGATAAGCAACCCGCAGTTTACTCATCATAAATCGATACAGCTAAGTTTCCGTGCAAGACATTCAATATCTGTTAGGGATTTGTACGACAGGAAAAAAGTTCTTTATCTCTTTGCACTGTGGTTGCAATAACATATACTGTGGCCCCCCCTAGATTCTACCCCGAATTGCAACACTACCACTTTGACTCAAAGACCTGCTGCGGTGTTTTGTATCCCAGCCGTTTACGAGGTCTAGTATTAAGCTGCGAGACTGCTTCGTCAAGCATTGTTTGAGTTAGATGAGCGAAGCTCATGCTTTTCGGAAAGTAAAACCGTAATAGCCCATTGGTATTCTCATTGGTACCTCGTTCCCAGCTATGGTAGGGATGCGCAAAATAGATCCGTAACTGAGTGCTTCGTTCAATCTCCTCGTAGTTACTCATCTCTGCGCCATTGTCGAGTGTCAGTGTCAGAGCGTAACGCTTAGGTAGACCAGCAAAGCACTGCTTTGCAGCCTGCTCGAAACTAGTAGCTGTTTTGTCGGTCAGTACCTGTGCTACGAGGTAGCCGCTTTTCCGTTCTACGAACGTAGCAATACTGCCGCTTTGGTTTGTTCCGACAACCGTGTCTCCCTCCCAGTGGCCGTAACGTGTACGCTTTGCTACACACATTGGTCGGGCATCAATGCTACGGGACTCTTTTTGTTTGTTACGAAAGGCCTTCCGTAAACTACATTCCCTGGTACGTCGGTATTTGCCTTTACGGCAGTGTAAGTGAATGAGCAGATGTCGGGCATACAGGTATATCCAATCATAGATTGTTTGGGTGCTGACTCGAAACTTTCGTTTCGTGTCGCGCAACCAGCCGACTACCTGTTCGGGTGAGTAGTTGCCCTGTAGCCGTTGTTCGATGAGCGCTGCGAGTACAGGACACCCGAGTAACTTATTGCGCAGCGCATTTGCTGAAGCCCGACGCTCATGGGCAATAACCCGGGCATGTGCAGCATGGTACTGTCCGGAAGCAAAAGCATTGCGACGGAGCTCTCGGCAAATAGTACTGGGACTTACGCCGAGTACTAAAGCTGTACTCCTTTGGGTATGGCCAAGTCTCATCATAAGACTTAGCTCAATACGTTGTTGTTGTGTAAGATGAAAGTGCATCTCTGTTCTCCTTGTATATGGTTGCTTAGTAACTACCAGTCTACAAGACAAGGAACAGAGGTGCTTTTAGTTATTAGTGGTTATGTTGCATTTCGGGTTGGAATTGACGATTCTTCAATTTGTCAATAATACCATTTGATGGTATTATTTTTTTATTAACGTAGTTCTGTAGTTATAATATGCCCAACTATGAAGCATGGGATAATGCCTACAATGCATGGGTTCAATCACCAGTGCAGGGTCCTTTGGACCCAAACTGTCAGTTCTGTGATATTAGCCAAGGCATAGAGCGATCGTTATTTGATCGAGCACAAGATATAGGCAATGGCAACTTCTACCTGACCCCTACGGTCGGTATGATGCTACCTGGGTATTTCCTTGTTGTTACGAGACCGCATAATACATCATTCGCCCAAAGAGATAGGGACGAATTAGCCGCGTTAGATCACGAACTCACGAAAGTTACCGATAGTTTTGGTGAACATTTTGGAACTTATTTTCGTCTTGAACATGGGTCAGACAATATTACGGAATGCGGCTCAGGCGGATGTATTGATCATGCACATCAACATTTGATACCAGCGAATGAAGATGTGGGTGAATATATTCTCGATCAACTCCCATGGCGAGAAGTTAAAGATTATGGCGCTCTCGAAGAATTCCGAGGTGAACCATATATTTACTTGGGTCGATCTGCTATTCAAGGGGAGCGAGCACGACATTATGTAGTACCAAACCCACAATTGCCAGGTCAATGGGTAAGGCGACAAATTGCGTCTGTCCTAGGAACGACAGTAAGAGAAGTTTACGGAGAACGTCATTTCGAAGAGACAATAGGCGATGATGCCGATTGGGCAATACATCCCGCTGCAGGAAATCTCTCATTGACAATGATATTCCTAAGAGCTGTGCCGCGTGGCCGCAAGGCTCTAACATTGAGCGGAAAAGAGAATGACTTCCAGCCTTCAGATGACTACAAAAGACCCTATGGATGTCAGCCTTGGATTGATTTAGAAGTTGCATAATATAATTAATCGAATGAGTAGTACAAACAATAAGAAAACTCTCGAAGCGTATGAAAATGGCATTAATGAATACCTTGCCGCAATGATTCCAACTGTGCAAGGTTCAGTAAAAATATGGACAGATGCAGGGCTCTCTCTATTACCTAATCAGGCTTATATATTAGAACTCGGCAGCGCACATGGCCGCGATGCAGATTATATTGAATCGTGCGGTTTTATTGTCGATAGGACTGATGCTGCACAATCATTCGTAGATTATATGAGATCTAAAGGTCATGAGGCACGACTATTGAATGCATTACCTGACGATTATGGTGATCCTTATGAAATGATTTATGCTAATGCAGTCTTATTACATTTTACACAGGACGAGTGTATAGAAGTTTTTAAACGATCTAGGAAATCTTTAACACCAAATGGATTGTTTGCTTTTAGCGTTAAAGTTGGAGAAGGTTCGGGTTGGTCGAACAAAAAACTTAACGACCCGAGATTTTTTTCGTATTGGCACGAGAAACCATTGAAAGAATTACTTAAGGGTAAAAATTTTAAAATTGTTTACTGGAACGAAGCTGCATCCGGTCACGATAATGGAAATTGGTATCATGTCGTTGCACAAGCATTGATACAATAAATATCTGGACTTTCTAATGGAATTTCAGTCGTAATAAACCACACGATGGCCCTACAAGCATATGTATTTTAAATTCCTCTGTTTAGAAGAATTTTTATTTACTAAGATTTGACAAAATAATCTAACGTATATACAATGGATTATGTGAAAACAGCCGTAATAAATTTTAAAACCGATGAAGTCACTAAGGCGAAGGCTCAGGCTGTCGCTAAGCAAATTGGCATACCTCTAAGTAACTTACTCAATGCTTATCTATACGAGTTAGCTAATACGGGCAGTGTGCACTTTACAGCTTCCGAGCCAATGACAGAAAAAATGGAAACGCTTATTGCTGAAGCAGAAAAAGAAATTGCAGCCGGCGAAGTAAGTGGCCCATTTGAATCCCTTGAAGATATGTTCGAGCACCTAGATAGTCTATAGCCATGGTTATTGAGACCACGAAAGCATTTGATAAGCAATACTCAAAATTGAATCCCAAAATTAAAATTGCTTTTAAGCGGCGCATAACTTTATTTAAGACCAACCCGTTCGACGTAACTCTAAGGAATCATACGTTGAAGGGCAAATATCTTGGCTATAGAAGTATAGATATTAGTGGTGATGTGCGTGCACTATACACTACGCAAGGAGACATTATCATACTTTTCGGGTTCATTGGCACACACAGTCAGCTATATTGATACCGTAATTTTCTCCGATCTCAGTTGCGATAGTGTGTACTAAGGCCCTCCAAGTTTACATTTTTGTTAATGCTCCTCTGTTTTGAGGAGTTTTTTGTTTGCTACAATACATGTCATGCCTCTTATTTACGTAACGGGGATTGAGACTGCTGGTAAGACAAACTCGTGCAATGAATTGAAACGGCGTGGCTATGAGGCCTACGACATTGACGAAGGCATTGCCCACTATTACAGCAAAACTACTGGTGAGCGGAGCGAATGGCTAGGTGCAGCTGGGGCTCGCACCAAAAGATGGTATGAACAGAACGATTATAAGATGGACCTTGAGCATGTGGAACGACTCAAAGCAAATGCTAAAAATAAGCCTATTTTTCTTTGTGGTACTACTCAAAATGACGAAGCAGTCTTAGATTTATTTGACCATGTCGTCTATTTGCATCTTAGTGAGGCTATTCTAAAACAAAGAATGGACAATCGAGACTCTGGAGAGTTTGGATTTGCCCCGCACGAGAAAAAGGCAATATTGAGCTGGCATAAGTCTTCAGAAGAAGCGTACCGCAAACGTGGGACTACGATGATAAACGCAACCCAGCCACTCAGTGCAGTAGTCGATAGAATTATTGCCGTAACTAGCTAACGCAATCTTTCAGCGGTGCCTGAGTATGTGATGGGTCCCGAATATAGCCATTTTGAAAAGAGCTCTTCGGAAGCTCCTTTTACCCTAGTAAGTTGACATAATAAACTACAAAGAATATACTATGTAGTATGAATACGGTCATAAGCGTTAAAGTTGATAAAGACGTGAAAGCCTCTGCGCAAGAGGTCGCTAAGAGTGCCGGGCTTACTCTTAGCACGTTGGTAAATGCTTACTTACGCCAGGTTGCAGCAACTCGTCGTATTGAGTTGTACGCCCCCGAGCAAATGACACCTAAATTAGAAAAGCTGATTGCGGAGGTAGAAGCCGAGCTCAAGAGCGGTAAAGCAAGTCAAGAGTTTGGTAGCGTAGAAGAGTTTCTAGCTGACCTCAAAAAATAGACGCCATGACTATTCGCTATTTGCCTAAGTTTAAAAGACAATACAAGAAATTACCGCATAAACTACAACTCCAGTTTGATGAACGAGTCCAATTATTTGCTGTAGACCGCACACTGCCAATGCTGAAGGTTCATCCGCTCAAAGGAGAATATAAAGGTTATTGGAGTATGAGTGTAAGCGGCGACATCCGAACATTGTACCTAATAGACGGGGATACGATAGTTATCTTTGCGCTAATAGGTTCACATAGCCAGTTGTATGGTTAGCTCTCATCCTATACCTGGAGTTTTAGCCCCACAAGGAATACAACAAGTGTAATAACCTGACTTACCCTGTTTGTTAACAAGGTAAATATCACCGATAATACCCCTCCAACGCTCCATTTCAGCTATCAAGGGGTGTAAATTAACTGTGCGTTGCACCTCCAAGATCGTAAACCTGAATCACGAAACTACCACCCCAATAGCAATAACTGGTATCCAAGTAGTATGCGCAAGTAGTGCAGGGCGTAGCCCTGCATGCTCCTAGGGAAACTACTTTGCAGATGGAGGTGTTCTTTCAGATAGTCGAAGACTGTTTCAATTTTTGGTCTTCGTTTCAGTAACTTCCACTGACTTCTTGTGAGCAACTGTTTCTTCTGTTTGTAATGCGGCGGTACGATGAAGATCGTACCGTACATGTCGTGAAGTTTCTTGTGCAGAGCACTGCGGTAGCCACTGTCGCCAACAGCTACCTTGGTATGTCCATTCACCAAGTACGGTATGGCTCTACTGTCATGAGCAACTGCACTGCTGAAAACATAGGCGCAGAATCTGCCTTTGTTGTCTACGCTGGCATGGAGCTTAAAGCCATAGTGCTCACCCTGCCAGTTGTGCCCGGTGTGAGCGTAGCCTCGAGCAGTTCGGTGAAACTTCCGACGCACGAGTCTACAGACCTCAAGCATAGTACTGTCCATAAAACGGAGTTCCGCATCGGTGACCAGAAGACTACTGAGCAATTGGTTCAGAAGAGGCACTAAACGATGACAGTGCCGTACGAAGTTTTGGTATGCGGGGAGCTTCGGGAAGTCACCAAGGTGGTATTGATACACCCAGTCATATACCTGGCGTAAGGTCTGTTGCTGGCTTGTGAACAGATTGAAGACGAGGATGGTAACCACCTCGCTGTCGCGAAGGGTTGATGGGCGCCCGATTTTCTTCTCGGTTTGGATTAGTGACGCTACCGCGTCATCTACCCAAACATACAAGGGCACTATATGATGTTGATGCAGCACTGACATATTTGTTTTCTCCTTTTTGTTTGCACTAAAAGAGTAACAAATGTAAGTGCTGCTATTTAGTTTCGTTATTCAGGTAGATCGTAAGATTTGCTTCAAAATTTAGTTTATGCAATAGTAAGTTTATGGGAGAATCTCGCATTGAGCTAGGCTTAGCCGGTGATCAACTTACAGTTCTTGGTAGTAGATTCATACGAAAGGCAGTTGCGGGTGGTCATAGCCCGAATTATCCAGATGGTCGTGAAGCTGGACATAAATTCAGCATTGGCACAATTAGCGACGGTATACAGGCCGTTGTTACAGTTGAGCAGATGCAGTTTCCATTTTCTACAAATCCACGTACTATCGTGATTGCTCAAACAATAGGCTCTCAATTGACCGTGGGAGAAGTAGTACAACCTCCAGTCAAAGAATTTAGTGAAGTCGTTGCCTTAGCTATCGGTTATGCCGAATCCGCCATTGCTGCAGATGCAATAATGCAAAGGGTCCGTTCTGGTATCCCACCTATTGAATAAGTAGTGAGTGACCGGGGAATAATATTTTTATAACTTTGTTTTAATTTGACTATCGGGCCATTATTTTATTGATTTTGTGTGCGTGTGTTTTTACGAACCAGATGACTTTGAAATTCTTGCTTCAGTATCTCTTTCCGCTTGAGAAATTCGTCATAAATGGGTGCTAATTTTTCAAATCTGGGACCTCCAAATTTAATAGAATAGACTTTTCTAAGACAGACTAACTTATGGACTACTCAAGAGAATTTATCTCGGGTCTAAATACTTCGCTCGATCCACCTGGTGGCCAAAGACCTGTTTGAGCAATGGAAGCCATATTTACATAAAGAATAGCTAATTGACCAGCCCTTATATCGAACTCAATTTTTTCGGGCGGAGTTATAAATTTAATATCCGAAGGATAGTTAGGTAGTGTCGCATCTCCAATTGTTGATGCTTCGCCAATAACTAGTGAATGTGGACCGGCAGGAACCGGAGCACCTCCACTTTCACTAATTCCTCTGTAATGTACTGGTGCATTGGTGTCGCCATCCCATATGATTGCATATGCGCCAGTAAACGGCTTTCCATTATCTAAAACAACTAGCTCAAATTGTCCATCTCCCTTATTAGTACGTGGCTGCTTTGCAGCTGAAGAAGCAAATGGCGGTCTTACACTCCCGGCCCGTTGAACTGGTGATATTGCGGCTATAGCAGTTAATACTGCAACACCTACTAGAGCTGCAAGAGGGCGAGCTGGTCTCCTAGTGCGACGAACTCGATTACCCGCGGAAATAACATTCGTATATTCGGAACTTTCGGATGGTAAACGCTCTTTTGTCATTCGAGAATAATAAGTGTGCTTTCAAAGATACAAAACAATTATATAATTATTTCAAGTTTAAAGAAAAACATTGCCTGGAATACTAATCTTTATGTAGGTAATGGACGCTACATTTTCAAAGTTGGGACCTCCAATATTGCACGATTTATCTCAATATATATTGCTTTATTTGTTACTATCTTGATGTGAATAATGCACTTATTGCAATTGCCGGTCTGCTAACCATAACGAGTTGCCTACCGTATATTATTGACATAGCAAAAAATAAGACACATCCAAATCTTGTGTCCTGGATTACTTGGATGCTTGTGTCCGGAATAAATACCGCCGCAGCGCTAAGTGATCACGCCATTCACACTGCTATTCTAAGTGGATCAATTGTATTAACAGACTTAATCATAATTATTATGGGTCTTAAAAGAGGGGTAAGAAGATACACTAAATTCGATATTATTTGTCAGATTATTGCAATTATTGGCCTGGTGTTATGGTTAGCGACTGGCAATGCTTCATTGGCAGTTGTTTCTTCAATTTCCGTTGTGTTTATAGCTGCTCTCCCCACCTGGAGGCACGCATATTTAAAACCCTCCGAAGAGACATGGCAAGGCTTTGCTATGGCAGTAATAGCTTCAGTACTGACAATATTGAGTATTACTAACTACACATTTGTCTCATTGGCTTTTCCCGTTGTAACAGTTATAAATTGCTCAGTAATAGTAGCTATTATTTTGTTAGGTCGTAAAAACGAGGGACTTCATAAACTATTAGATCTTTCAAAAAGATGAATTTTTATAGGATTCTTGCCCTTTGCTAGCTTTGAATGTTTGATCGCCAACGCTACATCTCAAACAGAATTATTAGCTTCTATTCGTATTTCGGAACAAAATTATTTTGATTTTTTAACTCTTGCTTCTTGAATTTTAATTAACGAGGTTATCATATCGTTATATGGAGTAGCAATGCCGTGTTTTTTGCCGATCGTACTTACAGCTCCATTGATTGCATCGATCTCCGTTCTACTGCCCTTGTGCAGGTCCTGCCACATAGAAGGATAGAAATTGGACATTTTCCAATTATCTTTTAACTTGTCCATAAGATCATAATCAAAAATAATACCCTCGGCGTTTGCTGCCTTTTCAAACTCTGCCAGCAGTCGTCGGGCGATATCTAAACAATATTCTGACTGCAACATCTCACCAAGGCTTAAATTTGTAACTGCGCTCAATGCATTTTGTCCATTATTAAGTACCATCTTGCCCCACACCGCTTGTTCAATATTTGTAGCGACTTCAACCTTATAACGAGTTTTGTCTAGCGCTTCTATCAGCTTTTTGGCACGGCTATCAAGAACCGTTTTCCGATTATTGCCCAATTCGACGGTTCGGTCATCTTTTCTAATGCCACCAATATATGTAACACCAGCAAAAATTCTTTTAGCATCTTGTATATTGGCACGCAGAATATCTGCGGCCTGTAAACCATTTTGCAAAGAAACGACTTCCGCGTCCCTTTTTAGAAAAGGCGAAATCTCTTTTGCTATTGCTTCAGTGTCATAACTCTTTACCGCCACAACAATCGCAACACAATCCGCAAGTATCGATGGATCTGCTGAAGCGTCAATATTTTTTACTTGTTCCTCAACTTTATTTTGCAATAAATTGATGCCGTTGATTTTAATTTTATCAGCTTGTTCTTGACTGTGAGTTTTAACGGCTACTCGAATTCCAACATCGGCCAAGCAGGCTGCGTACACCAAACCAACAGCTCCTCCGCCTACAATGCCAATTTTTGCTTGACTGTACATGATGTAAGAATATCACATAGAAAAATTACGTACTTTTATTCGCTAAGTAACTGCCGAATTCCTGTAGCAATGACCCACTCCATTACATAAGTTCTTCTTAAATCGTTACTAACTTTTCTAAGCACTAGTTTCCAGAATCAATTGCACTACGGAATTTCTTAAAAAGACTTTTTGTTATAATCAAACAATGTCTTCTACTGAAGATTTAAACCACTTTCTGGAAAAAATCATGCGCATCAATGTACTACGGATGGGTGGTGCTTCAGCCGGTATTCTTGGTGCGTCGGGTGCCGATAATGATGTTATGTACAATTTAAAAAAGTGTACCGTCATCTTTGCAAGTGAATTTCGCAAGCCTAACGCAGACCAAACGGTGCTAAAGCGACTATCTAGTGATATCTACGGATTTATTCAAACGCTTCAATTGACATACGCTCTTTCGGAAAAAGAGGCTAACAAACTCACAGATCAGCTACAAGATTTATTGGAGAAGTCCTCAAACTAGTTGTAGCAGCGCCGCATACGACTCCCCTAATAAAACGTGTGCTTAGCCTCTTTGTTCTTGGGTAGTTTTTTGTTGGCTATAATCCAAATGTCGTAAGGGGTTCTTCGCTGAAATCTGTTCCCGCTATTCATGCTGGATGCATTATGCCTTAGACTGGTTAGCTTTATTCCTGGCATACGATTCCTGGGGAGTCCAGGTGTTGTCGTCCGGATCGTGGCTGACTGTTAACTTTTTTGAGTCGGATCTGCCAACTATTTTATACGACAGCATGCTAGTTTATAGAACTAAAGAGCCAGACTAAGTACTTTTTGTTATAGTTACAGCATGGACGACCTTACGGGTTTCATAACATCCGTTCTCAATGCTGCTGCCGCAATAGCTAGCACCAATTTTGGTTCGTTATCAGGCACGGTAAAGCCTGAAGACAACAATCAAGTGCTCACCACAACGGACATTGAGATTGGTGAGTTGATCGTCTCACGCGTTAAAGCTCAATTCCCTACGTGGAATATTATTGATGAAGAGGCGGGTGTTATGGATCGAGATTCAGCCTATACATGGGTCATAGATCCAATAGATGGTACCAGTAACTTTGCAAATGGCGTACCTACCTACGGCATAATGATTGGCCTGTTGAAGGATGATGTTCCTGTAGCGGGCGGCATTGCTCTTCCATTTTTCAACGAACTGTACGTCGCAGAAAAGCACAAGGGCGCATCCTGTAATGGCGAGATAATAGTTGTTGCTAAAGAATCTTCCCTTCTCAATTCATTAGTAGCTTATGGTATTGATGGTCATCAAGAAAACCCTAGTTTGACGGTAGAAGAAGCAGGTACGGTTGCCCAAATAATTTTAGGCATACGGAACCTGAGAAGTAGTAATAGCGCATACGACGCTGCACTAGTCGCTAAGGGCAGCTATGGAGCTTTACTAAATCGCACCAGTAAGGTTTGGGACAATGTTGCACAGCAGATTATTATTGAAGAAGCTGGTGGTGTATATACAGATTTTTTTGGTAATCCCACGGATTATTCAAATGCAACACATAGAGCAGAAGAGAATTTCACATTGTGTGCTGCAGCACCCGCTTTACATACACAATTACAAGCGATCATTCAGAAGTCTACTAAATCTCGATGATCAACGTTTCTCTCATTTATACTAATTTGGTTGCACCAACCTCACATAATCCCCTGTTCATACGCACAGTGGACTCATCAGTGAAATCTTTTTGCTATTATAAATCTGATGAAAAGCACTAATAATAGAAAAACACTTGCCGCATATGAAAGTGGCGTAAACAAATACGTGGCCGCAATGACTCCTACTGTACAAGGCTCAGTGAAACTTTGGATTGATACCGGGTTATCGCTGCTCCCAGTGCATGCAAAAATTTTAGAAATAGGTAGTGCTCATGGCAGAGATGCGGATTATATCGAGTCAAAGGGCTTCATAGTCGAAAGAACAGATGCAACACAATCGTTTGTAGATTATTTGGTTTCCAAAGGCCGCAAAGCCCGGCTATTAAATGCGTTGACGGATGACTATGGTGGTTCTTACGATATGATTTATGCGAATGCTGTAATGCTACATTTTACTCAAAAAGAATTCTCAGATGTATTGCAGCGCATCCAAAAAGCATTAGCTCCGGATGGGCTACTTACTTTTAGCGTAAAAATTGGGAATGGATCTGGATGGTCAAATAGCAAGCTAGATGCACCAAGATTCTATACGTACTGGCAAGAAGAGCCCTTGAAAAAATTCTTAGAAATGCATAATTTTAAAATTATTTACTGGAAAGAGGCTACATCCGGACACAACACTGGAGACTGGTTTCATGTTATTGCGCATGCATAGAAAATATACATGGCCAATTACAGCCACAGCACAATCACTATCATTCACTGGATTATTAATTTGCTCTTGGCCACGCTAATCTAAGAGTTGAGTGTATTACCAATACACAAAATATTTCCATCCGGATCTTTAAACCAGGCTGCTCTCATCTCGCCCCAAACATGAACATCGCCCTCGTGTGTTACTCCTGGTATATCATAACGTTCGAAATTTACGCCCTTAGATTTTAGCTCTTGAGCAACCTCCTCAACATTTTCCACATCCCAGGATGCATTTGTGGCTTTATTCGTGCCAGCATATTGTGATTGGTATATTTTAAGTTTTGCATTACCACTCTGAAAATAAATCTCATTGTCTTGGTCTTTAATCTTTTTAAGACCTAAAACTTCTTCATAAAACTTTGTTGACGTTACAAGGTTACTCACAGCAATATCCGCATGCACATCTTTATCGGCTAACATAATCCACCTCCTCATTAACTATCTGTTACTTTACCACTTACATTTCCATTCTTAACCATAACCGTAGATATTTAAATAAAAATACTTACAAAGACAACCTATTATTTTATTGATATGATTGTACAGCATGAATACGCAACAAGATTTCTCAAAAAAGATAGTGATCGTCATTGATAAAACTTTGGAGCAATGGCAGGTATTGAATGCTGTTGCCCATATATCCGCGTATATAGGTCACAAACTTAGTGGTGACTTTGCTACTGGTGATTATTTTGAAACTAAAGATTTGTTCCAACATCCCCGAAACTCTCAGTATCCAATTATCTTGCTCAGAGCAAAACCGACTCAATTACCAAATCTTATATCAAAAGTAAGGGAATCTGGACTGCTCTATCATGGATTCATAAAGGAAATGATTGAAACAACTGATGATGAAGAGATAATCGATATGCTTTCAAATAAAAACGATGTTGAGATAGAGTATTTAGGCATCGGTATCTTCGGAGATATTGATAAAGTTAACGTGCTTACTAAGAACTATCAGACCTGGAGATAACGTTAACAAATTACCTCGTCTTAAATCAAGGCTAAAACTACAAGACTAAGATCATCGCAGACATAAGCACTATAGACAGTGTTTCACATTTTAGACATAATGCGGTCATGGCGATAGACATTCAAGATGGAACCACCATCAATACTCAACCTAATGAATTTGGCAAAACCAGAACAGTAGGCATTTCCCATCATTTAGTCTTCAGCTTACTCAGTCTATTGATTATGGCTTTAGGTATGTCTGCGATCTACGTCTGGCAACACCATAAAGTCAACGCCCTAAACGCCGAACTCAATAATTATCAAGCCACCCTCGTTAAAGATTCCAAAATATCGCTTGATAATTTAAATACGCTTATGGCGCTGCCGAATATTGTTATTGATACCGCGAATAGTCCTGCTGATTTAATTGCTTTTTTGGGAGCTGATAATACCCAGTGCTATAAGGCCGATGGGAGTGGTTACTATAAAGTAGTAGCACAAGTAAACGACCAATTCGCCAAGATGCAATATGGCTGTACGACAAAAAACGGTACTACTTCGTTGGGTTCTTCTCCGGCATATATACTCGCAAAAAAAATGAACGATACATGGTCACTTATCAGCCCAACAAATCAGTGGCTACCGGTTAATGGACAGGGTTTACCAAGTTGTAGTATGGTCAATGACAATAAAGTCTCAAAAATAGTAACGCCTCAATGTTGGCAGGAGCCAGCATTAACGAGCCCCAGTATCTCGAACTTAAAATCGTACTCCGTTGAAGCGGTGACAAATCCATGAAGGTTGTAGCTTGCCGTTCACTTGAGGACTTTAACGTACTGCTTCAATACTTGGCTATTCAAAAGCGTAAGAGCTATATAATACCTGTTATATGAGCCAAGACGCACCTTTAGTTGTCGATGTAGATTCGTTTGGTATTAGTTTTGGTAGGAAAGTAATCATTAAAGACTTAACTTTTAATGTAAGAAAAAGTGAAGTATTTGGATTTCTTGGTGCCAATGGTGCCGGTAAAACTACAACCATCCGAAGCTTGCTAGGTTTATACGAACCGACGCACGGAAAATTGCTTATAAACGGACAACGATACAGTCCAAACTTATCGAATTTCGTTGGTTATCTTCCGGAGGAACGCGGACTGTATCGTAATGAACCAGTGCTAGATACAATGGTGTATTTTGCTATACTCCATGGATTACCTAAAAATGAAGCCAGAAGACGAGCCCACGCCTATTTACGAAGAGTAGGATTAACCGATAAAGCTAATGAGCGCTTAGTGAATTTATCCGGCGGACAACAACAAAAGATTCAGCTTGGCGTCACGATCCTCCACGAACCACAATTAATGATCCTTGATGAACCAACTGAAGCGCTTGACCCCGTAAACAGATCCTTGCTTATGGACATAATAGAGGAAATGCGTACTAAAGGTGCTTCGGTGATACTGGTAACGCACCGCATGGAGGAAGTGGAACAATTATGTGATCGCATTTTACTATTGAAAGATGGTCAGGCTGCTTTATATGGGACGGTTGACGAAGTGAGAGGCAAATTTGGCGCCCGCGTCATTGGTCTTGATTACAGCGGCAAGCTTCCAATGAATGATAAATTATATAAAATATCCGAGCTTCTGCCGCATTATGCAGAGCTAAACTGGCATGAAAACGTCACAACCGATGAGATCTTCCAGTATCTGGCTGGCGCTACAGATCTACACATCACTTCCTTTGAAGTAAGGAGACCGACATTAAATGACATCTTCCTGGAACTATATAAAGACCAAGGGGGCAGTAGTGGCTAGTGTTCGAAATGTGATCAGTTTTGAGGTGATACGAAATCTTAGAAAAAAAACATTTTGGTTCGCTGCCATAGTACCACCTGTTCTCATAATAGCGGTTTATGGCATAAGCTATGCGTCTAGTCAAAATGCCAGCAGCGCATCTCAGCAGCAGGTAGCGGCAATCACAAAACATTCAAAAATTGCCGTGCTTGATGAAACCGGAATTATCAGTAGCAAGTCTATTTCCCAGGAACATTACCTCACTGAGCCTACTCTGCGAGCGGGTATCACGGCGGTGAAAGACGGATCACTGAGTGCATTTATCTATTATCCAAAAAACGTCACTAAAAATGGCATTCGAATATACGCCCAAGATGAAGGTATTAGTAATGCTACTCCCTATAACAGCCTGGCCGCTGCACTCCTCATTGCCAATGCCAAAGCCAAGGCAATAGCCGACGTTCGCAACCCTCAAATCGTTCTATTGTTACAAACTGCACCTGGCGTTACGAACACGACATACAAAGATGGTAGCCAAACGAACGATGATGCCAATATCATCGTGCCGGGGATATTTCTTATCGCGTTTCTGACGTTGGTTGTACTGCAGGCATATCTCATGATAACCAGCACCACGGAAGAAAAGGAAAATCGAACGGCCGAAATGCTTCTCACTTCAGTAAAGTCACGAATGTTGATTTCTGGAAAAATACTTTCTCTATTTGTACTAGGAGTAGTGCAACTGTTAGTCATTCTTATTCCGCTAATAATTGCCTATATTATCTTCAGGCAACACATATCATTACCCGGAGGAGTGACGTTAAGTCAAATACCCATTGACCCTAAAGCTGTGCTATTTGGTATAGTATTTTTTGTCTGTGGGGTCGTAATGTTTACCGGGTTCTTGGTAGGTTTTGGTTCGCTCTTTCCCAGCGCTCAAGAGGCTGGGCGTTATTTAGGATTAGCTATCATTTCGGCGTTTGTGCCTATCTATGCACTAGGGTTCATTCTAAATTCAACCCACGCTTTGATCGTCACCATCTTTACATTTTTTCCACTCACCGCACCAACTACTTTATTAATTCGCAATACAATTGGAACTCTCTCTGTCACCGATGCGCTTTTAGCGCTTGCCGTAATTTTATTATGCGCCGCACTGGCCATCATGTTTGCTATGAAAGCTTTTCGCTATAGTGCTATGGAGTACGGTCGTAGAGTCAGCATCAAAGAAATACTCCACTAAATCTTCGTAAGCATAAAAATTCAGTGCCGACTTTTATTTGCACGATAGCCTAAAGAAAAGTGTTTATTATTACAGCCAAAATATGTAATCTGCGCAAGTCTGTAGTATAGTGTATTATTTGCAAACTACAGGTAGGTAGCGTGATTGAATTCACCCCGTTTTTAAACAAGCTCTGTTCGCTAGTTATTGGCATTTTATTAGTAATCGTCGTGATTTTACTTGGTGCCTCAGAAATATCGAAAGCCAGCTCCGCTGCTAGTGAGACAGGAGCTTCTGCCAACCCAAACGTCATTGCAGCAGGATTGTCGGCGGCAGGAAAAAGATTAGGAGATTCCTTTGGTAATTTGGATCATACTTCTAGCCAGGCGACCATTCGGTTAGATCGGGCAATGCACTCCGGCTCGCATTTCGCTGTGCAAACAACTATATGGAGCGTTCGTTTTATGAGTACAATCGTATACCAAAGCATTCGATGGCCTATACACATAATTAATAAAAGCGTCTCTATCATAGGGTCTGGCCTTTTAAATAGTGCCGAGTTTTTGGCCGACAGCGCTAGTAGTACCTTTGCCTTTGTCACGGTTGCAGCTACCCAGAACTCGATTACGAATCCTTCATACTCGGTCTCCATACCCACTATAAAACCCTTTAATACTTCGTTGGTGACTATGCCGGTTGCTCGTAAGATAATTCCAACACCAGCAGCTGCTCCTCCAGTTGTCGCTAGTGCTCCCCTACCAATACATACCGCACTCGCCACAAATGCAGTAGTCCAAACTACTACCGCAGATAATCTATACGCATGGGGAAATTGCACATGGTGGGTTTTTATTAGACGATCGCAGATTGGCGAGCCAATTCCAAATTCGTGGGGAAATGCATCGTCTTGGGCGAATAGCGCCCGAGCAGATGGATATCTTGTTGACCATCAACCAAGTCCTGGCGCTATTATGCAACTTTCATATGTTGATCATGGTTTGGGTCATGTTGCGTTTGTAGAAAGTGTCGATTCAGATGGCACGTGGCACATTTCAGAAATGAATGTACAGGGCCTTGATGTCGAAGATCATACATCCGAACCGGCATCAGCCGCAACATTTTATAATTTTATTCACAATAAAATATAAAATTTTATAGTAGACGGTTTTTGTGTTCCACTCATCTACTGAACTAAGCAAAAGCTTATTCGTAGTGCTATAATCCAGGGATATGTATACGCATCACACTCTTCACTTGGGCATCTGGTTCCCAATCCTTCTTATAGTTGTCATACTGCTGTTTGCCTTCGAAATATGGATGATTATTGACGCGGCTCTTAATAAGAAGATAACTGATAAAGCAAAAATATGGTGGATTATTGGCATGCTCATTATTCACCCTTTTGTTGCCATCGTTTATTTTTTTACCGATCACAATAAGCGCTAAAACCCCAATTACCAACAGTAAATTTTGTTTCACTTTTACCATGACTTTGTGTGTATGCAGCGACGAATTAATTGCACTAAAAGTTTTGCACTCAGAAATAATTAATAAAGCACAGCCCGCCGAGTAGCTGTGCTTTATTTCTTAACTCGCTCACTATTTATTTATGATGTATCAGCCAAATAAATATTCCCGTTGATATGATGATCAACGCGTAAAATAGACCGAGTCCTACCGGCGAACCCCAGCTAAACCAAGATCCCCAGGCGCGCCAATGTCTCATTGACATTTCGCTCCAGTTTTCTTCACGGTGCTGTTTATGCCGATCGTTTAGAGTTTTTTTAGGATTATCATCCATCTAAATACCTCTTTTTAGACAATAGACTAGCTAACATATCGACCAAATGTTAGGTGCTTAGAAAGTGAAAACCACATTCCCTTTGTGTCATAAGCAGTGACAGGGTTTTTGCCTAAGGTGGCTTTATATCATGTTTAGCATAGCACTTCTTTACGAAAATGAATATTGACGGGCACTTTTTAGAGTACTCATCAATGTTTGGTATTGTTAAATAATGAACGCTGTATTTTTAGACAGGGATGGCACAATCAATGTCGGCGTGCCGGTATTTGAGCGCGTGGATAGTACTAATAAATTAGTACTTTTACCAACAGTTATGGATGCGCTAAAGAAGTTGGCAACCTTAGATTTTGGAATATTTATCATTACAAACCAAGCGGGAATAGCCGAAGGTCTATTAAGTGATACAGATTTTGACACTATTCAAAAAGAACTTCTCAAAATGATTACTCCAAGTGGCATTACTATAATAAAAACTTATTACTGTCCTCACGGTCAGGGCTCAAGCTGTAATTGTCGTAAACCAAAACCAGGTTTACTTTTGCAAGCCGCAAAAGAGTTTGCGATTGATTTGAAGTCTTCCTGGATGATAGGAGACAGAGCAACTGATGTCGAGGCGGGTATAAATGCTGGGACAAGAACTATTTTCGTTGAAAGTGGCGCAAGCAAAACCGCGTATGATCGAGCGACCTACTCCGTAGCCACACTATCCGATGCGGTGACTATTCTCAGCCGAGAGGAGTAATATCTTCATATGAGCATTGTGGTATTTAGTATTTGATATGATAAACGATATGAAAATAGCGTTAGCTGGAGATCATTACACAGTCAAGTTGATTGGCGGTATCGAAAATCAGCTGCATGATTTAGGCATACAGTTCATTAATTTCGGAACGCAGAGTGAAAGTGAAAAAATAAGTTTACAGTCGATTATTCCGGCTGTTGTAAATCATGTGCTCGCCGGTAAAGCAGATATTGGGATTCTAGCCTGCGGAACTGGTGTTGGGGTTGAAATTGGGGCTAATCGTTTTAAGGGTATTCGTGCCTCTTTGTGCCGTGATGTGACCCAAGCAAAAAATGCAAGAATGTATGATAATGCGAATGCGCTCTGCCTTGGAGCTTGGTATGATGATCCGTTTGACGATATTTTATCCGCTTGGTTAAATAGTGAATTTGATGGTAGCAGTAAACGACAGCAAATGCTCAAAGATTTTGATATGTTCGGCTAGAGAACGTCCCTTCTAAAAGAGTTCGGAACGTATCATATGTTCTACTGAGATTAACTTTTTACTTTACTCGCAAGTGAAGATAACGAATTGGTGAAAGCATTTATCTGATCACTAGGATCGAGTTTTGATTGCTCTATATTGGCTGCATTCGTAATACTTTGTATGGAATTTTCATAGGTGGTTTCGTCAGTCGCAACTTGACTCAAGTCATTGTAGACAATGCTAATATCCTTACCACCCGATAATGCACTCTGGGCGCTGCCGACTGATGATGAAATATTTTGTAAGTAACTCGTCAGCGCAGTAACTGTATGCTGATCTGCCGTTACTTTCATCTTTACATTCTTTATTTGTGCATCCGCAATATTTATAAAATTCTTAAAGTTTGCGAGGTATGTCGCCAGTTGCGCGTCGGTAGTTGGAGGATTATTAGAAAGATTCTGCAAATTATTAGTAAATTGGACAACGACTGGCCCAAGTACCTTGTAATCACTCGATGTATTCTGTAAGTAGGTAATAAACGGCCCCCATTTATTTTCAACAGCTTTGAATTTAGTATCTGTGTTACTATCGCCAAGAACTGGTGATTTTTTCAGAAGGTCATATTGTTTCTGAGCATCGTTAATATTTGAATTAAGATTCGCAATATCGGTCGTCAGTGTTTTTGTGCTCGTAGTGGAAGTCATATCAGCTAATGCCAAATTTGCATTTGTAATATCACTATCTAGTGAGCTCACCGTATTGGTGGCAGCAGTGACATCTTGGAGAGTGATAGGCTTACTACCAAAAAGGAGGTAAGCGCCAAATAATAAGCCCCCCAACACGACGAGTCCTCCTACGACCACTGCGATTCGAACCATGTTTTGCTTCTTTGGACTAAGTGGTTGTGTTGCGACGTTAGTAAAGGGATTAGAAACCTGTCCAGCTGGGGCGGGTGATCCGTATGCGACTGGAGGTTCTTGTGTCGGATATGTTGGCGTTACAGGAATAGTCGGCTGAGCCCTAAACCCTGGCATTGATTGTGGTTGGATGGAAACTGGTTCGGGCGCGGGTGCTTGAATATCGTTGATTACTGGCTGTGCTGCGGGTTGAATCACTTGGGGCTGAGTAGCCAATGGCTGCACTGGTTGAGCAGGTACAATATTTTCAGTGGGAGGAGTCACCTGTTCTGGTGGCACACTAGGATATGATGATGATTCCATTTTTTATTCTGTGTTTAGCTTCTGATGAGAAAATTATAGCATAAGAATTAAGGTACGCTTGTTTTTACCTTGCATTCTATCGAACTACACTTTCGATTTATAGTATGATGCTCTTATGGCCCAAGAGGTAGAATCGAGAGCTGGCACTGCTCGACCATTTAACGCTCACCGTATTACCCAGTTAATCTTTATTGTAAACCCATCTAGTACGCTGGTATCCCAGGCTACTCAAAAATTTTCCGTGTTACAAAAACACTTTCATAGTACACCGCTGAAATATATTAAAACATCAAGCAAAGGTCGCGAAGAAACGCGCCAATTACTCAAGAAGAATCAAGCTCTGTTAGGACCCTGCACATTGATATGCATTGCGTCCGGTGACGGAACAATTAATTTAGTAATAGACTTTTTATTATTAGAAAAGGAATTGCCCGACCAAGCGCGCCAATCGATTATCCTACCATTATGGGGAGGTAATGCGAACGACTTAGCTTGGATGTTAAACGGATCCGCTTCCCGCATCTCGATGCTCAGCTTAGCTTCACAAAGTCACATTACCCCCATCAAGGTCTTGCAGTTCGATATACGGCATGCAAAAGTACACGAGATTCGGCTCGCTGCCACAACCGCGAGTATCGGCGCCAGCGCTTTAGTGGCTCAAAAACTCAATCAAATGAGTCACCGAAAAAGCAAGTTGCATTTAATTCCTGGTGGTCGTCTTTTGCATGAAGGCTCAATTGCGTGGAAGACTTTTTTAGCCTCTCCAGTCTTTAAAGTTATCGAAGACGGGAAGCCTAAGTTTATGTTTGAGTACACCTTTGCCAATGGCTCAAGAATGGCGAAGCATTACCGGATGCCAGTCCAATTAACTGACGAATGGTTTTATTTAAGTGAGTCTGAGGGTAAGAAACCAGTCTTAACTCCTACTCTACTCTTAGCATCCGTAATTCGTAATGACCCCCCTAGTGTGTTGCGTAAATATGTCAAAATTACCGTTAAAGACCACGTTATGGCCCAATTTGACGGTGAAGAATATGAAATTCTCCCAGATACCATTGTCACCGTTTCGCTCTCCGAAGTTCCCTTTTATGCATTGAGTACCGTACTCTGAAAAAGTGCGATATCGAAACTACTGTTACGTAGTAATCAGTTATTCAAAAAAGTATAATAGGCCTACTATGCTGACTAAATCATTGAAATTCATTGGACCGCTGCTTGCGATGTTCATAATTGCAACTGCCCCGGTTGCCGCTCAAGGACAATATGCCTCGGACAGCACTGGTGTAGATGTAAGTTGGGCTAACTGCAGCCAGTCTCTGCCAACGGTCAGCTTTGGGATCGTGGGAGTTTCCAACGGTACGGGGTATACGACAAACCCGTGCTTCTCGAGCGAAGCTAAGTCCTATCTTGGTGACATTAGTTTGTATACCAACACCGGTTGGTACAACAAGTCGAGCTCTATAAACCCTTCAAACCCAAAACATTGCGCCTCGAAGGATTATAATTGTTTGGCCTACAATTATGGCTATAATGCCGGCATTTACGCATATACAGCCGCACTCAATGATGGTATTCACAGTTTAACGTGGTGGCTTGACGTGGAAACAATCAACACCTGGAATACAAATGTGACTCAAAACCAAAACAGCTTACAGGGAGAATATGACGCCTTATCAACAAAAGGTGTTTTAACTATCGGTGTCTACAGCACGACGGCACAATGGCAAACTATTACCGGAAACTGGAAGAATGATTGGCCAAGCTGGGGAGCGACCACTTGGACAAGCGCAGACCAAGCACAGACCTATTGCTCTGGACATCAATTTACTGCTGGGACAAGTTACCTGATGCAATTTAAAGCAAAGCACGCGGCTTTCGATCAAGACGTAGCCTGTTAACCTAGTTGCGCTCTGCGCTTTACAAAGGATTCTTATTGAATCGTTTGTTGAGTTGACGATCCGCCCAATAGACGAGCAGGCTGCCGATACCTACAAAACTTACTCCGAAACTATACACAACTTGGCGACGCCTCATAGTGGTAGCTGCAACTGGAAAAAATTTCACAATAACAACAGTAATGATCGTCGCTCCAAGTATCGCAAGAAGTGTGACTACGCTAAAATAGCCGACTCGAATCGCTGCTTCTTTTCGGTATGCCATCGGCTGTTTTCCGACTACATGCCGTGCGCTTGGCCGTCACCAGTCTTGGGCTTTACCATCACTGCCGTTCCATAGGCAACGACTTCATTCATTTGCTGTCCAATATCACCTGAATCAAATCGCATCATTAAAATAGCGTTTGCCCCTTTTGCCTGCGCCTCAGCCCGAAGTCGATCCATAGCTAGTAGTCGGGTATCTGAAAGTAATTTTGTATAGCCTCTGACTTCTCCGCCAAAAACTGTTCGCAAGCTTGCTCCAAAATTACTAAATAAATTACGACTGCGGACAATAAGCCCGAAGACTTCACCATACACCTGCGTGACTTCATAGCCTGGGATATTATTGGTAGTAACGACTAAAATATCTTGGTTCATTTTATCTCCTTATTGAGTTGTTATAGTACTGCTCAATGATAAAAGCAATGTTAATTGCGGGAATCGACAGGTGGCACACCTTTGTTCATTGGTGTTTCTCTGCCGTTTGGGTCTCCGTTGTTATAATTGACGGTTACCTCGTCCTTGGAAGCAATTGGCTTAATCGCTTGAAAGATAACTGTTTTTTGGTTCTCATTTTTACTATACGTCGCATTTGGTGTATAGCTATGGTTATATAACGAACCGAAACCGAGGACCATTGCCAACCCTTCGCCAAAATAGAAAAAATAATTAGTTAACAGCCCCTTGTCATTATCATTCGAAGAGTCGTTCAAGGGCACTTCTATGATGGGGCAGGTTTCAATAACTTCCCCCTGACGTATATCCCGAGCAGCAAAAACGCCTCGACCGGCCTGTGCTATTTTAGAGGAGCCCACATATATGTTCTGTGATGGGGACAGCTTTTTCATGACGTCATCATATCATTTGTCTGCGTTCTATACTGTACAGCCATACAGTTGGTCTTCTTAAGGATATTGCTATAAGAAATAATTACTCCTATACTTCGTTGTAGAAATTATGAAAACTAAAATGAAATACCGAAATCCGTTAACTGTTCTGGTGCTGAGTATCGTGACGCTCGGAATCTATGATTTATATTGGTTAGTAAAAACTAAAACTGTATTGAACAATACCACTCGAATTCATACACCAACTATCTGGCTCCTCTTCTCACCGATCGGATTACTTGTGATTATTGTAGCGCTCTATGTTTTTTCTGCCCCCCAGCCACTAGTGACCCATACCACTACGACATATGGAAATATGGTGACGAGTAGTAGTACGAATTCTGGTTTCCCATTATTTTTACTATTCCTCGAATTCCTGGCCATCGTCATAATTATTCCGGTTACATTCTATTGGTTCTTCCAATTTTCAAAAGCAATCAATGAATTTACCAATGGTGAATTGAACACCGGCGTATCGTTCTTATTACTGTGGTTATTACATTTTATTGGAGTCATCATCGTGCAAGATAAATTCAACGATATGATACAGGCAGGTCTAGCAAGCGGTAATGTACCTCCCACACCAAACCCGAAGCCAGCCGGAATGACACCCTTTCAAGCTGCTCAGCTTACACAACCGGTGATACCATATCAAGCTCCAGTACCAACTTCTCCACAGGCGGTTCCGATCTCAAGAACGCAAGCACCGGGTGCTCAGCATTACCATACTAAATCCGTTCATCACAAACATAAGAATAACGACCAAAAACCAGGAATATAGCTCGAAGAACAAAAAAAGACCCTCACGCCTATAAAACGTGAAGGTCTTTATAACCAGATCTAGTTTGTAGGAGTAATGGCTTAGCGAGCAGCATGTCGCTTCAAGCGGAACATGTAGCCTGCGTAACCCAGTACGCTTACCAGGACAGCTGATGGAACAATGTAGTTCCCTGGTCCAGTATTTGGCAAAGCTGTCGGAGCAGCTGGAGCCGGGGTAGTTGGAGTTGGGGCCGGTGTCGGAGCTGGAGTTGGCGTTGGCACATTCACCAGTACGACAGCAGTATCGCTGCCACTTTGGGGGTCATTATTATTCACACTGTTTGCGGTAAAGCAGGCAGTGTTCGTTAAGTAAGTCCCATTTTGAGTAGATGTTACTTTCACTTCATAGGTAATAGTCACACTTTTACCAGCGGCAATAGTACCAACATTGTCGGTAATACTGGTTTCACTGGGATCACTGATATACTGCACACCGCTTGGGAGCGTGTCAGTGACTACGGTGTTGACCATATCATTTTGATTATTGTCCGCCTGTGCAGCAGTATTGCTGACGGTGATAACGTATTCAAGGGTATCACCAGAATTGACAGAAAGCGCGGTGCTATCGTCATTTGCATCGACGAGCGCACTACCAGTCGTCAAATCTTCGACAGATTTGTTAATAGTTCCAACCGGATGACACGCATAGGCTGGAGATATTGCGAGTGCAGCAAGCACTACACCAATGACACTAGATTGCACCAAGTGAGTAACACGAGGTTTATTCATTATTAAAACTCCTTCCATCACTCTCTCTTGTGATTTCGATATCGTATTATACTATATATCAAGAATGGTGTCAATCACTAAATCATGGACTGGCTAATTTTGCGAACTATAGGTGTTACATCAATTCTTATGCTTACTCTTTTTAGCTTTGCTATGATACTGCTATGCACACATCATATATTGAAAGAGCGTCGACCATACTTAGCGATACCTTATACGGATCACTTGCCACCGTAACGCCCGAAAACCGGCCATGGAACAGTCCGGTGTTTATCTGCTTCGATGAGCAGTGTAGCTTCTACTGGGCATCGGCCATTGGTAGCCAGCATTCTCAGAATCTTAAAAATAATCCGAACGCCTTTATGTCGATTTTTGATAGTAGCCGACCCTGGGGACAAGGTCAGGGTGTGTATGTCAGCGGTCGGGTTACGGTAATCACTAGTCGCCACGAGCTTGAAAAAATCAGACAGCTTAGGATTGGCCGTGTTGCGAAAGCTACCCAACCAATTACAGATTTTATGGGTGCATCACCCCGTCGAATATACAAATGTAGTCCAGAGAAAATATGGCTGAACGTTGATCACAAAGTGCAAGATATTACTGTTGATGAAAGAATTGAAGTTACTCTTATAGACCTTCAAACATTCATCAAAAACTCATAGCGTAGCAACCAAATTGCCATTACACTAGGGGCATATGGCAGACGTGAAAGTATTTGCACCGATAGATGATCCCCATATTAATCAGTCGGGGAAATTAAGTGTAGGTAATGGTCATGAAATATATTGGGTAGATTGGGGCAATGACGCAATTAGACAACCTATTTTTTATTTACACGGCGGCCCAGGCAGTGGATTTTCCGAGCGTGATTTTGCGAAATTTGATCCGGCCAAACAACGGGTTATTTTTCATGACCAACGAGGCGCAGGACGAAGTACACCTTATGGGACAACCAAGCACAATACGACAGCAGATCTAGTTTCGGATATAGTGAAACTTAAGCAGCGACTGGGTTTTCGTAAAATTTCATTGTACGGAAGATCGTGGGGCTCAACACTTGCACTCATGTATGCAATCGAATCCCCTGATGAAATTGATCAAATGCTACTTGGAGGCATTTATTTGGCTCGGCAGAATGACAATGATTTTTATTTGAAAGGTCGTGTTGCGACACACTTTCCCGAAGTTTGGGATCGTTTTATAGCTACCGTTCCAGAAGCCCATCACAATGCTATTATTGACTTTTATCGTCAGAAGCTGCAAGACCAAGATAGCACGCAACGCGTAAAGTATGCCAAAGAATGGCAGCGACTGGAATCATCACTCATGAAGTTGGATTATGTGCCGTCCATTGTCGAACACCATTTGGCAGATGTCACATCCAGCCAAGAGGCAATTGTAGAAGCACATTATATTCTCAATAATTGCTTTATCGAAGAGAACTATATTATCCAACACGCCGAAAAGTTAAAAACTATCAAACGTATCGTACTAGTACATGGTCGATATGATTTTGTCTGTATTCCACGTGGTGCTTACGACTTAAAGCAAGCTCTTGGCGATAATACGTTACTTCACTTTGTAATGGGCGGCCATTCAGGCAACGAAACTGTTATCCGAGAAGTCGAACAAGCCTACATTCACTCGCTATGGTAAGCAGTGGTCACTTATACCCGACCTGCCAAAGTGATACTATGAACGGATGACACGACGTCAACTATTTGTACTGATCGCCACGATACTCGGATCAGCGGTGGTGATTTTAGACAGTACAATCGTGAATATTGCACTGCCAAAAATTGGCCAAAATTTGCATGTTGGCTATGCCGACTTTCAGTGGATTATCGATGGTTATTTACTGTCTTTATCATCGTTGATACTGCTCGGTGGCTCTTTGGGCGATATTTATGGTCGAAAAAAGATCTATTTAACCGGGCTAATTGGTTTTGGTGTCAGCTCGTTTTTGTGTGCTCTTGCACCTACAGCCAACATCCTAATCGGCGTTCGTATTTTACAAGGAATTTTTGGTGCTTTGCTCGTTCCCGGTGGACTATCGATTATTAATACAAATTTTCCCAGGAACTTGCGTAGTCAAGCTATCGGTACCTGGACGGCCTTTACCTCTATCGCCGCTTTACTTGGTCCTTTAATTGGTGGTCTAATTCTCGATATTACTACGTGGCACTGGATATTTTTTATTAACATTCCCCTTATTGTACTGTGCGCGATATTTGGCTGGCCTTGCATCGCTGAAAGCCTTGATGAGTCTACTCGGCGAGTTGATATTACAGGCGCAACACTAGGGGTTGTGTCTTTGGCAGGCATTACCTATGGTTTAATCGAAGGACTACCGAACCACTGGCCATTACCGATCATCATTGCAATAGTCGTCGGTATTATAACGGCAATACTTTTTCTTATAGTCGAAAAAGAAGGAAAGATCCTATGATAGATCTTTCGTTATTCAAGTCAAGAAACTTTCTTGGTTCAAATATTATGACATTTGCTATGTACGGGGCGTTGAGTGGGTTTTTATTTACGTTAATAATTTACTTGCAAACTCATCTACACTACTCCAGTTTGGAGGCTGGTCTGAGTATGTTGCCAGTTGGCATTATCATGTTCTTTTTTGCCAGGCAAGTTGGTAAGCTATCGGCAGTGTACGGACCGAGACTATTTATGACTTTTGGACCAATTGTCGCTGCAGTTGGTATGGCCAGTCTGATTTTTCTCAAACCCGGAGATAGTTATATCTGGCACGTGCTACCGGGTGTACTACTATTTGCGATTGGTCTGGTCTTAACAGTTTCCCCGCTCACTACAACTGTCATGACTTCTGTAAGCGAGGTTCACTCTGGTATTGCATCGGGAATTAATAATGCCGTCTCTCGAGTTGCCGGACTAATTGTCGTGGCAATTCTTGGTTTGTTTGGTGCCGCTCACGCCTACCAGTTTGGCATGATTGTCTCAGCAAGCCTGGGATTGTTAGCCGGTATCATGTCTTTTACGGTAATACGAAATGTTCGTTTAGCTAAAAGCCACACTACCAACAAATAACATCTTACTTTTCTTTTCCGTGATGTTTGCCATGTTTGCCTTCACTATTATGGCCATGAAATTTGGGGCGCTGTAACCAAAGCACCAGCAAACAAACGAGAGCACTTGAACCAACAATAAGAACCTGGGCACGTTCCACTTGTTGCCATAACGAAGCACCGGTAATGGCATAGTGCAAACCTGGCGACAACAGCGGTACCGCCAGGAGCGCACCGAGCAAACCAACACCTGCTGCAGGAAGTAGATTTAGGAGCAGCCTGGTGTGACTTTTGACCGAACGGATCATGAAGATAGCAGTCAAGACAACCGGAAACAGAAGCAGCACTAATTCGAGTGTGTTTTTACTCGCTGAAACAAGTTTACTATCACTAGACGCAAATAGTGTAATGAGTTGCCTGGTATCAGGCGCCACGAATTGTACTAACACATCACCTAAGCAAAGGCTCAGAAAGACGAGGACGGCGTTTATACGCAGTACCATCAGAATAACAATCGGTGCGCCGATAATGAGAGCCAGGATGAGTTCGGGTGACATACTACCCTACTATAGCATGAGCGGTTTCGGAGATTTATAAATCCTCAGGAGAGAACACACTATAAGTACAAAGAAACTTAGGCACCAACTTTGTCTTTTCGCCTAGTGGATTTTGCAATAATTTCGGCATAGTCGATGATCTTATCAGCGACATTGTGATTCGTTACTTTCTCTATGCCAAAACCTGGTGACGAATTTACTTCAAGTACTTGCGGGCCACGCTCACTGCGCATCATATCAACACCACAAACCGCCAAACCCATCGCTTTGGCTGCTTTTTGGGCAGTCTTTCGCTCTTCATCAGTTAATTTGACTGGGATACCGATACCGCCTTGGTGCAGATTAGAGCGAAAGTCATCATCCAGGCTTTGCCGAAGCATACTGGCAACAACTTTACCATATACAACGAAAGCCCGAATGTCGACGCCTGCACTTTCAGCAACAAATTCCTGAACTATAAAGCTCACACCTTCAACATAGAAGGCTTGCATCACCGCTTTGGCGGCCTTACGAGTTTCGGCTAATACAACCCCATTGCCGTGCGTTCCGCGTGCGACTTTAATAATCACCGGTGCGCCACCAACTTGCTCTAGCACGTCATCAAGATCTGATGATTCACGGGCAAATACCGTTTTTGGAATACCAACTCCAGCCTTAGCCAGTAATTGTATACTACGCAACTTATCTCGAGAACGGACAATGGCAATTGAGCTGGTTGTTGTTGCCACGTTTTGCATTTCAAATTGTCTCACTATTGAAGTGCCATATTTGGTGAGACTCGCTGAGATACGTGGAATTATTACATCGATATCTTTGACTTCCTCACCTTCATACCGAACCACCGGATTTCCTCTCTCAGCAGTTATATAACACTTAGAATAGTTAATCACACGAACTTTATGGCCGCGCTTCCGGGCCTCTTCTTTCAATCGTTTGGTCGAGTAATTCCCCGGCCCTTTCGATAAAATCGCTATATTCATAGGTACTCGTCTTTCTACTTGTTTAATCTTCGTTCCAGATAACTTGCCAAGGCAGCTTGCTTTTCGGAAGTAAACCCGCCGGTTGCGAGTTGAGGTCCTGCGTTGACTTCCAGACAGTACCACAATCCTGTCGATTTGTCCTGAATAATATCCACTCCGGCAATTTGGCGGTCCATTAATTTAGCAGCCAAGACGCAAGCAGACTGAATATTGGACGAGAGATCTTCGGTTGGAACAAGGACCGCTTCACCACCTTGAGACGTATTATTGAGGTGCGTCTTATTATCCTGTCTGACTCGTTTAATAACCAGAGCCACACTTGCACCAAACACTAATACCCTATAATCAGAATCATTTTCTATGTAACATTGTGCAATATATAAATCGCCGTGTTTTTTCGATAATTTACAAACTTTCGCAAATTCCTTTTGATCTGTAATGAGAAAATTATTCTCACCGATTCGGCCTTGAATATCCTTCAAAATAAAGGGTAGCCCTAATCGTTTAGTGAGCGTCTTGAAGGATTTTTCAAGTTGATCGCTGCCAAGAAAAATAGATCGCGGAATTGGTATGTTCTGGTCCGCCAAAACACAATATTGGTAAAGTTTATTGTCAACAGGATAGACTGCTGCAGCGTCAAGAAACGGAACGTTTCGCTTCCGTAAATACTTTGTGACTGCCGACGCAATCACCATATTTATCGTTTTAAAATACACCAGATCAAATTCGGCAATATCTCTGCCATTTTCGCCCAGACTGATATGATTCGTGTCTCCACCGATATCAAAGTAGAGTTCATCGAACGCAACATACGTAAAACGAAGTTTTGGGTTATAACGTTCAATATTCCTCACAAAAGCCTCATTGACCTTAGAGTGCCTGATAGAAATCATCAGAATGTCTAGTGATTTTTTAGTTTGATTCTGCGACACATCTATGAGAAATTTACCGCTTAAGGTGTGCCGTCCGATTAAGACCGGATATCTATTATATTCGCGGTTAGCAAGCGTAAAGGTAGTTCGAAGAGTTCGGCCGCCAATAGTAACTTTTAACTTCACTTTAAACCGCAACTCCGACTGACCAAAGGAGTTCTTTACTTTAATAACTTTATAGTCGTTAGTTGTAATGCGACCGCCAGTAAAATAAGCAGAACTTTTATCAAATAATACAAACGATAACTCGCCTTCGATTTCGGATATTTGACTTGCCCAAATAGCCGAATTATCAGCTCCAGTATCGATTTTTGCAGGCACATAGCTCTCCGAATAATCTGGGAATTGTACTGATTCAATCGTACCGAGTTGGGCGAGTTGTTTCATGATAGTGTAGTTATGAAGTAGAGGAGTATATTATACACTGAATATTAAAATTTGCAAGATACCTTGAGCGACATCATTCGCTTAGTGATGCGCATGTCCTACTCGCAAATAAACCAAGTATACAATCGCAACCACTATAACTACTATTGCAATAAGCAGGGGTATAAATCCGGACTGATTGAGCGGCGTTCGCTTCACGTAAGCACTATTATTGATCGATCGTATTGAAATCGCAATAACTCAACTACTAAATTAGTAATCTAGCTTAGAACAAGCCGTGTTTTTTTGGTTGATTCTTGAATTCTTCGAGTAATTGCTGCTGGTGCTTGCTTAATTTCGTCGGTGTTTCAACGACAACGGTCACAATATGCGCGCCTCTTGTGCCACCTCGTAAATGTGGCACTCCGTGACCGCTCAGTTTAAAGTCCGATCCGGATTGGGTGCCAGACGGAATTTTCATTCTCACTTGACCATCTACAGTAGCAACATCTATCTCAATTCCTAATGCGGCATCTACCATGTCAACGCGCTCGACACTGAGTATGAGATCTCCTTCACGAGTGAACTTTTTGTGTGGCTTCACCCGGACATTCACATATAAATCACCCTTTGGACCATTAGCGACAGCTTCGCCGTGTTCACGCAAGCGTATCGTTGCACCATCGTCGATACCAGCCGGGATTTTCAAGTCAATCGATTGGCGTTTGGTTTGAGTGCCTTTACCGTGACAGACTGAACAGACTTTTTCCGGGATTTTACCTCGGCCGTGACATTTTGGACAAATGCTTGCCTGCTGAATATTGCCAAAGATGGTTCGAGTTACCGTCATAACTTGTCCAGAGCCCTGACACTGATCACAAGTTTTTAACTCATAACCAGGTTCTACCGTAGTCCCTTTACAATGCTCACATGTATCTTCTAGATTTAATTGGATAGAAACTTCAGTACCAAAGACTGCTTGTTCAAAATCTATTTCAACCCGAGCCTCAACATCTCTACCTCTCGCCTGCCTTGGTCTGCCACTCTGTGATGCGCCACCAAAAAAACTACTGAAAATATCACCTAGCCCAAGATCACCAAAATCGAAGTGCATTTCTTGACCTTGCCCACCAAATCCTCCAAACGGGTTGCCACCTCCCCCGTTGCCACCTACACCAGCATGGCCGAATTGATCATACCGTTTGCGTTTACCTTCGTCTTTAAGCACTTCATAGGCTTCATTAATTTCTTTAAATTTCGCTTCATCGCCGCCACGGTCAGGGTGATGTTCTACAGCTGCTCTGCGAAACGCTTTTTTAATTTCATCGGCGCTCGCGTCTTTATTTACACTTAAGACTTCGTAATAGTCACGCTTCGTAGTCATTACGCATCCCTCCTACTTCCATAAATTGTATGGCCGCTACTACCGTGCAGGCCGCTTCGACTGTAAGTTCGGGACATGATTGAGTAACGCCTATACTTTTCAGCTATCTGGCCATTCACAAAGCTACCGAGTTGAGTAAACAAGTCAGCTACTCGACCAACAAAGTTTGGAAGATCAAATAGCTGCATGACGTCATCACCGTGGTTCAATAATACTTCTGTTCCTGTACTGCTCATTGTCATATTCTACCAGTAACTATCTATAAATTAAGAAGCAACAATGTTTTAGAATGCTTCAATGATGCAGCGAAATTCGACTTCAGAAATGTATTGGCCGCGGTTTAAATTGGATTTAGTCTTTCTTGTCATCAACAACTTCTCCCTCAATTGGCTCATCTTTGGATGTGTTGTCAGTTTCTTCAGCATCAGGTTGGTCAGCCGGTTTCTCTTCAGTTTTCGCTTGCTCGTACATTTTTGCGCCGATAGGCATTAATTTGTCATTCAATTCCTTTGCGGCTGTTTCTAGAGCATCTTTATCAGCTTTTTCATCAGCAACTATTTTTTTGGCCGCTTTGATGGCTTCAGTCAATGTTTTCTTATCGTCGTCGCTCACTTTATCGGCATTATCTTTCTGTAGCTTCTCGGCTTGGTAGACCGCTCCATCCAGTAAATTACGGGCTTCGACGAGTTCTTTTTTGACCTTGTCCTCTTCAGCGTGCGACTCAGCTTCCTTAGCCATTTTTTCTACTTCTGATTTGTCCAAATTGCCTGATCCACTAATCGTAATGCTCTGCTCTTTGCCGGTGCCTTTATCCTTGGCGGTGACATTTAATATGCCGTTGGCATCAATATTAAAGGTAACTTCAATTTGAGGAATCCCACGTGGGGCAGGCGGGATTCCATCAAGTACAAATCGTCCGAGGCTCTTGTTGCCATCTATTATGTCTCGTTCGCCTTGAGCGACATGAATCTCTACTTGGGGCTGATTATCGGCAGCAGTACTAAAGACTTCAGATTTTGAAGTTGGGATTGTCGTATTACGTTCAATTAATTTAGTCATTACGCCACCCATAGTTTCAATACCAAGGCTGAGGGGAGTAACGTCGAGAAGTAAAACATCTTTTACGTCGCCTTGGAGCACACCACCTTGAATGGCTGCACCAACAGCTACAACTTCGTCAGGGTTTACCCCTTTCATTGGATCTTGTCCGAAGACTTTCTTAACTTTTTCCTGCACAGCCGGCATCCGTGTCATTCCACCAACCAAGACAACAGCATCAATGTCACTGGCTTTCAATTTGGCATCTTTCAGGGCTTTCTCTGACGGATCAACCGTTTTCTCTATTAGGTCAGCAACTAAACTTTCCAGTTTGGCACGGGTTAACTTGTGCTCAAAATGTTTGGGTCCTTCAGCATCGGCAGTCAAAAAGGGTAAATTAACATCGACTTCCTGTGCTGTACTTAATTCAATTTTAGTCTTTTCTGCTTCATCACGTAATCGTTGCATAGCAGCTTTGTCATTCGAGATATCAATACCGTGTTCTTTCTTGAACTCATCGGCAAAATAATTTACAAGTACGCGGTCAAAATCAGCACCACCTAAGTGGGTATCACCATTCGTACTTTTTACTTCGAAGACTCCATCACCAAGTTCTAGGATTGAGACGTCAAAGGTGCCACCGCCCAGGTCATAGACGGCAATTTTTTCATCCTTTTTATCGGCCTTATCCAACCCGTACGCTAATGCGGCCGCGGTTGGTTCATTGATAATCCTTTTGACTTCCAAACCGGCAATTTTTCCGGCATCTTTGGTCGCCTGGCGCTGACTGTCATCAAAGTAAGCCGGTACGGTAATTACCGCTTCAGAAACTTTATCGCCTAAGAATGCTTCGGCATCGGCTTTCAATTTCGACAGAATCATGGCACTAATCTCTTCAGGACTGTATTCCTTATCGCCCATTTTCACTTTCACGCCACTGCCGCTTTTCACAATTTCATAACCCATCAGTTTAAGGTCGCGCTGCACTTCTTTATCATTAAAATTACGGCCTATAAGTCGCTTAACTTCATAGATCGTATTTTTACTGTTGGTGACTTGTTGTCGACGGGCTACTTGACCAACCAGTCGTTCACCGTTCTTGTTGACCGCAACGACACTCGGTGTAGTTCGGCTGCCTTCACTGTTTGCAATAATCTCTGGTTTACCAGATTGCATCACAGCCATCGCCGAGTTCGTTGTGCCAAGGTCGATTCCAATAATTTTTGCCATTCGTTTGTTCTCCTTCTAGTAATTGTATTGGGGTTCAGTATCTACGAATTACCCCTTGTAGTTACTGAAATAGTAATCGTACTTGTTAGTGTAGAAAATTAGCACTCAATAGTCAAGAGTGCTAAGTGTTGTATTTTTAATAATTTACCCGTCCTTGTCTTCAGCTTCAAGTCTGACGCGCACCATGGCATGTCGAATGACATCGTCACCAACTCGGTAACCGGCCTGCAGTTCTTCACTCACTATCTCTCTGGTCCCCCCATCCCCTTCTTCCATGCTTACCGCTTCATGGTACTTTGGATCAAAAGGCTCCCCAACGGTCAGAATACGAGCGACCCCAATATCGGTAAGGGTTTTTTCGAATTGTTTTACCAGTCCACGCACTCCGACGGTGTATTCTACGTAGGTGACGAGTGCTTTTTGCAATGATTCTACAGTTTCGTCAGGCTTTGTACTTGGTTCATGTTTGAGTGCTCGTTCGAAATTGTCGATAACTGGTAAAAGATCCCGAACGACATTTGCTTTTACGAGCACACGTAAATTGGCAAGTTGTTCTTCATGCTGGCGGCGGCTATTGATGGCATCGGCACGTTCACGCTGCAATGCGTCAGTTAGTGCGAGAATTTGAGCGGCTTGATCGTCATCAGAAGCTTGTTCACTTTTTTTTGATTTGTCGGATTTTGTCATAATACTTCCTCTAATTCTTGTCCTGCTCGGCGGACTAATAACATTACATCTCGATAGCTTTGTCTTGTCGGACCAAGCGTCCCAATATAGCTATGATCACTGAATGGACTTCGGAAGCGGCTGATGATTAGACTACAGCCAGCCGATCGTCCAATTGGGTTTTCTGAACCGATGTAGACGCTCAACGGTTCATTTGGTGCAGCTTCTCGTAACCACGGCTCCAAATTATCTAACAGGCTCGCAACTTGCTGTACTTGCAGTCCGTTAATAAATTCCGGTTGGCCGAACAGATTCGATAAGCCACTCATGTATAACTGATTACCGATGGTTGCGACAGCCAGGTTTTGGGTTAATTGAACAAGGGTGTCTACGGCATTTCGGATTGTATATTCAGGTACTCCTCCCATTTGTACTCTTGTCGCCAGAGCTCGTTCAGCTCTTCGTTCCGGCGCGGTTTCATGGGGACTATTTATAATTTCATTGACGTAGAATCGATACCCTTTATCGGTCGGCACACGTCCGGCACTGGTGTGTGGCTGCATAATAAAACCAAATCGCTCAAGATCTGCCATTTCGGCTCGGATGGTGGCTGAACTTACATGAAATACACGAGCCAGCAAACTTGAACCGACTGGACTAGCCACCTCGGCATACTGTTCGACAATAGCACTCAAAATCTTCTGTTGACGATCTGTCATATTTGCTTCCGACTACTTTAAAACTTTAGAAAATTGTACTCTATTTAGCACTCCTCAGTCAAGAGTGCTAGTATTTCAGGCCGTTTCGAGAAACGCTCTAGTTGCCAGAAGCAGTCGCTCCGCTAAACCGCGAGCTTGAGCTTGAAGTTCTGTATCAATCGTTTCTAATTTAGCGATTTGATTCACTTGCTCAACGGAATGCTCAATAGAATCATTAATAATAAAATGGTAGTAGTTGCGGTTCAAAGCAGTCTCGAACTCCCGACTGGCACTGTCCATGCGACGCTTAAACTCACCCTGATCCATCGAGCCACGATGTTCTATTCGGCGCTGCCATTCTTCAAAACTCGGTGGCAAGACAAAAATTGCAATAGTATCTGGTTTATATTTGGTCGCATTATCAGCCCCCGAAATTTCGGCGTCAGTAATCGCAATCTTCCCCTGCTCAGTCGCTTTTTGTATTTCACGCACACTAATACCCGAAACTTGCTGATTATGGATAATGGCAGCTTCCAGAAACTTGCCCTCTTTAATATCATGGAGCATTTCTTCTTCGCTGCGAAACCAATATTCATGTCCGTTTTGTTCGGCAATACCGTCATTGATGCGCGGTTTCCGTGTCGTGTCTGACACGATAAAATAATAATCACCAGATTTTAATAAATCCCAAATGATCGTATTGCGTCCACTAGATGTTGGAGCAACTAAAATTACTAACTTAGTTTGAGAAAGCGTATGGAGAGCTTGTTTTGATAAATGATAATCTTGTAAAGCTGAACGAAATTCAGCAATGTGGACAAGTTCGTTCATGGTTTATTTATAGCAGTTTTACAGAGGTAAAACAAGCGATGAAATTTTTTAACGATAGCGGGATTGGAGAATTTTAGAATTAGTCTTCATAACTGACGTTAGAAAATACTCTCGGTCGCAGTAGCACAAGACGGAAGAAGACGGTAAAAAGGTGCAACGACACAAACATTACAAAAATTGACAAAAAACCATAGCTAATTCCCTGCAGGCCATGCTCGGAAATCGACGCCAACGCCGAAGCAATACTGTAGGGAAACACATAATGAATAAAGAAGATGAAATAGAGTATCCAGATAATTATAACGCCTACCCGAATAAGCAAACGCGACACCGCTGAGATCAGAAGTTTTCTCCGATCAACATGCACATATTCAAGTTCATCCTTCAGCTCAGCAGTATGATATATGGCAGTAAATAAATTAGAGACAAAAATATACACAATTAAGCCAATCAGGCTCCAAAATAATAGTAGCGGTAAATTACCGATAATAGAATTGGCGGACAGGCTATTATTAACTTTATGATAGGTATCAAGCAGCTGACTCTCCTGGTAACTCAGAAAATCCACTCGAATAGAACTTGATTGGTAAAGTGAAATTAATATGACACTAAACGTCAGTAGTAAACTGCATACAAATGCAATACTTCCGCTCAGCCATGATGGCGTGAGAAGCATGCGAATTTTTTCCGTATCAATATCTATGTTAGTTACGCTCTGTTTGTATTGCATTGTTCACCACTCACTATCTATTGTATAGCATGGATGAACTGACATAAAAAAGTTTATAAATTCTAATCACGCTTGAGCATAACAGTAAAGGCTTCAGCTGGAATATCAACCTTACCAAATCGCTTCATGCGCTTCTTTCCCTTCGCTTGTTTCGCCAAGACTTTCTTCTTACGACTCACATCCCCGCCATATAATCCAATTGTTACATCTTTCCGATAGGCACTAATATCTTCTCGGGCAATAAACCGAGCACCGATAGCTGCTTGTAACGATACTTGAAAATTTTGCCGCGGTATTACTTGTTTTAATTTCTGAACCGTTTCACGACCCAGTCGATCAGCTTCACTGCGATGAACCATTATACTAAGCGCACCAACGATTTCTCCGGCGACATAAAAGTCGAGACATACTAAATCTTCAGCACGATAACCTGCCAGTTCGTAATTAAATGAGCCGTAACCACTGGTGAGACTTTTCAGCTGATCGTAAAAATCCGTTAACAAATTGGCAAGCGGTGCTTCAAAACTTACGAGTGCACGGTCTTCTACGTAGCTTAAATTCGTTTGTAAACCTCGTTTGGCGGATATGAGACGTATAACTGCTCCGACATACTCTTTTGGCACGACAATTTCACCCTGTATCCACGGTTCGCGAATTTCACTGATTTTCGTCGGATCAGGCAACTCAGCTGCACTTTTGATATCCAATTCTTCGCCGCTGACTAGGGTTATCTGATAATCGGTCGATGGATTGGTGATGACTAGCTCAAGGTCATATTCACGCTCCAATCGTTCACGAATTATATCCATATGCAACAATCCGAGAAAGCCGATTCGTACGCCGTAGCCTAAAACCGGTGAATTTTCCGGTGTGAATTGCAGGGCTGAATCACTGAGACTTAATTTTTCAACTGCGTCTTTGAGTTCTTGATAGTACTCATTGCTCTCTGGGAAAAAACCGGCATACACAAAGGGCTGGACATTTCGATAGCCCGGAAGAGGCTTATCTGCAGGTCTTGCTGACATTGTGATCGTGTCTCCGACCTTAGCCTCACGAGTGGACTTTAAGTTAGTGACTATGTAGCCAATTTCACCGGCATCGAGAGTTGTGCCGACAACCATGTCCGGTTTTAGTGCACCGATTTCCAGTGCTATGCCACCCGCTCCAGTTGCCATCATTCGTAGTTGCGCACCCGTAGAAAGGGACCCATCAAAAACCCTGACATAGAGTATGACACCCCGATAATCATCATAGTAACTATCGAAAATAAGTGCTCGGAGTTCAGTCTGATTAGAACCTTTTGGTGCAGGAACATCCTGCACGATGCGCTCCAAAATAGCGTCGACGCCCTGGCCTGTTTTTGCTGAGATGAGCAGTATATCTGCTTTATCGCAAACGAGCAGGCTGACGATCTCAGCGCAAACAGTGTCGATATCTGCCGCCGGTAAGTCAATTTTGTTAAGAACCGGTATGATGGTTAAATCAGCGGCCATGGCAAGATACACATTGGCAAGTGTCTGAGCTTGTATGCCTTGGGTTGCGTCTACTACTAAGAGTGCACCTTCACAGGCTTCTAGACTACGTGATACTTCGTAGCTAAAATCGACATGCCCCGGTGTATCGATGAGATTCAACTCATATTGCTTATAGATCATCCGAACCGGCGCCAGTTTAATGGTGATCCCCTTTTCCCGTTCCAGGTCCATGCGATCAAGCAATTGGGCCTTCATGTCACGTTTTGCAACGGTACCGGTCAACTCCAACAGGCGGTCTGCCAAGGTAGATTTACCATGGTCAATATGTGCAATTATGCAAAAGTTCCGAATCAAGTCCTGCTTCATGTGCAGACATTATAACAGAGGTAGTTCGCAAGACAGTCGGAATCGACTGATTAGATCTCGACTTTGATTGGTTTTAAGGCAATCTTTCTTAGTACTTTGAACAAAGGTCGCACTTCATCAAGACCAAATAATGCCGAGATAGCGATGTGAACACTAAATGTAATGGCAGCAATTAAAAAGACTTTCGTCCCCAGTGTAATAATGCCTCGGTCATTATATTCGAGCGGGAAGAAGGATATTAATACGAAACAGGTTACTACACTAAAACCGGTAACTGAAAAGATTCGCCACACACCATCCCAAAATACACCATCAAATAGCCGATGATCCCGAACAAGCATAACCGAAGATAGTATAAAGACTTCAACCATAGCTACTATCGATTGCGCAAGAGCCAATCCAGTGACTCCATAGGCATTCGGTTTTGCCAGTGTATACGCTAATATTACATTCAAAGCGATAACGAAAACAGAGACTATGAGTGGTGTTTTTGTGTCTTTCTGAGCATAGAACCAGCGTGAAATAATCGAATATATGATACGGAAGAAAATAGCGACAGTGAGAAAGCCAAAGATTGTTGCAATTTCTTCATTGCCTCGTGTAAAGATCATGCGCGCCAGGTAACCTCGACAAAAATAACTTATGACCACCAGTGGAGCGCTAACCCAGATCATTGCTCTTAGGACCATTAAAAAGTCACGCCGAAATAAATCCGGACGGCCCATGCTTAATCGCTGATTGAGCCTGGGAAAAGCGGCTGTTGAAATAGCCGTACCGATAAGTAGAATTGGTGCTGTGCTAAGTATATAGGCGTTATTGTAGTAACTAATATTACCGGTTCCAAGCCCACTAGCAATATGTGTTTCAACAATATCTTCAACTTGGTCCATGCCCTGGTCGAGTGAACGAGGGGGCAAGTTTCGGAGAACTGTATGAAAGTCTTTGCTTTCCCACATTATTCTCCAATGCCAATGAAAATTAGTTTTAAAGACTCCGCAGGCAATTACCAGTAGCTGGAGAATAGCTCCGACCATTGCTCCAATCCCCAAACCGATCAGGCCGATATTGTCTTTGAATAGGAAAATACTAGCTATGATCGATAAGTTATAGAATAGGGGCGCCATAGCATAAAAGAAGAATCTGCCCATTGTTTGTTGCACGCTGGTCAGGATGCCGGAAATGGTAAACAGTAGTGGATTGAAAGCCAACAATCGCATAATCGTTGTGGCGGTGTCGAGCTGTGCCGGTGTCAATCCGGGTGCAACCACTGTATGAATAAGCGGTTTAGCAAATACAAGAATAAAGAATCCGACCGCTAGCATGATAATAGCAAGGAAATTCATTAGTGAAGCTGACAATTCCCAAACAGCTCGTCGATCGCCTTTATGTAAACGGTCGGATAGTACCGGCATAAAAGCCACGCCAAGAGCACCCGCTGCTAATGTAAAGAAGAAGAAGTCCGGAATAGTGAAGGCTGCAAAATATGCATCCGTGCTGTGCGGCCCGACAATCGGAAAGTTGGCATTTACCAACTTTGTACGCAAGAAACCTAGTAGTTGTCCGGCAAATGAAGTTGCCATGAGTAAGGCTGCGACATTGCCGATACTAATTCGTTTTTTCTTTGGTGCGGAGACGCCTAAATTCATGCAGTTGTGATATATATGTGTTAACTTATTTTACTAAGTATAAAGCAGCCCTTGCCGGGATAACAGCCGCCTCATTAGAAGACAGCAATACATAAAACTATTCGAATATACGATCATTGCTTATGGTTTTGACTAGTAGAGCGCTGCACTCTGTGGCATTTTTGCGCCGACGAGGATCTCTTTCACTTCATCAGCGTCTACTGTTTCTTTTTCCAGCAAGCGATCCTTCAGATCTTCCAATTTATGTAAGTTGGCCTTGATTACCAGTCGAGCTCGATTAGCTGCTTCGGTTATTAAGTTTTCAACTTCTTGATCGATAGTTCGGGCAGTGTCATCAGAATAATCCCGCTCATGCACAAGGCGATCGAGCATCATGCCATCATCGACATGGAAGACCTGATCTCGCAATTTATTTCCCATACCCTGGTTTACAATCATGTCGCGAGCTAATTCGGCAGCATGCTGCAAATCATTGCCTGCACCGGTCGTAATGCGATCGTGTCCAAGTATAACTTCCTCGGCTATACGTCCGCCTAAGCCACGAGCCAGCATATCTTTAAATTGTATGAGTGACACAAAAATGCGATCTTCCGGGGGGATAAACCATGTAACCCCGCCCGTACCACCTCGTGGAATAATCGTGACTTTGTGTACCGGATCACTATCGGGAAGAACATGCCCAACCAGAGCATGTCCGGCTTCGTGATATGCGGTGGTTACTTTATCTGCTTCAGTCATAACCTTACTTTTACGCTCTGGGCCAATAGCGACACGTTCAAATGCTTCAGTGACATCCTGCTGGGTGATCTCGTTATGGCTGTTCCGGGCAGCAATTATGGCTGATTCGTTGGCGATATTTGCGAGATCAGCCCCTGAGCTACCAGCTGCCTTAGCGGCTAAGGCATCCAGGTCTACATTTTTAGCAAGCGGCTTTTTCGCAAAATGAACCTTCAAAATTGCTTCGCGGTCCTTACGATCGGGCAACCCAATATTAACCCGTCGATCGAACCGACCCGGTCGTAGTAAGGCGGGATCAAGCACATCAGCTCGGTTTGTAGCTGCTAACACAATGACATTCTGTCCCTGCTCAAAGCCGTCCATTTCTACCAGAATCTGATTCAAGGTTTGCTCTCTTTCATCGTGGCCACCCCCCATTCCAGAACCACGGCGGCGCCCGACAGCATCAATTTCATCCACAAAAATAATACAAGGGGCGTTTTTCTTGGCCTTTGCAAAGAGATCGCGAACACGTGATGCGCCAACCCCTACAAACATTTCGACAAACTCCGATCCCGATATGCTGAAGAACGGTACATTCGCCTCACCAGCAACGGCCCTGGAAAGTAATGTTTTTCCTGTCCCCGGAGGGCCAACTAATAAGACTCCCTTGGGTATGCGAGCTCCCATACCAGCAAATTTTTTCGGAAACTTTAAAAATTCAACTACTTCCTCAAGATCTTGCTTGGCTTCTTCCGACCCGGCAATCTCTTTGAAAGTCACTTTATCTTTTTCGTTACCATACAAACGAGCCCGGCTCTTGCCGAAACTAAGTGCCTGGTTGCCCTGTCCTTGTGCACTTCTCAACATAAAGTACAGAACACCAGCAATGATGATTACAGGTATGACTGATTCGCCAACACTAAGCCATGTCGAGCCACTCGATGATTCAGGCTTATAGGTTATTGAAGTTTTAGTTGTATTAAAACCCTGGTCTTTAAGGCTGGCATTTGCATCAACATACGTTTTTATTGTGGCTTTATCTGATCCTTTAGGCGTAATATCCAGCTCATTGCCATTTACCACTATGGACGAATAATCGCCGGCGTTTGTAGCGGCTATCGCCTGGGTGGCTGGAATTTGTTTTAGTGTACTTTGTTGATTTGAAGCGGTAAAAATGATAAGTCCGAGAAAAAAGATCAAGGCAATAAAACCAGCATTCTTCATGCTACGACTTGATGGTTTTCCGCTTTTACGATTTGGTCGTGATGGCTTTTTATCCATAGGATTGTATTATACCTTTGTAATAAATATTTTACTAGCGCTCTAACGTTGCGAGTGCCAAGTGCTCGCCTTTGATAAGTAAACGGTGCTCTTTCGACAACGAATACATCTTACCTGGGCGGGCTACTTTAGCCGCAACCACCAACCTCTCTAAGCCCTTACTATCGAAATGTCGCTCACCTTGTAAACGTAGCCAATCGGCTATTACCTCTCGAGCGACAGTATGTGGCAATTGATTAAACCACTGCCGATCAATCATACCACTAGATGAATGGAATTGTAATTGATTCTCTAGGAGATCATCCAATTCACTATTGATGGCAGTTAATTTTGCAATAATTGATCGGAATTGTTCCTTTGCCGACTCATCAAAGCGCGGCAAAATGTTGTGGCGTATATGGTTACGCAAATAATTCGTATCTTGATTTGTGCTGTCTTCGCGCCAGTGTAAATGATTGTCTTTCGCATAGCGAAGTAAAGCCGATTTTGGCAGGTGCAGAAGTGGACGACGAATTAATGGGTGTTCCTGCAGTGCGGTTACTCCTTTTCGACGAGTTCCCCGTAGTATATTGATTATCGCGGTCTCGATAACATCATCCTGGTGATGGGCAGTAATAATCGCATCAGCCGATTGCTCTTTGACTACCCTATAAAGAAACGCGTATCGACAGGCTCTGGCTAGCTCTTCACTAGTTCCCTGTCCTAATTTTGCTTCGCAAAATACAAAAGGTACATCATAGTCGCGCGCGATCTTTTGCACGAACAACCTGTCTTTTGTTGAATCGGACCGAATACCATGGTCGACGTGGGCAACAATTAAATGTAGAGCCGCTTCGTTTGACATTTTCGACAGCCGTGATAAAAGATCCAACAATACCACTGAGTCCACCCCGCCGCTCACCGCAACGACGTACGTTCCTGGAGTAATTTGCACTTCCATGATGTCCTTATTATATAGTCAAATAACCGTTGCCTATATACTACCACTTCTATAATGATAGATAGCTGAAAGAAGTTAAACGTGCTATGCTTATGGCTAGCTCGCAAAACAAAAAATGCTCAAGGATATTCTATTGTTACTAGTCGGCGTTATTGTCGGCGGCATGAATGCCATCGGTGGTGGTGGCATGCTAATTGGTTATCCGATTCTCTTAGCGGTGGGCTTATCGCCTCTCGTCGCTAATATTACAAGCAATATTGTCGTACTGCCTGGACAATTGACATCTGTCTATGGCTATCGAAAGTATATGAAAAAGCTACCTCGGCGCTTTTTGATCTTATTAGGGTCCTGTATCATCGGCGCGACCATTGGTGCGCTGCTGCTTCGAAATACCTCGGGCGCCCGATTTAAAGATTTAGCGCCAGTGTTAGTATTTGGAGCAGTCCTATTATTCGCTTTTCAGCCAATAATCCGTATTCATTTACACAAACATCTAAAGCGACGTAATCAGAGCGTAAAAACAATATTTTTGATTGGTCTTGCACTATTGCCAACGGCAATTTATGGTGGATATTTTGGTGCCGGATTTGGTTTTATTATGCTGGCTTTTTTGAGCTTTACATCACTGCGTGATATTCATCGTATGAACGGATTAAAGAATTTAGCTGCGACATCTATAGCCTCCATGTCCATTGTGTGCCTTTATAGTACTCATCTCATAAATTGGCGTTATGGAATAGTTATGGGCATCGGAAATGCAATTGGTGGTTATATGGGGGCAAGGATGTCACTTAGATTTTCTTCCCATGTAATACGTATCGTCGTTATTGTGATTGGTTTTATTGCTGCCGGCTACCTTACCATTTGTGTATACTAATACAATTTTATGCTCGGACAACTCAACTACAGCGTGGTTAATCAGCCGACGGAATGGCATTCACCGACTGGCGCCAGGATGGAGATCGTGCTATATTAGCCCCTGTCAGAACGGATGAGATTGACAGTAATTTATCCCATGGCGGCGTAGCTCAGTGGTTAGAGCACAGGACTCATAAGCCTGGGGTCAGTGGTTCAAATCCACTCGCCGCTACCATTCCGCTTATGCTTAGAGTGTATCTGCAAACCATTCACATATGACTCGGTTGCATTGTTCTTTCCATTGCGTACCACTTAGATTGTGAGGAGCGCCTTGCAGAGTTAGTAGCTCCTTCTTATTAGTTTTGCGCGCAATCTCTAGGTATCCAGTGGTTATTGTCGCAGGTATAATGTGGTCTTTACCTGATGCAATGATTAGTAAGCTACCAGAAAAATCAGTAATTGCTTGTCCAGCAAGTGTTTGAGGCAGGTTAGTGATTTCATGAAATTGCCGTCCTTCGTTAACCATCGTGTCGGCCATACTTAATTTCATCATTTCGCGAGTGTACGCTGCTGGAGCACGCAAAACCATGCTTTTTACTGGTCGCTCAGTTGTTGTTGTAGCAGCTAAAATCGCTCCGACACTAGAGCCAGTCAGGCCAATCCTGCTAGTGTCTATGCGTGGTTGCGCTACTAGGAAATCATAGGCTACGAGCGCATCATTTAAGGCTTCTCCGACTGTTGACCTATTGAAGTCACCTTCGCTCTCACCATGTCCGCGCATGCTGACAGCCAGAGCTGCGATACCATAATAACTGGCCAGCTCTTGCGCTAAGCCAACATAGCTAGCTTTAGAGCTATTCATACCATGAAATATAACTACACCGGAGTGTTTATTGGTTTTGTCATTAGGTAATACAAGTGTTGCATTAATAATGAGATTATCACTCAGGAAAGTAACGACTTCCATGAATCTAGTATACATAGCGTAAAAATCTCGGTTCAATATCACTCACCTATACTGCAACAGCTGCTTCTTGTCTCACGGTCTTTACTATTCTCCACATAACTATCAGTTCTTGCTTTACTTGGTTCCAATTCACTCATATCGCACCTATCAATCCGCTTATGCTTGTGTTAATTCGTTCTCTAGTTTATTATCGCTCCAAATTAGCGGGAGCATTCAATTGCGAAGAGGCCACGAACAACCGAAAATCGATTTTGAGCTAAATCCAGACCTGGTAGCTTATGCCGGACATGCGACCATTCCGGAAATGATTGTTCATCTACCTGGCCAGCCAGGTGATCAACGAAGGCCACACCGAATTCGGAAAGCCCATGAATTACGCTTTGTGAGGATGTGGTACCAACATGGCCATAGCGGACTATTGCTTCAGGCTAACGCCGTGGAACTGATAAGTGAATTTGGTATTGCCCCTGACGAGCAAGCCGCTGAAATGCTCCTTCTAAATACTGTTATCCAGCCAGGTGGAAGTATAGCTGAAGATAGTAGGCGCGAATTTACTGGAGGTAGAGCACGATGGACCAGACCCCTGGATTTGCTCGATCCACCGACTGGTTACCATTTAGAATCTCAGGGGTATCAGACTACAGAAGCCTATATGATCCGTCCACATTACTCTGCGGCATAGGGCCAAATTTATAATCACTGTAAGTCACCCAATTCACTGTCTGACACATAGCTCTCAGTTCTCCTTTGACTTGGTTCCAACTCATCTCCCCGCGGTCTACAATTCCTCTAATGCTTAGATTCTGTGTTATGAAACATATTGTTTGTTATTATTGACTGATGAAAATCATTCAATCTAAGGATGCTCTACATGTTGTTAAGCCCGAAGGAACCGACGTACACTATTATTTATTTAAGGATTACGAAGTTCACTATAATACGCAAGCCCCGCGTACTACCCAGCTATGGCACCATCATGAGCATATCTGGGAAACTCTTTACGTTATCGATGGCCAGCTGACCGCTCATTGGCGCGATAGTGGTCGAGAAAAGTCTCAAGTCATAAAATCTGGCGACCTTGTAGAGAACGAACGAACTTCTCATACTTTTTCAAATGATACCGATGAAACGGTTCGCTTCATGGTCATTAAGCATATACCGTCTGATGAAGATTACCGCGAACTTCTCAAAACAGATAAAGTATTGGATTAAGTTAATTCAGTAATACTCGACAAGACCTCAGAACTAGCTTCTCCTCTCATCTGTTTAATTATTCGAGAAGACCATCAGTTCCCGTTTAATCTGGTTTCAACTCGTTCTTAACACGTCAACCATCAGCATATAGATCTAGGCAATGAGAAGCATCATACTTTGCCTCATTGAATTATTGTCACATATATGCTAATATGTCTGCATGAATCTAAACACGAACAACTTTACGTCTTAAGACCAATCTTAAACGTGCGGCCGAAAAACGCGCACTAGAAGAAGACACGACGCTCCAAGCAGTATTGAATGAAGCCTTAGAAGAGTATTTGAACAAGCATGCGAAAAAAACGGCGCAAACGATAGTATTCCGAACTCACGACTTAGGTGAGCCTCTCGATAGCCTCTCTCGCTCTGACTTTTATCCAAAGATTTAGCCAAATAGTATGAACGCAAAAACTATCCTCGTTGATTCGAATGTTATTGTATATGCTATCAATAGTATAGTGCGCACCCAAAACTGCTCAACCCAATAAGATCTCTTTTCCGGTATAATCTCGGGTAATACCGAGGAAGAAGGAGGTCTTCAATGCGAAGACAGTTCACGCCTGAGCAGAAAGCCCAGATAGCTCTCGCCGCCCTGCGCGGCGACAAAACCATTAACCAGATAGCGGCGGAGTATGAAGTGCACCCCACGCAGGTCAAGCAGTGGCGTGACGCCGTGAAAGCAACCACGGTTGAGACGTTTGCCGACAAACGGAAGGCTGCCACCAAAACGGCTGACAGCCAGAAACAAATCGACGAATTGCACCGGGTTATTGGCATTCGTGACGCCGAGCTCGAATGGCTTAAAAAAAAGATCCATCGTGACCTGGGGCTGTGAGCCACCGCCTGCCCGTACTACTACCCTCCAGCCGTTTCACCTCCGCGACCTTGCTGGCCTCATCGAGCCGGATAACCCCAGCCTAACCGTCACCAGGCAAACCGAGCTGCTCGGGTTGGCCCGTCGAACCTACTACTACCAACCGGCAGCGAGCATGCGGGCCGAACTGCTTCTCAAACGGGACATGGATGCCGTTGACGCCATATACACCGACTACCCGTTTTACGGTTACCGGAGGATGGGCTTGGAGCTAGGCGAGCGGTTCGGTATCGAACTTGGTAGAAAGCGAATCCGTACCCTCATGCGCCTCCTCGGGCTGGAAGCGATCTACCCGAAGCCGAACACCAGTAAGCCTGGTGTCGGCGCCGGCCATACGGTCTATCCGTATCTACTGCGCGGCGTCACAGCCGGGTATCCGAACCATGTCTGGGGGACGGACATCACGTACATCCGTACCCAAGAAGGCTTTGTATACCTGGTCGCCTTCATCGACTGGTTTAGCCGCTATGTAGTGAGCTGGGCCTTGAGCGATACGCTTCAGAACGGGTTCGTATTGCAAGCGCTCAAGGATGCACTGTGCTTCGTGGACGACTGCGGATTACCGATACCGGACGTCTGCAACTCGGATCAGGGTAGCCACTTCACGAGCGAGGCATACACCGCATTGCTCGAACGGGCAGGCGTACGGATTAGCATGGATGGGCGTGGCAGATGCCTGGACAATATCTTCACCGAGCGGTTGTGGCGCAGCGTGAAATACGAGAACGTCTTTCCAAGCTCGTACCGCAACCTGGAAGATGCGCAAGCGGGTCTGGCCGAGTACTTCCGCTTCTACAACAACAAGCGCCGGCACCAAAGTCTTGACTACCAAACGCCAACGGAAGTATATTTCGAACTACGAACCGCTCACAACCGCACCGGCTTCGTACCAATACAACCACTACCGGAAGAGATCTACGACAAAGCGGTTATGTGAGCAGAGTGGGGAGCGCAGCATACTATTTCTAATGGCGGCCATGAGTGGATCAAGCGACTGGTGGGTAGAGCTCAGCGATACAGATAAAGAGAAGGCGAAACCACAATTCGAAATGGAATATGATATTTCTGAATTAGAAATGGGTCAATTCTCGCTTGGTACGTTACCCCGTGGCAAAGTACGGTATGCTCAGCCCAAATTTACGAGGAAATGTATCGAACTTTGATAAGTGGTGGTCTTGTTTTTTGCGATGGTGATTCGGAGAATATCATCATAATGCAGCAGATTGGCTTTAAACTCAAAGCCTACATACAGATCAATGAGAGAGCTGAAAATTGGAATGGCATAAGTTACGAGTTTGTAGTTCAAAAATAAGATGTACACTGTTTCTATCGAGTAAAAGATGTCGACAAACTCTACATACAACGAACTATATACTATCAACTTAAATGTCCAGGTTCAGATAGATCAGCGCCACTTCTAGAATACAATTAAGGTATCTAGAAGGAGCTTAAGATCATGTACACGGATACAACCCGATGAATGCCGCTCTTACGAGCAGCGACGCTCATGGGAAGTTTATTCTCGACCACAAGCCTTACGGCTTGCGCTCTCGCCTTAGGTAGTAATGGATTGCTAGAATAGCTCATGTAGCTGTTCTCCTGATTAGTTTTGTCACTTACCAGTGTAGAACAGCTACTTTTATATGTTGCGAAGGTCTTGGACGATTACGTATCTATTGAATTTTAATAGAAAAGGTGTTACTATATTGAATACCCTACTGTACCCATACTTATCCAATATATTAGTACAGTTATTGGTAAAGAACTTTATTCTCTAAATTGGCTATTACGTCTTAATATAAATAATCGTAAAATTCTAGTATTCTAAATATTAATTCGCTGACGCTACAAATATGATATCCACTGACATTGAATCTTTCCCCCAATATTCTACTGGAAATGAGCTTGGTGTTAAATGGGACCCAGTAATAGCTAACGACGTCGGGGATGAATTGCCATGGCCGACAGTGCAAGCGGATCCAATGGCAATTCTAGATAGTTACGGAAATACTCAGCATCAGGCGATTTTTCTGGATGGCGCATATGCGGCTTGGCCTGACATAGACCAGAGATCGCTTGTTTGGTGTGGCTTTCCTGCACGTAGCATCATGAATGCCGCAACTTTTGGCAATAGAAGAGGCACACACGCAGTTCCTACCGAAGAAATGGAAAGACCTGGTTTGCTCAGTTATAACCCGGTTAATTATGCTTTTATACGCGGATTTTCGCACGTGCCTGGTGTTATAGCCTTACATAGAGAACATTTGCGTCGAAACTATGTAGCCGGTGGCAATACAGCTTATAGAGTTAGGCGACACTCGACATTTGATGAAGCCGTCGCTGGGTTCTTAATTGTTAAACAGCTGACAGATGTGGGTCAAGAAGCTTCTTCGGGAAGACAGTAATTTTAGGCTTCTATCATAGCCACAACACCTAGTTCTGGGCGTGTGAATAAAGCATTTGCGTTGCTCTAAAATGCAACTCGATTATCCATGCGCGGCTCACTCCTCCAATCAGTAAGTGCTCAAGCGCTCCTTGCTACAAAAGGTCTTTTGCATCGACCATACCGCTTATGTTACTTTCGACAATTCGAGCAAAATCTCTTTGAATTAGAACTGCCCACATTGCAGCATAGACATAAAAGCCTCACGATTTGAAGATATTTAATACTTTTGGGTAGTTTTAAAGGTTTATTTAATGGTAGTATCTCAACATACTATGTCTGCTTATGTTGATACGTTCAATAAAAATTTCCTTCCGGAGCCAAAGGTTTCTCAGCTCAGAAATATTGGCCTTGAACTTGAATTCCCTATAGTTAAAAATAACGGCTTTGCCGTCGACTACCAGACTATATTAAAATTGTTTGCTTGGCTCGAGGAAAAAGGCTGGAAAGCCACTTCTGACACCGGAACTGGCGAAATAGTCGAAATGTCAAAATCTATTACTAACGGACATGGAAGATTTGGCTTTGAAAAAACGGTCATAGGTACTGACGTTGGATATTGCACTATAGAAGTGGCCCTCACTCCTCATAATAATTTGTTTGTCGCGGAAGAGTGCTGGAAGCATATCAAAGATTTACTGCTTGAATTTTTTTCGCAAGAAAATTGTCATATGCTAGGATATGGCATCCAGCCACTTTCACCTCCTACGCATGACCTTGTCGCAAACAAAGGGCGCTACAAGTTCTTTGAACAAGATTCCTTGAACCGAGTCATCGACCAAAGACAAGGCCAGGATTTATCTGTTTTTGCAATCAGCGCCTCCAGCCAGTGCCATATCGATGTCTACAAAGAAGAAGCGATCATATCAGTAAATGTCATGAACGGTTTAGCACCGTTACTCAGCGCACTGACTGCCAACTCTCCAATCTGGCAAGGCAAAACGGACGATGAATGGCTTGATGTGCGTGAAATATTCTGGGATAAAAGCTGGAGTAATCGTATAGAACAAGTTGGCATTCCGGAAATATTTATTAATGATGCCGACTACGTTGATCGTTTAGGTCAATTCCGACCCCTAATGGTAAAAAGAGGTGATGAATATATTAAAATACTCCATCACAAAACGTTTAATGACTTTTTAGATGCCAAAGAGAGCGAAGGCCAAACTGTTGACGGAAAAATCCTGAAGCTGATAAGTTTACCTGAAGACATTCGTATGCAGAGCGGGTTTGCCTGGTGGCAAGCACGTCTCGCACCTGAATATGGCACATTAGAGGTACGGCCTTGTAGCCAACAACCTGGAAATGCCACTCTAGGTATTGCTGCTCTCATGCTTGGTTTAGTAGAAAATCTGGAAGAGGCGCAGAGGTTGTACGCCAAACATACATTGGCCAATTGGCGTAAATTGCGATTTGATGTGCTTCGACATGGACTCAGCGCTACGATAAACGGAAATTCAATTCTCCCACTGATAGAAAATGTACTCCAGATTGCAAACGTTGGTTTGCAAAAAAGAAAATTAGGCGAAGAAGTTTTCTTGAGCGTACTTGAGCAAAGAGCCCATGAAATGCTTACGGTGGCCGACAAAGTTAAGACAGTTTTTGATAAAAATAATCTACAAGCTTTTTTTGATTTAGTCGAAATTCGATAGAAATATACTATGGTTCTTATCGCTTTTCTTACTCAGCATGTGTGATTAACATAGATGATTTACACGATCATTCCCTCAGCTCCTGGCGCAAAATGCCTGAGTGGTTCTGGGATGGTTTGCTCTCCTCGTAGACTCACCATCGCAATCGTTTTTACGATAAGTACGTCACGTCTTAAACTGGCATCTCTAAAATCACGTATATCCAGCTCGGCACGAATATTGGATGTATCGCTCGTTAATGGCTGGGTATGATTATGAATACCAAATGAGCTGAATATGCCTGGTCGGCCATTATTCACGGCCTCCAGCCAGTCGTTATGAAACGCAACATCCATTTCATCCAGAATGCGTTCTTTCGTCCATATGTGGTTCGATTCTACGTATTCACTTAATGCTGTTTGCGGCATAAGCGGACGAGGTCCAACAACACTCATAATCCCGCTTCTGACTAAATTAAGTTGTGCGATCTCATCTAGTCCCCTAGCGCGAAACTCCCTGCCCCAACCGTCAAAAACTTTACCCTCATTGTTTGTAGTCGTGTAGTCAGACACCACCGGTCAAGCCGGTGGCTTGCTGAATGGGGTTGCCTCAAAGGCAATGGTTGCCCCGCTATGTTAGTTAGTGGATGTTAGAACGCACCTTGCGCCGAAGATTGCGCATCGTCGATCTCTTGTTCCCGGATGTATTTCCGTATCTTCTGTTCGTCATAGCCAACCGTCGAGATGGCGTAGCCTCTGGCCCAGAAATGTTCGCCCGTGTAGTTCCGCTGTTTGCCGCCAAATTCCCGGGCAATCGCAATGGCCGATTTGCCTTTCAGAAATCCAATCACTGAACTGACCGAATACTTCGGTGGCACCTCGACCAGCATGTGGACATGGTCGGGCATAAGATGCCCCTCCAGGATTTTACAATCCTTCTGCTCGGCCAGAGCATGGAAGATTTGACCAAGTCTGGGACGGATCTCACCATAGAGCCGTCTCTTTCTCCCTTTAGGGATGAAGACCAGGTGGTACTTACAATCCCATTTTGAATGGGCTAGACTATGATAGTCTTCAGATGATGACATATGTAGGTTTCCTTTCCGGGGCAACCATACAGACAGAATAAGCCAGGCTGACGCCTGGCTTATTTATTTGGGGATAGAGGTTAAAGGTCGAACCTTTTCGAGTCACACTGGTAGAACCAGTGGATTACCTGTTGGGATATTTAGGTGATAGAAAAGGGATATCCGACTGGCCAATTCTTGCTTCATGGGTAACTAACGGGCGAGGGTTAACACCCTCTTCTCTTTCACCTCTCAAATGATTGGCGACTAAAAACCGAACATACAGCTGTACTGGGGAAAGGCCATTTGCCATTGCCAAATCAAAAGCACGTTTAATTGTAGACTGGACATAGTCAGGACCTTTTTCATAAATATTCCACTTATTAAACAATATCACGTTGTCATTTACAACTTTTGCTCACAATCATCCAGAATCAGAACTACTAACCACATCATATTGGCGAGTACGTTTGCTATGATGAAGGTATGTCTACTTTTATAAAGGTCGAGATTAGTGCCGAAACAAAACAGCAAGCAGATGACATTTTAAATGTGCTTTTAGAAAATAAACTTGTAGCCGGCAGTATTCTTACTAATGCGCCTTCTCGTTTCTGGTGGAAGGGTCAGGTATTAGACATGGAATACTTTACCCTATCAGCATTTAGTCTCTCACAGCATCAAGAAGCAATCATAGAGCAAGTAAAGGCTCTTACAACAGAGGAAGTACCAATGGTTTGGTTTTGGGAAATCAATGGCAATATCGAACTACTAGATTGGATAACAGCTTCCTGTGCTTCCTAATACGAATACATGTTGTGCTTGCATATAAAGCCACTGTAAAACAATTAGTTTAGCTTACATTTGACTTATGTACCTATGCAGTTTACTGTACTCTTAAGAAAAGGGGCTCGAGATGGCAGATCTTACTGAGTATTCACGGACAGTGATTGCCGAAGGCTTGAATAGCGAACAACTAAGACAAGCTCTGACGGCCATGATAATGGCAGGCACGGTGAACTGTATTGGAACACCTTCTCGAGAAGAAGCACTCGCTCCAAGTGTAGATTCAGTGGATGGCGTACTTAGTGTATTATGCGGATTTGTTATGGTCGGCTCCGAAGGATTAACTGTGGATGCAACTCTCGCTGTCGCCCAAAGAGGTCCTGCGTCCGCCGATGGACATCCCTTATACGATTTGGCAACACTATCAATACCAATGGCCGAAAACTATTTAGGTGTCGACAGAGCTGAAGTTGCCCAAGTATACGGCGCAGGGACCGCTACGCCAATGCCAGCAGAGACATTTGAGTCCTTGCTAGTGCAGCTTGGTAACAGTGAGTAGAAAATTGGATCAAATTCGATAGTGAAGTCATAAGCCACTTCAAAAGTTACGTTAATACTACGCAGGCAATAGTAAACGATGTTACTGCTGAGGCAATAAATATCGGATCATCTATGTACTTTTTATACTACTTAATTAGCTTCCTGACGCACACCAAATCCAATTTGTGACTATGCAATCTCTCCCGTCTGCTATTATTTTTTCATGAAGGTATATGTCGTCCGTCACGGAGAAACAAACTATACAATTGAAAGTCGCCATAATTCCGACCCGTCTATCGACGTACATTTAACCTCTGAAGGTATCGAGCAAGCAAATAAAGTGGCCCACTATTTTAAGGATCTTTCTCTAAACCGTGTCTTTATATCCGAACTTCTTCGTACTAAACAAACCGCTGATATCATAAATAAATTTCACCATGCACCAATCACAGTTGATGCCCGATTAAATGACAACCGCTCAGGTTTTGAAAGTCAAGTTGACGCATTATACGAGGAAGCTATGCGGCACGTATCCGACCGATGGACGGCTAAGTTTAATGATGGCGAATCGCTGCACGATGTACAACTCAGAGTGAAAAGCTTTATAGCCGATTTGGAAAAGCAGCATTTTACGAACACCATGATAGTTACATCAAGAACCATAGCTCAAATGTTTAACATCTGCATGAACAAATTACCGGTCAGTGATTTTGACTCCATATACATTCAAACTGGTGAGTGGATCACGCTTACCGTCCCAACACATTAATAGGACTACTGTCGTTTTTATGAACCGTTAGAAGATAAAACTGCAGAATCTCTGTGGGGATAGCCAGTAATTAAAAAATTGTCATTAAATCGTTTGAACGTCACGTCTTGCAGCCTTATCGCGTTGCTCATTTCTGTTTTACCGTCTCCACCAATATGGCTTGCTTTTGCACCACCAATAATTACAGGGGCGTAGAACGCATACACTTTATCGACCAGCATATCATCGATAAAGCTACCAATTATCGTACCTCCGCCTTCAACGAACACACTGATTATATTCATCGTGTGAAGTTTCTTCATTAAAACATTAAGGGGGATGAAACTGCCTTTGAAAACAACGACCTCAAAACCTTGCTGCTGATAATAATGTACTTTTTCTGATGGTGCTCGCGTTGTCGTGACCAGCAATACGTTTGAGTCCCTTAAAACCTGGGCATCCCTTGAAAGACGAAGCCTGGAATCAAGAATGATTCGTAATGGATCCTTGGCTGATTTATGACGAACACCTAAATGTGGATCATCGTGAAGCGCCGTTTTTGAACCAACCAATATAGCTTGGTACTCTGCACGTAAGCGTCGAGCATACTCTCGGGCCGAATCATTTGTTATCCAACTGGAGTCCCCAGTCTTTGTAGCCATTTTTCCATCCAAACTGGAGGCAAATTTTATCGCAATAAAAGGCCTTCCTTTTTGATGGAAACTAAAAAAACATTCGTTTAGTTCTTTTGCTTCCTGGGCAAATATACCCAAACTAAACTCAATATTGGCAGCTTTCAGTTGATCCCTCCCTTGACCGTGAACAGCCGGATTTGGGTCTAATGTAGAACATACAACGCGTTGGATACCAGCTTTAATAATCGCGTCCGTACAAGGGGGAGTCTTACCTAGGTGGGAACAGGGCTCTAGGTTGACATACAATGTTGCCCCACGTGGATCTGAAGTGCAGGACTTTAAAGCAACGACTTCGGCATGTTCGGTGCCCGCACGACGGTGATGCCCTTGACCGATTACTTTTCCTTTTTTAACAATGACCGCTCCTACCATAGGGTTTGGATTGGTCCACCCCCTACCTTTTGTCGCCAGTTTCAGTGTCTCGGCAATATACAACTCGTCTGAAGATGCCGCGACCGTCGGTTGCATTATAAACTCGTCAGTCGATGGCCCAGTTTATGTTTTTTCGTAAGCAAATAGTCGATGTTTGATACATTTGGAGGGGTTTCTAGCGGAATTGTGCTATGGATCTTTACTCCGAGCCGGCGTAATTCGTTTTCTTTTTCAGGGTTATTCGTTAACAGATCGATTTCATGAATGTTCAGTTCTTCCAATATTTCAGCGGCTATTGAGTAGCTTCTGGCATCTATCGGCAGCCCCAGCATGTGATTAGCTTCGACAGTATCATAACCTTGGTCTTGTAAGGCATAAGCTTTTATTTTGTTTGCCAAGCCAATGCCTCGTCCCTCTTGGTTCAAGTATATAATTAAACCATATCCGTTATCTTGAATTAATGACATGCTTTGATGAAGTTGCGCGTTACAGTCACAACGTAGCGACGAGAGAGTGTCACCTGTAAAACACTGGGAATGCAAGCGAGTTAATACCGGTTTCTTTTGGGCCTCATCTTTTCCATGAACTAACGCGACATGCTCCCTACCATCTAATATCGACTTGTACACATACATCTCAAACTGTCCATATTTTGTTGGCAGTGTTGCATGGGCTTCCGAAATAAGTGTTTTACTTGGTTTTTTTCTATTAAGCGGGTGTAACTTTCGGTACTTAATTAAATCGGCAATGGCGACGATTAAACAATCGTGCTGTTCGGCAAATTCCTGAAGATACGGCAAATTACCAGGAACACCTTCATCATTTAAGACTTCACAAATCACGCCGCACGGTGGCAGACCCGCCAATTCCGCAAACTCGATAGCAGCTTCAGTATGACCAGCTCTTTCCACTACACCACCGTCAGATGCTAATAGCGGAAATATATGACCAGGTCGGGCTAAATCTGATGGTTTGGTGTCTGGCGATGCCAACAATGTAATAGTTTTTGCTCGATCTTCGGCTGATATGCCATGATCTGTAACTTCTTTTGCATCGACTGTTAAAGTAAAGTTGCAACCATGCGACTCTGTATTTTGACCAGGCTCTAGCATAAGTGGCAACTCTAAGCGTCGAGCATAATCTCTTGAAATTGGAACACACACTAGTCCTCGACAACTGAGCATCACGTTCACTTTCTCAGTAGTGACACCTGATGCAGCAAAAAACAGGTCCCCCTGATTTTCCCTAGTTGGCTCATCAACAATAATGAGTAGCTTACCAGCTTTTACATGCTCAATAGCTTCGGGAATTGTGCAGAAATCTTTCTTTCTTGTAATTGTCGTTTCCTCTTACAATTGCTTTGCAAATAAAAATCCCCTACCCGGGGATTTTCGGAAATTACTAATACGCGACTAGCAATATCCCTTCTTTCATCCCGACTGTACGGTCGGCTCCGGATTTACACCGGATCATGTCTTTAAAAAGACTCGTGGGCTATACCACCGATTAGGATTTTCACCTGACCCCGAAAGGAACACCTAAAGTATATACCAATCAGCAAAACTTAAAAAGTGCTTTTGGTAGTAGTGCTTTTTCCAAAATTAATTCCAATACCAAACACGTATCGTCAATGCGTTCTTCTCTAGTTGTTTGGCATAAATGCACTTTTGCTATGATACTGTCATGCACATAGATATTATAGCGCTGGTATTTGGCGTCATTTTTATTGCAGAACTACCAGATAAATCATTGTTTGCCTCACTTGTTTTAGGCACCAAATTCCCTTGGTTATATGTATGGCTCGGCGCCGCAGCAGCCTTTTTGGTCCACGTTATTATTGCCGTAACCGCCGGTAAATTACTTACCTTATTGCCTCATGCGATACTTCAAACGGTTATTACCTTGCTATTTTTGGCTGGGGCACTTATTTTGCTGTTCGGTAAACAAAGTCTGGAAAAGAATCTAATGTCAAAGAGTCAGCATTACCGAACTCTGCGACATTTTGGAAAGTATTTGCCACTGCTTTTATAGTTGTCTTTTTGGGTGAATGGGGCGATATTACCCAAATTGCCACTGCTAACTATGCTGCCCACTACCATGACCCATGGAGTGTTGGAATCGGTGCATTACTAGCACTATGGACTGTTGCCTTACTTGGAGTGACTGTTGGAAAAAAAATGTTAAAACTCATTCCGGCCGCACTACTGCAAAGAATTACGGCAGGTATTCTCTTACTTTTTGCCATTGTGAGCGCCTGGTCAATATTCCGCTAATGGATTAGGGTATATCCATTTACAACAAAAAATAAACACCCGGTTTATTGGCCGGGTGTTTATGAAACTGTCAACCGATTACAATTTTTTTAGTAGTCGGTCAATTTTTCGGAAGCTATTATTCGCAGTTGTTACGAATTCAAAACTTATACCACTGCTGGTACGCATTTTTTCTGCTCCTCTGTTAGTTTTTAATTTTGTAAATGTTTGTTTGTGATCACGAAACACTATATATTATACACAAAATTGATATTTTGTCAATAATGCTAGCTTTTGGTTTCGATAGACCTCAAGCACTATGATACGGATGATTAGATGAGACTGCAAGTTAAATTTGGGACTAGTCTGTTGTATTTTTTGCCGAACGAGAAGATGTCCAAAAAAGCACAATCGCCACCACAAAAAGCAAACCGGAGCCGCCAAGTAATAGGTAGTTTGGGGTGTGATGAGCTCCTTGATCAGCTTGAGTACTGGTTTGCGTTATCGGTGAAGACAGATTTATAGCCGACGAGTAGGTATTTTGCAAGGGAATACCATTTTGGCTTTCCAGCAAACTATTGAGACCACCCGTCTGCACAGAACCTGTTTGATCTGCGAGTGACCCAGTTTGTACGGAATTCTGCGGGTTTTGGGTTGTATTTTGAGTCCCAGAACTATTAGCAGTTGGTAACTGCTGACTTGTATCCATAGTTATATTGTAAGGCAATTTCTCTTTTAACCAAGTAAATCACTATCTATTAGAACACCTATTATGCTTATGAGGTTTTTAGTGAGGTGACCTGGGATAGTATTTTTGTAACCCGCAGCATCTGTGAATTGCTTATACCACCAAGGTTTAATCGTGAATTTGGTAACGTTAATATACCGTTTTGAGCTAAGATGTCCTGCTGGTCTTTTGAAAATCCATCTGGATATAATTTTGTGAATAAGCCGCGACCTCGTTCGATGGCCGGTAGGTCTTTAAAAGCACGGGCTAATACTCGTCTATTTTTAAGAAGTCGCTGTCGGGCATTCTCAAGCTCAATATAATATTCAGGCACTGATAAGACAGTGGCTGCGGCCTGGGCTGCTAAAAGCGGTGTACTTGAGACTGATTGCCGCACATTTCTGGTCACAAGTTGATGGAGATTCTTGGCTTGTTGTGCTCCGAGATGTTGTTTTGCATTAAGTATAAAGAGGGTACCAAGCCGTTCGTTATATAAGCCCATATTTTTGGAGAATGAGACACAAACAAATGTGAGAATGCCTCGTTTTAAACACTCCAATATCGGATATCGATCTTCTAGTAATCCATTCGCCAGTCCCAGATAAGCAGAATCAAGGATAACGATGTCCTGTTTTTGTTCAATCAAAGACAATATTTCATCCCACTCTTTAGTAGTTCTATCGGCACCGTCATCGTTGTAACCGCCAGCCTGTAGAAGAACGACAACCCTGTCTGAGCTATCCGCTATCGTCTGTAAAGCGGCTTGATGGTTATAGAGTCCGGTGCTCGGATGAAGATGCGGATAGGTCCACAATGAGAATGGTTTACTAAAAATTGCTGGGTGATTCGGCCAACCACCATCTAAAACAAGTGACAAACAGCCGTCGCGTCGCACTGTCAAACTAGCCTTGAGCGCATCACTCGATAGTCTAAGTGCTCCAGTTCCACCAAGCGTCTGATAACTCATGACGTCGGCAAAATTCTTGGTGAAATCACGCTCGCCAAAGACCATGCGCCCAGCCTTCTCTAAGAATGCAGCATTGCCAGTCTGTGTCTGATAACCAAAGTCATGGTGTCGATTAATGTCTTTAAGAGCTGCGAGGCGGGCTTTTTGCACAATTTCAGGTTGCCATGGGTCACCAGACTCTGGATCAATCATTATCCCGATCGTCGTGTTAATCGCATCTTTGTGCTGACTCCGAAAAGCAGGCCAACCGGCATTCGTGAGCATTATCTGATCGACAGTTGTATCGGGGATCTCTTTAAATGAGTGAGGCATGTCGTACCATAGTTAACCATTTTTCTGGGAAATTAACATGAGCACTCTACTCACACTCCGCTTATGGAAGTACTGCGATTACTCTTGCCGGCGAAGCATCTAATTCAAATCGAAGCGGCAGGGCAAACACCGTGCAATCGTTTCCCTTAACTTCTGCCAGATTTGTTAGGTTTTCGATAATTAAGACATCTCTGGTGAGTAAAGTTTTATGAATTGGGAAATCTGCTTGATTATCCGGGCTGCACGCATCAAATCCAACCATACTGACACCTTGGTTAATTAGATATTCTGCAATTACTTGGGACATAACTGGATAGTCTGTAAAGTAGCGGGCCTTGTAATAATCCGCGCTCATGCCAGTATCAAAGAGAACTATATCTCCGCTTTGTAAATTAGCTGCTTTGATGTCGTCGAGTATAAATTGTCCGTTTACCTTGATATACCTACCCCTTCCAAAAAAGCGTTCAATTGGATACGTAGCTAACGTGCGCCCGTTTTTGAGCATATGAAATGGTGCATCAATATGAGTGCCGACATGCGTTCCTAGGCTTATCGTGTGATCATTGTAGCCATCACGATCATATACTCCAGTAGCTATTATTTGCAATTCAGGATCACCAGGATACACCGGGGTACGCTCATTTAAAACCACCGATAAATCTATAAATGCCATAGCTGCATGATAACAGATAGTGGCGAGGCGTCGAAAATGCTACCGCAGTTTGGGATAACCTGGTACATTAGAATTGATGCGGTGACCGAGAATAGGTGATGGCTTGCACGCTATCTACGGTAGAGTCATGTCTGCCCCGCATCTCCAAAACTATGACTGCGCAAGAATACCTTATCGACACACTGGCCCGACTGGCCGACCCATCGTCAGTTGAGCAGACGCCTGCTACCCCGATTGAAGATGTCATTTTTGCCAAGGTTATGTCTAAAAAATTTCGTAAGTTAAAGGCCGGTCAAGCGGCAATTGATGTGACGAAGAAGGCCATCCATCATTCTGTGAGTAACCAAACGCCTATTATAGTTAACGTTGTCTTCGGCGGGAACAAGTTATGGCATTTTGCGGAAGCCCCGGAAATCGATTGGGCAGAAGTATTTACGACACTATACTTGGTGAAGTATTTAAAATATATCGCCAGCGCATATGAACCAGGCGCATATCTGGAATTTTATTCAATGGATGTTGTTTTGGAATCAATGAATAACTTACCTCCGACCGAAACCGATCAATACAGCAATACATTTATAGCCATGTTAGCCTGGCTAAGACAATACCTCCCGTCTAACGTGAAGGTTGGTTACAGGCGGTATGGCCAAGATTATTCGGATCGATCAGAGTATATCGCTGAACTAGATGAAGCAAAAGCGAAAGTCTGGCAAGAATTAGGCAACAAGTTACCAACGATGACTAATGAACAGAAAGATGCTACCGAATTAAATGTCCGCCTGAAACCAGGCCAAGCTGATGATCCGCTTTGGCGCGAAAAAGTCGAATGGACACATCTTAGTATTGAACGCACTAAAACTATGGAACGATATATTTATGACCCAACCATGATACCCGTCTGCCCTACTTATTTCCCTGGATGTATTACTACCGGTAGCACGAAACGTACGTCGGCAAAATTTTGGGTTGCTGTGGGCGCACTTGAGCGAGATGGCACATCTTTGCATGAGACTGTCCTTACTCCGAAACAATTAGAGAACGCCCAATTTCAATGGGAGTCCGTTTCGCTGCCCGGATTAGAAGGTAAAAACTTTTCCCGGATTAGAGTCATAGAACACTAATACATCAACCGCTTTTGGTGACTCAGATTAGATGAGTTGCCAGAAACATGTATACGATGTTCCTTGCTGAAAACCGAGCATTTTGTAACGATCACTTAGTTCTTGACTGTTGTGGTCACTATATACCAATACTTGTTGATGACCGCGTTGTTTTAGTTCGGCTATTGCCCAACTATACAGTTCTTTTGTGATAACTGATTCAAAATCTTTCACTACAAACCTGTACAACCAAGCAACTCGTTTATTTTCAACCAATGAAATTGAACCAACGACAGTTCCGTCTTTGACGTACACGGCAATCGATTTTGGATCGTCAGCGATCGAGTTTGCCAAGATTACTCTGCTATCCCTGGATTGATCAAAAGTACCACCATACCATTCGCCGTGTTGGTATAAGTCATAAAGTTGCAAGTAATCGTCATCCTGATAAGGCCTAATCATATTGTCTGCTCCCTTGGTTTGTTACGTTCATTATACCGATAACAGTTGCGTCTATGCATTTTAGTGATGAACATCACAAGAAACCGTGTCTACCCGGATTAGCTTATGAGTTTCGAGGAATATACATGCCGCCATAATGTCTCCGGACCACCCGTGAAAAAGAAATCGAGGGCAGTAACTTCAAATTGCAGGGGCAGGATTGGATGAGTCTTAATTATGCTCTTTTTAACGCCCTCATCAAATTGACCATAGAGAATACTGACATGTGCCAAGGATTGGAAGTGTTCAGTCTGTACTTGAGGAAATATGCCTGATAATTGCTCATATAAGGCAGTGAGTTGCGGTGAGTCGGCGGTAATAAATAAGCAGCGATACGTTTCACTCAGAAAGCCGTATGTAGCAAGACTTATCGAGAATTGCTTTGTTTGGCTTGCCAGTGTATCTAGTTGTTGTTCTGCCTCTTTAAGTTTAGCGTCGCTGACGTACACAGATCCAACTAATGTCAAATGTGGCTCAAACGGTGGTGTCTTCAATTCATCCGCGAGCTGTTGTATGAATTGTTGAAGTACCTCTTTGGTTTTTCCGCTAGGTCTTAGCCATATTGAGTACTTGCGTTCTATATCGACCATGCTTTTCGTTACTTCTCTCCGTTCATCATCTATTGATTTTTTCCCTTATCATTCTGGTGGCAATTGTAAAGCATACGTACATTTTGTAACTACAAACACGACTATCCGCTGTGTAGCATCCCTACAATTTTTCACTAAAGTGCAATGAGTAAAACTACTAGAAAACCGAAAAAGAAACTGGCGGTTTCTAAAGGTTCATCCGGCGACTCATGCGCTTCTATTAATAATTCTTCAGTGACAAGATAAAGCAACGCCGCCAAGCCAAAGGCGATGAGAGCTTGGTGAAACCCTCCATTAAGTAATGCGGCGAGCTTATAACCGATTACCGACATCACAGCCAGAATCACCCCTGAACTTGCGGTAATTGATAGCGCCTTATTTTTCGTCAGCGAATGCTGTTGGCAGATAGCCATGGTTGATAATCCAAGAAAGAACACTTCAATTGTCATTGCCAAGGTAAGTATTTGTCCCTCTTTACTTCCAACCGCAAAACCCAATCCTATGAGTAGGCCATCGACAGCGACATCAATACTTATTGCGGTGATGAGTGATTTGAGCGACGTAGTTTCGGTGTTGATATGCTGATGACTCTCATTTTCGTCCGCATCTCCATGGTAATGCCCGCCAGACATTAGTTTCATCATCATGAGTAAACCAACTCCTACGACAAAACCTATCGCTGTAGCAACCACTTGTTTATGTTCGAAAAGTACGGGTAGGAGTTCAATTGCGGCTGCCGCAAAAACTAAACCCGCTGCCAGGTGTTGCACGACTGATTGAAATAAATGACTAGGTTTTATATAAAATGCAACTAAACCACCGAGGAGCGGAGCACAGAGAGGTGCAAGTATGAAGAGCAGTAACCTGGTCATTGTATCTGTGGCCATAATGCTTATCATAGCAAATATTACATCCGGCCAGTATTTACTCAATGGAAAAGAGATTTGCTATAAAACAAAACTCAATCCGTTATTTCAATTTGGCCGCCTCAGCTCAGTCGAATTGAAACCTTATCTTTTCAGAATCAGCGAGATGGAAAGAACTCTCCAGGTGTTGGCCATCGATACACTACACTGCGTAGCAGCACTAGAACCCAGGATCATTGAAGTAGTCGATGGTAAATATGTCGGATGCCTCAGCAAAATGATTTCTTTCCCACTGCATAAATGGCTTCGGATTACCCTTGGGGTTAATTTCTCCATCATAATATGTGGGATTAACTTTGGCTTTGGTGGCCTTACCAATAACTAAATAGTGGTCAGCCCCAGCATCTTTCGGACGTTCAACAATTTCGTACTCTACCCAGCCAAGCGCGTTGACAATAACTGGGCCATGTTCAGAGAATTCTAAATCGAGTTCATCTTTAAATTCTTCTATCTTATCTTTCCTAGACTTATAGCCAGAATATTTCCGTCCAAGTTTCCAAATGAGTTCAAGTTGTTCCCGATGTGGCACAGACACAGTAAAGGCTTTGGCCGTCCTGAGATTCTTGGCTGTTATCCAAGGTTTATAGACGGCAACTAGCACCATACTAGGTTCAACACTGACAGACGTAATATTATTTATGGGAATAATGTTCTTTCTCTGGTCAGGACTGACAGTGCCTATCGTGACCACTATACGTGGAGCCAAGATGCGGTGGATTTTATTGAATGCCTCAATCATAGGGGTGTCTCCTTATTTTTAGAGACCATACAGCTAGCATACCAAACTACCCAAACAATGCTGGAATCTAGATTACAGAGATACAACAAAAAAGAGACCGGCATTATCGCCAATCTCTATCTGTTATTTCTCATGATTGCCCTATCGCAGTCGAATTGGAACCTTATCTTATTGGAATTGAGCCGATGGATAGATATCACAAGAGGTGAAATGCTAGTCGAAGCCTCTACCGCAACATACTAGAACCGTGAGTACTACTTTAAAAACATTACTCTACGAAGTTACTCTGCCATATAGTCAGCAACAATATTAATTATCTGTTGTACTGCAGGGGTGCAGTCTTTAAACAATATTCTTTGAAAAAGCTGATTTCCATACTCACGTATTAACTGACTAATCAATGCGTGGACGAAGGATTGCGTTGCACCTGTGACTCCACTGAAGTCAATCACGATTTCTTCATCGTTTTTTGCTAATGCTGGCTTAATGAATTTAAGTCTTACGTCTCGAGCGATATCTTTATTTTCAGCAAAGCTACCTGCCTTTTCATAGATCTTGATTGTCTCCATAGTTGTACAGACTTATATAAACCTGGGCTTATACCTTTCTGCCTTCCGCTCTTTTATGGCGCTAGAATAAGCGTGCCTAATTAGTTCGAGTAGACTTGCAAACTCTTTAACCTTTTCTACCGATATGTCTATCGCGATTAAAGTACCAGGAAAATGTGGGGCTCCGTTGGTTTGCGAGTTTCTATCACTGTCAGGGTTGGTACTTAACCGAATCGCACGCACATCCGGCCTTCGCTTAAGTAACTTATAGACACCTGTTCCACTGTAAATCAGGAAGTAGTTTCGCGTGACCATTGATATTGATTTGACAAAGAACAGACCGGCACCTGCGTTCTCTGCTGTACCGCTCTCGTTCATTGTCGTACCCGATACACCAGGCACCAGTGCCCATTTGATTGCGTCCAGATCAGTCTTGGTTCTGTTTGGCCATGTGTAGCTCATCGAACCTTTTATGCCGATACCCGTATCACATATTCCTATCCTTACAACTCCCCTCTCAGGTGAATATTGCGCAGCAACTATGGCACCATTCGGGGACTGAGCATGTTCTAGGACGTTTCTGACTAGCTCACCTAAGGTATACTTCAGTGCTTCAACTTTACTGGGTTCCAAGTGTAAAAGCGGAATAATATCGTGAATAAAGTGTGTCTGCTCTTTTGGAGTTTTAATTTGCGTTAAGGGAATATATTTGCCGGCGGATTCATGCTTAATGGGATCGAAAGGGGATTCTTTTTTTAACATTTTGAACAACCCCATAGTATCTAGATATTCGCCCGACTTTGCTGTTATCTCATCAATTGTAATTTTATCTGGGTTTACATTTAGGCCGAGTGCTGCCACGGCCGTTAAAACCGCCGGGTGAGCGTTTATCCATTTGTCGTTAGTTGTAATGTCAAGCCGACTCCCGTCAGTCGAATCAAAATTTCTAAGAAAAACATCGAATAACCGTAAGTTATCGCTGTTCGATAGATGTATTTTCATAAATTTTATTCTACGTTTCATTACGTTTTTTGTAAATACGTAATGTAACGACATTTACATTTACTTTTTTAAGGATTTAAGTAAATTACGTTATTCGGAAAAACGTAATGACACGTAGACGACGTAAAGATTGTTCGACTATTTTTCGACCAGGCAGAACTCGAACCAAATAACTTCTTAGCGTATTTTAGACAAACAAAAACCTCTGCTGAAATAACAGAGGTAAAACATACTTGGTTGCGGGGAGAGGACTCGAACCTCTGACCTCGTGGTTATGAGCCACGCGAGCTGCCGCTGCTCCACCCCGCGATAATGCGTCTGTCCGCTTTATACCTTTCAATGTGGCCTAAAAAACGGTACCGGCGTAGATTTTTGCTACATCAATACTACCAAACAGAGGTAGAACTGTCAATTCGAGTTCTGTCGATGTTAGCCCAAATTTAAAATCGGAGTACCTTCTTGAGGTAGTTATCGAGAACACAAAATCAAAATCGGAGTGGAGTTAAGACAAATTTAAAATTGGAGTTGGTATCTGTATCCTTAGCTTGTAATAAGGAGGGGATATGAGCCAGGTTCACAAGACATTTAGCGACGATGAGGTAAAACAATTACTAAAGTGGTATGAGGACGGCATAAAGACAAAAGCTGAGGTTCAGCAGTCACTGGGGATTAAAGACAGTCAGTTTTACCTGCTGCTGGCTAGATTCAGAGACAAGCCAAAAAAGTTTAGTGTAGCCTACCATAGGATACGGGCAACCCGTAGCCTACCGTCAGTAGTAGTCAAACAGATTCGTAAGGAACTAGAGATCGAACACGGCCTCATTAAAAGTTCAGCTAATCCGGTAATGTTCTTTAACTACGCATATATCCGAGATAACGTAGAAGCCAGTACCGGACATAAACTATCAGCCCAAACGGTCGTTAACTATGCCAAGAGATGGAACTACTACATTGAGAAGCCTAAACGTAAGGCTCACACCAGAGAAGTTCTAACTGATTCGGTTGGCATGCTGCTTCAGCATGATGCCTCTTCCCATCAATGGTCGCCGTATGTCTTCCGTGGTGACGGCAAACCCCAGAAATGGTCACTCATTACAACCATTGACGATCATAGCCGCAAACTGCTTTATGCCGAGATGTTTGAGCGTGAATCAGCTTGGGCGCACATCCTAGCTCTGGAGTCGGTAGTCTTAAGTTACGGTATTGGTATCCAGTACTACTCAGATAACCACGCTATCTTCAGATATGTAGTTAACAGGGACAAAGGTCCAAGTGCTGCTAACTACCAGCATATACTTGGCACTGACGACATAGCCCCACAGTGGAAACAATCGGTTGAAGCAGCCGGCATGAAAGTAACCTATGCCTTGAGCCCGGAAGCTAAAGGTAAAATTGAAAGACCCTACCACTGGCTGCAAGACAGGATTGTCAGAAGAGCAGCCAGGGATCATGTTAAAACCATTGATGGTATCCGTTTAATCCTGTCTCAGGAGGTAGACCGCTACAACAACCGGCAAGTTCATTCAACAACTGGCGAGATACCGGCTAAGCGATTTGAGAGAGCCATCCAGGAAGACAGAAGCTGTTTTAGGCCGCTTGATGTTATTCAAGCTAGACCACCGGTTACCTCAACCAAGGATATCTTTTGCTTAAGGTCAGAACGTAAAGTCAACGGCTATGGCAAAATCTCTTTTGACGGACTTAGCTTAAGCGTCCCCGGGCATCTGCCTGATGGCACGGCTGTTAGCCTGCATATTATTCCAGATACTCAGTTTACAGAGATCCGTTTCCTTAGACAGAACCAAGTACTTGGCTACCAGCAGATACCAACACCAAAATCACTCCGGTTTTAATTTTGGGATGCTACGTTTTTAAATTTGGGTTAACATTCGAGTTCTGTCGATGCATAAAGAAATCTACCCAGGATTCAAAATTAGTTTGATAGGTGGATTTATGCTGGCTGGCGGTTGATGTTTTAGTCGTAGACGTAATATCCGTCGTGTAGGCCATTGCAACACTTGAAGGAACGATTAATTCTTTCTCACCCGGCATGGCAAGTCCAAAATTTTGCCTCGCCGAAAGTTCAATATACTGCCCACTATTTAAATATTCATTCTGGAGCGCCAGATTATTATTTTGCAATTGCTGCAATCGGTTTTGTTGCTGCAAGCTGGTTATTTGTTTTTGCAAGCCATAGTTAGTTTGAATCGACTTGATACCACTCCACGTTACAAGCAATACAATAACAGCAAAGACTAATTGGCCCGTAAAACGAATGTCACTAAGACGTTGTATATTGTAAAGGGCAATGTTTTTATATTGATTGATTTTATTTTGCATATTAGATTGTGTAACTATTATATAACTTTGTCTCAAATCTGATATACTCACATCTGTTAGATTACTCTGTTTAGGCAATCATGTGCACGTTTAGAGAGTAGCTAATATGCAAACTATAGTTATCTGTGATATCCCCGATTAGTCTAGGATCACAGATCGTTACCAGCATTAGGGGGCGTAGCTCAGTGGTTAGAGCAGTCGGCTCATAACTGATTGGTCGTAGGTTCAAATCCTACCGCCCCCACCATTCCGCTTATGCTTATCAAAGATTGAACACTTCAAATATAGCGACGCTACAATAAGCTGCATACTGGACAGTTTTAAAGATTATCTAAAGTTTTATTTCGATCTTTGACTTGCAATCTGCAAGTCATTACTCCAGCTAAGATTATTATTTGATATTAGCCACCCAGCAATAGCACTCAGTAGTTCAAAAATCTTCGCTTCATCTCCACCATTACGTTTATGGTTATAAAATTACTCGAACTTTGAGTAATCACATTACTAGAAATTATATCTTTAGCTTTAATTGTGGGCATCAGAAATCTTACGTCAGTGGAGCTTTCTCTTCAATAGTCTCGAACATCTTGATATTGACATAGAAACTATTTCGACCGTGCTTATATTGCCTTAAATAACCCGCTTCGGCAAGTTTTTGTAAGTACTTGCTTGCTGTTACATAGTGGATGCCTAAATCTTTACCTAGTCTCACTGGTGACTGTACAGGATTTAAAAAAATCGCCTCTATGAGTTCGGATGAATAAATATGGGGGAAATCTTTACGTATTGAGCGCTTAGTTGTGCTACGAAGATTATTTATTCTCTTCATTAGCAAATAGCTGTGCTTAGCTTGTTTAGTAAATCCGCGCACTAGATATTGCACGAACTCTTTGAGTTCACCTTTTTCCGTTACAGCGCGTATGAGTTGGTAATACTTACTCTTATCATAGTTAATGTACTGGCTGATGTGAACAGCGGGTAAGTCCAGTAGACCAGCAAAAACAAGATGTAATGTCAAAAGCATACGCCCGGTACGACCATTGCCGTCTTCAAAAGGATGAATTGCCTCAAATTGATAATGCGCTGCGGCAGCCAAAACAAGAGGGTCTACTTTCGAGTTATTAACCACTCTTTCCCAGCTACTCAATAAGTCAGGTATATGCTGAGCTTGTGGAGGCGTATAACGTACAGTCCCCCGACCATCACCAATGACAACGGGTAACCGACGATAGCCGTCATCTTCATCGGGTAGCAAACAGTGGTGCAAACCCTTGCTCAATCTTGAGGTTAAACCCACTTTACTTATGTTTTCAGTGCCCCACTTCAGGGCATAGAAATAGTTAACGACCAGTAGGCTATTGCTGCTTTCACCTTTTTTTGGCCTGGGTAATATACTCTGCTGTAAAACTTCTAGTAGAGTTGTATTGATATCTTCGATCTCACTACTTTCTAAAGCTTCTTTGAGATATATAGGATGCATCAGCACGTTTTCGGAGCCTGGTGCACCTCCCATGAATCCATAAAGTTTAGCGATCTCAATCCTTGCTTTTAGTAAATCCTTCTCAACAAACTTCTCAGCCTCTTTCAATTGAGTCTCAGTAAGAGAGGGCACTAAGTAGGGTTGCTTCGGATCAAAGTTGCTCATGGGGTAATAGTAGCATATATATTAAAGAAATGGCAATTCTTTAATATATATATTTGATATGTTAACCCAGTTTATATATACGTTCTGATATATTACTCCTCTAAGGTGTTAATTAATAACGGCGATCTATTCAATCGATTTAAGGCACTGTTTTAAACCTCATTATCACCTCATCAGACCCTCAAGATTAGTAGATTAACTCAGATAAGTTCAAAAAGCTTCTCACTATACCGAATCAGTACGTATACATCTGCTTATATTCAGAGGCAATATCTTGAATTTCTCTTTTTCAAGTTATGGTTTGATGCTCAACCAGCCATTCAGCTATGACTCTGAGGAGTAGTTCAAAAGTCTTTGCTTCATCTCCACCATTATGCTTAATAAAATAAATTCTGCAAGAAACTATTTGAATAGTACGCAAGCTCGATAAACAAGCATATACTGCAGCGTTAGTTTGCTTGATTTAGAACCCATAATTAATTGAACATCGTTTGTTTTTTGATATCACAACCGATCTTACTTTGAGAGCGTTTATGGCTCTACGTATGCCCGAACATCTGACGATTGAACAGCATTAATAAGCACCTGGCAGGTTGCATCGGAAAGTCGATCGACTGCCTCATCACCAAATAGTGCCGCAACCTTGTCTACGGCTCCTAGATTCCAGTCATCATAGCGGTTATGTTCCTGCAGGGCAGCATAGTTAACGTCGTCCATGTGAACTGCAGATGGCGTCATACCAGGAGCAACAAAGATTAAACCTTCAACCTCAGTTGCTACATCCTCGGGAGAAGTAAGTAGTCGCACTCTAATTCGTTTCACGGGTGCTTCAACGGATTCTCGAGCATAATTTTCATTTTTCTCACCCACCCCTACAGCCAGATAATCGGTTGGCGTCGCGCTGTCTATGAGTACAAAATGCGAGTATCCCAAAATAGAGCCCTCATGGGTAGGCTTAGGGTGCGCTTCAGGATCAAAGTCGACACAGCCTATCACGTGTTGAGATAATTCAACTCCGCTGTCCGTTCGCATAAAATCATCAATTAATTGAGGGTCCCAAGTTTCTAAATCAAGGCCAAATTCTCTATAGGATGCAAGTGCAGCTTCCTTGTGCGCATCCAAGACCTCACCTTGCAAAAGTTGTCTAGGTGATAGAAATTCTGGAGATGAAGGGTCAAAAGCCATAATATATTATTCTGCAAAACTACATGAGTAAACATAATGATTCTGCAATATTATGCAATTTATTGCAACTTTTAACGATTAGACGGTCGATCGGTGCTATTTAGGGCGCGAATAGTATAAATACTTTAGAGAAACGTACTCTTATCACCTTTTTACTTTAGTGGAATTGATTGCATTCTGTAGTAACTGAAGCAAGTCATCTACGTTTTTTATATTCATAAGCTGCTCTCTAAGCTCTTTTGCCCCGTCGAAGCCATTCACGTATATCTTACAAAATTTATTAAGTGTATGGATGGCGCGATCGCCCGGACGCCATGTTTGCGAAAAAAGACGCACCTGCTGAGCATATAAGTTGAGTTTTTGCTCTCGAGAATAGTCTGACCAGGGGCTTTGACTTTCAAACGCAAATGGATCTTGGAAGATTCCCCGACCGATCATAATGCCATCCAGGTTATACTTTTCAACCAGCTGCAAACCGTGAGCTCGGTTTATGACATCCCCATTGCCAACAAGTAACGTATTGACTGCGGTTTTATCGCGTAGTTGTCTGACTTTTCCGATGTCCTCCCAATGAGCAGGCACTTTGCTCATTTCTTGGCGAGTCCTACCGTGAATGGTTAGCATTGCAAGCTGTTGCTCCAATAAAAATTCCAGCCAGGAAAAATTCACGTTGTTGAAACCTAATCTGGTCTTAACGCTGACTGGTATAGATGGACCAGCACCGGATTTTGTTGCTGAAATTATTTCTTTTGCGAGAGACTGATTATTGATGAGACCTGCGCAGGCACCGCTTTTTACAACTGATTTTTCTGGGCAGCCCATATTTAAATCTATACCGATATACGGACCATAGTCGCCTCTCGCAATTTCCTGAGCAGTTTTATAAAAATTATCGGGCTTTAGACCCCAAATTTGTGCAATCACGTGTTTTTCTGATGCGGCTAGTTTTAATCGCGGAGCGACTCGATCTCTTCCAATACTTTGTAAGCCATCAACGTTCACAAATTCAGTCATGAATAAATCTGGTGCGCAAGTTTGATCAATGATTTGTCGAAAAACTGTATCCGTGACGTCATCCATAGGCGCCAAGACAAAAAACGGGGTAACTAAGTTGTAGGGGTTTGTGCTCAATGCATACTCCGCCACGATAGCGCGGTTAATGGTTCCAGTTTAAAGAGGTTAGGACAACCAAATACTTACTACTATTATATCCTGAAATGCTTGATTTACAACGTGCACCAATGACGCTTTAAAAGAGATGAAAACTTTAATGTACATCCCGTGTCCTACTCCCACTTAAAGACACGGAAAGCGATAATGTACACAACTACCAGCCAAACAACTATAAGGCCAATCTGTGGACCGAGATCCAATATTGACTTGCCCTCGGTTGTTAACTGTCGTAATCCATCTATGACTGGTGTAAGTGGCAAGTAATTCGTGACGTTTTGCAGCCATATCGGCATGATGTAACGAGGAAAGAATGTACCTGATAGGAACAACATTGGAAAGACAATGGTATTAGCGAGCGGTGCCGCTTGTCGTTCATTTTTTGCCCAACCTCCAATAGCCAGTCCGATGCCTAGAATCATAAATATACTGAGAATGGTAAATAGGGCGATGTAAAGGTAATTACCATCTACCTTCAAATGGAATACGAGGATAGCAAAAACAAACATAACCGCAATTGACACGAGTCCAGTGGCGGATTGACTAAACATTGTCGCCATAAAATATTGCCATACTTTTAAAGGCGTCGTATGTAAACGACGTAAGATACCTTGTTTCTTAAGTTCCGGAAAGACATTAACTGGCCCAAAGATGCCAAGACCGATTATGGTAAATCCAAGTAATCCGGCAAAAGTATAATCGAATGCTGTGAGGCTTTTGACACTCAACTGTGTCCCCACTGCCGTAAATGGCTGAACGATGTGCACATAAGAACCATTTACTCTGCTTAATTGATCTTGCAAAATTGAAGTCAATGTTTGACCGGTACTCGCCGTCGATTCGTCATAAATCACCTTCAACTGGCCAGAAGGATAACTGTGACCGGCTTCTTTCATACCAAAATTGAGTGGTAATACTATAATCCCATCCAGTTGGCTTTTGCTCATTTTATTTTCGGCAGCCGCTAGATCCAGATTCGATTTATCTACCTTAAACGCTTTGTTGGATTTTATTTCTTCGGCAAATTTTTCAGCAAAAGCCGAGTGTGACTGATTGATAAGGGCCACATCAAAGGAAATATTGCCACTGTTGCTACTACTAAAACTACCGAAGACAAATAAGAAAATAAGGGGGAACAGGATGCCGAAGAAAATAGCTAAGCGATCTCGGAAAAAACGACGTGTACTGAGTTTGGTAAAAATAAGTACTGTCCAAAAAGGCTGAAAGCCGGGTTTTACCGGTTTGAGCTGTTTGGTAGGACCTGGCTTTAATTGTCCGGAACTGCTTTTTGACGTAAACACAGTTTTCTGAAGTATCCGAAAAATGATAATAGCCACCACGACAATGCCAATATAAAGCCCAACCATACTAGTCTCTTAGTGCCTTTCCGGTTAAATCAATAAACACGTCATCGAGGTTTGCCTGTTCAACTTTTTGTTCCTTTTTAAATCCACGTTGTAGGAGCTGTTTGATCAAATTATGTGGTGTATCAAGTGCAATAATCTTGCCGTTGTCCATAATTGCCACCCGGTCACACAGCAATTCGGCTTCATCAAGGTAGTGTGTTGTCATCAGTACGGTCACACCTTTATCTCTTACAAACCGTATAAGATCCCATAAGTTTCGACGAGCTTGAGGGTCAAGACCGGTAGTCGGCTCATCTAGGAAAAACACCTTGGGGCTATGTACAAGAGCCGTGGCAATACTAAGACGTTGACGTTGACCACCACTTAAACTTTCGGCATAGCTATTATATTTTTCACCAAGTTGCACTTCGTCGAGAAACGATTGGGTATCAACACGTTCACCATAGGCCGCGGCAAACATTTCAATTATTTCGTAAATCTTTTGCTTGTCTTGGAAGGCCGGCGTTTGCGGTTGGACACCAATAATACGCTTCACTGCCTCGGGATTTTTGGCTACGTTGATTGAGTCAATGATAATGCTGCCTTCGTCTATCGTACGCATTGTTTCAATCATCTCAAGAGTCGTTGTTTTGCCGGCACCATTAGGGCCTAGTATTCCGAATATTTCACCTCTAGAGACTTCGAATGAGACGCCATTCACTGCGGCTTTTCCATCGTAAAACTTTTTGAGATTTCGTACCTTTAATATAACGTCACTCATTCAGATCCTACTATAGCAAGCCGTTTTAGGCATAGCTACTGCTTAAGTTTACGCGTATCGTGATGCGCTAAAAACCCGGCCCCTCTTGCATAGAAGAGACCGGGTTAGATTTTACGTACTATTTTGATTTTACTATGTTCAAACTAAATTTAAGAGCGCTTGACAGTTAGAAAACCATTGCGTGGGTTTTCGTTAACGGTAAAACCTGCAGGCAAATCGGTTGCCTCTGGTCGCTGATCCTTGCTGAAGTAGTAGATTCGTTGCTGCTTGCCGCCCCGAAGAGTAACTTCCTTTGAATTTAAGTAGTACGTAACACCTTTAGAGTTAGTGTGCTTGTATGCCATTATTGACTCTCCCTCTCTTACCATTAGTAGTGTACCCCTAACATACTCTGGTCAGATTTTATTTGTCAACCCCAATCGGCAAATATCGTATTACCTGAAGAACTATTGTCATGCGGATTTTAATTTCAAATATATCGCGGTACTATAGGTGTGAATAAAATAAATTTACGGTTGCACAGCTTGAGATGCTGTATTACACTAGGTCGGTAACCATAAAAAGTATAAAAGGTGGAGTGAGAGAGTATATGGATTTTTCAAATCGCAGTACGCAACCGCAAGCCGTAGCTCCTAATGCACATGTTGCTGCAGCTACGCCCCAATCAAATGGGGGTAAAAGAGGTAATAGAGCCGATAAGAGCCGATGGGCGCGTGTGAGTTTCTTTGTTTTAATAGCTGTTGTAGTCGTACTTCTTATTGCATTGGCAGTCTTTTTTGCCGGCAATAATGGCGATAACGAATACACCTACGTAGATACAAGTAAGTTACAGGCAATTTTCTTGGAGACCGGACAAGTATACTTTGGTAACGTGAAGGTTCTCAATGATAAGTATGCTGTACTAACCAATATCTACTACTTGCAGACATCAAGTGGTTCTACTGCAGCTTCTACTAGTTCTAACTCAAACGTTTCACTTGTAAAACTAGGTTGTGAGTTGCACATGCCATATGACCAGATGGTCATTAACCAAAGCCAGATTACCTTCTGGGAGAACCTACAATCCGATGGTCAGGTTGCGAAAGCCGTGGCTACCTTCCAACGGGAGAATCCAAATGGTCAAAAGTGTGCTGATCAAAGTACTAGCTCTGGTTCTACCAGCGGTGCAGTACAAAGTGCAGGAAGTAGCACTCCTTCTACACCCGCAACAACTACCAAGCCTTAAAAGTAATAGTTGGATCAGACTGATCCTCCTTAAACGAAACACCCCTCTCAAAATAAGAGGGGTGTTTTTGTTATCACCTGTATCCTTTAATTAAAGTACTATAAACTCAATAAGCTTTGGGCTATTTAACAACCATGAGGTTTTTACTGTTATTGCACTATAGTCGTTGTCTCGCCTGATTACTGCATTCCGCAAATCAAATGGAGATCAATAGTATGCCGCTGGAGCTAACATCTACATAATACCTAAGCAATGTTTCGCTTAAACCATCTTTGAGTAACATACACAAATACCCATAATAGCGCTGAGAGTATCGTTGCAATTAGGCTCCAGCCAGCCAGATCAGGTGACCAAGTCGGTGAAATAAAGTCAAACTTATACAATGCATCCGGGATAGTCGGTAATGCTGCATCGTGAGTTTCGACGTATTGTTCAATGCATGGAACACGATTATGGCCTGAGAAATCTGTCGGATCCAGCTGTTCACAATAAGCCTGTGCATTGGTATACAATTCGGTGTTATCCTGAGCTGCTGCTGTACTTTCGGCAGCTACCAGTCGATCGTAGGTATATTTTAACTGAATTGGTGGATAGACAGGATCAGGTCCTGCACTCAAGTCAGTATTCATATGGGCCGTCACATATGATTGCAAAGTAGTTAATGCTCCCTGGACATTGGAGTTATTTTGATCAGCAGTATACACTGCATCGCGCAACTTAATCATATGTTCATTGTTGGCCCGCAAAGCAAAAGCACAGATAGTCGCACACGCTATCGTAACAACAAGGAAGTACCAGGGTTTGACATGTCGTATTGTTTTCCATTCGTGATGCAATTTTCGTTTGTTCATGGCTACATACGATTATATGCTAAATAACTCTCTTAATAACCCTTAATTCGCAGCCAAGTTGTACCGTTAATGAAAAACTTGATCATTGGTCGCAGATTCTCGATACTTGGAAGCATGCATATTTATTTTTCCGGGATCGGTGGCGCAGGCATCGGACCCCTTGCGGAAATTGCTCATAAGGCGGGCTATGCAGTTTCAGGGTCAGATAAGCGCGATTCAAATTACCTTACCTATCTTCGCAAACATGGGATTACCAATATCCATATAGGGCAGACGCGGGAAGCCATAGAAGCAGTCCATGCGAAGCAGCCAATCGACTGGTTTGTATACACTTCAGCATTACCACTAGAAAACCCAAATTCACCAGAACTCGTGTTTTGTCGAGATCAAGATATAAAAACTTCGAAGCGAGACGAACTACTCAATCTTATTCTGCACGATAAACAGCTGGACCTCATCGCCATAGCAGGTACTCACGGTAAAACAACCACAACTGCCATGGTTACTTGGTTATTTAAACAATTAGACCTGCCAGTAAGTTATCTACTACCAGCGAAAGTACAATTTGGTGACATGGGTGAGTACAATGCTGAAAGTCACTATTTTATTTATGAAGCTGATGAATTCGATCGTAATTTTTTAGCCTATGAGCCTCGCTTAAGTCTTATCTCCGGAGTGAGCTGGGACCATCACGAACTCTTCCCTACTCGAGAGAATTATCAGGCTGCCTTTCGAGAGTTCATCGCCCAAAGCAAAAAAACATTTATGTGGCAAGAAGACGCCGACTATGTGAAGCCCGGCCCCTCCTCAGATGTCAGGTGTTTTGATAGTTCGGATACGACAATTAACCAGGTTACATTGCTCGGACAATACAACCGCTTGGACGCTTGGTTAGCAATGCAAACAGTACAGTATTTAACTGATACGCCATTACCAAAACTGCTTTCAATAATCAATCGATTTCCAGGTTTATCACGACGGATGGAACAAATACGCCCAAATCTGTATTCCGATTACGCCCATACGCCAGAAAAAATCCGCGGTGCGATGAGCGTTGCCCTAGAAATGGCAGCACGACGCAACCAAGCCGTTATTGTTGTCTATGAACCGCTCACGAATCGCCGTCAGCATTACATGATTGATGACTATAAAGATTGCTTTAAAGGTGCTGCCGAGGTGTATTGGTTGCCAAGCTACCTTGCTCGTGAAGATGCTTCACAGCGTATCATTCCTCCTGAAGAACTTATTAGTCATTTGAGTGATCCATCCATAGCACAAGCCGCAACGCGAGATAGTCGACTAAAGCTGAAAATCCAAGAACACCTTGATCACAACGATATGGTTGTCGGTATCGCCGGCGGTGGTGGTAGTTCGCTTGATGACTGGTTGAGACAGGAATTTGCAGCATGAGACTCGTGCAACTCAATATCTGGCAAGGCCGGATTATGACTCACTTGCTAAAGCTATTCGATGACCTGCAACCAGACATAGCCTGCTTGCAAGAAGTCATGAGTAGCTCCGAAGTAGTCGTGACACCTGAACGAATGTTCAATAGCCTCCAGCTTATACAAGAGCGCATAGATTTAAAATATGTTTATTTTTCACCGACGTTTAGGGCCACTTACTCGGGCGTCACGACTGAGTTTGGTAATGCCATACTCAGTCGGTATCCACTCGACGATTGCCAAACTGTGTTCACGAACGGTTCATTTATTCCGGACTATACACCAAAAACCTTCAGCGTTAACGTGCGAAATATGCAGATCGTGAAAGTCAAAGTAGCTGAACAAGTGCTGAATCTTGCCAACCACCATGGTCACTGGCTTATTGATCCGTTCGGCGATGAAACAACGATAGCGAAATTACAAATCGTGAAAGACGTGCTTAAGACAGTACCTTCCCCGCTTATTTTATCGGGCGATTTTAATGTCAGAGCCGAAAGCCCAGCCATGCGATTATTTGATGGCTGGCTCACCGACTTAACTGCTACCCATCAAATTGGCTCGACTTTAAGTCCACTTGCTAAGGTGAGCAGCGTCGCTTGTGATCATATCCTTACAAGTCCCGGAGTCCAAGTTATGAATTTCGAAGTGCGTGATGAAATCGTATCGGATCACAAAGCAATCGTGCTGGATTTTGAGTTAAAGTAAAAAATCCTAACGGTGATCGCCAGCTCCCTTGATCACATTGCGCTTTTGGCGATCTGCCAATTTTTCAACGTTGGCTTGCATCACGTCTTCAAATTTTAATCCCAAACTTTGACATAAAACGGCAATGTACCATACGACATCACCTAATTCTTTTGCAATATCAGCTCGATCCTCATCATTCACTTTGCCTTCTTTATAGGCAACAATTTTTTTCCATTTTTCGATTACTTCGCCCGCCTCACCAGCCACGCCCATCGCCCATATAGTCCGTTGAATAAGTGGTCCATAGTCTTCTTGAGCCGTCTTTAAGGCTAACTTTTGATATTCATTAAAAGTCATTTTTGATGTGTCCTCCCCGACTCATCAATTGTAACAGCACCCGGCCGTATAACTTCAATGGCATCATCAACTATTCGGATCACTGTAGATGGTTTACGGTCCGACAAATTGCCACCGTCAACGTAAAAATCAACCGTATCACCAAAAGCAGTTTTTGCTTGCGCCACCGTTGCGGCAGGAGTTTTACCAGGCTGGTTAGCACTGCTGGTTAGAAGCGGACCAGACTCCTCAAGTAAGGTCCGTAGTATTACGTCTTTTGGAATCCGTACCGCCAAACTCATTTTGCCCTGGTGTAAGTAAGCAAGTTCAGGACTGCATGGAATGATGATACTAATGGAATCAGGCCAAAATTGCTCAACAGCTTTAAGGTATCGTCGGGTTAAACCGAGACTGACGAGTTGATCGACTGATGCCGCTATAAGCGTACCGGGCTTATTTTCCCGCTGCTTAAGTGAATAGAGACGCCTGACTGCTACTTGATCTTCAGCACGCGCCACAAGTCCGTATACAGTGTCTGTCGGTATAACCCCGACTGCACCAGATTTTCGCAACATCGTTGCCGCTTGCTGTAACGTCATTGTAAACTCCGTATTTTCTATGAATGACCTCTAACTATGTAGAAAAATGCTAAACTCGTCTTCGGCTGTATCCCCCCTGAGGCTTTTAAGAGATTATATCGTCTTATTTCGATTTCAGGTAGGCAATAACTGCTAAGACGGCAAGCCCTAATACTATGATAACCGTTGCAATAACCGCTAGCGTGGAACTGTTACTGTCTGATTTTAGCGAGGGTTGTTTCGCTATTTTTGCGGGTTTCGTTTTTGCGTCATCAACCTTCGGAGCTACCTCGACGACCGTGGCAGTTGGCGTAGCTCCTTCCGACTTAGGCGGATCATGTGGTTTATCATCGCTCGGAGGAGCCGGTGCGACCACATCCATAACTGGCCCTGGTGCCGGTTTAGGAGATTCAGATTTCGCTTGCGTGTCTGATTTCGTATCCATTAATAGTTAGCATTGTAGCATGAAAGCATAAGCAATGTGAGCCGCTACTGCAGCTTATTTAGAGTCTATATAGCTTGCCATAATGAAATACCAGCCGCTCATGTTCGAGCTTTTGTAAGACTTGCGGCAAGCGTGGATCAGCAATAATTTTACTGAGTTCAGTTGCAGAGTAAGGTCGTTCGCCAAGCAAACGAATAACCTGGCCTCTAATTTGTCGACTTGAACCATGGAATTTCGATTGCTTACGGTATGCCTTACTGGCCAGATTAGTTGAACCAAATGTATGTTTTAGATACGTACCATAATCCATAAGTGCCCAGTACCAGTGTCTCGGATTCGATCTATCAAGCGTCACAGCAACATACTCAGCAATATCCCGATCAGTAATATCAAATTGTGCAAAGAAAAAGCGTCTCATCATTACCGTTCGTATGTTTGTCTCTATAAATATGGTCGGCTCATTAAAAGCATAGGCAAGTATCGCACCGGCCGTATTCGTACCAATTCCAGGTAAAGTAGTGAGTTCTTTGCTGCTTTTTGGCAATCGACCGTGATAGGACGATACAATTTGCTTAGCAGTTTGCTGCAAATAGATAGCCCGACGGTTATAACCGAGTCCGCTCCACGCACGTATGATTGCGGCTTGGTCACTATCAGCCAAGGTAGTGCTATTTGGAAATTGGGCAATAAATTGATTGAACTTTGGCACTACTCGAGCGACCTGAGTTTGCTGTAGCATGAGTTCGCTCACGAGAATTTTATATGGGTCAAAGGTGCCGTCAGAATTTGGTTGTCGCCAAGGCAAATCGTATCGTCCTTCCCGCGAATAAAAATTATAAATAAGCTGCTGGAACTCTTGAACTGTTGATTCGTCAATGATCATTGCTCACTGTATTATAGGGGTACTAATGTTCCAGTATAGCGTGCGCTTTATCGAACGGTTTGCCATACTTTTACCTGGTATTGTAATTGCCTTTCTGTCAGTTAAAGATATCTTCCCCTACGTACACCATCGATTACCTTTTGCCTTTGCAATTTTGCTCACCTATGCGCTAGCAGCGTACTTGCTGATACCATTTTTGATTCGAATTCTTCGAAGCATCTGGCCTGCAAAACACCCCCCTTTATATTGTGTAACACCGGATGGTTTTGCATCCGATCCACTCAATATTGGTATTATAGGCAATCGCCGTGAACTCATCACTGCTATGGAAAAGGCCGGCTGGCACATGGCCGATAGCATTACGCTCACATCAGTCTCTAGGCAAATTATTAGCACTTTCTTCAACCATCATTATGCTCGAGCTCCAGTTGGCAATCTTTATTTATTTGGACGTGTTCAGGATATTGCTTTCGAATTACCCGTCAAAGGAAAATGGCATAGTCGCCACCATGTTCGCTTTTGGGCGACATCGTTCACAAACGGCTCACTGCCCGATACAAAACAGATTAATTGGTATGGACATCGTCCGCCACGACCATCGGCTCAGCAGATTTGGGTGGGCGCAGCTTCACTAGATGCCGGTTTAACATTAATCCGTCACAATTTTCAAATTTCACACATGATTGACCCTGATACCGACCGTGAACGGTCGTATATTGTTGAACAGCTAAAGCAGGCCCATGTCGTTAAACATACGAAGATAATAACCCTTGGGCAAGCCTATCGATTGGCAAACCGCGTGTGGCGTGGGTACCTACGCACCGACGGTAAAATGATTGTCGTCAGTCTGCATCCTACTAAACGACCATCTTAACTTTTACGGGCAGCGATCCACGTAAGTACGACTGCGGCGGCAATCCAGTTCGGGATAATATACAGCACTGCGATGCTATGTGAGGAACTATCTCTCCAAGCAATTATCATACTGAAAACCAGGTAAGCCGTAAACGGAATGTAGGTCAGCCAACCTTGCAGACTCGAGGGCAAATAACTACCCCTTACACGAATAAACCAAGCTCCTGCTTTTTTCTTTTTATGCGAAACGTTACGTGATGTCATAGTTGTTATTCCACCTTTCTGTTAAAGCCCGCCATAGCTATATTGGGCATTCGGGTATAGCTGCGGCGATTGATCATACGCAGAAATCGTAAATGGCTGCTGACCGGACTTTAAGCCGCTGGACGGTTGCAGATAGAGCATATTATTTTTTGATTCAATAAGATACTCATCACTAAACCAGCCATACGGTTCATAACTACCTGATCCGGATAGTTGTTGTTGATGAGCGCCGTTTTGATCGCCTATGAACAAAGTAGTTTTACCATCTTGTGGTTCACTCCAAAAAGACTGTGTATTCGATGGAGCAATCAGATAACTCGGGTAACTTTGGTCGAACATCGCAGCGGTGAGTGAAGTTGGCGAGGCCACTGTCCCATTCTCATATTGATAGTAGCTCACCGCGTCAGCAGTTGAGCCATAAAAGGCAAAATAGATAGAATTCGGAGTGTTTAAGACAGCCCGGACACCACTTACTTGGGCAGCAGCAATCGTTTGCAAATCCTTTTTGGTTTGACCAGATGTCGTGATTTCCCGAATCGTATCATTAGAGCTCCCGAGACTTATTGATCCACTGGTCGTACTAAAGACGTTCCAAACAGTTGCATAGACGACCTGTCCTCCAATAACCGTTATATTATTAAAGCTTTGCTCCGCGTACGCACTGGCCGATCCTTCTGCTTGATTTTGGTCTAACACGGTAGCGTGCCCAAGATCGGCATTATAGCTAATAAGTTCTTCATGACCGCTTTGCCAAGCCGGAACTGAGCTAGAGACCTCGTCGTAGAGCAAGGTATGGTCATACCAGCCTATGAGCGTAAAGTTAGAATTTGAAGTGTCAATATCGGTAAGCTTGCCCGAGGTTGTATCGATTAGATATAAAGCCGGTTGATTGCCAGTTCGCTGAGCCTGAAGTACAAGATATCGCCAATCCTGGGTAGCGAGCAAGCTAGTCGTTGCCGGACTTTCTTTACCAGTCCCGGCAAGTACTGTTTGTTGGCCGCTTCCGTCAAGATTCGTCTTCACGACGTTGATTGTGCCGTTTAGATTAGATAAGAAATACACAGACCCAACTGGTATAAGACCGATCGTATTTGCGCTTACGACACTGTTGGTTATCTGAATTGTGGCATTGGTTTGGTTATACCCTGCGGAACTAAACGATGCACTCGCCTGCAGTGGGGAGGCCGGTAGGACAACCTCTGTCATGCCGTTTTGGCCAGTACGGGCAACCGTTCCCAGGACAGTAATTTGCACACCGGCAATTGGCTTGCCGGTAAATTTGTTCACTACCGTAATCGGTACTTTTCGGCCCGCTGCAATTAATTTTACGGTAGTTGTCGGACCGGGTTTTAAACCTATGGTTTCGGCGACTGAGTAGCTCTTATAGTAGTGCTTGGATATTGTCAGAGTGGCTGGGCCCGGTCCTACCTTTAGTGATGCAAGACCACTTGAATTCGTCGTAGCTGACATTCCCTTAATATTGACTGTCGCGCCAATTACCGGTGTATGAGCTTGACTATCAATCACCTCTACATTGACTGATGTCTTGAGTACATAACCAAGGAGTTTGTACCGGGTAGTTGGCCAAGTAAATAATCCAATCAACACAACCAAAATAAGCATCCACCACAGTTTATGTCGAAATACATTCCCTACCTTAGTCAACCAGCTTTCATCCATGACCACCGGGTCATATGATTCAGACGTCGGCTTTTCGTCAAATGGAGTGATCGCATTTTTCGCGGTGTCGTCTTCCGGCTCGACAATTTTTGCTGATTCGATCTTTGGTGGATTTACAGGCAAAGATGTCACCGACTCAGTACGAACTGAGTCGTCGATGGTATTCGATTCACTAATCAGTGACGGTGAAGGTCCGGTGTCTGTTGTGGCACCTATTTGTTCAAGTAATGAGTCGGAATTGTCAGTAGGCGGAGCTTTTGGTGGCTCCAGAATAGGTGCAGGCTCCACTTCATGCTCAGGTACTGGATTGATTGGTATCTCAGCAGGTTTTTCTTCTTCTTGTGGTGTTTTGATTTGAATTTTCTTAACTGAAGCAGTTGGTGAAGGGACCTCATTCGGTGGCTTAGAGCCCATGATTTCTTCAACTCTCTCTTCTAACTCTGGATCTTCTGAAGATGGTGTTGGCTCACTTGGCATACTTAAATCGTCTTATGCTTTAAATTTACCATTAGTGTAACAAACCTATCGGTCACTTCGAAAGGCCGACAATCACATAATCACCATAGCTGAAAAAATATGGCGTACTTAGAATCATTAACTAAAAAGCTAGACTAAATGGCTAATGAGTGAGAAGACGAGTGCGTTTAATCGTTTTTTGGGGATAATATAAAAACTCATAGCGTAAAAATTCGTTAGCGCCCTATTTGTTTTTCGGGACTTCCAACTATCTTACGTTATTCAATGCAAACAGGTCAAGCTTAAAAATTGCCGCGAGTCCATTACAATGATCATATGCATATCGCTTCACCGACAATCTTGAAACAGGCTAGTCAACAGTTATCCAAATACGATGCCATACTTGCACCAGTGATCACTAAGGTAGGTGTCTGCACGATTTTCCCCCACCGGAACTATTATTGGGAGCTTATCGATAGCATTATTTCGCAGCAGTTAAGCGTCAAAGCAGCCGCCAGCATTGAAAATCGATTTCGTACACTCCTTAAAAGTGACTACCCTACACCAGAAGCTATTTTGGCGGTATCCGTTGACAGTCTACGCACCGCCGGTTTAAGCCGTCCAAAAGCCATTTATATCCACGATTTAGCGCAGCATATCCAAGATGGCAAAGTAAAATTTGATACTTTTGAGACGCTGAGCAATGAAGCAATTATTACCGAACTTACCCTCGTCAAAGGCATTGGGGAGTGGACCGCCCATATGTTTCTTATTTTTTGTATGGGTCGTTTGGATGTCCTGGCTACCGGTGATTTAGGGATACGAAACGGCGTACGAAAATTATATGGCTTTGAACAACCGCCCAATCCAATCGATATCCGGCAAGTTGCCATAGATCATCATTGGCACCCCTACGAATCGGTAGCTTGTTGGTATGTATGGCGAAGTCTTAATAACCTGCCAGCTTAATGAAATTGCATCGATTCAAAGGCACTCAATGTTTGCACAAATAGTTCGTTAGATTGCCAGGTGTTAGAGGTAATACCAAGAGGAATCTGTCCTGTCCCGGTACACTCAGTCGTAAAGCACCGGTAAAAAGAAGCACTGATAATCGGATCGACAGATAAGCTCGACGCCGTGATCGCTTGATTTTGAGCAAACTGTGTCGTTCCACTGATGAGTACTTCTTGAAACTGCTGACTTGGGTTTGCCCCAGCGGTTAAGTCGATGTAGGTTAGGTAAGGATACTTATACTGTGAGCTAGTTGGGTTAGTGTAGGCAAATTGCGTAGATGCGAGAGCAGCCGTCGCTGTCCCAGAAGCGAGTTCACTAATAGATGATGAAACGGGTCGGATAGAAATCACCACCTTGCCACTCGTGCTCGTACCACTGGCATCAATAATCGTCGTGGCAGGTGAAGTAATAGTTATCGGCTGATCAGTCGTATTATCATCGGAAGCCGGAACAGCCGTCCAGCCAGTTGGCATCGTGAGTGTAAAATTTAAATCATTGCCGTTGGAAACGTATTGATTGTTTGTACCAGAGACAGACTGACTAGCTTTTGGAGCGGTGCTAGTTCCCCCAGTTTTTGTCGCTTCGGTCTTATTTCCCCGAGTAACTGATTTGGCTGCTTGCATATGATGCTGTTTGAGGGTGTAGTAGCCACCGCCAGCCAGTATAGCTAAAACGACTAGACAAGCGATAATGATGAGCGGCCATTTGCGTGTTGATTCAGTCGGCGGCACGACACTGCGCATATAAGCGAGCCGGTTTTCTTCGCTATCAGGCTGCTCATCATCATATTGATCAACAATAGTCACCCGGTCATCATCAGCTTCAGTCGATGAAGTTTGACCTGGATTTGAACTATGATATCGTTCCTGGTCCATATCTCAAAGTATACGCTTATGCCTTGGCTTTGTTCTGTAATCAATAGTGTAGTCAGTCGACGAATGTAATTGCGACTACTAATTCTTTGGGGAAATTATGGTGCTAAACGATTGATGTCCCGTGGGAAGAGAATGGCTTCCTTCACGTTACCAAGTCCAATGGTTTTTTCAGTTAAGCGATCGATACCAAAGCCAAAGCCACCATGAGCCGGCAAGCCGTATTTAAAGGCACTGACGTAGGCAGCAAAGCCCGGACTATCGGGATCTACGCCAGCTTTTTTCATTTGCTCGATGAGTTCTGCATAGCGGTGTTCTCGCTGTGGTACGGTGGATATTTCAATACCGCGGAAGAGCAAATCAGCTGATCGAGCGGTCCCTTCCTCACCTTTCATATGATAGAATTTCATTTTGCTTTCTGGCAGGCCAGTTGCAAACACCGCCTCGCAACCATCATGTTCTTTGGCGTATTCGCAAATCCATCTTTCTTCATCTGGTGTGAGATCAATTTCTTGACTCATGTCCTTAGCGGTAGCTTCCTGGTACAGTTCGTGAATTTGCTTCATCGTATACCGAGGAAAGTCCGGCTTAAGCATAAGCGGTGGTGCACTAAGGCTCGCCAGTTCGTCTTTATGCTCGTCGTACAATTTAGTCAGTACACTATAGACCAAATCCTGCAAAAGCTTCAGGATATCTTCGTGCCCCTCAATGAAGCCCATTTCGACATCGAGCATCGTGACTTCTGAGACGTGCCTGGTCGTTGCGCTTAGTTCAGCTCGAAAGGCAGGTGCAATCTCAAAGACTCGCTCAAACACACCAACCATAATTTGCTTATACAGCTGTGGGCTCTGGGCAAGCGTGGCCTCTTGACCAAAGTAATCAGTTTTAAAAACTTCCGCGCCACCCTCGGCAGCACCGGCAACCAATTTCGGCGTATTTATTTCCACAAAATCGTGTTGATACAGATACTCGCGGATGTAGTGTTCCAGCTCACTGCGCAGCTTAAATATTTTCGCCTCTTGCAGATTTCTCAGACCCAAAACACGATAATCAAACAATGTATCGAGATTCTCTGGCTTATGACTCAAAGGCTTGTCAATTTCAATAGGCGGTTCCGATTCGACAGGTGATAAAACAGTGACTTTGGCATCATGCAGCTCTGCCCCGCCTGGTGCCCTAGTCTCTTCTTTCACCAAGCCATCAATGGCCAAAACGGTACCGGTTTGCATACCACGCAATTTTTCGACTTCCGCCTTATCTTGGATAACAATCTGTACAATGCCATGTCGATCTCTAAGGTTAATAAAGGTCAATCCTCCAAGCAATCGTTTCTTGTGTAACCACCCCTCGACATGTACCGTCTCGCCAATATGGTCTTTTACTTGGTCACTTAATATTCTCATAACAAAATTACTCCAATTTAGTATAGCTAGTGTTAATGGCCTATTAGACGGATCGATTACGCAAGAACGCTGTCGGCGAACAGCCTGCGCCGATCCGGGTATTTATGTTGGTGAGAGATTGATAATACCTCATGTCCACGCTATTCTACCACTTATTTATCAGATTGCACTACTTCATCGCTCGTCTCGAGTTCGACTTCATTTATAGCACGATGACGAGCCGCCACGGCACTGCGGTCAGCATATTGGTCAAAATCATCGCCGGGAATATGCCCCAGCAGCACCTTAAGAATATCTTGGACCGTTATAATTCCAAGGTACTCCTCAGCACTGTTTATCACTATAAACAAGGGATGGTTGGTGGTAAAAAAAGCATGCAATACGTCACGCAAGGAGTCTTCTTCGTTGACATAGTATACGGTCGAATCCATAACATCACGGACATGACCCGATGTTTTAATACTCAATTGTTTGAAAGCTAATATACCGACAATAGCTCCTCGCGGTGTTTCACTGACGAGCACATAATCTTGTCCAAGTTCATGCAATTCGTTGATGAGTATCGGCCCCGCGACATCACTTGCCAGAATCGTCTTCAAATTTTGTCTGGAAGTAAAACTATCAGCCACCTTCAAGTCATCGAACTGTAAGGTATGTTTCACGATGTCCAACTCCTCCTGGCTGAGTCGGTTATCTTCTTGTTGTTGCTGCTGCTCGATGAGTGCAAGCAAATCACTTCTTTCGAATAAACCAGTGTGGTCAGCTCTTACACGGTGTTTTTCCTCAATATGTGCACCGCGGTTAATGACCGGGTAAAGTGTACGTACGAGCCAAGCAAAGAACGGAGTCGCTGTGGCGGTAAAACGCGCTCCGAGGCCACTGACTCTTGTATCTGGTAACCATGAAAAGGCAAGCCAAAGGACTACCAGCACAATTACCACACTAAGCCAGATTGGTTGCGCTCGAGCTAATAAAATAAAACTCACTGCACTAAAGAGAATAATCAGTATCAATAAGAGCACTCGCAGACTGCTGCCATAGGCAACCGCGCGATATAACTTTTCAGCTAATGGATCATGTCGTTCGGCTCGACGCTTCAGTTCTTTCAGTGGTAAATAGGTGTACGTTTTGCGAGCAACGACTAAACCGATGACGATGAACAATAGTAGACATGCAAAAATGGTGTCGGCCATATTGTATAAGCTTATACTTAATGATTAGTTTTTTGAAGAATTTAAGTTTTAATGGCATGACCTGATAATTGCCTGAGAGGAATTTTCGATTAGGTCGTTGATACGTAAAACGTACCGTATAGTATATTGTATAAAGTAATACTAATGGTAACGGAGTAGCACAATGTCCAAACAATTCTGGGGAGTACTTGTCATCATAGCCCTAGTTTTTGTCGGAATATTTATATTCAGCGGCAATAAAAACAATACGACGAGCTCAAATAACAGTAATGCCAAACCAAGTGAACACATTGAAGGTCTCGGACAGGACAATGTGACATTAGTCGAATATGGTGACTTCGAATGTCCGTACTGTGAAGAATACTTCCCTATTGTTCAGCAAGTTCAGCAAGCTTTTAATAACCAGATCTTTTTCCAGTTCCGTAATTTTCCATTAACCAGTATTCACCCGAACGCCTTCGCTGGAGCCAGAGCCGCTGAAGCTGCTGCTTTGCAAGGCAAGTTTTGGCAAATGCACGACGCTCTGTATGATTCCATCAACTGGCAGGTGTGGAGTACTTCAAATGATCCAACGCCTTACTTCAATCAATATGCGCAAGAGCTCGGATTAAATGTCAATAAATTTAAAACTGACTTCGCGTCACAGGCCGTTAATAATACCGTCACTGCCGATATGGCAGCCGGGAATAAACTTAATATCCAGGGTACTCCTAGCTTCTTCTTGGATGGTAAGCAAATTCAACCCGCGCCGACTGTTGCCTCATTCTCTAGCTTTATCAATGCAGCTATAGCCAAACAACAAGCAGCCGCCAAGTCTACCAGTGCTTCCACCTCTACAACCACTTCTACTCCGGCAAAAACTCAGTAATACCTATCGATCATCAGCCGAAGCTTTTTTAGGACAGTCGCTTCTTTGGCGTACTACTTTGGGTTAGGCTTTCATGCTGCTGTTAACAACACGCGCGCAGGATTTTAGTATTCCAAAAATTCTCGCCACACTGGCCGATACACGCGCACTGGAATTATTTCCAAGGGGCTATTATGTATTTTTATTTTTACGGGCATGGTTTTATTTCTCCGTAGCAAGCCAAACGCTCCCATACGTTTGGCATTTTTATTTTTTTAAGTAATAATTTTTATCTCACACGACCCCTAAACAGAGTCAATGAAGTGTTAATATTCTAACGAAACTGCTTGTGCATGTCAACTAATTTTTTGCTATTGTTAGCCCAAATTTAAAATCGGAGTACCTTCTTGAGGTAGTTATCGAGAACACAAAATCAAAATCGGAGTGGAGTTAAGACAAATTTAAAATTGGAGTTGGTATCTGTATCCTTAGCTTGTAATAAGGAGGGGATATGAGCCAGGTTCACAAGACATTTAGCGACGATGAGGTAAAACAATTACTAAAGTGGTATGAGGACGGCATAAAGACAAAAGCTGAGGTTCAGCAGTCACTGGGGATTAAAGACAGTCAGTTTTACCTGCTGCTGGCTAGATTCAGAGACAAGCCAAAAAAGTTTAGTGTAGCCTACCATAGGATACGGGCAACCCGTAGCCTACCGTCAGTAGTAGTCAAACAGATTCGTAAGGAACTAGAGATCGAACACGGCCTCATTAAAAGTTCAGCTAATCCGGTAATGTTCTTTAACTACGCATATATCCGAGATAACGTAGAAGCCAGTACCGGACATAAACTATCAGCCCAAACGGTCGTTAACTATGCCAAGAGATGGAACTACTACATTGAGAAGCCTAAACGTAAGGCTCACACCAGAGAAGTTCTAACTGATTCGGTTGGCATGCTGCTTCAGCATGATGCCTCTTCCCATCAATGGTCGCCGTATGTCTTCCGTGGTGACGGCAAACCCCAGAAATGGTCACTCATTACAACCATTGACGATCATAGCCGCAAACTGCTTTATGCCGAGATGTTTGAGCGTGAATCAGCTTGGGCGCACATCCTAGCTCTGGAGTCGGTAGTCTTAAGTTACGGTATTGGTATCCAGTACTACTCAGATAACCACGCTATCTTCAGATATGTAGTTAACAGGGACAAAGGTCCAAGTGCTGCTAACTACCAGCATATACTTGGCACTGACGACATAGCCCCACAGTGGAAACAATCGGTTGAAGCAGCCGGCATGAAAGTAACCTATGCCTTGAGCCCGGAAGCTAAAGGTAAAATTGAAAGACCCTACCACTGGCTGCAAGACAGGATTGTCAGAAGAGCAGCCAGGGATCATGTTAAAACCATTGATGGTATCCGTTTAATCCTGTCTCAGGAGGTAGACCGCTACAACAACCGGCAAGTTCATTCAACAACTGGCGAGATACCGGCTAAGCGATTTGAGAGAGCCATCCAGGAAGACAGAAGCTGTTTTAGGCCGCTTGATGTTATTCAAGCTAGACCACCGGTTACCTCAACCAAGGATATCTTTTGCTTAAGGTCAGAACGTAAAGTCAACGGCTATGGCAAAATCTCTTTTGACGGACTTAGCTTAAGCGTCCCCGGGCATCTGCCTGATGGCACGGCTGTTAGCCTGCATATTATTCCAGATACTCAGTTTACAGAGATCCGTTTCCTTAGACAGAACCAAGTACTTGGCTACCAGCAGATACCAACACCAAAATCACTCCGGTTTTAATTTTGGGATGCTACGTTTTTAAATTTGGGTTAACACTAATTTTTTGCTATTGCCCCGCTAGACCGGACTAGAAACTGAATAAGTCCACCTAAAGTCCGCCGTAGCCACCACCATACCCATTATTATAAAATTGCGATGGTTTGAAATAGTCCGAAATTGGTATCGGAGTACCGCCTTTCACAGGCATAATGTAGAGCTCGCTACTATTCTTCGATACCAACAAATAGGAATCAGTAAACCATCCATACGGACTATAATCGCTTAATCTTCCAACCGACACCGGATGTTGACCATTCGCATCCCCAACAAATAGATTATATTTACCATCAGCTGGTTCCGACCAGAACGTGTGATTACCTGATGGAGATAGTAAAAATGTGGGGTAGCTATTGTAAAAATTCTGATCATTCAAATCTGTTGACGGAGTAACCGCACCATTACCGAATTCATAGTAGTTATTGCCGCTATCTGTTGAAAATTGGATGGCAATACTATTCGGCTCATCATAGGACACCGTATTGATTGAAAATTGTGGGAATTGGGATCCAACCTGAGAAACAAAACTCTTGATTACCGTATTATCGCTGCCGTCCGGATTCACGTTATTGAGAGTAGCCGGCTTATTATTCTGTTCTAAAACATATTCATCGTCCGCCGCCCAATTCATACTATAAACGACCTTACCGTCTAAGATGTAGACACTCCCAATATTCTCACCGAGATATGAATAATTACTCGTACCGGTCGCTATGGTTTGCACCAGTGTTGTTGAGGATTTAGTTGGTGCGTTATAGCTCTTCAGTAACTCTTGACCATTCTGCCATTGCAACACATTGTTCTGGTTGACTTCATAAATAAAGCGGTCACCATCCCATCCGACCAGCCTGAACGTCACATCACCGCCATCAATATTAGTCTCCTGACCAGTCGAGGTGTTTATAATATTGAGCTCAGGACCACCCGATGAACTACGTTGTGCAAGTAAAGCCAAGTATTTCCAGTCACGGGAAGCAAGCAGAACGGTATCTGTTGGCGATTCGTTACCCGTCCCAGCAAGCACAGTCTGACGATCAGTACCGTCTAAATTAGTTTTAACTACATCAATCGTGCCACTTAAATTAGACAGGAAGAAGACTGTGCCAGTCGGTGTCAATCCAAAGGTATTCGCTGCCACAATTTGGTTCGTGACTTGTACCGTGATAGGAGAAGTATTGAAGTTACCGTCACTCACTGTTCCGGATTGGGTTATATGGGTCACCGGTAAAACAATAGTTGCCGTGCCATTTTTATCTGTTTTAGCCTCAGTATCAAGTATTTTTATATCAGCATTGGCGATCGGTTGATTGGTTACCTTATTTACGACTTTTATCGGTACCTGACGACCGGTGGCAACAATGTATTCTTGAAAGGTATCGCTTGCCTTACTCAATGAAACAAAAACAATCGGTGAAGAAGATCTATAGTACTGTTTACTGACTTCGAGTGCATGGCTGCCTACTGGTATGGAAATAGTAGCTTTGCCATTTGCCAACGTTGTAACAGTGCTCGACCCAAATGAAATTTTAGCCCCGGAAACCGGCGTATGCGTCATGCTATCCGATACCGTTACTACTGCGTCTTCTTTAAGAAACAGACCAAGGATGGAATACCTTGTTGTAGGGATAAGGTAAAGTACGACCACAATAAGCAACAACGTGAGTGGTAGGGTCCATATTTTATGATGCCAATAACCGAGTACCACTTTTTTAAAACCATGTGCTAAGGATGACTTTTCGGAAATTACGGGTTTGAAAGGCGTGCTTGCCGGTTGTGGCAACACGCCTTTTTTACTTTCGTCAGTCGGTTTGATTTCGGCTGGCGCGCCTTTTGACACAGGTTGCTTAACTTTTTGACGTCCTAACATAGTCGATGCATATCATTTTGCTAGATTAAGCATAACCGTAGTAATCGCTTTGCGCAATAATACGGTGACGAAACAAATTGGCTGGGCGATTGAATACTACAGGCTACTGTTACATTAAAATTGTCGATTAAGTCTTTCCGCGGCTTCGAGCCCACTAGTAAATGCGCCTTCAATAAATGGTCCACCGATATAGTCGCCGGCAAACACAAGTCTCCCTTGCTTATTCTCAATACAGCCTTGGGTAAATACATCCAGGCGGTTCAGTGAACCAACATCGAAAACGGGCAACGCCTTATCCCAAGCATGTATCCTGTAGCTTCTTGTCTTAAAAGGTTTTGTAAGATTTAGCTGTACTGCATTTGAAAAGGTTTCATGAATGGTCTTATCATCTGCGGCGCATAATTCTCTACCAACTAATCTGGATGCATACAACTTTGCTACATCTACTTTTGTAGTACTGTCCGCTGCGACAGTCATTACTCCAACTGGTGATTTATCTGTTGGTGGGAATGCAACCGCATAGGAATTCGATGATACTGAACGGTTGAGACAATAGGCCGCGACGACTGTTGAAGAATAACCCACTGAAGAAAAGAAATCCTTTTGTACGTGGTTCAGTTGACTCGTTATTGCGGCAGCCACATCTGCTGTCGTCGCAATGACGACACCATCCGCCTTGACTATTTGTGTACCCATCGGGCCACTCACCTTGATGGAAAATGAGCTTACTGATCGCCGTATTTCAAGTACTTCATGTGACAACAAGACCGTACACCCTTTGGCCGCAGCAATAGGAATCTGACTCAGACCACCTTCAAGGATATAGGTCTTATGTAGTCCACGTGCAAGCAAAAGCTTAGCCCAAGCATACGAGGTAGTATTTGGATCCCAATAGAAATAACTGTTGAGGATCGGGTCTAGTACAAAGTCCACTAATTCTTTGCCATACTGATCGTGAAAATGTTGGGTTATCGTTTGTTTGTCGAACTGACTGGCTTTCCATATGCTATGCAAGTCCAATTTACGTGCGTTTGGTACCACACCTATTAGTTCCGTTATCAGTTTTAATTTTGCCCCAAAGGACAGCCACGAATTTCCAAAAATGATTGAAGGTGCCGTGATGCTGATATTTTTCCCATTCCTGGCAACTTGAATAGAACTCTTACGTCTATGCAAGTTATCGATCAAACCTTCTTTCTTTAAGAAAGCGAAAGTATTCGTATATGCTTCGGCAAGAAAGCCAGCACCCAGTTCAATACATGAGCCCTTCACTATATCGCTATAAATTCGGCCACCAAGTCTGCTTTCTTTTTCGATGATAGTCACATGGTAACCAAGTTGCAGAAGACTGTTTGCGGCTGCCGTCCCCGCTACACCCCCTCCTACGACCACTATATGCTTCTGCATTTGTTCATTTTATCAAGGTGAATCTAAAAATAATTTACTATATTTTTATATTTACTAGCTTTAATATGCGTAGTTTAAATTGTAAATACTTTTAACAATACTATTGCTATTATTACTACTAGGTGATATATAAATAGTAATTGTAATGAGACTCCCTATGAAACTTCTTCGTATATTACGTAATTTGTGCACCTTGTCTGTGTTGCCCTTACTGTTACTACTTCCAGGGAATGCCTTTGCCTCACCTGGTTTAAACGGCTACTTAACGTTAGATGGTGGTTGGACAAATAACCATACCGATTTAATACTCAACGGTACGCTGCCATCCTACTGCACCGATATTGGAGTGGTGTTTTCCAATCCGGTCACTAGCTCAATTGACCTCTCATTTATTAGTGGCTTGGATCCGGGATTTAGCATAAGCAATGGAACGTGGTCACTTAACTTGGGATCTAATAACGTTTCGCTCGTTAACGGCAACTACGACGTATATCTATCTTCGATGTGCGGTTCAGGATCATATCTTAGCCCACTATACGAAGACCTCTTTCCGGATGCCATAAACATTGAACCAGTGGGTTGTGATAATACTTGTTTGCCGCTCCATAGATTTTACGATTTTCAAAATGGTTCACATTTTTATACCGATTCTGATCCTGAAGCATCTCAGGTAAACCAGGCCAACACTACCTACACATACGAAGGAATCGATAGTTTTGTTGAAGGTCAGCAAGTCGCCGGCACATTACCTGTTTATCGCTTCTATGACTTACAAAATGGATCGCACTTCTATACAACGGACCAGACTGAAGCCACACTCATTAATGATACCGAATTCACTACCTACCATTATGAGGGTATTGCCTTCTACGCGTATTCAAATCCGGTCGCAGACTCAGTGCCGGTTTATAGGTTCTACGATTTCCAAAACGGCACTCACTTCTATACTTCCAACCAGACTGAAGCCACTCAAGTAAATAATACAGAATATACTACTTACAGATACGAAGGCATCGCGTACTACGATATAGCAAACGCCAATTAACAGCTGATTGGTAATTGTCGAGTTGGGGCCTGCTATGGTTAGAAATTCAAGAAATGAAATTATTGGCAAGACGACTGGGAGGATGACAGAATCTGTTCAGCATTGAAATATTACGCCGAGTTTTTTTGACTACTCTGTTACGTAGTCAATTGTTGCGGGTATGGCGATTCGACAAATTGAATATTCAAATATGGACTGACGTGATTGGGGCCACCATAGGTTATGGGAGTCGGCATCGAGAGTTCTATTTGCCAACGATTATTTTCGTTAGCCGTAGCGAGCACTAGTAACCGATGCAATGGATTGGCTGGCTCAAAAGGAACTCTCACAAGCATGGTATACTGCCCATAATCTACTGGTACACTTTCTACCTCAGCTTGAGGATTGATTTCTCCTCCCCCATAAGGCACAGTGTCTTCACCTCTCGGGTATCGAACAAATCCGGCTTTCCAAATGAGCGTAGCAACTCCATCTTGGTAGTCTGTCGCTGCGTCAAGCGAATCTTCTGTAACCATCGTTGCCTCATCGTACCGAGGACTAAGGTACCGGCTTTCAATACCACTGCCCAATAAGTGGATAACACCACTTTGGTCTGCAAAGGCTTCGGCTGTTTGTGCCGCAACCAAAGTCTGATGCGCAAGTTCAATGTAGTCACCATCAAAACCCTTGCCCGCTGATCTATCTGGGCGTCTAGGGATTGACTTCGAAAACGATATTATACTACCCCTGCCAGAAGCATAATTAGAGCTTGTTGCCGCTTCTCCTAAATAGCTTACTATAAAAGTTTGTGTATTATAAAGTGCACGCAAAGCATCACTAACTGGAATGGTACGATTTTGGGGAGAGAGCTCTCTATCATCGCCATTTCCGCTAGGATTAGGATCTACACGTTCCGCCGCAACAATTGACATGATATATATTTTAACATAATGGGCTTGATAATACAAATATATTTGAACTCCTATGTACTTTAGGCTCGAAACCCAGTTTACCAAAGCGAAGATGAGGTGCAGTAATAGGGCTTCAGCGAATGGCGCCATTTATTCGTAAAGTCAATAACAAAAATTCAACCTGAATAACGAAACTAAATAGCAGCACTTACATTTGTTACTCTTTTAGTGCAAACAAAAAGGAGAAAACAAATATGTCAGTGCTGCATCAACATCATATAGTGCCCTTGTATGTTTGGGTAGATGACGCGGTAGCGTCACTAATCCAAACCGAGAAGAAAATCGGGCGCCCATCAACCCTTCGCGACAGCGAGGTGGTTACCATCCTCGTCTTCAATCTGTTCACAAGCCAGCAACAGACCTTACGCCAGGTATATGACTGGGTGTATCAATACCACCTTGGTGACTTCCCGAAGCTCCCCGCATACCAAAACTTCGTACGGCACTGTCATCGTTTAGTGCCTCTTCTGAACCAATTGCTCAGTAGTCTTCTGGTCACCGATGCGGAACTCCGTTTTATGGACAGTACTATGCTTGAGGTCTGTAGACTCGTGCGTCGGAAGTTTCACCGAACTGCTCGAGGCTACGCTCACACCGGGCACAACTGGCAGGGTGAGCACTATGGCTTTAAGCTCCATGCCAGCGTAGACAACAAAGGCAGATTCTGCGCCTATGTTTTCAGCAGTGCAGTTGCTCATGACAGTAGAGCCATACCGTACTTGGTGAATGGACATACCAAGGTAGCTGTTGGCGACAGTGGCTACCGCAGTGCTCTGCACAAGAAACTTCACGACATGTACGGTACGATCTTCATCGTACCGCCGCATTACAAACAGAAGAAACAGTTGCTCACAAGAAGTCAGTGGAAGTTACTGAAACGAAGACCAAAAATTGAAACAGTCTTCGACTATCTGAAAGAACACCTCCATCTGCAAAGTAGTTTCCCTAGGAGCATGCAGGGCTACGCCCTGCACTACTTGCGCATACTACTTGGATACCAGTTATTGCTATTGGGGTGGTAGTTTCGTGATTCAGGTCAAAAATTCAATATTAATTTAACTTTATGAGGATGAAAATACTTATGGTGGACCATAGGTTGTCGAATTGGAACCTGTTATGGTTAGAAATTCTAGATTGGAATATAATTTTAGTTTAAGAATTTTACATAATAGGAGAACATATTTGACTACACTGCTGTTGTGGTGCAATATATTTTCAACTTATGTCATCTCGTGAAGTAGACGTTCAATTTGGCGAAGTACCTGTCATTCAAACTGTCGATAATCTAATATCAGCCGCAGGAATGTTAGTCTTGTCCCACTATGCATGCGAGCTTCGGCTCAACGAAGAATGCTTAAGTATGCATGGGGATCGAGTTGATGAACCTGGTATGACTATCCAAGCACTACACTGGGCACTTGCATACCAATTCCCAGCAAAAAGCTGGCACCTTGATGATCCCATACCCTTAGAAGGTTCTCATGAAGATGATGATGGATTGCATGTAGACGAGATGATACCTGGTATTGTTTCAATTGGTTGCCATGTGACGGACCACAACAATGCAGTAGAAAGTGTTTTTGCTTCACCTACTTCACGTTTCGTTAAAAGCAAAGATGAACCACGCTTAACTAAACTACTGGATTCTAGAAAAACTGATTCATCACTAGTTAAACCGAAAAGCTTTCGAAAGACATCATTTTCTAGCGGAGGGATAGTTGCATTTACTTATACCTACCCTGGAGCAAGACCACAGCTTCATCGCTTTCGAACATTATCCAAATATAGAAAAAGTAAAGTTTGGATATTTGAAGGTTATTAAAAATTATCTGATGGGTCTCAAAATATTATAAACTTTAGCGAAATGGTGGACCACCTGTTGTCGAATTGGAACCGTATCTTGCCTGAAATTAATACTTGGTATGAGGTACTGGTGGCATATATTCGGTAAAGGGGACTCCAGCCATGAGTAGAGCCTAGGTTTGGATTGAGGACTACTACTCATATTAGTCAATTACATTCTATGCACACAACAAACAGGAGGCTTGAATGTCATGTTAGTGTTTCCTCAGTTTCACTATTCTTGTGTTTGGTATCAATCCAAAGCGGCTTAATAACTGAACTGGAGTTCTATTGGCCTTCAGTCGGTGTCCCATGTCACGATGATCGATCAAGTAAATGAGCAGCAACAGCTAGCGGACCAACTACTGATGCCGAAATTGGATTCTGAGTGTCTTCTAGTGCTTCTTTTATTGCTGCTTGTGCTCGCTGGATAGTTACGTGTTCACCTGCAACGGCAACTAGTTTGTGAACTTCCGTGCGACGAGTAAGAAGGAACTGCACCGTATGATCAACCCAATCGAGGTTCTTCGCAATTACTGCGTGCCCTTCTGTCCCAATGTCTGGCAGACCAAGAAAGCTGATACCAAGCACATCTTCTACGAGTTTAGCTGGATCAGCGTCATGGTCTTGACGAATACGTAATGCTTTCTGGTATAGAGTTTCAAACGAATCTACCGCTTCTAAATGAGCAACGCTTCCTTCCTGCACAGCAACGAATGCGTTACCTAATCGGTGTATTTCTGTGCTGCCGGCCGGCAGGCGCACTTTGGGATTAACTAATCCTGCTGGAAGCTCTATTTCAGTAGTACCTGTTTCAGGCGACGACGCTATTAACACCTCGTTGCCCTCTACTTTAAAGTAGTACTCATCGCTTTTATGAAGCACACCAATGCGACCGCTTACGCTAAAGTTTGCAGTTGGACTATCACTCCCAGCGTCTTCAATAGTAACTTCGATGGTTGTATCTTCAGTTGATATATAATCTATCCGGTCAAAGACAGGATAGCCACTAAAAATCTGCGCTTCGGTGTCTGGCAGTCTTGAATTTCTACCAGCACCAAGGATCACTAAGGCAACCTCACCAACTGGCATCTCAAATGTTTCAGTCGCTGCTGCACCCAAGTCTCGTTCTATCTGGTAAACGGCTGCTTCTTCGGCTTTGTCCCAGAACGCAACAAAAGTAGCAGTTACTACTGGCAATTCCGTAAACGCCGGCTGCACAACAAATGAGTCTCCGGTTCTTTGGTACGGCGATGACTGCGGCAGAACTGAAACCCGGCTATTAAGTGGATGAGCGATGCCACCGGGCAAAATGATTGATGGCAGTTGTAATGCGTTATCTGGAGTATTAGCCCTAAATGTCATTTCAGCTACTTCATAATTAGAATACCCCGCAAGTTGACGTCTTACTATTTCCACACCTATTGCAGGGTGTGAAAACTGATCAACTTCTCCGCTCATCCTAGACTCCTCATGATGCTGATACTATATCATCTCATAAACTCAAGATTAAAATTAGACGGGCTATCAGAATAGATTCAATTTTAAAGCAGCCATGGAACATGATTTACCATTGGTAAAATTAAGCTATTATGGTGGACCACCTGTCGCCTGGTTGGAACCAGATTTTTACTGAAATCAATGACTGGTATGAAAAACTTGGATGTACACCTCAATTGATTATTTAAGTAATCCTCCCCACTCAACAACGGTGAATCCTTTTCTCTGTGGTGCAACAAATTTTTGAGGAGTTATTTTTAGAGGCTGATCCAGTCCTCGAAAATCCAGAAATACTCGTATGACCGTTTGCGGTTTAGGTGATATGTCTAAGGGTGCGAGTTCATCCATTTGGCTTGTATTCAACCACGATAAACGTATATATGGTGTGTTGGGTAGCTTTGGAGCCCAATAACTTATAAAAGCACTGGATTCTTCCTTGTCTATACCCTGCTCAGCGAGCTGCTGCAAAATTGTTGAGATAGCCTGAGATCTCGGTACGACTGTACCGCTCGTTATAAGCGGGTATGTACCGTCACCGGTACCTTCCCAGTAAAGTGATTTAAACGAACTGCCATCATAGATCAAGTCACCATTTGGTTTAGCTAGAATATTTTGCCAGCCATTATTGGTATACGTTGGGTCGGATACGGTAATATGCGCTCCAATCCTGATGCCGACATCAGTTGTTTTTTGAGGGTATAAATATATAACTGGTTTACCGCATCCGCCAAATTCGAACATATCCGTTCTTTCAAAAACTTCATATTCACCAAGTCCATTTTGGGCAACTATCACACCGTGCTCGGCTTGTAGTTGCGCTATCGAACTAACATTGCTGTCGCTCCCATTAAAGTAATATGCAAGCAGCGCGCTTGAATCCGGCAACTCATATATGTTCTCACCATTTGGGCCACTACCGACGTAGGTAAGTTGGCCCGGATCAATACCGGCTTCAACGACATATCCACCCAACGTACCACAACCGAATGCCGAGCTCGTATACGCGTTATTATTGAGTGTGCCGTCAGTAAATTGTACGCCGGGAAGACCTCCTACCGACGCACCGACGATCAATGGATCAAGCTGTTGATAAAACGCTGCATACACACCACCAATGACTCCGTATATTTCCTTGACACTATACGACGCTTGGCTCGCGGTAGTAACTTCATAATAGGTTATATCCCCGCTACTATTGAGTTTAGTAATTGCCGACGTTGGTACGGCTCCACTTTCTACCCCACGAATACCAGAAAGACTTGAAATATAATATCCGTTCTGGCCCCAAGAGCTATTGGGCAAACTTAAGCCTTCGCCATTAACGACGATCGTTTGGGGAAACGCTAATGCGGAAATCGTATCAGTAGTATCGAGTGTTACATTTGCATTCAAATTCTGTTCCAGTGATGCTACGGCCTGTTTATCGGCAGGAAGAAATGGATTAAGATTCGCGTCATCGTTTAATTTACTTAATAACTCATACTGGTTGGTGCTAGTTTCGATAGCAACAAAGAAAAATGAATCTTGTTCGGCAGTATAGTCGTAGACTGCCACTATGGGCTGCTTTGATGGAGTGATGCCAATTTGAGTATATAAAATCTGATCCGACGATGGGCAACCAGCCATCAATGTGCCAGCACAATTCGTGCCTAGCAGAAAGTCAGTATTACTGAAAAAATTAAGGCTGCCTAACGTTTTAGGGTTATTAAATATTTGATAGCTCGGGATGACGCCGGTAACCGGCTTAGGAGTAGTGGGAATAGATTTTTGAATGACAGTATACGATTTTACGACTGTCTTTTTATGACTTTGGTGTTGATAATGGTTGTAACCAATGGTGCCGGCAATGGCGGCAAATAAAACTAGAGTAAGATAGCCGAGGATAAACAGATGGGCATGTTTTTTATTGGTATGATGATTGATCGGCGGCTCAGTAGATAAAGATTCATCGGCGGTCTGTTTTATGGGCGATGGTTCTTCGACTTTACTTTGACCCTTTTTCATAATATTTTACTTTTTCTGTTTAACACACATACGCTCTAAGTATAGCAAAAAGCGTAAGCGGAATGGTGGACCAGCGGTGGTCGAATGCGAACCTGTTATGGTTAGAAATTGCGGAGTGGAATCGCACACTTCAAAACTCTAATAATCAAAAAGCCGAAAGCAGTACGCGATTGGCAACTACTGGCATCAAGGATTATCTCATATAACTCACCTTACGCAAAACCTCCAGCTTCTTTGAGTACCTGAAGTTCAGCCAAACTGGCTTGCTGAGCTTTGAGGTATAGCTTTGCCTTTAAGGCAAAGTGGTTCAGATTGCTCGCTTTCGCCAGTCGTTCCAGCTTATGGTAGGCATGGGTTGCCGCAAAGAAGTGGTTACTTTGTGTCTTCACTCGTTTGGTCGGTGACTTGGCCAGCCCGAGGTTGGACTTTACGGACTTGTGGTACTCTTCCACTTTCCACCGTTTTTGGTAGATCGTGGTTATGTCGGTATGTCCTAGCGTCAGATCACTGGTAGCGAGATACAAAACACCCTGACTGTCATCTCCGTTTGTGAAGATTTGACGGGTGATACGCACCGTCATATTCATGCCTTTGAGGTACCCTGTCTTGGTAGTGTTTTCTTCCCAGGCCAGCGATTCGACTGCGTGGAATACTCCTCGTAGTTTATCCTCCTTACTTTTTGCAAACGTACGATTACTCTTGAGGGCAAAGATGAAGTGTTTGCCCTTGCCAACGATGAACTCCATGTTTTCCTGTGAGGAAAACCAACTGTCAGCAAGGCAGTAGCGAAACTTCACCTGGTTTTGGATGGCTGCCCCGATGAGCTCACGGGCCTGTTCGTTCTTGGTGGCCGAGGACTTGCGTTTTTGTTTGCCGGTCTTCGGGTCAGTGAAAGGTACGTCTTTCTTGACCAGGCAAAACCCCAAGGGTACCGTTGCCTGGTCGTTATGGTAGAGCATATTGAGAATATTGACGCCCTTCACATTCCGGTTGAAGACGTGGTCATAGTGCCAGGCAATGATGTCGTTTTCGTCGGTGTAGGCCTTCTCTTCAATGGTGTCATCCAAAGCCAGTATGCCGTCGTCAGTTTCAATCTGCCGGATCGTTGGCTTAACCAGTTTCCAGAGGTCTTTGTTGGTATATTCCCGGGCAGACAGGAAACGGGTGACGTCGTCATGGCCGACTGACCCGTCCAGGGCGGCCGACATACCAGTTGCCGTGGTCAATCCGAATGAGCTGATGAGATAGTCAGAATACAGGTCAAGCATTGGTACGTTGACGGGCTTGGATTGTTTTTGTTTTGGCATAGCAACATCCTTGATGAAAGGTTGACTGCTTTTAGTATGCCCCAGGACTCAAGAAAGTGGGAGTGATGCGTAAGGTGAGTCATATAATAATTACACAATAAGCTGCAGAGCCCCATCGAATACGGGCTGGAGATTCGTGCTCCAACGTGCAATAAGTTTAGCAGCGCGCCTACTTCGCTCATCTTCTCTTGCCGAACTAATAAAGTTTTTGGCAATAACTGAAACTGGTGAAGTCTTCTTTATTACATCGAATGGTATTATGCCGATGTCTCCCTGGCGCATTGGAACGTCAACATTTCGAGATATTCGCAATTTTCTTCTAGTGCTCAAATCTACTATTCCGTCTTCATTCTTACCCCAAACATTCACATCCCAGCCAGGGATATGATCATTACCTTTTTCACGATCGATTGCAGGTAAGGCGATTAACCCAACCTCAGTGGTAAATCGCATCGCCAAAGCGGCATATAAAACTCCTGAGGAAAGTATTTCCAATCTTTTCAATTGTTCAGTATCTTTAACCTTACTCTTTTCAAAACTAATTTCATCGATAATTTCAGATAATTGAATAATGAGTTTATCTACTGGTAGGCGTAATGGATCGCCGCGAATGGCACTTCCCTCCACCTGAAGCCGCAATAAATCGACAGCAGCCTCGTACAAGGTAGCAAAATCTCGTATTTCTTGGGCTTCAAGCTGTAGTCCGCCTTAGCGATTGATCTGCCAGATCTAAATGTTCTTCTGCAATCGTAGATGCCCGATCGGGAAGAGCTTGAGCGCATTCCAGTCGTAATCTATCCAAAGCTAACTCATCAGTCATAGTAGGTTGGCCTTGATTTGCTCTACAGAAAGCTTCAATTGCTCGGTTGAGTTGCAATCCTTCTTGTTCGGACAAGGCTCTGCCGTTATTTTGCCCGCTATACCAAGTTAGTAAATTTGTTGAGCTCAACAAGTCAAAGTTGATACTCGGATAATGAATAGGCTCCAGGTCCAATGCTTCCGCTGTCTCTTCTGGTTGTACGTTTTGATGAGCGCTAACCGCCGTGTAGTCGGGTAAAATAAGTAATGATTTCAGCTTTCTTTGCGTTAACTCGCTCAGCATGCTAGCCCACCCTTCCACTGTCACACCTAGTAATGATTCAGGGGGTATTGCATGATCTTCATCATGTATTGCAGTGCGTAGCTCACTGACTAATTGAACTGCTTCCGCGTTAATTTCGTCGTCAGTCATATCATTTTGCAGCATCGGATATGCCTCTGGTAATGTGGTTTCCTTACTTATCGCAACCTGTTTTTCACGATTCCGCTTAGGATCGTACAAAAGGCAATGCCATGATTCATTAAAAGGTCGTCCTTCATAGCACCTTGGCGGTGCGGGTAAGATAAGAGTGGTGCTACCGACTAAATTATTGCCGATAGCAATTGAAGCCAGCATCCTCACGAAGGCGAGTTCATTTTGGGAAAGTTCGCCTGTCTGAATTGCACTATCCATCACTTCGATAGATCTCGCCTGTGCCAAACGGTAGTCTTCTTGCTGCTGCTGTAATTTCCAAGGTAATACATTCGATGCTCTTGCCGCCTCAATTAGCGGTAGCGCACCTCGTGTGAGTGCCGCTTGGGCTATGATATATTCGGGTACTCCCTCGCCTGTCTCTAATTCCGCTAATTGGCTTTCGGCCCGCTGCATAAAATGTCGGGCTTTCGTTTGGCGTTTACCGCCTACAGCAACCTGCGATGTTTTCCCCCTTGTGACACTGCCTCTTATTCCCCGAATGCGATCAAAAGCATGCAATTCACCAAAGCCCACTTCGAGGTTTAGCCATGCTACTGAAAATTGTTGCTCAGGTGTTACCTCTTGACCTTCACATACCTCAAGCCAGCGACTTGACTCCTCAGGAAGTTCGCCAATGAAATTGTCGGGTGCAACTTGACTATATTCCAACAGAACTGATTCGACGTTTGGCGCACCGTTCGCTCGTGGCATCTATTAATCTCCGGCCATTTAAGGTACAAATAGTTTACTACATACCTAGTTTTCGATAAAAGCAAAGAATCTTGACTTTTAAAATAAGGCTAGCTGGAATGTACTATTCGCTGTCAAAAAAAGTTGCATTGATCTTTCATACAACAGATTATTTTTACTTCGATCTAAACTAATTTCTACAATTCGTTAAATCTGAAGTTTATATAACAGTAGTGATAGCGCTTATGGTGGAGCTAATGCAGCGGTACTCGAAACTCCCAAAACTACCCAAAATAGACTATATAACTACTGGTCGCGCTGTACCGGTCACACATCTACGCATCCATAGCGTCAGCAAGCGGCTCGGGCCAGAGATGATCACCCACCTGGTGGCTGAGTATCAGAGTGGAGCTCCAACGACAGCACTCATGACGAAGTATGGTCTCGGCAAGGGAACAGTTCTGCGCATCCTTGATGATCATGGTGTCACTCGTCGCTGCCAGCCGCTCAGTGATGAGCAAGTACAGCAAGCCATCGAGCTGTACCGGCAAGGTTGGTCATTGGCCCTGGTAGGTAAACACCTGGGACGAGATGGCAGCCTGATCCTGCGTACGCTCAAGCGGGCTGGGGTCGCGAGGCGAGACCCACACGGGAGGGAACGCTAAAAGGGCTCGTGAAGACGTCTTGTTTTGTGGGCTAGGTGGAGACTGATACTGCAACTGAACGTCATTCCGAGCAAGGCTGACTAGCTGTTCACTTGATATCTAAAAGATGTCGACCTGGCCGAATTCTGTGACAATCTCTGCGATCGCAGAGAACATTTCGAGGTTTCTCAGAGGCGGCATTCGCTCAGTAAGCTCGTGAAGACGGGTCTCTGGTTCAGACGCCAGGTACAAACTCAACAGCAGGCTGGGCAGAATTATCATACGCCGATCAGTAAGTACCCACTTCGGACCGAACGGTTCGCCTTTGACCCAACCGCTGCGCCACGTCATCTCGTCTGAACGGAATGCCTCGAGCATCACTCGTTCCAGTGACCATTCTAGTGATGGGTCGGCTACGAGGATCATATACAGACTTTGCCCAATCGTTCCTCTGCTCCATAGCCCTTCTTCGGGCATCCTCGCAAGCAGCATCGCTATTTCATTTGGCGACCATCTGTATGATTCACGAATCTCTGCCGCAACATCTTCTGGGATAGTGTTGGATTTATGCCAAAGGATATCAGGATGCGACGTAGCGTGGGCCAGCAAGTGTATCGCAGTCCAGACAGTCGGTTGATCACTCATCGTGGAAATTGTATGCCGCACCAGTTTAAGATATCTCGGATCGTGGCGTCCTACCGCTAGACAGTCAAACAGTGCCGACTGTACAAGGCCCGAGTTAGCGCTCGTCAGGTTGAGGAGGGGATCACTTCGCCTCGATGCGCACTCAAGCCGTGCCGCTTCCAAGAATTTCGGCAACCCATCAGGAGTTAGACGCAAGTCCGGCAACACGGCTATCGTTCCAGCACCTGTTGAGGCTGACTCAAGCATACAAGTTATACTGCCCCAATAAAGGTGTCCGTCATCCACATCGCGGACTATCACAAAGATTGGCAGACTACTGTTCTGCCATATGTTCCGCAACCGGGTATCTATTGGTATCGAATGACCAGCTTTCCGCTTATACTTCTTACCACCTTTAATTTGCAATGCGACGCTGAGGCCAGCATCAGTCCCAGAGCGTGCAAGATCAAGGATCGCGTCCTTACCGATATCATTCCTGAGATCAATCTCCTGGAAGATGAGATCATGGTCTTCGAAGAAAGCCTGTGAGGCGTTGACGGCTCGACGTTCTTCACGCCGGGACAGGTTTCGACGGCTTCCTACCGTGCTAGATGGCTCCATGCCGAGTTTCCACGGGTTCAAGGGGTAGTGCAGGCGTCACGGATGCCACGGGCAATACCCGCGAGGTTGGCGTCATCGAACCTGCTTTCCATCGGCCAAATCTGCCCGAAACCATCTCGGTGCCATCGCGGTACGATATGCAGATGCAGATGGAATACCGTTTGCTCGGCCGTAGCGCCAGCCGACGTGATCAGATTCATGCCTTCGGGCTGTAGTACCTGGTCAATAATACGGCCCACACGAATAGTGGCGGCCATAAGTTCGCATCCAAGCGATGGGTCAGCTTCCCAGAGATCCCTGACATGCTTCCGTGGGATAACGAGCGTGTGCCCTGGAGTTGCGGGGTGCAGCGGAAAGAACGCTATCCAATTTTCCCCTTCGCATACAATTTCGGTCGTCAGCTCTTCGCCGCGAGCGATCTTGCAGAATACACAGTCCCGCGACTCGTCACAAACAGTAGACATCATCGACCAGCATCTTTCGCAGCCTGTTCGATCCAAGCACCTATGTTCTTGTAGCCTTTGTCATTGTTCCAGAGGTAAAAGTCGTATCCAGCAGGAATCTTTCCACATCGTTCTGATGTGTTACCTTGGAAGTCCTCTATCTTACTAATATCGATGCCGAGCAGGCCGTTCCCCCGCGCTATACTCTGTTCGATTTCGTATTTAACCCACCTGCTGGAGCAGGTTTTCGTACCGACCAGCACAGCCGTCACGGACGTGTTCTTAAGCTGACCGTCTATCCATGCCTTGATGGCCGCGTCACCCTTGCGCTTTACCGCTTCGAAGTCCGCCGCGTCGATAAATCCCGCAGCCTCCCTGCCTTGAGTCACCCAGCAGTTTCTGACGACCATAGCCCGTGAGACATCAGGCTTGTACTTGAAGCTGAAGAATACGCGGCGTGCCATTATTTGTTCTCCTTTACTACGAAGATACCAATTATCTCGGCTATAATGACACTACCGTAAAAGGCTAGCAGATGGTAGCGAAGGCAGGTCTTCAGCCAGCTATGAAAGGCGTCTGTCTTGTCGATTCTCATGGAGAAATCGATGTCTGCTTCTTCCTTGGCTGCGACTTTGATATGCAGCGCTACGAAACCACGCTCAAGCCATAGATAGTATCCATCCAAGCCCCAAAACATTACTGTTACTACCAATGCAATAGCAAGCAACGCTGCTTGCGTGTTGACTGCCGCAAAGGCGGCTAGCCCTGCGGCTATAGTGATAGCCCAACCTTTGAAAAGAAAGGAATTAGTGGCCATTCGCGCAATAGCAGCCTGAATGAATTCTAGGTGTTTCAGCTTTGCTTCCATCGCTCCAACGTCAAATCTTACTCACGTTACGATCCCCGAACAATGAAATGAACTACAGACGAGACGTTCTCATGCGCCCGTTCCCAGAGGTTCGTCCGAGGTCTCGCATCAGACAGGTTACCTTCCGATCATGATCAACAGGGTGAGCCATACGTCGGCGAGTCGAGTGAGTAGGACACATGGTTACTACAACTCAGGGTCAGAGTAGTGGGCCCGCGTCATAGCTTCTCAGGGCAGACGATCACTCATTGAGTACTCTGCGTAACACTACGCACTCAACTGGGGCGGAAATCCCTTGAAGCCTACGGTCAGGTAGGTAGCGCCTTCAGTCGAACTCGCTTGCCTTGACACCAGCAATGAAGGCTTGCCACTCGGCGCTGGTGAACACCAGGGCCGGGCCGTCAGGCTGCTTGGAGTGCCGGACCGCCCGGCCGCCATCCGGCAGTAGGCAGGTCTCGACACAGTTGCCCCCCTGCCCGTTGCTAAAGCTGCTCTTGAACCAATCGGCACGGGACAGGTCGGGTGCTTGGTTCACGCCCATCCCTCCTTCGTACTCCTACATCATGCTAGCTCTTCCGCGACACGAGCCATGAGGGCGCGTGAGGCGTCCACTGACTCTGCGCTCGCGCGTAGGTGGTCAAACAGCAGTCTATAGCGCTGCACCTCGGCAGCCTTCTCCAAATACAGGGCGCCGGTGTGGTACTCGATGTAGACGATCTGCGGGTCAGTCGGTTCGGGGAAGCTGAGCAGGTTAAACGAGCCGTCCATCGCCGGGTGAGCTCCGGCGCTGAACGGGACGACCTGGAGCGTGACGTTCGGCAGATCAGCAGCTTCGAGCAGCCGCTTGAGCTGGTTCTCCATGACCAGGCGGCTGCCGACTCTGCGCCGGATTACCGCTTCGTTCAGGATGAGCCAGAGCTGGGGAGCATCATCAGTCGTCAGGAGCTCTTGCCGTGCCATGCGGACCCGCACCAGCCGGTCTATCTCTGCTTCGCTGGCGTTGATGAGCTGGGCCCGGTGGACCGCGCGGGCATAGTCCTCGGTTTGGAGGATGCCCGGTACGAACTCAGCGTCATAGCCCCAGATGGTGGCCGCTTCGGCTTCCAGGCCGACGTAGACCTCGAACCAGTCTGGTACGGCCTCGCCGTACTGCTGCCACCAGCCCTTTTGCCGCGACTCACGGGCGAGGATCAGCAGCACCTCCCACGCCGCATCGGTCTCGATCATCCCGTAGACGCCGAGCAGGAACTTGACGTCACGCGGCAAGACACTCACGCGGGCGTTTTCGATCCGGCTGATCTTGGCGGTCGACCACTCAAGGCGTTCCGCCACGTCATCGATTGTCAGTCCGGCTCGCTCGCGGCGGTCGCGTAGTTCCGCCGCCAGACGGCGGCGCTTGACCGTGGGACTACTGCGAGTAGGCATGAGGTTGCTCCGGTAAGTTCCAAGTGTAACTTGCAGATGAGATCATCGTATGTGACGATTCCAGGAGTAGGTTACTCCGAACCAGCGACGGGAGGGGACGTGTCTGCGTGATGAGCGAGAGCGATCCTGGACACGGCCAATTGATCGACAGCCCCGGTAGCGTCGAACGTGCTCCGGTGCCCGGTGCCGGGGCTGTCTCCCCGCTAAGAGCTCCTGACGGGCAGATGCTCACCCATATGAGCTACCTGACGATTGACCCTGAGTCCGCGTCAGTTGCTCGGGCCCGCTCCTTTGTGCGGCAGCTGGTCAGTGAGTGGCAGCTTGACGGCATACATGATGAAGCGGCGTTGGTGGTGTCGGAGCTGGTGACGAACGCCATTACTGCCACCAAGGCAAGCGAGGCACAGAGGCTTATGCAAAACCCCCGTAATAACTAGTTTGCGTATCATTACCTGGGATGTTCAGAAAGCCGACGACATGCCGCAGTGGGTAATAGGCAACGGCTTCTCCAGCCGATAGAAGGGAGGTTACCACACCAAACCTTCACGACGGAGAAGCCGTTGCGGTTCGATCGTATGTCAGGATTGAATGCCGAGCAACTTGACGAGCTAGAGGAATGCGTAGACGAACTGCTCGAAAAACCATGGGACAAGGGAAAAGGCCGCCCGCGGGAACTCACCTTCCGCGAGGCGCTGATCGTGGCTTGCGGATACGCCCGCAATAACATCACAGAGGAAATCTGGGCAGAGATCTTCGATGTCGGCCAGTCCACGATCTCGCGATGCATCACTTTCCTGACGCCGCTGATCGATCAGGCGACCGCGGGATTCCGGCCATCTGCCGAAGCGGCGGCTGAGGCTACCCGGGGAGCAATCACCCTGGTAGACGGCACCTTGTGGCCATGCTGGTCCTGGGCGGCCAAGCGCGAGCTGTGGTCGGGAAAATACAAGACGACGGGTCATGGATCGCTGATCATCACGAACCTGGCTGGCCGGATCACCTTCGTGTCCGAGCCGGTCACGGGAAACCGGCACGACATGGCCAAGCTGAAAGGAGCAGAATGCGAGACCATCCTCAAAGCGGCCGGCGGTGTCTTCGGAGACAAGGGATTCATCGGGACTGATTACATCACCACCCCTGTCCGGAAGCCGGAAGGCCGCGAGCTCTACATGCGCGAGCATGATTACAATAACCAGATCAGCTCTTTCCGTGCACCCGTCGAGCGGGCCGTGGCTACCCTTAAAACCTGGCGGATTCTCTTCACCGACTACAGAAGACCGCTTGAGACATTCCTGTCCTCATTCCGGGCTGCCATCGGCTTGTACTTCTTCAAGGAGACTTTCGCATAAGCCTCACAGTGTGCTGTTGGCCTCTATGTTATGGAAGACACAGGGCACCTGACGCTGCTGGCCTGGGACAACGGTCCTGGAGTGCCGATGCAGCACACGGCCAGTGAAGACGACCTCGACGGCCGCGGTCTGTCAATTATTGAAGCGCTGTCCTCGCAGTGGGGGTACTACTATGCCCAAGACGGCGGCAAGGTGGTCTGGGCTGAGTTTGTGATTCCCTCCGGTGAACGAAGTTCCATCCCGCTGCAACGGCGTCTGGTAGCGACACACATACATGGTCCGCGAAGCGTTGCGTCACTTGGCGACCTAGACCTACTCGGACGGGTGCGGAAAGCATTGCTGAAGTTGTGAGCGAGTGTGAGTTGAGAGTAGTTAATTGCCAATACTCGGACTAGTACTTGATTTCAAAGTCAGGCTTATTTGAGTACCGTTAGTCGTCGTGCTATTGTACTCATTCAAGTAATCATTACTGCCCTGGAAAGCCACCTCGTAGCCTCCGCTTGAGAAAGGATAGATACTTGGGCTAGTGTCTGCCAACAATCCTAGGGGTGGATGTGTTGTTTGTTGAGATGAGCTGTCATAAATGTATAATCCTCCACCACTTCCCTGAATTGCGACTTCAAACGCTCCACTGGTAATGGTAGTAATATCTGGGCTTGTACCTGACGCCATACCTAATCCAATTTCAGCTGCTTCACCGCCATTATAGTTAGTCCAATCATACAAATACCCATTGTTAGCTTGAATAACAGCCTCAAGATAGCCAGAAGATAGCGTTGTAATGCTCGGACTCGTACCAGCCATCATGCCCAGCCCCACTTGAGTTGTTCCCCCGCCATTGCTGTTATAAATGTCAAGGTATCCACTACTTCCCTGGAAGGCCACATAGTAATTGCCGTTAGCCTGTGGAATTATAGTTGGACTTGTACCCGACTTCATTGTCAGATTTATTTGAGTATCTTGCGCGCTTGAACTGTTATATACATTTAGGTAACCATTACTGCCCTGGAAAGCCACCTCATAGGCACCGGTGGATAGCATTGTATTGCTTGGGCTGGTGTTAGACGCCATGCCTAGTGGCGGGTCTGCCGTCTGGCCACTTGCTGCATCATAGACATACAGATCGCCAGAACTACCTTGGAATGCTATAAAGTCATTACTACTTGTTGGAGCTGCCATACTTGGGCTCGTGCCGGATGCCATCCCTAGCGGCGGGTCTGCCGTCTGGCCACTAGAGCTGTAGTAATCGTAGAGGTCTCCAGTGCTACCTTGGAAAGCGATATCGTATTCATTGAGAGGTGCATGGACGATGGCCTGAACCGAATATCCATCCCAGGCATTCATTTCTAATGTTGCGTTACCAGCGGATAATGATGTGCCGGATTTAATATACGCCGAACTGTTCACACCGCCAGGTACATTTTGGTTGATAATTCCGTATGTGGTTCCCGAAACAGAATTGATAATAGCGGCGTGTCCTGGGCCAGTACCATACGTTAACGTTATTGCGTCGCCAGGATTAATATACGATATTGCTCCATTTAGCTGGTCCGTTAGATTGCTCGGTAGATTGTTGATAAGGGTATCGCCGTTTCCATACCAATGACTACTTATCCACCCATTGGTTAAGTATAGACGGTTCACAAGTTCAACACATTGCCATTCCGTTCCAGACAACGCGCTACCAGCTGAACACGTTCCTGCCGGGGCACCGGTAACAGGTACACAGACATTTGTATTACCTTCATCCGGACTGCACACGTTAACACCTGAACCACTCAACCAACTTGAACCAGCTAGCCAAAGTGAGTCTGGACTACAACTCACATCAGCACTAGCGCCTGCTGGTATGGATAATACCATAACGAAAGCTAGGCTAACTACGGCTATACCCAAGGCAGCAATTTTGAATTTGGCTGTTATATTTTCGAATACCCCCCGCAGTTGCTTAAACATACTATCAGACCTTTCTTGACGGGCTTAATTATTTTACTAATGTACTAGTACTAAAACTTAGTTACTTGTAGAAGATGAGCTAGGCATCACAGTAGCGTTTTGTACGGCAGTAGCAAAAGCTGAGCTGACTGATTGAAGACTAGACGATGATGCGCATGTTTTACTGGTTATCCCTCCAGTATAGGCATAGTAGTAGCCGCCTATAGTTGTGCCATCTGGATCAAGTGTTGTATAAAGCTCGCCGCTGACTGGATCTTTATCAGTTGGCAATGCACGTACTATTTCGCCAAGATTGTTACTATAGCCCTTCGCATCTGCGGTGACTGTGCCGCAGCTGTTATTTAGCGATGTAAGTCCTAAAATAACCCCGCTTGGCTTGCCATCTTGGTTAGGGCTAATCCCGGTAGGAACAACATAATATGCGTCGCTAATAGAACTAGATAGGGGGAGCTCAACACCCCACTGAGTTATATCCAAATACTGCGTTGCAGTCGCAGCAGGCTGGTTAGTACTGCTTGTTGTTGACTTTGGAGCAGGTTGTGAAGGGTTGGTAGTTGTTGCACTTATAGGTTTATTAGCTGTTTTGTCGCTGTGGTACACCATCACTCCAACTGTACCGGCAGCAACTACTGCTAAAACAGCAATTGCTACAATGAAAATAGTACTAAAGCCTGCTTGTGAGCCCTTTAGTCTTATCATATTTGCCCCTTTATTTATACAATATCATAAGTGTATTTTAAGGCTATTGGGGTGTCAAGTATTTAAATACGGCGTAAGTAGACAGCACCATTTATCACCACGAACCATTCAGGGATTTACCTTTGATTGACTCCTGATCAAAAAGACTTTTGGTAATGTGGAACCTCAGGCCGAATTGCTTGCCGGATCTCTTGGCCAGCGGCTCAATCCCGCCAGTGTCGGGGAACTAACATTAGCTACAGATTAGACATTCCATTCGCCTATAAATCAATTTCTCAGTAGCAGAGACACCAATACCAAAATATCCTAAAAGTTCTTGCAGAGCCTGATATGCTTTGACTCGACCGGTACCTCAGGACGTAGGAGGGGACTATGGGCGATGCACCGAAGAAGCTAGATGCGATCCGTCGGACGCGGGCAGAGGTACTTGCCGACGAGCGGCAGTGGTCCCTCAATCCGGAAACTGGTGAGCTGGTCCCAGGTGAGCTACCGGGTGAGGACCCTGAGGCTCGGCCTCGTCCAGTCCCCGTTGCTCTCCAGACAACCGATTGACTGAGGTCTCTGAGGACCGCGTCTATGCCCGGCATGACCGGCGTCGAGGCGCGGTCCTCATCGTTGGAGCTGGGGCGGTCGGTGGGTTTCTGGCCGAGGAACTTTCCCGAGTCGGCTACAGCCTGGTGCTGGTTGACAAGGATGTATTGGAGCAAGAGAACCTGGCTAGACACCCACTTGGGGCAGAGTGGCTCGGCCTGCCGAAGGCATCATCGCTCGTAGCCAAGATTCGTCGTGACTTCCCGGTGTGTGATGCGCGCGGGGTCGACGCAGACTTTCTGGCGCTACCAGAGAGCAGGCAGCTGGCGTTGGTGCGAGGCGCTGATGTCGTCGTGGCTGCGACCGACATGTTCGAGTGTCAGCGTCGTGTCAATCGGGTCTGTCTGACTGCCGAGATAGACGCGGTGTTCCCGGCGATCTGGGTTGATGCTCGCATTCGTGACGCCGAAGTCAGCGAGATCTTGTGGGTACTACCTGGTCGGCACACACCGTGCTTTGAATGTGCCGTCGCGTTTCGGCAGTCGCAACCTGATGCCCAGGCGGGCCGCGGTACCCGGCTCGATATGCAGCAGCTCGCGATCGCTACGGCCCAGATTATCATTGGCCTCATTGATCCAACCGACGTCAGAGGAGCGTTGCTCGATCCAGAACGAACTGCCGTATACATTCACGGCTTCACGCCAAGATCACGCGGTGTTCGTGACGCGTTCCCGACCGAGGGGCTGCGCAACCAGTATGCGGACATACCTTTTCCGCCTAGTCCCTGTCCGGCTTGTGGGGGCCAACAACCTCGCCCGGCTCCCGCACAACCACTGCCACAGCCACCGAGGCCTGTTCCAGCGCGACCAGTGCCTAGGCCTCATCCGCCGCCTGACCACAGCTCCGCAATTTCCTGGGGAGCAATAGCTGCACTGTTGGTTGTCGGTCTAATCGTGTTCGGCGTGTATAAGGCCTCGCATCACTCGGCGGCTTCTGCAGGTTCAGAGGCACCAGCAGCCCAACCAACTGCAGTGTCCTCGGCACCGGCAACGAATGAGCAATCGACCGCCTCATCCGGTATCAATGGGTGGTCAAGCGGCCAGCAGGTTGACAGTAACAATGGATTGACATCCATCTCCTGCTCGGACACGAGCGACTGCGTGGGTGTGGATGGTAGCGGGTACGTCTATACGTACTCCGGTAGCTCATGGTCGAGTGGTCAGCAGATTGACAGTAGCGGGAATGGGATTACCGCTATTTCTTGCCCAACCACCAGCTTCTGTGGGGCGATCGACTCAGGTGCCGATGCCTACATTAACAGTGATGGGAGCTGGTCGAGTAGCAGCCTGGTCGGTGCCGATGGTGGAGCGGCCAACCTGACGGCTATTTCCTGTCCGACTGACGGGTACTGCGTAGCTACTGGCGATTACAATGTCTATACTTACTCGAACGGTAGTTGGTCTAGCGGTGTTGCCCTGCAGCTACCGGCTAACTTTACCGCCATCTCGTGCCCGACCACTAACTACTGTGTGGCAACCGACGATGGCGGCAACGTGTATGTGTATGACAATGGTTCGTGGTCGAGCGTTCAACAAGTTGATGCAGGCAATGGATTCCTTGCTATTTCGTGTTCGAGTACGAGCTTCTGCGGTGCGATTGACTCATCCGGCAATGCATATGTCGACGTGAGCGGCTCCTGGTCAAGCAGCAGCCTGGTCAGTTCTGATAATGATTCGGCCAACCTGACCGCTATTTCCTGTCCTACAGACGGCTACTGCCTCGCCACAGGCTACTACAATGTCTATGTCTACTCAGGCGGTATGTGGGCAACGGGCTACGAAGTCCAAAACAATGCCGACTTTACCTCTATCTCCTGCGCGAGTACTAACTACTGTGTGGCAGCCGATGAGGGTGGCAATGTGTATTCATACTCTGGCAATTAGCTCACTGCGTAACCGGCACCCGCTTACGCTTATGGTTCTATCTCATAGATAAGTTTTCTGACCCGGCTTCTAATTCCACACTTGACGAGCAACCTGCATCACGTCCCTTCGTGAGCCATCAGGCAGTAGCTCGTATAACATCCCTGTCTGGGTGTCCAAGGTTAAATCTGGCTCATTGGGGCGTTGCAAATCAGGACGTTCAGCGTAGAACTCGGCATCTTCCTGCGCGAGACGTGCCTGGTGTGCTCGTAGGATAGCAATGGTCTGAGCTGCACGTGCTGCACCGCTGAGCGCTACTTGGCCTTCTACCTGACCTGGTTGTGGATCAACTGGCTGATTCTCCATAGAAAAACTCTTAACAAAACAATAATATCACAATTGGCGCAAATTTGCAATGCTACTGTTCTACTCTAGGTTGACTTGCGCCTCCTGCATTCAGCCAATTAGCCAGGCTAATTCTAAAGTATTACGTTTCTCTCGCCCTCACCTGATCCTCGAGCAGCTTGTCATACAGCTTTGCTCCGGAAATCGGCCGTCTCGGCTTGGTGCCTTCGTGGTACCAATCAGCAATCTTGTACCACTCCTCGTCTACGAACTGGCAGTAGCGCTGACATGCCCTGATGAGCGCATGGACACGGCAGTCGTCTTTCGGACGCTCATCATCACACCGGCACGTAGCGGCGAATGCCTGCCACTCCTGATGAACGCTCGGCCCAATCGGCATCGACCGCAGTAGTTCCACAAAGCTCAGCTCTTCCTCGAACTGAGCCTGCGACAGCAACCGTCTGAGCCACGAGTCGTCTTCGGTGTTGAAGGTGGTGTACCAGGAGATTTGGTAGATACAGTCAGCAACCGCCTGCTCAGTCTCGGCATCACTGAAGATCCACAGTCCGCCATGCCGGACCATGAAGCGCTGCAATTCAAGCTGGTACCAGGCGTAGGCGTAGAGCGCGCCCCGGACGTAGCCGCGGGCCTGGTCTTCCTGCCCCTTCCAGTCCTCGCTACCCGCTTCTGTGCCCTCCGGGTCCCAGGGGGGATAGTCGGTCTCAGGCCCGCGCCTGGTGGCGATGGCTGCGAGCAGGTCATCACCGAGCCGGGAGATCGGCGTCCACAGCCGGTAGTAGGCCTCGAAGCGATCGAGCCACTGGATAGCCAAGCGGGAGTCGGCCGGATGACGGCGTTCCAACTTGACCCGCTCAGACCGAAGACGTTGCTCATGGCAGAGCTTGAGTACCTGCTCGGCTACTTGGCCGATGTGCAGCTGCTCCGGCTCCTTGCGGAAGGTCTCCGGCTGCATGCTATACAGGCTGGCTGCTCGTTCTCGCAGGTCCTTCGGTTTCCAGCCTCGGGTACCCGGCACCAGGCCGAACAGGTAGCCGCAGGCTTCCTCCATCTCGCCGCCGAGCTGCTCGACGGCCCGGCGTAGCAAGCTCTCGATGGCTGGCGGATCGTACTCGTCTCGCTCAGACTCACCGCAGGCTTGGGCGGCTTGCTGGAGGGCGGGCAGGTGCAGGTTCCTCAGCCGGATGAGGCCGCGTTCCCGCAACAGCTTGAGGTCGGCAACGAGACTGTCATAGCTCGGAGCCCGCACATCGACCGGCATACCCGGATACTGCCCCGAAACCGACCGGCTGGCCACCGGATTGGGCGACAGGTCGCCTGATGGGGTTGGTGTCAACGGCTCGAGCAAAGCGCTCGGCCCTGATCGCCAAGGAGAGAACCACACGTGTCATCTGAGTCGGGTCCGGGTTCATGGTTGGACAAGCTGGTGCAGACCTGCTGGCGACTGCTGTTGGCAGCGGTCGCCCTGTCAGTCGCGGTGCATCTGTTTCTGTCGGTAGCGGGCATCGTGTTCATTGTCATCGGGGTAGCTGGACTGGCCACACTCGTCGTGGCGCTCTGGCGTCGTCACCAGGGCTGGTGACCCCCGGCATGCTTTTCAATATATCCCCGCATGTTCTTACGTGCATTCTTGTATCCACAACCCGCCCACATAACTTTAGGACCTTATGCCTTTCTGAGCGTCCGTTCCGTTCGCTGTTGTGTAATGCACATACTGTATTGACTGTTTGGTCGGACAATCATTAACTAATTGTAGGCATTGTTTATTCAACCAATCATAGCCATGAACAGGAGGTGTGACTTAAAGAACCAATTACACGAGAAAGGGGGCAAACCATGTCCAGGACCTACAAAGATTCACCGAATAGCAAACAGAATCGTGATGGTGGTGGCCGGGGGCGGAAACGCAACATTTCAGTCCGAGCCGTACGGCGTGACCCGCCGGATGTGCAGCGGCTCAGCCGGGCGGTTATCGCCCTGGCCATGGCCGAGGCGGAGGCCGAAGCTGAAGCCCAAGCCGCTGAGCAAGCGGCTGACAGGGCCACGTCCGAGGACGATGCGGAAGGTGCCGCCGATGACCGCTGACGCTCCGATCACGCTCGGCATGATGACCTGGCGGCAATTGCACTGGCCCCAGCCCCTCGATGCGGCCCAAGCACTGGCCGTGCTACGGGCTTGGGCCGCTGACCAGCACTCCCCACGGCTCATCCTGGAAGCCAGAGCTACCAGGACCGGTGTCGCGTATCTGCTCGGCGGCACCCTGCCAGCGCTATTGGCAGCCCAACAACGGCTGCGGGTAAGCGTGCCAGACGTGCGGATTACTGCACCGCTCAGTGAACGAGTCTCCTGCGAAAGCGCTCGGCGGCTCCGACTGTCGACCTTCCACCGGCCACTACGGGCCGACCAACCCGAACAGGTGGTGCGCGGAGTGCTTGGTGCGCTCAGCCTAGTCCGGGGAAATGAAAGCCTCGTCCTGCAACTGGTGCTCGGACCACGACGTATTCCACTGGCAGTGCCGAATAATTCACCCTCCAGCGTGGTCATGTCCTGGTGGCAGGTGGCTTGGCTCGGGAACGGCGGCCAGGTGGACGGCGAGAAACGCAGTGCGCTGCGGGAGAAAGTCAGCGATCACGGCTTTGCTGCCACGCTGCGCCTGGGGGTACACGCCGCGTCCGCTACTCGTCGCCGCGAACTGCTCATGGCCCTCTTCAGCGCCCTCAGGCTCAGTGAGGCACCAGGCGTCACGCTCAGTCTTCGCTATGACGTGAGCCGGAAGCTCAATCAGGCGAGCGGACAATTCTTTTGGCCACTGCGGCTGAATAGCACAGAGCTACTCGCGCTCTCGGCCTGGCCAGTCGGTGAGGAGCCGCTACCCACCCAACCGTCGCCCCATCCGAAACGACTGCCACCGGTTGACGGCACCACCGGCACCGACCGGACGGTGGCCGCCGCCACCGCACCGGGCGTGCAGGCATCGCTCAGCCTGCCCAGCGTTTCGGCGCTGCACCACCTGCACATTCTCGGGCCTACCGGCACCGGCAAGAGCACGCTGCTTATTAACCTCGTCTGTCAGGACATGCGGGCCGGGCGGGCCGTCGTCGTGGTGGACCCGCAGGGCGACCTCATCAACGACGTACTGGCCCGGGTGCCACCTCCCCGCCGTGACGACCTCATCGTGCTCGACCCGGCGGACGTTAACCAGCCAGTCGGCCTGAACCCGCTGCTCACCCGCGGCCGCAACCCCGAAGTGGTGGCTGACGGGCTGTTGGCGGTGTTCAAGGGCCTGTATGGCGATGCGCTGGGCCCGCGCAGTCAGGACATTCTGCACGCCTGCTTGCTGACGCTAACCCGGCGCGATGATGCCTCGCTGGTCATGCTGCCGCTCCTGCTCACCAACACGGGGTTCCGTCGGTCGCTGACCGCTGTTGTACGTGACCCGATCGCCCTGGGTCCGTTCTGGGAGTGGTACGAGTCGATGAGCGAGGGCGAGCGGCAAGCCGCTATCGCGCCGATTCAGAACAAGCTGCGGCAGTGGCTGCTGCGCCCGTCTCTTCGCAATGTGCTCGGGCAACGTGAGCCCAAGCTGTCAATGGCCGAAGTCTTCGCTGAACGCCGGGTGCTCCTGGTGTCGCTGGCCCAAGGACAGCTCGGGCCGGAAGGTGCGGCGCTGCTTGGCAGCCTGGTCGTCGCCGAGCTGTGGCAGGCCACGACGGAGCGGGCGAACATACCGCCGTCCCAGCGCCAGCCGGTCATGATCTACCTCGATGAGTTCTCGGCGTTCTTGCACCTGCCAACCGACCTGGCCGATGCGCTGGCCCGCTCCCGTGGCATGGGGGTCGGCTACACCCTGGCGCACCAGTTCCTGGCTCAGCTGTCGCCCGCCATGCGCGCCAGTGTCCTGGCCAACACCAGAAGCCGGGTCTGTTTCCAGCTAGCACCTGACGATGCGGGCGTGATCGCCCGCAGCCACCCCGAACTGAGCGCCGAGGACTTGACGTCGCTGGAGCGTTTCGAGGTCTACGCCAGTCTGTTTGCCCGTGGACAGGTGACGCCGTTTGCCTCCGGCCGTACGCTACCCGCCCCGGTGATCACCACCGCTGCCGCTGGTCAGCGGGCCCGCAGCCGGGTGCGCTACGGCGTGGCGAAAGAGACGGTAGAGCGCGAGTTCACGGATCTGCTCAACTTCGGGACCACGCACCGTGCGCCGGGGAGTGACAACCCACCAGGGCGAGCGCGGCGGAGGCCTACATGACCGAGGACGAAGCTGTACCGGCCGCAGTTCCGGTCGTGTGGTCGAACCATAGGCAGACCACGATGTCAGGAGCCACACCGGCGCATTCGCGGGCGACGACTACGAACGCTTCTCGGCGTCGTTCGTCCTCTCGCACCGGGCGCCGGGGTCTGGCCGCCGTGCGTGAGTCGCTGAGTGCCCGGGACTGGGCCGTGCTGGCGGGCGTGGCTGAGCACCGCTACCTGACCACCCGGCAGGTTGAGGGGTTCTGGTTTCATGATCACGCCACCGCACTGACAGCTGCCCGGGTCTGTCGCCGGGTCCTGCGCCGTTTGAGTGATCTTCATGTCCTTACCCCACTTGAGCGGCGGATTGGTGGTGTACGAGCTGGATCATCGTCGTTTGTGTGGCAGCTTGGTCCGGTTGGTGACCGGCTGCTGCGTCAAGAAACTGAGCGTCCGCGTTTGCGTCGTCATGAACCGGGCCGGTTGTTCCTTGACCATTGCCTGGCCGTGGCTGACGCGCACCTGGCGCTGGTGGCAGCGCAGCGAACCGGTCAACTGGAACTCATTGAAGTACAGACTGAGCCGGACTGCTGGCGGCCGTACAGCGGGCTCGGCGGTGCCCGCCTCGTGCTGCAACCTGATCTGTATGTCGAGACCGGTGATCCGGCTGATCCGGCGTTCTTGAACTGCTGGTTCGTCGAGATCGACCGGGGCAGTGAACACCTCAAGCGCTTGCTGGCCAAGTGTGGCCGCTACGAGGCCTACCGACGGAGCGGGAGCGAGCAAGCGGGCAGCGGCAGCTTCCCGCTGGTGGTCTGGGTGATGCAGGGCCAGTTGCAAGCCGAACGACTCGTTACGGCCATCCAGCGTGACCACCGCCTTGACGCGCGACTGTACCGGGTGACTTGGGCTGAGCACGTTGTCCAGCTCATCGCCGAGGGCGCGTAGGTGAGCCTGTCACGTAACCGGATCCTGATCGGGGATGCTCGTCATGAGTTGGCGGCCCTGCCGGAGGCCAGCATGGACATGGCGCTGACCAGCCCGCCGTACTTTCGGCTGCGGGACTACCAGGTCAGCGGACAACTTGGCTTGGAGCACTCGGTCAGTGACTGGGTGGGCAACCTGCGTAGTGTCGCCCGGGAAGTAGCCCGGGTGCTAACCCCTACCGGCAGCTTCTGGCTGAACGTCGGTGACAGCTACTCCCTGCACGTTCGTCAGGGAGCCACGCGCAAGAGCCTGCTCTTCGGCCCAGAACGGCTGGCCTTGGCCCTGCTTGCCGACGGCTGGCGGGTGCGCAACAAGATCGTTTGGCAGAAGGCCAACCCGATGCCGTCGTCGGTTCGGGACCGGTTGAGCTGCACGTGGGAAGCGCTATACGTCTTCGTCCGTCATGAACATTATTTCTTTGATCTCGACGCCATCCGAGTGCCGCATCAGAGCCCACCGCCCAGGCCTCGGCCAGGCGGTGTCCGACAAACGCAGCGGGAAGGTTGGCGCGGCCCGAACGGTGACGATGCCTCAGGGCTGAGCGCCATGAAGGCCAGCGGGCGGATCGGCCACCCGCTCGGCAAGAACCCCGGTGATGTCTGGAAGCTCGCCAGCAGCAATTACCGGGGAGCGCATCACGCTACCTTCCCGGTCGCGCTGGCCATCAGGACCATCACGGCGGGCTGCCCGGAGGCGCGCTGCATGGTGTGCCGCCAACCCTGGCAACGGCCGACGATCCGCGGAATCGGCACGGTGGCTGTACGTGGCTCGCTCGCTCCGTCATGCCGGTGTGGTGCACCCCCTGAGCCCGGTCTGGTACTCGATCCGTTCATGGGAGCAGGTAGTACGGCGATTGCCGCAGAACAGCTCGGGCGGGATTGGCTCGGGATTGAGCTGAGCCCGGACTTTGCTGGACTGGCCGAGCAGCGGATTCGAGAAGTACGGGAACAGAAACTACAACGTGAATGAGATATCGAGGGAAAACATGAAAGGAGGCGCGAAATGCAAGAGAAGCAACCACGAAAACCAGAACAATCAAGGTCTATTGGCGGGGAGCGCGCCCCACCAGGTCACGAACAAACAAAAGACAGAACGCTATACAACTACTAATTCGTAAGCGAGAGGAGGAACAAGCTATGGAACAGCAACCACAACAACAGCCCGGAGAGGGCGAACAAGCACAACGATTCAAGACCTTAGGCGTCCGCATTGAGGAGGGGCTGCACGCGCAGCTGACGTTCATTGCGCAACTGACCGGCAGCACCATTGCCGATCAGATCCGGCAGTCGATTGAAGCCCGGGTGTTGGCAGCCCAGGAGGACCCGGACCTGATCGCCCGGGCGGAGGAAGTACGAGCCGAGATCGAGCGGGAAGCAGAAGCCCGCAAACAGGCCATTGCCGGTTTGTTCGGCAGCGTGGCCGTGAGCAGCGAGGTCACGCCGCCTCAGGCTGGCGGCCGGAGCCGCCGCGGTGAGGGTGCTTCGGCGGGCTGACGGTCGGAGCCTGACGACTCGCGTTTGCCCAGCAACGCCAAACGCATAACACAGGAAGGAGGTAGATATGAATGAGGGGGAACCACGAGAACGAGAAAAGCGGACGGCAAGCTGTGGGACCCAGCGGAGCAAGTCGGCGATGTGTATGCGGTCGAGATAGGAGAGCACGGGCAGATCGAGCAGGCCGAGCAGTTGCATGGGCAAAAGGCCGATGACGAGCCCGGGCATAACGAGGAAGCAGCCGAGATTCGGCCGCGTATCTGGGTCGGCAGCTGGCTCGATTACAACAACGGCGTTGTACACGGCGACTGGATCTACGCTGACCGTGAGGATAGTGAGGTCTGGGCCGACATCCGGGCGATACTGGCCCGCTCACCGACCATGGCCGAGACTGGGGAAGTTGCCGAGGAATACGGCATCTTTGACCAGGAGCATTTCGGTGATTTACGCATTGATGCAACCGAAGCTGTTTCCTGGGTCGCCAAGGTCGCACGAGGTATCAAGGGGTATGGCCTGGCGTTTGCTGCCTGGGCAGCGGTGGTGGAAGACGAGAGCCTGCTCGACGACTTTGCAGACACCTACCTCGGCCACTACGACTCGGTGCAGGCCTATGCCGAACAGCTCATTGATGAGCTTCGCTACGAACAGCAGCTCGATGAAACCGTGCCGGAAGACATCCGGCCGTACGTGCATGTTGACGCTGGGAAATTGGCCAGAGACTTGCAGTTCAGTGGCCGCGTCTACGTCCTGCCCGCTGCGGGCGGTGGGGTCTGGCTTTTCAGTGGGCAGTAGTAACTGGCCAGACAATATAAGGAAAGGCTTTCCTAACCATTTCATACGTGATGTGAAATGCACAATCCGATTGCTCGGCCAATCAATAGGGCATACAATTGAAAGTGAAATGCGACGCACGTCATTGACACCAACGCAAGCCCGCAGCCTCGGGCGGCTTATCCGGCAGTACCGGGAACAGCGGGGGCTGGGTATCCGGGGCCTGGAAGCCGCCTCCGGGGTGAACGTCTCCTCAATTGTTTCCCTGGAGCGCGGCGACATCCTCACCCCGCAGCCCGATACCCTCAAGGCCCTGGCTGCTGCCCTGGACGTGCCGGTCAGCGACCTGTTCACCGTGGCAGGCTGGCTGCCCGCCAACGAACTGCCGACGCTGAAGCCCTACCTGCGGGCCAAGTACCGGCAACTTGATGAGGGAGCCATTGCCGATCTGGAGCGCTACGCCGAAAAGCTGGCCCAGCAACACGGACCCTCAGGACCAGTGAATCGTGAAGACGAACAACCCTGATCGGCCAAATCTAACTTGAAAGGAGGGAACCATGCACGAACACAGCACCACCGATACCAACACGCTCACCGAGAAAACCAGCGTACTGGCAGCCCTCCGGGCGTTGCTACCACCCCGGCGACTGCTCTTTACGGAAGCTCAGCAGATTGCCGAACGACAAGCTAGCCGCCTACTGCTGTTGCGAGATGTATCGGCAGCGCCGGTACCGGATGACATTGTGACCTGCCTGCCCAGAATTCTTATCGACTACGACCCAGATCTACCCCGGCACGCTGCCTCCGGAGTCAGCGATTGGGATATCCACAAACGGACTTGGGTGATCTCGGTCAATCCCGATGAGCCTGCTACCCGGCAGCGAATCACCATCCTGCATGAATACAAGCACATTATTGATCACTACCACCCCGGTCTTGGGGGACGCCTGCCGAAGTTCATCTACGGACTACGGCCGGATGAATTCATCGCTGAATACTTCGCCGGGTGCGTGAGGATGCCGAGAGCCTGGATCAAAGCCGCCTACTGCGACGGCATACAAGATCCTCTGGAGCTCGCCGGATTGTTCGACGTATCGGTGAGCGCCATGCAACTGCGCCTGGAACAGATCGGGCTGGTTGAACCGACCAGCCGTACCATCTGCACCAAGCCGGGGTATCGCCTGCAACCAAAGTCGTTTCATCGCTATCACCGGCCGCTGTCACTGCACTACAGACCGGTTATTACCGAGGAGGTTGCCGTATGACTGTGACTGTCAGTCAACCGCCCGCCCGGCCACTATCCAAACACTCGGTGCTCTACCTGCGGGTGTCCACACCCCGGCAGATGCACACCTCTATCGACATTGACCCCGATGGCAACTCCATCGCCACGCAGCGGGAGGTCTGCCAGGCCAAATCTCAAAACCTGGGGGCTTCGGTACTGACCGAGTTCATCGAGCCAGGCAACTCAGCGCAGTCCATCGAGAAACGACCGGTCTTCAAGCAGCTGCTCCGCTACCTCGAGGACCACCGCGGGCAGGTCGATTACGTCATCGTCTACATGCGCTCCCGGGCCTTCCGCAACTCCATCGATGCCGCCATCACCAAGCGCGCGCTCGGCATGCTCGGGGTGCGGATCATCAGTTGCCGTGAAGACTTCGGCGTAGGCCCCGTGGCCGACGCTATGGAGACCGTATCGGACGCCTTCAATGAGCTACAGGTCCGTCAGAACGGCGAAGACATCAAGCAGAAGCTTCGTCACAAGGCGATGAACGGCGGCACCATCTCCCGGGCCAAGCTCGGTTACCTCAACATCCGCGCCGAGCACGAAGGACGCCTGTTCAACAGCATCGGCCTCGATGACAAGCGGGCTCCCTTGGTGCTGAAGGCCTTCGAGCTGTATTCAAGCGGTGACTACTCCATTGACCGGCTGGAGGCCACCATGGCTGACCTCGGCCTGACCACCCGGCCGTCTGGTCGCTGGCCCCAGGAACAGCCGGTCTCCGACTCCAAGCTGCACCGCATGCTCAGCGATCCCTACTACGCGGGCTGGGTGGTGGTCGATGGCCAGCTCATCCGGGGACGCCACACTCCGATCGTTGCTCAAACCCTGTTCGATCGGGTGCAGGACGTACTTGCTGCCCGTTCCAAGGGTGGCAGCCGCGACCGCATCCTTCAGCACTACTTGAAGGGCATGCTGTACTGCGAACGATGCCACCAAGCAGGCAGGACCAGTCGGCTCATCTACACCGAAGCCAGAGGCAGGACCGGGCAGTACTACGGCTACTTCTTGTGCCGAGCCCGGCAAGAGGCTTCGTGCGACCTGCCCCACCTGCCAGCCTGGCAAGTTGAAGAAGCTGCCGAGCGACATTACACCAGCTTGAGCATTCCCATCGACTTCGCTGACGCGGTACGGGCCCAACTCGATGCCGCCATGGCCGACCAGCAGAAACTTACCCAGGAGCTACACGACCAGCTCACCAAGCAACTGGACAAGCTGGAAGCCAGGGAACAACGGCTCATCGACCTGGCGGCCGACGGGCTCTTGAACCGCAGCAAGATTCTGGAACGCAGCAATGCCATCCAGACAGAACGGGTCCGCATCCAAGCGGCTCTCGTTGACACCAGCGCTGAACTGGCAGTTGGGGCTGAACGGCTTCGGCAGTGTCTCAGCCTTGCCAGTGATCCAGTGCGGCTCTACACCACGGCTCCAGACGAGACCAGACGGCAACTCAATGCCACGTTCTACATCAGGTTCTACCTGGATGACGAGCCCTTGAGCGTGGTGCAGGACGAACTGAAGCCCCCGTTCGACGAGATTCAGGAGGCGGCCACGAGCTACCAGCGCTACAAGGAGCTGAGCATCGGACGGCGAGCGAGGACCGGCAAGCCGACCGCGGAACAGACGAACAGGCGCCCCAACCTGACGGTTGGAGCGCCCGAGGAAGACCGGGTGCCCGTCCTGGCGGACGTTTTTTCGGTCAATGGTTCGAGTAAGCGTGTTGTGGTGGAGCATCGGGGAGTCGAACCCCGGACCTCGGCAATGCGAATGCCGCACTCTAGCCAACTGAGCTAATGCCCCATGTTTGATGCAATATATTCTATTGTATAAGGTTTATTCTTGCGAGCTAAATGAAACGTATAGCCAATTGTGGTCGCTATAGCGTTGCACGCTGGAAAGTAGTCCATTCGTTTTTTGATGGCGCCTTAGCGCTTCTCGCACTCGACCTGATGAAACATGCGGGGCGTAACTTGTAAATATAATGAGGTCTGCCGGTTGGATGGGCCAGTTTGATATTTGCTGTTTTATTTTCTCCTCATCATCTTCACTACGCACGCCGATAACCAGCTCACACTCTCTTACCAGCCGTTCGGCCTTGGGCCATTCCATAATTGTCGATACAACGTCAGAACCAAACAAAAAGACTAATTGTATACCTTTAAATTTTTGCTCAAGTCTTGGTAGCGTTCGCTCAACGCTAAAATTAATATCTGGTAATTCTAATACATGAAATCGTTTGTAGGGCAAAGCCGCTCGCTTCAACATGGCAATCCGATGGGCCAAATGTTCCACGCCTTCTTTGTGTCTCGGTTGGCGCTCAGGCAAGAAGTAGATCTCATCAAGCCGAGCTACCTCAAGTGACTGTAGAGCAAAGGCAATGTGTCCGGTATGTACTGGATCAAACGTGCCAGCATAGATACCAATCCGAGCACGAGGTTTATCGGTAATATTGGTCATCGATCGAGCGGTATTCCTTCGCAACACTTCGTTGGTATATGACAAGCTGGGCACATATAATGTCCGTGGATTGGCTCAATTGGGTAGTATCCGCAACTATCGCAAATCAGTTCCGGTATGATATCTTGCGCTTGCTCGTCTTGTGTTTGTTTCATACTTATATAGTTTACTGCCAGAGAAAGGCTTATCATAGGTCATGCTGCTTCTGCTATCTCACCCCCGCAATTAACACGCGCTTTGCAAATATGACACTTTTTTTCTGGTTCGTTATATTCTTTCCGGTAATTATCGTGTCCGTTAGGGCATTTAAAATTGCGGTCTCCTAAATCATCAAAATCGCTTGGCCGTCCGATGTCTATACTACCAAAAATCGCCTTAAATACCGCTGAAGCCGGGGCGTTTAATATATTAACCTCACCTGCTAGTATTTCTATTGATCCGCCACAGGCTGCCATGATTCGACCCTCTTCGGCAAACTCATTAAAGGCTTGTCGTACAACGAAGGCAAAGCCTTCTTGCGTTGTTGGTTGTCCAACCATATTTGCAGGTATTCCTCGTCTCACAGGGTCAGGATTAGCATGTTCAAGTTGTTTACTAAGATAGGCCCAGACTCCGTAGATATGTTTTTTAACCCGCGGTTCCAGTACGTATTCTGGCAATACCAGTTTAGCCATGGCTTCTAATTCATCTAAGCAGTAGTCTATAAGTCCGGCATTCGCCTTTAGCTGATGCCAAACATTATCACCCATTTCGCTGTCTAAGCGTCCGGCATGGAAATACTGCCCGTTATGTTTGGCTTTCAGTATGCCGTCATATGCCTTCTTCATATCCTCTATGTCTGCCTCAGGATCTTGGTCCGCCACTGTAAGGGCTGCAGCAAAAGCTTCGCTATCACTGCGGTCCATTGTTTGCGATTGAAGTACTATGGTGCCGTTTTTTCGACAGGTGGCAACATAGAGAAAGCCCATTTGACGCTCTGGTTGTAATCCGCATTCTTTCTGAAGGAATTCAGCGCCATATTTCTTTTCTACTTCAAAGGGGTACTCAGACCTCCAGGCTTTACGCTGACCGGGCTGTAGCGCCAGCATGTCATTATATTGACCTACGTTAGCAACAGCCCAATCGACGAGAAAATCTTTGCGGGGATCAACCTCGGCTTCTTCCATGGATGTCGTTAAGCCCGATTTCAGCATATCTCGATACGAAGACCATTCTCCTTTCTTAAAGTAAAGGAGGTTATCGCCGTCTCGATCAAAAACAAAGGTTGTCTGAGCTGCCCTGTCCACACCTTCTGCAAGCTGACTTAACAATTCATTACATACTTGCTCTCTGGTTTCAGGAAGGATCTGGCCAAAATGATCAATATCAAATTGGTACATTCGAAGATTGGCCATGAGGTCAAAGCTTCGGCGACGTTCTGGTTGATCGAAATCTGGAAACTGCACTAAACGTGGCGCTTGCTCGAAAGCCAGTTGCATAAAAAATGCCCTCATCTTTCAAACGAGGGCAAAAATACCAAATAGTAAATGTTGCTCCTGCTCGGAAGACTTTTATAACGCTGTATCGGACTTATCTTTATTTAATTGAAGAATTACCGTTGCGGCACAGTTCCCGATTTACACAGGATTCCAGCTGTCAATTGTTAAGTACCTAGTAGTCTAACACAAGCGTTAAGCACTAGATATAGTATTTATTACCATTTTTCTACCTCTAGTAGTAGCGAAAACTCTCCAGAACATTATAAAAGACGGTATAGTCTGGATTAATTGAGTTATCACTATAGGTAAAGAAAAATTTATGGGTCTCACCAGATGTTGGATTTTTTAGGATAACCGTATTTATACCGTCAGTTGAGCTTGTGCCGATTACATCCCTTTCCTGATTTGCTTTATCACAATAGAAGTTGACGCCATTCCACTCAGCGGGTGCGGCTGGAGAATTCGGCAAGGGGTTATTAGTAGTAAAGGTTGCGCAATTATCTGACACCGTTCCATCAAGTGATAACTGGGTGTTCTCGCTTTGGACAATTAATACCCTGTTTACTGCCAGATTAAACGGTATGGCATCTTCATAGACGACAATTTGCTGGCCATCAGTAACCCGATCAGGGCTTTGCCAGGTATAACTTTGGTATTGGCCTGGTTGCCGGGGTAGGAGTTGCCACGTGGCGGGCAAGGAAATACTAAAATTATCTTCTTGGTATGCCTTCGTCGGATTATTGTAACTAACCTGAGTGGTAATTGATTTTGACTGGCTGATAACTGTATTTGGCTGCAGAAAACTACGGATCCAAATGAACCCTATGGCAATAGCTAGCACAACGATACAACCAATAATCGACCAAATAATTTTTCTACGGCGTCGATTTTTCTGTACTGTGTTGAGCCGGTACATTTCTTCCATCCATTAGCCGCTTTGACGTTGCTTTAGAGCATTTAATCTCGGCATAAAACTCTGAGCGGCACCATCCAATCCAAGGACTTTAAGCGCTCCGATCAAGACAAATAGGGGATCAAGACTCGAATTTTTCACATCACTGCCAAGGCTTTCCATTTGCACGAACATGTACTCTACTTTTTCAATCAGCCATTTTTCTTCCCCTGGAGCAATTTGATTAGTTTTGATTTTACTTGGCTCAGCCGGTTGTACTACCTCGATAGATCGTGCTGAATGGTCTCGCTTCCGTAAATGTCCTCGCTTGATAAGATTATTGACGTGTAATGCGACGGTAGCTACAGAGGTGTATCCAAGTCCACTCATTATTTCGCGGTAACTTGGACTGTAGCCATGTTGAGTGATGAAAGCTTCAATAAACGTCAGAAGTTCACGTTGCTTTTTCGTGGGTCGAACGCTGGACGAAACTTCTGTTTGCTTTTCGTTCATGGTTATAATTATGACACAGTCAGGTAGTCCTTTTTGGTGATCGGTAGTTTTCTGGAAAGACCCAGTATTTGTACCATAGATAACTCCAAACGGTGAAAAAACCGGCAGATACAAAAAAGCCGATGTAAGGCGAAATGCCAATGTACTTCAGTCCACCGATGATAGCGTAATCGAGCACAAAACCAATAGCTTCAATAAATAAATACCGACCCAGGTGTTGCATCTCGCTCAGCTTCGGATGAGTGTTACTAAAAGCCCAAAATCGCTGTATCAGGTAATTTAACGACCAGCCGACCGTATCGGCCAGTACCTTAGCCCATAACCACCACCAATGAAAAACTGAGTAGGCCAGCGCAAAAAGCACATAGCCTATCCAAAAATAGACACTGCCGCCAGCCATGTATTTCATGAATTGGATAGCCGTTTGACGATCAGGCTTAGGAATTGGTAGGTTTAGATTTTTCTTTGCTTTTGACATACGGCGCCATGGCAATACCTGCCAGTCCCCACCATACGTAGGCCAACGTATCATCGGCCCAAGCATGGGACAGGAAATTAATAAAACTTATCCCGATTAAGCTGGCAAATAAACAGAGAGCTAAAGGATCGGCTCGACGCAGCCATAACAAATAGCCGACACCGGCATTAATAAGCAGAAAAATAGCCAGCCCTAGCCATCCGACTTCCTGACCAATCTGAATATAAAAATTCTCGGCAATCCGTGCCGGATGATTATTATAGGCTGAGGCCGGCCCGGCACTACCCGGTCCTTCGCCAAGTGGCTGGTGAATTAAGTCTTTCAATCCGGATTCGAAGGCACTCACGTGACCCTCGTCGGAAGTGGTTTTCACTGCTGAGTTTGTTTGAGTGTGATAAAAAATGTTCTCAAACCGAGTGTTATGGCGAAGCGTAAACGCCAGACCCCCAATTATAAGTGCGACGACACAGGCACTGGTAAGTACCCATTCCCGATACTTGCCCTTATTTAGGATGGTCAGTAGAATCACGGCTATACTGATTGCCGCTCCGACCCATGCACTGCGCGAAAAGGTAAAAAAGAGCGTCAGTAGTGAACCTGCCAAAAAAGCTATGTACTGCCAACTACGTTTACCTCGCAAAATCAGGACCGTTAATAAGCTTATCGGGATAAGTAAATAGGCGCCTAGTGGATTGGCACCGCGAAGCGTTGATTCGATCCGAATATAACTGGCATTATGGTTGATCGTCTCAAAGGGAGCTATGGTATTTGGCCCATACCCGAAATGGCTAAGAAAATCATGCGGTAATACATAAATCTGGAGCAGCCCGAAGATGACCACTATCAGTGCCGGCCATAAAATAATTTGCTGCCAATGAGCTCGCAAGCGGGTTGTCCGCGACGCAATCGCCCAGGTCACAAGAAAGAAGGCCGGAAAGCGAAGATCAACGATTAGACCATAGCCAAGTGCCTTCGAACTGACATCATGCCAGCGGTAGGTCACCGCACCCCAAGTAAAAAGCAGTAATCCATACGCAAGAATCAACCAAACCAATAAGCGGGGTAGTGTACTACCCCGTATCTTCTGATCTGTGGCCAGTAAATAGACTAGACCGACGAAACACCCCAGTAACAATACTTCCTTCCAGAGACGCAAGGCCGTATAATGGCCGATTAAGCTGGAACCCCAGACAGTCAGAAAAGCATGAAAAGGCATGATCAGTAAAATCAGCATGGCAATGATAGCCATAACAGACAAAATCGCATACTTCAGGGCTGATGCTCTCATAAATGCTACAATCTAGTATATAGCTTACACGTAGTGAAAGCTCTCAGAAGACCTAAGAGTACAGTAATCTGTCTTTCTCGCACACGTGATAGCTTTTATCTATTTTCTCATGAATGACCCTAAAAGTACTACATGAAGAATAACGCAACGCTCCTATACAACTTCTGTTTGGTAATTGGTGATGCCCTTGCGATTATTGTTGCCTTCACGATTGCCTTTATTCTGCGCGTGACCGTCAGTCATCGACCGCTCAGCGCCCATGTACATGCCATTACCTATATCTCAATCTTATGTAGCTTACTGCCCTTTTGGATTTTGATTTACGGTTTACTTGGTTTATACAATGCTCGAATCTACAACCAACGTTTCAGTGAAATTGGCCGATTGCTTGTCGGGACATTTATTGGCATGCTGTTTGTCATAAGTTACAGCTACATTACGAACATGCCGATCTTTCCGGCTCGGTTAGTTACGGCATACAGTTTCGGATTAGCTTTCTTTTTTGTCTTTCTATTTCGTACTATCGCCAGAGGTATTCGTCGGGAGCTTATCAGTTATGGCATTGGCATAAACAATGTCCTAGTGGTCGGCGACACGCCGATTACTCGTGAACTTATCGAAAGACTGTCTGAGACCTTTGATTCCGGATACCGGGTTGTGGGAATTGTCGGTGGAGTGAAGCATCAGTTTCCAAAAGATATGACCGTGACTTGTTATCACTCTTTTGCAGACGCTATCAAAGCACTAGAACATACCTCCATCAATACCATTGTCCAAACTGAGCTATACGCATCGAGTGATCGGAATGACGAAATTCTCACCTACGCTCAACAAGAACACGTCGCCTATCGATTCGTACCCGGAAACAGCGAATTATTTGTTGGCAACATCCAAGTAGATTTGTTCCAAGCCATTCCGGTCATCGCCGTGCACCAAACCGCTCTTATTGGTTGGGGCCGGGTCGTAAAACGTCTGTCTGACTTATTTATTGGCACCTTGGCATTTATTATTGCCTCACCCTTCATGTTGTTAGTGGCCATATTTGAATTATTATCAGGTAATGGGTCAATTATCTTTCGCCAAACCCGATTAACTCGATTTAACCGAAAATTTACGACTTATAAATTTCGGACCCAGTATGCCAAATATGATGGCACAACCCCCGAAGAAGCGTTTGCCTTAATGGGTAAATCGGAACTTGCCAAACGATACCGAGATAATGGCGATTACTTGCAGCACGATCCACGTGTTATTCCCGGCGGCATATTCTTACGTCGGACCAGTTTGGACGAACTACCCCAGCTGTTTAATATTCTAAAAGGTGACATTAGTCTGGTTGGACCCCGGGCGCTCATTCCGCAAGAGCTTGCTTTATATGCCAAACGACATGCTATACTCAGTGTCAAATCTGGACTAACTGGGTTGGCCCAGATTTCTGGACGGCGCAATATAAGCTTTGAAGAGCGTCGTAAATTAGACCTGTACTACGTACAAAATTGGAGTTTTTGGAACGACATGGTCATCTTGGCCAAAACGATTTGGATTGTCCTCTTCCACAAAGGAGCAATGTAATGGCTGAAGCGAACATGAAGGTGGCAATCGTCTGTGACTGGCTTACCGGTATTGGCGGTGCTGAACGAGTAGTGTTAGCGCTTCACAAATTATATCCAGAAGCGCCGATCTACACATCTCAGTATGATCCGCGAAAAATAGATTGGTTTGAGGATGCCGATGTTCGACCCTCAAACTTGCAAAAACTTCCAAAAAGTCTCAAGAAATTTTTACCACTCCTTAGAGCTCGGAGCTTTGCTAGACTGGACCTTAGTAGCTACGACTTGGTCATTTCATCCAGTGGCGCAGAGGCAAAAGGAGTAAAAACTGGTGCTCATACCACTCACATTTGTTATTGCCACTCACCAACGCATTACTACTGGACACGATACGACGAGTATATGTCTCGACCGGGCTTTCCGAGAGGTTTTAATTGGCTGGCTAAAATCGGTTTATGGTTACTAATTGGACCGCTAAAAGCACGCGATTACCGAGCCGCGCAACGTCCTGATTTTTACATTGCGAACTCCAGCTACACCCAGTCGATGATAAAGCGCTTCTACAAACGCGAGTCAGTCGTCATTCATCCGCCAGTCGATATTGATCGCTTTAAAGTAAGCGGCAAACCACCCCTTAGACATGGTTTTTTAATTGCTGGCCGGCAAGTGCCGTACAAACGTATTGACCTAGCGATTGAAGCCTGCAATGAATTAAAAATCCCACTTGTTGTTATCGGAGACGGGCCTGATCATCGTCGATTGACGAAACTCGCTGGTCGAGGAATTACTTTTTTGAGTAACGTCGGCGACCATGAAATGGCAGACCACTTTCAGTCAGCGCTCGGTTTTATTATGCCCAACTTAGATGATTTCGGCATTGTTGCTATCGAAGCCTTAACCGCCGGAACACCGGTTGTTGCCTACGCTAAAGGTGGTGCTCTCGATTATGTCATCCCTGGAAAAACTGGTTTACTGTTTGAAAAACAAACGGTTAGGAGTCTCGTTACTGCACTCCAACAAGCAGTCGCAAAATCATTCAATTACGAAGCAATCGCCGAGCAGGCTTCCCAATTTTCCGGCACCGAGTTTAATAAGCAAATTACTAGCTACATAAGTGAATGTCTCAACAACAAACAGTCAGTAACTCATTAACTTGTCAGCCAACGAACTTAAAATTAATTAGTAGGCAATGTTAAAATTGTCAATAATTTAATACAATTTTTATTTTTTTACAAATTTTTGATTAATCTGAGCTATAATACATCCCAGTTGTCTTACTATTCGCTGAATTGTGTTCCAATTATCTTATGACAATGCGGCTTCAATAGTTTCGACAACCGTACTGTTCAAACGGTGAGCGAACGTTATCTTCCATAAAAGAGCACGAACCTACCGGCGTCCTAGTATGAGGTGGACTATGAATGCGAGGGTAGTATATTGAAATTAACTGTCTCTAAAGGAGGCGTCTGATATGTGCGGTATCGTTGGCTATATTGGCAAACGACCGGCAGTACCAATCGTACTGGCAGGTTTGGAAGCATTAGAATACCGAGGCTATGACTCGGCTGGTTTGGCAGTCATTGAAGATGGTAAAGGCCGACTCACGAAACAAGTGGGGCGAGTTGAGTCATTAAAAACGTTAATTGCAAATCAGGACTTTTCAACTAGCTTAGCGATCGGCCATACCAGATGGGCAACTCATGGTGCAGTGACCATGAAAAATGCTCACCCACAGACCAATACCGATCAAACCATATTTGTCGTTCATAACGGCATTATTGAAAATTTCGTGGAATTGAAAGCAAAGCTACAAGACGAAGGCTATACCTTTGAATCTGATACCGATACGGAAGTCATTCCTCAACTGATTGATTATTATGAAAAAAGCTAAATTCGGTAGCGGAGGCTTTTAAAGCTGCGGTTGCTGACTTACAGGGCGCCTATGCCATCGCAGCAGTGTCATCGCATGCTCCCGACACGTTGTTTGGTGCTCGTTTGTCTAGCCCACTTGTTGTAGGAGTAGGTGAGGATGAATACATACTCGCCTCTGATGCGAACGCTCTCATGCAGTACACCAAAAAGGTCATTTATCTTGAAGACTATGATGTCGTCACTATCAAAACCGACTCAATTGAAGTACAAAATCTCAAACATGATTACGCCAGCGCACCGAAAGCGGAATTACTTGATTACGACAGCGAAGAAGCTCGTCTTGGCGATTTTCCGAATTTCATGCTTAAAGAAATCTTTGACGCACCCGCCACCATTCGTGCCGCTACCATAGGTCGAGTCCTGCCAGATCAGGGCATAATTAAACTCGGCGGACTAGAATCCGTCAATCAACAGTTAAAATATATCGACCGGATCGTCATTGTTGCTTGTGGCACGGCCTCATACGCGGCTCTGATTGGCGAATATCTTATAGAAGAGTTGGCCGACATACCAGTTGAAGTACAACTTGGATCGGAATTCAAGTACCGTGATGAACCTTTTTCTCGTTCGACAGCTTTAATCGTCGTATCGCAATCGGGCGAAACAGCCGATACTATTGCAGCGCTAAAAAAGGTCGAGAATTATGGAGTGTTAAAACTCGGTGTCGTCAATGCCGTCGGATCGACAATCGCCCGTAAAACAGATGCTGGAGTATATTGTCACGCCGGGCCGGAATTAGCCGTGGCCTCAACTAAGGCATTCTTAGCACAGGTGACGGTTTTGCTTTTGATTGCGCTCCATTTGTCTAATGGCTCGACAGATCTATTTAAGCCATTATTGAACGAGCTCGTCGAGCTGCCTGATAAAGCTCAGGCTATTCTAGATCAAGCCGAGCATATTAAATCTATCGCTCTCAAATATAAAGAGTATCGCGACTTTCTCTATATTGGACGTGGCTATGCATATCCATGTGCGCTAGAAGGTGCGCTCAAATTCAAAGAGTGCGCGCTCGTTCATGCAGAGGGTTACGCCGCCGGCGAAATGAAGCACGGTCCCCTGGCCCTCATCGATGAACAGTTTCCGACTTTTGCGATCGCCACCGACTCCTCCTTGCTCGAGAAAACCTACTCTAATATCGAAGAAATTCGGGCCCGCAAAGGACCAGTTATTGCGATTGCCACCGAAGGCAATGAGAAGATCAAATCACTCGCAGATGACGTCATTTATATTCCGCCTACAATGGAACAGACCCAATCAATATTGTCGGCAATAGTCATGCAACTATTTTCCTATTATGTGGCGACATCAAAAGGGCTCGATGTAGACCGCCCTCGTAATCTCGCAAAGTCAGTTACGGTAGAGTAGGTCAGATGCAAAGTATTCTCGTTATTGGCGGTGCCGGTTTTATCGGGTCACATACTGTTGTGGAGCTCGTAACTGCCGGGTTTCGTCCGGTGATAGTGGATAATTTTAGTAATTCCGATCATGCCACAATTAAACGACTGAATCATCTGTTACGACAATCAGTAACCTACTATGATCAAGACTATCGAGATTCGGCTGCTTTAGCAAAGGTGATCACCAATGAGCAAATAGATGGCATCATTCACTTTGCCGCGTATAAAGCTGTCGGCGAGTCCGTTGCCGATCCACTAAAATATTATCAAAACAATGTGAGTGGTTTTATCGAATTACTGGACGTCATGAGACAAACATCACTGAACAGGTTAGTTTTTTCATCAAGTGCTGCGGTGTATGGCAATCCACCAGATGATTGCGTGACTGAAGATACCCAGTGCCAGCCGACGTCACCCTATGGCTGGAGTAAGTTTATGGATGAGATCATACTTCGGGATACCTGTACTGCCCATCAGGATTTTGGCGGCATTTCCCTCAGGTACTTCAATGTAGTCGGTGCGCACGACACTAATCTTATAGGCGAGCTGGCAAAAGGGAAACCTGAAAATCTCCTGCCAATTATTGTGCAAGCAACGACTGGTCAAATTCCTCCGCTTACCGTATTCGGCAATAATTATCCGACACCTGATGGTACCTGTCTGCGTGACTACGTGCACGTTGTGGACCTTGCCAAAGCGCATGTGGCAGCACTCAAAAAGCTCGAAAATGGTGAAATCGGCTACCATGTCTTTAACATTGGCACAGGCACGCCAACAAGTGTATTTGAACTTATTAACTCATTTCAAACTGTCAATCAGGTCTCTGTTCCCTACTCTATCGGAGATCGTCGACCCGGCGACCCAGTCGCATACTATGCCTCTGCCGAGAAAGCAAAACAGGAGCTTGACTGGCACGCTACCAAAACAATTGAGGATGCAGTTCGTGATGCGTGGCGGTGGCATAAGTCGTTAGAAACCCAGCCATCGACCTAGTCCTTCATCTAGCTAACGCTTGGGAATTAGCGTTGATATGATACGATTTAACGTAAGTTAGAAACTGCAAAAATTTCCGACGGGGATCTATGAATTTTGATTTATTGAGCCAAAATTTGTTATTGGTTTTAAGCGGTCTCGTGACCACCGTCTTAGCATATCTGCTCAGCCAAATTCTATGGCCCATTAAACCACCAGTTATTAAAAAAGGCCGCCCAAAAAAGCTGGCTGACAATCGGCCGAAACGTGAACTTAAACAGATGGAGCTATTTTTACTCGTCGGCAGCAGTATTGTTGTTGCAATCATATTAAAAATCATGATTGCTCACTACACTGATTCACCCTTGCCAAGTGGTTTTATTTTTATGGTTTTCCCTTCTACCTTAAGCATCGGGCTTGTTCTGTTAGCGGTTCGATCGGTTACTCGTTTGTGGAGTCTGTCGATAGTCTGCCTTATTATCAGTGTGCTCTTTTCACTTTTGCTGATAAATAACTTCTATCGCTTTTATCCAACGCTTGGTGAAGTTTTTAATCAAAATGGTGCCCTTGCTTTAAATGATGCACAAACCAAAGTTCTTGTTCGTTATTCAGCTCCCGGCCATAACACACCAACCGATCAACAATCACTAGAAAGAGTTGTGAATTCTCTCCCGGACCAATCAACCAACGGTAAAGTGTATAGTCTGAATATTCCGGGTACAGTGTCCAATTTTAATGCCCGAACGGCCTTTGTCTACATACCGGCAGTGTATACTACCGATCCGAATATCCGACTGCCGGTAATGGTCCTCATGCCTGGCTTTCCCGGATTGCCGGAAAATTGGCTTGGCAGTGGATTGCAAGCGACAATGGATGCCTTTGCGAAACAGCATGACGGTATTACACCGATTGTATTTATGGTCGACAATACCGGTTCACTGACAAACGACACTGAATGTGTTGACAGTCCCCGAGGTAATGCCGAAACATACTTAACAGTTGACGTACCGAACTACATCAAGAGTCATTTCGACGTCGAAACAGATCCGAGTCACTGGGCAATCGGTGGTTTGAGCCTGGGTGGCACCTGTGCCATTATGCTGGCGCTGCGGCATCCTGACGTGTATCACTACTTTATAGATTTGGGCGGCGAAATCGGACCAGAAATTGGCTCCCAGCAACATACCATCGACGCCCTGTTTGGCGGTTCACAGACGGCCTGGCAAGCCCATCAGCCAGAGTATCTTTTAGCCAGTCGATCATATAAGAACCTCGGTATGGGCGGCTTTTTCGGTGACGGTAAACAGGATACACTTAACGTCACGTCGGCAGCCCAACAGCTAAGTTACGCCGCCCAAAAAGCCGGTATTGAAACCGTCTATGACACAATCAACGGCCAGCACACCTTTAATGTTTGGCAACAAACTTTTAAACTGGCGCTGCCATGGGTATCAAACCGTATCGGAGCCACCGAATGCCGGGCCAATTGTCCCTAGCATATTTTTAGAACTATGAGACCGGTGGGCCGTTAAATTTTTTGGACAAGTCCCCAACTTTTTGTGAAACATCTTTGCGGGCTACCAAAAGCCCGTTTTTTGTATTAACGACTACCACATCGTCTAGGCCTATCACGGCTATCGGCTTTTCTTCATCGTTATATATAAGTGAGTTTGTGACAGCTTCGGTCTGTATGGGAGAACCGTGAACGTGATTACCCTGTTTATCCGTATCTAGGGCTTTCGATAAATCCATAAATGAACCAAGATCCATCCAGTCAAAAGTGGCGGGCACCACTAGGAGGTTCGTAACTTTTTCAATTAAGGCATAATCGATAGCTTCAGATTCGAATGATAAATAGGTCCGCTCATAATCAGCCGGATCAGTTTTTAGCAGCAACTGATAATGATTAGCTAAAACCGGCGCAAATTGTTCCATGGCCGTTAGAAAGGTCTGCATCGAGCCAACAAAATAGCCACCGTTCCAGACATACTTGCCACTCGCTAAATACTGTTTTGCTGTTTCAAAATCCGGTTTTTCTTTAAATGATCTGACGTTATAGACAGCCGTCTGATTCGCCAGGGGCTCACCTTTCTCGATGTAGCCGAAAATAGTCGCCGGACGATCAGCTTCTACTCCGACCAGCACTATACGTTGCTCCTGAGAAGAGACCTGTTCTGCTTGTCGAAAACTCTGCACAAACCCCGAGGTGTCCCGGATATAGTGATCAGCATGAGTGAACGCAATTGGCTCATCAGTTGCCTGTTGTTTCGTGATGTACGCAAGCGCCGAAACGATACAGTTTGCCGTGCCCCGGCGTCCGGGTTCGGTAATAAACGCGTCATCTGGCAGCTCGCTCAGTTGTTCTTTGACGTGCTCAATATGACTGCTTTCACTAACTACATATATTTTATTGCTCAGCAATTTCGCCCGTTCGTAGGTATGCTGCAATAACGAGAGAGGATCATTGTTGACACGCAATAAATGCTTTGGGTAGTTCGGAGTTGAGAGCGGCCATAAACGAGTACCCGATCCTCCGGCAATGATCACCATAATCATAATCTATTAATCATACCAGATTAGGCGTATATCAGGTGCGCAGGGTAACTTTCCGCAAAGCAACACTTGCTATTCAAGTAATGGGTGCTCGGGTTGCCGACAAATCAGGTACAATGTATGAGTTGATAAAGAGAGGGGAAATATGAGCCATCCATTAGATCACATCTTCAAAGCATATGATATTCGCGGTAAAGTCGGCAGCGAGCTGACACCTGCTATAGCCCAAGCAGTTGGCCAGTCCTTTGCCGACTGGTTGCCAACACCAGGCGCAGTAGCTGTTGGTCGCGATATGCGGCCTGATTCCGCTGAGCTTGCCGACGCGGCCATCAAGGGTCTCCGATTGCAGGGGCGCGACGTGGTTGATATCGGACTCGTAACTAGCGACATGATCTACTTTGCGGTTGGCCATTTGAATTTGGCTGGCGGCGTGATGGTAACTGCTAGTCACAACCCGGGTGAATATAACGGTATTAAATTGTGCCGTGAAGAAGCCCGTCCGGTGGGACTTGAGTCAGGTCTTGATGCTGTCCGTGACAATGCCCTCGATTACTCGTTTAATCCACATGGGAATGAGGGACAGCTCACAACTCAAGATTTGACTGAAGATTGGGTGAAACACGTCCTGTCTTTCGTAGACGAAACCAAGCTCACCCCAATCCAGCTTGCCGTAGATGCCGGTAATGGTATGGCTGGCAAAATTTTTCCGGAACTTGAGCCATATGTTCCATGGCATGTCCACGAACTCTATTTTGAACTCGATGGCACCTTCCCGAACCATGAAGCCAACCCAATGAAATTCGAAACCTTAACAGAATTGATTTCAGTCATTAAAAAAGAAAATATGTATGGTGGAATGGCCTTCGACGGTGACGGTGACCGAGCGTTTCTGATCGACGAAACTGGCGAAGTATTGGCTGGTGGGGTCATGTCAGCTATGCTGGCTGATTACTTCTTAAGCAAAGAGCCCGGAGCAAGTATCGTCTACGATATTCGCAATAGTCATGGCGTACCAAAGATAGTTTCCGAACATGGAGGTACACCGGTCTTAGAAAGAGTTGGCCATGCCTTTATAAAAGGTAAGATGCGAGAAACCAATGCCCCATTCGGCGGTGAAGCCAGCGGTCACTTCTATTTCCGAGATAATTGGTTTGCTGATTCTGGTTTGATCGCTGCGGTTATAGGAATGTACGTCGCTACTTTGAGTGGCAAAAAACTGTCAGAACTTCGCGAACAATACACCTTCTTCCCTGCCATTCCGGAAACAAATTTTAAAGTTGAAGATAAAGACGGTGCTCTTAGGCGACTCGCCGAAGCCTTTAAAGACAAGCCTCAATCTAATTTGGATGGTTTAACCGTCACAATTGATGACTCAACATGGTTTAATGTCCGACCAAGCAATACCGAATCAGTTATGCGTTTGAATGCCGAAGCTGGCTCGAAAGAAGAGCTCGACACGCTGGTTGATCGGGTGACTACATTGATTACAGGTTAATAGCATCACTATCGCTATATTTTAGCTTGGCGTTTGATTTGGGGGTGGACCACCTTTTTTCTGGCGACGATGAGCGACGACAAATGGCGCGATGGCGTCCAGTCTATAGTGAGGCAGCACAACGTCTTTGGCATTTCTCAACCAATGCCATTCCTCTTCCCGGACATGTGCTGCCACCCAAGCAATAAACATTTCCGGCGAAGCATTGGTGTTGGGTATCACCTGATTGATGTTTACATCTGTCTTCGATGCCTTTGGCACGATACCATGTGGCTGCATCAATCCAGCTGGATATTTTCTTCTGATTACAATTTCTTCCGCGATATGATCAACGTAGACATCCGGATAGCCATCTTCGTTGAGCCACGTTGCTACGCCATAACGGTTTGCTCTAAGGTGAACGTAATCATCTCGCGGCTGTGTGCCCAGCTGTTTAGAAACCGCTCTGAGCGGCCGGGTACTCCTCGGATGTCTGAGCGCTTCCAAAACTAGTAAACCCTCCCGTCGACATCCGGCTTGCAGTGACACATCACGCTCCAAAAGTAAACGGATAACGGCGCTAGCCGTGAATCCGGTCACTTTAGACAGTTGCTGGACATCATCTTGTATATCTGGGGTCAACTGGTCGAGATTTGGATACTCCTGCGTATACTCGGATTCTTGCAGTTCAGCCAACGTCTGGGCATCTTTCAGGCCTAATGCGTCACCTAAATCGAATAAGCCGTATTGCATTGTCCGGGCATAGGCAACTTTTTCAGATGTCCAGTCAGTACCGTCTGCGGGCAGCTGGTCGTGCCTAAGAGCGGGCACGCCGGGCTGTCTCGAAAAAAATAGTTCCAGGTATTGGATGAGCGGCCAGTCGGCCATGCTGTGCTTTTTCGATGAAGTCAGTAAATAGTCTTTTGGTACCACTACCGGCATGTCTTCAATGCGGTGCATAATACCGGAATAGCTCTGGCTGAAATATGCCGGCAAACGATTTATTGGAACCCGAAACGGGGACAGCGGTTTATGCCGTAATCGTTCATAAACGCCATCGGCTACAGTTTTCGGTATAAACCACACAATCCGGCCGGAATGTTCAGTATCGCGTAATTCACTAAGAACCCGTATCCCGTTAGGCAACTCCCTCTGTTAACACTGCCTGTTTCGCCATAACTTCTAGCTGTCCCATCCGCCTCAGCTGGTAGGCCAGCAAACACCAGATGTAATGCGCAAAAAAGCCCATGACAGAACGCGGTAGTGTTGTGTCCATGCCGAGTCGGAACTTAATGACCGAGAAAGTGGTCTCGACACGCTGCCTAGCTTTCAGCAAGAAGTACTGCCATCTGGTCATTAGTTTCTTCATAATCTTCTTCACTCCGGTGAGCAGAACCAAATGCAAATCAGCCGCCGCCGCTTGCCAATTACTCCCGAGATAGCCAGCGTCTGCTACAACCATGCCCGTTAACTCTTTCCAGACTAAAGCTAGCCCCTTACGGTCGTCGACCGTAGCCGTGGTAATCCGCCAGGCTAGAATTTGTCCATGGACGTCACAAACCAAGTGAAGTTTGAATCCGTAGTACCATCCCATGGTACCTTTGCTCTTGGCTGCCAGGCCTTTGGCTACTTTGTGGGTGAACTCCCGCTTAATCCTGCAAACCGGTAGTGCGGTAGCATCTGCAAATTGGAGGGTAACACCTTGCTTGCAATACTTCCGTATTGTCTCAAGGAACACCAGAGCGTATCCGGCCAGTTTGTGCATGCTGACCATGAAGTTTCGGTAGGTGGGCAAGTTGCCCACCGTAACCCCATGGTGGTGAGACTTGAGATAGCGATAGTAGTCCTTCCAACTCTTGTGTCCAACAAAAAACTTGAAGAGGATGAGTGTTACGAGCATAACCAATGGCAATTTTGTCTTCTTGGTTGGGGGATGCGCCTGATTTGGGCTTGGCAATGACGGTGGTAACTTCCGGAGCAGGGCTTGGTGGAAGTCGTAGACAACGTCGTACAAGCCTACCAAGATCGTGGTACTATCCTCATTGGTGAGTGAAGAAAACTGCATTAAGAACTCCTTTTTGTTTTTGGTGTTAGTGAAAAGCATCTTCACCATACCAAAAAGAGCCACTAGCGTGGCTCTTTTTCTGTCGACAAAGTGCTGGCTTATCTGTTCTGGCCTAACGGGATTCAGGTTAAGAGCTAGCCGTTCTTGTTCGGTCAGGACTTCCATGGCAAATTTCCTAGAAATACCAAGTCGTTCAGCCAGCCAAACCAGCGCCGTATCGCCTTCCGTTGCCGGCGCAGTCTCCGAATAGGCAACCCAAATTTCCGAGCCTTGTTCTTTGGTTACATATTCGGCAAAACCGAAATTACCATCATGACGGTAACGATTGGCTGTTTCGATACCATGAAGGCTAATATATCTTTCAATGAAATAGTATCCGCCGCCGAATAGCGTTTCTAATCGATGGACTGACAGGTGATAGGGTCTGGCTGGCTGCCGCATTTGCGCTACTTCGTCGACGGAAACCAAACCGGGAATATTCATTAATTTGTAAAGTGGCACAATTCGCCGTTGCAGTTGTCTCGAATATGCAATTCGCTCATCGTCAACTTCATGCAAAGTCGCTAACATCCCAAATTCCACTTCTGTGCCAGCGAGTTGTCCGGCATAGCCCACCAACCGCTCAACAACCGGCCAGCCCAACACCGATTCTGAGACCCGATCGCCCGGTAACTTCAATCTGGCCGGACTTAAATTCCATCTATGTAGCATTCGCGCCGTATTGCCGCGGCCGATATCCGCGAGACGGCTGACTGAGCGCATGGTCGTCGCGTAATACGGCAATACGTTATAGCTCGGAGTTCCCCGAATATTATCATTTCGTGGTCTTCGATCCGGTACCGGTAGTTGAACCGAGAGACGCTTCCAAGCGACGAACCGATGACGACTTGAGACCGACATCACCTTCCATGAGCTCACCGCGCACTCCCCGGATCAACTCGGCGTGCTTCGCTAAAAATGTCGGCCGGTTCGCGCCCACGGCAGGCCACGCCCCGGCAATAACTGCAGTACTCGGAAGTTCCCCTTCGGCTAATGCTCCACCGGCAAAGCCGATAACTGCCCGGGCCATCGATAAGTAAAGTTCATGGCGAAATCCAAGAAGTTCAGGGTCAATTTGGCCGGGGTCTGTATGAGCCAAGTGCTCTAAGCGAGGATCAGAAAAATAAGCCAGTCCGATAAGATCTTCGAAGTGATGCAGATGACTCGGAAACGGAGAATCCTCAATTTGCACTGTCCCCATATATGCAGTATAGCTATGTTCTTGGATACGTCTATCCATTTAGATGGATTTTTGGATGATTTAGCTGGCCGGGCTGGTATTTTAGTAGGTGTTGAAGTGGAATCTATGACTGCCCTAAATCGCGGTAATTTTGCCCTTATCCCAGTATTTGATGTCAGAAACACTCAAAATGGACAGCAACATACGTATGAGTCCGTGAGTTGGAGACAATGCCCCCATTCCGATGCGAAAGGCATCGTCTTTGTACGTCCGCCTATCCCGGGAGCCGAACCGACTCATTTTTTTACGCTTATAGGTGACAAGTTTGCTCCGGGCAAACCTGTTGATGACACTATTGTAGGCTTTATGGATCTCGGTGTCGGCGGTGTGCAAAAAGTATTGGATCGAATAGGCAAAGAGGTTCGAGAAGAGACCGGAGTTGAAGATTTGGTCATTGAGGATATTGTAGAATTAGGTCAGATTTATCCTGATGTGGGGATGACCAATAACTATCCGACTATTTTCGCTGCTTTTATTAATGCAGCTGAAGCAGCCAGAATACCGCAACATCCTATTAATCCGGATACCCGTGACCTACGATCTGGTGCTTTAGTAACCCCAATGCAACACCTGCGGCAATTCGTACTCCTGAACACCGACGCTATTTTTCAATCGGCGATGCTAAAAGCCCTTATCAATGGCACCATTGCGCATGAGTGGCTCGCGCGCTCCGCGTAAATAGTCGCTAGCAGCCAACTTCAGGCCAGTGATCTGCGGATAATGGGTAATCTCCAAGCGGACCACCAAAGTAGCAAATAACTGGAAAATGCTTAGAGACAAGAATTTCTCCCGGCTTTTCGAACCTATACTGCATCATAACAGGATCAAACGTTCCGATTTGTGGACCCACTACTGTCTCACATGGAGGTAAATTTACATGCTCCTCAAATGTCCCCGCTCCAACTCCGGTTCTCACAACAAGCCTGTGATGCGATTCACCTCCATCACCTCCTTTATTGTATCGAAATGAGACAACTGGAGCTCGCCGTACTGAGCCATCTGTATCTCCGTAGGTATAGTATCCATGCAATAATTGCCCATCGTCAAAAGGGGAACTGATTGGAGAATACATTGGTGAGGCATCCAAAACGCTGTATTTTGTTCTATCAAATGCAATAGTTGGCGCGGTACCGTTGACTACTTCGTAATCTAACTTGTCTAATTCCGCTAGTGGATATGGTTCCCAGGCTATGGAGCGTCCAGGGCCTTTATCGGAGAATGATTGGGGTAAATAACGCTCAGTGCTACATGCGGAAATGAAGTAGGACACCAGCACCGTAAACTGCGGTTTTGAAGTAGGGCGGCATCAAGAAGACGAACACGGCTATTGGCGAACCTAGCACTATTTGCTACTATGGCGTGATGCGAAGAACAGGAGTATCTGGCGAATTAGTTTTCGTACGTCCAGCATGCCTAGTTGATCTGCCAGAAATCACTGCTATTGCGTATTCTAGCGCTACCGACATGACTCCCGGTAGCAAATACGAAGCCCACACCGCAGCGAATCAAGAACGCCTAGGAAGCAAACGCCAATATGAGTTGCGACGCGATGTTATTCAACGGTCTATTGACTCTCCCAGATTACAAAGAGTAGTTGTTGCCACGCTTGGCGACGTTGCAGTCATGGCCGAAACACCGCAACCTGTAATTGGCTATATGCTTGCGAGAAGAGCGGAACCCGAAGATTACTTTGCCAGAGAGCATGTTTTAATACACGGTACAGCTGTCAGCAAGGACAACCGTGAGAGAGACGCGGGCACAAAGCTTCTGTCAGCTGTCTGTGGATGGTCTGAGGATATGGGCCTACCAGTGTGTGCTCAAGTTGCTGACACTAATAGACCGATGCTCGGAATGCTTGAGAAAAGTGGCTTCGTGCAGCAAGGCACCTACGGGCCTACAGAAGCAAACCCAGTGACGTTCCAGGTTATGGTTCGCATGGGTGAAGCGGTTGTGCCGGTTTAGGGCCAGGGTGTTGTATCCTTGTCTCATGAAAAAACTACACCCAACTCAGTAAAAGCGAACGTCATGAGATACAAGAGCTAGCAGACAAAGGCTACAGTAAGCGGGCCATTGCTCGGATGCTAGGTCGAAGTCCTAACACCATTAGCTACGAGCTCAAGTGCAACAAAGTAAGCGACGAATACGTAGCAACCAAGGCTCAGGCCAAAGCCGTTAGCCGACGTAAAGCCGCCAGTTTTCAAGGCAAAAAGATTGTCGCCGACCACCTGTTGCGAGAGTTTGTAGATCGAGCGTTGCTTAATAGCCAATCTCCCGAAGCTATTGCCGGACGTCTGAGAGTAGGGCTTGAACCTGATTTGCCCTATGTTTCCAGAGATACCATTGAAGAGTACATCCGCTCAGTTCACGGGCGTAACATTGAATACCAGCTCAAGGTATTGAAGGCTGGAAAGAAGACGCGCCGCAAAAGACCAAGACAGGCGGAGAGAATTGTGGGCGATCCGAAAACGTATATTGATGACCGACCGGACTGTATTACTAACCGGGAACAGGTTGGTGATCTGGAAGTAGACTTCATTGTCTCCGGCAAACAAGGCAAAGGCTACTGTCTGACGGCAGCAGACCGAAAGTTACGCGTTGGTTTCATTCGGAAAGTATTGCCGGTCACAGTAGGTGAGGCCATGCGTGCGTTACAAGAGATTAAGCGGGTATTTCCAGAGCTGAAGAGCATTAGCACTGATAACGATATACTTTGGGCAAACCATGCGAAGCTAGAGAAGCTGCTAGGCGTCCCGTTCTACTTCTGCCACCCATACAGCTCATGGGAGAAAGGCAGTATTGAGAACTACAACAAACAAGCCAGGCATTACGTCAAGAAAAGCTCGGATATTTCGCAGTACGATGATGCCTACTTGCAAATGGTCGAAACGAAGCTCAACAGCAGATACATGGCAGTGCTTGGATACCAGACGCCGACCGAGGCGTTAGTGGCATACCGTAAGTCGAAAGTGTCCTAGTTGGAAACCGCATTTGTAAATGTAGGGTGTCCTACTTCGGGGCTACGAGTGCCAGTACTCATATATTACTATTATAACATTTTGTAGTGTATTTACAATCATATGGGTGGTAACTGCTCCCACCCTCCATGCTAGACTAGGGATAGTTCGTCAAACACAAAAACTATGTCTAGAAAACCACTTAATTCTTCTGTTATAGCTGAACGCATGATTCGATTCCGTAATCTAGAGAAGTTATATAAACTTAGTAAGCAACGACACAACCTCCAGAATAAACAGATCGCTACATTAAAGCGAATAAGCACCAAACAGCAAGAACTGCTAGATGATCAAATGGTCCTCATAGAGACTCAAGCTATTCGCATTGCTGAACTGGAAGCCATGGTTTTCGGTAAGAAAAAGAAGCCACCAATTGGTACACTGCCTAAAGATCAAGATAAGCCGACTCCTCCTCCGAAACCACTTCGCAGTAAGGACTCATTTAAACGAACAATTCCAACCAAGGAAGCCGTCACTAACACTGTACCCGTGCCTGTAGGCCAGTGTGCCTGTGGTGGTCAACTCACTGACATCACCACTCACGATCGGTATGTCGAAGATATTCCACTTCCAGATATTACTGCTGACTACACTGCCAGGTTAGTGACTAAGTACCTGGTTGCTCGGGGTATCTGTACCAAATGCGGCAAAGTAACCTCTGGCAAGGATTTAGGCGGATCGATCGTATCTCTTGGCCCAAATGTTCGTTTACTGGTTACGCATCTCATCGCTGGTCTAGGCATAAGCTATAGCCAGGTAGCCAGTTTACTACTCAGTTTGTACGGTCTCACCATGACTGACAGTGAGATAGCAAGAATATTGCAGAAACAGCACCAAAAATGGCAACCGCAATACCAACAACTCCTGAGTGACATCCGGAGTTCACCAGTGGTTCATAGTGATGAAAGTCCCTGGCCAATCCAGGATTTGCAAGGAGCTGGCTATGCCTGGAATCTCAGTGATGGCCTGAGTCCGAAAGTTTGTTTTGCTCTTCAGAACAGTCGTGGTGCCGCACATGCCAAAACACTGTTTGGAGTAGATACCAAGCAGCCATTTAGCGGTACCCGGATTAGTGATGACTATGGTGCCTACCGGACATTGCCCGGGCTGCAGCAACTGTGCTGGGTTCATCTGTATCGATGTATTCGTGACCTGAGATACAATGACAACTTATCCGAAGAACAATTGCCTTATGTACAACGGTGGTATGAACAGTTTGCCGCTATCTACCAAGACCTTGACATGTACCTGGGTGAGCCGTTTGATGAAGCGGTCAGAAGTATGCAAGCTGATGAGTTATGGCAAAGGGTACAGGAACTATGTCAGTATCCAGTACCAGCAATTGGTGAACCAGAGAAGCTAACCAGACTCAAGGCCCAGTTAACTAGAGCCGGCAAGGATAAACTATTCGTCTGTCTTCCTAACAATACGCCTTGTGACAATAACCGAGCCGAACGGGATTTAAGACAATTAGTCATAAAACGTAAGCGATCCTTCGGTAGTAAAAGTGAGAAAGGAGCTCAGGCCTTAGCTACAGTCCTATCCATCTGTACAACTAATTGGCGTATGAATCCAGCCACTTACTTCCAGAGCTTAGCCACGCTCGGGTAGGGTGGGAGCAGTTACTATGGGTGTATGGTCAACTTTTCGATTGGTATACTATAGAGATTATGAAAATGTTAGTTACCGGCGGTGCCGGATTTATCGGGTCCAACTTTGTCCATTTGACACTTGCCACTAGGCCTGAATATGAAATAACCGTCATCGATGCCATGACCTATGCCGGCAATAAGGCAAACCTGGCCTCAGTTGAGGGAAAGATTAAATTTATCCAAGGCAATATCTGCGACTTTGAATTAGTTGATGATATAGTCTCTCAAAATGATGTGGTCGTTCACTTTGCTGCTGAATCACATAATGATAACTCTCTACAGCATCCTCGGGTTTTTATCGATACTAATCTAGTCGGTACCTTTACGCTGCTTGAAGCCATGCGCCGACATGATAAACGCTACCATCATATTTCAACCGATGAAGTCTACGGCGATTTGGAGCTTGATGATCCGCACAAATTTAATGAATCGACTCCGTATAACCCGTCTAGCCCTTACTCCAGTACAAAGGCTGGCTCCGATCACTTAGTTCGGGCTTGGGTTCGCTCTTTTGGAGTTAAAGCCACGATCAGCAATTGCTCGAATAATTATGGGCCCTATCAGCACGTTGAAAAAGTGATTCCGCGTCAAATTACGAATATCTTGACCGGGGTAAAACCAAAATTATATGGTGCCGGTCTGAACGTGCGTGACTGGATTCATGTCGATGACCATAATAGTGCCGTACACACCATCATTGATAAAGGCCAAATCGGTGAAACCTACATGATTGGTGCAAATGGTGAAAAAAATAATAAGGAATTGTTTGAGCTAATCTTGGAACTAATGGGCAAACCGACTGACTGGTATGATCATGTAAATGATCGTCCAGGGCATGATATGCGATACGCTATTGATGCAACGAAGATCCGAACAGAATTAGGGTGGCAGCCAAAGTATACCGATTTCCGTGAAGGCATGACCGCAACTATCGAATGGTACAAAAATAACGAAGCCTGGTGGCGACCACAAAAAGACGAGACCGAAGCCCGTTATAAAGTAATTGGTCGTTAAAATTCCTGGTCTCAATGGCAGAAAAGTCAAATATCTGCATTGATAGCGTGCGCTATAATAAGAGCTGTTGTAATAGAAATTGTAAACGCTTAAGGTGAGGAGAGAAAATGGCAGTCCCCACGACTGAGTTCACGATGCAGCAAACAGATATCCCAGGTTTGCTACTATTTGATGTTACCTATGTTGGCGATGACCGCGGCTACTTTCAAGAAAAATATCAAAAAGCAAAATTAGTCGCGGCGGGTATGCCGGAATCATTCGAGGTTGTCCAAAATAGCCTATCGTATAACAAAGAAGCTGGTGTCACCCGCGGCTTCCACGCTGAACCGTGGGATAAGTACATATCGGTCGTCAACGGAAGAGTCTTTTCAGCTTTTGTTGATGTACGTAAAGGCGAGAGTTTTGGCAAAAAAGTAACGGTTGAGATCACACCGAATAAGGCCGTCTTCTTACCGCGTGGAGTTGCGAATTCATTCCAAACGTTAGAACCAGAACTGTATTACTTATATAGCGTGAATGCGCACTGGAGTGCCGATAATTATGATAAATACTGCTTTGCGAATCTGGCTGATCCGGAAATAGGGATAGACTGGCCAATCTCACTGGACCAAGCAATCATATCGGAGCGCGATCGAAATCATCCGATGCTAAAAGATGTAAACCCATTGGAGGCGTAATAGATGGACAATAGACAGATTGTAATTATTGGAGCTAAGGGTCAGCTTGGTACTGCGCTGCGAGCACAATACCCTGGTTCAAGAGCAGTTGATATGGATGAGCTTGATATCACTGATCAAGCTGCTGTTGATGGTTTTGATTGGTCAGATGTCAAAATCATTTTAAATGCCGCTGCCTATACCAATGTTGACGGAGCTGAGAGCCCAGATGGACGGGTTCTGGTCTGGAAAGTGAATGCCAGCGGTGTCGATAACCTGTCAAGAGTGGCCACCCGCCATGATATGGTGCTTGTTCACATATCCACCGAATATGTATTTGACGGCAGGCAAAATCCGCACGCCGAAAACGAACCATTTAGTCCCTTATCAGCGTATGGAAGCGCAAAGGCTGCCGGTGATATAGCCGCCAGCTTAGTTCCCAAGCATTACATCTTACGAACCAGCTGGCTCATAGGTGAAGGCAAGAACTTTGTTAGAACCATGCTCGGACTTGGCCAAAAAGGTATTTCACCCACCGTCGTGAGTGATCAAATTGGCCGACTCACCTTCACGCCAGAGCTTGTAAAAATAGTTGATCATCTCCTATCGACAACAGCACCGTACGGCATCTACAATGCCACGAACGGAGGCGAACCGGCCAGTTGGGCCGATGTTACTCGTGAAATTTTTGCGGCCGCCAACTATGATCTCAAAGTTACCGATACGACAACCGAGGTATATTTTGCCGACAAACCTGAAGCCGCGAAACGGCCACTTCACAGTGTCCTCGATCTGACCAAGCTGGAAAAAGCCGGATTTACACCAGATGATTGGCACGAGGCGCTCAAACAGTACGTAAACAAGGAGCAGAGTCAAGCATGAAGGGAATTATATTAGCTGGTGGTTCAGGCACTCGTTTATACCCGATTACAAAAGCCATTTCCAAACAGCTTATGCCAATCTATGACAAACCTATGGTGTACTATCCTTTGAGTACACTTATGAGTGCCGGGATTCGAGACATACTCATCATATCAACCGATCAAGATTTGCCTCGTTTTGAACAGTTATTTGGAAGCGGCGCACAAATCGGTTGCAATTTTACCTATAAAGTACAAGACCAGCCGCGCGGTTTGGCTGATGCATTTATTGTTGGAGCAGAGTTTATCGGAAACGATAAAGTAGCCATGGTCCTCGGGGATAATTTGTTCCACGGTTCGGAAATGGGCGACAAGCTGAAAGAATACACCGATCCAGACGGTGGTGTCATCTTTGGCTATCAAGTCGTTGATCCGGCACGGTACGGAGTCGTAGAGTTCGACCGGGATATGAATGCCGTATCTATCGAAGAAAAACCGACAGTTCCAAAGTCCAATTATGCGATCCCGGGTTTATACTTTTACGACAACGATGTCGTTGAGATTGCCAAGACTGTCAAACCGAGCGACCGAGGCGAAATAGAAATTACCGAACTACATAATGCGTATCTTAAAAAGGGCAAACTTAAGGTCTGTCTGCTGGACCGCGGTACCGCCTGGCTGGACACCGGTACCCACGAAGCCATGATGGAGGCCGCTAATTACGTAGAGGTCATCGAGAAGCGAACTGGTTTGAAGATAGGCTGTATCGAAGAACTGGCCTGGCGTGAAGGTTTTATTGACAACAAGCAACTCCGAGAGCTCTCCAAGCCATTACTCAAAAGTGGCTACGGTCAGTATTTAGAAGATCTATTGAAAGATGAGCTGCGGGACGTCAAACTCGAGGGACGTGATCCAGACAAATAGGACAACGAATTACGGTAGTAACACGTTGCGCTTTTTCCAATAAGCGTATACAATAACAGGTCCGTAAACTAAAATATAAATATGGCTACAAAACGTTCGAGCTTGTCTAGCAAGCGGTCGATTATTATAATCGCTGCGGTGGTGATCGTCGCTATCGTTGGTCTGTCGTATGCGTTTCATGTTGGTCCGTTTAAGCGTCCTGCTAAACCCGCTTCCACAGCCTCTCAGTACACTAAAGGCCAGCCCACAACTAGCGCTAGTTCATCCGGATCAAAGACCAACAGCTCTAGTAGTGGATCGGCTTCATCAAATCAGTCACCGGGAGCTCAGAAAAGCAACTCCGGGAGTAGCACCAGCTCAAACGTCACACTCGTAACTCCGACTGGTAATTTCGTGAGTGATCATCGACCAAATTTAAGCGGTACGCCGGCACCTAATACTATGTCCTCAGTCTGCGATACAACGCCAGGCGCAACCTGCCAAATCACTTTTACTATGGGTAGTACCGTTAAGTCATTGCCGGTTCAAACAGTTGATAGCGGTGGGTCGACCTATTGGAATTGGAAATTACAAGACTATGGCTTAACTGCCGGCACCTGGCAAATCGAAGCTATTGCCAAATTGAGCGGACAAATTCAAACTGCAACTGATCCTACTAATCTCGTGGTCTCGCCATGAAATATGCGGTTCGACTATTGCTATGCGCGATTTTAACTATGGCACTAGGCGCAGCTTGTTTGAGTCAAGCGCCAGCATCAGCTGACGCCTTTAATCAGAATAACCTTATTGATGAAGCAGTTTTTGATAATACGCGCACCATGACCGCTGCTCAAATAGACAGCTGGCTAAACACTAACTTTGGCGCTAGAAGCTGTATTAGTACAGATCATGGTTTTAGCGCACCTGATCCAACTGGCTATAATACTAATCAAGGATTTATCTACGGTAATAACGTATCAGCCGGTCAGGTAATTTACGATGCCTCGCAGACCTACAGTATTAACCCCGAGGTTCTGCTAACTACGATTCAAAAAGAACAAGGCCTGGTTGACGGTAGCGGGCCATACGGCTGTGGTGCCAATGCCTATGCCGCAGCGGCCGGTTATGGTTGTCCGGATAGTGGTGGATCATACAACTACAGTGGTGGCTCTACCGATTTAGGCTCCCTCAATGGTCAGGTCATTGCTACTGTCAGTAATACCTGTGTGAATACGAGCGCCAAGATTGGATTCTCGCAACAGATTATACGGGCAGCCTGGCTGCTCAAATTTGGCGAGCAACGAGCGGAGGGCAATATAGGCTGGGATGTCCAACTCACCAACCAGCCAGAATCAGGCGATTCATGGAATAATTCCGATGACCCGCAATCCTGTTACAGCGGTCCAATGGTGCAGGGGACATGGCAAATTTGCCCAGGCGGACCGCTCACCTATTATGACGGTCTTGATACCATCGATAGCACTTCAGTCCAGATGGACAACGGGGCCACAGCGGCATTGTACTGGTACACGCCGCATTTTAACGGAAACGAAAACTTCGATACCATTTTCACTAACTGGTTTGGTAATACGCACGTACCCGAAGCGTTCGTGACTCCATCAAGTGGTACCGTCTATCTACAAACTGACGGCTACAAGTTTACTGTTCCTTCTATGGCCATGTTGCAGGATTTCGGTATTAGCCCGGGTTCGATCCAGCAGATGTCACAAGCCGCTGCCAATAATATTCCTTTTGCTGACCCCTCAACCGGTTTAAGCACTGGTTTGGGTTATGTCGTGAAATCCCCGTCGGATACCGATGCCGATGGACCGACTGTCTATCTTATTAGTGCTGGTCATCGGTATGAAGTACAGAATATGACACAGTTTACTAATTTTGGTTTTAGCACCAGTACTATAAACTACCTTCCCTTGGCCTATATCTATTCGATACCAGATGGCGGTGCACTCAGCAACTTTATCGAGACGCCAACTTCAAATGTCTTTGAAGTAAGCGGCGGCAATAAGAACATCATTTTTGACCCAGCCTACTATGCCTCACTCAACAGCGGTGGCTCGGCTTCTTATGTCAGTACCGCGATGGCGGCGACCGTTCCTTCAGGCAATCCATTGACCAATCGGGAAATTTTAGTCGGGCAAACTAATAGCACCGTCTACCTGTTCGATAATGGCACCTACTATTCTCTGCCCTCAATGGATGTCTACAACTGCTGGGGCTTCAATGGTCCCCTCGAAACACCGCTCTACCAACTGGCAGATGGCAGCTACATTGGTTCGGTTGGTACGCCGTCGTCACTTAGCTGCGCCGTCAATACCAACGTATCGACGACCTATCTACTCAACAGTACCAATAAGGTTTCGGTACCGGCATCAACCGGCTTTACCGCCCCAGTTGTGGATAGTAATTTATTGACCCTGGTGAATAAATTGCCGGCGCGCAGTAACCCGCTTGGACAAGTCATTAAAGCGAGTGGTCAACCAACAGCTTGGGTCGTTCAAAACGGCAACAAAGCTACCATACCATCAATAACCGACTTTAATTTGCTTGGCCTCAGCAGCTCTTCAGTCGACTCTATAGCGAGTGGTGCGGCCAGTGCCATTCCAACGTCCGGCATAGAACTTGGAGTTGGTAATGTCGTGAAAACAACAAGTAGTGGTACCGTATATGTTGTTGTTCCAGATAATAAGTTGATTGCGTTTGCTAGCGGGGATGATTTTACAGCGTACGGATATAATTGGCCAGCTATAGAGACGTTTCCTTCGGCAACACTTACCCAGTCCTACACAATCGAGACTGGAACCACGATAAGTAAATATTTATACGATGCGCCCTCTAATTCCGTTTATTTGATGGATGCCAACGGCTGCTATAGTATGAGTCCGAGTTTGCTAACCGCCTACGGCCAAACCCAGAGCACCCTAGAGTCATCACAATCGTATACCTCAAGCAATTTCCCCAATTTGCATCTAAGTAGTTGCAAGCCAGCCAGTCTCTTTGTGAAAGCACCGAATCAGGGCGTCGTCTATTGGGTCACGAATGGACAGATAGACCCTATTTCCAGCTGGAGCAAACTGCAATCGCTTAGCCAACAGAACCAACCGTATATCATTACGCTTAGCCCGAGTACCCTGGCCACCTTTGCCTACGGTCCTACTCAGTAGTGTCCTCCTCTGCAATCTGTTGTTTACCACTCCTTATCAGTGTAAAATTAAGTATCAATGCCACTCAAGACAGCAGCTCGTAAGTTTAAGGTAGGTATGAAGGTATTGCGTGAAAAAGGCTTACTTTCATTTACTATTACTTCCCTGCAATTTATCGAGAAACAGCGAGTCAAAACAAGTGATCAACCAAAAACCAAACACCTGATTGATACGAAAGTTAAATATCGCGATGCCGTTCAAGCAGATTATACGAAACCACTACCTGAATGGCCTGGTTCGGAGAACTCTAAGCTACAGCTGAACTGGCTCATGCCGCCGCCCGGAAAAGGGAGCGGCGGCCACCAGAACATTTTTCGCTTTATTCAGTACCTTGAGAATGCTGGTCATGAATGCCGGATCTACATTTACACTCAGCATGCCCCGGGACGAGTAAGTGATATTCGAACTCTGATGGGTGACTCTTATCCGAAATTGAACGCTGAAATGGTCTGGATTGACTCGGGCGACGAGATGGCTGACGCTGACGGTATTTTTGCGACAGCTTGGGAATCGGCCTATGCCTCCTTCAATTCCAAAGCCAAAGGCAAACGATTTTATTTTGTTCAGGATTTTGAACCGTATTTTTATCCGATTGGCAGCTTGTCAGTGTTGGCTGAAAACACCTATAGGTTCGGCTTTTACGGTGTCACAGCTGGCAATTGGTTAGCTACCAAACTGAAACATGATTATGGAATGGAAACTGACTACTTTGATTTCGCTTCCGATCAGAAACTGTATAACTTTGTAAATGACAAACCACGGAAAGAAATCTTTTTCTATGCTCGGCCCTATACTGAACGGCGGGGTTTTGAAATGGGTATCATGGCACTCGATTTATTTCATCAAAAACACCCTGATTATGTCATCAACATGGCTGGCTGGGATGTCGCCGATTATGATATTCCTTTCCCCTACGTCAATCTGAAAACCCTGGAGTTGAGCCAGCTAAATGAACTCTACAACCGATGTGCGGCGGGGTTACTGCTGTCTTTCTCCAATATGTCGCTGTTGCCCCTAGAGTTACTTGGTTCTGGTACCATTCCAGTCATGAATGAAGGTGAAAACAATTCGTTGGTCAGCAATAACCCGTATATTGCCTATACCGCTCCAAATCCAGTCGCTCTCGCCGACATGTTATCCAAAGTGGTAAGCAAAAAAGATCTGCCCAAATATGCCAAGCAAGCTTCAGAGAGCGTGGAAATGTCCAGTTGGGATTCGTCAGGTGAAAAGTTTATCGGTATAGTGGAGCGAGAGGTACGAAAATCATGACAAAGTCAGTCGTCTTTGGTGCCAACGGCTTTATTGGCCAGCACCTCGTAAAAGCCTTAGCCGAGAACGAGGCCATGGAAGTGGTGGCCTTTGATCGTTTTTCCAAATTTAAACAGGGTGACACCCATCCATTTACCGATTACCCCAACGTGTCAGTAGTGGCCGGTAACTTCTTTAACCGTGATGAACTCACAAGCGTACTGGATCAAGCGACCTATGTCTTTCACTTCATCTCCTCTACCACGCCAGCAACCTCGAATAAGGACCCATTTATTGATATAGACACTAATGTTCGGGGCAGTATTGAATTGTTTGAATTATGCGTCGAACATGGTGTGAAAAAAGTTATTTTCCCGTCTTCCGGGGGAACCATTTACGGCGATATTGAGAGTGAAAAGATCAGCGAAACGACCGTTCCTATTCCTCGGTCACCTTATGGCATCGGCAAGCTGGCAATCGAACAGTATCTTCGCTATTTTAAGCATTCTCACGGCCTCGACTATATCGTCTATCGGATTGCGAACCCGTATGGTCCTGGCCAGAATATCAACGGCAAGCAAGGCGTTATCCCGATATTCATGAATCGGTTTCTGCATCATGAACCAATCACTATTTATGGTGACGGCAGCATGATACGCGACTATCTCTACATCGACGATCTCATCGCTATGATCATGGCTTCGTATGCAAAGAGCAATCAGTTTTGCGAGTATAATCTAGGCAGTGGTCGGGGCTTTAGTGTGAACGAAATTGTCAGCGTCATTGAATCGTGTGCTGATTTTAACGTCGAACGACAATTTGTTGAAGTACCACCCACATTTGTGCAAAGTAGCGTGCTCGACATGCAGCGTTTTATTAGCGAATTTGGTGATCAAACTTTTACATCATTAGAGAAAGGTATAGAAAAGACCTGGGACTATGTCAAACAACTCAACTAAATATATAACGGTCTTTATACCAACTTGGAACGGCGAGAAATATCTTGGAGAATGTATCGAAGCGGTAATTCATCAAGAATTACCAGCCGGTTACAAATTAGAGTTTCTGATTACTGACTCCGGCTCCAAAGATCACTCACTGGATATTATCCATCAGTACGACAAATATGTTGACCTTCTAGAAATTCCAAACTCAGAATTTGGCCACGGTAAAACCCGGGCCGCCGCCGCCAAACGAGCCAAAGGTGAATTCACTCTATTCTTATCTCAGGACGCCACACCGACCCACTACCGATGGCTTATGAATATGATAGAACCCTTCTTTCTCGACGAACGAGTTGGCTGTGTTTTTGGTCGCCAGCATGCTCGACCGGATGGTGCGGCAACAATTAAGCGCGAAGTAAACACTGTTTTTGGCGGTTTGGGAGCTCCCGATTCTATTATTATTCACCGCAACAAATCTTTAGTCGACGATCAAGAGACGAATCCGCTCAATACGTTTTTCTCTGACGTGAATTCCGCGGTTCGGACTGATCTATTAAACGGTCCAGTTCCCTTTCAAGATCTAAAATACGCCGAAGACCAAGCGCTTGCCCAGGATATGCAAAATAAAGGCTACCTAGTAGGCTACGCTCCGATTGGCGAAGTTTGGCACTCCAATGAATATACCTATGCCCAGTACCGAAAAAGGAAATTTGATGAATACATTGGACTCCAGGAAAGTCTGCATATTACGCTTGCTCCCAGCAAACGTTCACTATATTTAGGTTGGATCAGACCAACCCTCGCTGATTATAAATTTATTCGACATGATCAGGATTATCGCGCAAAGTCCAAGCTGTTATGGTACTTTAGGTCACCGCTTTATAACATAGCTATGCAGCGTGGCAAATATGATGCACTAAAGGACATCAATGACACTAAAGCTAGGTCTAAGAAATCTTTAGAAGCGGGACGGCGAGCGTAGTAACGCTTAGAGCTTCTGCCACGTGAATTGGACCCCCGTGCTATCACAACCGCTTATACCTTGTTTTCGAATAAGAACGGCTCTAACTCTGAGGTTGTACTGTTTAATAGTATTCGGCGGTTCGTAACACGGCAAGTCGTTCTTCTACTTGATTCCATAATTTATTCATGCGAGGAAGATAATCCTTCATAAGCTGATGTTGGCTCCGTCTGGCTGTGATTTGCGTCCATTGTATTTCAAGGTTTCGTGACAATTGGTCAAAGAGATCAAACGATACCGAATCGTTGGTGCTGGCTGCTACTACAACCGAGACTTGGGCTTCCAACTCAGCCGCACCGTTCACATTCGGCGGCGCCACTTCAAGCCACGCGTTTACCATTTCGTGGACTTCGTTGGTGATAGTAGGTACTGATACTGGCTCAGCTTGGTCATCTGGAGTTTCCGGTTTCCGTTCAAGTTGGACTGTGAGTCGTGCAGCGGTCTCTACATATGACCGAGAAGTTAATCGGTCTATTCGGCGAGGTATAACGGCATTACTGCGAATCATTTGAAGCGCCATGGAAAAGGCAGTAGCATCAACACCATGATCATAATTTTTGACTGCACCGAAACATACCTCCGCATACATATTGCGGATCAACGGTCCAAGTTCCCGCCTATCAACATCGATCATACCTGCGACATCCACTTCGTAACCATATTCTAGATCGGGATAGCTGAGAGATTCTGCCCATAAGTCCGGTGCTACCCACCGAAAAGCGTCTCTCGCAGCGGCTTGTTGGTAAAACAAGGGTTCGGCCGCCCTTTTTAATTGACGACGATAGTTCCGAAGGGTGCTTGGTTCTCGATCGAGTGCAAGTACAGCCCGAGCAGCAAGCCGTGTCTGCGTCAAAGGATCGCTCGCGAGTACCGTAAGAGCTCTATGCTCAGTCGGTTCCATCTCTTCGGTAGCTGCTTTAAATATATAGTATTGAGCGGTCTGTTCGTCGATCATTTCCATCCAGAGTCCTGCTTCACCACATACCTGGTCATACTGCGCAACGAGTAAACGTGCCATATCTGCTGCCCCGATTTGTCCGTCGATACGTCCCGGACCACAGCTATCTAGCGCACGTATCTCTTCTATAAGTATTGTCCTTACATCCTCCGCGTGAGCTTTTTTAGCCGTTTCGTCATCCGCTCTATGGAGCTGTGTACCGAATTCCAAAAGCGCTTCAGCAATCCGGGTATAGTGGCCATCAGCATCGTCGTAATTCGGGTTTGCTACTTCCCGCTCGGCTGTGTAATGAGCACCATCTACAAGTTGTTGCCAGGTACCGTCGGGTATCGAAAAATCGGTTCTGGGATCTTGAGAAGCAGACATGACTGCGTACAGTTCAAGGTATTGGTTAAAGCCGTCCATCTCCGGTAGAGCTAACTCGATAAGTTCAGGCATATTGGCAGCAATACCAAATTTTATAAGTTCGCTGTAGACCATGTTCTGTACATCACTGTCATCACCATAACGGTTCTTTAATCTATCTAAGTGCCCTTCGGCGTCATTTAATAGATCAGTCCTTAGGGTCAAAGGTAAAAGAAACCGATCATTGAATCCAATCATGTGGATGCCGGCTTCAGCTTGTGCCCAGGGATCAACTGGAGCCTGCTCAGCTTCATGTACCTCTGTCATAATTACGATACTCTAACATATTTAAGCCAGATTATCAAAGTCATAAGACAGGATAGGTTTTTTAATGATTACTACTTCCCGCTGTCTCTTCAGTATTGGCCATTCCCAAGCGAGTCCGCGCTTGTGAGTACTATGATCTAGCTGATTATCTCGATATTACGAGTGATGAAGAATTGCTTGCCATTGTAGAAAGCCAGGGTCAGTGTGCTTTGTGTGAAGAATACGTAACGCTTAAGAAAGGCTGGTGACATATGACACGCAACGAAATGATAGCTAAGTTAAATGATCGATTCCGTGGAATGGCATTCGACGTAACCATCACGCAGGGTGTCCTGTACGGAGTGAGTGATGTCATTGCTCTATTGAAAGTCATCGAAGTATTCGATAGCTTTAGTCCCGACAATGATCCATACGGTGAGCATGATTTTGGCTCACTAGGCTGGCACGGTCAGAAAATATTCTGGAAAATAGATTACTATGACCAGGGGTTATGCTATGGGCTTGATCCGCTCGACCCAAAATGCCGGCGGATCATGACCGTCATGCTGGTAAGCGAATATTGATTCGGTAATTTGAAGATTGCCCGAAAGCTCTATAGTAGCTTCCGGGCAACATACGTCACTAAAATAGTTGATTGTTACGGTTGTGGAGCGCGCATATCGTGTGCGATTTCTGTTTGGGCTGTTCCAGCGCTTCGATCAAAATCTTGGACAGCAACGGACAAACCTGGATATGTTAACTGATGGTTAGGAGTAAAAGCCCCGCTAGGTAACTGAGTTTGTTCGCGTAGATTATGGGAAGTATCAGTCACCGTTATAGTAGTACCGCTTCCATCTGATGATGGCATCTCTACTTGAGCAAAAGTAGTGACAGACTTTTTATCATTGGCCAGCGCAGTAAAATCATTCGGTGTTAAGGCTTCGCCATCTGCAAGCTTATGATTCAAAGCCGCTGCTACCGGTCCGGTGACTTCCATTTCAGTCTCAAATGAGGTATACTTGTTCTTCGAGACATTTGGACTACCGCCATCTTGATTTATTTCGCTGACCTCGAAGATTCCAGTATTACCTTTTCCGGGTGTCCAGCTGGCCGTCAGTTCGTTCTGATTTGCTCCGGGATTTGGAGCTAACCATATAGAATCTTTTTCATAAACTTGGGCATTTGCATCATTTGATCTAAAGCCGCTAATTATGGCACTTACCACCCGTCGGGCTGCACTTCTAGTAGAACGTTGAAAGGCTCTCTCAGCGTTACCGTCTTGCTGCCGTTCGAAAGTTTGCATACCATTTAACAATGCTGCCGCTGGGGTTTCAGTTCTGAAACTCGGGCTTGCGGCAACTGCCCTGGCAGATTTACCGGTTGTAGGATTTGCTTGATGTCCTCCGACACCGAGTGCATGAGCACCCAAACCGGCAATAAGCGCCGCGGTAGCGGCAGATAAGGATAGTACGTCACCGACTCTTTTACTTCTTTGTGTTGGTCCTCTTCTCGAGCGAGAAGCTTGGGCGAGTATCCCCTGAGGTACTGTAACCTTGTACCATGCCCTTGCTCTAAAAAAGGCCGGACTATTCGGGTCGTGACTTTGCGGAGCCGGTGATATTCAATACCAGTAGTTTGCGAAGGTCGGCTTTCAAACGCCGACGGAAAGCCGTACCAAGCGGCGCATCGTACGGCCGCCTGACTGTGACCTTGTCGTAAATGTTCTCGAAAATGATGTTCGCATTATATTTATCGCGCAAGTTGTTGTAATGCATCTGATCGTACAGCTGCCAGAACTCATCCCTAGGGTAGTAAGCGTGGGCGTATAAAGTCTTTCGACCGTTTAATCGAAAGACCTCCTGTTCGACCTCGCGGTTTATGGCCACGAATTCTTCGAAATTCTTGCTCTTTGCCTTGCCCCACACACCAACATTGATAACTATCGGGTCTTTTGTGAAGCTGAGGCCAAATTTATCAAGTGATTCGCCGCTTGGCTTCAGCGGTAGTAACCACAGTGGGTAGATGTCTAACTTGTGGTCAATGTAATTCAGGATCTCTTGAATAGTACTACGGGGCATGCAAATGTCCTGGATGATATAGCGCTGAGACATATCGGTGGCGTGTAGCCAGGTATAAAGCTTGCGAGTATGCATTTCACCATCAAGGAGCCAGCGCGTCAGCTTGTTAAAGTGGATGCGGAATAAACTAAAGGCTTCCCGTCCCATCCAAAACGCTCCCCGATCATAGCGGAAGAGGTAATCTTTGAGCGGAATGTAATCTTCATAGTGCTCGTGTTTGTCTGCTACCTGCTTGGCATGCAAATAGAACCAGGGGTCACTTCGACCGAGAAAAGTAGCGACAGATCCGTTAGCCTCGTCGGTGAACGTTCCCGTCATAATAACGCCCTGGCGTGGACTAAACAAAATGCCATCAACGAAATCAACTGAACGATGCACGTGCGCTTCCAGTTTTGTTATTGCAGCTTTGTGTGAGTTGGTCCGTTGGTAAACGAGTTTGACATATTTAGGGGCGGAAACCAACTTGAGCTTAACAAGCGTCATGACGCCTAATGTGCCGTAAGTACATGCTGTACCCCAAAATAGTTCAGGGTGATTAGTGCGGGACACAGCCAACTTTCGCCCGTCGCCCAGGATCATTTCATACTCAAGGGCCGTCTCATGGAAGCCGCCCCACTTGAATGCGCTGCTTTCAGCTGCACCGCCCTGAATGCCGCCACCAACGGTTATGCCTGGGAACTCCATCACTACCGGCGGCATTAATCCTTGCTCAAGGGTCGCATCAACTAACGCATCCATTGATACACTCGGCTCAACCAAGACGTACTTCTCTGCGGCATTTACCTCTAGTACGTGGTTAAGCCCGCTAGTGTCTACAATACGCCCATGTTGAAATTTGGGCGCCCGAGTCGAATTACTAGCTCCGTGAAAGATACGAATCTTTTGCCCACGTTCGTAAAAGGATCTAATCTCTGATTGAATCTTTCTAACGGTTTTGTTGTGTTGTTCCATTTGGGGGCCAGTGCTATGCCACTATTATACCTAAAGTGCTCAAGCCTTTTTGGATGAATGGGCTCCTCCGGATCATCCCCAGCCTCATCAACCACCCGACAAGACGGCGCTGCCTAAGAAGTTCACGTAATATGCATACAGCTCGTTCCCACTTAAGATCGCTCAAAACCTATCCACCTTCGGCAAACTGGCTAACTTCCGTTTGAGTACAAACGAAAGTTTGTATAGAGCTGCGTCACTCCTCATCCTCATCGTCTTCCTCATCATCATATTCATCTTCGGGCGCTTTGACCTCCTCCCATGTTTTGCCGGTCATGCCCTGGGCCTTCAGCTTCTCAGCCGTGGTAAACCACATCCGAATGTCATCATCCCAGTTCTCCTCCAGCAATCGTTTGGTGGCTCGCTTGCAGTAGATGAGGTCGGTTAGCGATGGGCACACGAACATTACGATTGGGTTTGGTTCGTCCTCGTCCGTCTCAGTCTGCCACTCGCCGTCTTCCAGGAATTCAATGTAGTTTTTGAGGCGTTTTCTGACCCGGTAACGGGGCATGGTAGGCACAATTACGTCCATTAGGTAGGTGGTGGCAATGACGTCATCATCGGTCTCCGTCGTTTTTTCGAAGCAGAGCTGCGGGCGTATGAGTTCACTCTCGTTTAGGAAATGGTAGTCATTATCTGGATCGGCACAGTCGGCTTGAGTTACATATGAGTGGTGGATATTGTTCTTGCCAGAACCGCGACTGTCGGCGTTCTTCTTATCCATAGCAATGCAGCAGTCTGCTACCAGCACGCATTGGTCAATGAAGCCCCGGCTACGAGATGATTCACGATAGCGTTTACGAAGCTCCGCTAGCGGCTGGTCTTGGTGTTCCTTGAGCCAGCGGATACCGTTTAAGCCCAGGTAATAGATGCCGGGCTTGGTCTTTTCGATAAAGTCAGTAGAGTATATCCACTCGACGTAATGGTTATCTCTAAGGTTTGCGAGCCATACGTTGATACGCTTGTAGTCTTTATGCCCCATCAGTGTTTGTATCTGGATTCTGTTTAGAAACCTGTATCTGTAGAGCAGTATGAGTATGGTTTGTTGTCTGGGGGTTAGTTTAGGTAGTGTCATTACGTTGTAGGTAGTTGTATTTAGTTGAGTCTTGTTCTGATGTTTAGTCGTTTGTTGTGTTTGGCAGAGATAGTATTTTGCCAACCCAACCTACACCGTATATTTATAAGGTAGGTGACACGATTATTCAAATATTATCCCTTAACAAACATATTTTCTTGTCCTAGCCCATTAGGACACCGTGAGCCATGCCTCCGTCGCTGCGCGTCAATGGCGCTATAATGTTCGTATGACCAATTCCAAGAAACAGTCCTTAAGCGATACTGAGCGCCAAGCTTTCATAGATAGTATTCCCGAAGAGCAGCGTAACCCGGACCCTAAAAAGACCTTAGACGAACTTATCGTACGGGCTTCAACGACGCCAATTCCAAAAGAGTCGGGCCTATCGGCTGATGACGCAAATTATACCGATACACAAACTCGTTCACGTAGAACTGAAGATACTTCGGGCTCACACAGTGATAAGTCCCGTCAATCGAACGCTTCATCTGACTCCAAAAACCCTCAATAGTGTTGGTGCTAACTCCGTCGTTTGAGTATTCTTCTTTGCTGTGATTGACGAACCGATGAGCGTATTCGCGTTTTACACGGTGGTAGATTTTTGACTCGTCCGTCTGGATTTCAGTACCTTGCTTGGCCATGGCACGAATAAACGGGAGGGCAACGCTGGCATCAGCTCGCTGGGTAGCAATAGCAGCGACCTGACCATTACCTTTTTGTTTCTCAGCCATACCGATGACGGCCGTCTTGTTATCTAACATGCCCTCACGTTTATGCTTGCCGCCAATGTAGGTTTCGTCGATCTCAACAATACCCGACATTGGGTTTCCGCTTTGCTGCATGAGAAGTCTGATCTGTTTGCACATCCTCCATGCGGTTTTATACGTCACGCCAAGATGTCGTTGCAGCTCCATTGCTGACACGCCGTTTCTCGACACGGAAAACAAATACAATGCATAGAACCACTTTGTTAGCGGCGTCGGCGAATGGTCAAATATCATGTTGGCGGTTGGCGAGAGCGTGAAGCCGCAATGCTGCTGCATGCAGGCGTAAGCTTTCTTTTTACGTAGCCGGTAGAACCTAGTTTCAGCGCCGCAATGAGGACAGAATTTAAGCTGGTCGTAGCGGGCTTTGAAGATAGCATCTAAACACGCGTCGTCATTAGGAAAGTCATGCTGGAGATCGACGAGGGTGTATTGCTTCATATTTCAAGTGTACAGATCTGATTACAGTATGTCAAGGGATAGTCACCGAAGCTTGTCTGTTTACATTTTCTGTCATGATGTTTTACTTTTTACTTTTTTGTATTAGTTTGACTAAACAATATGCTAGCATATCTATGCTATATAGTCAATGCTATGTTGAAACTATTCATTCATGTCGCTTTCCTTTAGCCGTTGAAAATAACAGCTACTTGAATAAGTTTGCCAGGTCAAACAACGTTGCACTTTGGAAATCTATTTCAAGAAATGACGTTTCCAGTTCACGTTCGAATAGTCGTTGAATCCGTTGCGCCAATCGATTTGAATCGCAGACCAGCAAAATTGAAGGCGAGTTATTACTATTCATGTGGTTTTGCCAGACGTTACTTTCGGCAAAAGCAATCAATCGCTTAACCCTCGCAATATTCTGCCGATAGGCAGCTTGCTCTATAAAACACTCCAAGAAAAATGACTGCTTGATGCCGGTTACCCGGTCGTTAAAGAGAATCAGCGCATCCGGTAATTTTTCTGGCAGGTAGCTGCGTCCGTGATTCTCACTTTTACTATAAAATTTCAATTGGTCTCCACTACTATGTTTTAAGACAACGTAGACCGAAAATATGAGTAAACAATGTTGCACGTGCTGCATCGATCGGTCTTTATCGTGGTAGAGAGCATTAATAACCTTCGGGCGAGCAAACGCTTGTTGCCGTAAAAACTGAATTCCTTTAGGGAGCAGAAAATAGATTGCTTCTTTGCCCTGTAATTTATAACTGCCGTCGTAGTGCCTGCCGATATAACCTTGCTCAAGTAAAAGGTTTAATCTGGCATTGATAACTTGCGAGTGGGTTTTTTGTTGAGCGGTCACAAGTAGTTTGATGGTGGCGTAGTGGAATTTATAAAGCGTGGTAAGTAGTAATGATTGGTGTGTATTGATTGGTCGGTGAGTGACAGTGATTGTTTTATTCATAGCATATAGTACCAATGAACAGTATATATAAGTAAACATATAGTAATCACTGATAAACTAAATTCCAAGATGTAGTGCATGCTTCTAAACATGCTACCGCAATCATGTTTTGAAAATAACTACTATAACAATGCTTTGGCTTTCGTACTCTACACTCTATCTTGAAGCACGAGAGAATCTTATTGAAACGAAGGCAACCGATAGAGTACCTCTATCGACAAGTAAAGTATTTTTATAACTTCTTGAAACAGACCCAAAAGTAATCAAGAAGTAACTGCTCCCACCCTACCCGAGCGTGGCTAAGCTCTGGAAGTAAGTGGCTGGATTCATACGCCAATTAGTTGTACAGATGGATAGGACTGTAGCTAAGGCCTGAGCTCCTTTCTCACTTTTACTACCGAAGGATCGCTTACGTTTTATGACTAATTGTCTTAAATCCCGTTCGGCTCGGTTATTGTCACAAGGCGTATTGTTAGGAAGACAGACGAATAGTTTATCCTTGCCGGCTCTAGTTAACTGGGCCTTGAGTCTGGTTAGCTTCTCTGGTTCACCAATTGCTGGTACTGGATACTGACATAGTTCCTGTACCCTTTGCCATAACTCATCAGCTTGCATACTTCTGACCGCTTCATCAAACGGCTCACCCAGGTACATGTCAAGGTCTTGGTAGATAGCGGCAAACTGTTCATACCACCGTTGTACATAAGGCAATTGTTCTTCGGATAAGTTGTCATTGTATCTCAGGTCACGAATACATCGATACAGATGAACCCAGCACAGTTGCTGCAGCCCGGGCAATGTCCGGTAGGCACCATAGTCATCACTAATCCGGGTACCGCTAAATGGCTGCTTGGTATCTACTCCAAACAGTGTTTTGGCATGTGCGGCACCACGACTGTTCTGAAGAGCAAAACAAACTTTCGGACTCAGGCCATCACTGAGATTCCAGGCATAGCCAGCTCCTTGCAAATCCTGGATTGGCCAGGGACTTTCATCACTATGAACCACTGGTGAACTCCGGATGTCACTCAGGAGTTGTTGGTATTGCGGTTGCCATTTTTGGTGCTGTTTCTGCAATATTCTTGCTATCTCACTGTCAGTCATGGTGAGACCGTACAAACTGAGTAGTAAACTGGCTACCTGGCTATAGCTTATGCCTAGACCAGCGATGAGATGCGTAACCAGTAAACGAACATTTGGGCCAAGAGATACGATCGATCCGCCTAAATCCTTGCCAGAGGTTACTTTGCCGCATTTGGTACAGATACCCCGAGCAACCAGGTACTTAGTCACTAACCTGGCAGTGTAGTCAGCAGTAATATCTGGAAGTGGAATATCTTCGACATACCGATCGTGAGTGGTGATGTCAGTGAGTTGACCACCACAGGCACACTGGCCTACAGGCACGGGTACAGTGTTAGTGACGGCTTCCTTGGTTGGAATTGTTCGTTTAAATGAGTCCTTACTGCGAAGTGGTTTCGGAGGAGGAGTCGGCTTATCTTGATCTTTAGGCAGTGTACCAATTGGTGGCTTCTTTTTCTTACCGAAAACCATGGCTTCCAGTTCAGCAATGCGAATAGCTTGAGTCTCTATGAGGACCATTTGATCATCTAGCAGTTCTTGCTGTTTGGTGCTTATTCGCTTTAATGTAGCGATCTGTTTATTCTGGAGGTTGTGTCGTTGCTTACTAAGTTTATATAACTTCTCTAGATTACGGAATCGAATCATGCGTTCAGCTATAACAGAAGAATTAAGTGGTTTTCTAGACATAGTTTTTGTGTTTGACGAACTATCCCTAGTCTAGCATGGAGGGTGGGAGCAGTTACATCAAGAATTCACTCGGCTTCTTCTTTAACTAGGTAGCGCTGACCTTGAGGGCTTGAGGTCACTTCAATAGCTCTAGCCTCAGCGAGTACTCTTAAGTGTACTTGTACTGATGCTAGATCTAACTTAATACTCCGGGAAGCTAACTGTTCCCACACTTGTCGGACAGTTAATGGTTCGACTTGTTCCTGCAGTACAACATTTATTGCGCTGAGTGTGTTGACTTGCCCTTCCGGCACTGCTTTTTGGTGATACGAATTAAGTAAATATTTGGCCAACAACCGATTTACCTGATCGCTATTGTTAGCAATTGAATCTAAAACTTCAATACCTCGATCGCGGTACTCGCGCATTCCACGCCCCTTTATACCAAGTGCTTTTAATACGCCCTCTATGACGATAAGTTGCGGTTCGGTAGCCCACACGACACTTCGAACATTTTGTTGATCAAATGCATATTTTGGTTGCAAAACTTGCCACCGCTTCACAAGATAATTCGTTTTTCTTGCCACATATGCCAACAGGCCCTCCCTATCTATGCTCGAATCCTGCTCGATTAGCATTTCAGTAATCGCTTCATTGGTCACTCGTGTATCCGGATTTGCTGTATATAGATTTTGCAATATCGTTACGATCGACCGGGTCAGTTCATTTGCTTGATCGGACAACTCAATATAATTGATGTCTGAAGTTATTTCGAACGTCACTGATGATTTGCCGCGCTCAGTAAAGCTGGACGACACGATACCATGTAGGGCTAAATTATCAATCAAATCGCGAATTCCTCGCGGGCTGATCCCGGCAGCTTCACGAGCGCTTTGAATAGTTTGTCGTTGGCCGTCCGTGTTACTAAGAAACTCAATCAAACGTATTCGCCGTTCGCTGGCATAAGGCCCAGCCTTATTTATCGGCCTTGAGCCAAAGTAAGCTTGAAGTGGCAGTTCGCTCGTTAACGAAAGATCAACAAGATTTCCAACAGTCGGCAGCGCTATTCTGCCAAAATCGGCCAGTTGATACACTCTTCTCTGGGCATCTGACTTTGATACCAAACCGTAATTGGTGAATATTTCACAATTTTGAAATGGCGTAACTGGAGCCATGTCCAGCCAAATTGGCTCATCACCCTGCATCGACATGACTTTATCGTGGAGTAGCCTTAACGACCATACATTGGCAGCAGTGAAGGCCGAGTATACCACCGCGCCCAGTTCGCTGTTTGCGGCCGTCGCCGTCACCGTATAAAGATCGGGTCGTGATAATATTCCGGTTTCGCCTGCCATAAGATAAAATTAAGACTAGGACATTTATTATACAATATTTATAAAATAAGTATAGTCACCCTAATTTCAGACGATTACGCTATACTGAACCACCCTCACTTTCTTGACCTAGTAACCTAAATGGCGACACACTGTTTTCGTTAGCTCTTAAACAAAGGAAAACAAACATGTCGCCAACAGATATTGTACGGGATATTCGTACACGTACTAAGAAACAACTAATGCCTGCCATTCCTAGATGTTGGAGCCGTCAATTCAGCTTTGGCTTGCAAGCTTTTGGCCTTAAGCCATTTCAGAGTGCGGGCAGTAATGCCCGCTCAGTGGTGGCCAACGCTAATACTGCCGCTACCAAAGTCGACCGCCTGCTAGCTAACCACAAACTAGCCGAGCGGCTGGGTGGTGCTTTCGATGCCCTACAGCTGGTTCGTCCTAGTAGTTTCGTCAACGTAGATCACTCTGACATGCATGGACTGACGGCTCTTGTAGGCGCAGTTCAAACCAGAATTGGCAGAGCCATTCCATGTATGGTGGAGACCACTCATGCCTTGCACATTCCAGCTGACAGCGACAAGCCTAGGTGGCAACGACTTAGGGCTGCTATGACAGAGAGCAGACGAGAGCAGTCTTTTACCGGCCATACCATTGACGCCTTACAGACTATGGCAGACAGACTGGGCTTTTGGCCGAAGCTTGTGTTTGACCGAGGATTCGGTAACGAATCCATCGTTGAACATTTGAGCGCAGAGGGCGCTATGTTCTACATTAGGCTTAAGGCTGGTAGATTTGTCGAGTTCGATGACAAAAAAACGGAGGTTAAGCGGCTTAAAGAAAAGGATGCCCTCATTACTCTGTACGGCTTAAAACTACTTAGAGTCATTCGTTCGCCTAAGAGCAGAAGAACTAAAGAGCCTTGGTACATTCTCACCAATGACATGACCAGTAGCCGTACCAAGATCGTTCGAATTTACTACCATAGGTTTGAGATCGAAGAAACCTTCAAGGACTTAAAGCATATCTTTGAATACAAACGGACTCGGCTGAACAAGCCCAACAGTTTAAAGGTTCTGCTCTGGTTAGTGAGTTTAGGTATCGCCTTGCTCTACTTAGCTGTTAAACCAACCAAACAACACCTCAAAACTACCAATCCCAAGAAACAAACCTCCTGGCTCCGCCAGGCTTTTGAACAATTAAGTCGGGCCTATGGACAGCTGTTATGGGGTGAGGTTTAAAAGTGAGGGGCTACTCTCAACTTACTAGCGCAACATAAGCTCGTTAGCCTCGGCTTCTCCTTTCTCATTTAATAGCTTACTAAATGCCTCGTATGGTGTACGGTATTCTAGCACTTTCCTCGGCCTCCCATTTAACAGATGCTGCACTTGTTTAAGCTGTTTACGGCTGATCAGATTGAAGTCAGTACCTTTCGGGAAAAACTGCCGGATTAAACCATTGGTATTTTCATTGGTTCCGCGCTGCCAAGGACTCTGCGGATCAGCAAAGTAGACCTTCATGTTGGCCTGTGCACTAAAAAGCTTATGCCGGGCCATCTCACTGCCACGGTCGTAGGTGAGTGTCAGCTTCATCTGCTGCGGCAGGTACTTCATTTCCCGGGCAAAGGCTTTGGCTACGTGCTCAGCTTGCTTGCTCGTAACGGGCACTAAAATGGTTGCCCGGGTAGTACGTTCGACGAGCGTACCAATAGCCGAATGGCTGCCTTTACCCACGACGAGATCACCTTCCCAATGTCCGGGGATGATACGATCCTCAACCTCTTTTGGTCGCTCTTCAATACTGATCAGGTTTGGTATTGGGCTAAATTTGGTCCGATCACCAACAGAGCGCCGCGGACCGCGCCTCGCTTTCTGTTGCCGCAAACTCATCACTAACTCTTTCTTAAGCTCTCCCCGAGCCAAACAGTAAATGTACGTGTAGATAGTCTCATGAGACACATGCATAGTCATGTCATTAGGATACGTGACTTTTAATCGGGCGGCTATCTGCTCGGGTGACCAGTGTAGTTTAAGGTGATCGACAACATATGTTCGCAAACGGTCATTGGCAAGTAGCTTAGGCGGTGCTTTAGCCCGGTGATTACGTTTCTTTAGCGCCATTTCTTGAGCAAAGGTAGCCCGATAGAACCTTGGGCTGTAGCGCAAGCGAGATAGCTCCCGGCTAACAGTACTTGTATCACGTCCAAGCAATTGCGCAATTTGTCCGAGTGATTGTCTTTGAGCTAAACATCGACTAATCTCCTCACGTTCCAGTGCGCTTAATCTCCAATACTTTACTGGTTGTTTCATAGTAGTTCTAGCCTAACAGCTGAAACTACTTATGTTGCGTTAGGTTTTAGAGAGTAGCGGGTGGTTCAGTACGCTAGTAACTGCTCCCACCCTCCATGCTAGACTAGGGATAGTTCGTCAAACACAAAAACTATGTCTAGAAAACCACTTAATTCTTCTGTTATAGCTGAACGCATGATTCGATTCCGTAATCTAGAGAAGTTATATAAACTTAGTAAGCAACGACACAACCTCCAGAATAAACAGATCGCTACATTAAAGCGAATAAGCACCAAACAGCAAGAACTGCTAGATGATCAAATGGTCCTCATAGAGACTCAAGCTATTCGCATTGCTGAACTGGAAGCCATGGTTTTCGGTAAGAAAAAGAAGCCACCAATTGGTACACTGCCTAAAGATCAAGATAAGCCGACTCCTCCTCCGAAACCACTTCGCAGTAAGGACTCATTTAAACGAACAATTCCAACCAAGGAAGCCGTCACTAACACTGTACCCGTGCCTGTAGGCCAGTGTGCCTGTGGTGGTCAACTCACTGACATCACCACTCACGATCGGTATGTCGAAGATATTCCACTTCCAGATATTACTGCTGACTACACTGCCAGGTTAGTGACTAAGTACCTGGTTGCTCGGGGTATCTGTACCAAATGCGGCAAAGTAACCTCTGGCAAGGATTTAGGCGGATCGATCGTATCTCTTGGCCCAAATGTTCGTTTACTGGTTACGCATCTCATCGCTGGTCTAGGCATAAGCTATAGCCAGGTAGCCAGTTTACTACTCAGTTTGTACGGTCTCACCATGACTGACAGTGAGATAGCAAGAATATTGCAGAAACAGCACCAAAAATGGCAACCGCAATACCAACAACTCCTGAGTGACATCCGGAGTTCACCAGTGGTTCATAGTGATGAAAGTCCCTGGCCAATCCAGGATTTGCAAGGAGCTGGCTATGCCTGGAATCTCAGTGATGGCCTGAGTCCGAAAGTTTGTTTTGCTCTTCAGAACAGTCGTGGTGCCGCACATGCCAAAACACTGTTTGGAGTAGATACCAAGCAGCCATTTAGCGGTACCCGGATTAGTGATGACTATGGTGCCTACCGGACATTGCCCGGGCTGCAGCAACTGTGCTGGGTTCATCTGTATCGATGTATTCGTGACCTGAGATACAATGACAACTTATCCGAAGAACAATTGCCTTATGTACAACGGTGGTATGAACAGTTTGCCGCTATCTACCAAGACCTTGACATGTACCTGGGTGAGCCGTTTGATGAAGCGGTCAGAAGTATGCAAGCTGATGAGTTATGGCAAAGGGTACAGGAACTATGTCAGTATCCAGTACCAGCAATTGGTGAACCAGAGAAGCTAACCAGACTCAAGGCCCAGTTAACTAGAGCCGGCAAGGATAAACTATTCGTCTGTCTTCCTAACAATACGCCTTGTGACAATAACCGAGCCGAACGGGATTTAAGACAATTAGTCATAAAACGTAAGCGATCCTTCGGTAGTAAAAGTGAGAAAGGAGCTCAGGCCTTAGCTACAGTCCTATCCATCTGTACAACTAATTGGCGTATGAATCCAGCCACTTACTTCCAGAGCTTAGCCACGCTCGGGTAGGGTGGGAGCAGTTACGTACGCTATAGTTGTAATTTGAAATAATTATGTTATTATAACTATATGTCGAGAAGTGATGGCTTACCTACAAACCGGGAAATGCTCGTAGATTTTAATGCCTTTACCTGTGATATCTACGCCTCGGCATTTGAGCGCACAGTGGCCAATGGAATGCCGCCGGCTTTTGAAGGAAAATCACTTGCCCATCTTCTGTATGGGTATGCCAAATCCTACCCCAAAGATGCACATTCACCAGTACCCCACCCTATCGCCCATGAAAAATTAAAAGTTTCTCCACTTGAGGCTGCATTAGTACCTTACTTTGAACACGACCCGGCGATGCAAGACATACCAGCAGACGTACTGCAGCGTTACAAATTTATTGCAGCTACGTTGCTACAAACAGAATTACAACCCGGAATTTCTATTCGTGAGACATTACCCCTAGAGGCGGTTGATGCTGACTATAGTGTCTGGTTTTTTAACACCCGAAGAACGAGACATGTGAGTACCTATAAAGAAAGACCAGCTAAGCAGACTATCGCCTCTGGAGTTGTTTTTGCAGAAGAAGCTTTAGATTTTGTAAAATCAGATGGTTTTGACGCTGATCCAATCGATCTACTCTTTCGCGATGGACCGGATCAGCCGATAGTAAGGCATGGGTTTAGATTCAGCCTTATTCCCGAATTAGCTTTAAACGGACAAGAATCAACCGACTTTCTTGATCGCTATAGCAGAGAAATGAGTAGCCTGGCGACTATGTATGCTCGACAAATTGAGGACTGGCAAAGGCTCGAAGGCCCAGAAAGTTTTATTGCAAGAATTCGGAAAAAACAAGAGCGGGCACACGCCGCTGAGATCCGCGCTCGTGCTTTTCTTCAAGGTAAATCGATCAACTAGTTTTTGTTCATGTTCAAATATTCGGTTCCCACACCACGCAGGTTTCCTGTACAAATAAATGATACGCTACGTTTTCTTACTATTCTTTGGTCCGATATAGACATTCGACCAATCCGGAACATTATTCGATTCATAACCGATTTTCTCAACCCCAGCCGGACCAATTTCGTAGAGCTTCTTTTTATTTACTTCAGCGACTAGACCAAAAAGTCGCTCTAAGGCATGCGCGAATGTACCGTCAAGTTGTCCGGATTCAGTCTCAAAATCCTTGGCTCGATACTGCTGATTGAGCAGCAGTTCGATTGCATCGAATCGAGCCCAAAACATCGTACCTGCAAAAAAGCCATATTTCTTACGTTTTAATTGTAAGGCATCATAGCATTTCGATCGGCCAAACAGTTTATTCAGCGTCAATCGCATATGTTCCCCATTCGCTTCAAAATTAACTGTTAGTGGATAGTACTGATCTTTCGGTCCTACAATACCGGTTTTTGGATCATCAAGAACATCAAATAATGATTTATAAACTTCTGCTTTTATCGGCAGTAAACAATTCAAAATGTCTTGCAACCAATCCGATCCATCGGTTCGGTGAGTCGATTTTTTAGAATGAATTTTTAGCACATAGGTATAGCCGCTATTTTTCACCACACCGGCTGCTTTAATAAAAGGCAGGACGTCCCTACCTTTATTGGGCACTTCAATAATATAGGCGTTGGGGTACGACTTTTTAATCTCATCGGCGAATGGCAGATTATTCGTCGGCATCGTCACAAACAAGTCGAATGAAATGCCGTCCAAATATCTCAAATGCCGTTTAAACAAATCCCATGATTCAGTGTAATAAAGGTGCGCAATAACAGCCAGTTTGGTGGTGCTAGCCCGATGTACAGTAAGATTGTCGAGTGAACGTTTGTAGGCTGCATCAACTTCGCGGTTTGGTTTCGAATAGGCACGAGCAGTTTTTTTCAGTTTGCGTCTAATGCGTCCGACTATCATTTTGCTTTTTTTAATTCTCCGTTTATTTTGTTTTCTTTGTACTCAGTTTCCGACGGGCAGCCCGTCGGACTTTTCGGTACGGCCTCACTACTTTTTGAGCCGTGCGGTAGGTTCGGGAATTAGTAATACCAGTCAACTGTCGTTCCACCTGTACCCGTTGCGTAAGCAAGTCTAGGTTGTCTTTTTTCATCGCTTCGATGGCAGTATCCCTAACTGTGACATCATGGACATGAAGCTGGTGATTTTTATCGATTGTGTTGAGTGCGTTTATATAAGCTTGATGTTCGCCACGCATAAATAAAGCTGAGGTTTCAGGAAACGTTTTTAGCGCCCGATCTAGCAATCCATTGTTTAGCTGCTTATCGATTTCTAGCAGTGAGTTGAACATCGAGGTGATCGCATACAGCAAACTTTTGGCATAGGTTTTATTATTGCCGTACACTTTTCTGACTTCGTCATAAAATGCCACATGTTTTGTATCATATTTTTGCCACATGACATCGGGTCGATTAGCTGAACCCCACCAGATACCACCAGGATGCCTCCGATATGCAGACATTACTCGGTCAATATAGCCAATTTTACCGTCATAGGCATGAAGTAAGTGGAGGTACCAGTCAATCGGCATCATGTTTTCCTGAGGTAATTCGTCATATGACCGTGTACGGTACATTACTGAATTTGTTTGGATGAAGTTTCTTACGAGCAATTCATTGGTCGTCATATTTTTCTTCTCTTGGTCGCCCGGATATAGGTATTCGGGCTCGACGTTTCCTTCAAAAAATACCCTGACCGTATGAAAACAAATGTTGTGATCAGGGTGACCCTCCATGAAATCAACCTGTAACTGTAATTTATCGTGTTCAGTCCAGTAGTCGTCGCCTTCGCAGAGTGCAATGTACTTGCCAGTCGCTTTTTGCATTGCATCAAAGAGATTCGCTTGCACGCCGATATTTTTTTGCCTGAGAATCGGTGTAATAATGTCCGGGTAGCGATTCGCATAATCCTGAATGATCTCAGGGGTTTGGTCGGTTGAACAATCGTCGGCAATTATCGCTTCAAAGGGAAATTTTGTTTTTTGCGTAACAAAGCTTTCCAGAGCATCTTTTATATAGTTTTCTTGGTTGTAGCTAATTGTAACAATACTAACGAGCGGTTTCGGCATCTTAAGCTACCTTATCCATATTATGTCTGTACCATAGCTAGCATACGGCTTTCATACATCAGCATTCAAGGTATCAATGACAAGAGCCAGATCGTTCGGATCCATACGGTCATGAATTGGGATAGAAATTACAGATGCATCGATCTGTTCTGTAACCGGTAGTTCGCCGTAACAAGCACTCCCTTTAAAGTAGGTCTGCCGGTGAATGGACGGATGATAGTATGTTCGCACCTGAATACTGGCAGCATCCAGTTTGGTGAGTAGCGTATCGCGTAGGCTCACGTCCTTTAAAATTACCGTCGCAAAACAAAGTGATGAAAGTTCGGCATTTACCTGGAAGTTGAATCGCTCAGGATTTAGTTTTGTTTGATATTCTCTATATACTGCTTGGCGCTGATCCAAGATCGAAGGTAATCGCTTTAACTGTCGGAGACCGATCGCTGCGTTTATTTCTTGTAATTTCCCATTGAAACCCAATTGAAAACTGTCACCCTTTTCGCCAAAACCGAAATTGATTACGGAGTGCAGATTCTCGATGAAAGCTTTGTCTCGACTAATAACCGCTCCACCCTCACCGATACCGAACGGTTTCGTCGCATGAAAAGAAAATACTTCACAGAATCCCCGGCCGCCGACTTTATGGGTCTGGTCGTACAGCGAGCCAAAGCCAGCTGCCGAATCAAGGATAAGCGATAGGTCATTCTCCTCGGCTAGTTTCTCCCAGGCATCAAGCGCCAGACTGCCAGTCCCAAAGGCATTACAAAAAAGTATTCCGGCTATCTGGTTTTGATAGTTTAGGTCATGCACGGCGCGAGTTGCTTCTTCAATATCCATATGCAGTCCATCAGGTTCAATGTCGATAAATAACGGTTTGTAGCCACACCACAGCAACGTATGAGCGCCAGCAGCAAATGTAAACGATGGCATGATAACGTACTTTGACCCATCACCTTTGCCAAGTTTGGAAATCACAGCCGCAAATAATCCAGCCGTGGCGTTACAGACAGTACTGGCGTAATACCCTTCGCCAATATATTGACCAATTTGTTCGGCGAATTGTCGTTCATAGGGGCCAAAATTTGTATACCAGTTGGAGGCCAGAATCTTGGTATAATCCTCGGCTACATCATTTGCGGCTGGAAAATCTGGTCGAATAAACGGTATCCTATAACTCACTAGGCCATCCTTCATTATGTTTAATAACTTGAGCTGGAACGCCAACGGCGACGCTATTTTTTTCGGTAATGTTATGCAAAACTACCGCCCCGGCCCCAATGACTGAGCCTTCGGCAATAGAAACGTTATTGCTGATAACTGCTCCAATACCGATAAAAACACCATCCTCAATGGTGACGTTACCAGCGATATGAGCACCCGGACTAATCGTCACAAAGTCACCAATATGTACGTCATGACTAATGCTAACTCCAATGTTAACAATGACATGTTGGCCAATAGTAACATTAGTGGTTACCACTGCCAGTGGACTAATAACTGAACCGTCGCCAATGACAAGACTATCATCAACGTAAGCCATTTTTGAAACAACCGATAAAAAGCTCCGTCCGGGCCACTGCTTCACAAGATCACGTTTGACGGCAGGTGCACCAACTGCGACTACGACAGGCGTAAGGGCTCGGTCTCTTGCCTCTTCAATATTGAGACTTAGTGGATTATTTGGATCCACAAAGCTAGGTGATACTGCTCTGAATACGACCGTTTGGCCATCCTCCAAGTAAGACTCTATTTCATCAGCCTGCGCACCCGACCCTAAAAGGCCAACCTCTTGTGTCATAGCTCTATTATACCTGTTTTACGGCTTCAATATAGGTGGTCGCTGGATCATTCCTGAAATCAAGGGCAATATCTTGATCGGATAGTCCATGCGGCATAATATTGACCGTTTTAAAACCGGCCGAGGCAATGACCAGTTTTAAATGTTTCGCGGTGTAGGCGTATCGATGTTCCCAGCTGAACAGACAATCGGAAAATATCTCATCCCAATTTTTGCCGTATCGATGATCTTCAACGTGCGGCAAGACATAATCCCGATATTTCTTATTCCGTAGAAAATAGGCTTTCAGTAATCGATTAAGATCAGGCCAACCGACCCTCATAGCTTTGCCTGGCTTGAGGACTCGAAAACACTCTTTAAAGAATTCTTCAGCTTCAAGCTTAGTTAAATGCTCGATAAAATGTTCGTGGAAAATTGCATCGACTGAATTATCTTTATAAGGCAAAGGTTTAGTCAGGTCGTGATTAATAATATCTTTGCCTTTTAAAATATCGATATTCTGCCAGTCTTTGACAATATTAGGTCCGCAGGCCAGATGTAATTTTACCGGTTTAGTTTTCATGCTGGCTCCAGTCTCCTTGCATTCTAATGACACCTCCCTTAGTTTTATCTCCGTCTACTACCACAAAGCGGGCACAACTAAGCGTGTAGCCCATAACCTCCATGCCTTTTCGCTCAAAAAGCGCCAAATCAATATTGTAGGCGCCCTCATTAAAGGATTCTAGGTCGGTTTCATAAGATATTGTATGCACCGTATTTGGAGTGTTTGTTAGTTGGTGCTGTTTGGTGTTCATTTCAGCTACCGAGACTCCAAATTTCGAAATGGTGTAGCCCAATACGACATCAAACGGTTTATTCAGTTCATATGAGACATCAAATTGTAACCGATCACTCGATGCTACCGTTTCCGGCGACCTCAGATTTATAGTCAGACTCTTCACCATATTGCTGTATTTCTGGTTTTTCAACTTAGCCGAAGACGATTGCTTGTCATTGGTGGCAATATTATCCAGCAAGTATTGACCTGCGATCCTATCGGGACTGCCGATTTTCTTAAATTCACCATCTTCAATAAGCAGCGCTCGGGTACAAAACCGATTCACGGCACCCATATCGTGTGACACAAATACGACAGTTCGCTTTTGTAGTTTCAGATCTTCAAAGAAGTTATAGCATTTTTGTTGAAACGCTGCATCACCGACCGCCAAGACCTCATCAAGTAGCAGTATGTCGCTCTGGACTCTAATCGCAATCGAAAAAGCCAACCGAACCTGCATACCGGATGAATAGTTTTTTAGTTTTTGATCCATAAAGCGCTCGATTTCGGCGAAGGCAACAATTTCTTTATACAGTTTATCCATTTCTTTACGATTAAAGCCGAGTAGCGCGCCGTTTAAATAGACATTTTCTCGTCCCGTAAGTTCCGGACTGAAGCCCACGCCAAGCTCAATAAAGGGAGTCAATTTGCCATTGACTTGGATGCTGCCGGTGTCAGGAGAGTATATTCCGGCCAGCATTTTTAAAAGTGTGCTCTTGCCGCTGCCGTTGCGGCCAACAATGCCGAAAAATTCACCTTCGCGGATTTCAAAAGATATATCATTGACGGCCTCTTGCTTTTCAAATGAACGTCTGTGTTTATAAAAATTAATAACAGCACTCTTTATCGATGTCGTTTTTTCATGCGGAAGTTTAAAACTTTTGCTGACGTGATTGACTTGAATGGCTATGTTATCTGACATAAATTAGATATTCTCCGCAAAATATTTCGATTCTCGCCGGAAATAAACTGCCCCGATAATGAGCACCAGTATGACGATAATGAATGGAATGAATGCATACCAGCCACCCTGGAAAACATGTTTCGCGGTAACCGTTAAATGGGTAATGGCAACGTAACGGGCATCCTGGATTGTTTGGGCCATCGGATTAAGCAAGATCAGTTTTTGAAAGGTCAGGTTAGTAATCCTGGAGAGTGGATATAAAATCGGGGTCAAATAGAAACCAGCTTGCAAGCAAACTTCCCAAATATAGTTAATATCCCGATACTTCACAAATGCCGCTGATAAAAAGAAAGCCAAGCCTAGCGCAAAAAGGTATACCTCGGCAAAGATAAGTGGCAGCCAAACAATCGTACTCATGAGGCCAACGTGCCCAACGACCATAAATACTGCAATGACAACGAGATTAAGAAAAAAGTTAATCAGTGCCGATAAACTGCTGCTGATCACAATAATCCAACGAGGTATTCGTATCTTCCGAATCAAATCGCCGCGACCGACAATCGACCCCAGACTCATCATGGTCATCTCCAGGAAAAAGTTCCACATGACCACACCAAGCAGCAAGTACACCGGATAGTGGGGTATACCATTGCCAACCTTCAAAAACTTGACAAAAACGACGTATAAAATCAGGAAAATAAGCAGCGGTCGAAGCAATGACCAGGCATAGCCGAGAACCGAACCTTGGTAACGAAGTTTAAAGTCCGTCCGTACCAATTCGCTAATTAACGCACGGTTTTGCTTTGTAACAAATCGCCTCATCGATTAGAGTATTATAGAGTAAGCATGAGTCAAAGTCGATGAATAAGGTAGTGGTTGTGATACCCAACTGGAATGGCGTTGACGGATTGCGACGGTGTCTCGATTCGGTTGTTGCTCAAACACTGGAACCTCACATTATCGTGGTAGACAATGGTTCGGTTGATGAATCAGTGCCGGTCATTGAAAAAGAATATCCTATGGTCGAGCTGATAAAACACGATCATAACAAGGGCTATGCCGGCGGCGTGAATCCCGGCTTCAAACGTGCTATCGAAATGAAAGCCGAATATGTGGCTCCGTTTAATAATGACGCTGTTGCCGACAAGAACTGGCTCAAAGAACTAAAAGCCTACTTGGATACACATGACCAAGTTGGCATCGCCACTTGCAAAGTTTTAACTGCCGACGGGGAACAAATGGACAGTACCGGCGATTGGTATACCGTTTGGGGATTACCATATCCCCGCGGTCGTCACGAAAGCGATATCAATAAATACGACAACGACACGACTGTGTTCGGGGCCAGCGGAGCTGCCAGTATGTACCGGATAAAAATGCTTGAGGAAGTCGGCTTATTGGATGAAGATTTTTTCGCCTATTATGAGGATGTTGATTTGAGTTTTCGGGCACAGTTGGCAGGCTGGACTGTCGCTTTTGTGCCCTCATCAATTGTCTACCATGAAATCAGTACCACCAGTAATAAAATTAAAGGCTTCGCAACTTATCAAACCATAAAAAACCAACCACTTTTATTCTACAAAAACGTACCCAAACGTTTTATGTGGCGAGTCGGCTGGCGATTTACTATTGCTCATACGTTGTTCTTTTTGCGAGCCATTACTCGGGGGCAGGGCTGGACAGCCTTAAAAGCCGATGTCAAAGGTACCGGTCTGCTCTTTAAGGCTCGCGGTAAACGACGTCGCATTCAGGCCAGTAAAAAAGTGTCTGACGAGTATATCTGGGGAATTATGAAACATGATTTACCACCTAATGCCAAGGCTTTGCGGTCTCTACGCGCAAAATGGTGGGCAATGACCGGCAAACGGATCGCATAATGAAAATCGTAATCGATGCCCGGGAACTGAGAACCAGCACCGGTCGGTATGTCGAACGGCTACTTCATTACTTACAAAAAATCGACAGCAACCATGACTACATAGTGTTATTAAAACCGCGGGATATGGCCACTTGGCAACCAAAAAATCCACGCTTTCGTGTTGAAGCAACACCCTATAAAGAATTTACATTCGGCGAGCAATTAGACTTTAAGCAACAACTAAATAAGCTTAAGCCTGATCTCGTCCATTTTCCAATGGTTCAACAGCCAGTTTTTTACCATGGTAAAGTTGTCACGACGATGCAAGATTTGACGACCATTCGGTTTCGTAATCCCACTAAAAATGCGGTAGTCTTTACCTTTAAACAACAAGTCTATAAATGGGTTAATAAACGGGTGGCAAAAAAATCGGTGGCTATTATTACGCCTACCGCATTTGTCAAAAATGATATTGTCGACTACGCCGGCATAACGCCGGAGAAAGTCACGGTTACTCATCTCGCTGTTGACGAATTTGATGGTCAGGAAAAGCCAATTAATGATTTTATAAATCGTCCGTTTATTATGTTTACCGGTCGTCCTCAGCCACATAAGAATCTCCAACGTCTTATCAAAGCCTTTGCCTTGTTAAAGGACCGTCAGCCGGAGCTACTATTAATGATCGCTGGTAAAAAGGATGCGTCTCATCTTACTTACGAACGCTTAGCAGAACAATTAGGCATTAGTGATCGGGTTATCCTGACTGATTGGATAACCGACGGACAACTTAAGTGGGCAATGAAGCACACCAAGGCCTTCATTTGGCCCAGTTTAAGTGAAGGTTTTGGTCTACCACCACTCGAAGCAATGCTGTATGGTGCCCCGGTGGTCTCCAGCAACCTTAGCTGCATACCTGAAGTGCTTGGTAAAGCAGCCTACTATTTTGACCCTTTAGACGAAACTGACATGGCTACTGCGATTGATACTGTACTCAGAGACAGCAAACTTCGCGAAAGATTAATTGCTGCCGGTCATCAACAGGTCAAGCAATACTCTTGGCAACGGATGGCCGAACAAACTTTGGCCGTCTATAAAAGTGCTCTTGAAGAGGACTAATTACTGAGCAGTTTCAGTCAAGGGTTTTAAGACAATATGCCTGTCTCTTCCTTCGCCAATCGATTCACTTGATAAGTTATAATCGGCCGCAAGTTGATGTACGACGCGGCGATCGGCGGCATTCATTGGCTGGAGATCCATTGGCTTGCCTGAATCGCGTACCTCTTTAGCCCACTCTTCTGCTCGATCACGCAGGCGATCGGCTCGCTGTTTCTTATATTCGGCAATATCAACGTTTACACGGGTATGAAAGAAATCATTGTTCTTTAGTGCCGTCGAGGCAAGGTATTGTAAGGAACGCATATTTTCTCCTCGCTGACCGATCAAAAAACCATTTAAGTGAGTACTCGGAACGTTTAACTGTATCACCTCGCCATCGCTTGTTGCATAGACGTCCGTATTAAGGCCGAAAAACGACAGCAGGTCCTCCAAGTACTTCTTGGCATACTGTATCGCTTCTTCCATCGATTCATTCATGACCGTTTCCTCCTCTTTTTCATTGACTTTTTGGTTTTGGGTTTTGATTTAGTTTTAGGAGATTCTTTGGCTTGCGGTTTCACGTCAACAACTTCAGCTTCAGGAATTGCCGCAACATTCTTGCTCGGTTTGTCGACAATCGTTTCCATTTCGGTCTCATCTTTCCTGAGTACTAAACTTTGTTGAATATACGCGACAACACCCCCCGTGAGCCAGTAGAGGCTAAGCGCCGACGCAATATTGACAGTAAACAGAAAGATCATTACCGGCAAGAGATAACGGGTGCTTCTGCCGACTGCAGCATTCACTTCGGACTGATCAGTCTGTTTGCCTTGACCTGCATCACGTAAAATCGCGCGCAGTCCTCGTTGATCATCGCTCGTGGGCATAAGCTGTTTAGCTTGATAATATTGAGCCACGGCGCTACCTAACACAATTAACATAGCCGGCCAGTAGATACCAGTGCCATGCCCAAGGGCACTTCTGCTTAGATCGACAATACCAAACAACGTGTTATCAAATCGGTGTATATTGCCGGCCAATATTTGCATCCAGGCAAGATGGCGAATGAATGGATAGGTAAAGATAACGAGATTATGGGGATTGGAGATAACTCGGCGGAGACCACTATACAAACCAATCAGGATGATGAATTGAACGATTAAAATCGGCAAGGTGCCAACTGGGTTAATTCCTCGTTCTTTATACAATTCCATCAGCATCGCTGACTCTTTTTGACGATTACCTTTGGTCGCCTGCTTGATCCGTTTCATTTCAGGCTGCAGGGCCCGCATCGCTCTCGCCTGGTGGAGCTGCTTTTTGACAAGCGGCCACATTAATAACCGAATGACAATAGTAAAGATAATAAGGGCTAGTCCGAAATTATGTCCGGGCAGCACTGCATAGATAAGTACTAACAGATTGAATAGTGGCTTGACAATAAGTGTCGTAAACATAGCGATTCAAATTATTCCCTATTGGATTTAACTATACCATGAGGATATGCTCGGTATGGCGTCTGACGTTCTCTTGGACCGATGGCTTTATCGGCCAAATCGCCAATAAGTGCTTCCAGTTTGACCGCCTCCATAGAAGCAAGCTCATCGCTAAAGACCGTGAAGACCATATCTAGGCCTGGCGGGAACAGGCGCTCCCGACGACGCATTGATTCATAGATCCTTCGTCGGATGCGATTCCTCACAACTGCACTCTTATTGACTTTCTTGCTCACGACAACAGCCAGACGGTATGGATGCTTATAGCCGCGAGTTAGGAATTTAAGGCTTACGAGCGGACTGCGAATTGTTTGGCCGCGATTATAGACACCTCGTAGACTGCCATATCCATGAAAACGATGTGAACGAGCAATCATACCTACTAGTGTATAGGACTCGGACCGCTTTTAGACAGTAAGCTTAGTGCGCCCTTTATTGCGACGTCGCTTTAAAACAGTTCGACCGGCACGATCGGACATTCGTTTTAGAAAACCGTGTTCTTTCGCGCGAGTTCGCTTTTTCGGCTGGTAGGTTCGTTTTGGCATACCGCACTACTTTACCATAGACTTACAGATTAATAAAGCTTAGTCTCTGGGGTCAGCTAATACACGGCGTAAAGCGTCGACCATGTTTGAGGTCCTATTTTTCCGTCAACAAAGAGTTTGTATTGTTTCTGGAAAGTAACAACTGCCGAATACGTACTTGAATCGAATGTGCCGCTCACTTTCAGGCTTGTTTTTATCACTTGATTGAGCATTGACTGGGCGTATTCAACACATTTACCCCGGCTACCGAGTACAAGTACGGGCAAAGTATTTGGAGCTCCGGCGCAACCGAAATTACCACTGGAAATTGCTACCGACGGAGTTGACGTTTGGTTTGTAGCGAGCAAATACGTACCGACACAGATAAGTAGTATCAGGAAAAACAAGGTGGCGAAATTCGCCGGACTAAATACTTTTTTTACTGCAATCCGTTGATCATCTGGAACGGTTGGAGATGGTGAGGTATCGATGTTAATTTTTGACACGTTACTCTAGTATACCGATTATGCTTACTTCTGCAACCGCTCCAACTTATCGGCAGATATTACCATTAGTCCGGGTATTGTAAAATATTTACATTTATTATATTTTATATGTACCTGTGAGGGGTCTATAATAGAGTAATCATATGAAAAATCGGATTGGAGTCGTTGGTGGAGGTCAGCTCGCTCGAATGCTAGCTTACGACGCCAAAAAAATGGGTTTTACTTTTACAGTTCTCGACCCGACTCCGAATTCTCCGGCCAGTCAAGTTTGCGATGAACAGATCGTTGCTCCACTTGATGACGAACTAGCCATGCGCAAACTCGCCGAAAAGTCGGACTATTTAACTGTCGAATGGGAATTGGCAAACGACAAACTGTTGCAGCGTTTTTCTGAGCAAGGCGTACTTGTAAATCCATCGGCAAAAACCCTCGGTATTATAAAAGATAAGCTAAAACAGAAGCACTTCTTACGAGATCATGGACTGCCAGTCGGTGATTTTTTCGAAGTCACTAAAATCGATGATATTAAAAAACTTGGCAGCAAAATTGGTTACCCGATGCTTTTAAAAGCTCGCCACGATGCTTATGATGGTCGCGGCAATGTAGTGATCGAAAACGAACAGGCTGTCGCCGAAGCGTTACATAAACTGGACGGAAAACAACTCTACGTTGAAAAGTTCGTGTATTTTGTAAAAGAGTTGTCGGTTATGGTTGCCCGCAGTCTAAATGGTGAAATCAAATGTTTTCCGGTAGTGGAAAATATTCATAAGAACAACATTCTTCATATGACGATGGCGCCGGCTCAAATTGACGATGCGCTTATGCACCAAGCTACTGATGTCGCTACCCGTACAATGCAACACTTACTGGGTGCGGGAGTATTTGGAATAGAGTTGTTTCTTACAAATGACAATATGATATATATCAATGAGATTGCGCCTCGCGTTCATAATTCGGGTCACTATACTATTGAGGCTTGTTATACCTCACAATTTGAGCAACATATACGCGCTGTAACCGGTCTGCCGCTGGGTCGTACTGATATGATTGTACCTAGTGCAGTAATGATTAATATACTTGGTGGTCGAACGGGTGAAGTTTCAGTACATGGTCTTGAGCAAGCCTTGGGTGTCGCTGGCGTGACGGTTCATATTTATGGCAAAGCCGAAGTCAGACCGGATCGTAAAATGGGTCATATAACTGCGATAGGAAAAGACATGGAAGCAGTTAAAGAAAACGCCATGGAAGCAAGAAAGTATGTATCAATCTAAAAGAAAAGGAGAAGAGGTATGGTAAAGCCATTAGTGGGCATCATTATGGGGTCCGACTCGGATCTTGAGCTAATGCAAGAAGCGGCCAAATTATTAGAAGAATTTAGCATTCCCTACCAGTTATCTATCGTATCAGCCCACCGAACACCTGATCGGATGGTGAGCTATGCCAAGTCAGCTGCCGAACAGGGACTTCAAGTTATAATCGCCTGTGCTGGGGGCTCGGCCCACTTGCCTGGTATGGTTGCATCTATGACAACATTGCCGGTAATCGGTGTGCCGCGTAAGCTAAAAAGTCTTTCCGGGCTTGATTCACTTTTGTCGATTGTACAAATGCCAGCTGGTATTCCTGTTGCCACGGTGGCAATTGACGGAGCCAAGAATGCTGCAATTTTAGCAGTCAGGATTTTGGCTATTTCTCAACCAGAACTCCAAGAAAAACTGGCACATTATCAAACATTAATGGCTGAAACAATCGGCACTAAAGCGAAACAGTTGGAAGAGAAAGGCTATCGTGCATATGAGCAACGATAAAGTACGTCTACAGCAAAGCCGAGAAGCACTTTAGGTTATGGTAGATCGCACAACTATCCTGAAAGCCAGACCGAAGGCCCTCAGCTCGATAGATGTTCCGGGGGCTGGCAAAAAATATAGTGGTAAAGTACGGGACTTTTATATTCTGAAAGACCACCGCATTATCATTACCACTGACCGTCAATCAGCTTTCGACGTGAATCTTGGGATTATTCCGTTTAAGGGAGCCGTGCTAAATTCTCTGGCTGGTTTCTGGTTCTCTAAAACCAAACACATCATCGGTAACCACGTTATTGATATTCCCGACTCAAATGTGACAATTGCCAAAAACTGCACACCAATTCCAGTGGAAATGATTGTCAGGGGCTACATGTCAGGCGTGACTACGACATCAATTTGGTCCTCCTATCAGAAAGGTGAACGATTAATCTACGGACTTACATTTCCGGATGGCCTTACGAAAACCAAGCACTTCACGAGCCGGTTATTACGCCCACAACCCATCCCGCTGCCGGATCAAACTTACACGATGAACGACTGACGCGAAATGAAATAATTGATCGTGGAATAGTAGATAAAAAACTCTACGAGCAGATGGAACATGTCTCTTTGGCACTTTTTGATTTTGGGAGTCGGCTCTGTTTAGAACATGGTTTGCGGCTCGTCGATACAAAATACGAATTTGGGATCTGTGATGGAAAATTAACTCTTATCGATGAAGTACATACTCCAGATTCGTCTCGATTTTGGATCGACAAAACCTATCAGTCTCGGTTTAAAAAGGGGCTAGAGCCGGAGAACTTCGACAAGGAGTTCTTGCGCCTTTGGTACGCTAATCGCGGCTATCTTGGTAACGGACAACCACCGGATATGCCCGAAGAACTAATGATTGATCTGTCGAAGCGCTACGTCGCCGTGTATGAAAAAATCACCGACTCGAAGTTTAAAGCTTTTGACTACCCGATTGAAGAGCGCATCCTGAGACATCTCAAACCTTGGCTTAAATAGAGTAGGTGTTGTGCTCAAAAATAAAGGTAAAATTAACAATATTTACCCTCCAAACTAGTCGGCTTATCCACTCAAGCAAGACTTTTATCCACACTTTAACAGAGGTACTCTTCGCTTGTGCATAAACATCCTTCGCTTCTTCGTAAACTTATTTCGAAAAGACATCAAAAAATATCTTGTGGAAAACTTGTAGAAAGTCCGCTATATTGATGTATACGAAAAGGAGTGATATGCAGCAAGACGGTCTGTGGCAAGCAGTCCTTGGCGAAATCGAGCTATCCATCTCCAGGGGTAATTTTGTGACATGGTTCAAAAATACCTGCCTGCTAAAACAATCTAGTGATAGTGTTGTCGTGGGTGTTCCTAACATATTCATCAAACAACAACTGGAACGAAAGTATAACGAATTAATCGTCCAAACTCTTGGCAATAACGGTGTTATTGTCCAGACGATTGAATTTAAAATTGCCGCGATTCCCGTTCGAACGAACGAACCCGAGGCGATTGATATGTCTGCCAGAGATGAGAAGTATTCCCCGAAAGCAACAATCGAACGACGACCAACGAACGAAGGAACATCGAATAGCCTGTCACATTCTTATCGGCAAGGTCTAAATGAACGCTATACCTTTGATAGCTTTATCGTTGGTTCTAGTAATGAGCTTGCCTTTGCAGCTTGCCAAGCAATAGCCGCAACACCCGGCACACGTTACAACCCACTATTTTTGTATGGCGGCGTGGGGATTGGTAAAACACACCTCATACAGGCTGTCGGCAATGCGATTGCCGGTCGCGATGTAGGCTCAAGAGTCTTATATATATCGACCGAACAATTCGTACAAGAATTTGTTGATGCGCTTCGTTTTAGAAAAACGGCAGATTTTGCCAGCTTTTATCGAACGGCAGATGTGCTCATTATTGATGATGTCCAATTTATCGCCGGCAAAGAAAAAATGCAGGAAGAATTTTTCCATACTTTTAACGCCCTACATCAAGCCAACAAACAAATTATTATCAGCTCCGACAAACCCCCCAAAGATATACCAACCTTAGAAGATCGCCTGCGATCGCGTTTTGCCGGTGGCATGAGTATTGACATGCAGACACCTGACTACGAAACACGCTGCGCAATTGTTCAAGCCAAGGCTCAGGGTCACGAAATTAACTTACCCCAAGAAGTTGTTGAATACCTAGCTAACAACGCTCGAACAAACATACGAGAACTGGAAGGTGCACTAAATCAACTGTTAGCGTTTTGCGAGATGCGTGGACTAGAGCCAACTTTATCAATTGCCTCATCATTATTAAGTGTGAGCAAAACCAGACCTAAGCATTTGAGCGCCAAACAAATCATCGAACGAACCGCTCGTCATTTCCAAATTCCACTTGATGACATCCTGGGACCAAAGCGCGATAAAGACATTGTCGTGCCCCGTCAAATAGCAATGTATATGTTGCGCAGCGAACTACACTTGAGCTTCCCTAAAATTGCCCACGAATTGGGGCGCAAAGATCACACGACAGCCATCCACTCGGTGGAGAAAATTGAAAAGAATCACGCTTAGATGCCTCGATGCGAATGGCGATCTCCGAAATTAAGGAACATTTATATGCCTAAAAAATCGTTCATAACGTGGGGGCAGTTAGTGGATAAGCTGGTTATGCTGGGTGGAGAGCTATTACGTTTATGCTCAAGTAGCTTGTCGACGATACCGTCGACTGTGGCTAAAGTAGTCACTTTATTCGCAAGAATCCAAACGTTGTACACGACCTTATCCACTACCTTTTTGACTGTTTTTACTTCTACGAGACGATGCTTTTACCCATTTTCCACAGCACCAATAATAAGGACAATACTCTATACTTCTACTATTTTTAATATTATTAAGGGGGCACAGAAAAGCGTATGAAACTTCAAGTAACGCAGGAAAACTTAAATCGTGCCCTCGGCTCAGTAGCTCGGGTTGCGAATAGCCGGGGCACGTTACCGATTCTCTCAAATGTACTTATTAAAACCAGTAATAATCGTTTGAGTCTCTCGGCTACAAACCTTGATATTGCAATTACGCACTTTATTGGCGCCAAGGTAAATGAAGAAGGTTCAATTACGGTTCCCGCCAGACTAATGCAGGATTTTGTAAGCAGCTTACCGTCGGGAGTGATTGAACTTGAGCTGGATGGTACTAAGCTGCGCGTCTCGACCGAGCAGTATCAATCGGTAGTGAACGGTATTGTGGCTGACGACTTCCCTGTTATGCCGGCTATCAGCAAAGGTAAATCCTGGAGCTTGAGTAGTGTTGGCCTTAAAAAAGGTTTACAGCAGGTTGTTTTTGCGGCTTCCAGTGATGAAATTCGACCCGTCTTAACTGGCGTATTGATTCAGACTCTCAACGGCAAGTTGTACATGGCTGCAACTGATAGCTATCGATTGGCAGAAAAACAGCTCGGACCATATAAAGAATCAATTCAACTTCTTGTTCCTGCGTCGGCGATGCAGGACTTGCTCAGGGTGCTTGGTGATGGTGACGAAGAAGTTCAAGTAACCCATGATGACCTACAAATATTATTCAAAGTTGGCGACGTTGAACTGGTAACTCGTTTAGTAGAAGGAAAATACCCAGACTACCGCAAACTTATCCCCGACAACTTTGCCACTCAAGCAACTGTAAAAAGGAACGATTTGATCAATGTCACTAAAGTATCGAGCCTATTTGCTCGTGAAAGCGCTGGCAGTGTGACGGTTGAAGTTAATGATGCCGACCAACAACTTAGTATTCGCTCGGTTGCCTCACAGCTCGGTGAAAATAACGCCTCGGCTGCTGGTAAAGTGACAGGCACCGGCAGTATTACGCTCAATTCTAGGTATTTACTGGATGGATTAAATGCCCTAAATGGTGAAGAGGTATTGTTTAGTTTTAATGGTAAACTTGAACCAATTATGATTAGCGATCCTAAAAGCGAAGGCTACGTTCATATTATTATGCCTTTGAAGAGCTAAGAACCGTAATTGGCTTTCAATGCTTGCTGAACTTCGCTTAAAACAATTTCGTTCATATACTAACGATTCATTTGAGTTTAGCCCAACGGTCAATATAATTGTTGGTCCAAACGCGAGTGGCAAAACTAACCTTCTTGAAGCGGTCCTCGTGATCGCCAAAGGAAAGTCGTACCGTGCAAAAGACACAGAACTTATCCAAATTGACAAAGATTGGTCGAGATTGGACGCCCGGCTCGATAGCGGCAGTGAGCGTACTGTGAAATTAACTAGAGATGCATATCCTGGCCGTGAATTTATCATTGATCATAAAACATTCAAACGTTTAACGCTTAAAAACTCGCTGCCGGTTGTTCTATTTGAGCCGAATGATCTGTTATTGCTAACTGGCAGCCCTGAACTACGGCGGTCCTATTTAGATAACATTTTGGAGCAAACAAAAATTGGCTATGGTAGTTTGCTTCGTCAATATAAACGAACATTAGCGCAGCGAAATGCCCTACTAAAAAGAGCAGAAGCAAGTTTGTCGACTCAGATTTTCCCCTGGAATATTCGATTAAGCCAACTGGCTGCTCAGATTGTACGAGCCAGATCCGAGCTTACGGAAACGATACAACAATCATTACCCGGACTATATAAAGACTTATCCCACGCCAAAGTAGCGATAGTTCTCACCTATAATGCTCAGTGTGACGTAGGTAATTATGAATCACAGTTACTAAAGCGTCTTGAAAGTGTTCTGGAGCTTGACGTATTGCGCGGATTTACAGCTCATGGACCTCATCGGGAGGACATTTCTATTACCTTTGATAATCGACTGGCCCAAGAAGTTGCATCACGGGGCGAAACGAGGACTCTTATCCTAGCGCTGAAAATTTTTGAACTGAGATACTTGGCATCGAATCGTAATCAGACTCCCCTACTCTTGCTTGATGATGTTTTTAGCGAACTAGATGGTGCTAGGCGTCACGCCTTAACGGATTTTCTTTTATCGTACCAGACATTTATCACGACAACCGATGCAGATGTTGTACTCGGAAGGTTTGTCAAAAATTGTAACGTTATTGCGCTTAACTAAACTGCTTGTGCTTAAACCTATGGATGCTATACTTCATCTGTACGTTTGCAGTTTAAATGAGGACATGGCATGGAACCGGAACAGCGCAATGAACCACAGCCAGACACTACAGTTGTGCCTGAAATACCTGAAGTAAAGGATAATAACCCAGAGCCAATTAAATTACTAGATGTTCCGCAGCCAAACCTTGAAACCACACTGCCAACACCAGTGGTACGAGTATTGAGTCCGGTCGGTGTCGAGTATGTTTTTCTTACCATTACCCTATTCGTTGGAGCTATAGCCCTCGCCAGTTCGCTCATTGCCCTTGTAAATGGCAAAACAGACTTTTCGGTCTTGGCCTTCCCTGCTGCCGTGTTACTAGTGACGGTACCCTTGTTTGCGGTCATATTTCTCCACGTTAAGAAAATCGAATCAAAACTACCAGCCATGCGGCTTGATGCATCTAAGCGACGAAGCACGCAATTTATTCAGATTGCTACGTTTATTGCTTGCTTGTCGGTGATTATTGGATTCGTATTTGATATATTCTCTAAACTGGGCGGACAGAGCGGCCCTTCAATTGTAAAAGCGGCCCTCGATACCTTATGTATTTTGGTCGTTGCCGGTGGCATTCTCGTTTATTATTGGCGGGATGAACACAAAGTTAAGAGAGGTTAAACCTTTAAGGATAACCAAAAAATGAGATCGAGTTTAAAAGCCTATAAGATTGGTCTTGGTGTACTCGCGATTTTTGCCGTCGGGCTGGCTGTATATGTATTTTTACAAGCAGGCGCAACAAAGCAGGATTCAAAAATCAATGATGAAGCAAATACTATTTCCAATACGCTAAACAGTTATGTTGATGACAATGAGATTATACCGACTACTCTAGCTGAAGCCGGAATCAAAAACGTTCCGTCGACGATCAGCTATCAGAGGTTGTCCAATTCGCAGTACAAATTTTGTATAACCTATAAGACTACCAGCAGCGGATTTGATGCGACTGGGACGGTGACTGATATGTTAACCGGTGGTCAAATTTACGATAGCGGTGGTGATTTTTCCGATAATTCGGATCTTTATATTTCTGATACTTATCACAAAGGTGTGAATTGCCAAACGGTCGATCCAAGTTGGGTAGGATCAACGCTAGATCAGTCCGTTACGCAGAATAGCGGTTCGAATTCGCAAAACGTATGCAATTACCAGGCTGTTGAGAAAAACTGCCAAGAGAGCTGCCCTGGTTATGCAAAAACCGCAAACAGCCAAATAGTTTATGACGGCACAGTATCAACTATTGTAAACGATGGCAGCGATGAAATTCTTACCGTTGATGTCTATGGTACTACTACGACGCCTGCAACCGCCTACCAAATAGTTTCGAATACAAATACCACTGTATCTGATAGTGAGTGTGACGCGACAGAAGCCAGTACTATTACCGAAGGTGATCGGGTGCGCGTCGGTATCAGTGGCAGTCCGACGAGTGCTGCCACGAAATTAGAAGCTAGCTATATAATCGACTTTGATGAGTAAGGCTTTGAGAAAAGAAAAGACCACAAAACTAAGGAAAACCCTGACACTAATCGCCTGAGATGGCGTTAGAGGATTGAGAATTAAACACTAGTGCCCCGCTTTCGCTATATATCTGCAGACTTACATTGTTTAAATCGCTATATGTTATGGTGACAACGTAGGCTTTACTACTGTCAATGGTCGTGGTAAACGTTGCAGTGAATGGATCATCTGCATTAGGATTATGAGGACCTGGTTCGAAAGAACCCGAATTTATCGATATAGTACTGGCCGTTGGTTTGAATTCAAACAGATATTCTTCTATTTCACTTACCTGGTCATTGCTCAACCCAGCGTTTGTGAGCATATCGGCGCCGCTAAAATTCACATCATTGACGGAGTGTAGCTCAGAGCTGTTATTGAGATTAAGGCTAACAGTCGAGGTGTGCTCTTTTGTGACCGTCACCACGGCCGTTGTCCGTTGACTACCGGCAATAGCGGCGACCTGATATTGGCCAGGCGCAAGACGGAGATGAGCACCACCGGTTCCTACCAAGGCTGCCTGATGGTCTTCTTCGCTTATGCTGAGCTGTGCGGACTTGTTAGAAGTCTTGATGACGAGTAGCCCGGTTGTTTTATAGGGGCCTAACGCTGAGATTATTTGATATACACCAAAAATAATGACCGCGATATAGAGGACTACAATAATTCGATTTAGATTAGAGTGGAATTGTTCGTCTGTATTCATTTTATTGACCCACCACCGGAGTAAAAACTGCTTCATGGAGGGCGACATAGGCAGCGACATCTGCAGGGAGGATATGCAGCTCAGAACTGGCAATCGCACTACCCGGCGGCAGTACTACCTGAAAAACACCATCCTTTTTTTCAAGCACCACGACGCTGGGATTGATGCTGTTATTTAAAGGCTGGATAACGCCAACAGCCCATGTTTGATTATCAAAATACGCTGCTGAAAAAGAGTAGTCTTTTCCTTCAACTGGAATTGGGGACGCTGAATTAACGGCCAAACTTTGCGATATGGCTCCCGTGAGTGCTGGCCCACTTGCCAGGGTATATACTTTTCCGCCGCCGAGAATAATACTTCTAGCTCCGTCAGCGAGTACAAAAAGTATGACTAAACCGATGATTGCAATGATAGTCTTTCGATACATAAGCAGTATTATTGTACCTTCTTTTTCATGGTTTTAGGTTGGGCCTATCCAATGTAGATATAGGTCACCTGGAGATTCGGTATACTGGGCAGGCCCAACCCCATCTACCGGATCGTGCGCACCGAAAGTGTTTATGGTAGTTCCTTGGACATTATTTATGATTTCTACATGTCCACCAGCTTCTGCGGCTGGTTGAATAAGGTCGCCTTGCTTTATCTGGCTAAACGGTATATGTTGCCAAAGATTGGTGTCCGAAGCTTCGCTATAAGTATCTTCCTCCAGGTTATAACCGAATGCATCATAGACTGCGATATTGACGAGGCCGCTACAGTCGAGGAAGCAGCTAGCATTAATAACTGGACACGTTTTTAACCAGGCCGGGTTGCCTCCTGGCAAATGATTACCAGCAGCTGATTCGCTATAACTGACAGGTTTATATTGCAGTGCGCATTGGTATATTTTGGCATCACCGACCGCTGTGGAGCAATTTCCACCCCCTTGTCCTCCACTACAACCGGTGGTCGTAGTTGATGTAGTGCTGCCTGTCCCGCCGTATTGCTTTAAGATCGTTTGAGCGTTTGATTCACGAACACCATTAGGATCAGTTCCACTTTCAAAAGCACCGTCAAAGAATGATGCCGAAGCTGAAGCAGAGTTTACAGCATTGGCCGGCCACGTTTTCAGCATATCGACGTATCCAGTCGGTGTTGTAGTGCGCATTTCGGCTTCTACGAGTTCCAACTGAGTCAGGAGCTGATATATCGGCCCGGCAATATCGTTGTTATTGGCATCCGCGACGATCGATTGGCCAGGTGTCCATTGCGCCAATCCGTAACCTCCGCTGCCAGCGGCGCTGGGGGTCTGACTGTCGCCTCCGCCTTGAATGCGTTCAGGGTCAAAAGAGGACTCTTGTTCAAAATTACCCATAATTCCAGCTACTTGCGCATCAGTAAGTCCGATTCCTTTTAAGAAATTCCAAACTTTATCTTCATTGTCGCTACCGGTGAGTCCGGTGGTTCCGGAGTTGCAGGCGCACGTTTGGCCGGTGGTTGTCGTGGGATTGCCGGTCTGAATTAAGGCGGCTACGATTGCTTCGATGATCGACTCACCAGTTGATTCATCGTTTGTGCCTCCTACTGTCACGGCGACACCATACGTCACACCACCCGAAGAAAACTGAGCTGCTTGATTTACAATGTAAGGTGCTCCTTCTAAGCCAAATGGATTTGGGCTGCCGCTACGAGCCGAATCGTTCACCGTACCGGGTTCGGGTTTCCAGCCCTCTTTTGAATACACCGTACCGGGTAAACCGGATTGCAACAAACCGGCATCTGGAGAGATATTGGATAGTAGATTTTGGGCAAAAGTGAGCTCTTGGGCTGGGATCATTGAGTTAAGAAGGGCAAAAAAGAGTGCAAAATCCCCGGCAGTTATTTGTGATTGGCCGAGGTAGTAGACCTTATCTCCGGTTGTATTTAGCTTAAAATTCTTCATCTGAGCCTGATTGGCAACATCAGTGAGTTCGCTGGTTGGGTTGGTCAGTAGGTTGTATACATTATTGGCATCAGTATCGTTAGAGTCTTCAATCATACCCGTTAAATTAGTTTGGGCGTAGTTGCTGAGAGGAGTACCATTGGTTTGTTGCAAGTAGGCTACCAATAGCATTACTTTCGTAATTGAGGCGCCATAGTTCTCAAAAGTGTCGTCATAGCTGGCTTCAAGTGCGCCTGTCGACGTGTAGAGAGCAAAACCTACCTTCGTCGTGCCGGTGCTATCCTGTTGGGCAATTTGCACAGCACCGGCACCATTGATGGTCAAGGTTGATGCTCCATCATTGCCTGCACTTGTGGCATTGCAGGTGGCTTTTGGGTTATAAAACGGGGTATTGTCTTGAATACTATATTGGTCATCAGTGGACATGGCGAAAACAGTTGGGCCGTATACACTTCCCACAAACAAACAACCGCATACTATGAAGACAAAACGAACCACAAACCGTTTCCAGCCCCGCTCTTTAATCACGGGTAATGACCCCTTCACTGATTAATTGGTCGGCGGTATTTTCGTAGGCTTCAGCGAGTCGCCAGCGGAAGATCATATCATTAGGCAGTGGGCTCTTTTTGCCGTTTAGCTCAGGCATTTGGGCATCGGCAGCTAGTGGGTCGCTACTGTCATAGCTAAGCATATCTGGGTCGCACAAGCCTCCACCATTAATAACGTCACCAGTATTACCGTCCCTGACAATGTCGGCGTTCACTAGTAACGACGATACTGTACCGTCTGACCCGAGGCTCAGGCGTCCGTTTTGGTCACTTGGATCCAAGCTATCATCTTGGCTACTCCCGTTGTAGTCATAACCAAAACAGATCGAGTATTTTTGGGCTATCGCATCTTCGCGACTCATGCCATTGACCTGGCTAGCGTCATCCAAAATTCTCTGATTTTCCAGCGGCGCATACGTGTCATTGCCGTTAACAAGCTGATTCTCGGCGTCTGACCAACCAAACTGGACATTACCATAGTCGTACGTGATAGAGTCGGCGGCTGCAAAGGCTGGCTGGTTGAATATGGATCCAAATAACGTAGCTATTGAGTGTGTCGGATTCAGGATAGCCGATCCAAGCTTCACAATTGACGAGATAATACTGAAATGTTCGCTGGCACCAAGGTCCATACCAAGGTGAGTAACTAACGAATCGTAGTTACTTAAGGCAAAGTAGCGGTCGGTAAAGCTCTTTTGCGAGTTTGCATAATCAACGTCTTGAATACTGTTAGATTCAAGCTGGGCTACCTCATTTGATAGTAACGGTCTCCCAAACAGCATTTCCCTTTGCAGCTCACTGGCCTGAATATTAGCGCCATTGTCAGCCATATCGACTAAGTTGCGTCCAACGGCTAGGCCGTCATTGGCCACGCCGGCCCGAGAAGCGACCTCCATGTGCGCCAACCATGTTAAAGCTAGGGTGCCTGTTAATACAACGCCTTGAATAATAGCAAAACGTACTACTCTTGCCATAAGTCCAAGGGTGATTTTCTTTACACCCTGTTTAATTACTTGTTTACCGACAATCTTGATCCATGCCGCCGTGACATAGCGAACAATCCAGTTAGATGCCGTCTCGCCTGCAGCATCGGCTACGGCCGGCTCGGTACCTAGCGAGAGAAAGAAGGCGATAATTTGGGCTACGGTTAAGCCAACCGACGTCCAAATATTGGTCATGACGTGACAAAACGAGGATACAATGCCATTGGCAATACGCCCCTCAAGGCTATTAGCGGGTACGCCTAGGACATCAAGCAAGCTGTATTGATAGCTGCCATCAGCTCCGGCCTCGACGCTTGGTATGAAATCGGTTGACTGTACGCGTCCATAGGCACGCTGATAAGGGAGTGATGTAGAAATATCGCCAACCTCATCGTTGGTGCCTTGGATGGCATTGGCGAGCGCCCCGCCATCTGTAGAGTTCTGATCACCGAGTTTTTGTTGGTCGGCTTCAGCCGCTAATTGATCGAAAGCGTCTTGAACCTGATTCATTTGATTGCTTATAGATGGTCCGGACTGAACGACTGAGCCGTCGAAAATTATACAAAACGGCGCCACAATACCCCAGACAAATCCGGTAAAATGCAAAATTGTAGTGAGTAATCCGCCACCAAGGGCACTATTGGCGGCATTCAGCACATTTTGCTCGAAGCCATTATTATTAAGGGCGTTCAAATCTCCTTGATCGCTGTTTGCATCGGCCTCTTCTTGGTCCTGGGCAGCTTGTGTGGCCTGTTTAATTTCCGCAGTCGAAGCATTATCCTGGGCATTTGCTCCTGCTTGGCCTGCTTGGTACTGTTCCCTAATCGCCTGGATGTCGTCTTTAGACGGACTATCACCTAAGAATCTATTGAGCAACCAACCGGAGAGGCTGCCTCCTATTGAATACAGCAATTTAAGAAATACTATACCCCGTACAATAGGAGCGATATCATCAGACTTCATTTGTTCCATAACGGCGTCCAAAAAGCCACTTGAATAAAATTTCTGCTGACTTCTAAACTTAAGGAACGTTTTTACGCCAGGAGTCCAACGACCAATACCGCTTGGAGCATCCACTTCATAGGCAACACCATTTATTGAACCGCCAGTAAATATACGCCGTCCAGTTAGCTTTGAGGTTCTGAAGCGCAGCTCTAAGCCGCTTCCGTCACCCATATTATTTATAACTCTATCTGGTGCATCACCAAGCACCTTCTCGAACATATTGTCACGTAAATTGCCGTATTTTTCTTTCAGTTGATCGAATACGCCATTATTATCACTGGTTGCACTGACAGCCAAATCTTCATCAGTCACACGGGCTGAATCGTCAAAAAATTGTTTGGCGACAGAAGCAAATTCGTAGCTCTCGATGCCTTCCATTACATCAGGTAATTTCAGTGCACCAACGAGTATTAGTAGGAAAAGAATGCCCGCCACTACTGCCAAAATGAAGATCATTTTATAGTTGTAGAAAAATCTAACCCGTTTGGCTGTTTTAAATGCCTTTCTAACCTTTTTTCTGGCGTTTGAGTCCTCTTCTTCATTATTGAACATGCCTTTATGGGCATGTGAGATAATTTTGGCAGTAGCTTCTGCTTGTGCCGGACTCATGCCTGTTTCCTCAAGCAATTCAGACAAGGCATGTTCACCCATGTTAGTCTGTTCGATTAGTTCAGCCAGAGCTTCTCGCCCATACCCCGTATGTTTCTTGACCGAATCATAAGCTCTCTTGAGCTTCGAAGATTGGTCGGCTTCAGCCGCATCTTCCTTGGCGCCTTTTTGGGCATCGCGTTCTATCTGAGTTTTCTCGGCGGGAGTCAGACTGTTATTGATAATGTCTTGAAAACGATCATCAGTCGACATTCCAGCGTGGTCGCTATCAGAATCTGGCTTTTGAAGCGTATCTGGCATGGTTGTCTCTAAATAATTATGCTTTCATTTTATTATATGATTTCAGCGCCGGATTGATTTTGGTCACCCAGATCAATCGTACCTTGTGGTTGATTAAGTTCTCCGGCTTGGTTTTGTCGTGCTTCCGATTCTTCAAGTTCTTGCATGTTTTGAACTTCTTGCGGATTAGTTGTGATAAGACTGGTCTCGGTTGGGCTGGCTACAACTTGAATGTGAACGTGGTTTTGGCCTGCAAAGAACAAGCCTTGGCCAACCGGAAATTGACTAAGTCGTTTCATTTCCTCGCCGGTCAATTTAAAAACTTCAGCCAAAATATCTACCGCAGTTGGCGATTGTTTGAGTAAGAACTGCATGGATGCATTCGCGACAATTGCCCGGCCCATCCGACTGCCCATAAAGTCCTCAACGTCTTGAGTGATAGTCGTAATGCCTAGGTTGTATTTTCGAGCTCTTTTGGCTAACGAGAACAAGAAGTTGGCCGAGTCTTCATATTTCATTAATTGCCAGGCTTCATCAACAATCAAAATACGGCGTTTTTGATCAGTTTTGGTTTTATTCCAAATATAGTTCAAGACAATATACATGGCGACTGGTCTTAGCTCGTCTTCTAGGTCGCGAATGTTGAAAACTACCATCGGATTATTTATCTCAGTATTGCTTTGCTGGCTAAAAATACCGGCGAATGTTCCGGAGGTGTACTTACGGAGTCGTTGGGCTAGTTGCGGACCTGTACCCCCCATGTGTAATAGGGTGTCATAGAGGTCGGCAATGGTTGGAGGTACGCCGTTATGGGTCAAAGGATCAGAGGTAATGCCGGCTCGCGCATAGGTCTCAATTAGTGCTGCATCCAGGTCGGCCTCCTCGCTTGGCGATAGAGCCGGTAGCATCGCACTGTTACCGCCGAGCATTTGTGTTTGGGCGCCCCCCATCATAAGCCGAAGGAGGCCGTGGAGAGTTATAAGATTGGAGCGAAGTGCGTCTTCTGCCTCCTCATCGTCAACGACTCTTGGCAAATCAAATGGATTGATACGGGTTGGCGAGCTAAGGCTTAATCTAACGTAGGCGCCACTTACCGCATCACTCATTCGCTCATATTCGTTTTCTGGGTCAATGATAAAAATGTCAGTACCGAACATCATACTGCGTAAAGCTTCTAGTTTGACGGTAAAACTTTTACCGGCACCAGATTTTGCAAAAACCACGGAGTTACCGTTTTCCAGAGAAAATCTATCAAATATGACCAATCCGGAATTGTGCATATTAATACCGTAAAGAATTCCGTTTTCCTGAGTAAGATTGGCGCTGGTAAATGGAAAGCTGGTACTGAGCGCACCGGTACTCATATTGCGTCGGATCTGTAATTGGTCGACCATCTGGGGGATGGTGCTATTTAAGCCTTGTTCTTGTTGAGAGGTGGCGGGTTTACTGTACACAAGGTGCTGACCAAGCATTGATTCGACCTTATGGGATATGAATTCGAGTTCTTCGAGACTACCGGCATAGACATTGAAATACAAACCGAAACGGAAGAACCGCTCTTCCCCGACTTGCAATTTATCTCGCATTTCCTCGGCATCCATAACAGCGACCTCTTTGCCCGGGTCGCGAACTTTACCTTTTTCTGTTTCTATTTGTATTCCAGCTTCTAGCTGGGTAACTTTCTTACGCAAATTATCTAGCACGATTTGGCTTTCCACCGGATAGATGTACATGCTGATATCTAAAATTTCATCAATATTAACCATGCCGCTTAACCAACCGGTGTAGACCTGTCGAGGATATCCATACACGTAATAGGTCCGAACATAACGTGTTCCAAGCTGAAAGTGGCTGTGGCTAAATTCGAGCGAACTCGGTGCAACGAAATCACGAAGGGCTGTGATGCCCTTTTGAAAAGCTTGTTGTACTTCCATCGCTTCGCGCTGCTGGATCATTGCAGCTTCTTCAGGAGAACCGGGTGCGGGAGGTCTGGGTTTATTTTTACCGAAAGCCATAGTTTTACGTGCCTACCTTTCGCCAATGTACCGGATATTGTCTCATTGCAGTTCTCTTTGCAAGTGTGCTTGGGGGGCCATTCCTTCACCCTTGGAAATTATGTCAGCCGTTAATTCATCGAAATTTTTAAGTTGTTGCCTGGTGGCTGTATCGGGGTTATAGACGTCGTAATAGAGCTCAATTAATTCTTGAGTATCCAGTGGTAGTCCCTGAATACTGGCTTGGAGCAAACCGGATAAAACGGATTGCACGCGATTCCTCAGTTCGGTTTTTGCTTTTTCTAGTTCTGGTTCATTTATCACCACATGCTGATCTTTTTTACTGAATAAATTGGCAACACCGCCGAAGAAGTTCTTACTTTGACCCAATGCTTTTTGGACATCATCAACTGGAAAAAACGGAATAACAACGTAGAATTTTTTATCCATAATATTTGTCTCTTGGCTGAGCTGATCAATATAGGCGATGTAGTCTTCCATTAACAATGCTAAGAGCATGTTGTCGTGCTCAGTTCTGATCTTATCCAATTTTGCGATATATGGTTGCAGATCAATTTTTTGAGACCGAATGAAAATCTGAATTGGGAAGTAGAGAGAATTAAGAAATCCCTGATAGTTGTACTCAATAGATTCTTGTTCAGAAGTGCTCATCAAATCGAAATTGACGCTCTTGACCATGACTACCGATCGGAAGGAGCCGTCATTCATAATGACAATACCGTCCCTGATTTCAGCAATTTGCAAAGAGTTTTGGGTGCTGTTTACATTCTGGGGTCGAGTTACCGGCATAGTGCCATGAGCTTGGGTCGGCTGTGCTCCCGACGGGGCTTGGGACATTTGTGGAGGTGCTGATGTAGGCATGGTGCCTGATGGCATAAGCCCGTAGGAAGATGGAGGTGCTGGTGGTGTTGGCGGAAAGGCGCCTTGGGCTTGAACCGGACCTGCTGGATACGGGTTAGGTTGATTTTCAGCCGAAGGATTCATGTTCGTTTGCCCACCTTTTGTTTGCTGCCTCTATATGCGACCATTTTTGCATTAGTGCAGAGAAATAACGACTTCATCGGATGACTCATCAGGGTTTTTCGCTTTATAAGCTTCGCGAGCTAACGTTGCCACATTCAAGTCGTTATTGTTTGCCAAGGACAGTATAGCAGGATCGTACTGTGGTGTACTAGGGGCGGCGGGCTTGGCATCGGCTGTTTTTTCCTGATCTTTAGCTATGACGGTGGTGTCGGCGGGTGTCACCGGTGGCGCACTGCTAAGTGGCTGGAGTGTGCGCAAGTGAGCATAAGAAATTTCCTGCGTCGGTTTGCGGTTTTTAAACTGTGCAGCCAGGGCGACTTCATCAGGTGTTTCGGTCCCGGCAGTCGGAATGGGTATATTGTCGATTGGAACCGCTCCGGGTGCGACAATCGGTACGCTTGGAAACATTGTTTGGGCTGGAGGTAGTTCAGTTTGGCTAGGTTGATGGAGAAACCAGTAGTCATTGGGTACCGTGGTGGGTGACGACTGGCTTGCGGGCCTGGCACCTAGACCCGACGAAGCGGGCTGGAGACTGTTTAGCTCATCGATTAGTTGTTGTCGATGAGCCTGAGCTGAGGTTGTGATCATATGATCAAATTGCTGGGCGATTGGATTATTTTTCGCATCCAAAATGTCATCCGAGGCATTGACATCAATGTCTGGCACCTGTTGTGGAATGTTATTGACATCGATTAATCGATCAGAGGTTCGATTGGCGACCGGATTTGTCTGGCTATATAGATTGACATTGACGTTTTTAATCGCCCATCCACGGGTATCGATAGTGCTTGCCAGAGTTTTGAGTCGGCTGTGAACTTCATTTTGACTGAGCCCATTTGTGAGCACGCGCTCCACTTTTTTGGGCACGGTGATGGTGACAAGCTCTTTCACGCCACTTTGGTCCCAAATCCGCTTGCGTGGTTTGACGAGAAATCTAATTTTGGCGAGTGCCCATACTTCGGTTGGTTGATCTTTACCGAACGGAAAGGCGAAAAAAGTAGCCATCAGTGCCGGTGGTAAAAAAATAATCAGCAGGAACAAGACGCCGCTTCGCCAGCAAAGAAAAGAAATATACAGAAAAAACGCCGCGATAAGCGCATAAATAAATTGTTTTAATGTGAGCGGACCAAGGATTTTATCCTCAGCCTCGATATCTTGAATAAGTTTGTATGTTGCCATGACCGCTGCCACCGACTCTCTTAAAATAGAGTACGAGTTAGATACTATATTTTACTGAGAATTATATTGGCAGTATAGCAAAATTGAGTTCCAAGCGTAAGTACTTTGTGGATTGTGCGCTACGCAGCGATTGGCATCATCATTTGCTGGGCTTTTAGAGCTTGCTGTCTCTGTGTAAAGCGTTTGCGATCGAATTCGTCGTAGATAGTCGGATCAACCCAGAAATTAGTTAAGGCTTCACCCATTTCTACCAACTCGGCTGGAGAAAGTTGCCTGTTATTCTTGGGGCCAACTCTATTAGCTATATCAAGTATCCAGTCGGCAAGGTCCTTTGGCATTTGATCGGTAATAGCTGTAGACCGGGCATATGCCACAATTTGACCGGCTTTGTTAAGCTCAGGATTTAGGGTCGACTGATTAAAGATGTTTGCAATAAACATTTCAACGATTTCACGACGGGCTCGTAAACCGGGCTCGGTGTAGGCGAATGGATCAGCATTGACAAGTTTATCACTCCGATCACCCTTTGGGTCAAGCAAATTCTCTTCATGTCGTCTGGACATTACTACCAAAATGTCACTCATACTTATGCGTTCATCGGCATCAGCTTGTAAGCCCATTCGGTCAAGTGTTTTATGGATATCAGTCAACACCCCTTTGGCGCTCGTTGCTGCTGCTTCTTCACCAATATCATTTATTGTTTGCACGAGACCGCGGGCGTCCGGATTATCTTTCCCATAGGCCTGCCACAAACCTCTCGCTCTATCTTCCCATCCGACTTTGTCGTATCGACTCATAAGTGTTAGTGCTCGTCGGTACGTCATAATTGGCGTGCCGCGCTGGCGGTTTGGACGTTCTATAAGCGGCGTTGCGACTAGTCGTCCGATGGTAGCTTGGAGTTGTGGGCTATTTTGCAACCGGTTTCGTCTATACAATAAGCTTAGTTCCTTCCGCCGTAGCGTATTGTGGAGAATATCGCCTGACTCTAGTTCAGGAAGTGCAAAATGCGCATTAGTTGGCTTGGGCGGACGCCTAGCGCTTTGTCCATGCCCTCCATGACCGTGGGATGTGGCTGCTTGTTTTTTTTGTTCTTTGACGATATCTTCAAAGTGTTGCTGAAGTTCAGTTAAAGTCATAACGACTTGTAGCTTTTGGACGTTACCGCCTGGTCGGTTGTCTCGGTCTTTTGGATCGACATTATGTTCTGGCGTTACAAAGGTCGTTTCAACGACAATCGCTTGCTCAAGAGTAGAATCTCCGGTAAACTTACGATCTTTCGCGCTTTTTCTAATCATCACACTGCGTAAAACGGTCTGTTGCTGCCAACCGTTATCCCAAGTAAAGCCAACTAAGGCATCGCCACTTTCAGTGCCGAGGCCTAGGCGCTTGCCTTGATCAATCGCCTCGAGTACGGATACCGGCACTTTGGGTGATCCGTGGTACGGTATATAGTCGACTCTCGGTTTTCGTGGTGGTGCGGGCTCGCCGAGTTCAAACTTTTGAAAACCGAGGGCGACCGGTGCTTGGTCGAGGTAATCGAAACCTCCGTGAAAATTGCTGCCACCATGCTTACTGGCGCCGTAAATGGCTAACCGACGCGCTTCAACATCATCTACGTAGCCTTTTGGATGAACGGTATTGGAATCAATATATGCTTGAAATTCAGCAGTACTGTGGAAGGTTTTCATCTCCTTCAAACCACCTTCGGCATCGTAAATGTCTACTGTTCGGTAGCCGGTATATTCTCTATCATGGCGCATTTTTGCCACTCCAATTGCTTGTATTCCTGGACCGCCGTGCAACTGAAAACCCTTTAAGGTGGCCTTCGGGGTAACCATAGGAGGCCATGTGCTAATTGGCCAAGGAGCGTGATTAAGGCCTTTCTGAGCTTTATTAGCCCAATTATTATACGAGTACCAATGCGAGCCTCGGTCGACATAGAACTCTTCACGTTCTCGAGATTCTTGTCGAAAATCGCTAACTTTGTAGGAGTTACCTTCGCTATCAATCCAACTATATCCTGTGAGTGTCCCGTCGTCCTGATGTGCTCTCGCTGCCGCGATCAGGCTTTCCGAAGGTTTTCGGTCTTGGCGTAGTGTTATTGGTTGGGGGGCGGGTTTTAGTGCTTCGGGAGTCGGCTGAAACGCTTTTGGCGCATCAAGGACACGCGGTACGCTTGCTGCCCAATTCGGATCAGGCTGACCGTTAGGCAACAAAGCTTGTCGGGCTACCCATGCGTAGGGAGTAGGAAATGGTGATTGATTCGGATCCGGTATCGGATCTATATATGGGGCTGCATTTGGATTGGCCATTCGAATACCCTGAGTCTGTATATTTGTATTATTTTTACAAACTTGATTATACTCTATAATTCCTCTTATGTCAATTAACTGGCTAAATTACTTTATCTATGCAAGTAATGGCAAATTTCAAATAATACTAGGTAGTGCGGCCGCAGATGTAAGTGCCTAAAGTATGCTTCGTTATGGGAATTGAGGTGGTGCACCGACATTGCCAGCTCCACCGCTTGGCGGGGCTGTACCGGGTGGTTGCGAAGCTGCAGCCTGAGCGCCGGCCACTGCTCCTGGCGCTGGCCCTCCGCGAAATCCAGATGACGTCATTTCCCGGGCAAAGTCTGGATTTGCGCTAAGCGTTGTAGCCAGATCTGCCCACCGACGCCGGGCATCCGCTTCCATAGGCCCATAGGGTCCAGCCTGGTAGTCGATCATCGCCCTCATCTGCTTTGCCTGACCAAGTCTGGTTTCATTTCTCTCACCAGGTTTTGACCCATAGTTGGCAATGTCCTCTATGACGGGCTGCATGTAGTCAATGCTCTCAGCCTTAGCTCCTGACCACTCCCCGGACTTAATACTGAGCACATTGTCATAGGCAGTCTTGGAGAAGTTGTTATTGCGGTCTTTCTGGAAGGATGAGGTAAACACGGGGTTGCCTTTGGCATCACGGTCAACGACCACACCATGTCCCTGACGGATTTCTGGTCGCTTGCCTGAGCCAACCTTCTGAGCTTGCTTGAGCACTCGCTGGGCTACACCCTCACCACCATGACGGTCACGGTCAGCCACAATAGAGTTGGCTACTGCCGCTAGCTGGGTTGGATCAGCTCGTCCATCAGCTGACAAGCCTAGTGTAGCCATAGCCTGGATATTGGCATACTCCATGCCTTGATGACTCTTAATGGTTGCGAGGTAGCCAGCATTGTTCTGCAGATCAATACCTCCAAGCCGGACCTTTTCATTAGAGCTTTCCTGCATGACCTCAGCGATTGACTCCATCTGAGTGAGGCTAGTTGGTTTGGTAAATTGACCGGTATCCTTGTTGTAGTAGCCATGGTGAGCACCCTCTTGTTTTAAGCGCTGCACGGTCTCCGGATCACCAAGATCAGCCATCCCCGTCCCGGTTAAGGCTCGCCAGGCTTGGTAGTGCATACCACCCTCCTGCTCCACGTGCTTGTAGGCTTCAATGGATTGGCTCATAGCGGCATCATCCAATTCATCCTGGATCTTGGCGTGGTAGCGCTTAAAGCCCGGAACGCCGGCCGCTCCAGCCCGGTAGCGGGCTAACTCATCCTGGTCAAACATATTGACCGCGAACCTATTGGCATAGTGCCCAATGCCTTTGTGTTGTTTGCCGGTCGCGGGATTCGTCCAAGACCCGAAGTTCTCATTCCATCTCTGCCCAGACCGAGCTTTCTTAATGTTGGCAGACATGACTTCACCACGCTTCTTGCGTAAGCCTGCCTGACTACCCTGAGCTGCTCGATTCACCACATTGCCAGCGGCTGCGACTGCAGCCCCACCAAACTGCCAGGTCTTTGGCACAATCAGGTAGACACCAAAGTAGGCTCCAAAGGCAATCAGCTGATTAATCGGATTAGCATCCTGGGCAGCGACTGCCGCAAAGATCCTTCCGGCAGTGATGATGGCTTCAATAATGACAAACATCAGCAGTGCTCTCAGGAAGGTATTCCACCACAGCGTATAGACTCGTTGGGTATTAGGTAGGACATAGCAGACAATAGCAATCGGTGCGATGATGATGAGCATGGTAATGAGGATCTGCCTTAGGATCATCACTACAAAGGCCATGAACAACGATAAGGCTGCCGAAAAGGCAAACAGCAGTAAGCCGAAGATCCCCAGTGCGGTAATGGCTGCTCCACCAATGAGGGTGACAGCCACATCCTTGCCACCACCTAACTCTAGTGTTAAGTGTAAGCTTTCAAAGGGTTTGTACATGAGATAGCGGATCCCATAGCCTAGATCATTAGTTAACTGTACCAGTAGCTCCATCAACTGCCAGGACAAGGTAATAGCAATGGCTACAACCAGGATACGAGGCAATACCTTCCGAATGGTATAGGCATCAAGCACTTCAAAGCCCATAGCTGAGGCAATAATAACGATCAGACAGGCCAGCACCAATAACCCTAGGGCAATGTCCCGGAAACTACTCCACGCTGCCTTATAGGCTGCAGCTGTTGCCACTGAGCCATTACAGTTGGCACTGGTTCCCCCAAATATCTCCACTGGTGTCCCATTACACTGTGAGTTATTACCTGTCCCGACTGACAGTAGATTGTTGACGAGGTTGTCTAGGTCGTTGGCCATATTGACAAGGCCAGAGACCATACCACACATCAGCCAGTTCAAAGGATTCCAGCCGGCATTACAAGTGAGCCCGGGCGTAGATGTATTGCTACCTCCACTGCCGGTACCTCCCCCAGGAGCCTTACTGCCGCCGCCTGGCCCGTCACCATTGGGGTCAAGTACAGTAATTGCAGTACTTTTTGGGAAAAGAGCAGTCGGACAGTTGAGGCCGCCTACTGTACCTAAAATATGTGCTTGGTAACCGCCATTGCCAGTTGTAATTTTATTGCCGAGGGTAATCGTATACTGGAGTTCGCCGCTGGCGCCAGTTTTTTGGGACAATTCACAAACTTGATTGTAAACAAACTGATTTCCACTCCCAGTAAACGTCAGTGTACCCAACTGGCCGCCTGAGCTCTGGACTTGGGTGGCACTGTTGAGCGTGTAGGTTTCGCCGGCGGCTTGAGCATCCGGTATGAGCACGAACAAGGGCGTTATCAAAATTAATAGGGAAAGACTAAAAGCTGGCCACAAATGCCGCCATCTGGTTCGTGTGGTTTTAGGCGCGATTGTCACAAATGCCGCCGGGCCAGGTTTTGTTCCAGACCACTGAAGAGTCTCTGCCGGGTTTGGGCGCTCATGAAGTAAGGCTCGGCTACGTATCCGACTGTGGAACAAAGAGAGGATTTTTGGCGCATATCTGCGGAACCGATATATTTTTGTCTTCATGCTGTAACAGACTTTTATTAAGTTAAATATACTACATAACTGGTTATATTCCGATAGTGATTATGGTAATAGGACTTATTTTTATGAAACTTTTCAAATTCTGAAGCTGTCTGAAATGCGTATCTGGCTCAATGAGCAGGTAACCAATAGCGCATTGCACCAAAAAGCGTTGGCGGGTATAATTGCCAACAAATGTATCAGATGGTACAAACCGAAAGCAAACAAGAACAGTTATCATGAAACGAATTATTAAAATAGCAGCAGTGGTACTTGTGCTTGGACTGACGACATTTGCCTATAGTGGTGTGTCATTTGCAGCGGCAGCGACAACGCCGCCGAAAGTTTGTCCAGAGAACGAAACTGTAACCCAAAACTTGGCCGAGTGTGCTCAATGTACTAATGCAGCTGGCTGCGTTCCCCCTGCTTCGGACAATGCTTCGAGTGGTTCTTGTACCGAATCGTCTTGTGATCTGATTAAAACGTACTTAGATCCTGCTATTGCTCTGATGTCTGCTCTTGTGGGGGTAGCGTGTGTCTTGTCGCTCATTTCAGCCGGTATTCAGTACACCACGTCTGGCGGAGATCCTCAAAAAACAGCACACGCAAAATCCAGAATCATGAACACAATTATCGCGTTTTTAGCATTTACGTTCCTTTGGGCATTCTTGGAATTCTTGATCCCCGGTGGTGTTATAAATCCGGGCAGTTAGCCTCATGGACGCTTTAGTAACTCTTTTTGCAGCAACGTGTAAACCAACTTTTTTTGGACTGGTGCCTTGGTATCAATATCTACAGCTTAACGGTAGCTGTGGCATACAAAATTTTCAAATACTACCGGGTAACGGTGCACCTAGTAGCATTCCGCTTATTTTTCTGGCGATAATAGATGATCTACTGAGGGTTGCGGGCTTATTGGCTGTCTTTTTCATTATTTGGGCAGGCGTTCAGTACATTACTTCTCAAGGAAGTCCAGATCAAGCGTCGAAAGCACAAAATACCATTATTAATGCACTTATCGGTTTAGCTATCGCACTTGTGTCAATTGGCTTTGTGTCATATCTAGGAAATGTGTTGGGTGGTTAATCAATGACCTACTTCATAGCGAACTCAATTGTTCTTACTCCCTTGCCGGCAGTAGCGGCGACAAATGGAATAATTGCCCTGGTGCTCAGTATTGTATTTGGAATTATAGGTGCTCTTGCCCTACTCATGATTGTCATATCGGGCGTTCGCTATATTGTCTCGAGTGGTGATGCACAGGCGACCTCAAAGGCCAAGAACGGCATTTTATATGCCTGTGTAGGCCTTGTTGTGGCGATTGCCGCCGAAGTAATTGTGCAATTTGTGGTAACCAAGCTATGATGAAACGTCTCATAATGGCGTTAGTACTGTTTACGCTGTTTTCTGCGGTACCTTGCAGCCAGCGTACGCATGGAATCCGTTTGGAACCGTTTGTGGTCAAAACGGAGCCGGTTCTTCGGCAACCTGCAAAGGAAATTCCACGACAAATCCCCTATCTGGGCCGAACGGTATTATTTTAAAAGCGACCAACATAGTTGCGTACGTTGGCGGGATCGCAGCTGTGATTATGCTCATCTATGGTGGTATTAAGTACATTACTTCGAGTGGTGATGCCGGAAATGCCGGCTCTGCCAAAAATACGATCGTTTATGCCCTCGTTGGTTTAGTGGTGATCGCACTTGCAAAGACAATAATTGGCTATGTAATTAGTAAAACCTAAGGAGAACAAATGAGACAACTAATAACTAGCGTACTAATTGTGATAATCGCTCCGTTTGTAATGAACGGCATTGCATCAGCGGCCTGTGCGACCGGAACCGGACCACAGGGGCAAATTCTTAGCGGGGCTGCTGCTGCGGGCAACTGTGATGCGACTTCAGTACCTAAACTAGCTAAAGAAATTGTTAATATTTTGAGTATTATAGTTGGTATAGTGTCGGTGGTCATGATTATTTATGGCGGTTTTCGCTACATCACTTCTGCTGGCGATGCCGGACGAGTGGCTGCTGCGAAGAGCACACTGATATATGCCGTTGTCGGATTGATAATCGCCGCGTTGGCACAATTCTTAGTGCATTATGTCTTAAACAAAGCAGTCAATAGCGTCTAAGACATAAGCATTTTGTTGAACGTACTTCGATATGTGTGATATAAGTTAATTAACGTAAAGAAAGGAAATCATGCTTATAAAAAGAATTAAAAGTTTGCTGCTGCTCGCGGCTACAGTTGTCGCCTTAGGAGGCCCGACGGTAGGATTGCCGGTCACGGCGTTTGCAGCGACTTGTAACCCGATTCAAACTGGCGTCAACAGTGGAATCAATAACGCAACTGGAAGTTCTGGTACCTGTGGTGCCTCATCTACTAATGGCGGCCTCACCAATCTGGCCAAGAAGGTTGTAAACATCTTCTCTATTGTTGTCGGTGTCGTGGCGGTGTTGATGATCATCTATGGCGGTTTTCGCTACATTACTTCCGGTGGCGATACTGGAAATGTTGGTAATGCCAAAAACACTCTGATATTTGCAGTAGTCGGATTGATCATTGTAGCGCTTGCTCAGTTCATTGTTCACTATGTCTTGAACACAGCGGTTAATGCCGGAACTTGATTAAAAAATAAACAGTTCTCGGATTACTAAAAAGCCCCTCCAAATCGAGGGGCTTTTTAGTGGTAATCGCTTAGGCGATAGATTATAAGACTTGGATTTTCTTAATAGTATCTTGCTGCAGTTTGCCAAAGCTGATGGTGAGTACGCCGTCTTTCAGTAATGCTTCGATTTCTTCTTCTTTGACAGGTACTGGTAAGGCTATAGTACGGGAAAATTCACCCCAATAGCATTCTTGCAGAAAATAATTCTCGACTCCCTCTTCAGAACCAGAACTAAGTGTGCCCCGGATGGTGAGCTGATTATCGGAAATACTAACATCAAGATCACTCTTGTTCACGCCAGCAGTGCGGGCTTTGACCACGAGTTTTTCACGGGTTTCATACACATCAACGGCTAACTGACCGGGTACATTTTCTTCTTCGTCCCATTCATCTTCAGCAGCTGGAGTGGCAGCTGGTTGGCCATTTTGTGCAGGAGCAGCCATGTCGTCGTCACCTAAAAAGGCCGCAGTTAATTCGTCTTCTTCAAGTAAGAGATCGTCGTCACGATTTCGTCGCGCCATAAAATTGTTACCCTCCGGTTGATTAATGCGCCTGCATCCTCTATCTGAGGAATCAGAAAAAATATGCTTCTTGCATTTTTGTGTTAGTAGCAGTATAGCTTAGGTTGCGAATTGAGTGCAACTTCCTAATTACTTATTTACAACACATTAAACACAACAAAATAAATTCCAGCTGAAAAGGTTTGAGATTTCGTTTGGGGAAACACGCATTCGTTAGTATAATGGCCTCTGTTATTGGAAGGGTCGCATAGTGGTCGAGTGCACCTGTCTTGAAAACAGGAGATCCGGCAACGGATCCGTGGGTTCAAATCCCACCCCTTCCGCCACGCATTTACCTGCACTGCCAGAGCGGTTTAAAGTATAGTGGTGAGTTTTGCTATAATACGGCAACACCAGGCAGTTTCAATCGCAATCCTCTGGAGAGGTACCCAAGTGGCTGAAGGGGTCGGTTTGCTAAATCGATAGGGGGGAGCAATTCCCCGCGAGGGTTCGAATCCCTCCCTCTCCGCCAGGTGCTGCGTTATAAAAAACAACCCATCTTTGAAGAGGGTTGTTTTTATGTCAAATTAAAACTAGTACAGCATATTCCAAAGCAGCCAGAAATTTACTATTCCTGAACCGAGTAGCAAGGTTTTCATTCCAGTCGTAATCCTGTCATGACCCCTCCTATACACGAGCATAAAAAGGACAAACAATTCAGGCAAGAAATCTAGTGAATAACGGTATCCATACTGAACGATACCGACGCCGAAATAGGAAAAAACCAAAAGTGCTCCAACCAATATGGCTATGAGCAGATGCCTCATCTGGCGATCAAATGTCTTCCAGGGCCTCGTAAAAAAGTAGAGAAAATACGGTGATGTAAAAAATATACTCATGCCGTATATGTTATTGGCGATGTATGGAAACTTGAGCGTCCAGGAAGTATTGTCTCGAACGATCGGAATTGGCATCCGAAAAACGGCACTTACAAAGTTTGTCAGAATATGGACGAGGCTAAAAATGCCATACGATTCTGATTCAAGTGACGACCGAAACAGCAGCTGGGCGCCATAGCCACCATCAAAAGGATTCTTAAAGCGAACATAGTTGTAGAGTCCGGTACAGGCTCCGGCGATAGCAACCGGCAAGACTAAGCCTAGCAACTGTCGAAAGGTATGTTTTTTAGTGGCCCAGAGTTCTAATCCGAAAAATAGTAGTATTGGGAGTGCTGTAGCTCTAGTAAGCAGCAGTAAGCCACACAGTGTTCCTATCAGCCACCAGCGCCGCTGGTTGAAGTATTCATACAAGCTCCAGAATAAAAGAAAAGTTGTGACGACTTGGGCGAAATACCAACTTGCTGAGACTGAAGCAATGCCAATAAAAACACTACCCAAACAAAAACCAAATGCCAAGATAGTGCTATCCTCCTTTGTATACGAAAACTTTTGTGCCAGACGGTATACCAGAAACCATACTCCAATCACCAGAAGCCATTTCAGATAGCCTTGATAAAAGAACTGGTGAAAAAGCTGAAAAAAACCAACAAACGGCATCAGTAGAATCGAAGGGAATGGCCCTTCACTCCAATAGATCTTGCCTTTATAGAACACTGGATCCTGACCCGCTCCACCGATTGATTGTAAAAAATTTAGATGCCCGTGAAGGAAGGCTGACGCCAGCAAACTGTACTGTTGGCTACCTTCTGATACAAAGCCGATGATTAGTAGCGTTAAAAAAAGGATAACCGGTATAGTAAACAGCCAGATTGATCGATATGGATATGTGGTTAGGGTGTGTTGCAGGCCTCTGTTACTTTTTTTAGCTTGTTTTTTCATGTCCTACCTAAAGCGGATATGGATTAGTAGATAAATCCGATGAGTAAAAAGAAATTTACTATTCCTGAACCGAGTAGCAAGGTTTTCATTCCAGTCGTAATCCTGTCATGACCCCTCCTATACACGAGCATAAAAAGGACAAACAATTCAGGCAAGAAATCTAGTGAATAACGGTACCCATATTGTAGTGCGCCAACGCCGTAAAAACTGAAAACAAAAAGTGCACTGACAAGAATTGCTATCATCAGGTGTTTGAAGTGGCGATCAAATGTCTTCCAGGGCCTCGTAAAAAAGTAGAGAAAATACGGTGATGTAAAAAATATACTCATACCGTAAACATTATCGCGAATGTAGGGAAATTTCAGCGTCCATGACGTTGAATCGCGGACGACGGTTGTCGGAGCACTCAAAACGGCATAATAAAAATTTGTTGGTATATGGATAGGGCTAAATACACCGAGCGAACGTGACTCGGCGGAATTGTCATGGAGCAATTGATACATATAGCCTCCATCGAAGGGACTGCTAAATCGGAGGTAGTTATATAAACCAATAAGGCAAATTGCTATACCTAATGGTAAACAAAGTTGTGCCAGCGTTTTCAGGCGCTTATTTTTTTTGACGGTATCAAATAGCTCGAGCCCATAAAATATAAGAATCGGTGTTGCGGTGGCCCGAGTCATGAAAATACACGCACAGATACAACCAATTAACCACCAGCGACGATCTGTAAAAAACTCATACATACTCCAAAAGAGCAGAAAGACCGTCACGACTTGTGCAAATAACCAACCGCTGGAGATTGACGCAACCCCGATATAGACACTACCGAGGCAAAAGCCGAAAGCCAAAATCAAGGCGTCCTCTAGGTCAAAGGAAAACAGCCGAGCTAATTTATAGACAAAATAAAAAACACCTATGGTAAGCGGCCACATTAAATAGCCTTGGTAAAAAAACAGGTGAAACAATGAAAAAAGTCCCACAAATGGCGTAAGAATCATTGCCGGGAAAGGTCCTTCATCCCAGTAGATCTTGCCATGATACAAAACTGGATCTTGTCCGAGGCCGCCAATTGGATGTAGAAAATTTAATTGGCCATGCAAAAAAGCTTGCGCTAGATTTGAGAACTGTTGCGAGGCACCGGTGCTAGCAAAACAGTTTATGATAATGACGAGCAAGAATACGGCCGGCAAAACCAATGTAAAAATTTCCCGATACGGGCTCGATTTATACAACGACCACCACACTCGTTTCATTACCAGCTACTATAACTTGCCATTCAAACGTAAGCAAAAAACGAAGATCACTTTTTCTGCGCTAATGGTCCTTTGCTTTGGTCATCGACAATGTGTGCGGTACAATACGCTTATGCAAAACGAGGATCAAGTCGGTACACCTAATGATGCCAATAAACCTACCCCATCACCTACTCCGACACCGACAATAGAGGCACAAAATAGCGAACCAACAGCAACACCGGTAATGCCTGATCCGGCGGATGAGACACCCGCCGATGCTCGGAATCTATTTTCCGATGATGCTGATAGCGACGTTACCGTCCCGGATGAAGATGATGAACAGCCGTTTGATCCTAACTCCATCGTGGGTTGGACAGGGCCTGAGTTTATTCATCACCAAAAACAATCCGGGTGGTACCTGGTTTACAGCGTTGTCGCTGTTATCCTTATCGCAATCATATACCTAGTGACGAAAGACATACCTTCAACGGTAGTGATAGCGGCCGGCGCTTTGATGTTTGGAATCTACAGTGCCCGAAAACCTCGTGATGTGCAGTACGTGCTCACACCAACGGGTATCAAGATTAGTCAGAAAGCATACGGCCTAGAAAACTTTCGTTCCTTTGCAGTGGTCGAAGAAGTTGGGGTTGACACCATCGTCTTCTTGCCCTTAAAGCGTTTTTCGCCTTCTTTGACTATCTGCTATCCGGCCGATCAAGAAGAGCGAATTATTACTTTGTTGTCGCCATTGCTTCCACAATCCGATTATCAGCATGATGCCGTCGATAGGCTTATGCATCGAATTCGATTTTAAAAACCCTGCTCATCCAGTGATGTGACAGGGTTTTTAACTGTACTCTCAAGGCATTTATCTAGAGCTACGACCGAGACGCTCTTTCCGATAGAGTTTATGCTCCATTCGGGTTATGAAATTGTGCTTTGCTTGTTTCGCGTCCCATTTTTCAAATTCAAACATTAGTTCTTCGGCTTCTTCGTTGGACATGTTGATTCTCCTTTGCCTTTTTAGTTTGCAGTACACAGTATCGGGCTTATGCCTTTGGACTGGCTGTAAACTTTTTCACTAGAGCTCATTCAAAGAAGTTATGAGAGTGTTTTTGGTGCAAAAAACATACTATATTCTCGGTCGCAATATAGCCAATTCTAGCCAGCTGTGCTGTAATGACAGGCAGGTCGCAATACCGAGATTCGCATGCCATGAATAAAATTGAAACTATTCTCGACAATCTGGATTCGCTACAGCAGCGAGTGCATTTTTTAGGATTCAGTTTTGCCGTTATAAAAAAATACGGTGACGATCAAGTCGGATATCAAGCGGCGCTGCTAACTTACTATGCGTTTTTATCTTTATTTCCGCTACTGCTCATTTTAACCACCCTAACCCAGCAGCTGTTGAGTAATAATCCGGCACTGCAGACCAGTATTCTTCATGGCGTCACAAATTACTTTCCGGTTCTTGGCACGCAACTATCTGCGCATATACATAGCCTCCATAGAAACGGTTTGGCCTTGCTGGTGGGTTTGGTAGTCATTTTTTATGGCACAAGAGGTGTGGCTGATGTATTTAGACACGGCGTGCAGCATGTTTGGCCATTACGCAGAGCAGCACCAGGTAACTTCCTGCAGTCAGCAGTAACCAGCTTTAAAATTATTCTTATCGGCGGCGGTGGTCTTGTCGGGGCATCAATAGCTGGAGGTTTGGCTGCTTCAGCTGGACACGGTCTGGGCTTTCGTATGCTTTCATTCGCATTAAACCTAGTAATTCTCTACCTTACTTTTTTTTATATACTTCGTTTGTGTCTACCGATGACAGTTATGGCACAAGAATTACGAGTTGCTGCGATTGCTACTTCAGTTGGACTGGCTGTGACCCAGTTGCTGGGTGGATTCATACTAATTCATGTCTTGAAAAATTTAGATGCTCTGTATAGCTATTTTGCGACGACACTGGGGCTTATGTTCTGGATTTATTTGCAGGCCCAAGTTATTTACTATGCTGTTGAGATTTCTGTAGTCAAAAATCAACGCTTATGGCCACGAAGCTTGACCGGAAAACGCCTCACAAAAGCGGATATTCAATTACAAAAGCAACGGCATAACGCGTAGGGTGTCTATATACTAAAAAACAGCAATCAGATTGCTGTTTAATCTACCAAGTAGCGGCGCCACCAATTGCCATTATTGGCTGGACTTTTTGTGCGGGTCGTTCGCCTACCTTGCATGGTTTTTGCCCCTCTCAAACATTAGATATCACGAACTACTGACACTATAGGCAGTAGCCAAATGAGAAACTATAAGTATTCTTACAAGCTGTATAGTTTATGATATAGCTGTTCTACATACAAACATTGGGAGTATCCGACTGCGTGTTATAAGTCCCGCAGCCAACCCGCACAGGCGCAGTATTTGGAGTTGAAAGTTCACTACTAATTCGGTAACTATAAAACGCTATGATGGCGAGGAGTACGACAACGAGTACTTTCCACGCCGCCGTTAGATTTATTTTTATCACGAGAAAATTATAACATGACAGTGGTTATGCTTTTTACGCAGCACTGATTCGCCAACATCAATAGTGGGGGTTCATACGAATTTCGCGCCGGATATGTTCGAAATTTTTGTACATGTGTGTCGATTGATGCATATTGAGTAACGGTGATGTTTGGCCTGGCATGCTCATTGCATTTATACCTTCGTGGTGGTGTTGAGACATCCTGAGTTGATTTTCTATTGTCCGAACCCGATGCTCAATTGTTCGGGGGTGTTTATTGAGCGCTAGATCGTTGGTTAAACTGTGTATTTCATTACGCAAAACGGTCGCTGACGGACTGTGAGCCATAGTATGCGAATATTCATGAAATTGATGTTGAAGCGCTGCGGCTTGTTTATAAATGGGTACGTAGCTGCTATCCATTACTAAAATCCTTGCTTATGCTTATTGGTTCAATCGTCATTATTAGCGTTACCTGAATTTTTTTCAAGCTGCCTTTTTAGACCCCTTCTTTATGAAGACCGTCTTGTAATTCAATATAACAAACGCGCTAATGAGTCCCATGACCATAACCGGTATTAAATTAAAACTGCTAATTTCAGTAAACAAAAAGATACAGACCAGCGGTAATGGCAAAAACACGTACATTGCGGGCACCATTGTGGCCACCATTGCTACGCTTGCCGGAATAAAAGGTAACGCACTGTGAACTGCCAAACCAAAAGCGCCGCAGATAAATATCGTGGGGAAAATGTTACCTCCTTGGTAGCCACCTGACAATGCCACTGACGTTGATAATAGTCGAACTATTGCGAGAGCTAAGAGCCCAAGAACACTATACGTTGAAACGGTGGTAACTAATTGGCTAAGTTGTGCACTGCCATCAAACAACACCAGTGGGAAGGCTGCACCGCATAGACCAATAGCCAGACCAACGATACCGCCGCGCAAAACAGGCTGTTCGTCGAATCGTTTAAACTGTGCTTTGAGGTACAGTATCAGCGATCTTAGGCATAGGCCAATACAAGTGCCTGCAATGCCGACAAGGAAACCATAAAAAAGATCGACCGAATGAAATCCACTGTAGGCAGGAATAAGTCTAAGGTTTGTTAAGAACGGTGCTTTGAGCCAGTAATATACGGCATAACCGATACTTGCGGCCATCATACTGGCAAAAACGAGCAGATTATTCGTGTTGCTGTTTTTAGTAGGTGGTTTTTCGGCAAAGAATACCGGACCGGCAATCGGAGCGTCAAACAACATACCGATAGAACCGCCTAAGGCAATAGTTATGAACGCCATCATCTGCTCTTTAGCGACCTTCAATCGCTTTGCTAAGAAGTCACCCATAAAGCCGCCCACAGTTATAAGGGGTGATTCAGGTCCGATACTTGCACCAGTTATTAAGCCGAAGAATGTGTTGACTACCACCCGTTTTATTTGCTTCATGCCTAATTCGCCGTCTTTTTTAACGGCTGCCGCAACTGACTCAAAGCCAATTCCCTCATTCACCCCGAAATACTTTACACAGACGCCCATCAGCAATCCGCCCAGCAACGCGGCAATTATGACGAAGACTGGTTTATGCTCGGCATTTGGCGTTATGTCGTGCCATATTATTTTTGAGCTTAATTGAAGCAAACGAATGAATAAGTCCGAGGCTAAGCCAACCAGACCACCAATTACAGCAGATACGAGCAAAAGCTTTACCAGAACCTTATTTATTCCAAACAAAGCACTCTCCCACTACGACTATTAACTATACAGGAATCGATATATCAGAAGTTGTGATTTAGTCGATTTAATTTCTGGAAATAGCTAATAATTCTTATTTATGCTTGACCTTAGCGAACGGTCTAGATTATACTTTTTGAAAATTATGTGCATAAAAGTATAAATATGATAAAGAATAATGAATAAATATATAAATATTCATCAAAATATGTCTAAAGTTGATAATAAATGAAAGATTTCCTATCTATTCGCGATTTTTCGCCTCGGCAACTCGAGCGTCTCATCACTAACGCACAAAAACTGAAAACAGAACGATCGAAACAAAAAACCGAATCAGCCGATGTTCTGGCGGGAAAAAGTTTAGCCATGATTTTCGATAAAGCGAGTTTACGAACACGACTTTCGTTTGAAGTGGGCATGACTCAGTTAGGTGGTCATGCGGTTTACTTAGCGCCTAATGACATAAAACTGGGTGTACGGGAATCGGTGGAAGATTCAGCTCGTGTTATTGGCAGCATGGCTGATGGAATTGTCGCGAGAATATCCAGCCATGCAGACCTGGTTGTATTCGCCGATAATTCTAAGATACCGGTGATAAATGCCATGACCGACCAAGAGCATCCATGCCAAGTATTGGCGGATTTGTTAACTATATTTGAAGAATTTGGGCGGCTGGCTGATATAACAGTAGCCTATCTAGGTGATGCCGATAATAATGTGACAAATTCACTGGCGTTGGCCACTCATGCCCTCAAAATGCCGCTCAGAATAGCCACTCCTCTCGAGTTTCAATTATCACCGAATTATATTTCATCACAAGCCGATATTAAACTATTTACTGACCCGGTTGCTGCAGTAAAAGGGGCTGATGTTGTTATCACGGATACTTGGGTGAGTATGGGCAAAGAAGCGGAAGCTACAAAACGCTTGCAATTACTCGCGCCATTTCAAGTAACACCCAAACTCATGCAGGCAGCACGACCGGGAGCTATTTTTATGCATTGTTTGCCAGCCTACCGTGGCAAAGAGGTCGAAACTGCGGTAATAGACGGGCCTCAATCAAGAGTTTTTCAAGAGGCCGAAAATCGACTGCACGCACAGAAGGCTGTTCTTACGCTGCTGCTCGGCTAGGTCTCCTACTTGCATTACGACGCGAGTCTGAGATAATTAAAAGCATAAGCAATAAAAAACAATATACTCATGGATAGAGATTCTAAAAATTCAGAACCGGACGATGCATCCGTATTACCTGACAAAGAGGATACCTCAAATCAATCGGACACAAGTGACGCGCAAGATGATAACGAGGCAGCGAAGTCTGGTACCCAGCCGGAGTTGTCTACATCATCGGAAGAGAGCGGGAATGAGAGTTTATCGTCTGATAACAACAATGAGTCCGATTCGAAAGCGGATTCCGACAGCGAATCGACTAAGGAAGAGGTTACATCAAGTAGTAGTACAAAATCCGAGACCCCTGCAACGAATGACGCTAAGACTGATCAAACGAAATCCGCCAAGCTACCGGATATTAGTACATTGACTGACGATGATGCGACTACCGTGCAGATGCCTGGCGCTGTAGTTTCGGGGCAAAGCGAAGATTCAATAGCGCCAGCATCTGCGGTCTTGTCAAATAAAAAAGTCAAACGACGATATTCAAAATCGGAAAAAATGATGCTTATCCTGCTGGTCGTCATAGTGCTGCTAGGTGGCAGTGCCGCTGCTTTCTACTATGGCTACTACATAAATCCGAGTGTTGTATGGAGAGAAAGTCTCAATAATACCGGGCTAGGTTATAACAAGTTGATCAGTTATGTTACTACTCAGTCACAAACCCACTACAGCGGTTATACCGAAAACGGAACATTTTCATTGCAGGCGCTGGACACTAATTATTCAGGCAGTTTCAATTCACAGAGCGCCGGTGGTAACATGACCGGTTCACTTAAGCTTGATACCGGTGCTGGTAACGTTGACGTCGAGCTACGCAGTATCCAAGTGCCGGGTGTCAGCGAACCAGATGAATATTTTCAAGTGAATGGTCTAAAATCAGTCAGCAGCTTCTTCGGTCCTATCTACGGACCGAAGCTAGCTACCCTGGACGGTCAGTGGATTGTGATTGACCATAACATGTTAGCGGATCTGACACAGGAGCTAAATAAACAGGTCCAAGCGGCGGCGGGATCAAAACCGAAGCTCACCTGGGGAGATATTAACTCGTTCTTGCAAGCGGCCGGTACGGTGAATCAAAAGTATGTATTTACTACCAATTCAGCTACTTCCGTCACTAAAGTCCTCAAAACGTATGGCGAAGAAACGGTTGATGGTAATAAAACATTCCACTATAAAGTCGGATTTGTGCCGGCTCATGTAAAGGCTTATGTGGCCGCCATGTGTAGTGCGCTTACCAGCAGTGGGCTTGGCACCTATCTATCAAAGGAAAACTTATCTTCTGACGTAAACTCGTCCTGTCAATCATTGGAAAATGCAGTTACGAAAATTAACAGTACCGATAGTATTGATGTGTGGGCCGATATAAACACTCGTCTACTCTACAAGGTGCGTCTGAGCGATCCGTCGAATAATCCGGCTGAAAACTTCGTTGACATCGGGTTGAATTATAAAGGTGGTAGTGTCTATCCTTTCTTTATTAACGCCCAGTCTAAATCCGGTAAGACCACCTATTCCTATTCAGTTGTTGCTTCTCTTAACAGTCAAGCGAACGCGGTGAATGTGGCGCTTAACTTCGGATCATCTACTGATAAAACGATTAATATGCATGCTTCTCTGACCGTTGAACCTACTACATCCCAGTTGCATTTGACCGCTCCGGCCAATGCAATGCCTATTACTACCGTCTTGACCAATCTTGGATTTGGACAGTATCTTACGGAAATAGAAAACGGACTTGCGAGTACGCCAATGCTGCCGAATAGTACCACAAGTCTATAGCTCTAGATCAATCAAATGACGAATCAAAAAAATGCTGCCCGGTAGATAGTGCTGAGAGATATCTTTCAAGTGGCGGAAATAGTGGTGATGGGAGTTTAGAAAGAGCAAACCACTGCCACCCGGTCGTTTCGTCAGGCGCGTTGTTAAGGGGCTCTCCGGACATCCAATCTGCCCGAAAACTTATATCCACATAATGAGCCGGCGGAAGCTCCGTAAAATTCACTACCCCTAAGAAACGAACATTTTTTACTATCAAATCAGGTCCGGCTTCTTCTGTTAGTTCTCTCAGGGCACCGGCTTGTAATGATTCACCACATTCCAGGTGACCTCCCCCACTGCCCCAATAACCGGCACCAAGACCATTCTTTCCCTTGCGTTGGTGTAGCATTACAAACGTGCTGCCGGCTGATTTTTTCAGAACGATTATACCGACACCAACTTTTGGGTACTTTTTAGTCATGGTTTAACTATAAGCCAAAATAAGCAATAGCTAATCAGCTATATGTATCTTCAAGTGACGCAGTTCTCGTTTGAGCGACGACAAATCTTGATACCAAATGCCATGCAAATGAATGGATTTTGCAGCTTGTATGTTGAGTTCATTATCATCGATAAAGACAGCTTGATCGGCGGGTACGTGAAGCTTTTCTAGCATCATGTGGAAGATAGCTATGTCGGGTTTTAAAATACCCACTTCACTCGCTTAAAGGAAATTTCGTGTTGGTTTTTGCCCCTCAGTTCGGCTGTATAAATACCACTCCACGAGCCTTCGTTGGTGCTCGTCGCTCATGCCTCGGTGCAACTTGAGCTTGGTTCTGAGCTGGCTGTTAATACCACCTTCCATGTGGTTGGTCGTTCTTGGTAGCCGTGGGGTGGAGTTGTAAACGTAGGTGAACAGCTGCTGGTCTTCCTGTAGTTTCTTGAGCTGTCGGTAGGCAGAACGTAAGCGTCCATGGGTATACCACCATCTCCGTTGGTTCGGCTTCGGATCTCTGACATACGTCCTTTGCTTGACGAAGTCGTTATACTGGTTCTCCCAAGCCTGGAACTGCTGTTCCCAGGTAGCCGCATCCGCTTCCGTATGCACTTGCCACAGTGCCCTGGTTAGTCGCAGAAGGTCTTGCCCGGCTTCGGTTTTCGGGCTGAGCGTTAGCTTACCCCGGACGTTGAGCCAGATATGGAATGTGCAACGCTGGATCTTTCGTCTCAGGCCAACACCGGGCAATGGCCAGGAGAATACCTTTCTGGCCGTCACACACGGCAAAGCCTGGTGCCGGTATGGTAGCCAACAGCTCGCTCCAGGTACTCGAGGATTCCCAGCCGGCCCAGTGCCAGGCAATGACATATTCGGTAGTCCGAGCAATGAGACAGACCAGTGAGCCGACACGGATGCCGTCAAGGATAAGGGCGTGGTGTACTTCGCCGGTGGGCGTAGGCTTCGGTACAATATCCCAGCACCAAGCTGTTTGGTTACGCCACGTACGGGCGGTAACACTCGTCGGCAATTCGTCCTGTGACTGCTTGCCGAGTAGCCAAGCGACGAAGTGTTCGAGCAAAAGCTGACGACTGAGGTCAGGTCGTTTCCTGACTTGTGAGCCACTACACTGCGGACAACGGTAACGCTGTGTACCGGCAGTTGTCTTGCCCCATTTCTGTAGCTTAGTTTGGCATGCTTGGCATGTGTACTTGTAGGTTCTTTTTTCATACAATTAATGTCTCACGACATTAATTCAGGGCAAATAACAGAGGAATAACGGCTTAAAAACCAACACGTTTTTTCCTATAACTCACTTCACTAGATATGACTACTTCATCAAACAATGAATCGAGTTGGTACTGCTGAAATAATCCGCGAATGCGAGACGAACGACCATTGGAAATAAGACCGAGCGGATAGTTGTTATGGAGCGCTTTGAGAAAATCAACCAGCTCATGATCTAGTCTATCCAACGTATGAAAGACAGCCGTGATTTGGGCCGGGGTTTGGTGAGTTGCCGATGCAATCATGCCAAGGAACTCGTCCCAATCTATCTGTCCTTTATCCAATAATTCGGAGGCTTGTTTAAATGGTCCGGTTCTTTCCAGATCGTTCCGTGCTAACCACGTTTTATAACTATCAGTATAGAGTACATCATAAAAATCAAAGAGGAGCACTTTATACATTCTACAAACCATAGTAACAGATTAATAACTTACCGGTTCACAAGCTTTGCGTAGTGTGATAGTATGGATCATTGTGGTGCTAAGATATTAATTAGCATAAAATCTCTGTGTAATTTCGCACAAAGTTAATACAAAACAATCAATTAATTAGAAAGGTGCGTATAGGCGCGCAGGTGCCTAGTTAAGTTATGGCGGAACGTTATGATGGTGGTCTGGTGTGGGTTAGTCAGAGCTTGGAGTATCGCACTGCGCTTGCAATTTGGCTAGGGGGGTTCGAGAGAGCTTTCGGGGGTGGTTCAGGACCACGCAAACAAGAAGCAAATGAAGGAAACGCCAGATCTCCTTCCTATTATGCCGAGGATACTGACGTAGATGTTGATCCTTCCGGAGGAGATGATTTAGTAATGGATCTAAGGGTGGCACGAGGCATGCCGAGACCTGATTTGCCTTCTGTAGCATTCTATGCGGGATCACGAATGGTTAGCCCTTTAGCTTCGCGACCTGGTGAAGATCGCGGCTATGATGGTATTGATTTAGGCGCGTTAAACGAAGCAGGTGAAACTCTAGTTTCGGATATTGATATGTTTAAGGGGGGTGGAGTTGTGGTTGCGGGCACTCAAGCCGAAGGCCAGCCTGAAAATGGCGTGGCTGCTGATAATAGTGTCATGTCACTGGCGTAATACGCACTATATTTTCTCAACTTTGCTCTATTCGGCCTGTGATGGCTTAAAATATGTTCTTGCTATCATGAAGATATGAAACCTGGAGATCGCCTGATATGTGTTTTGGTGCAACTACAATCGGTCGATAGTCAGTTTAAAAATTGGCTACTTCATATCACTATTATCCCCTAGTTCAGAACCGAAATCGATTCAGTTAAGATTGCTGTAGAATTATCTGAGTTACCGCAAGATATAAAACCTTTTGTCGTGGTATTAAGCGATGAGCGGGTGCGCTTTGGCTTTCAAAAAACAAAAGTGTTACATTGGTTCGCCAATCGTCCCCTTTGGAAGACATAGAAAAAATTACCAAGCAATATCTATATTCAAAAAATTCCTAGATAGTTGACGAATCTACCGCAAAGAGTCGGTCATTTAAACCGCATGTGACTGATCAGGGAGTGCTACGCTTACACGCACACGATATATTTACATGGGATGGCTTCAATATCATTGAGCAACTAGGACAAACGAAGCTAATTATTGCTGATGTGCGGTTGAGAAGACACTAATTAGAGAACAGGTCGAGGCTCTAAACATATAGGACGTCTAAGTTAATAGTAGCATTCTCATATCCGGGCAGACTCTGTAAGTATTCGAGTGGTGTCATCATACCGAGTGAGGTATGTGGGCGGTATGTATTGTAGCGTTCGCAGTCTTCCAACAGGAATCGCTTAAGGTCCACGAAATTATGATCTATTTTGAAATGTTTCCGTAGGTATTTGTCTGAGCCATGGCTGCGCTCAATAAACCCATTGAGTTGTGGTGAGCTGGCTTTAATTAAGCGATGCTCAATACCATGGCTGGTCAGGAGTTATAGGAAAAAACGTGTTGGTTTTTAAGCCGTTATTCCTCTGTTATTTGCCCTGAATTAATGTCGTGAGACATTAATTGTATGAAAAAAGAACCTACAAGTACACATGCCAAGCATGCCAAACTAAGCTACAGAAATGGGGCAAGACAACTGCCGGTACACAGCGTTACCGTTGTCCGCAGTGTAGTGGCTCACAAGTCAGGAAACGACCTGACCTCAGTCGTCAGCTTTTGCTCGAACACTTCGTCGCTTGGCTACTCGGCAAGCAGTCACAGGACGAATTGCCGACGAGTGTTACCGCCCGTACGTGGCGTAACCAAACAGCTTGGTGCTGGGATATTGTACCGAAGCCTACGCCCACCGGCGAAGTACACCACGCCCTTATCCTTGACGGCATCCGTGTCGGCTCACTGGTCTGTCTCATTGCTCGGACTACCGAATATGTCATTGCCTGGCACTGGGCCGGCTGGGAATCCTCGAGTACCTGGAGCGAGCTGTTGGCTACCATACCGGCACCAGGCTTTGCCGTGTGTGACGGCCAGAAAGGTATTCTCCTGGCCATTGCCCGGTGTTGGCCTGAGACGAAGATCCAGCGTTGCACATTCCATATCTGGCTCAACGTCCGGGGTAAGCTAACGCTCAGCCCGAAAACCGAAGCCGGGCAAGACCTTCTGCGACTAACCAGGGCACTGTGGCAAGTGCATACGGAAGCGGATGCGGCTACCTGGGAACAGCAGTTCCAGGCTTGGGAGAACCAGTATAACGACTTCGTCAAGCAAAGGACGTATGTCAGAGATCCGAAGCCGAACCAACGGAGATGGTGGCATACCCATGGACGCTTACGTTCTGCCTACCGACAGCTCAAGAAACTACAGGAAGACCAGCAGCTGTTCACCTACGTTTACAACTCCACCCCACGGCTACCAAGAACGACCAACCACATGGAAGGTGGTATTAACAGCCAGCTCAGAACCAAGCTCAAGTTGCACCGAGGCATGAGCGACGAGCACCAACGAAGGCTCGTGGAGTGGTATTTATACAGCCGAACTGAGGGGCAAAAACCAACACGAAATTTCCTTTAAGCGCTGGTCAGCCATATGGTTACTGGGTGAGTTATCTTATCCTGTGGCCACTGGGTGTAGGTGAACTCAGTACCATTGTCTGTCTGGATGGTTTGAAAGCTGAAAGCTGGCTCAAAGAATCTGACGGCATGCTCCAGGAAGTCGATGGTATTTCGGGGATGGTAATCATAGTACAGGCGCTTGTATTTGAGCCTGGTGGCACAATCTATGATGTCGTATTGGTAGGCGGCTCGTTTCCAGTGCTTCACGTCCATCTGACCACGCTCACCGGGTACATATTGCTGGTCAGATAGTTTACGTGAACGTTTGTTGACCTTTCTCTTAGCGAGCAATTCAGCTCGCCTAAGAACGTTATTAACACCTTTATGAGATATGGTGATGCCATAATCCCGCTCAAGGATCCTGGATAGGCCGTGCTTACCGTAGCCATACTCCAATCTCAGGCCAACGATGAGACCAGCTAATTCCTCATCAATTATGCGAGGGTTATCTTTTGGTATTCTGGGCTTGTCGTAAAGTGCTGTTACTTTCTTATCTCCGGCAATCCAACGTTTATGCCAATAGTAGTACTCACTCCTTGCTATTCCAAACCATTTACAAGCTTCAGTAACACTACCTAATTCTTCTGCCTTCCTAAACCAAGCAAGTCTAATCCGAGCTCCGTAGACTAAGAGCTGTTTCTGGGTCATAGTTCTGGTACTCACTTTCATTACTCCTTTCTATCTTAATGAAAGTGTCCAAGATGTTTGGTGCCTGAAGACTAATTAGAGAACATAAATTGACCAATAGCAGATAATATGCTAGTATAGTATTATTCTATAAAACAAAATTTCTACAAATGAATCGTGCACCACAACCACACCTAGAATTTGAAACCATTGCTCGCCCTGACTACTTAGGTCTTACCGAGTTTAGAGGTCGCATAGAGGAGATACTAACCGGTCAAACGCTCGACACGAGTCATTTTCAGCCAGTATTAAATGCTCATGATGCCACTAAACTAGTAGGCTTCCCAGTCGGGGCATTACAAACGGTCATCAACCTCCCATACTCGCGTACATGGTTTGATCTTGATAGACTCACAGAGATTTCCAAACTTTTTAAAGGTGCACAGCCGCAACATGTACCCACAAACACAGAATATGCAAAGTTTCTAGCTAAAGATGACGCTCTTATAGAAGCAAGAAAAATGGCGACACAAGTCTATTGTTTTCGTGCATCACATCCTGGTGCGCGTCAATTTCAAGATAGTGCCCAATTTTACATAATGGGGTACAGTCAAATTGAACAGATCCGAGATCGGGCACTCATGGGAGATTCGAGCATACCAATGGCAAATAATGGCATAATCGGGTTACGTGAGGGCGATAGCCTACCCATAGGTCGTCATGAATGGTTGCCTAATCTCGGTCTTGATACGTCCCTAGTACGGCAGGATGATTATCTGCGAGATATGTATGGAGCAGTTTCGGGTTATGAAGCAGACGTTTGGGTTAGACATGGACGTTTTATTGTCGGTCGTAATCCCCAAAGCCACAATCATAATAATGGACTATTGTCAGTAAATGTTGGACAACCTATTCATAGAGGTTCGCAGAATTAATCAGGCTGCTGACATTGCGTTAAGAGAAATCAAGGTATACCTTTTTACCTTTAATAACGCTATTTAGGATCAATATTATCGTGTTTTTTAAGATAATCTAGTATTTCGCTCTGAATTTTTAGCATTGTCATTTGCTCTTCTTGAAGGTTAGCTAAATACGTCAATGTCCTATGATCAGCCTCGGCTTTGGCATCTTGCTGACCCTGAATTACATTTTGACCGACCATAATGATTGGAAGCAGTACAAGTTGTAAGAAATTTTGTGATACCCAGGCAATAAGCGTAATAAGACTTGCATTCACAATCCATTTTGGAAAATCTTGCCGCAAACCGGGGTCGATTAATACGAGAATAGCCGGTAATGACATTAGGGATAAACAAGCGAAAATATAAGCGCTCCACATCGATCCGACTACATTGGTTATTTTGAGGGCCAGCGCATTGTTAAATTTACTAATCCCAACGCTTTCTTTTTTAAGGAGGTCTTTCGGCGAGATGACGTGCTTATTGGGAGTAATATCCATACTGAGTGGATTATAGCAAATAACGCTCCATAAGCTTAGGGATCAGCGTATGGTATATTTGCCCTATGCATTTCCTATATTTTTTGCTCATAAATCTACTGGCTGCTTTTTTTGCTGCGATTGTTGGACTTGGTCACGCGCTTATTGCTACTCCTCTTTCTTTAGTTTTTCTTAGTAAAAACACTGTCTTTACAGCAGTTATTGTTGTGGGTGGAATCTTAAATTTCTATGTCCAACAGAGGTATCAATCGGGACATTATTCTTGCATAAAGGACAGTCGGCTTCGTCATATGACGGCACTTCTAGGGTGGCTAAACTTGAAAATGGTGCACCAATTGTTTCGGAATTTACGAGCCTTGGGTCTCGATTGACCATGACACATACACCGATCACATTCCCCCCGACCAGACGAACACTGTCTACGACTTTTTTGACAGAGCCACCGGTGGTGGTAAGGTCTTCTATGACGAGTACATTTTTATTTTTTACTAATGCATCGTAGCCTCTTGTAAAAACTTGATTACTTTCAGGGGTTTTTTCGGTATAAATACCGAGTACTTCACGGTTTTTTAGTTTTGATAAATGATATGCAGTCCAAGTGGAAAGTATGATACCGCCAAGCGCAGGTCCGGCAACAACATCAATTTCTAAGTCCTTGTTTTTTAACGCGAAAAGTTCACCCATACGCGAGGTATCCAGTACATGAGGATAGAGCGCATCTTTGTTAATATAAGTCGCCATGTGTCTTCCGGAAGTGCCCACAAAATGACTGTCGGTAAGTATAGCCTTGGTTTTTTTAAGTATATCTAGGGCTTCTTTATCCATAGCGTTGCTATAACTCCTTATAATTTTTAATATCTTGAGCTAAACTTGCATTCCACATGGCCCCTGTCGCACTAAATACGGTATTGGCGCCGGCGTCGATATATTCAAAGTAATCCATAGGCGTAGTAACACCGCCAACCCCATCTATCGAGAAAGCGTAATTATATTTTTCTCGAATCGTTCGCAATCGTTCGGTCATTGAAATACCCGCCCATTTAATAGGCGCACCACATATGCCACTTGTAGCTCTCATTTTTCCAGGCAGTGCTTGATCTCCATGACTATCCACTATTTTTCCCGGTAAAGTATTTATGGCGGCTATACCATCAGCATATTCTTGAATAATTTTAGCAAGCTCTTCTAACTGATTGTCGTCTTCGTAATAGCCTACTTTCAAGATTAACGGGACTTCGTTTATAGTTTCTTTAATCTTTTTGCATATTTTCTCTGTAATCTCTAGATCATAGCAGACTAAGCCCTCGCTACCGTTATTCGGACATGAAATGTCAGCTTCAACAATCTTCACGCCAGTTTGGCACACGAGTTTTGCAACAATTGCCCAGTCTTCAATAAACTCATCAGGCGTTTGATCTTGGCGAACCGTTCCGACAAAACTACCAACTAATACTTGACCCTTCCCTGCTGCATCAATCGCAGCTCTCATGTCTTCTTGCCACGCTTCAGGTTTTCGAGACGGAATATTAAAGGAGTTGGTTATTGCTATTGGCTGATGGAAGTGAGTATCAGCTACTATAGGTTGACGCAATTTGTTAAGAGTGAGATCTCCTTCGACATGAACTGCTAGTATATTCGGAAAAGGATGAGCTGCATATTCGTCACTTCGAACTGTTTTATATACGCAAATATCAAAACCTTTTTCAAAAGCAGCCTTTACATACTTGCTATTTATAAGAGGTCCAGCCGGAATACCGAATGGCAAAAAAACTTTTTGTCCATAATATTCGTATTGCGGTTCGCCGCTTTGATGCCAATCTGTATCTACTAGAAAATTACCAAAAGGACCAAATTGATAATTTTCTTCATATGTTTTTGCCGGATCATAGAAAGGTGGCTGAATCATTTAGGTAGTCCAAGTTCTCTTACTCTTACTTTTACTTTGCCTTGATTATTTTAACATCATTATTTTTTAAACTTTGATAAGATGATATCTTCTCCTTGTTGCACGCTTAGAGGTTGTAAAGCATAAACATAATATTGACTCCAATATAATTTTATGTTAGTGTAAGATTACTGTAAAACAATAAAAGGAAAAATAAAATACTATGTCCGGAAGACACGCGCGACCTCCAGAAGCACCTCAGCATGAAATACAACCATGGGTAAATCCACTCGATACAGAGCAAGTAGTTGCCTTGCCGCTAACGAAGACAAATTACCTCTATGATTATCGACGGGGTGATACGAACCCGGAGATTACTGCATATATGGACTATGGCACAGTGGACGTTCCTCCAGGAATGATTATCTACGAAAGTGTGCTTGATCATGATGCAAGGGGTAATCCAATTCCGGATGGCAATGAGAGTTTTCAAAAAACAACGGTTGCGACCGGTTTTGTAAACCGAGATAGACGTTATCAAACATTTAGTGAAGCTGATATGGGCACCGATGGTCAAATACAATTTCCCGAGGTTGTAACCGAGCGATTGGAGATACTTCAAGATCAAATGCACGGTCATTATACGGATGCACTTTTAGATCGAACAAGAGAAAGCCGGGGGGTAACCAATCGACCTGAGCACGCTAAATATATGAGCTCAGTGCTATTAAATGAAGTCTTGGATCAACAGGATAATGAAAGACGAAAAGCAGAAAGTCAGATAACTGAACCAATACCAACAATTAGTACCGCGCGAGCTGTGTCTCAAGCAAAGGAGGCAGGTTACGATGAAGTTACTATCGAAGTGCCAGTGACTGAAAAAGATTCAACGGCCGACCAAATCCCCGTTCATCAACGGAGCCATTTACAGGCTTTACAAGCTGCTCGAACCATTGGTCAACCGAACCATACCAAATTGCCCAATTTAGGTCGCACTAGTGAAGAGCCAGAAGTCGTTAGTCAAGCTGCCAATGCTTCTCGTCTTGACAGACTGCGTGCTCAAATTGCGAATAAGCGCTTTAAAGAAGCTATTGTTTCGGGATGGCGGCCAAAACAAAGTGAGCCTACGCTTGCAGAGCGACAACAAGAGCGACTAAGCGCTATGCAATTAAGACGACAAGTTCAAGAACAAGATACAGAATATAGCCAAACACCAGCCGAGGTTGCTGACGCACTTGATGTCCTGCGAAGTAGTAGCGATGCCCAAGCCGCCGCAAGCGCCGAATCTCAGCCACAACGTACTTATTCTAGTGGCATGGAACCACATGCATCTATTCAAACTGGGCCAAGACATCGAAAGCAAAGTGTTCCTAGAGTAGCATCAAGACGTCCTGATGAAGGTGCCCGACAAAGTCACCGAGGACCGTCAAAGGGCTTATTTAAGAGAAGTACATCAGCTAGGCACAGCCGAACTTAGAGCTATATAAAGTTAGTTTAGTCAGAAATTTGGCGATGGGTTTCGATGGCCTAATTGCGCGGCCGGACAGTAGAGCCGTAGTAAATTAATGACAATTGATGCTTGTGGGATTTCAGCGAGTTGTTTATTTGAGCTGCCTGGAATAGTTATTCAATGCCATGGCACGATTTTAATCAGGTTTCGCTAAATTCTAAATTAGAACGCAGTAAAGTCCCCCCAAATCCTTAAATAGTTACGAGTCCTGCTGTTACTATTACTTCGTTGTTTGATAAATTTCTGTGACTATCAGGGGCGATCGGCCATGCAAGTTATCTACGGCATTACTTTATGTAAAAGTAAAGCAAGTCAATAATATTTTAAATTGATTGTTGCTAAAACCAAATTCAATTAGATGCACCACACTGTACCAAGTTAAAACCATATTTATAGATGCAAGTACCTACCCTACTAGCTAATCCACTATTTTTCTTTTAACAATTAAGAGGCCAGACATAAAAGTATTAGTAAAAAATAATACCGTTGGGAAAAGTAGAGTATAGATGTTATAGCTGGACAATGCGCCAATACCAACTGCTTGTTTAATGGTGCTCAAACTATAAAGCGAAATAGTTTCTTGGTTTGGGGACTTCAAAGATTTTCTGAATGTTGGTAAATAACCGAAGAATTGTATGCAAGTAACGAGTATCACTGCCAGTAATTTATTATTAGTGACTCGCCAAGGGATCATTGTGAGTAATGCTAGAGTAAGGATAATGAGGTCAAATTTTGTGATAATGTCTCTTCTATACCGTAGTGATAGACAAAAAATTACAATGTTCATTAAAGCTGTAAACCCGAGTACTAGCGAACCAAGTCCTCCACCGTTTTCGAGCTGAATTAAAAAAGCTGTGCTTACGAGTATTGACCAAATTAGCCAAGTTACACTATGCGGTTTTGTTTTTCCCTTTAGCGTGTCTCGAATATATGGTAAAGGAGCTACTATGGTTATTAAAATACCAACTATAGTCAGAACAACTTTGAGATTCACCCTGAAAGTATCTCAAAAATATAATTTAAAAGAAATAAAAATAAGCGTAAGAAGCATGGTATACCCAACTAGAGGAAATTGAAACTACCATCTTCCGTGTATTGGCGTACAGTTGGGACAGTACAAAAAGAATATTTATTAATACAGCTCGTAACAATTAGCTATTGGAATTAAAGTAGCATAATATATTTAGTTTTAACAAAAATCATAATGATTATGCTTAGTGTATCATCGTATACCAGGTTAGAGCCGTTTTACTTCTTAAACGATCTAGATCAATTTTTGACTAACAGGGCAGAAAGCCGACTCCTAAGTAATTATTGACATGTGTATACTTCGGTAATACAATGTATGCATGACTAAAACTATTCTTAACATTAAGACCGACCCTCAAACAAAGAAACAGATTCAAGAATTTGCTGCTGAATTAGGAGTGCCTGTTAGCGTCATTATGAATGCTCAAATTAAACAGATGCTCAGAGATCGTAAAATAATATTAAGTACAGAGCTAGAACCCACTCCATATCTTGTGAAGATTATGAAACAAGTTGAGTTAGATTTAATCGCAAACAAGAATATGACTAAAGCAATGAATGCCAAAGAAGCCTTAGCCTACCTTGACTCCCTATGAAAGTTAGGTATCAGAAAAGCTTTACAGAACAATTTACAAAGCTTTCAAAAAGCCAGAAGCTATTAGTGAAGGAAGCCATTGAGCTATTCATTGAAGATCCTATGTATGAGAGCTTGCGTAATCATCCTCTTAGGGGCGCATGGGCAAGTTATCGTTCAATTTCAGCAGATGGCGATTTGCGTATGCATTTTAGAGAACTAAATGAAGACGTAGTTTTATTTGTTGCAGTTGGAAGTCATAGGCAACTATATAAATGGCAGAGGTGAAAACTCTAATGGCGTACCATTGTATGCCAGGTTAGAACCATTTTACTTCTTAGTAGTTTAGAGTAGTCGAGTAGTTAACAGATTTTAGGCTCTACAGTCCAAGAACTAATGTTACGCCCTCATCTACTTGATGTAGAGTAAGCTTGTCCAGAACACCAATTGCCTCGGTTAGAGAATCTTTATCAAGAGTACTGATTTGTGAAACATTAGCCACCGAATCTTTAGATAATCCTGTTTTGGTTTTTGGCAAACTGACGTTCCCTGGTGCATGAGCGAGTCGCATATTTGAAGTAATTGCTATAACTACCACTGTGTTAATGCTGCTTTTATTAAAGTTATCTGCCTGAATTACTAGTACAGGCCTAGTGAATCCAGGCTCGGAGCCGGATGGGTTTGGTAATTCCGCCCACCATAGTTGACCGCGTCTTACCACGGATTATTTTTTAAAAAAGATTGGGTTTGAAGATTAGCTATTACTGGGTCAAGTTTCGAAGTCTGAGTGCCATATACCTTGTTTAAAGCCTCAGTTATGCCTTTATCATGCTTCTTTTCAATATAACTTTTAACGGCATTTGTATATAGCTCACTACGGGATTGGCCAAGACGTCGCGCCAACTTCTCAGCAGATTCGTATACAGTATCTGGAATTGATATTGCAGTCTTCATAGCTATAAGTATAAAGAAAGTTATACCGTCTTGTCAATCAATCCTCGGTGCAGTGAACAAGATTCGCGTTGTTTCCAATGAGTTAACAAAAACAAATAGAATCATTAATAACGTATCCGAGCTCTGATATAGTACTAAGGTTGTACCGCTCTGCATCAAGTTAGAACAAAGTTTCTGGAGACAAACCTTTACCCCGCCACCTAATTCACTATTTCATTTGCATTCAAAATCATAGTTCTAAATGTCAGTTTGTGGAAACAGGATATGATTTGGTCCCATTTAATAGTGTAAAACTTGTTATGTTTTGATTTGGTAGAGGAAATAAAATATCCCCGACAACTGTTTGGTTGGGCGTAAGCGTCTGGTCTTGGAGGCTACTCGATCCCCAACCATCAGGGAAAGTTGAACCATTGGTAAAACCAAATTCTTGATATAAATTGCTATATGAATCTTCTAATTGAAAGTCTTTCGCCCCTAAGCTAATCGGACTAGAAGTAGGATTTGTCAATGTGACACGTATCCCAAGCCAACTACTACCTGCCGTGACGGAGCCGTCAGGATTCATATACTCTGCAGCGTCTATTGTTAAATCTAGATCGTCTTGAGGTGCACTCGTGCTGGAAGAAGTCGAGCTAAAGCTACTTATAGTGGTTTCCGCTTTACTGTATTTTGACTCGAGCGCTGTGTAGTTTGAATCTAATTCAGAGAAATCTGCTTTGACGTTTGATAATTTTTTATTAAGAGCTTTGTTGCTATCGTTTAATTTTTGGGCTTCAAGGTTTGCCGCAATAAGTTTCTGATGTTGTCACCGATACGAAAAACCCGAACCGATTGCAATTAAAATAATGACCAAAATCGAAAACACCATTCTTTTTATCGAAGATGATTTTGGATAATCTGAAGCTTTTTGCTGTACTGTGTTTTTGGATTTTGTTTCTTTTTGGTTTTCCATACTAATGATTTTAGTTACGTATTTAATTATTAACAATAAAAAACTCAGAAACTACTGAGGTCAAAATGCTTGTGCCGTAGTGAAGAAAGTCAGAACTTTAATTGCAGGTAATTTAACTTGACTAGACGAAGAGAGCGAGAACTAATGACATAAAAGGCTAAAATACCGATCGCTATTTTTTATCAGTTTATGCGTAGTGGGTAATCATACATCATCGTTGATGCTTGATGTGGATTTGTGGCCAACGTGCCTACTCTTTTTGCAATTCTGATGATATTTTCAATCTTTTCATAAGTAGTTTCCCCATTTGCAGTTGCTACCATTACCGTAGTCCCCCCAGGCGAATCGGGTTCAGGCGGTATATTCAATACATGTTTAATACTTCCAAAGTCGCTGCTCTGCCCCATAATAGAATGCTCAAATGCGTTTCCAACCGTAATTGGTGGTTGCACTAACACTGTTGCTGACATTGCTGGATTGTCACCATTAGCAGAGGCAAAATCAGTCACACGTATTGCATAATCGCCTATGGCTAGGTTTCTATCGGAGTAATCCGGCTCCAAACTTTCGGGTGCTGCAGACATACCTACCCTATATTTAATAGGATTACTTTATCACGAATATACTATATGGTCAAAAAGATGTTTATAAAATCTAATGTTAACGGAGGTGAAAATGCTTATGGTGTGCCATGGTACACCATTTGACTTATCATACTGTTTATTCTAGTATATTTTTATGCCACGAAGTCATGATCATCTAACTCCACCCGACCCTTCAAGTATACCCTCTGATGGAGGTCGTCATATTTCACTTCCTAAACAACTGACTAGTGCTATTGGCGGTGAAAGTTATCATTTTTCACTCCCTAAGCGACTTACAGCAGCTCTTGGCGCAGCAGCAATATTATTGGTCGGCGGAGCCGCTGATACTGGTTATCACATACGAGAAACACGGGATCAAATTACTGCCCACCAAACGGTTAAAGCGGGTTATGATCCATTTGCATGGATAGGGGATGGAATAGGCACAATGCTAGGTGCTAATCATAGTCCATCCAGTAGCAGCTCTCCACAACACGAAAAACACGTTGCTCCGACACATCACAACGAGCAGTAGTCGTCGGTGCAGCGAATTATTGCCCAATCTGTTAGCTAAAAATACTCCCAGGCCTTTTAAGAAGTAATATGGTTCTGACTTGGTCTAGTGTGGTACGCCATTATTTTTATGTCTAACTAATTTCTAAGAACTCTTTCAGCTTGAGTTTTACCTCGAGTAACTTTGGGTCTGATAAATTGCCTAATACTTTTTCAATCATGCTCCTATCAAGTGTGGCTATTTTATCCGGCCGAATAAAACTATCCACAATAATGGACCCTTGGCCAAAGTCAGTCCGAAGCAGAGCAATCGCTCTTTTGCTTTGATAACGTTTACTGGTAATTTGACATAGCACAACATCATCAAACTCAGCTATCCCAATAATAAGACAAGGACGTAATTTGTTGCTCGTCAAGTCAGAGAAAGGGAAGTTAGCTAAAACTACTTGTCCGACTGATAAGCTTTCCACGCCTCTTCCTCTTCGGGCCGTAGCCAATCTTTAGCAAATGATGCTTCTGATGCTACGGCAAATCCTTGCTTTTGATTCAGCTTCTTCGCAGGTACGATCTTTATTTCTCCACTTTTGACACGTATTTCAATGTCTTTTTCGATGCCACTAACGATTAACACGTCTTTAGGTAGACGCACTCCCTTTGAATTACCTATCTGTATAATAGTTGATCGCATTTGTAATTACTATTGTAATCACCTCATGCCTGGCAGTCAATGATCAAGCTTGCAAAACATACCGTCGGTGTTAAAGGTAAGTCAACTCCCGGACATAGGTTTGAACTTCCTTCACTACGCTACACCAACCATAAGCAGAATGACCTCAGTATATTGAGATTTTTTATTAATTAATATTGTATGATTTAACCTCAATTAAGGTTGTGCAGTTTTATATTCTAGTCGTACTGCGCGATATGTCCTATCTGGATCTCTGTTCTGTATTTGAGTAATATCTTCGGGTTCCATGTCTTGAACTATGGGAAACATTTCTGAAGCTTCTCTTGCTGGAACGTCGATTGCTATTTGGTTTGCATGATCCCAAATTCTAATTGCAGTTGCAGCCATCACTGCCATAACACTATGACCGGCGTGATGATGCGCTGGTTCAATTTCACCAGGACGAATAATTACTTCCATAACTCTAAAGTCAGGTCTGTCTGCCAATAGAATATGATTACCGGGTGCAGCTATTAATGCGTAGTATGCAGGATCCCATGTACCTACTGGATAATTGTTCTCGAAAGGGTTACTCATAATGTTGAATTAACATAACATATGTTGTTTAATTTTGTAAAGTATAGCATCATCAACTTTACATTGCGTTGTAAAATAGTAAATTACTTCGAAAATCAACAAAAAAGACCTCATTTACAAAGGTCATTCCGCTTATGATTGGTGTACCCGACAGGATTCGAACCTACGACCTTTGGCTCCGCAAGCCAACGCTCTATCCAGCTGAGCTACGGGTACATATTTTTAACGCAAACTGGCTATATCCTGTAGGCGATAGTCTAGTACATTGTCATGTATTCAACCATACATATTTCGTTTGCAACAGGGGTAAGTTTACCATATAACCTCTCTCTTTGCTAGACTAGGTTACAATTATAGTCGATCAGCAAGTATCTAATTGTAAAGTGAGAAACCATAACTCCGTAATGACGAAAAAATATATAAACCCCGGACCAATAATCTTCACCGCCGTTATTCAGCGTTCTGATACGGCGAACGGTGCAACATATATTCATTTTCCTTATGACTTAAAAGCAACATATGGCGTCGGTAATTTAGTTCCATTTAAAGCCACCTTTGATAATCGAGTTACCTATCGAGGTAGTCTAGCCAAAATGGGAGGACCGGATGCAATGATTCTTCTCAGAAAAGACGTACGAGGTGAATTGGGTAAAGACAAAGGCGAGAGTGTTGAGGTCAAAATAGAACTTGACGATAAACCCCGAGAACTACCAATAGCTGACGATATGAAAACGGAGCTTGAAAAGTTTGGACTTTGGAAACAATTCGAGACATTGGCTTTTACGCATCGCCGGGAGTATGTGCAATGGATTGAAGAGGCTAAACGACCGGAAACCAGAAAAAAGCGCATAGAAAAAATGTGCCAGATGATCCAAGCCAAATATTCTAATAATCGGTAATTAGTTAATAGCTTATCAAATCAGTTATGTACTAAGTTCACTGATATTATTGAAGACCAGTTTGGTGTACGCTATATCGTGAACGTCACGTGTATGGAGAGGTGCAAGAGTGGTTGAATTGGACGGTCTCGAAAACCGTTGTGCCGTTTTTCGGCACCGAGGGTTCGAATCCCTCCCTCTCCGCCAAACAGACTTTATTTTGTATTTATTGAACGAGACGAGGCTTCTTCGGTTGCGGCGGTTTTGACGAAGGAGTGACCGGTTGAGCGGACATGCTTTGATTTTTAGCAGTTACATCCTTCTTGTCAGAACTGGTTACCGAAGCTTGATTCTCTGTTGAGGCTAGCGTTTTGGCTTGGGCTAAGCTAGCTGCTTCTTTACCGCGCTTATGAGTAATAATTAGAACAACGGCAATAATAATGCCTATCAGTATCAGCCCAATGCCAAACTTGAAGTTAATATTATTCAATTGAGTTTCTACCGTTCGCGCAAATGTAGTCAAAGATTTTTGTAGCGGGCCGATACTGCTCTGGTTGAAGAATTTGTTTTCAAATTTTTTAAACAATATATTGGTTACTATTTTAATGACCACCAAAATGATGCCTACCTCGAAAGCTATAAACATGAGTTTACGTATGCCCCTACGCTTAATAGGCGAAATAAAGTAGATGCCAACCATACAGAGTATCGATAATCCTGCTAAGATCCATGGTACTTTTGTAGCTAATTGGTAAATCTTAGGCGCTTCTTTAAGTTGTACATAGTACGGCTGGGCGCTCGTAGAGCTAGAAGAACTATTTGGATTAACAGTATTTTGTGTTATGACGGATTTATTGAAGAATCCGCTGCTATTTTCCAATTGACTGGTGATTTGAGCACTCGCTTGGGCTGAACTCATACCGATTGGGCGGCAGGTAAGTTGTAATGGGTCGTTCGCTTCGGTTGCCGCTAAAGATTGGCTTGGCGTACACAAAGGCAGTGTATTGAGATGTGATGTCACATATTGACCTACTTGTTGAGCAAACTCTGTTTTTGCAGCAGCAACATTTATTGAGAATACGGGCGTCGCTGTTTTCCCTTCTAACCAGGCGTAATTACCATTTAAAAATGTAGCGACGTACTGTCGCACAACCGCTGGTGAGAATACAGTTTCGGCTATTTGCTGTACGGCTGGATCATTAAGTGATACGCCATTATTCTGGCCGCCGTCGTTCATGGAATTGCTGGCATCTGTTAAAGCGGTCGATATAAAACTTTTGTAGATTCCACTCTCATTCAGCCACGTCTCCAGTTTATAAGGATGGCTGAAGGTCATATCTAGACTGGCAGAGATAACGCCATCTAAGATTGCGAAAAATAAAATGAGAGATAATAAGGCTACAATTACTTTTCTGAACCAAACCATAAGCATATTGTAATTGAATACCGCAAATTATATACAATTTTTTTTGCAACGATTTTCCCACCTGTCGATTACTGGTCTAGTATCGTCTCCCCTGCCCTTATATACTTGTGTATATGCAAGACAGTATATTTACCAAAATAATCAAAGGCGAAATTCCTAGTCATAAAATATTCGAAGATGAGGACACCTACGCATTTCTCGACATTCATCCAGTGATGCCTGGACATACGCTGGTTATTCCAAAGAAACAAATTGAATTTTTATGGGATCTCGATGACCAGCTCTATCAATCAGTTATGTCCACGACCAAAAAGATCGCTCAACACATCAAAACGGTTCTTGGGGTACCATACGTTGGTCTACAGGTCGTTGGGATTGACGTACCACATGCCCATGTACACGCAATTCCGTTTACGACAACTTCAGAATTTCGTGCTAAACCGGATATGTCTGCCGAGCCAAATCATACTGAGCTCGCAAAAATCGCTACTCTGTTAGCTCTATAACCAGGAATTCTAATACCAATTAAAAGCGTAAGAAGTTTTCAAAGCGATACGCTACAATAGCTATATGGAATTCTTGTACTCTGTATTCTTTGGTGCTGGCGTAGCTGGCTTTGCTTACGTAAAAATGGGCCGCCGGCTTGGATACGGAAATGCAGCTTCAGTCTGGATGTTAGTCGGCATTTTTTTTATCATCGGATTTGTCTTTTTTTACACCTTTACGACACGAGTCATACATCTACAATAGCCGTTTAATACTATTAAAATTTTGGATTTTTGGCGCATTTACTGGTAACATATGGCCATGGATGAGAAGTGGCTGGGAAAGCGACTGCAGCAAGCTCGGCAGGCGGCCGGGTTAACGCAGCAACAATTATGTCAGCGCGCTAATTTAAGTTTCTCTACATTAACGAAAATTGAACGAGGGGCTATTAGGTCTCCGTCCATTTTCACGGTGCAAGCAATCTCGGTTGCACTTGGTACCGGTCTTGATGAACTGGTTGGTCCCAGCGCTGTTGGCCACATTCGTACGCTGTCGAAGACAAAAAGCGGAGCTAGTTTTATTTATTTTGATGTAAATGGGTGTCTAGTACGATTTTATCAGCGAGCGTTTACTAAACTTGCCGAAGAAAGCGGAGCCCCCTATGATACAGTCGAAACAGCGTTCTGGCACCACAATGATGATGTCTGTAAGGGGGCGATGAGCTTGGATGAATTCAACGATTATCTGGCGAATCGCCTAGGAGTACCGACGGTTGATTGGCAAAAACAGTATCTTGAAGCTGCAGAACCAATCGCTGCTATGCAGGAGCAGCTTATCTGGGCCAGTGAGCATTATAAGGTTGGCTTATTAACCAATATTATGCCGGGTTTTCTTAATGCCATGATGCAGGATGGACACTTACCTAATTTGCCGTTAGATGCAGTGATTGATTCGTCAGTCGTTGGCTCAATAAAACCGGAAAAGAAAATTTATGAAGTAGCGCAGAAGAAAGCCGGTTGCCCAGCAGAAGAAATTCTTTTAATTGATGATTCTCGAGCCAATTTGATGGCTGCCGAGCGAGCTGGTTGGAATGTACTTTGGTTCGATGACTCACGGCTCGAAGAAGCTGTTGACCGGGCAAGGTCTGTGTTAGAGCCGGCCTAAGCGAGAATACTTCCCTACCCTGTTAGGATGTGAAACGCTCTATTTCCTGATTTATGGTTGTTAATTGGGTTTTCGCTTCTGATAACTGTTGTTTTGTTTGGGCAACTATCTCTTTTGGAGCATTCTTGGCATATTGTTCGTTCGAAAGTCGATTTTCAAATTGTTTGATCAATGCGATCTGTTTCTGCTGTTTCCCATTCAGTTCACTGACGTAAGATCGTGCGGTTTCTTTGTCAATATCCAACCAACAGCGATACCGCGTTGAAGTAAGGTAGATACCAGTCCCAGATTTTACTTCTGTGACCGATTTAAGACCTGCTAGTCGACTGATTGTTTCGGCATTACTCATCAAAAACGGTACGTTGGTATAGTAGAGAGTGACATCTGATACTTGAAGCGCTTTCAATATTTCCCTACTCTCGGTCACAATTCGCTTACACTCTTCAAAATCAGCAGCTTGCTGGGCATCGCTTGCGAAGGGCTGCGTATACGTTTTTGTAGCTAAAATACTGTCCTTTTCCCATGCCAGAGTTTGCCAAATAGTTTCTGTCACGAATGGTGCAAAGGGATGCGCTAAGGTTAGAATTGATTCTAGGATATGTGCGAGTAACGCTGCATTGGGCTTGGCTTTGCTCGCTTCGATATACCAATCGGCTACATCATCCCAAATATAGTGATATAACGTTTCATATGCTTCGCTAAAACTATAAGTATCTAAGTCTTGCCAAATTTTTTCAGTTGCCTGTTTCAACGTGAAAAGCACCCAATGATCAGCAGTTGTTTCGGCTTTCACTTCGCCAACTTCCCTGTTGTCACCCACTACACCCTCGGTATAGCGAGCGATGTTCCAAAGCTTATTACAAAAGTTACGGTTGGCCTCAATTTTGCCCCAGCTCCAGCTTTGATCATTGCCGGGAGATACACCCATAATGAGTGCCATTCGAAGCGCATCTGTTCCGTATTTCGGTATGACATCTAGAGGGTCAATAATGGATTCCGGACGGCTTTTACTCATTTTTTTGCCGTCCTCAGCTCTGACTAGTCCGTGTAGATACACTTGTCGGAAAGGTATCTCGCCAGTAGCGTAGGTGGTTGCCAAAATCATTCTTGCGACCCAGAAAAATAAGATGTCCCAGCCCGTTTCAAGGATATTTGTCGGATGATACGTTTGATAATCCTTACTCTTTTTAAGTAGGTCGTTCAGAGTGAGAGAATAATCGCGGGCTAAGCTGCTGTCAATTAGAGTACTCCAGGTCCATAAAGCCGAACTAAACCAGGTATCAAGGGTGTCTGGATCTTGTTCCCATTCACGCCATCCTTCGCTTTCATCGGCGGGAGGCTGTATACCGACATAGGTCTCCTCATTACCGTCTGTATCCGTCCGATACCAAACAGGTATTCGATGACCCCACCAAATTTGTCGACTGATGCACCAATCTCTGAGATTATCTATCCAGTAAAAATATATTTTCTCAAATCGTTTTGGGATAATTTCTATATCTTTATCCCGAATCACAAGCTGCATTACTTCTTTGAGACTTCTCTTCTTGCCTTTCCAATCGACTGCCGGCTTATTAACGTCAACAAACCATTGCAATCTGATTTGAGGCTCAATAATGCCCTTTCCTCGATCATTGATTGCAACATTGTGAACGTAATTGTCATCGACTGAAACGAGCAAGCCCTTCCCTTTTAGCTTTTCAATAATCTTCGGGCGCGCCTCTTCTATAGTCATACCGGCGAACTCGCCGGCTACAGGGAGCAATTTCCCGTGAAACGAAATAATTTGCATCTTGTCAAGATTATGTCGTTCCGCTATTTCAAAGTCGGTATGATCATGCCAAGGAGTAATCGTCATTACGCCGGTTCCAAAATCTGGATTTACTGCCGTATCTTTAATGACTGTGGCTGCCACTTTGCCGTTTATCCATTCCGCTTCAAAAGTATCACCATGCTTATATTTGGCATATCGCTTGTCATCAGGGTGCATCACGACATATTTATCACCAAACTTGGTCTCCGGCCTGGCAGTGCTGATTTGGAATGGTCCATATTGAAAGGTGTAAAATTTGGTCTTCTCTTCAACATAGACAACTTCATCGTCCGAAATCGTGGTTTCCAGGTTAGGGTCCCAGTTCACTATACGACTGCCCCTGTAGATGAGACCGTCTTTGTGCATTTTGGTAAAAACTTCATTCACGCAGCGATTTAAGGCATCATCGAGGGTGTATCTGAGCCGGGTCCAGTCAGCACTGGCTCCCATTGCTCGCATCTGTCCCAACATTGTTTCGCGACTTCCGCTGACAAACTCCTTTGTACGAGTTAAAAAGGCTTCCCTGCCGATCGCATGTTTGTCTGTCCCTTCCTCGGCAAGTCGCTTTTCAATGATGGCATTCACCGGTAATGCAGCGTGATCAGTTCCAGGTAACCAGAGCACGTCTTTGCCCTGCAAACGAGCATGTCTCGACATAATATCTTGCAGGGTAAGAAACAGCGCATGCCCGAGACTGAGTGTGCCGGTTTCATTGGGTGGAGGCATACTAATCGAATAGTGTTCTTTAGGCGAATCTGGGTTTGCAATAAATGCACCACTCTTTTCCCAGAGAGCGTAGATATCCTCCTCGTATTGGCCTGGTTCGTAGGCCTTTGGCAATTTCATATGATTTCCATCATATCACCTCTGTAACATGATTGAAATACAGAGACAAACTTTATTTTTAATTACATTGATAAGTTCGGCACGACCGCAAGTGAATAAGGGTCCGCGGCCGGTTGATTATGTAGCGCTTTGAAGCTGCCTAGCGCGGCTATCATAGCAGCATTATCGGTACAGAGCTTTATATCCGGGTATTCAACCGGTAAGGGCAGGGCAGCTTGCAATTGTTGTCGTAGCTCGCTACTGGCAGCGACGCCTCCGGCAACAACTACGCTTTTCGGATTATAGTGATGGTAGGCCTGTACGGCCTTGTCAACAATCGTTTCAATAGCAATGCGTTGAAAGGAGGCAGCAATATCTGCTTTCTGAGCGCTACTGAGGCGTTCTGCGAGCTTTATAGAAGGGAAGTCGTAAGATTCCCCTATTTGAGACTGTGCCAGCCTTAAAACGGCTGTTTTTGGACCGGAAAAACTAAAGTCATATCTTCCAACCTTCGCTTTTGGCAGTGAGAAAGCGTTTGGATTGCCTTGTTCGGCCAGAGCTGCGACTGATGGTCCGCCAGGGTAGGGAAGACCGAGTATTTTGGCTACCTTATCAAAGGCTTCTCCAATAGCATCATCATGGGTTTGACCTAAAATGGTGTAGTCGAAGTGCCCTCGAAAATAAACTAACTGACTATGGCCTCCTGATACGATAATTGCCAACAGCGGAAATAAAGGTGCCTGTTTTGGCAGCTGATAACCGGGCAGGGAAGTAGAGGTAATGAAGTTGGCATAGACGTGACCCTCAACATGATTGATGCCGTATAAAGGTTTCTGATGGACAATTGAGAGCGTTCTGGCTACTAAGACGCCAATTAACAGGCTCCCGCCTAAACCGGCTCCTTTAGTGACTGCTATCGCATCTATTTCGGGCCAATCGCATTGCGCAGTTTCGAGCGCTTCATGAATGACCGGTAAAATGACTTCAATATGGCTGCGGGCTGCGATTTCTGGCACCACTCCACCGTATTTACGGTGAATATCGAGACTCGACGCGATGCTATTTGATCGCATATGGCTACCATCAGCCACTACCGCGGCTGCTGTTTCGTCACAGCTTGATTCAATACCCAGTATCGTCATTCTCACAGAATACCATGCGGGGAAGCATTACACTTATAATGCCATGTTGTTGTATTAATGTAGTAATGTTATATTATAGTTGACAAAATATTGTACTAGTGCTTTAATGGTTATAGAAACTTGAAAACGAATTTGTCGAGTCGTCATCAAGAAAATATAAAACAAACACTATAAATTTAAACTTTTGTCACTACTTTAAGGAGATCTAAGCAATGGCAGTTCAACAACCACAGACGGGCCCCCAACCGAATCAACCACCACCGCAACTCACTTATGATGAGCGATTAGAAAATTTTCTTAATGCACAAGATCCGAATCTTATTAACGACCGTAATGAAATTCTTACTAGTTTAGATACAGCACGTGATGCATATGCCGAAGGAATTGCGAGAACAAGTGCTGCTACTTTTAACGGACACACAGGCGATCTTGAAACTTTACGCGAGGCTTACGTCATGTGGCACGGTGTTGCGGGTGTTCGAGCGCTGATAGAATTTGATACTGCGAACGAGTTACCTGCAGTTGGAGATCCTGGACGAGAACAGAGAATTCGTGAGTTGTCGGCTATTGGTGTACTGGGAAGCGAATTACCGCAACCTGCAGCTACTGGTCAGGGCAATCAGCCGCCCCAAGCCAACGAAGTGCAACGCGTTGACGGCCATGACGGTGAAGCTAATAAATTAGCTCGTGCCGTCGAGCTCGCCCGATTACAACGAGCTGGATTCGATGAACAAGGTCAAGCGCAAGGTGGCAGATTTAGGAGAGCTTATAGTCGGGCATCTCGATGGTGGGCTAACAGAGGTTTTATTGTTAAAACCGGCGTTATGCTTGGTCTTGGCGTGGGTGTCGCAGCTGCGGGTGCTACATTAGCGCTCACCGCACCTGCCGCTGCCGCCGCAGGATTAGTTGGTGGAGTGAGTATATCAAAAGCTTGGGCATCAGCTCATATGAAAAACCGAGGCCAGATTGCCACTACGGTAACCAATAACCAGGGACAACGAGTTACTAGAGCTCATAATGAAGCCGAATTGAATGTTGACCAAGCAGTTCAAGCCCATAATGAAGCTCGTGTTCAGGATGCAGATCATGGTGTTACTATTGAAGAAGTAACGAGCGCGTTCCATGATGCAGCACGAAAAAGATTACAAAAAAACAGAGCGCGAGCCGCTGTCGGTACAGTTTTGACTGTTGGTGCTGTCGTAGGTGGTTCTTTGTTACACCATGATCTTGATAATGCAGTCGATCACATAGTAGATAAATTCTCTGGACATGGTCCTCACGGAAGTGGAAGGCCCGAGCCGACTTCTTCTAGCCGCCCGGCAGCTTCTTCAACTCGTACGGGCAATGCGCCAAAAGGCAGTGGCACTACAACTGGCGGCAGAACTTCAGCAACTCCGGGAGCAACAAGTACACCTGGTACACCTGGCGCATCAGCTGCTCCGGGTACTCCAGGAGTAACTGTATTGCCAGCTGGCGAGGTAACTCCTCACACGGAAACCGTATTGCAACACTTTAGTGCCGAGAAGACTGCTAAAATCGAACGCGTCTGGGCAACCGGGACGAACGCCAATGATATGACTCACTTCGTGAATGTGCATGGCCATCTCGAGGTTCGACTGGAAAATGTCAAAGGCGGCGAGACGATAATCAACGGCCATGCAATTAATCCTGATACTGCAGCAAACGTTAAGGTCGCGATTACCTTTAATACGCCAAACGGTCCTGAAATGATCTTCGTGCCAATGCACGATGGTGTCGCGGTTATGCCTGATGCTATTAGTAAGAGTCTGCTTGATGGTACGCCAATGGATACCGAAATTGTGATCCAAAGTGGTGCCAGTGAACACCTAGAAGTTTTGTCAACAGTCGTTGGCCATGGCACTGAAATATCTAACTCGACCTTTAACCATCTTGTGCACTCTAGTGGTGAAGCTTCTCCTCAACCGCAAGTACCATCAGTTCAACCGGTTGAAGGTGTGCCACAATCGGCCGAAGTACAAAACTATGAAAATTCGATATACCAGGAGTTTGCCAAAACGCATGGTGGCGTGAGTCCAGCAACTAGAGCCGAATTTAATGTCGCCCTGTCTGAAGCTCTGTCGCATGGCCAAATTGAGTTCGTTACAAATGCACATGGCCAGATTGCAGCAATTGTACCTGATGCTCATTTCGATAACCTAGCCTGGCAAAATGCTGATATGAACCAAATTCAAGCTGCCCTGCAGAATGAAGTTGCCAACAAGACCACTGAAGGTGCCTACGCTGTTAGTGAAAATCTCACAGGTGTATCCCACTATGCTGACCAAGTCTACCAACAGTACTTACAAGCACATCATATAAAACCAAGTCCTGAAGCATTAAAGGCCTTTAATACAGCCTTTACAGATGCACTTAAGTCAAACAAGTTCGAGGTTCAAGTAGGGGCTAATGGAGATTATTCAGTCATCGCTCCCGATCCAGCATTTGATAACGAAATATGGGAAAATATTCCTCCTCGTCAACTCTTAGATATCCTATCTCAGATTGAAGAACAAAATGGCACTTTAGTGCCTGCCTCCTAGAATAGAAACGATACGCTAAAATAAAAATAGAAAGGAAAAATGATGTTAAGTTATAAATTTGATCACGATACGGTATTGCGAGAGCTTGGTTTTGAGTCATCTAGTAAAGAAGTGCAAGATCAAATACTTGCGGGCATATACACACAGCTTGATAAGCGCGTCGGTGATCGGCTGTTGACCTCCCTCACCCCTGAAGAGCTCGTAAAGTTTGATCAGTTAATCAGTAGCAAGAAAGAGGACAAAAAGGCCGAAAAATGGTTGAGTCAGCGTTTCCCGGAATACCATCATATTTGTGATGAAGAACTTGAGCGACTCATCTTGGAAATACGGGGCTATGGTGATGCCGCAGTCGCCCTGGATGATCAAAGTCGCAACTAACCTAACACTTAAAACCTTACCCTGTAAAACCACCTTGTATATACAATAAGGTGGTTTTTTATTGAGTGGATAGAGCCTTGTTACATATACTACTTAGTATGAATACACGCCGTATTGTGAAGGCACTTATCCCGCGGCAACTTTTTATGCTAGTAGAACCCTACGGGCACTTATTAGAAGCCTTTCTTATTCATGCGATCAACGGTTTTCCGGCACGTGGTTTAAAGGTGATTGGTGTCACCGGAACGAATGGGAAAACCACCACAGTTTTTTCATTCATCGTATGCTGCACGAAGCTGGGTATAAGGTAGGCATGATGAGCACCGTAGCCTACGCAGTCGGTGACGATATCAAGCCGCAAATGACCCATATGACTACCCAAACCGCACCTGTTCTTGTGAAACGACTAAAGCAAATGCGTGCCGAGGGCATTGAATGGTTAGTCTTGGAGACGACCAGCCAAGCTTTGGCCCAAAACAGAGTGTGGGGAATTCCGTACTCAGTCGCCGTCTTTACGAATCTGACACACGAACATTTGTCTTATCATAAAACGTTCGAACGCTACAGAAGTGCCAAAGTGAAACTCTTCACCATGGCCAATAAGAACAAACGGGGCTTGAGAACGGGGATAGTCAATGCCGATGACCAAAGTTCACCTTATTTTGCGAAGGCTATCACACGCTGTGTTTCGTATGGGCTAAATACAGGTGATATGCGGGCGAGCAATGTGATATTGGGTGATTACAACGTATCATTTCGTGCGGCAATAGACAAAACAGAATACCATTTGAGTAGTCAAATTCCAGGTACCGTGAATGTATATAATGCCTTAGCAGCAGCAAGTGTTGGTTATGTATTGGGACTATCCTCAAAGCAAATTGAGCAAGGGATAGCCAGCCTGAAGCACGTTGAGGGCCGAATGACGCGCATAGATGAAGGTCAATCTTTCACGGTATATGTCGATTATGCCCATACACCTGATAGCTTTGAGCGGTTATTTAATGATCTGAAACCACATTTAAAGGGTAAATTGATTGTCGTCTTCGGCAGTTTAGGTGGCGGAGATATAGCCAAGAGAGCTATACAAGGGGAATTAGCCGGCCGTTATGCAGATATTGTCATACTATGTGAAGAAGACGACCGAAAAGAAAATCCGGATACCATATTACAAAATATCTCCGAAGGTGCCCAAAAATCAGGTAAACAGCTCGACAAGAATCTTTTTTTGATTCATGATCGGAATGAAGCGATTGCATTTGGTCTACGACAAGCCAACGACAAAGATACGGTATTGTTACTTGGAAAAGGTCATGAAAAAACTATAGAACATGCCGATGGTGAACATCCATGGAATGAAATTGAAACGGCTCACAAAGCTCTCAGGCAGATAGTAAAATAATTTTTTAACGTTGGAAGGCGACCGTGACATTTCGAGGCTGCCATCTATACGAAGGAAGGTTGTGGCGGACTGATTTCTGAGGTAAAGTGCCACCCAATTTGCAGGCCATACTTCCAAGTGCCATCATTCCTGATGCTTTCAGTCGATCGCCGATCCTAGCCGCTTTATTACGATTCTGCTCACGTTCACGGGCTTGAGAGGCCAAAGCTTCGACATGATTTTGCGAGTTAATTCGCTACTCACTGATTGCGCGATGGGGTTATGCAGTTCTCGCTGAGCAGTCAGATACGTATCTAGATAGGTAAGTAGAGTGGGCAAGTGATTCGGTTTTACCATGTGGTCAGCAGGAGAGTAGGTTAACCAGGCTTTTTCATAGATTGAAGGACCTAACCGCTCAGTTGTATCGGCATACGCAGATACCGGTAAGTCGTATGCGGCTTCCAGACTTGCCAGGGCTCCTTCTACAAATTCTTGTCGCGAAGGTGGTTTCACGAGCTCACTCGCTTGTTTGCTGGGTGACATTGCCACCAAAATAGGCCGTTCAGATGGATCACCGTAAATTGGCCATCTGACGGTCTGATCTTTTCATGCAATCGACTATGCTTTGGCTGATGACGGCAGGCACTTGGAGAACCGATTCGATGAGCTAATTGTGGTCGTGTTTGGGCGAGTACGCCCTCGGTTTGTATCTGGGACCAATTTATTGATCCGTCTTTAAGCGTTGGATATGATACTGCATCTGAGAGTGGATTTTCCACTTGCGCGGTAGTAGTGGTAGAAGCTGGAAAAACTTGAATATCTGGGTCAATTATCTTCTGAGGAGTGGCAGGATGTTCATGCAGGAGCAGACGTACATAAACATTAGCATAAAATATCATAAAAATCAATATTATAGTATTGTAATAGTACGTCAATTTGCAGCAATTATTATGTGTTTGCCTAGTGGCAATGATTTTTTAGGTCATAACATTTAATGTATGTATTTTATTAAGAAACCCTTGACAGGGGTGGCACTGCTTCGTTATTATGATGGCTGTTAATTAGCACTCTCATGCCTATAGTGCTAATATAGAATAAAGTAAAGAGGAGTTTGAGTATATGAGTACACCATTAACACCTTTGGCTGATTACGTAGTAGCGCAAGCTGAAGAAGCCGAAACGAAAACTGCTTCAGGGCTATATCTCCCTGAAAAAGCGGCCGAAAAGCCAAAGACGGCCAAGGTCGTAGCTGTAGGCAAAACCGCAAAACAAGTGAAGGTTGGGGACCGGATTGTCTACAAGAGTTACAGTACGACAGAAGTAAAGGTTGGTAGTGAAGAGTATATTTTGGTAAAAGAGGAAGACATTCTCGCTACTGTTAAATAAGTGGCAGCTTGTATCTGAAATTAACCTAAGGAAACTGATAAAGGAGAAATTAGCAGTATGGCAAAGAAAGTTTTTTATGACGACGACGCGCGTAAGCGAGTCCTTGGCGGAGCAGAGATATTATACAATGCAGTAAAAACTACTATGGGGCCAAAAGGCCGCAATGTAGTGGTCAGCAAGAGTTATGGTAATCCAACAGTCACCCACGATGGTGTCACGGTAGCAAAAGGCGTTGAGCTTGCAGATGTCGATGATGAAACATTAGGCTACAAAGTAGGTGCTGAACTTATCAAACAAGCCGCTTCGAAAATGAACGATGTAGCCGGCGATGGAACGACAACAGTAACCGTACTTACCTATCATATACTTAATGAAGCCAATAAGTTGATTGCTGCAGGCCACAACCCGATGCTTTTACGGCAAGGTCTAGAGCGAGCAGCTCAAGCGGTTCTTGGCCAAATTGAAAAGTACAGCGAAAACATTGAAGGTAACCGTAATCGTGTAGCTGAAGTCGCTAGCATTTCAGCTGGTGATGCTCAAATCGGTAATTTAATTGCCGACGTAATTGAAAAAGTGAGCAAAGATGGCGTCGTCACTGTTGAAGAAGGGCAGGGGCTGTCACTAGAATCCGAAGTAGTTGAAGGTTTCACTTTCGACCGTGGTTTTGTCAGTCCTTACATGGTTACTGATACTGCGCGCATGGAAGCAGTCTATGATAAACCAGCTATCGTCATTACTGATAAAAAAATATCATCTATTCAAGAATTCTTACCTCTCCTGGAAAAGCTTGCCCAAAGCGGTAAGAAAGATCTCGTTCTCATTGCCGAGGATGTTGAAGGCGAAGCGCTAGGTACTCTTATTCTGAACCGTTTGAAGGGTGTCTTTAATACTGTTGCTGTCAAAGCACCGGCTTTTGGTGACCGTCGAAAAGATATTTTAAACGATATTGCTATTCTGACAGGTGCTGAAGTCATAACCGAAGACAAGGGCATGACTTTCGAAAACGTGGAGATTGATGTCGTTGGCTCTGCCCGTAGAGTACTCGTCACAAAAGACGAAACAACGATAATTGAAGGTGGCGGCAATCCAGCTGAAGTTCAAGCCAGGATCAAGCAGATCACAGCACAAGCCAATACGGCGACTAGCGAATATGACAAGGAAAATCTTGAAAAAAGGCGTGCTGCGCTCTCCGGTAAAGTTGCTGTCATCAAGGTCGGTGGCGCCACTGAAACGGAGATAGAAGAAAAGAAATTCCGAGTTGACGACGCTGTTGCTGCAGTCAAGGCCGCCCTAGCTGAAGGTATCGTACCCGGTGGGGGAGTCACATTAGTTAACGCAAGCAAAATAGTCCCAACCGTAGTAAACGACGATGACGATTCTCAAGCTGCTGGAGCCAGAATATTAATGCGCGCATTGGAGCAGCCATTTAGAATTCTGCTCGCGAATGCTGGTTTGAATGCTGACGAATGGTTGCCGCAAGTCTTAAAAGCAAGCAAAGACGGCCAAGGTGTCGATGTTAACAGTGCCCTTAAGCTTGTTGATATGAAATCGGCAGGTATTGTTGACCCAACTCGCGTCGCCAAAGAAGCAGTTCAAAACGCTGCATCAATTGCCGGGACAGCAATGACTATGGGTGCACTGGTGGTCGATGTACCGAAAGAAGAAAAAGCTGACCCGTCCGCCGCGGGCATGGGTGGTATGGGCGGAATGATGTAAGCCATCAGCATCTATTCGAGACCGACGCTTATTATGTAAAAGCATAGGTCTCGAATTGTGTTGTGCATGTCAAACAGCCTAAAACGAACAAGAAAACAGCCTCTCAAATTCTCTTTGAATTCTGTGATGGCTGTTTTTTTATTCTCGTCCGCCGCCGTATGGACTTTCGCCGTAGCCTAATTCATGACGACGTAGTTCCGTGGATAACGATTTACCAGTTAAAAGATGAATGATCGTCGAGAAACCAAAAATTGAAGCTACACCGAAACCCAGTGTTGCCAGGAATTCTTTACGACTCATCTCCTTATGAAGGATAGATTCTATTTGTTTTGTCATTTTTGTTTTTAGTTGAGTACAAGCCGGATTATACGGGGCTATCTGGTAATCTGTCAATAGGAGTGATTGACGGAGTTCGACGGACGGGGCGGATGTCCTGAAAAGCTGGCCGGTGGTTTACATAGTTTGTGTAATACGCCGGACGGACATTCGGGTTGGGGGATCGGACCTGACTCTTTTTGACAGGTGCATTCGAGACAGCAGTTGGTAGAACCGATTTTGGTTCTGGCACTGGCGCAAAATCTATACTTTTTAGTTTCGTGAGACGAACCGACCGACTGGCTTGAATCGCGAGATCTTGCTGGTAGAGTTGTTCTACTTTACTTTGATGATTTATAAGCCAGATTAACAAAATGCCGACTTGATACATCAGTATAAAGGGACCGGCAATCAAAAATTGACTGATAAGATTCGGCGTCGGGTTCATTAGGCCAGATATAATAAAAGCGAAAAGAATTACCCAACGCTCATAATGCAATAAACGGCGTGGCTTTAGTGGTTTGATTCTATTGATAAGTACCAAAATGAGTGGCAGCTGAAAAAGGAGTGACGAGCCAACCATATAGACAATTACAAATTGCAGATATGATTGTATGGTGACAAGCGGACGAATCTGGACGGTCGTAAATTGATGCGATAAAAAGTGAAGCGCGGCAGGCAGTCCGATATAGTAGCCAAACGCCATGCCTCCTACGGCGAGCACTCCTGAAATTATCGAACCCCAAATAATAAATCGCTGAGACGAACTTGATATAAGCGGTTCTATAAACTTTAAAACGTTATATATGATGACTGGTAAGCTGAATACAAGTCCGCTATAGATACATATGCGAAAAAGAAAATCGATGCCCCCGCCCGGGGTAGTATAGATGAAGTGTTCCCCTCGAGATGGTCGGAGTAAATAACTGACGATATGCTCCTGGACAGAATAGGCGGCGGCGCCCCAAATAAATACAGCAATCGCAATATAGTAGAGCCGCTTACGCAACTCATAAGCATGCTCTATAAACGGACGTCTGATTGGGTCAGGCGTACTACGGCGTTGTACTGCTCTCCTGTTGAGGTTTTTCTGTTTCATTTTTTGTTTGTGTTTGTGTTTGGTTAACGTCGCTATTTATGCCTTTTCTAAGTTCGCGCATAGATTCTCCCAAGCTGCGTGACAGCTCGGGTAATTTTTTACCACCGAACAATAAGAGCAATATAGCCAAGATTATAATTAATTCTGGAGCTCCCAGATCAAACAATGCAAAGTTTGTTACCAGTATCATTTTTTCTACCTCATATCTATTTTAAAATTTTAAACTCTTCGTTTTATGTTATCATTAGCATAATACTCTAGTGTGCAAGAAAATAAAATATGTTATGCCTGATGGCTCTCTTTAGGTACCCTTATAATTTGCAACGAAGGGTGGTTCTACTACCGGATTGACGGTAGCATGAAGCACTGCCTGTGCCGGAAACATAACTACCTTGAGCAATACTGGTTTTGATATCCTGCCTGCCGCTTTGATAGTCTGTCTCATATTGTTGCCTTATTCGTGAAGTTTTGGCGACGCTCGAAAAAAAGCGTCCTGCCAAAACACAAAAGACTTCGGTAGTTACGTCTAATGTAATGGTCCGAATAACGCGCTGGAATAAAATAAATAATAAGAGCCGACCATGACCGTGGAAGACGACTGAGAACTTTTATCCGTTCGGTTGGTTTTGGGTAAAGTAGTTGATTTCGTTAACGACATCGAGCAACGCCTGGGCTCGTACCCGTTCATCAGTAATTGCCTGGGCGGCTTCAAACGCCGTTCTGATCAGGCTTTGGTCATCGCTGGCCTGAATCATCATCATTGTGGTTCTAAATTTTTCTTCTGGAGATTGTTCTAGATGACCGACAAGTGGCGATAACTGTGATAACGCTTGTTGTTTTATATCGAGCAAGTCGTTGGCCATATCATGACTGAGGGGAACTGGCCCTGGGGCAATATCTTCTGGAATATCTTGAGCGCCAGCTTCGTTGTCGACTGCTGGTGGGTTGTTATTGGTGGGTTGTGGGTTGGGCATTTGCGTGGGGCTCACTGTTGCGGGAGTGGGAGGTTCGCTTTCCAAGGGACTACCGGGATGTTGCCAGCCGGTATCGGTCGAACTGCTCGAAGGTCCTGTCGGCGGTGTTAACGGAGGCGGAACGGTCGGTGCCGGACCGGGCCCGACGCCTGAGCCATTGTCCATCGATGATGGTTGCTGATTAGACTGATCGTCCTGGTGCCCAAACATATTCCCCCTTGCAGCGGTGATCTTTCGCCATGTTCAATTAACTGTTTTCAATTTACAATAGGTATAATATCAAAGTTATAAAACGAGCACTAGCATTTTGGAGGTTCTATTTTGTTGGATGATTTGAAACTTATTCATGAACGCGATCCCCAGGACGCCTTGGGCGTTGTCGAGAAACAATGGCAACAGTTACAGCACGTTTATGATGTGAATGTCGGACCGCTTGAAGGTATTGCAAACATTGTGGTCGGTGGTATGGGCGGGTCTGCCTGGCCGTCACTTATTTTACGATCTTGGCCTGGTCTGGCTGTACCCTTTGAGCTGGTGAGTAACTACACTTTGCCAGATTATGTGAACCACCAGACGCTCTTTATCTCATCCAGCTATTCTGGAAATACCGAGGAAACGTTGTCCGCGCTGCAAGATGCCGAAAAGAGAGGTGCGCAGATTGCGGTCATTACCGCTGGCGGCAAGTTAGCGGAAATCGCCAGGGAAAAGAGCTACCCTTTGTTTCTTATTCCCGGTGGTATACAACCCCGAATGTCTTCATTTTATTTCCTAGTGGCGTTTATTCAGCTACTTGAACCACAACACTTGGTTCCCGGCAATCATATGGAAGAAGTGAAAGCGACTGGCGATTGGCTGAAGGAACAAATTGGTTCATGGTTGGCTACCGTTCCTACAAAAGATAATCCGGCCAAACAGCTGGCGCTTGAACTTATTGGAAAATCAATTGTCGTCTACAGCGGACCGAAGCTTTTTCCAGCAGCCAATATGTGGAAAATTTCGTTTAATGAGAATGCCAAGAATGTTGCCTGGACAAACCAATACCCTGAATTTAATCATAACGAATTTATTGGCTGGTCAGACCAGCCAGTGCAAAAACCCTATGCAGTCGTTGAAATAAGATCTAATCTCGAGCATCCACGCGTTCAAAAACGTTTTGTTGTGACGGAAAGACTGCTTTCAGGGCAGCGGCCCGCGCCACAAGTTGTTGCGCCGATTGGTGATACTGTATTGCAGCAACTTATGTGGACGTTTAATTTCGGAGGATTTGTCAGTCTCTATGTTGCACTCCTCAACGGTATCAATCCTACCCCCGTCGATCTCGTAGAAAAATTCAAAAAGTTACTGGATGAGTAGTACTATTCTTTATTGGTACAAACGCCGTGTGACACGGGAACAGTGGTCGCTTGCTATAATATAGCGTGCGATGGGAACGATACGCTCATACCGAGCACATTTCATTACAGCATTGAGTCTGACGACGCTAGTAAGCGTTGGTTTTTTTGCGTACGGGGCTTGGCTTGATCGAAGCCTCTACTATGATTATCTGATTTGGAATTTGTTTTTGGCTTGGTTGCCTCTCATTTTTGCATATCGTTTAGCCGTCGTTTTACAGCGAAAACTATGGTCCAGCTGGGAAGCGATGGGAATGAGCATGCTATGGTTAGTTTTCTTGCCGAATAGCTTCTATATGATTAGTGATTTTATTCATCTACAGGACGTTCAACACTATCTGTTGTACGATGCCTTGATGTTTACATCGTTCATCTATATTGGTGTATTACTCGGATATAGCAGTCTATATCTGATACATCTAGAATTAAATAAGCGCTTTGTTGCTTCAACAACATGGTGGCTAATATGCCTGACGCTACTTATATGCAGCTTTGCCATATACTTAGGCCGTGATTTACGGTGGAATAGCTGGGATATCTTAACTAATCCCGGTGGTTTACTATTTGATATTTCGGTTCGTTTACTGCATCCCGCATCATACCCGAATATGTTTTTAACTATCCTGCCATTTTTCATTCTATTAATTAGCATGTACGTGCTGGTTTGGTACTCTATACAGCTACTACGGCACGCGAATCGCCGTTACTACCCCTAGACCTCTGATATACTGACTGGTATGAAACACGAGTTGGAATCCTTTATTGAAGGAATAGTAAAAGACGAGTTCAAGTTTGATGCCAAAGTAGAGCTGACACGTCCGGATGAGCAATTTGGCGATTATGCGACAAATGTTGCTTTACAACTCGCTAAAAAGGTAGCGCAAAATCCTCGACAAGTGGCAGAGCGGCTAGTGCAACGAATGGCTGAAATGAAACCGGATAGCGTGCATTCAATTGCTATTGCCGGACCCGGTTTTATAAATATAACCCTATCAGATGTTGCGTTAGCGGAGGCGTTGTTTGCGAAACCAGAGCAACCGCTCATTGGCAAAGTTGTCGTCGCAGAATACTCTGATCCGAGCTCATTTAAAGTCTTACATGCCGGGCATTTATATACTAGTGTTGTAGGGGACGCGATAGCCAACTTATTGGAGGGGGCTGGAGCGACAGTTCATAGAGTAAATTTTGGCGGCGATGTCGGACTGCATGTTGCCAAGACAATGTGGGCAATCCTTCGCGAGCTGGGCGGCGAACAACCGGCTGAATTAAGCGAAGTACCGACAGATGCCCGAGCCGATTGGATGTCAGCTCGTTATGTCGAAGGGAATAGTGCCTATGAAGATAATGAACAAGCGAAACAGACTATTGTTGAACTCAACAAACGTATCTACGCCCTCCATGATCAAAACGATCACGACTCGGCGTTTGCGCAAATTTATTGGACATGTCGACAATGGAGTTATGATTATTTTGACCAATTCTATGCTCGAATAGGTAGTCATTTTGAAAAGTATTACCCCGAAAGCGTGACAATGCCTATTGGCTTAAAGGTAGTTCGAGATGAATTAAAAAAAGGAGTGTATGAAGAAAGTGATGGTGCGGTGGTGTTTCGGGGTGAAAAATATGGACTCCATACAAGAGTGTTCATTAATTCCCAAGGCCTACCGACGTATGAGGCGAAAGATGTCGGCCTAAGTATTAAAAAATGGGATGATTATCATTTTGATTTATCGATTATCTTAACCGATAATGCTCAGGCCGAATACATGGCAGTGGTCATTAAGAGCATAGAACAATTTGCGCCCACTTTAGCCCGAGCAACCACGCACCTGACGCACGGTCGGGTAAAATTAACTGGTGGCACGAAAATGAGTTCTCGGAAAGGCAACATTGTCAGGGCTGTGGATGTACTTGATCTGGCGTATGCCGCAAACAAGTCGATTAATGGACGAGATGATGAACAGGCCGTACTTGGCGCGGTAAAATATGCGTTCTTGAAAAGTCGCTTAGGCGGCGATGTGATTTATGATCCCAATGAATCAGTGAGCCTTGACGGCAATAGTGGGCCATATTTGCAATATGCTCATGCCCGAGCCAGAAGTATTCTTCGAAAGGCGGGGGACAACGTTGCTACTTTGAAATCGCCTGAAGCTATGATGCGTGAATTGAAAGACAAGGACACTTCGTATGACGATGACGAACGGTCCCTGGTTCGCAAAATTGCGCAATATCCGGAGGTAGTCGCGCTGGCGCTTAATGAGTACATGCCCCATCATGTTGCCAATTATTTATATGAATTAGCGCAAACTTTCAATCGATTTTATGAACATAACAAAGTGAATGGTCACCCCCGCCAACTTCTTCGTCGATCTCTAGTCGTTCGATATGCTGACACACTTGCCTCCGGGCTTGCGCTGCTGAGTATCCAGGCACCAGACAAAATGTAGCTTCTGCATAGAGCTCATATGGTAGTTGTAGCTAAGAGTTGATCTATTGCCTAGTGATTGGCTAAACTATGAGCGTAATGGATGAAGCAACTACCCAAATTAATGAAGCGGATGCATCAATAACAGAAAAACCTCAGGCGCAGCATAAACATTTGTCTCAAAGTTTGCGTAAACCCTCGGTTTCGATAATCGTCAATTCAGACTATAATCCGGTCAACGGATTCATCGATTTTATTCGGGAACATGCGATAGTTGGCTTAGCGATCGGTTTTGTAATTGGTACCCAAGTACAATCGTTAGTCAAGCAACTCGTCGCGAGCTTCATTAATCCTTTATTTCAGCTTTTTCTTGGTGCTTCTCTTACGTCTCGTCACTTTACGATCAGTTATAATGGACGATCAGCGCCTTTCCCATGGGGGGCTTTTGTATATGCATTATTAGATTTTTTGTTTGTTGTAGCGACTATTTATATTATTGTGAAAATGCTGAAACTGGATAAGCTAGATAAGCCAGTTGTTGCAAGCGATGAAAATAAAAAAGAAATTGATAAAATACTAGATGACGACGTGTAGAGGATAAGGAGATATAAAATAATGGAAGTTGATGAGACGGAATTGAAGAAGAAGTTAACCCCGGAACAGTACCGTGTGCTGCGTGAACATGCCACTGAGGCTCCGGGCACCGGAACGTTGCTGTACAACGAAGAGAAAGGTGTGTATCGTTGCCCGGTCTGTCACTCGTTGTTGTTCATGAGTGACGCTAAGTATGACTCGACCACACCGGGACTTATTGGCTGGCCAAGTTTCTCTGACGCCGCAAACAACAATGCATTACAGCTAGTGCCCGATGATTCGTTAGGTATGCATCGCACTGAAGTGTTATGTGCGACCTGCGGGAGCCACTTGGGACATCTTTTCGATGATCCCAGTTCACCAAATGGACAACACTACTGTATTAATTCAGCGTCACTTGATTTTGAAAAGGCAGAGACTGAGCAGTAGTAGCAATTACTCAGTCTGAGGCGCAATATTTGATTCCCCAGTCGGCCATTGATTTTAAGATAGGGTGCAGATCCTGACCTTTTTTAGTAAGCGTATATTCGGTGCGCGGTGGAACCTCTGGAAATGACTGCTTGGTAATTATGCCATGCTCAACAAGATCATCAAGTCTCTGACTCAAGGTACGCGGGTTAATGTGGCCAACAGATTTTTCTAACTCGCAAAATCTTTTACTGCCGCTATATAGATCACGCAATATCAAAGCTGTCCACTTATTACCAATTATTTCCATGGCGCCGGCAATACAACCCAAGCGTGGTTCTAATGGTTTTACCGGAGGTTGTTTAATCATAACTTTACAAAGTATAGTCATGAGATTTATACTAACCAATGGCTATACTATACAAAGTATATCATAAAATTAATGATCTCTTTTTGACATACTACTGGCGCTTGTTTGTTGCGAGTAGAGTCGAAAACGTAATATCGAAGGAGGTAGGCGATGAAAGTGCAAGTAATTATTGGTTCAACGCGTCCAGGCAGGGTTACGGATCGATTAGCGAAGTGGGTCGTCAATGAAGCAAAGCAGCTTTCTGATACCGATGTCGAACTTGTCGATTTAGCAGACTACGTATTACCATTCCTCGATGAGCCTATCTCGCCACAATATAACCCCGAACGAAAACCGAATCCTGTTGCCAAACGATGGATAGATACGCTCAGTAAGGCTGATGCTTTTATATTAGTAACACCGGAGTATAACAGGTCTACCTCTGGCGTACTTAAGAACGCTCTAGATTATATAGATTATCAGTTTGATAAAAAGCCAGTTGCGCTCGTCGGACACGGTTCCACTGGAGGCGCTCAGGCAATTGGACAATTGCGAGCCATAATTCCCGGGTTGTTATCCATCACCGTACCCGCAGCCACCTATTTCCAGGGTGCGGTTAAGGATAAAATAAATGAACAGGGTACCTTAATTGATGGTTCCGACAAAGAGAGTCCCTCCGGTTCAACGGCAGCGATACACCGAACTCTTGACCAATTAAAATGGTATAGCGATGCGCTCAGTGTGGCTCGTGAGAAAGAGTAAAAAATAATTTCGATAGATTGAAGTAGTAAATAGTTTCTGTTTTTACAGTTCTGTCGGTATAATTTGCTGCGATGAGTACTACACCCCCAAAAACAGACATACCAACAAAATTGTTATGGATAGATCTGGAGATGACTGGTCTAGATCCAGTACAAGACGTCATACTGGAAGTTTCTGCTCAAATAACTGATTTTGATTTTCTGAAATTAGCCAGTTATGAATCATTGGTTGGACAGCCCAAAGAGCTGGTAATTGAGTTAATGCAAAAAAACACTTGGTGGAATGACTATCCTGCAAATCGAGATAATTTTATTAACAAGTTAGACCAAGCGAAATCGAGCGACCAAGTTGAGCATGAGTTAATCGAGTTAGTAAATGGCCAGTTTGGTGAACAACCGGCCATACTTGCAGGCAATAGTATCCATAACGATCGGTTATTCATTCGGCAATGGTGGCCTGAACTTGACGCCAAATTACACTATCGTATGTTGGACGTTAGTAGTTTTAAAGTTCTGATGCAGGGTAAGTATAATGTGCTCTATGAAAAACAAGAAGTTCATCGAGCTAATGATGATATTCTGGCATCTATCGCGGAACTACAGTTTTACCTAGAATGGTTTAAGAATTCCCTAAATTCTTTGAATTAGTTTTGGTCGGGTATCGATGTACTTCTATGGCGTATGCTTAGTTAAAATGTCCTAGTACTATTTAGCATACGTAAACCAGTTCTTTACGGAACAGTTTGGCTGCTAGTAACACCTACCAAGCTATGGTATGGTTAACGTAAAGGGGTGGACAAACGGGAGTAAAGTGCAGTGGCCGAACAGCGTCAAAAAAGTAAACCAAAGCGGTCAAAGAAGAAAGCTAAAAATCGCGTCCAGAAAGAGTGGCCTGGGGCTTGGGAGGCGTACTTAACGAGTTTTGATAGACTTTGGCAGAATCGTACCCCAGCACTCTTTTTTGTTATTGGCTACCTGGTTGTCAGCATTATTGGCAAAGTCTTCCAATCACATAGAATAGCTGGGTCATTGAGTTACAGCGTGTACGAGGATCTATTCCAGGTACTCGTACTTTTAGCAATTCCTACCTATGCGTTAAGTCTGGCAGATCACCAACAGTTTTCTCTTGGTCAAGTTTTGCGTTTTGATATGAAGAAGTTTATTTTCTTCTTATTTCGATAATTGCATTTTTGTTAATTTTTGTTGGATCATTATTTTTACTGATTGTGCCAGTCGTCTGGTCAATTGGCTGGTTTAGCTTATACCAGTTTCCGGTTATAGAATTTGGCGCCCATCCACTTGCCGCACTTGAAGAGTCTAAACGTTTGGCTGAAAAACATAAATCATTAGTTTGGGCCGTTATTGGAATAAGTGTAGCTTTTACTGTTCTCGCTGTGCCATTTCTTTATATTCCTTACGTCGCCTACTTAGTGCCTGGTTATGCGATGTTTATCATAGTACTGTCAACCACGGTACTGGCAATGCTGTATCGTTACCTTCAGTATTACGAAAGTAATGACGAATAGGTTGTATAGGACAGTGGGTCGGCAAAATAACTCCCTAAAAGTAACCGAATTTGTTAGCATGAATGTGTGATGGATCATAAGCAAGTGGAGCAGTATTTATTAAGTATGCCAAACGCCTGGTTGGATTACCCATTTGGTGAAGGTGTAGCTGTCTACAAAGTCGGCGACAAGATGTTTGCATTAATCCCAGAAAGTAAACCGCCAATTCGCTTGAGCCTTAAATGCGATCCACAGCTTAGTCTCTTATTGCGTGATAAGTATGAAGAAGTCTTACCAGGATATCATCTCAACAAAAAGCATTGGAATACGATACTATTGTCCGGACAACTATCTTGGCAAGAGATACAGGAACTCATTCGGCTCAGTTACGATCTAGTGACAGGTGAAACTCAGTGACCCTTCAGTTTAACCAGAAGGACTGTTTAGTTGCTGTAGTAATAGGGCGGCGCCTGAATAATCTGCTTTGAGGATTGTTCGCCCTGTCTTATCTGATGTTTGATTGTATGCGGCTTTTAAGTCAGCCTGATATGTCCCAAACCAACCTTGCATAATTGTGATATAAGTTTGATCATACAAACCACTGCCAGCCGCGTTGCTAAGTTGAGTGTCGGTTGATTTACGAATTTTTGAAGTCAATGCTGTAGGATTATATTTCGCTAAGCCGACTTTATTGTAATATGTCTCTAATTGAGACTGGGCTGACGATAGGGTGACTTCGGTGGTGATCGCAGAATTTAAAGTCTGAGAGAGTAGCCCCTGTTGGTTAGCGGCCTCATTGGCGATATGATACATAGCTTGTTGATCTTCAATAACTGTAAGAACAGAGACTGAGTTAGCGCCAGCTGAACTAAACAAGCCTTTGATCACCACAAAAAAAATCAAAACTAAAAACAGACCTACTAAGCCGAGTATCACTTTAAACATTGGTCCAGAAAACCCGGATAGAGCAGGACGCTTAGGTTGCTGAGTTGATTCAAAAATAAATCGATAATCTTGATTTTGAGGCGTTGGTGGAGCGGCGCTAGGATGGGTAAAATCGGGCACCGTAAGATTCTTAGGAGTTTGCGACATACTACTAGGCACCATAGGTTGCTGATGGGAAGAATCTGGTGGTGCCGACTGATTCGGACCTTGAGGCTGCATAGATACTATTTAACCATAAGAGCTGTGCAGGGGCTACGGTATTTGAATTGCTGATCGACAAATGAGATCCTAAACTTGACTTAATTAATAATATGATGTATTATAATTATTGTTCAATCAAATGGTTTTCGATTTAGATAAACTGAAAATAAATAAACTGAAAGTAAAAATATGACCCGGCACCACATTCAACAAATTCAAATCCGACAGGTAGATACTGCCGTAGCCGAACAAATTACAGTACGGCATTCTGCAGACGACGCAGCTACTTCCGTCACCGCTAGAGTCTTAGCACTTCCGAAGCCAAGTATTGCTGGTACTTTGTCTGAGTAAAGCGGGGGATGTTTACGCTTTAACGCCAAAGTACTCCACGAAGAACTAGTAAACTTTTAATATACTTAGAAAATCCAAACTACGATGTCGAGCGTCATTTTCTATCCGCTTGAAGATTATATGCTTTTTCCAAAAGACCGAAATACGCTATAGCGTACAATAGGGGTCATGGATGCTGTCGAGGAGGTCAAGAGCCGTTTAAGCATCGAAGACGTTATTGGTGAATACGTACAGTTGAAACGCGCTGGTCGTAACTGGCGTGGCCTTAGTCCGTTTAGCAGTGAAAAATCGCCCAGCTTTATGGTCAGTCCAGAGAAGCAAATTTGGCATGATTTTTCTTCGGGCAAGGGCGGCAATATGTTCAGCTTTATTATGGAAGTCGAAGGGTTGGATTTTAAGGGTGCATTGGAGCTGTTAGCTCGTAAAGCTGGCATCGACATAGAGCAGTACCGTGGCAGCCAGAATCGTGGAGGCCCAAACAAAGAGACTCTCTATGCCATCCTTGAAGCTGCGACACGTTTTTATCAAGTTCAGTTTAGCCATAATAAACAGACGCTTGATTACGTGCTTGGAGCCCGCAAATTTAGCAAAGATACGGCTCTCGCATGGCGGTTAGGCTATGCACCAAATACTGGGCATGCCTTACTCGATTATTTAAAAAGTAAAGGATATACAGAGCCTGATATAAAGTTGGCTGGCCTCACGGCTCGGTCGTACCGTGGTGGCTCACAGGACATGTTTAGAGGGCGTCTCATGATTCCGTTGCAAGATAGTCAGGGGAAAGTGATTGGTTTTACGGCCCGCTTACTCAGCGATGAGAAAGATTCTCCAAAATATATCAACACGCCGCAAACCGTTCTATATGATAAAAGCCGACATGTTTTCGGTCTGCATCTGGCAAAGACTGCAATTCGCAAGTCTGGCTTTGCGGTCCTCGTTGAGGGAAATTTAGATGTGATAAGCAGCTATCAGGCAGGTGTTCAGCAGACCGTTGCTACAGCAGGTACGGCGCTTACGGAGCAGCATGTGAAAGCGCTAAGCCGGTTTACGGGTGATATTCGGCTTGCCTTTGATGCTGATAAAGCTGGGATCGCAGCTACTGAACGGGCCATACCGATCGCCAGTCGGGTTAAAATTACGCTGAACATCGTGACCCTTCCATCCGGTAAAGATCCGGACGACTTAATTAAACAAGATCCGAATTTATGGAGCCAAGCTATCGATAAGCGGCAATACGCACTTGATTGGCTGATTGAACGTTATACCTCTTTACTTGATATTTCTTCAGCGGTGGGCAAGAGGGAGTTTAGTGATGTATTACTGCCAATAGTTGGCGGTCTAAGCGATGCCGTAGAAAGAGACCATTATCTACAGGTGTTGGCTGATATAATGCACGTGAGCCAAGATGCGATACGACAAAAATTCTCCAAGACTAAACAACCACCATCTCAGCGGCAGCGCAGTATCAAAGTGACGCCGACACCAATTGATCCATTAAATCTGGAAAACAGTAAAGCTCAAGATAAGTTTTTGAGTCTAATGTTAATGCGCCCGACCTTACGCGAATTTTTGGATATTATTTCATCTGAAATGTTTTATTCCTTAAAGTCTCAGGTTCTCTTAAATTTCCTGATTGCTAACCCTGAATTTCACGGCAAACTTGAACAAGCCAAAGATTTAATTAAGTATATTCCGCGTGAACGAAAGGCCACTACCGAAGAGCTGCAAAGTTTGTCGGATTATGTTAAAATAGAATCATTACTCTATGAGGAACTGTATCAGGGCCTCGAGCTGAATGAACTTCACTATGAAGCTGCTCGATTGCAGGCACGATTGATAGCAAATTTTGTAAAAACCAAAAAAGACAACTTAGCGATTGAGCTAGCGACGGCTGACGAAGTGACCAGTCGGGCGTTACTTAGTCAAGCAAAAACCTATGACCAATTATTAAACCAAGTGAAAGGAGCATCACGTGGCGAAAGCAAAAGATAATAAACCGAAACCCGCAGAAGAAACACTGACTGCCGAACAGCAACGTCAGGTTCTTCTCGAGCGAGCCAAAAAAGACGGACATATTGAACAGCGCGATATTTCGGCATTGATTCCGGAGATTGTTGAAAATACAGAAGTACTGGATGCCTTGTACACGGAATTAGCAGATCTTAATATTGAAATTACTACTACTGGACCAGATCCGGAACATTTTACCGATGAATGGGCGGAGGAAGAAGAAACTGATGAAGATCTGGTAAATGATGCGGCTGTCTATTTGGAGGATGATGTTGCCGATGACTCAGTACGATTATACTTACGGGAAATCGGTAAAATACCGCTTCTCAATGCCGAAGAAGAGCTCGCCCTGGCACAGCGAGTAGTGGCAGGCGATAAAGAAGCGAAAGACCAAATGGCAGAAGCCAATATGCGTTTGGTTGTTTCGATAGCAAAGCGATACGTTGGTCGAGGGCTGGACTTACTTGATCTCATTCAAGAAGGTAACACTGGTTTACTGAGAGCAGTAGAGAAGTTCGATCCTGATAAAGGTTTTAAGTTCAGTACCTATGCAACCTGGTGGATTCGCCAAGCTATAACACGGGCCATTGCTGATCAAGCACGAACTATTCGTATTCCTGTTCATATGGTTGAAACTATCAATAAATTACTGCGGACTCAACGTAGACTCACCCAGGAGTTAAACCGTGAACCGAGTAATGAAGAAATTGCGAAAGCAATGGAAATCGATGTTGATAAGGTGGAACACATCATGAAAATAAAACAGGATATAAGTTCACTCGATGCATCGATTCGCGATGACGAAGAAGACTCGGTCTTAGCAGATTTCATAGAGGATGAAGACACGGTATCGCCAGAAGAATCAGCTACCGGACAATTACTGAAGGAACAAGTACGGGATATGCTGTCAGCACTTACTGAGCGAGAACAGAAAATCCTGAAGTTACGTTTTGGCCTTGAAGACGGCAAGAGTCACACTCTGGAAGAGGTTGGGCAAGAATTTTCGGTTACCAGGGAACGAATTCGACAAATCGAAGCTAAGGCGCTAGCGAAGCTTCGTAAACATCGAGACGCCAAGAAACTACACGATTACATTAAATAAGTTATTGTGGTTACAAATCCAAGCGCTCAAATGCCATGACGGCGCACTTACAATGGCTTTGTTAAGGCAAGGCCATGCTGGCATTTAACGGCTTAGCTGCTGCCGATCTAATCGTTATCCCGGCTTCTGCTGAACGAATGGCTGTAGACTGTGTGGCTGACCTTATCACCCATGTACAGAAAATCATGTGGAGCAAGTTTTCTCTTACTCACCAGGAACTACGGATCCTCTTTACCATGTACCGTTCTACCACTACCCATTCCCCAGCTGTGGTAGATAATGCCCATAAAATCTGGAGAGATAATGTCCTGAACGTGAAGATACCCCATTCCACCGCCTTCTCACGTTCGTATGACGAGCGAATACCCATTGGTATCCTGGAACCGAATCACCCAGGAGCTATTGCCTATGGCTTGTTCGTTGATTGGTTAATAAATCAAAACAATGAAGCAGCCTAGAACCAGTGACTTTGATCCGAAAGCTAAGCAACACGATTTAAAGTCGTCACTGGATAATTTCCCAACCATTTAGAAACAACCCGCATTAGCACCAAATATCACCGTACCGAAACCAAAAACAATAGCTCCAACCGTGGCAACACCTAAGTTTCCTCGCCAATCATCACCAAGACACACACCTGAACCGAAACGGCCTATCAAAACGCGCCAAGCCTTTGATATTTATGTTGATCAAGTCGAATCACTAAAGAAGCTATCTATCGAACAGCAACTGCAAGGCGAAAAGGGTAGTATGAGTGCTATGGTACGGGATGCGCTCGATGCATATTTAGCCAAAAGGCCGGGAAAAGCACCGACAAATAAAAGGCCTATATAAGATTTAATACTGCATTCAGCCAAATAAATTTACGCTCACGCTCGATCCACGCTTCAGGACTTCGAATCCATGGTTGCGATGAATGGAGGTCAAAATCCCCTATGTCGCTCATATCGGGAGTTGCAATAGCATAGTTAGCTTTTCTGACTTGGGCCCTAGCTCGGGGCATATGGTGTCTGAAAGCTACGACAGCTAAGAGCCGACATTGCGCTCAACTAATCCCGGGCGTGCAGCCTTTAGCAGTTCGTAGGTGTTATAGGTTTTGAATGGTGCTTTTACGGTTTTAAGGGAATCTATTTGAAGTGACAACCTGGGCTCTCTTGCTTCCACGGCAATGGCCAGTTCTTCTTGTAGTGTCATATTTTTACTTCGAAGAACCTCATCATTAACAATAAAATCTGCAAGTGCTTCGTTAACCGGCCCAGGATGTTCTAATCTGCCGTCAGTATCGAAGTAGATGCCAAATGCAAAACCAAATATCTCTTTTGCTGCCTCTAGGTTGCCCACTGGAGGCACGTCGCCGGTACGAGCTTGATCAACGAGCGCGTTAATTTCAGATAACCGATACATAGAGTTATTATAGCATTAAATTTATATGATGACAACTTAATCACCCCTGTTATAAAACTATTAGCTATACTTTCCTCTGAATTTATTGGCACGAATATGTACGAAATCTTTGATCATACGAATTGTAATCATAAACATACCGTCGGTATAGGTACTGTAAGGCTTATCCTCCCAGTCATTAATTCGACATGCCTTTATGCTCAACCCGTTTGTTTGAGCTATAGCTAAGATCTCTACATCGAATCCCCAGCCAACTATAGTCATCTTAGAAAACTCACCTTACGCAAAACCTCCAGCTTCTTTGAGTACCTGAAGTTCAGCCAAACTGGCTTGCTGAGCTTTGAGGTATAGCTTTGCCTTTAAGGCAAAGTGGTTCAGATTGCTCGCTTTCGCCAGTCGTTCCAGCTTATGGTAGGCATGGGTTGCCGCAAAGAAGTGGTTACTTTGTGTCTTCACTCGTTTGGTCGGTGACTTGGCCAGCCCGAGGTTGGACTTTACGGACTTGTGGTACTCTTCCACTTTCCACCGTTTTTGGTAGATCGTGGTTATGTCGGTATGTCCTAGCGTCAGATCACTGGTAGCGAGATACAAAACACCCTGACTGTCATCTCCGTTTGTGAAGATTTGACGGGTGATACGCACCGTCATATTCATGCCTTTGAGGTACCCTGTCTTGGTAGTGTTTTCTTCCCAGGCCAGCGATTCGACTGCGTGGAATACTCCTCGTAGTTTATCCTCCTTACTTTTTGCAAACGTACGATTACTCTTGAGGGCAAAGATGAAGTGTTTGCCCTTGCCAACGATGAACTCCATGTTTTCCTGTGAGGAAAACCAACTGTCAGCAAGGCAGTAGCGAAACTTCACCTGGTTTTGGATGGCTGCCCCGATGAGCTCACGGGCCTGTTCGTTCTTGGTGGCCGAGGACTTGCGTTTTTGTTTGCCGGTCTTCGGGTCAGTGAAAGGTACGTCTTTCTTGACCAGGCAAAACCCCAAGGGTACCGTTGCCTGGTCGTTATGGTAGAGCATATTGAGAATATTGACGCCCTTCACATTCCGGTTGAAGACGTGGTCATAGTGCCAGGCAATGATGTCGTTTTCGTCGGTGTAGGCCTTCTCTTCAATGGTGTCATCCAAAGCCAGTATGCCGTCGTCAGTTTCAATCTGCCGGATCGTTGGCTTAACCAGTTTCCAGAGGTCTTTGTTGGTATATTCCCGGGCAGACAGGAAACGGGTGACGTCGTCATGGCCGACTGACCCGTCCAGGGCGGCCGACATACCAGTTGCCGTGGTCAATCCGAATGAGCTGATGAGATAGTCAGAATACAGGTCAAGCATTGGTACGTTGACGGGCTTGGATTGTTTTTGTTTTGGCATAGCAACATCCTTGATGAAAGGTTGACTGCTTTTAGTATGCCCCAGGACTCAAGAAAGTGGGAGTGATGCGTAAGGTGAGTGAGTTAGAAAAGCAAAGCTGTGCTGCTTTTGCTCGGAACATCTTAAAGCCGCATTGTGTGTCCTCAACCTGAATCCCACCTGTTATGCGATACAGTTCGTTACCGATGCTCGAAAACCAGTTTTTAAGCTTGCTAGGTCGATACGTCATTAAATTGCGAGTGCCGACAACTACGTCATTCCCATCAATACATGCTTTGTAAAATGCTTCTTGAATTAAGCATAATCAGCTTAGATCTGATTTGCAATGAATAGAAGTCGAAAATTCGACTGATGCGAAAGCACTCAGTTGGTTTAGTCTTCCCATACGTATACGTACAACGTTTCGCCGTCAAACTCAACGCTTTCGATATTGCCTGGAATAGTAACCTCTTGGCCATCGACATTCCATTGCGTGCCTGATTGATAGCCGGTCGCATAATGCTCTCCGGAATCATCTATTGCCAACAGTGGCAGCTCTGAACAGTCGGCATTACACGCCGGTGAAGCTTGCCCGGTTACTGTTTCGTCTGCCCCGTTTATATTGAGCGTATTTAGAGTTGGGGAATCGAGAGCGAAACTGCCTGAGTCAGAAACCGCAATGGCGCTGTTGAATGCCCCGCCGTTCGCAACGGCTTTCCCGTCTTCGAACAGGGTATGGCCATCGTAGTATAGATAGTGTTGGCCGTTTTCGCTGAGGGCAATACTGGCAAACGCTGATCCGTTATTGCGGATCTGAGAGGCGACTTGCCAGCCATTGACAACAACACCGTAATAGTCATTTTCAAGACCTGTTGCGGCGATATAGGTACTGAGGTCAGCACTAAAATCTGCATCGATGTTGGTATTGCTATAAATAACTTTGCCGTCTTTCACCAGGTCTGTGCCATAAGTTCCCGTTATGTAGGCATAATCTATACCGTTATTAGAGACTACAAGGTTACCGACTGCATTGTTCGTATCAGTGTATGTTTGTTTTAGTTTGCCATCGACATAAATTTCATATTGTCCACCGCTATGTGACGTACTGGTATCAAGCAAATAAATATAATGCAGTCCGTTCTGGCTGAGACCATACGAAAAAGATAGGGCCCGTTATACACGGTGGTACCGTCGTAGATTAACTTGCCACCCTCATTGTCATTATAGTTATGACTACTTTCCGTATCCTCGGCAATATACCGCCCCATTGACGTGATTGCCGAGTTAATGTCGAATGGCTGTGATCCTTCTGCTACTGGTATCGTCACCACATGAGCGGTAAGACCGTTTAGTGTGGTCGTATTGTATGGCGGCGGAGGCGGTAGTTGTGGTACCGGTGCTGCTTGCTTTGCAGCTATTGATTTTTTGCTGGCAGGAACACTAGATGTTTGTGATTCATTTGATATGTCTTTATGGTGGTGGTCATGCACATACCAACCAGTAAGGCATAGCACTGCAATAACGAAGAGAATAATTACCAATTCTACGCTTAAAGGAAATTTCGTGTTGGTTTTTGCCCCTCAGTTCGGCTGTATAAATACCACTCCACGAGCCTTCGTTGGTGCTCGTCGCTCATGCCTCGGTGCAACTTGAGCTTGGTTCTGAGCTGGCTGTTAATACCACCTTCCATGTGGTTGGTCGTTCTTGGTAGCCGTGGGGTGGAGTTGTAAACGTAGGTGAACAGCTGCTGGTCTTCCTGTAGTTTCTTGAGCTGTCGGTAGGCAGAACGTAAGCGTCCATGGGTATGCCACCATCTCCGTTGGTTCGGCTTCGGATCTCTGACATACGTCCTTTGCTTGACGAAGTCGTTATACTGGTTCTCCCAAGCCTGGAACTGCTGTTCCCAGGTAGCCGCATCCGCTTCCGTATGCACTTGCCACAGTGCCCTGGTTAGTCGCAGAAGGTCTTGCCCGGCTTCGGTTTTCGGGCTGAGCGTTAGCTTACCCCGGACGTTGAGCCAGATATGGAATGTGCAACGCTGGATCTTCGTCTCAGGCCAACACCGGGCAATGGCCAGGAGAATACCTTTCTGGCCGTCACACACGGCAAAGCCTGGTGCCGGTATGGTAGCCAACAGCTCGCTCCAGGTACTCGAGGATTCCCAGCCGGCCCAGTGCCAGGCAATGACATATTCGGTAGTCCGAGCAATGAGACAGACCAGTGAGCCGACACGGATGCCGTCAAGGATAAGGGCGTGGTGTACTTCGCCGGTGGGCGTAGGCTTCGGTACAATATCCCAGCACCAAGCTGTTTGGTTACGCCACGTACGGGCGGTAACACTCGTCGGCAATTCGTCCTGTGACTGCTTGCCGAGTAGCCAAGCGACGAAGTGTTCGAGCAAAAGCTGACGACTGAGGTCAGGTCGTTTCCTGACTTGTGAGCCACTACACTGCGGACAACGGTAACGCTGTGTACCGGCAGTTGTCTTGCCCCATTTCTGTAGCTTAGTTTGGCATGCTTGGCATGTGTACTTGTAGGTTCTTTTTTCATACAATTAATGTCTCACGACATTAATTCAGGGCAAATAACAGAGGAATAACGGCGAGAGTATCCCTTGACGTCAAGGAACAGATACGATAAGCTTAAAGTATGAAAGTTCCACGCTACACCATCGACACTCTGCACCAACAATTTCCTGACGATGATACCTGCCTGGATTATATGTTCCAAAGACAGTACGGCGATCTTCCGGCCTGTCCGAAATGCGGCGTGGTTAACCCCCGTTACTACCGCGCTCGCGGCCGCAAGTGCTACGCCTGTAATGACTGTGGCTACCAGCTTAGCCCCTTGGCTAATACGATCTTCCATAAGTCTGATACCCCGCTTACAAAGTGGTTTTATGCCATCTACCTATTCGGCGTCGGCAAGAATGGCGTAAGTGCCAAGGAGATAGAACGACATTTGGGTGTCACCTATAAAACCGCTTGGCGCATGGCTAAACAAATCCGCCTCATGATGCAACAAAATGGCAATATGCTATCTGGCATCGTTGAAGCTGACGAAACCTATATTGGCGGCAAGGCCAAGCAAGAACGCAAGTTTAGCAACAAGACGGCTGTTGTCGGTATTGTTGAAAAGAAGAAAGACATCGGCCAAGTCAAAGCCTTTGCTACCAAGCAGGCAGACGCCACCGTAACTCTGCCATTCCTGCGAGCCAGTATCCAGCCTGGTTCAACCTTACAGACAGATGAAAGCCGCATTTACTCCCGCGTAAAGCGAGACTTCGCCCATGAGTTCGTAAATCACAGCAAGCTAGAGTACGTCCGTTCAGGCGTTCACACTAACACTATTGAGGGCTTTTGGGGTCAGCTCAAGCGCTCTTTGGATGGGACGTATCATTGTGTGAGTCCGAAGTATCTTCAGTATTATGTAAACGAGTTTGTATATCGGTATAATCACCGTCATGTTGCTGCTTTTCCGGCTTTGCTGGAAGTGGCTGCGAAGCGCGTTCAATAATACCCTCAACGTCTTCTTGAACATTAGGGTTACGCTCAGAGTCGGGCAATTCCTCCTCGTACTTCTTGATGCTCTTTCGGATTTCTTCGTCGGATTTGTCGGGCATAGGTGTTATGTTTACTGATTCCCTGGTTTAGATAAGCCATCCAGAAAACCAAACAGGAGCTCGTTCATCTCGCCGTAGTCATGACTTCTCAATTGTTCGGGGGTCTCGATGTAAGGCAAGTCTTTGTAGTCGATTAGTTCATGTGCATTATTTTCTATCAGCGCTTCGATTGCCTCAAGCGTGAACTCAAAATGACACTGGAAGCCATATATTTTTGGCGTATAGCGGACAATCTGCCGCGGACAGCCCTCGCTTGTGGCAAGAATTTTTGATTCAGGGGTAAGTCCCGGCATATCACCGTGCCAATGACCAACCATGAACTTTTCTGGGAATTTGCCGACCAGAGGGTCGTGCTCCCCGTCGTCGGTAAGCGTTATTGGAAAGACGCCGATCTCCCTATTCGGGCTGTGTTCAAACTTTGCACCAAGAGCCTCGCCAATAAGTTGTGCTCCGAGGCATACGCCCAGCAGAATTTTACCCTCGTCAGCTGCTTGTTTAATGAAAGCTATTTCTTTTGGCGCATCAAAATGGGGAGATTCTTCGACGGTAGTGGCCGGCGATTGCGGGCCACCCATGACGACTAAAAAGTCGAAATCACCATGCTCCAGGATCGTGTCTCCGCTATACAGACGTGTATAGGTGATATCGTGGTTCTTTTTCTGAGCCCATGCCTCGATGGCCGCAGGAGCTTCAAAACTTTCGTGTATTACAATGTGGACTTTCATTCAGGTCTCCTACGTTAAGGCAATTAGGCGAAGTGGCGCTTCGGTAGCGTCTTTAATTCTTGGCGGCAAAACGAGAACTTTTGCTCCAGTTGCTGGAAGCAACTCGGCGTTAGCAACATTTTCTACTAGATATTTGTCTGCACCAAGAATGGCTCGGTGTACCGGAAAGCCATTTTCCCCAGTGTCGGACGAAAATGTATCAATTCCCAATCCTACAATACCTCTCGTTAGAAGCAGCTCGGCAGCAGATATGTCTACGCTCGGAAATGCATGGTTGTTATGATATTTTTCAGGCGTTTCCCAATGCTTACTCCAACCGGTATAAAAAATTGCCAGGGAGTGCTCTGGGATCTTTCCGTGCTCTTGTTCGAATTTTTCAATGGCCGAGGGCATGACAACGTAGCTTTCGTCTGCTTCTTGGCTTACATCAATCACTACGCAGTCAGCTACAAGCTCTTCAAGAGTGAGCTGGTCGATTGTCCGTCCATCTGGAATCACGTGCGCGGGCGCATCGAGATGGGTGCCTAAACTCATGCCGGAGTTGATTTTTTGGACACGAAATAAGTCCGGCGGCGTACAGTCTTTATAGTCGGTAGTTGTGATCAGGTCAAAATCAGGCTTACCATCCCATGAAGGAATATCGCCAGAAACCGCATGTGTAAGGTCAATGGTCTTAAGTTGGCTATTCATTTTGTGATTTTATCATAATCCTGTGCTGGTAGTGAGCTCAAAACCTATTTCCCTTCGGCAAATAGGTTCAACTTCCATTTGAGAACAAATGAAAGTTCGTATAGTGCTGCATCAATCCTTATCGTCTTCATCCTCGTCCACATCATCATCTTCAGGCGCTATAACCTCTTCCCAAATCTTCCCCGTCATACCGTGCACTTTCAGCTTCTCGGCCGTCGTGAACCACATTGTAATGTCTTCGCCCCACTTTTCCTCAAGCAGCCGTTTGGTGGCTCGCTTGCAGTAGATCATGTCGGCTAGGGTCGGGCAGACAAACATCATGATTGGATTTGGCTCATCCTCATTCGTCTCATCCTGCCAGTATCCGTCTTCCAGATACTCAATGTAATTCTTGAGCCGTTTTCGTACCCTATGGCGAGGCATGGTGGCTTCGATAATCTCGATAAAACGGTGGGTACCCGTAACATCGTCCTTGGTCTCTACTGTCTTTTCAAAGACCAACTGCGGCCGGATGAGATCGGACTCGCTCAGGAAATGATAATCACTCTCGGGGTCGAGGTAGTCGGCTTGAGTGGCGTATAGGTAGTGAGTGCTACTTTTGCCGGAGCTATCGGCATTCTGCTTGTTCATTGCGATGCAGCAGTCGGCCACCAACATGCACTGATCAATAAACCCTTGGCTCCGATCTGATTCACGATAGCGCTTCCGGAACTCCTCAATTGGATGATCCTGATGCTCTTTTAGCCAGCGAATGCCATTTAAGCCCAGGTAGTAAATCCCTGGTTTGGATTTATCTAAAAAGTCAGTTGAATATATCCACTCGACGTAGTGATTATTTCGAAGATCCGCTAGCCATGCGTTGATCCGCCGGTAATCCTTATGACCCATGAGCGTTTGTATTTGGATACGATTTAGGAATCGGTATTTGTATAGCAGTATGAGTATGGTCTGTTGTCTGGGAGTTATTTTAGGTAGTTTCATTGATGTATTAGTTGATGGATATTATTGGTAGGTGTTTGTTCTGATGTTTTTTGTTTGTCTGGTTTTGAGCGATATTATTTTGCCAACCCCACCTACTCCGTATATTTATAAGGTAGGTGACACGATTATTCAACTTTTACTGCTTACGAAACAGATTTTATTGTCCTAATCCTCTAGGACAATAAAGATATGCGAGAAAATCCGGTTTCTAGTTTGGAATCTCAAAAAGGATTATGGCTAATGTGAGGTGTTTTTGCTTGTCGTCGGGGTGCGACATAGTGAAATGAAACTCGGTTTCGCTTTTTTGGGTAATAAAACCGACGTAGTTCTCGTTAGCCTCAACCAATGGCTTAATCTGTTGGATGACCTGCGAGAAATCCTTGTTGCGGTTGAAGATTAGGAGTGCGAGCTTTCCGTCTCGCCAAGTCGTATAGCCAAGCAACTGGTTTACGGCGGATTTGAACACACCGGGGCCATCCCAAAATTTGCACTCGGCAACAAATATATTCTTGCCGCCGCTACGAATCAAAATGTCAGTTTTGCCATTATTGTTAAATGTCTCGCCCGTGGCTTGGCCTTCATATTGGCCATTGAGCTGAACGAGGAAGTGATTGCGGATCGATTCCTCGTCCATATTCACGAACGTTTTTGGGCTACGCTCCATCACTAGAACCATGTTTGATACCACACCTAGAATGTGCGTGAACTCAGAGCTGGCGAGCGTTGGCTCAAGAGGGCTGCTTGATGCCGCGTTGGGAACCGGAGGTTGTATCTTTCTTTTAACTTCGGGAACGACGTAGGTTGATGGAGCATCATCACGTTTATGCAGCTTGAACCCTAAAGAGGAGACGATGTTATTGTCGCTTTTTAGCTTCTCTTTGCGCGAATCAATCGCGGCTGTAGCTTGCGCTAGTATGCCATTATTGTAGTTTGAAACGTCATCCCGCATCATTTGCAGCCGCTCCTGAATGGACTTCACACGGCCTGAAATGTCGGCCTTAAGCTGGGTAGGCTCTGGCGTTCGGGTCGTAATGTCAAAGATTATGTCACTACCTTTAACCTCGCCGATGATAGCATGTGCCATGTATGCCTGGTTCGGATTGCAGGATAAGAATTCGCGCTGACCAGAAAAAGGAATGCGGACGGTGATCTTTGTGCCATCAACAAGAGCCGGGCCTGGCCCGTGCCAGACAACGCCAAAATCATTTGACACATCAACCTTGGTTTCGGATTCTTCAACGCTAATGCCGTCTTCATTGATTGCCACGAACTCGCGAGTGTATTTGTCGGCAAAATATTGGGCTAGCTTATCTGTGGGGGTATTGAGGAGCGCGTTTTTGTCGTATTGGGCGACCTCTTCGAGCATTTCACGAGATATTGGATCTAAATAGTTCCTTAAATCCTGATCGTGGAATAGCAAGCTGTAATCACCTCTTGATCTGTACATACCACTAGGATACACCACGCAGATTTGATAGTTTTAGCTACCTTGACGTAAGGGGATACTCTCGAATAACGGCTTAAAAACCAACACGTTTTTTCCTATAACTCCAATTCTATGACACTAAAACCGTCTTGTGACCTTTGTTTATAATTCATATCTTCATTTTGTTTTTCAGGTTAAAGTAGCTCGTTATCTTTTAAGTATAAGCGGTATCAGATAAATCTCTATAAATAATAGCCTTTCGCAGCTCCTCCATGATAAGTCCTTATATATAAAGTCAACTTTTTGATGCAATAATATACACCTTTCCAGCCTACAACTCAAGTGCGCTACCCGATGGGCCAACTCCCCCTACGACCGCATTTACTAGTAACGTTTGCACCGGCAAAATACGCGGACACAGACTGCCCGCGTATCCGCAGGGAAGTTCATTTATTTCACTGATCTTCTCATTAAGAGCATTTAACTCAACGCCATTTTGTTGAAACGCAAGTCTGGCTGCAAGCAGCAAACACTGCCTTCTGGATGTTTCCATAACGTGCCGTGCCATACATCCATCGTGTGTTTCTAGTTGTACGAGCTCCCCTGAGAATTCTTCTGGGCTTGCCATTTAAATAGCTCTTTCTCCACCCCAAATATTGTTATGTAACTTCTTAGCTCTCGTATGCTTGCTGAAATTGTACTACAGAAAACGTCGGGGCGAGAAGGAGATCACTGACGTCGAGGTCTCTTTATGCTTCAGGAATCGTATAGCTCCCTTCACTCAACCACACCGACCGTACAACCCTCAGCAGTTTCCGGGCAACTACGCAGATAGCTTCCTTGTACGTTTTGCCTTCAGCCCGTTTCTTGTCGTAGAGCAACCTGAACTGCTCATCGTGCTGTCTGGCAACGTTGGCGGCGATGAAGATGCTTCTCCGTAAATAACTGGAGCCGCGTTTGGTAAGTTTTCCGGTGCTGTTCAAGCTATGTCCGCTTTGCCGGATTTTAGGGTCCAGCCCAGCATAGGCAATGAGTTCCTTACTGGTCCGGAAACGATGCATATCCTGCACTTCGCCGATAATGCTCGCAGCTATATACTGTCCAATACCAGGGATGGTCTGCAGCCGCGTAAAGACGTCGCCTTTGGCTGAGGTAGCTAGATCTTTATATATCTGCGTTCTGGCCTCTGTGATAGCTGTTTGGATACCTTGGAGTACTTCGGCCGCCTCCGCACTGACGTCGCTGCCAAGCAGCGTACTGAAATGGCTTTTGTATTGCCTGAACGAACTGCTCAGTATGCTGAGCTTCTGGCAGTTGCGGGCATAGTGTCACACTACTCGTTGGCTCTGCATGCGATCTAATTGTATGGAAAAGTGCCGAAGCGGTTACTAACAAAATTAAGACCAGCAAAGAGTAAGGGGTTATAAGCCCATCCGCGCTCGCATAGAGGCAGAGGTGTTTAGTCTCCCGATTCTTCGTTAGATCGCCCTAATAGTTTCTCTTCAAAAAACCGACAAAATAGCACGATAAGCAAATGGCAGCGAGCTTAGCCTCCCCTATGCATCTACTTACTGAGGATTGGCATTTGAATTAACTAATTGCGGGTTTTGTTACCAATCACTCAAGAGCTGATCAAGACCTTGATTCTGATTGATGTCATTAGCAACACCAGCAGGACTACCGAATTCATCTCCCAGTGCCGCTTTGTAGTTTGTAGCCTTACAGCAGAAAATAAAAAGTTTCCAAGCTCAGCATTCCATTTTGGGCTCTAAGAATATGAGCAACATGTGTCAATAGATGTCGATTTAGACTCTAGTGTTATATATTTTCCACTAATCGCTGTTTGTTAACTTACGGTATGGCTCAAAGTTACAGAAGTTTTATACATTAAACCTTCTCTTTTATTCTCTATCAAAAAATTCTTGTATAGTCTTAACCTGAGCCTGAGTTTACAAAAAGTCAATAATGTGCTAATGTTAAGTAACACTTAATAACACAAATATGACAGCTGAATTATCTGTACTTATACCCGTTCCAGAGGTGGCCACAGATGCACCTCTAGCAGCGGCTGAATATAATCGATTAATAAGTCATGATGCTCGCTTATCTTTCGGCACTCGTATTGAAACAGAACGCTCACTCCTAGATATCGAGCGCGCCACTGTACAGCAAGAAAATAGTAGCTTGGACGCTCAGCGGAACGAACTACTATCTGGTCGAATCCCTGATTATGAGATTGATATGTTTCAAGATAAGCTTCGTAACGAATATACTGAATTACTAGAGCAAGAAGATCAGCTTCGCATGCACGGAGCGTTTACCAACGAGCGTGAGAACCGATGGAATTATGGTGGTAACATGCTTTATGACAGACAAGATCCGGCAGTAGCTGAGCTAATAGGAGGGTTATTAGAGGGAGCTGAAACGAGTGAACAACCATTTTACAAGATACGGATTTTATGCGGATGGCGGATACGGCTCAACCAGCGATTGTTATTGAAGCGCGCAATGAACCACTTGAATTCCCTTTGACTTCGGTAGTATCGGCTGCCGGTTTTGAATCGTGGAAAACAGGACGCGGTCAATATAACCTGAAAGACGGTCGTCAAAGCGCAGATGTGATCAAAGATTATGCATCACGCGAAACACCCCTTCCGGCGGTTGATGAGGCTACAGCCCTTATTTTCGAGGATGGCAAAGTAATTGTTATGACCAGCAATGCACATCGAGTTGGCGCTGCTAAGCTACGGGGCCAAAGGACTATACAATTTAAAGAGCTAAAAGTTCGTAGAGTAAAAGAGCAGGAACCCAGCGAAGAAGCCAGTGATGGTTTAGCCGTACTTGCAGTAGCGAGCACAACGAGTGCTCCGGAAATACAAGCTGAGCCGGTTAAAACAATGGGACAGCAAGCAGACTCGTACAAAAAAAGTAGGTGGCAAAGTTTTGTGGCAAGCATGAGCTATCACCGGAAACATAGACATCACTAATTGAATTTTTGAGGATGCATTGCGTGTCTAATCCTGCCGCCGCAGTTCCCCGACCGTAAGGTCGTGGGATGAAGAACTTTCCGGCAGTTTCTTCTCCGAACAGCTTTCAACTACCCTAGGAGGATATGACTGTATATCGTCGAATGAGCCACTGTGTCTTTGCATGCGACTACTACTTGGTGTGGCCAACCAAATACCGAAAAGAGATTCTCAATCCTGGTGTCCAATCGTATCTTCTAGAAGTACTCAAAGGATTACCGAAGCATCGACCCGATCTCATCATCTAAGAAGTCAACACTGACTAAGACCACATCCATCTGCTAGTGAGTATTCCACCAACTGTCACTGTCGGGTCGGTGGTTTGGCTCCTTTAAAGCTAACTCAGTAAAAGTTCTGAACGACAAGTTCCCTCATCTCAGGGAAATCTACTGGGGAACAAGAAGTATTTGGTCGGCCGGGTACTTCGTGAGTACCGATGGTATTAACGGAGGGATCATTAGGCGCTACATCCAAGATCAGGGCAAAGAAGATGCTGGACAAAATGCCGTCAGGTTGTATTGAGCAAGACAATTCCCCGAGCGCTAGCTCGTGGGAAGTTTAATTGGAGCAATGACGTATCCATTTGGCTTTTTGAGTACAAATCGTTTCAATATTTGATATATATCAAGGTCAAATTTTTTCTCCACCGGCTGATAATCCGTAGTAGCTTGGCTTAGAGATTGAATGTAGCCAAGGAGTATCCACTGATCCAACACGATACCGGATCCCGACTCATCAGTCAGAGTTATGGGAGTATCGTATGGCCATTCGGCGATACGGTGTGGTTTGAAGGCGCTGTCTAACCTTGTGTTATAGCTATCTGAAGATTCTAAACCGATACAAGCACCATGGCATTTCCCTAATTGGTAAAGAAAGCATGGCTTATGAATGTGGCTGCAATGCATACGGTTTGGGCATAACTGATTGGTGCGGATAATATGTTCAAGAGATGACTTCGCTTGTAGTTTGGAATTAAATAAACCGTAGATATGATTAAAATTTGTGAGATCCGCGATATCCATTTCTTTTTGCGCTAAACCGATGTAACCATCATTATCCAGTGTTTTGGTCAGCACCGTTCGATGTTTTTTTTGACGCAATCGACGATTATGGAATGGCCGTAGTTGTTTTACGAGACTGGATTCCAGCAAAAGTGCCTCCAGCTCATTATTCGTAGGAATGACTTTAATCTTGTGAACGGACCGAGACAGTTTCATCTCTTTATCGGTCTTGATATCTTCGCGGAAATGGGAAAGTAATCGATTTCGGGTTGTTTTACTTTTGCCAACATAGAGAGGTATAGAGTCTTCCGATTCGTAAATGTAAACACCAGGGCTATTTTCAGCCTTTTCAATACTTTGATCAGATAAATGTGGTGGTAATGTTTGGCGTTTAAATTGTTTTTTGATTGCCGTTTGCCAAAATAGGTCACCTTTTTCTTGATAGGCGAGTTCGGCGAATTGTTTTATGGCCAGAGCGTCATCGTAGGCACGATGTCTGTTTTTTACAGCTAAGCCATGTCGTGTGATGATTTTTTCCAAACTATGTCCTTGAAAATCTGGATAGAGGGCGCGGGACAATCGGACGGTGCATAGTAGTTGAGGAGAGTAGTCATAACCGCTAGCTGCAAGCTCGCGTTTGATATAGGAGTAGTCGAACCGAACGTTATGAGCGACAAAGATTGCCTTATCGAGTATATACTGTAGTTGGTAGGCGATGTCATCAAAACACGGTGCCTGCACGATATCTGCATCGGTTATGCCGGTTAATTGTGTAATCCAATATGGCAGTGGGTGCCCCGGATTTATAAGTGACGAAAACCCGTCTACGACTTGGTCATTTTCTACACGTATAGTGGCGATTTCAATGATGCGACTAGTGTGATAATTACCACCTGACGTCTCTATATCTATATAGACTACTGGTTTCTGGTACATTGCCATAGCATTACTATTGTAACGTGTAGTTTTGAAGAAGAATGTGGCACAGGTAGTTTATAAGTGGTTTACTCTATATAGAGGAGGGCGCAAACGTAAAATAATCTTGACAAATTTTACTTATAATGTGATATTATATTTATGAGTATTAATCTTAAAGATAGCGTAAGTACATCAGCCAGACCTACCTATTCTTGGTATGGTGAATTTGGTTTTCGCGCAGACTTAGAGGGAAATCAAGCATTGGATAAGCCCGTCAAGCAAAAGCGCGGTACCGGACGTCGATTAAAAGCATTAATGGAGAGGATGAGGGCTGCGGCTACTGAAGCAGAAGTCGGCGTTCTGGCAGTATTAGCAACCAGTGGAACGGTAACTATAGCTCGTAAATTTTCTAGAGCATCTCATACCGTTGGCAATACTACTCACGAATCGGTCGTTGAATCGCCATTGAGGTCATTGGGTAACGTTGCTATTATGCATACTGCTGACGGTTTTCCGGTAGCTGCTATGCCAGGAAATCAAATTGGTGATACCGAACCGATGGCAGACGTGATCGAGCTATCTCCAGGAGCAATTAATTCTGTCGGACCAGATATAGGTCAACATCTTGGTGAAGAAATGTTATCTCGACTTGTAGCGTAATAATTATGAGAATATTGACACGTTCCGGCAAATTTATTACCGTATGATGGTGCGAAAAATTATGTTATTGAATAATTTAGAGTCAATGATGGTGCCTATGCGTTGCCCTAGGCCGATTTTCTGATAGCAAAAAACACAAAAGAACTATAACCGGCCTAGAGCCGGTTTTTTAGTATGTAATACATTTTTATAACGGGAGGTCACATGAATATCGAACTATTACATCAAACCATGGCTAATGGTGGTGTAGTGGTGATGGACGGGGCGATGGGTACCGAGTTAGGCAAGCTCAATAATCAAAGCATTGTGCTTGGCCAAGAATCATGGTCGGCAGCACCTTTAGAAACCGATGCTGGTCGACGAGCCATCGTTGCTATTCATGTAGCATCAATTCTTGCAGGTGCACAAATTTTAACCACTAATACATTTCGTACGCACCGATTAGAGGCATCTAGCGAGTCTACGCTTCTTGCCTGCGATTTGGCTTTAGAGGCGCGTCAAATAAGTGGCAAGGAAGTTCTGATAGCAGGCTCAATTGGGCCAGTGGGTGATTGCTATACTCCCGAAGATACACCGGATGAGGTAACATTATGGGCAACTCATACTGCACAGTCCGAACTATTGCAAAAAGCTGGCGTCGATCTCATTCTTGTTGAAACAATGCCGACTGCTTATGAGGCCCTAATTGCTGCGCAAGCCGCCGCCGCAACTCGATTACCCGTAATAGTAAGCATGTATTCCAATCCGGCTGTTGGGTCTCGCATGTTGTTAAGTGAAAAACCACTTGGACCTAAAAAAATGATTGGCGGAGAAAATCTTCGGGAGGTTGTTCAGTCTCTCATCCAACTCGGAGTGCCGTTAACTGGTTTTGGGGTTAACTGCATACATACAGGGGCTGCTTTGCAGGCAGTGAGCCACTTAAGTTTAGGTAAAAAAGTACCAATTTCGGTTTACGCTCAAGGCGACGACGAGACCAGCCCTTTACAATTAAAAAATATCGCTAACCATGAGCAGCATTATTTAGACTTTGTAGTACGGTGTCTCGAATTGGGTGCACAATTAGTTGGTGGATGCTGCGGTGTGCCACCAAGCTGGCTTCGAAATATTCGTCGCCAGGTCCAAGGGCAGACAACGCGAGGTGCAGCTCAATACGATGGCGCTACAGATTTAAGAAGTCAAATTTTTTCTTGACTCAAACCATTTCTTCGGTCGATTAAATTGCCAGGGACTTCGCACGTTACACTTTTCAATTTCAACCGATTCCCAGACTTTTTCGGTCACATAGGGTTCTACGTCTAACCAATCGTGTAGTGCTTTTTCAGAAGAAAAATCCACTATTAGAATTGAGCCAGTCATTTGATTATGCGTATCCCAGATTGCTGCTCCATACCATAAAGATCCATTTTGTCTCAACGATTCACCTAATTCTAAATGTGCTGGGCGAGCTTTGAGTCTTCTGGCTAGCGCAGCTTTGTCTTTGTAATCTCGTCCGATAACAAGATATTGCATGAGCTTTTAGTAGCTTCCTTTCATACCGATTAGTAACTGCGTTTGATTTACCTCATGTCCGATTTTTGCTGCCAAATTTTCAATTATTGAAAATAGGTTCATGAGTTCCTGCCTCGACTTAATGAGATGAGAACTGTATACATAAAAATCACCAGCGGCTGACATCTCGATTTCATAGGTGTCAAGATTAACTAATAAGGACATCAAATCAGGTGTCAAAACGGCCAATACGTCGTCCTGAGTGTCGGGCCTTATATATAATTGCAGATGATTGCTAAAGTCCCCTTCGAGTTCAACTAATTGGGTATATCCAAATGATTGAATAACTTCATCATTCTGTTCAGTATAAGATAAGTGATGATGTTTTCGCAAAAAGAAAGCTGGCATCGGCGTGAAAAAATTTATTGTAAATACTGTCCGTGCATATGTGACCGGATTTTGACTTTCTAAGATAGTGTATCGATAGGTGAAGATAAAAAACGGCCATTGGTCGTACGTTCCCGATACCACGTCTTCAAAATCTCCATCACCACCTATGAAAAAAAGTACTCCAGTTTGTTCGGGGACTTGTCCGCTCACTTGATAATTAAATCCATTTGCGTTGGCAAACGATTTCAATAAGTTGTCCAGTGGCAATACTACTACGTAAATTATGCCACACAGGCAAATGATTATTCCAACGATAGGTGAAATAAATACACTGCTCACAACGCCCACTACGATTGTGACGCTAAGAATTGTTATCGACAGCCAATGGTGCAGCTTAGCTACAAATTTATTTGACGGAATTGCAACATGGCATGATGCCTGTTGCGGCGTTTGGACGCTCTGATGGTTTGAGTTAGGTCCATCGACTTGATCACTATGTTCACTGCCGTCAACCTTGCTATCCTCTGCAGTTGATTCCGTCATGGCGATATTGTATCAAACAACAATCTCGGTTTAGGACGCAACTACCAGTAGGGATAGTCTTGATCGTTTTTCTAATGGTAGTAGTGGACGTGCCGATTAATAACAAACTGATTTACGCGTTTACGTAAATCTGCCCAATCTTTTTGCGCAGCTGGTTCAAGATTTGTAAATTGTTTATCTGCTACGTGTATCCAATTCTTTTTCGTCATGTGCTTGTCCCCCGGTTACTGTTACAACTATAATGCTCATGTTCTTAATACGCTGTAAAAAATCTTTCAAAATAGTCTCGTTCTGATTGCTGAAAGGATAACCACCGGTTACACTGAGAAGCGATATGGCTGAAATAGAAAAACACAACTTCAAACATCAAAATTTACAGAGTGCGACTGTAAATTCAGTCATGAATCATAAAAAGACTATAAATCCATCTATTGCGTCGATCCAATCGATAACCGAAAGTCGTAAAGAACAACACCAAGCACCTGTAGTGAAACCTGCAACTTCACCCGTTACTACATCTGACACGAAAGCGACCAACGCATTATTGGAAGTAACTCAACACTCTGTGTATCCGGAGGCAACAAGAGGTTTTGGTGTCCACAAAGATATTCCTACTACGCCTATAGCCACCAGTACTGAAAAGTCGCCGGTAGACGTGAATATAGCCCGTAGAGTCACTGCCATTAAATTTGTCGCGTTACTATTGATGCTCATGTTTGGTATAGGTTTTTATAATTGGTATGAACTTGCTCAAGCGGGTTTGGCAGGTTGGCTTGGGCTCGTTGAGCTACTGATCATGTTTGGCTTGATAATTGGTATCTACCGGCTTATTGAGATGGCGCGGATAACATATGTCATCATAGCTGCTGTAGTGCTTCTCTTGACATGTGTCGGGATACTAAACGTGTTCCGAGTGACGCACAGCTTCAAACTTTATCCCGTTCTTAATACTGAGCATCTAATCTATGATGCAATTATCCTTTTAACATCAATAGTTCCAATAGTTTTTTTGACGAGACCATCAATTCGATCACTCTTTGGCTAGTCGGCGTCAGTCGAAACCCTTCTCTATAAGAAAACATTTTTTACGGACGCTATAATATTGCTACTATAAGATCACATGAATAAGCTGCAAGTGATTGGTTTAGCCGGTACGAATGGATCAGGCAAGGATACGGTGGGCCATATTTTAATGGCGCATCACGGTTATTTATTCGTTTCTGTCACCGAGCTGTTGAGAAAGGAAGCTAAGCGGCGAGGACTACCAGCGGATCGTGAATCACTGCGTTCTATTAGTATTGAGTGGCGGCGTGGTTTAGGGCTAGGGGTTCTTGTTGATAAAGCCATAGCTGAATATGAAAAAGATGCTGATAAATACGTTGGGGTAGTCATGGCATCAATGCGCAACCACGGCGAAGCAGATCGAGTTCATGAATTTGGCGGAACTATGGTCTGGTTGGATGCCGATCCAAGAGTACGCTACAACCGAATTCAAAAAAATTTAGCTGCTCGAGATCGGACTGAAGAGGATAATAAGACATTTGAACAGTTTCTAGCAGAAGAAGCTGTCGAGATGCATCGTCCAAAAGGAGGTGATGCGGCTACTTTGGATAGCGCTGAAGTGAAAAAACGCTGTGACATAGTGATTGAAAATAACACTGAGGATCTGATTGAATTTCGTGATGTCGTTGAACGGGCGCTTGGTCTGCCCGTCACTGATGAGTAAAGTGATTTAGGCTGTTTTTTTAATAGGTGCCGTACTGAGGATTTCGTGGTGTAACTGCAAGACTGCTCGTCGGGAATGCTTACGAGTATGGCGTTGAAGCAACCTGAAACTCATATAGACAAGGGCACAGAAAATCGCGGTCAACCAATCTACAAATGTAAGCGGCCCTGAGCTAAAATAGGGAATAAACAATGGGTTATAGATTAAATTGGCAATAAAAACAAAGGAAATGCCAAAGGCAATCAACAATTTGGAGTTACTCCAAAGATAGCTGGTAAAGAACTTTTCATGTGCATCGCTCCGTTCGAAAAGTAGGTACACATAAAGGCATAGTACAAGAGTTAGATAGGTGAGGGTAGTAGCTTGATGGTACAGTGGCAGGGTAGGGTCAATATAGCGTGGGCTGAGATGGTGACGCGCAAAAAAGAACAAGTAATTGGCATAGGCGATACCGGAGGCCAACGCACCAAAGCCAATAAAACCCATTACAGCTTTTCGATTGATAATGTGATCACTTAAATTACGCGGTTCGGCATGCATTAATTTCCCTTGAGCTTTATCCCAGCCTAAAGCGGTAATCGGCAGTATCTGCGCAACGACATCGATTGCCAAAATTTGTATCGCAGTAATAGCGGGTGCAACATGAAAAAGCGATAAAGCTGCCAGCCCAAACAGCACGGTGAAAAGTTCACCGGCATTATCGGTCATCGCACATCGGGCTGCTTTTTTTATATTTTGAAAGGTTACACGACCTTGTTTAATAGCCCCGACAAGAGTATTGAAACCGTCATCCAGAAGAACAATTTCGGCGGCATCTTTTGCCACATCAGTACCTGATCGACCCATTGCGACACCGATATCGGCACGTTTTAACGCCGGTGCATCGTTGATACCATCTCCTGTAACAGCGACGACATGGCCACCTTGTTTAGCGATTTCGACAATTCGCAACTTATCTTCTGGCGCGACACGCGAGAAAACCGCTCCACCACGAATGACTAAATGAAGAATCTGACTATCGGCTAAATTCTTTACGTCTTCACCAAGGATGACCGTAATCTCATCACCTAAGCCTGCTTGTTTCGCAATCGCCTTAGCGGTAATCGGATAATCACCAGTTATGATCGATACTTTTACGTGTGCTGCGTGAGCTGCTTTCATGGCTGCTGGCACCTCGCTACGCAAGGGATCTAGCATACTTACCATACCAAGGAAGGTGAAGCCTTTTTCCACCTCATCCATTTTTAACTTCTTTATGTCTACTTTGGCCGGCAATATTTTATAGCCAAAGGCTAAATTGCGGTGGGCCATTTTTGCTTCCGTATTATTATAGTCAGTGAAGTAGGTACGATCCGTTTTCGTAAGTTTACGAATGTGACCATGATCCCAAATATCGGTACTTCGACTGAGCAGAGCTTCTGGCGCTCCTTTAGTGAAAACGATCACTTGTTTATCACGCTGGCGTACAGAGCTTAATAGTTTTCTCGCAGAGTCGAACTGGAATTCTCTCAGTTCAGGAATCAGAGATTCTAGCTTATTTGTATCAAGCCCAGCTTTACGGGCTAAAGTGATGAGTGCGCCTTCAGTTGGATCGCCAAGAACATACCAATCATTATGCTCATTATCAGGTGGATCAACCTTAGCATTACTCGCAAGCACACCAGCGGTAAAAAATAATTCCAATTCCTTCAATTTGGATAAAGATAATTTTTTCCCTTTGATGTCTTTCAAAGTACCGTTTGCCTCATAACCGGTACCTGTGACGTTATAGAGCGAGCGACCTATCAACAGTTTTTCGACAGTCATTTCGTTTTTGGTAAGAGTACCTGTTTTATCGGTCAAGATAAAATTTGTTGCACCGAGCGTTTCAACGGCTGATAATTTTTTGACAAGCGCCATGGCTTTCGCCATACGATCAGCAGTCTGAGCAAGCGTGATGTTTACCTCAGCTACCAAACCATTTGGAATCATAGCCGCCCCGATGCTAATGCCAAAGAGTATAGCGGCGTTTATCCCCAGGTGAGCTTTTAGAGCAATGACGATTAATATGCTCGCTAAAATCACCGTACCTTGGGCTAAGCGTGTTGCTAAGTGAGTCATTTCTTTTTGCAGTGGTGAAGCTTCTGTACGAGTCGTTTCGCTAAGTGATGCGATACGGCCCAACTCGCTTTGCATGCCGGTACCTACGGCTATGCCATAGCCAAAGCCGGTGGCAACTGTCGTACCCGTATACACTAGATTATGACGATTGCCGAGAGGAACTTCTGCGCTTATGGCGTGAACAAACTTACGACTTGGGTTACTTTCGCCGGTCAGAGCAAAGTCATTGGTGCTTAATTCAGCCTCCTCTAGGAGTCGTAAATCCGCAGGTACGCTATCACCACTTTCTACATAGACAATATCGCCAAGCACAATTTCGGTAGAATTTATTTGCTCAAGTCTGTCTGAGCGTAAAACTTTGGATTGCGAAACGAGTAGTTTTTCCAGACTACTCATCAGCGTCTCTGCTTTGTGCTCCTGGAAAAAGCCAACACATGCATTCATAAGAGCAATCAGTATCAGAATTACCGCTGTCTTGAGGTCATGGAGATAAATCGAGAAGGCAGCGCTTGTGAGCAGCATAACGATTAATAGATCTTTAAATTGCCGTAAAAATGTAATTACGACAGGTACACGCTTACTTCGGACGAGCGTATTGCTACCAAGTCGATCGAGTCGCTCGGAAGCCTCCTTGCTACTTAGTCCTTCGGGCTTGGTTTTTAGTTGTTCGAGGACTTCATCCGTACTTAGCCGGTAGTAATTTAATGCTTCAGTATTGATTTCCATGCTTATGCTAATTATATCTTGGACGCGTCATTAACCGAAGCAGCCTCTCGACCGCTTACTCATGGTCATCTACAATCAGGCCATGGTTTCTAAAGCTGATATTCGAAAGGTTCTCCTTCAACAGCGTCTTGCGTTGTCGGCAGGGACGCTCGAATCGGCCAGTCAGGCTATCTGTAAAGCGCTCCAACAGGTAATAGAAGCGCATGCAGTTAGGTCTCTCCATTATTATGAGCCGATACGTCGACTACACGAAATTGACATTATTCCGTTTATTGACCGTATCAGTCGTCTAAACAATAACCTTGTTGTACATACGTCTCGAAAATTTGACAGTACTTGGGTTACGGTGAATCGTACTGGCAGCAAAGTTGTAGCAGAACCGGTCTATGATTGCATCATAGTGCCGATGCTAGGCTTTGATGTGGCGCTTCATAGAATTGGATATGGCGGTGGTTACTACGACCGATTGCTGTCTGTTCAGCCGACGGCTCGTAAAGTAGGAGTCTGTTTGCAGCTTGGCTATCGCGCAATATTACCTCAACAGCTTCATGATATTGCCATGGATGTCATACTCACTGAAACGCAAATCTACCGAAACTGAAGCTTCCTGATTACACCGTAGCGTATACTTGAATGTATATGACTGAGGCAGCATCGTCACCGAAGAAAAAATTTGTTATTATCGATGGTAAATCAGTTTTTTACCGTGGCTATTACGCAATGCCAAATTTGACCACCAAAGAAGGTAAACCAACAGGCGGGGTATTCGGATTTGCGACCATGGCCTTGGAAGTTATAAAGCGGCTCAAGCCCGATTACGTAGCAGTGGCATGGGATAAACCCAAAACAAATATCCGTAGGCGGTTGGAAATGTATCCTGAATACAAAGCTGGACGCAAACCTGCTCCACCGGATTTTTATGAACAAGTACCGATCCTCCATGAATTATTAACTGCCTTTGGCTGGCCTCTTTATGAATTAGATGATTATGAGGCCGACGATATAATGGGTAGTTTAGCGGTTCAAGCTACCCAAAAAGGTCTGGAAACACTACTCGTTACATCTGATATGGATATGTTGCAACTAGTCAATGATAGTGTTCATGTCTTTGCGCTCAAAACTGGATTATCTAATATAGAATTGTACTCACCAAAAAGCTTTGAGGCTAAATACGGCATCAATGTTAGCCAATTTCTCGATTTAAAATCGCTCAAAGGTGATTCTTCGGATAATATTCCGGGTGTCCCGGGGATTGGCGAAAAAGGTGCCATTGATTTGCTCAAAACGTATAAAACCCTGGATAATATTTACGATAACTTACCGCTCGTCAAAGATGCTACCAGAAAAAAACTTGAAGCCGGCAAAGATCTCGCCTATCTTAGTAAAAAACTAGCATCTATTTGGATTGACGCTCCGATTAAGCTCGATTTGCACGAAGTAGATGGCAGTACTGCTGATCCTGTGAAGATCGCCGAATTACTACAAAATTTAGAATTTCGAAGTCTCGTGCGTCAGCTACCCGAAGTAATGCATGTTCCCTCAAATAATTTACCGACAAATCAAAATATCACACTCCCGGCTGGCACGTGTATTGTGATTGATTCGGTCAAAAAATTACAATCGATTCACTTATCCGATGCGAAATATGCATTTGTACATAGCCGGGCAGCAGGCAAACATGGAAGAGATCCACAATTATTGGCAATCAGCTTAGACGGCGAAACAATATATGCCATTGACCTTACCAAAATTACCCCTGTAGAACTAAAAAAAGCCTTCCCGGCGTTGCCGCCGCTTATTGGCTACGACGTAAAGTCGACTCTTAAAGTTCTGTTGGCGTTCGATCAGACTATGCCTGCCGTGCAACATGATGTGCTAGTAGGCGCTTTCTTGTTGAATTCGTTACGTCGTGAACAAAGCTTAACTGAATTGGCGGAAGCCGATTTGGGCTATAGCGGTTCATCTTTCGAAAACTTGGATGTCAGTGAATTGCTCGGTCGCATTACAGACATCATGGCAGTTATTAAAGGGCTGTATGAAAAGCAAAATGCCAATCTTGCCAAACTTAAAAAACTAGCTTCATTAGCACGTACTATAGAATGGCCAGTCATACCCGTACTTGCGCGCATGGAATTTATCGGGATCGAACTGGATACCGGCTATCTAAAAAAGTTCTCTGAACAAGTGAGCGATCTTATTTCTGATACTGAGCAACAAATTTATGGCTATGCTGACGAAGAATTTAATATCGGGTCACCTGGTCAATTGGCGGAAGTATTGTTCAATAAATTGCACCTGCCGACACAAGGTATTAAAAGAGGTAAAACCGGTTTCAGTACCGCTGCAAGTGAGCTGGATAAATTACGAGGAGTGCATCCAATTATTGATGTCATCACTCAATATAGGGAAGTCGCCAAGTTAAAAAATACCTATGTAGATACATTGCCATTGTTAGTTGACGAAAATTCTCGTATTCATACTACCTTCAATTTAACGATTGCCCAAACGGGTCGATTAAGTTCAACAGATCCAAATTTGCAGAACATACCCACCCGAACCGATTTAGGTCGAAATATTCGCACGGCCTTTATAGCCGGACCTGGAAATCGCTTAGTCAGCGCAGATTATTCTCAGTTTGAACTGCGCTTAGCTGCAGTATTGGCAGACGATAAAGAATTAATCGATATGTTTAATCGTGGTGCCGATATACATACTGCGACAGCTGCTCAGGTGTATAGTCGTGAATTAGAAGATGTCACTAAACAAATGCGTCGAGCTGCAAAGGTCATTAATTTCGGCATTTTATATGGAATGAGCCCTCATGGATTAATGATAGCTACTGGTATGACGCATGAACAGGCAGTTGATTTTATTGATAAATATAAAAAGTTACGGCAGCCTTTGTTTGACTATATAGAAAAGATTAGAGAACAAGCAAAAGATAAGGGATATGTGGAGACACTTCTCGGTCGCCGACGCCCAATGCCAGATATTACGTCGAATAATTTCGTAGTACGACAAGCTGCCGAGCGTGCCGCCATAAATATGCCAATACAAGGCACTGAAGCGGATCTTATGAAATTAGCTATGGTAAAACTAGACTCTGCTCTCGGAAATTTTGGTCCTGTATGTAATATGCTCATTCAAATTCATGATTCGATACTCGTGGAATGCTCTGAACAGATAGTCGATCAGGTATCACAAGAACTCAAAACTATTATGGAGTCAGTCTATAAGTTGCCGGTTCGACTAGATGTTGATGTGACGACTGGGCAGAACTGGGGCGAATTATAATTTATTAATGGACTTCATTGCATCTCAAGCTTGAATTGCAAGGATAACTGATATATGATGTAGCGGATTAAATCCGGGTGGTAGTGATAAGTACTAATAGAGAAGTCGTACCTCGATGTACTAAAATTAATGCACCAAGGAGCTAACTCATGCATAGAATGTATACACCTGATATGCCAATTGTCGTCGGAGATGTCGGCGTAATAGCATATGGTGGAACTCATGCCCGCAGAGCTGTGAATACTACAGACGGGACGATTGAAAATCTACCTGATGTCGATACACCACAGGACCGAGACGGTTTCGTTAATTGGCTAGCTGAGCAGACACTAAAAATGCACCGAGTCGATGCTGTGCATGATATAGTCGTAACGTTTCCTGGTCCAACACACAAGGTTGGCAAGCGGACTGTTATTGGCCCGACGGTAAATATTAAATTTTTGGATAAAGATACCATGGTTCTTGAAGAAGAATTAGCTAGTGGCGAACTTGGCGATTTACTAAATGCAAACAAAGTAACAGTTTTAGCTGGCAATGATGGTCTCGAACATGCCGCTGCCGGTGCTTTTCTGGCTGTCGAGGGTACACTTTTATTCGGCGAACAACCTAAAGGTGAGGTTGATGCAAAGACAGACTATTATCACACGGTTTCTTCGCTCGCTATTGGAACTGGAATTGGCGGTGATACAGTTCAATTAGTACCAAATAAGTTTTTCCAACGTCGAGCCGGTGATGGAAATCTGGTACCCGTCTATCGGCCATTAGGTTCGTTAAATGAATGGGGACATCTCGTAGCTGGAGGTGAACATAATCCGGGCAATAATCCTGATATTGATTATGAAACTCTCTATGCCAGTCCTGCACTAAATGCCAACACGGACTTTGGACAAACTGCTTTTGAGGCTACAGGCAATAAGGATGCTCCGATTTGGCGATTTGCAGGAAGAGGTTATGGCGATTTGATTGGAATAGTTGCTCTTACTGACAATCCCGATTTGCTGGTCATAGCTGGCGGCTTTGGTAGTAGAGAACATGATAATTTTGCTCCTCATATGCATGACCGAATAGGAGAACTAATAGCTAGTCGCAACATTAATTTGAGAATGGCGTTGCAGGCAATGAACGTAGCGAAAGTAAGTATCGCACAGGCCGACACGTCTGAATTGTACGGTGCACCGGTATTAATTGCCGCACATAAACTTGAGTTAGCTAGTTAGTGCGATTGCGAAGATCGTCATAATATCCGAATAGCTAGCATTCTGTTGCATGCTTTGACACGTTGGCCCTTCGAGACAAAACTATGTCCACCAAAAAGCAATCGTGGCATGCAAAATATTGAACAACATGTTTTTATGCGACACGCATTCGTTCGACATTTACCTAGGACTTTATCCGATGGTGAGGATGCTGTTTTGTCACGATTCGACCACCACCTGATTTCATTAACTTATAAGCTAAGGTAATTACCCAAATACTTAAACAAAAGTCTATGGCGCTCGTACAAAAATTGAGCACATCAGTCGCATGCAATGCATTGAATATAGCGACCACTGCTATTAAGAACTCCGCTGCGATAAGTGCCTGCGCAAGTCGTTTGTTTCGGTGTTCTTGAGCGGTATAGCCAAGGACCCACACAAAGGCAAACCAGATGGAGATAAGCATAAAAAATATCAGCGAAACGATCAGGTTACTGACACAGTCACCACTGTGATCGTAGCACTTAGATACGATCGATACGGTACCGGTACCAATATTCAAAAATACTAGAGTTACGAATTGAATAAGCGTGGCAATTGACGTCTGATAGGTAAGCTTCATGCTTATTCATAGTACTACGACACGAAACTATTATCACAAGCATTGCTAAAAGTTATAAAAAGTGTTAATATAAAGTAAGTTATTTATAGTGGTGGCGACAACACGATGCGATACTATATTGGATTTCTAATTACTATAGGTTTGGTTATTGTTTTGATTCTGCTGCTTTTTGCTGGCGGTGGCAGTAAGTCAAAAACTGCTGCGCCTATGAAAAAATTAAACAGTTATGCAACGACTGATGCACAAGTAAGTATTACCGTTGATGGTCCGATAGTCGCTGATTCGCTCCACCAATCTTACCGCATTATAATTAGTAATTCTGATGCAACATTTGAAGCCTTCCAGGGATATAACGATACGCTCATTAATATTCGAAGTTACCCGAATAATGTGAATGCCTACTATGCATTTTTAAGTTCTCTTACAATTGCCGGTTTTACGAGTGGCGATAAAAGCCCGACAGTAGCCAATGATACGGGATTATGCCCGCAAGGCAACCGAACCGATTATCGAATGACACAAGATGGCCAGAGTTTACTACACTACTGGTCAACGACTTGTGGATCGGCGACATATACTGGCAGTATCAGTTTAACGATGTGGTTGTTTCATAACCAGATTCCAAATTATGGCCAGCTGACATCTAATTTGAACGTTTAATACAAGAATACCCTTAGCTATATCCCTGTAGAGGGTCTCCGAGTTACTCGAGAGGCGTATAATCAGTAGGAATGGTACGTGCAATCATTTTTGACTGTTTTGGAGTTTTAGTTGGTAGAGGGTTCGACGAAACGTACCGGAGTGTTGGGGGCGAACCGAATAAAGACCATGAATTTATAAAAAGTATGCTGGGCCGAACCAATCTTGGCCTCATCTCTCCTGTAGAATTTCGCGAAGAAATGATCCATCACCTGGGTATCACTGAATCTGACTGGCGAGAAGCTTTAAAGCGTGCTGAGCAGCCAGATTACGATCTCTTAGACTATATCGAAACACTTCATAAAACATACAAAATTGCCATATTAAGTAATGCCAACAAAGGCGTTGTACAGCGAAAGTTAGGTGAAGAATGTCTGCAAAAGTGCTTTGATGCGGTCGTTATTTCGGCGGAGGTTGGCACGGTGAAACCTGATCCCGAGATTTATTATCATGCCGCCAATCAGCTTGGCGTAGAGCCGAATGAATGCATTTTTATTGATGATCTTGATGGCTATGTTCGTGCCGCCGAGAGTGTCGGCATGAAAGGTATACTCTTTCATAGTCTTGATCAGCTCAAAACTGATCTACTGCGCCTCTTACAATCTCCCTCAAACAATTAAAAATATTAATCTTTTTTTAGTTTCGCAGAGCTTTTGTATCTCAGGTATACGTAAACGGAGGGTATTCGCGAGGGCGGCATTCGGTACCATAATAGTAATCGTTTTATCGTGTACAACTACTTCTACTTTCGAATTGAAAGTTGCGTAAACATATTTTTTTATATGCTGTATTTCATCAGGTTCATGAAATTCTTTGTTGTTGAGTATGCTTTGCAGACTATTCATAGTATCAGTATAGCTGTGATTAATTTAACTCGAGAAGATCTTTCCTAATGGTGAAATCGAAAGGTAATGCACCACCTGTAGAATCAAGAGGGTGAGATCGAAGCTGTGCTGCAACTACAAGACCTCTGGTTGGAAAGTTGCCGACATTCTTATATTCACCGGTTTCTAAAATGTCTTCAGGCGCAGCAGGGTTTTCTGCATTTACACGTTCGTCAATCGTGCCAGTTGTTTGAAATTGAACCAAACTGCCCATCAAGAAACTTTCGTAGGCTCTTACGGCAAGTGCTAGGGCCCGTTCTCCTTCCTCTCCGCCTGCTAATCCATGTCCTGCTCTTTCTAATCCTCGTATTACTACGTGCGCGGTCATTGCCCAATCAGTCATTGCGCCCCAACTTTGTCGTGATCGATTTAATGTCGTCACAACCCCACCTTTCCGAACATAATCCTCGAGGGCTTGTCGTACACCATCGACGCGATCAGGGGTAACGATACCAACATATAGCGGATATGCCATATTGGCATCCGGCTCTGCCCAAGTGCCGTCTGCATATCGGTCTTGGTAGGTTCTATTTTTGGGATGGTAAAGATGCCTGTTCATAGCTTCTACGCGTTCCATCGCGCTGCTATGGAAAAATCGAGCTAGTTCCATATCACCACCATCGCGGTAGGCTTGTGCCATGAGAAACTCATCGTAGGCCAGCAAGCTGTTGATAGTTACAGACATCCTACCGACGGTTTGTATAGAGTACAAATTCTGACCGTCAGCCAATTGTCCGCCATGAAAGTCGTTACCCATTAATGCCCCGCCGCGTATATTGTCATAGAACGCTCGCATCTCGGCTTGGTATGCTTCTCCAGTCAACTTTTTGGCTTGCGCGCGCATATGGGCTAACTTTATATCTTCAAGATACATTTCAGGTCGGGGGGTTGATCCAGTACTACCAACGCCTTCCAAATAACTGCCGTCGTCTAGCAAAAAAGAGAAGTTACTCATGCCAGTGTCTCCCAACGGTAATTCAGCTAGATTGACTCTTCCGGCAGTCCAGGTAGTCCAGTTTTTGACCATTATCGGTAAAAATTCCTGTAAAACTTGAGGTCCTTCAATCCCTGCTAAGTTACTAAACACATGGCCATCGAGTGGAGGGTGAGGTCGATCAGCGATAACTCGCAGGCCTGAATTAGCCAACGACCCCGTTTTGTTAATAACAGTGGCTACATTTTCAGCAGTAGCTCTTACGCGTTCTTGATCACCTAGGGCTCTCAGTCCTTCTTGGTCGAAAAAACTATCCCAACCCCAAAATGGACGCTGAAATCTATCTCCTGAACCGATATGGGGTGCTCCTAATCCAATATGAGTTGGGGTATCGTCTGGTATATGTTGTTCATTCAGGCTGACTATTGCCAAAATATGTCTCGCCATTCCCTCAGGTGTACGTTCGCTCGTCGGTGCAACAAGTTGCTCAACTTCTCCTGGTCGTTGCCAATTGTCGTGAAAAAATTTTAAATCTAAAGGGCCAGGGTTTAATTGATAATCTGGAGTTGCTTCAAGTTCGGCATGATCATATCCGATCCGGGCCCACGTAGCTTCAATTGACTCGCCGTCTCGACGTTTTGGTTCAGCTACCACGAGTGTCATGCCATCATCAAGGCCATCTGGAAACGCATCAGTCTTGCGGACATTTTGATATAAGCTTTGTAACCCGTAGCTTTCAGGATAAGGAACAAATAGCGGAGTGCTTGGTCCGGGGTCGGGAAGCATATCTGGGCGTAACATATGTTATTTTTCCTATGTGTTTAAGAGTAAAAATTACGAGACGTAGAACAAAGCATTTTTTAAAGCTTAAATTCTTGCATTGCTTGAAAGAAAATTAGGTGAGAATCTTGAGCTTAAATTTCTCTGTCTGCAAAGTCAACTATACCTTATATGCATTAATAAGCACATATATTACTGTGCAGCCAGCCTGATTGTCGACTAGCCACATTTATAAAACCTTTGTCTTACTAATAAATCAAAATGAGATTATTAATATAATATTGCAAATAATTACTATAATTTTTACATTGATTAGCTTATTTTTATTAAAAAATGTGAGAATTTATACAAATTACTTATTGAGTTCTAGTAGTATATATGTCATTTTTTTGACACCAAATGTGATTAAATTTTCTTTGCTGAAATGCTATTAGCCCCACAGTGATAGAGAAATATTTAACTTTTTACTTAAGTTAAAATTGCTACTATATGTAAATGCCTGAATTACCTGAAGTAGAGACTGTCCGAATCGGTTTACAACAATTACTGCCTGGTCGGATCATAGAAGCGGTCAATTTTGATTGGCCAAAATCTTTTCCAAACGCCAGCGAAGATGTGAGGCTCTTTTTACTACAAGCGGAAATCGTCCAGGTTAAACGTCGTGCAAAAGTACTTATCATTGAGCTTAATAGCCAATATTCACTACTCATACATTTAAAAATGACCGGTCAACTTGTTTTTCGAAGTCAGGCAGAAAACTTCGGAGCAGGTCATCCAAATCAATCACTTGTTGGGAAGCTGCCCGACAAGTCTACACGAGTTACTGTTGCTTTTACAGACGGTAGTACACTGTATTTTAATGACCAGCGTAAATTTGGTTGGATGAGATTAGTACCGACTATAGAAATCCAAAATCTCGACTTCTTTAAAAAAGTTGGCCCAGAACCGTTGTCCGCGGATTTTACATGGCAGGAATTAAGAGCTAGGGTACTTAGACGCAAAAATTCAAATATCAAAAGCGTTCTACTAGATCAAACAATTATTGCAGGGATAGGGAACATATATGCCGATGAATCACTTTGGGGTGCTCGCATTCACCCATTGACGCTAGTGAGAGATCTTTCACCCGGTAACTTTCGTCGGCTTTATGAGGAACTTATTATGGTACTTGAACTCGCCATTGAAAAAGGCGGCTCGACAGATAAAAACTATGTCAATGCTGAAGGCAAGCGGGGGAGTTATTTAACGTTTGCTGGTGTATTTCGACGTGAAGGTCAGGCTTGCCCTCGCTGTGGGACGATCGTTCAGAAAACACGAGTTGCCGGGCGAGGGACTCACATCTGCTCACATTGTCAGCGACTAAAAAAGCCTCAACGTTCCACGCGACTGGTTGCGACCGCTTCCGTTTAATTTATTTATGAAGCAGTTGTAAAAAGTTAGTGACCTCAGCGACAGTTTTTAGACGATAGGTTGCAAACGTTCTACCCGATCCTACTTTAATAGTATAAGCGGTCTCATTTAGGCTCTGAAACAGGTCTTCATCCGTATAATCATCGCCAAGTGCCAAAACAACGTCATGGCTTGATGAGAGCCATCGCTGGATGGCAGCCCCCTTATTAATGCGTGGATCTTTAATTTCCAATATTTTGTTGCCTTGAAAAATCTGGATGCCATATTTTTTCAAAATTGGTCGCAAAACGCGCTTAATGATAACTGCGTTTTTTTGGGCATTATAGGAAGGTGACATCCGGTAATGCCAGACGATAGAGTGTGGTTTAATTTCGATCATCGCTCGTGGCGTTTCAGCGGTATATTTTTCGAGTACCGGCAAAACAGATTTTTTCCATTCCGTATTCACATATTCGTATGATCGCCACTTTTTAGCCCCTGCTTTTTTGACAACTGCCCCATGTTCACCGACTAGGTGCATTTTTAATGAACCAAACCAATCATCCAAATCATGCTCTTGTCGGCCACTCACGAGAACTACCTCATTTTTTGGATTGTCGATAAGACGTTGGAGTAACTGGATTATTTTTTTGGGGGGTTTAGTGTCTGTATAGTCGTTGACGTAGGGTATTAAGGTGCCGTCGTAATCTAATAGAATAAGTCGTTTATTGGCCTCCCGAAAAGTTTTCAATACGTTTGAAAGCAGTTTACCTTTTAGGCTATGTGTTCGTGGGCGGGTGCCGGGAATTGGTTGTTGCAAAGACTTCACGAACGAGCCTGCCCATGTATGAATTGTATTACCGGCAATTTGTTGCTGCATATTTTTTAAGCGGTGTCTAAGTTCTCGTCTTGGCATTATCATAGCTAGTCGCAGTGCCTCAGTGACTGTTTTCTGCTGCTTGGGGTCTACAATCAGTGCATCCCTTAATTCTTCTGCCGCTCCAGCCGTTTGACTTAGTATTAAAATTCCATTTTTCTTTTTGCTGGCGACGTATTCTTTAGCAACTAAATTCATGCCATCTCTAAGAGGTGCGATGAAAGCTATATCGGCCAATTGATACAGTGCACTGACTGCCTCAAACGGTAATGATTCATTTATGAAATCTACTGGTTGCCAAGACGTTGTGCCATAGTTTTGGTTAATTTCCTGACTCAATTTTTCCAATTTTATTTTGAGTTGCTTATATGGCTTTAGATCCATTCTTGAAGGGGCAGCCACCATAACCATGATGACTTTATTACGAAAACGAGGATTCGTTTCTAAGAATTCGCTAAATGCGTTTAGGCGTTCAGTTAAACCTTTCGATGGCTCCAGTCGATCTACGGCGAGAATTATTTTTCGCCGACCATATTTTTTCCGGTATTGCTTGACGGCTTGTTTGACGGCTCTCAATTTTCCGGATTGTGCGTATTTTTCGTAATCAATTCCAATAGGGAAATTTGTTACCTGAACATTTCGGATATTTAATATTACTTGTTTTTGTCCAGCCAGCCCAATGCCAGCTTCCTGGCATGCCTGGATGAAATTTTCGCTGTAACTTACTGTGTGAAAGCCGATTAAATCAGCTCCCAGCATACCGAGTAATAGCTGTTTAATGTGGCCAACACTTTGAATAGTTTTATATTCGGGAAAGGGGATATGAAGGAAGAAACCTAAGTGTGGCGATACATGCTCAGCTCGTAAAATATCAGGCAGTAAAAGTAATTGGTAGTCGTGAACCCAAATTGATGTATCAGGATGTACGAGGCTCATAACGGTGTCAGCGAACAATTTGTTGACTGAGCGGTACGCTTTCCACCACTGTTCTTCAAGAGGACTCGATTTTGCGGGTAGATTATGGAAAGCCGGCCATAAAATCGAATTGCTATAGCCATTATAGTAATCATCAACTTGACGCTTTGTGAGAAAAACGGGATGGCAGTGAAGCTTGGCGAGTCGGTTGGTAATAATTTGTTTTTCATTTTCTGTAACCTCTTCACTTGTAATTCCTGGCCACCCAACCCATATATTTTTGCGATCTTTAACATATGACGCCAAGCCAGTTGCGACTCCGCCGATACTCGGATAAAACTCTAATTTGTTATCAACCTTCTTCACACTCATTGGCAGACGGTTGGATACGATAAGTACACGCGCCATAAATAGTTCAAACTCCAGATAAACCCCGACCGTATATTAGTACCACACCGAGCATCAATTCAGATACGATATATTTTACATTGCTATACCTGTAGCTCTGAAGCGGACGAATACGTTACATGATTATTTGTTAGCTAGGGTTAAAATAGTAAGACGCAGAGAGGATGAAGGTAACTATTTCGTAATGAGCAGTGTCATAACACTTAACGGTGAGAATATTTTTGAGCTCGAGCAAGCCTTACGCGAATATACGAATGACTTTATAAAGCGGGAGGGGGACTTTTCTATCGAGCGAATTAACGCTGAGGATAGTGAGTTTAGTAGGCTGCATGATGCTATTCATGGAGTGCCATTTTTGGCGGATAAAAAACTGATCATTCTTAAAGGTTTGAGCAAAAATAAAAAAATGCTCGAAAATTTTGAACACATTCTCACCGATGTCCCTGATAGTAGTGAGGTTGTACTGATTGAGCCAAAGCTCGATAAAAGATCAGCTTATTATAAATATGTAAAATCTAAGACTGATTTTCGACTTTACGATCGGCGTAACACTCAGCAATTAAGCGGTTGGCTAGTGAGTTTTGCGAAAGCTGAAGGCGGAACAATATCGACTCATGATGCTACGTATCTCATTGCTAGGGTAGGAGAGAATCAATTAGTACTCAAAAATGAAATCCAAAAACTTATTTTGTTCGATGAACGTATTACCGAAAAGACGATTGATATATTAACCGAACAGACACCCCAAAGTACCATTTTTAATTTACTTGAAACAGCTTTCGCGGGTGATCGCGACCAAGTCTTTGCGCTCTATAGAGAGCAGCGGGATCTTAAAGTTGAACCATCACAAATCATAGCTATGTTAACATGGCAGCTGTACATACTTTCACTACTTAAAACAGCTGGTCAAAGGACACCCGACCAAATCGCACATGAGGCAAAACTTAACCCTTATGTTATTCGAAAAAGTCTTGCTATCGCACGACGCTTAACATTATCAAACGTTAAGCAGCTCATTCATGATCTTGTAGTTGTAGATACTAAATTAAAACGTACCAGTGTCGACGCTGACGATTTGCTTCAGGTCTATCTACTGGGTTTAGTGAGTCAGTTTAATTTAGAGCGTCAGTAAATAACTATTTCTTTTTGGGAGTGGCTTTTTTAGCAGTCGGTTTTGCTGGAGCTTTTTTAGGAGTAGTTGTAGCTTTTACGCTTGTGGCTTTTGCCTGGGCAGCCATTTTTCGCTTTAGCCGAGCAGCCTTGTTTTTATGGATAATACCTTTTTTAACAGATGTATCTATCATGCTTTGAGCATTGTTTTGGCTCTTGCTTGTTGGTGTCTTCGAAAAGTTTTTCATTGCGCTCTTCAAGAGTCGTTTTGTTTTGCTATTTCGCACGGCGGCTTTATTGGCTGTTCGGACGCGCTTTTTAGCTGATTTAATAAGTGGCATGCAGTTCCTTTAATTAATGTTAACCATATCAATAATCGAAAACCTACTATACAGGGGTAGCTTTAATTTGTAAAGGAATAGAACGTTGAGCTTGTACTCTTGAAGCCTGGTTATATCCTTGTGGTGAAGGCAGGAGTACGAAATGTGGAGACGAGCCTTAGAAGTATTTATTGTTTAGATCGCAAATATGACTGTCGATTTAACATTGCTAAGCACAAGAATTTATGGTACACTGAAAAGTGAAATTATCTCTTAAAATAAAAACCTGACAAAATATAGATATGGATAATGCGAAATCTCAGCTGGCCGACAAATTAAAGGGCGCCAATAATATACTGGTAACGGTCAGTCGTGATCCGTCAGTCGATCAATTAGCCGCTTGTATCGGCTTAACGTTACTGCTCAATAAGTTGAATAAACATGCGGCAGCCATATTTAGCGGTCAAATACCTTCAACTATAGAGTTTTTGCAACCTGAAGAAACGCTCGAGAAAAATACCGACTCTTTAAGAGATTTCATTATTTCACTAGATAAATCAAAGGCCGACAAACTTCGTTACAAAGTTGAAGATAATGTTGTCCGTATTTTTATTACCCCATATCGTACCTCTATCGGCCAGGGGGACCTAGAATTCAGTGAAGGTGATTTTAATGTCGATGTCGTCGTAGCCCTGGGAGTCAAACAGCAAGAGGATCTGGATAATGCAATCACAGCTCACGGACGAATACTGCATGATGCCACCGTTGCGAGCATAAACTTGTCGTCGGATGGTGGACTTGGAAGTATTGGTTGGCATGATTCGCAGGCGAGTAGTCTTAGTGAGCTTGTCACCGAACTTGCCCAAGCTATGGGAAAAGACTTAATCGATGCGCAAATCGCAACCGCATTACTTACCGGTATTGTTGCAGCAACAGAACGATTCAGTAATGACAAAACTAGCTCTCAAACAATGAGTATGAGTTCTGTATTAATGTCAGCTGGTGCAAATCAGCAGCTGGTAGCTACTAAATTAGAAGAACCGAGCCCCATACCTAGACATGATTCTTATCAAAAGCCTCCCGAAAGAGACGTCAAGAACGAGCAACCTCCTGCACTAAAAGAGGTTGTGAAGCATGATGACGGCACATTAGAAATCAAACATGAGGATAATTCTGTTGGTGGAAATTCTAATAGGTTTACTGAAATGGCGCCCCCACCTCCATCCTCACCCCCACCGACGGCATTTAATGCTCCCAAGGCTGACATATCAGTTCAGAGCGGTACTCACGAACCTCCAATAATATCTGCACCTGCACCAGCATTTCCAAAAATAACCCTGGATGAACACCCATTACCAGGACCAGATGTGCTCAATGCGCTAGCTGGTCAAAATCTGTCGCATGGCGCTAACTATATGAAAGAAGCACCAGCATTGGATGGAACGCTCACCGCTAATAGCGCACCAGAAAATCTTGATCCGTCCACTGACCCGTTTAGTTTACCTTCCACCGAACCTAGCAGGCTTTTAGATCGTACTGAGCCATCTACTGCCGCCTCACCTCCACTCCCAACTGATGATGTAGGAGCGCCTCCACCTCCACCACCGTCTTTCGTGACGCCTCCTCCACCTCCTCCTCCAGTGCCAAGACCTAATCCAGCAGGTTTTACCCCACCGCCACCCGCGTGGGTACCACCTACGAATGATCCATTTAATACGGCAGCCAATAGCAACCAGACGTTAACCGAGATAGAGGAATCGGTTAATAGTCCGCACATACAATCACCGGATCTTGATGAAGCGCGTGATGAGGTAAATCGAGCATTAGAGGAAGCCGCAACCGATTTACCTGAACCAAATCAGGTTTTAAACGCGCAGCCTCTTGGTAATCCACTACATAACGATGCTTCAGAAAATGACAACACCGAAGACGATCAATCAAATAATGGAAGTCTACCACCGCCAATGACTGATACGCCATTGCCGCCGGGGGCATCTTTTATATCGCCATCTCCAGTTGTATCTGATCCCAATGCCCCACCTCCAGTGCCGCCTCCAATTACCTTTCAGTATGGTAATCCCGGCGGCTCGCCTCCGTCATAAATGAAAACTGAATAGTTTACGTGCGGTACACTTGTACCATGGAAGGACTGCTCCTAGTTGATAAGCCCGTCGGTTGGACCAGCTTTGACGTGGTGAATTATGTTCGTAGGCATGTTGCCGAAATTGAAGGGAAAAAGCCCAAACAAGTTAAGGTTGGCCATAGCGGGACTCTCGATCCGTTTGCGTCTGGTTTGTTAATATTGTTAGTCGGTAAGGCGTACACAAGACAGGCTGATACTTTTCTGAAACTTGATAAACGCTACATAGTAACTGCTCAATTAGGTATGGTAAGTAGCACCGGTGATCCGGAGGGTAAGCTTCAAACCTATTCGCGACATCAGCCGGATTACGCAACTATCATCGAGAAAGCCAAGCAGCTCACCGGAAGCCATGAGCAAACACCGCCAGCTTATTCAGCCATCAAAATTAACGGCCAACGAGCATATCATTTAGCCCGACAAGGTCAGCCGGTACAGCTTGAACCTCGTTTGGTTACCATACACGATATTACAATTACAGGTTACAGCTATCCTGATATCACATTTACAACTGATGTTTCTTCAGGAACATATATTCGTAGTCTGGTAGAAGAACTTGGCCAAGCTCTAGGTACGGGCGCGTACACGACGCAACTTCGCCGTGATCGAATTGGTCAATACCAGCTTGATCAAGCATATGGAGTGGACTCATTGGATCTTGAAAACTTGAATTCTCGTCTTCAAGACAGGGCATAATTATGGTCTTGCACTAGAGGTGACCATCTGATACAATACGACTAATGATTACAACTGAGAAAAAAGTAAAGGCTATTAAAAATGCTCAGGTTCATCCGAAGGATACTGGTGGTTCGAGCGTTCAAGTTTCTATACTTACCGAACGCATAAAGGAATTAACGGAGCATTTGAAGACCAATAAGCATGATTACGCTACCAGGCGAGGTTTATTGCAAATGGTTGGCAAACGTCGTCGCTTATTGCGGTATATCGCTGAGCGAGATAGCCAGGCCTACTTGGAATTAATCAAAAAGCTCGGTATTCGCCGTTAAGCTATCGCATACTATGCAACAACAAATTTCAATACTCTCACTAGAGTGCCCAATGGATTTTCAAACACGTATATCAGAAGCCTTTGATAGTGACGATTGCCTCTATCAGGTAAGTGCATAAACTACGTAACTCGAAATTCGAGCTAGGAAGCTTGTGCACATTAACTAAATTAGGAGAGTGTTTACTCGCCAGAGCAGCAGATATATAGCACCCATATCTAGCACAAGTTGAGTGCCATATATTTGAACCCTGTTGAGTAGTTCTCCGTAGAATAGAAAGGAATTGCCGCATGGGACAAACAATAAATCCTTTAGGTAAAGACATTATAAAAGTTGAAACTGAATTTTGTGGCCGAAAGTTGAGCCTTGAAGTTGGGCGCGTTGGTTTTAGAACCAGTGCTTCGGTCATCGCACGATATGGGGACACCGTCGTACTTGGGACAGCTATGGTCAGTAAGACCGCTATAAGTGGTATGGATTATTTCCCACTTAGTATCGATTATGAAGAAAAAATGTATGCCGCGGGTAAAGTGAGCGGTTCTCGTTTTATAAAACGAGAAGGACGACCTAGCGATGACGCGATTCTCATTGGTCGATTAATTGATCGGCCGATTCGACCTCTTTGGCCAAAAGGATATCGTCATGAGGTTCAGGGCGTTGCAACTGTTTTAAGCATGGATCCTGAATTTCGACCTGACATGATCGCGATGATTGCCATGAGTAGTGCATTTATGTTGACAGGCGCACCGTTTGATGGGCCTGTGGCTGGACTGCGGGTTGGTTTGGTGGATGGTAAATTGACCGCTTTTGCGACACCCTCTCAATTATCTGATGGACCGTTAGATCTTGTGGTTGCCGGCACTAAAGACGGCATTATGATGGTTGAAGCAGGCGCAAGTGAAGTAACTAATGACCAAGTCGTTGAAGCTCTGACATTTGCCTTGACTGCCATGCAGCCGGCGATTACTTTGCAGCAGCAGTTAGCTGAAAAAGTTGGGGTTGAGAAACTTACCTATGAGCTTGATTTACCGGATGAGTCCATGCAGCATACAGTAGATGAATGGCTAGAAGGTAAACTCGGGGAAGACTTACGCAAACCCTATCCAGAGCGAAATGTTTTAATTCAGGCTTTACGAGATGAAATGCACGATTATTTTGCCGAAAAACTCGGTGAAGATTATGCAGCGAAAAAGGTCGATTACGATGAGGCTTTTCAACAATCCGTACATAAGGATGTCAGAAAAGGCATCGTAAAAGATGGTGTTCGACCTGATGGACGAAAATTTGTAGACATTCGTACACTTAGTAGTGAAGTTGGGTTGTTGCCACGGGCGCATGGTTCAAGTTTGTTCACGCGTGGACTGACTCAGGCCCTCAACATCGTTACCATTGCACCACTAAGCTATGTACAGCTTGTCGATACGATGGAGAAAGAAGGCGAACGTCGCTACATTCATCATTACAATGCACCTGGGTATACTGTCGGTGAGGTTCGACGTTTAGGTAGTCCGGGTCGTCGGGAAATCGGTCACGGTTATCTTGCAGAACGAGCTCTGACCGCAGTTTTGCCATCAGAAGCTGAATTTCCTTACATGATGCGGTCGGTGACCGAGATTATGAGTCAGAATGGTTCAACGTCCATGGCGGCTACTTGTAGTAGTTGCATGGCGCTTATGAATGCTGGCGTGCCATTGAAGGCTCCGGTAAGTGGTATTGCAATGGGACTCATCATGGATGATGGTAAGCCTATTATTTTGAGTGATATTGCCGATGCTGAGGATTTTGCAGGAGATATGGATTTTAAAGTTGCCGGAACGTCAAAGGGTATCACTGCGCTACAAATGGACATGAAGGTCCATGGACTTAGTGTTGATATCTTGAAACAGGCCTTAGATCAGGGCCGAGACGGTCGCGCGATCATTCTAGAACACATGCTCACGACAATTGATAAACCGGGTGAGATGAGCCCATATGCGCCGCGTGTAGAGACAATGCAGATTAATCCTGATAAGATTCGCGAGGTTATCGGTAAGGGCGGTGAAGTTATTCAAAAGATTACTGGTGAAACTGGTGCCGATATCGATATTAAAGATGATGGAACGATTATGATTGCGAGTCCGGATCAGCATTCGATTCAAGCTGCGCGTCAATGGATTGAATCCATAGTGGCCGAACCGGAAGTAGGGAAAATATACAAGGATGTCCCGGTTGTCACAGTTATGGATTTTGGTGCCTTTGTACAAATTATGCCAGGTAAGGACGGACTAGTTCATGTCAGTGAAATGCGCGAAGAGCGAGTCAATAAACCGAGCGATGTAGTGAAAGAAGGCGACAAAGTAACTGTTAAATTGGTTGCTATCGATGATCGGGGACGCTTGCAACTCAGTATGAAAGCCGCCGCCCGTGAGCTAAACGAGAAAAAATAGAACTGATGAAACAAGCTACATCACCATCTCGATTGAACCGAATAATGAGCAGCTTTAATACTGTCCGGAACGGTACTGCAACGTGGGTGTTAGCTATCGGTTTGGTAGCGGGTTTGGTGTGTAGTTTTGTTGTGTTGCTCAACTGGTTTAGTGGTGCGGCTTTTGCTCATGGGAGTAGGGGCATAACGGTTGCCGTTGTCAGTACGCTTATTATTGTTGGTTTTACGATTGATTCAGAAGTCCGTCTTACCAGAAGGGTAATCCGTAATCGACAATGAAAGACGGAGCAAAAGATAATCAAACAAGATTTAAACGTTTTCAGCGTTGGCATAAAACAATCGCTGGTTTTGCAAGCATGGCGGTTATTGCATTGCTTATTGCCTACGCCTTTGCGAGTTTAGCTATCGATCGCGGCAACTTATGGTTTTACTTGCTGACGCTGATCTTTGTGATTCTGACTATTCAAAACGTTTTTGGTTTTCTCGCTGTACTATTACGTAATATAAGGGCTTATTAAATGTTGGTACGGAGGGGTACTGTACAAAAAGTTTTATAGCCGATGATAACACTCGTAAAAGATGCCATGAACACACGCACAAAACAGCAGCAATTAGATGATATCCAGCAGCAAATTATTGAAAATGCTGTCTGTCCTGAGCTTGCCGACACAGCGACTCAAGTAGTCTTTGGAGACGGAAATTCGAACAGTGAGATTGTATTTATTGGTGAGGCTCCGGGGAAAAATGAAGATCTACAGGGGATACCATTTGTCGGAGCAGCTGGAAAATTCTTAAACGAAATGTTGACGATGATAGGTAGTAAGCGTTCTGACATCTACATCACCAATATCGTTAAATACCGGCCACCGAATAACCGTGACCCGTATCCTGAGGAAAAAGTAGCCTTTTTGCCCTATTTGGAATCCCAATTAGAAGTAATTCAGCCGCTTCTGGTGGTAACACTTGGACGACACAGCTTGAATTGCTTCTTGCCGGATTTGCAAATCTCACAGGTCCATGGGCAGCCGAAACGCTATAAAGGCAGAGTTTACTTGCCTTTATTTCATCCAGCTGCCGCGTTATACAATGGGGCACTCCGTCAGACTTTAATTGACGACTTTGCAAAAATCCCCGTCATTATTAAGAAAGTTAAAGAAAGTAAACAAGGAGTAAGAGCTTAGTATAACCACTCAGTAGTCAGCGAAGTTGCCAATTACTTGGCCAACTCAGAAATTAGATTAGACTAAGTTACTTTACGGTAAAAATTAGAAAGGAAAATTACATGCCACCAACGAACACTCACAATCAACCACCAAATAATCAGCCCCACCATAAAAACCAGGGTAATCAACACAAAGCGAACAACAATCCCAATCGAACCATTATCTCGCCGAATTTAACGACATCAAGGGGTCAAGCTGTTCGTGCCCAGCGACGCAGCCAAGCAGACGCGCAGCGAATAGCGAATCAATACCAAACCGCCGATTCCGCGAAAGCCGGCCGTGCGAATGTGTTGGATGACAGCCCGCGCCTTCGAATTATAGGTTTAGGCGGCATGGACGGCGGCGGCTCAAAGAATATGATGCTTGTTGAGTATATGAACGACGCCGTTATCCTAGATTGCGGTAATGACTTAAGTGTTGATCTACCTGGAATCAATTATGGAATTGCCGATACGGCTTATCTCGAACAAATTAGACATAAAATAAGGGCCTATATTATAACCCACGGACATTTGGATCATATCGGTGGCTTACCGCATATTGTACCGAAATTCCCTGCGCCGATTTATGGGAGCAAGTTTACTATCGGTCGAGTTGAAGAGATATTTGAGAATTTTGGCTTACCGATGCCGGATGGCTTTGAACTGAAAACCGTAATTATGAATGAAAACACCCACGAGCGGCTAAAAGTCGGCGTGTTCTTCGTTGAGTTAGTGCGGATCACGCACTCTATTCCAGGTAGTACTTGCATTGTTCTAGACACCCCCGTTGGTCGGATAATAAATACCGGAGATTTTAGATTTGACCCAAATCCTCTGGATCATGAACGATCAGATTTTGAACGACTACAAGAATTGGGCAGGGAGGGCGTACTTGCGCTTCTCAGCGAAAGTACCACCGTTGAGCGATTAGGAAGAACTCCTTCTGAGAGCACGATTGAGCAAAGTTTTATTGATATTATTGATCAAGCTCCGGGTCGTATTTTTATCGGTGTTTTCTCGACCAATATGAACCGGATCCAAATGATCATTAACGCGGCAGTCCACCACAATAGAAAAGTAGCAATGGATGGTAGGAGCATGGTGAGCACCTTAGAAATGGCTGTTCGACATGGATTTGTGCGGGTACCGAAAGGCACCTTTGTGCCAATTGCCAATGTTGCGTCAATGAAAGATGATGAAGTTGTTGTTGTTTGTACGGGGAGCCAAGGCGAACCAAGCAGTGCATTGCAACGTATGGCGAGCGGAGAACATCGCCACATTAAATTAAAAGAACAAGACACTGTTATTTTGTCTAGTACACCGATTCCGGAAAGTGGCAACGATGCACTTATTGGCTCAATGGTCGACGGCTTAGTCCGAAAAGGGGTACATGTGTTTGAGCACCGCAATCATGAACTTGATGGTGTTGGCCCATTGCACGTTTCTGGTCATGCAAGTCGTGATGAATATGCTGAAATGATCCAAGCTACTAGACCGAAATTTTTTATTCCAATCTATGGAGCTTATAGAGTTAAGCAACGGCATGTCGATCTTGCAGTTGAGCTTGGTATTCCCCGAGCTAATTGTGTGAATGCCGACAATGGTCAAGTGCTCGCGCTAACAGCCGAAAAGCTGGAACTGGCTGGTGAAGTGCCACATGGGACAATCCTTGTCGATCAGACAGGTGCCATTGTTAACAATATAGTCGTGAAAGACCGAGTCTTATTGGCCGAAGAGGGCCTTGTAGCTGTTGTCTTAACGATTGATAAAAAGTCTGGCAATTTGTTGACCAGTCCGGACATCATTAGTCGAGGCTTTATCTATATGAGGGATAATGAAGAGATCATGAATGGTTTGCGAACGGAGTTAAAACGTGCCGTTCAGCAACGTTTCAAACGGATTGATTTAGATCGTTTTAAAGCCGAATTAAAAGATCACGTGACGCATTATCTGTTTGAGCATACCCAGCGTAGTCCGATTGTCATCCCAGTAGTTAATATTGTCGGAGGTGGGGGTGGCGGTAAGCCAGAGAGTAAGCCAAATGGCCAACAGCAACAAGTGAAAACTGCCGAAGAACTCGCTGCCGACCAACAAAAGCGTTTTCAAGAAATGAGGGCTCGATTACTCACCCAAGATGCCCGGGTAGACTAAGCAGTATCACCCTTTGATTCTGAGCTATTCACAGAATGATGGCGCTTGTGGTAAAATTGACAAAAGTTGTAAAATTTGCTATAGTAGACGCATGGGCAAATCTCTTTAAGAGGGTATTACCCATAGGGGAACGACCTTTGTACTGGCGTCCGCACAAAGATCATATACACTAGTAGGACACTTTGATTCAGATGATCAGTAGTCAACTCGTGTTATATAATAAAGAGATAGTATTGCATGGCTAAAAAGAAGAAAAAACAAACACGAAGTAAAAAAGTAGTCGATGTCGCACCAAGCGAAAGATCGCCTTTTTGGGCCTTAAGCGGTGCTATTGGACTTTTGCTGGTTGCTATCCTTGTATTGCTGGGTGGCTTTGGAACAGGCGGTCCGTTGCCGGTCTCGCTATTCCACGGTGCATATTGGCTTTTTGGATGGGCAGCCTACCTAACTCCGTTTGCGCTTATTTATTGGGGAATTTATAAGTTTAACGCAGAAGGACATCACATACCCTTTGCGAAATTATTGAGCATGTTTTTTGTGCTTCTATTTGCGAGCGGCTTGGCCTACACATCTTTAGCAAATGAGAATGCGAGCGATATTTGGACAGGTGGACATGGTGGGACGGCAGGACGAGGAATTGGCAATTTAATACTAAGTGCCCTTGAAAAAATACCGGCCAGCATATTGCTCTTTGTGGCAATGCTTCTTGCGGTATTCTTTTCTTTCAGTATTTCTCCGAAAATACTCGGTCGTTTAGGTAAGGTGTTTTGGCACCCGCGTACGGGAGAAGAAAATGATCTCGCAGCATTGAAGGCCAAAGCCGATACTGGTTTTCAGTTAAATGAAGGAGTGCCAGTTGTGCATCACGCCGGTGATGCACAGCCAAGCACGAGGTTATCAAGTCTGAAAAACACTGCCGCAAAGCTTACCGGGAACGAAAATCACGAAGCCCTGACAACAGCGAGTGATCCAGACTGGCAATTTCCTAGCGTTAATTTATTAAATCAGAAACAAGACAAAACCGATGCTGGTGATGTAAATTCAAATGCCAAAATAATTCATGATACATTCGAAAACTTCAATATAGACGTTGAAATGGAAGGGGCGAACATCGGTCCTCGCGTGACTCAGTACACTATGAAACCACCTGCTGGGGCTAAATTAACAAAAATTACTGCACTTGCAGATAACTTAGCCCTGGATTTGGCTGCTCACAGTATTCGTATAGAAGCTCCTATACCAGGTAAACGGGCAGTCGGTATCGAAGTCCCGAACGTGAAATCGGCCACGGTACGGTTAAGTTCCATCTTAATGTCACGAGAGTGGCAAGAACAAAATGGCACACTTAGTTTTGCCATTGGTAAAGATATATCGGGCACTCCGATTGTAACCGACCTGGCGAAAATGCCCCATATCTTGGTTGCTGGGCAGACCGGATCAGGTAAGTCAGTCATGATTAACAGTATAATAACGAGTCTTTTATATCGTAATTCACCGTCGGATCTCAAATTAATTCTGGTTGACCCGAAACAAGTCGAATTAAAACCGTATGATGACATTCCCCACTTATTAACTCCGGTTATTACTGAACCGGAGAAGTGCATTAGTGCCTTAAAGTGGGCGGTAGCTGAGATGGAACGTCGATATCACGCCTTGGCGGAAGTGAGTAAAAGAAATATCGCAGAATATAATAACCTTAAAAAAGAAGAGGGTATGCCTTATATAGTCATTGTCATAGATGAGTTGGCTGATTTGATGATGATGGCAGCACGTGATGTAGAAGCATTAGTAGTTCGGATTGCCCAAAAAGCTAGAGCGGTGGGGATCCATCTTGTGCTTGCTACCCAGCGACCTTCAGTTGATGTTATTACTGGTCTCATTAAAGCGAACGTACCGGCGCGAGTTGCCTTTACGACTGCCTCACAGGTAGATAGCCGAACAATTATTGATCAAGTAGGCGCCGAAAAGCTTCTTGGTCAAGGCGATATGTTACTTCAGACTGCCGAGATGCCGAAACCAAAACGCGTTCAAGGTGCCTTTATTGGCGACGATGAGACGGTAAAAGTAATGGATTTCCTGCGCATGCAGCGGCCGCCACAATATGACGATGAAGTCGTGAGTCAGCCCGTTCAACTGAACGGAAAGGGTGGTATTGTGGCTGATTATGGGGGGCAGAATGCCGACGATGAAATGTGGAAAGATGCAGTAAAAGTAGTCATAGATAGTCGAAAAGCTAGTACTAGTTTATTGCAGCGCCGACTGCGGATAGGCTATGGACGAGCAGCTCGTCTCATAGAAACTATGGAAGAGCAGGGTATAGTTGGTGCAGCCGACGGTTCTCGACCCAGAGAAGTACTTGTAAGTTCCGCTGATGAAGTATTTGGCAATATCGCAAATAGTGCCACAAGTGAAGACGAACTTGCTCCAGTCGTTGACCAATAACAAAAATTGCAGTATAATTTAATTTCTATCAACTTCAGCTCTCGGCCACTTGTGCGCGCGGGCTGCCTGTAGCTAAAACTACAGTAACCATAGGAAGGAATGCAATTTGAATCAATACGAAATTGCTGTTTTATATCACCCCGATTTAGAGGTTGACTTATCTAAAGCCGAAGATCGGATCAAGAAAATAGTCTCTGATAACGGGGGTAAAATCTTGTCATCAGATAATTGGGGTAAGCGCAAGCTTGCCTATACAATTAAGCGCAATGATTATGCAGTGTATGTATTCTATGCGGTTGAATTACCGGGAACTTCGGTTCAAAAAGTAGAGTCGACGCTCAATATCACCGACGAGGTTATCCGTTTTCTAATCACTCGACCTGATCTCAAAGCTGCTGCCAAAGCTGAAGCTCTAAAAGCTGAAAAAGCTGCCAAAGCTGCTGAGCGCGGTGAACTAAATGAAGACTCCAATAAAGATAGTGCAGAGGAAGAAGAATAATTCCTTTGTTGAGCTGACGCTTGACGAATAAATATGTTTGGGCGTAGGGTAGAGATACAAAGTAAACCAAGACATATGTCTTATAAGGAGGAATACGTATGGCACGAAGCCTAAATCAAGTCACTTTAATGGGTAACTTAACCCGAGACCCGGAGTTACGACAAACACCAACTGGCCAAAACGTCACGAGCTTCAGTTTAGCTCTTAATCGAAGCTATAAAGATGCAAATGGTGATTGGCAGGAGGCGACCGACTATATTGATATAGTTTGTTGGGGGCCATTGGCTGAACGAGTTGCGCAGTACTTAAGCAAAGGACGCCGATGCCTTGTTCAAGGAAGACTACAAAGTCGTAGTTGGGAACAAGACGGACAAAAAAGAAGCAAAGTCGAAGTACTCGCTAACGATGTCACATTTTTGGACGGACGTGGTGATGCTTCCGAAAGGAATGGCGACACATCTACAGATAGCGCTCCTGTCGCCACTGAGTCATCGCCGCCAAAACCTAGCAAAAAAGTAAAAGATGATGTTGTTATAGAAGATATTGGCGATGAGCCAATCAATTTGGATGATATTCCATTTTAAATTAGTAAGGAAGGATTAACGTAGAAATGGCAAAAATTTTTAAACATCGTACTGATGTCGCCTATTTTGATTACAAAGATGTAAAAACCCTACAAAGGTATGTAAATATGTATGGTCAAATTGAAACGCGCAAAAAAACTGGTTTGACAGAAAGTCAACAGCGCCGACTCAGTAAAGCTATGAAACGTGCCAGGCACATTGCATTACTGCCGTTTGTTGCAAACAATTAGTTGTAGTAATTCTGTAATATAAGTGCCGTAGCTACGACCGAATTAGTCATAAGCAAATCCAAGGCAATGGCGTACTAGGTAAACTAATCACAGCGGAGGAAACCATGAACTTGTCTATTACGAATCTAAAAAAAGGAATTGTCTTTATCTGGGAAGGGCAGCCTTTTCGAGTTGTGGACTACAACCAAAAAGTTATGGGCCGAGGTGGTTCAATAGTAAATGTTAGAATAAAAAGCTTAATTGATGGTAAGGTACTCGAAAAAACGTTTAAAGGCAATGAGCAACTGGAGAGCGCAGATATAAGTACTCAAACTGTCCAATTTCTATACAGCGACAACGCTCATTACTTTTTTATGAATGATGATACTTTTGAGCAATTTGAAGTACAGAGTGATCTAATTGGTGATAATGCGGGTTATTTGAAAGAGGGTGATCACGTTCAGCTTCAATTTTTTAACCAAACACCAATAAATGTTGAAATGCCCAAAAATGTTCCTCTCCGGGTCACATATACTGAAAATGCCGTGAAAGGAGATACAAGTTCTTCTATCACCAAAGATGCGACACTGGAAACGGGCATTACTATAAAAGTCCCCATTTTCATTAAGCAGGGTGATTTAATTTCGATTGATACATCAACAGGGGCCTATCGCGAACGCGTTAAAGATTAAGCCTGTATGGAATTAATTTGATCCGTGTTTTAGGCGAAAAAAATGGCGATGCAAAAACAACGACTTGATAAATCACTCGTCACTCGCGGTTTAACATCGACTCGTAGTCAAGCTGAGAGCTATATTAAGTTAGGTGTCGTCAGTGTGAAGGGGCAAATCGTCACCAAGCCAGGCTATCTCGTCGACAATGGAGATATCGTCGAATTAAAAACTACTGAGCAATACGTCAGCCGGGCGGGTTTAAAATTAGCTTCAGTAGCAACAGAGCTAGGCCTTGTTTTTACTAATAAACGAGTTTTGGATATTGGTAGTAGTACAGGGGGATTCACTGATTTTGCGCTACAGCATGGGGCAAAACTAGTTGTTGATGTCGATGTAGGAACTGAACAGTTACATCCGAGTTTACGACAAAACGAATACGTTGAACTCCATGAAAAAACGGACATCAGAGATTTTCGGTCGACTGTCTCATTTGATATTGTACTTGCCGACGTATCTTTTATTTCTCTGCGAGAAATTTTACCTACAATTTATAAATTAAGCTCGCCACAAACACGAATTGTAGTAATGGTAAAACCGCAATTTGAAGCGCAGCACAGCAGCGTAAAACACCGTGGTGTTATAAAGAATGACACTATTCGGCGAAGCATACTAAAGGATTTTGAAAATTGGGCAAGTTACCAATTCAAAATAATTAACAAAGTCGATTCCAAAGTAAGTGGAGCAAAAGGCAACCTCGAACGCTTTTATTTGCTCTGTATTGTTCCGCGTAAAGTGGCATAGCCTGTGTAATATTCTTAACCCGCCTGAACAATTCTTAAGTAAAAATAAATGGACAGTCAAGAATGGGGCATTCTGGTTATGTTAGATGCTCGAAATGGACCGAAAGATAGGTTACACTGCAATCATGTACTTTGCTTCTCGGATGCAAGCTGGCCGTATGTTGGCGACGCAGCTATTGCCAAAATATCGCTATGAAAACTGTGCTGTCGTTGCTCTGGACGATGGCGGGGTTATGGTTGGAGCACAAATCGCCATTCAGCTTCACTGTGTGTTAATGATGATGCTTAGCTCGGAAATTATGCTGCCGCGTGAACCTGATGCCGTCGCCGGTATTACTATGGGGGGTAATCTCGCATATAACCAAAAGTACTCAAGTGGTGAATTGGATGAGCTGGTTGGTGAGTACAGGGGTTTAATCGAACAAGAGAAATTGTCGAGTTTGCACGAGTTGAATCGCATAGTTGGCAGCAATGGCGTGATTAGCAAGTCACTACTTAAAGGTCATAATATAATTTTGGTATCGGATGGTTTGAAGTCTGGTTTTCTTATAGATTTAATGATGGAATATTTAAAACCGATTGCCATCGAAAAGCTTATTGTCGCAACACCTTTGGCGAGTGTTCAGGCGGTAGATCGAATTCATATTATTGCTGATGACATTTATTGCTTAAATGTTGTTGAGGATTATATTAACACTGACCATTATTACGACAAGCGTGACGTTCCCGATCACGATAAAGCGATAAAACTGATCGAAAAAATTATTTTAAGCTGGCAGTAAGTACTTACAGTTGTAGGTGCCTTTAGTTTCAGGCTACGGTGTTGAGTTGCTTGCGAAGCATCGTTACATCTATTAATAGTATGAACGTTTGCTTATTTTTGAGTAGACCTTTACGTTCCATGGTAGCAAGTTCTCGACTGGTTGTTTCTCGGGTGGAGTTCACTGAGCTTGCAATATCCTGATGACGGAGTGGCACTTCGATGAGCAGACCTTCTTCAGTCTCCTTACCAAACCTTTGGCTCATTGTGAGTAAGAAAGATATGATTCGCTCCCGAACGGTACGGTATTCTAAATTCAATATTCTCTCGCTGTGTAGACGATACATCTCCAGAGTCATATCAAGTAAAGGAGCCAGGGCTTCGGGCCGTTTTTCTATGAAATCTAAAAATTCGTCGCGGCTAATTTGCCATGTTATAGTTGGCGCTAAAGTTTGGTATATAACATGTCGTTCTTGCCCAGTGATACCCCAGATTAGAGGGAATAGTTCATCAGCTTTTCGGATAATGAGTAAGTTTTCTTCATTATATTTGGTAATGTCGTACGCTTTTACAAGTCCCTGATAGATATAAAAAATACCCGGTGGAGATTCGCCGGGCCTAATCACAAAGTCGCCCTTACGAAAGGTTTGTCTTTGGCCGTGTTTCCTAAACAACTCTACAAATTCCGCTGTCTGCTTAAACGTGGCCAGCATACTCGGTATTATGTGGGCTTTTACAATTCGAGTCAAACGCTAATCTGATAAATGAATAAAAAAGTAAAATATCTTACGCCCACAAGAGGTAGAGGGGCTTGCAATATTGTGATGAAAATCTCATAGCATACGTATATATTCTCACCGATCCCAAGCCCTAAGACCTAGATAATGAGAGCACAATTAGTTGGGAGGAAACAAATGGTCAACAAAGAATCCGTTAACGAACAACTTATCAACTTGGGCTTTAATGTCCGATCTTTCGCAAATAGAGCTGAAATTCAGGAGTTACCTAATATCCTTATTCCTGACGAAGTAATTTTTGAATGCGTTAATGGATATTATGAAGGCGGTTTCGCGCTCTTAGTTGCAACGAATATTAGGGTAGTCTTAATAGATAAAAAACCACTTAATTTTTTGACCGTCGAAGATCTTAGATTTGATATGATCAACCAAATTGATTACAGTCATCGATTGCTCGGTGCAAAAATAAGCATCAGTGTTGGTTCAAAAAATCTTAACTTCCGTAGTTATAATAAGATTCGTTTACGAAAACTTATTAATCATGTACAACACTGCATTGCTGATCTTAAAAAACAACAATCCCAGCACCAGGCTGGTCAAAATCAGCACTTAGAACAAATAAACCAACGGCTACAAGCTTATTTAATCGCTCAATATCAAAATCAGCAATTGTTAAACCAGCGGTTACAGGATGCTCAGCAATACTCAAGAACCCCGCTACCAATGCCTGCTAATCAGGTAGTTAAACCAAGCCCTGAACTTGCCGACTATCTATTTGCACAAAGTTTGTTGCGACAATACGAGCTTCAGTCTGGTGCTCAAGAAGCTATTACAACAAATGAAGCAAAACAGTCTTTGCCTGAACAGTACTTTGACTATCAGCCGGCGCATCCCACGGCAGATTTATATGCGGCTGGTCGCCAAGAAGTGTTTCACAAATCACAACCCAGTCAATTGACTCAGTTAACCGAGCCAAAAGACGAACGGAGCGTTCCGGAAAATGATGCTTCTAGTGGTTCTGGTTTTCGTGGATTTGAGATAAACCCATTGAGGATTGCATATGCGAAACTACCAGCCGCTCTTCGTATTAAGCGTCGAATTAATTCTCCCCAAGCTTTTGGCAATGCGCAGGTACTATCTAGCTATCCAATCCCGCCAAGTATATAGAGATCAGATTCACTATTTGCTTACATTAAACTTAAATTCGACTACATCATCAGGCTGCATTATATAATTCTTTCCTTCAGTTCGAAGTTTACCATTTGCTTTTGCCTGAGCTAGAGAACCGGCTTGAATGAGATCCTGGTAACTGACTACGTCTGCGGCAATAAAACCACGCTCAAAATCACCGTGGATGACCCCAGCAGCTTGTGGAGCGGTAGATCCGGTTGAAATCGTCCAAGCCCTGACCTCTTTTTCACCGGCTGTCAAAAAACTTTGTAGCCCAAGGATTTTATAAGCGGCTGCAATAAGCTGTTTTAACCCTGATTCAGATTGTCCATAGCTTTCCAAAAGCTCTTCCGCTTCGGAAGAGTCTAGATCGTTAAGTTCACTTTCCAATTTAGCACAGACAAATAATCCTTGTGATGGTGCTACCAGGTTAGTGAGAGATTGTCGCAGTTCATTATCTAGCAATCCTACTTCATCAACGTTGAAAACGTATATGACAGGTTTCATCGTCAGCAAATGAAGATCCGTGACGTGATCGTCGGTAATATCGGTATATTTCCAAAGTGGTTGATCGTCATTCAAGTAGTTATAAATTCGTTTATAAGTTTCCAAAATTGGAAGTAGTTTCTGATCAGACTTAGCTTCCTTTTCAAATTTAGACAATCTTTTTGTAATTGTTTGTAAATCTGCCAGTACAAGTTCTGTGTTTATTGTGGCAATATCTTTTTCTGCACTATGATCAGTATCGACATGTATCACATTAGAATCTTTAAAAGCTCTCACTACGTGGACAATTGCATTCGTGGAGCGTATGTGACTTAAAAATTGATTACCGAGACCTTCACCCTGGCTGGCGCCGGCTACTAGCCCCGCGATATCAACGAAGGTTACCGTTGCCGGTACGATCCTCTCAGTGCTATATAATTTGGCTAACGTATATAGCCGTTCGTCGGGTATATTGACGATGCCGGTATTTGGCTCGATTGTCGCAAATGGATAATTGGCAGCCAAAATATTACTTGCCGTAAGCGCGTTAAACAGGGTTGATTTGCCGACATTGGGCAGCCCAACAATCCCACACATAAGATTAGTTGACATGAGCTGATTATAACAGGTAGTAGGAAGAATTAATAACGAATAATTGACTTTAATTCAAATAAATGTTAGCATGTATTTAATCGTTTATAAATACAAATAAATAAAATAAAAATTTCATTATATGTCCGCCGAACAACCAGCTTTACTACCAAATCAAAGTCCAAGATTTCTTAGGAGAGCTGCGAGAATTACCGGCGATGCCTTAAGTGATACTGTCAATGATCCTGATTTGCATGTTCATCTAGCTCATCTTGGTAGTGCTGGTTTGGAGGCAAGTGGTATCGTTCACCGAAATGCTTCAGGACATCGGCGATTGAGCATGCGTGGGATAGGTCATGCCGTGAAGCAGCCCAAAGAAACGCTAGGCGAAGCTCTAGGAGGAGTTACGGCAGAGCTTGCGCCAGTAGCTTTATATGCGGGAACAATGCTGGTGTCAAATCTTGCGACAGCTGTATTCAATAGAGGCCCGAAAGTTGAAAATGCCGTCAATCCACCTGTAGCTGGAGCAGGTGTCGAGACAGGACCGATAGCTTCTTCGGCATCTCCACAGGCACATCTATCAGCAGTAGGCCACGCACATTAGTAGAATTAGTTTGCCTATAGTTTGTTAAGGAGTTGCTGATTGCCAGTTTTGTCCGAGTATTATCACAAAATCAGCTGTGTAGCCCTGTGCCTCAGCCGCTTCGGCGCTCGACGCCTGTGAAGTCGTCGTAGTACCTTGGTACATTTGTTGCAATAGTTTAAGAGAGTTTGGTTTAGTACCTTTCGTATTATCAACAATCATTGTCCCTGAATATTCATTATTTGCATCGGCAATAGCTGAAACATTGAATCCTTTTGCTTGTAAGCTGGTTCTTTGTTCACTTGCCAGTCCGTTCACGTTACTCGCATTTAAAATAACTACGCTTGGAGCTTCCTTAACGACAGGGTTGTCCGAAGTCAACTGTAGGTAGTATTGAGTTAATTGACCGAAGTCTCCTATGCCAGCGCTCGGTATCAATGCGTCTTCACCCGAGGACGGATCGGTGTAGTTTTTAAGTATTGGATTTGGTGTGGTGCTGGATAATGTCGAACTGAAAGCATATGACTGAATATTGGTAAGACTAATGTTTTTTGTGACCTGGATAAGTCGAAGCACATTCTGTAGGCTCAAATCAGTTTGGAAATTATTACCTAACGCACTAAAAAGATCACTGATTTTAACTGGATTAGCCAGCACCCCTAAGCTTTTGGCTTTTGAAGCGACGGCTAGAAATAGTTCGCGCTGATGATTTGTGCGATCAAAATCAGAGTTTGGAAAACCATATGATCCCGGACCATCACCTCTGGCGCGGGCAAGGTTAAGAGCTTCCTCGCCAGTTAGATTAACTATTCCATTTGGTAATTTAAGATTTGTATATGGATCGTATAAGCCTCTCGGATCGGTGCTTTGAATGGCGACGCTTACGCCTCCGACTACGTCGACCGAGTCTTTAAACGCGCCATAATCCATTAGTCCGTAGTAATTGACTGGAATACCAAGTTGCGTTTGGACAACCTGCTCAAGTTCACCCATGCCACCTGACGCATAGCCTGATTGATTAAAATTAGTGATGGTATTAGCGGCGTTAATTTTTTGATACGCCGACAAGCCAGGAATATAGACCCACAAATCTCGAGGAATACTTAATAAAAATGCACTATGATTTTGTGTGTCAATGCTGAGCAAAAGGATTGAATCTGTTAGGTTTGCTCCAGCATGGTTAGGATCGTCACTGGAATCACCGGCTAGCAATATGTTCACACGACCATTATTTTCCCCTTTCAAAGGTGTCTCATTAAATGCGGCCGTAGCATCACTTATGATATTACCGTGGAAAATACTGTTTAATGTCGATAAGGCTCTCACTCCCAGAAAACCACCCACGCCAACTACAATTAGAAACAGCACTAAGACTGAGCGTAGGACAACTTTCTTTTTGGTTGATTTTTTCCTTTTTTTTGATGGGGTTCGATCGGGTATCGGAGAGGATCCATAGGGTGTAGTGAAAGACCTCGGTATAGCTGGATTAGCAGGCGGTACAGAAGTGGCTTCGGTGGTTGAGTCGGAGCTCGGTATCGGAACTTGAGTTGGCGGATAATACGTTTTTGAAGCAGCCGGCAAACTAGTTGGCGATATACTGGCCGGACGATTATTTGGAATTATACGTTGCTTTGCAGTCGGTACGACGAAGCCATCTAAGCTGCCAGAAGTGGGTCTATTGCGGAATTGTCTATACCTGTTTTCATCCATAACTAAACCATATTATTTTAGCACATACGGTTATAGCTTAAAGACCGGTAAACAGATTAACGCTGTTGATTTCGCCACGTTAGCAATGCTTTACGGGTTGACTCAAAATCTAAAAGAGCACAGCCAAATCGAGCTGGAGAAGCCGTAAGTTGGAGCTCATTTAAATAATTTTCTGGTGTTATATATAAGAAGGTCTGCAGTTAGCTTATTCGTAAAATAATCTGTCAATATTGAGATCAATGCAATCGAAAGCACACATCCTGAGTCATTAAATTGCAACAACAGAAGCCTATATTTATTGAACTTTCCGAAAATTTAAGAATCATAGCATCCATAAAGCTTTGAAAGTAGTCGGGACACTGCGTCCAAGCGTTGATATATTAATTGGAATCGTATAAATGGAAAATCCGAAAGAAACTTTATTGCGAGCCGGCAATGATTATACTGTCATTTTGTCTATCAGTGCGAGCAAAGTTGTCACTTCAGTTTGATTTAAGTTGGCGAGTAGATGGTTTTCAGCGTAAGCTAATTTAGCTAGTAGTTCAGTGCGAAGCTGTTTACCTCGGGGGAGCAATTTAACCATCTTGGTTCGCCGATCAATTGCGTTTTCGTATCGATGAACTAAACGTTTCGATTCTAATCCGTCAATAATTCCGGTTACATTTGACGGGTCACAGTTAAAAATTCGTTTAAATTTACTCATTTGTGATGGTTGTTTTAGGAGGAGTAGGGTAATCACTTGCATACCGCTTAAGCCGTACTCAGTCCCAAGTTCGAATACGCGCTGTTTTGCAGACATGAGAAATTCCACCAGTGTGATGTAGGATTCTTCAACGTTTGGAGTCTGATTCATAGTGTTCTTATCGATAAAATAATTGACATGCTCAATAATTGACTATTACAATGATTTGGTAATTTCAAGTATAAAAGTCTCACATCGTAATTACAAGGAGCGCAGGGAATAGCGTATGGCACAGACAAATGCACCGAAAACGAAGACAACGAATCACTGGTTTATCTTGATATTAGTAGCTCTTGCACAGTTCATGGTCGTGTTAGATATCTCGATTGTAAATGTTGCTCTTCCCTCAATACAACATGCCTTTCATATGAGTCAGACGAGCTTACAGTGGATTGTGACAATATATACTCTCGCCTTTGGCGGCTTCTTACTTTTAGGTGGAAGAGCGGCGGATTTATTTGGTCGTCGAAGAACTTTTCTGATTGGTGTCTTCGTATTCACGCTTGCTTCCTTGGCGGATGGTTTAGCCCAATCAGGCGGAATGCTTATTGTCAGCCGAGCTATCCAAGGTTTATCTGCAGCGTTTATGTCACCGTCGGCACTATCGATCGTATTAGTTACCTATCGAGAAGGCAATGAACGGAATGTTGCATTGTCGGTATGGGGGGCAGTTGCAGCCGGTGGCGCTGCTGTCGGCGTTCTTGTCGGAGGTATTTTTACGCAGTATCTTAGTTGGCGCTGGAATTTTTTTATCAATGTACCGGTAGGTATTGCAGTAATCATAACGGCACTTAGAATATTGCCAAAACATGAGTCTGAAGCTTCTCATAACAACCTTGATTTGCCCGGAGCAATTCTTGTAACTGGAGGTCTAGTAACGCTTGTTTATGCTTTAGTGAAAGCGCCGATATATGGCTGGACATCACATAAGTCTTTGGTCTTTTTCGCGATCGGTTTAATAGCCTTAGTGGCTTTTGTAATTAATGAGCTGCATTCGGATCATCCCTTAATCCCATTACGTATTTTTCGAGTTCGCAATATTTCGGCAGCCGACACAATGATGTTGCTGATGTCGGCCGGCATGTTTTCAATCTTTTTCTTTACAACTTTGTATATGCAGGAAATCCTGGGCTTTACGCCTGTAAAGACGGGCGTAAGTTTTCTAGTGGTACCAGTAGCAATAGCCTTGACAGCGACAAATGTTCCTCGTGTCGTAAAGCGTATTGGCTATAAGCCAATATTGATGGTGGCACCGCTATTTGTGTCAGCTGGTCTATTTTGGGTATCACATATACCGGTCGATGGCACATATTGGCGTAATGTTGCACCTGGTATGATTTTGCTTGGTTTGGGCATGGGAGCAACCTTTACATCAGTAAGCATCGCTGCAACCACAGGTGTTGCATCGCAAGATGCTGGTCTTGCATCAGGGTTACTGAACACTTCGCAGCAAATAGGTGGATCGATCGGATTGGCGGTTTTGACGGGCGTCGCGACTTCGAGTACTGCGAAATATCTACAAGGCTTACATACAGTTCCAACGAAAATGGACATTGCCACGGCGTCAGTGCATGGATTCCATGATGGGTATCTTATAGCGTCGACGTTTGGTATTGTAGCTTCACTAATTGCAACATTTGTTATTCGACAAAGTCGTGCTCCGGCGAAGACAAAAGCTGAAGAGGTTGTTTCCTTGGCATGATTAGCATTTATTTGCTATCAACCAATAGTTCAAATTGAATAACGACACTGTCTAGTTTGATCCGAACCAACTAGTAAAGTATAAGGATATGGTGCTACCTAAGATCCGATCACTAAGCTTTAAAATTTAAGTGTAACGTGCTTAAATTTAACCAATAGCATTTTAATCTGGATCGGAATTAGAAGAGACCAAATGCTGATTTCAAAAAAACGAGATCTGCAAATACTGCCATTTCTCTCATTTTTTTTGCTGGTAGGGCTTTTATTGTTACGTGCGGCATATTTGTCCAGGCATAGTCTAAGTAAAACACTCTCTAGTCTGGGAGATGCATAACGTCAAGAGACAACATGACAAAAAGGGATAGGCTTTTTCAGGAGTAATCGGGTACATACGGCATCATACATTGCTGGTCGGCCTAGGGATGATATTTATAGTAGCAATCGGCTGCACCTATGTTGCCGCACCTACCGCAAATGCCTATCCAATTAACTGTAGTTATCCAACTAATCGATGTGGTTATTTTTATGGAAGAAACGAGCCAGAGCCATATGATTTTGTGTTTGCTTGCGGTCTATACGACTACAACGTTGGTCAATTAGAAAGTGACATCATAAATTATACAAACGGCACTATTCCTGCAAATCAAATGCCTCCAAACTGCGCGCCTAATCTTGGTAAAGCGCAATACGAAGCAGGAGGAGCATATGTGATTTTAACTATGCTCGGATATCCAGCAGGAACTTCCAAGAGTGTCGCTCAGCAGCCAGCCGTTCAGGCTGAATGGCTCAAAAGGGTGAATTATTACAATTCACAGGGTTGGATTGATTACCACTATACGTTGCCAAATAATTTTGATGGGTGCAGAAATACGGCTTATCAGATAGCTTCGCCTGATATTGCAACAGTCAATGACTGCCAAAATGGCTTGCAGGCAATTAAATTTGAAGATCCAGCCGACCCCTCCCATCATTATGTCATCAAGCAGCAGTGTGGTAATCCGATAGGAGATTTAAGTGCGCTTAACCCGGTGCCCCCGGTACTATCTTGGGATCTAGTTCTTTCAGCTAGTGCATCAATTGCAACTGCATTAGCGGGTAGGTCAACGAATGCCACTTTTAATTTTACTGTTCATAATAATGGACCGGATACGGCAAGCTATCCAGAAAATGTGAATTACTACCATCCCACTGCGGGAACATTGGCGGCAACACTCAATAGCGGCAATCGCATTACCGCAATAGCGGCAACCTATACATGGTCTGACACTATTACCATTCCCAATACGGCAGCCATAAATGATGAATATTGCCAACTTATCCATGTCGACGATGCTACGGGGCCGAGTACTGGTGGTCGAGATAGCAGTGAAGTGTGTGTAAAAGTCATAGCTCCACCCTGCGTCGGCAATGTGACACCGGGATTAGATCCGTGGCAACCGGGTGTGACCTCTAATGTCACACTCAGCTTTCCGGCGTACCAGGCAGCGTCCCAAACATTGACATATTCAGCTACAGGGCCAGGAGGATACAGTTTGTCAGGTGGACCGGTTACGGTAGCCAAAGGTGTCGGTACGTATGTAATAGGTCCTCCATCCAATCCTATTACTCCAACTCAAGCGGGTGTTTATAACTTTACCTGGAAACCATCAGCTGCTTCTAATTCGTGCAGCGGTTCCATTACTATCGTTGATATACCTTATTTTGCGGTATACAACGGTAATGTCAGTGCAGGTGGGGACTTCTCGCCAGGTTGTCAGAGCGGTTCTGGTGGTGCGGGAGGAGTACTGGCTGGCTGGTTTGATAATCAAGCGGCGATAGCAGGGGCAAATACTTCATTGTCGGCAATTGCATTAGGCCAAATAACAGGTTTCGGCAGTACCCATACTGGTACGATCGCACCAAATATGCCACCGATTGGCAGTACGTTCGCAAACGCTGGAGCAGGTTCGGGCAGCGTGACTTCGAGCGCCACTTTACCAAATCTTGGTGGTGATTTTGGGGGAGAAAAATGTTTCTATACTCCAACACAACCAGCCAACACACTGGCCAACATATCGAATCCAGGTACGGTTGGCGTTGCGCCGTTGGATAACGGTCCTCATAGCTATAAGGCGAGTGTTGCTGGAAATCTCACATTGAATGGTGGAAGTATAAATCCTGGTAAGGATGTTGCCCTTTATGTTACCGGCGATGTGTATATCACACCGGGTGCTACGGGGGGCATTGTCTATAACGGCGCTGGCGGTGGATGGACTGTAAATTCTAATGATACAACAACAGTGCCATCATTTGTACTAGTAGTAACGGGAGGTAATATTTATATTGATCCTCATGTAACAGAGCTGGATGGTACGTATATCGCCGAAAAAGACAATCTTGGTAAAGGTGGCACAATCTTTACCTGTGGTTATGATACGGGAGGACATAACTATGCTTCATGGCCAGCAAGTAGTATGTACAGTAACTGCAATAATCAGTTACTAGTAGATGGAAGTTTTATTGCCGATCAAGTCGATCTTCAACGAACGTATGGCACACTACAGGATGCAAACAAAACTGAGAGTCCCGATAGTATTTCAAGAGTATGCACAAACGGCCCAACGGCAAGCCCAGTTTGTGCTGCAGATTTTTTCAATGCTGGGCCGGAAACGTATCTTTCCAGCCCTGCTGTGGCAGCTCCTAATGGAGGAGCAATATATTACAATGCAATTACCAGTTTGCCGCCTGTATTGTGATAAACTATGAACATATACGTAAGAAAAACAAATGACAACCTAAGGAAAACATAGAATCAACATGGGTGGGCAAAAGTCAGACATTTATATTGGGGCACCCCGCAGCCATACGCTAAATAGGTATGGTAGATTGCCCCTATTATCAGATTATGCTTATGGTATAATCGAGGCTAGATTATGAGCTCACTATTTAATAGTACCACTGAATTTTTTGGTCTGGATATTGGAACGACGGCTTTACGATTAGTGCAACTCAGAGGGGGGAACCCAAAAACTCTCATAAAATATGCCTATGTACCTCTTGAAGGAAATGTGTCGCTTAGTGACTCCAAAACAGATCAGCAAAAGCTCGCTCAAACAATTGCCCAACTTGTCACCCAGTCACATTTAACTGTACGAAATGTAGCTGTTGGTATACCCTCCGGACGAGTCTTTACGACGGTAGCTGACGTCGACCGATTATCTACCAATGAAATGGCTAAGAGCATGCGCTTTGAAGCAGATTCATTGATTCCGACACCTCTCGCTGAGTCCAAAATTGACTGGGCACTCCTTGGTGATTCGCCCTCGGATAAAACAAAGCAAGAAATACTACTCAGCAGTGTTCCTAATTCATATGTTGAATCCAGGTTGGATATATTAGAGTCAATCGGATTAAATGTAATTGCTTTTGAACCAGATAATTTAGCAATGGCGCGTGCATTAGTGACGCCTGGTGCTACTGAGCCTCAACTTATTTTGGATGTGGGTCGTAAGACAACAGATTTAGTAGTAACAATGAATGGCGCGCCTCATCTTACTAGAGCAATCCCTACCGGCGTAGAAGCGATTATTCGTTCGGCTACCCAAAATCTCAATATAGACGAAAAACAAGCCGAACAATTTGTATATAAGTTTGGCCTGAGCCAAGATAAGTTGGAAGGTCAAGTATTTCAAGCTATCAGTGCGACTGTCGACATGCTGACGACTGAAATTGAAAAATCGATAAAGTTTTTCCAGACTCGTTACACTGGATCGAAGATTGAGCGACTAGTTGTTACCGGGGGAGCTTCCGTAGTTCCAGAATTCCCCCTGTACTTAGCGAATAAGTTTGGTCTGAATGTTGAAATTGGAAACGCCTGGCGAAATGTCACTTTTAGCCGAGATCGACAAAATGAATTGTTATCAATATCTAATCAATTTGGTGTGGCAGTTGGATTAGCGGAGCGCTCCGAATGAGAAAGCATGTTTCTTTTGGCCAAACGAGGGCGATATCTAATTTGGGAGAAGGTTTATGATACAGTTTAATCTTCTTCCCGATGTAAAACTTGAATATATTAAAGCACAACGAGTTCGAAGTATTGTATTGAGTGTCTCAATAATTTTAAGTATTGCTGCAATTGCTATGCTGCTAGTACTGCTCAGTATTGTCGGTCTGCAGAAAAAACATCTTAACGACGTGAAACGTGATGTTGCGACAGAAACTACGACTCTCCAGAATAAGCCAAATATCGGAACAATTCTCACGGTTCAAAACCAATTAGAGAGCCTCACGGCTCTTCATAACGGCAAACCAGCCGCTGACCGTTTATTTAATTACTTAAATGAATTAACACCGGCTTCAGTATCGATAACAAATATGTCATTTGATTTTACTGAATATTCAGTAACTATCACTGGTACTTCAGATGCGCTGAGTGATGTAAACCAGTTTGTTGATACTCTAAAATTAACGAATTTCACGTCTAATGAGAATTCGACTCAAAGTTCAGCTTTCAGTGATGTTGTTTTGACTGACTTTGGTTTGAATACGTCGGCCCAAAATCCGGCAGACGAAGCGAACTACACGATCACGTTTGATTATAACAAGAGTATTTTTGATAACACTCAAACAATCAAGCTTGAGGTGCCGACGGTTACAACGAGGGCGCAGCTTCAAAACCCAACCGATCTCTTTCAAGCCACAAGCACCCCAGGAGGCCAGTAATGATGGTAATGCCTAATTTATCGACAAAACGTCTTGCAATAAGCCGAGCCAATACTCAAATGGTTGTCATTGCAGCAGTAGCGACCTTTATTACGATCTTCTGCCTTTTTGCGGCGAAGGCTCTCCTTAGTCAGTACGGATATCAATCTCGAGTAACTAAAGCTGAGTCAACCGCAAACGATCAACTGAAGAAAAATATTTCAACTTACGCTGAGCTATTAAACTCCTACCAAGCCTTTAACGCTCAACCAACGAATGTCATAGGTGGTAGCAGTACTGGCAGTGGAAATAATGCTGGAACCAATGCAACGATAGTGCTCGATGCTCTACCGAGTAGCTACGACTTTCCGGCTCTTGCTTCAAGCTTGGAAAAGATTCTAGTAGGTAACAACTTCTCCGTAACTAGTATTACGGGTACCGATGATCAACTCACCGAAGGTTCAAATAGCTCAAGTCCAAATCCACAACCCGTCTCAATGCCGTTTTCATTTACAGTTAGTAATGCCACGTATGCGTCTGTCGAGCAGCTTATGGTGACGTTGGAAGAATCAATTCGACCGATTCAAGTCGATTCAATTACCTTAAGTGGTGCCGCCAATAATATGTCGCTTACAGTGAACGCACACACTTTCTATCAGCCAGCTAAAAACCTTGGCATTAAGACGGAGGTCATAAAATGACCTGTTGCAGTATAGCTATAAGGGAGGAAATTCGATGAAACAAAAAGACATGGCCCTCATACTTGTGGTTGTATTTATGAGTGTCGTTTTTTCAATCTTTGTCAGTAAAGCAATCTTTACGTCGCCGAAAAATCGCCAACAGCAAGTTGTGGTAGTCCAACCAATAACCTCCGATTTTCCACAACCTGATACCAGTTACTTTAATAGTAATTCATTTGATCCGACGAAAGCTATCAATATTGGGCAGAATCAGAATACTAACCCGTTCAACAGCACCTCACCATAAAAGAGGAGCTGCTAGTGGCCACACAACTTTTGTATAGTAGTCTAAACGTCAAACTCAGAACAGCTGCGAGCGCTCAACTACATCTACGGCCGTTAAGTGTATCTAAAAGAAGGTTTGAGACATGAGCGTGCTATCGGCTGTCACTGAACAACAAGTAGAGGACACTCTAGTTGAAAGCGGCATGTTAACTGCTGATAAATTAGCAGAAGCACGAGAGGAAGCCAAAAAAAATAGCGAACCAGTCCTAAGTTATATAGTTAAAAATAATTACATAACTGATGAACAATTAACCAAAGCAAATGCCACTATTACCAAGGTGCCATATGTGAACTTAAGCCAGGCACAAGTGGATCCAGAGGTGCTTAAACTACTCCCTCAGGATATTGCCGAACGGTATATGGCAGTGCCTCTTGGTGAAATGCAACATCGATTAGTCGTAGCCATGCTAGATGCTGATAACGTACAGGCAGTAGATTTCTTAAGTAATAAAATAGGTCGCCCATTAAAGGTCTATGTCGCAAGTGAAGCTGGAATACGTCACGTATTAAAACAGTATCAAGCCACTATAGATACGCAAATGTCTAATGCGTTTAGTTTGAGTGTTTCCGGAAAAGGATCAGCTGAAAATTCAAGCGCTAACGAAAAAGGTGACAAGAAAAAGAGCCAGATAAAAACGCTTGTCGAAGATTCTCCAATTAGTAAAGCATTAACTGCGATACTTGAGTTTGCGGCACATAACCGGGCTAGCGATGTACATATTGAACCGTTAGAGAATGAATTAAAAGTTCGCTGTCGAGTAGATGGTGTTTTACGGGAAGTAATGCGTTTGCCAAAGAACACCGAAGCTGCCCTCATTTCACGAATAAAGATTTTGGCGAATCTAAAGATTGACGAACACCGCATTCCGCAAGATGGTCAATTTAGTATTTTGGTAGATGGAAGAGGCATTGATATGAGGATAGCAATAGCACCAACAGTTTGGGGTGAGCAGGTAGTTATCAGGTTGCTGGATAAAAGCGGCACATCCTTTAAATTGGAAGATATGGGTTATGCCGGGCGGGCTCTTCGCACCATCCGAAAAGGTTTGGAGCGGCCAAATGGCATGATTTTGACTAGTGGACCTACTGGATCGGGCAAATCAACATCTCTGTATGCCTTATTACAAGAAATTAAGAATGAATCAATAAATATTGTTACGCTCGAAGACCCCGTCGAATACAAGATGGATGGCATCAATCAGATTCAAGTCAATGCCGATGTGGGATTAACCTTTGCCTCGGGGCTGCGCAGTATTCTTCGACAAGACCCAAATGTAATTATGGTGGGGGAGATACGTGACAAAGAAACGGCCCAGCTTGCCATACAGGCATCACTGACAGGCCACCTTGTGTTTAGCACGCTCCACACTAATAGTGCAGCCGGTATCTTGCCTCGATTGCTGGATATGGGAATTGAGCCATTTTTGATTGCGAGCACCGTTCATACGGTGATTGGCCAGCGTCTAGCACGTCGGATTGATGAGAGCGGCAAACAACAATATCAATCAACTACCGCAGAATCACAGTCAATTCATGAGGCGCTTGGCTCACTTTTGCCACCTACCCCAGATAAAGTCGAAGCGGTCTCGAAAGATCTAGGGTATAAAAGCTTGCCCTTAGCGAGTCAAACCGCTTATACTTTAAGCAAGGGAACGGATGCTCCTGACAGCCCAGGCGGTTATAAGGGCCGTTTAGGATTATATGAAGTATTTGAAATAACTGAAGCGGTACAAGCGTTAATTATGAAAAGAGCTACCAGTTCCGAAATAGAAAAAGCCGCGGTAAGCGATGGAATGGTAACGATGCTGGAAGATGGCTACTTAAAAGCATTGAACGGTCAAACAACTTTAACTGAAGTAAATCGTGTAGCTGCGACTGGAAGATCATAGATGGTTATCGATAACATAAAGGAAGTTTTGAAACAACGGCGAATAGGGTAGGGGAAACATAACATGCAATCACAACCAAGAATTGAGATACTTCTCGATGAAGTCATCAAAAAGAAAGCCTCGGACTTACATATCCAGGTTGGCTTGCCCCCCATGCTTCGTATTGATGGTGCATTGACGCCAGTAACTGGCGCTGATGTACTAGATGAAGAAGCTATTGAATCGCTGATTTTTGCTGTGCTAGATGAAGATCAGAAGCAGATCTTATTAAAGGACAAAGAATTTGATTTTAGTTTTGCGTATGGAGATCTTGGTCGATTTAGGGTTAACGCGTTCCATGAACGTGGAAATATGGCTGCCGCTTTTCGATTGATTCCTAATGAAATTCTAAGTGTTGAGCAGTTAGGTTTGCCAGGTGTCGTGAATAAGTTTGCGGATTATCCGCGAGGTCTCGTACTTGTAACCGGACCTACAGGCTCGGGCAAATCGACGACTCTCGCAGCAATGGTTCATAAGATTAATGTGGAAAGATCCGTACACATAATCACCATTGAAGATCCAATCGAATTTACGCACAGATCTCAAAAATCTGTGATTGTTCAACGTGAAGTTCACTATGATACGTACTCTTTTAGTGCGGCGTTAAGAAGTGCACTGCGCGAAGATCCCGATGTGGTTCTAGTCGGTGAGATGCGTGATTTGGAAACTATTGCGAGCGCAATAACCATTGCCGAAACTGGTCACCTGGTATTTGCCACACTTCATACAAATAGCGCCGCGCAAAGTATAGATCGTATGATAGACGTGTTTCCTCCCCACCAACAACCTCAAATTAGAGCACAATTGGCTAATATTCTAATGTCAATCACTTGTCAGCGTTTGATTCCGGCTATAGGCGGAGGACGTATTGTTTCGGCAGAAATTCTCGTCGCAACTCCAGCGGTCCGAAATATTATCCGAGAGGGTAAGAATTATCAACTCGAGGCGGTAATCCAAACCGGAGCAGAATTTGGTATGCAATCAATGGATAAAACACTGGCAAGTCTCATACACGAAGGTAGGGTAACTTACGATGAGGCGAGAAATGTTGCGGTTGATCTCGACGAGCTTGATCGATTAATGAGGGGATGATACGCATGATTCGCTATAATTTGAAATTCCTATACAACAGCATGAAACAAAATAAAAATGATTCGGAGGCACTGTTACCATGTTGACATATAACTATGAAGCGAGGAATGCGGCCACCGGACAACGGGTAAAAGCTCAAGTCCAGGCAGATAATGAGCAAGCAGCCGTAAAATTAATTCGCGGCCAAGGTCTAACACCTATTTCGATTCAAGCTGAAAGAAGTAGCGGGGGGCCTCACTTTCGACACATAAAAATTAAAGACAAAGTATTATTTAGTCGCCAGTTATCAACTTTACTAAATGCTGGCTTACCATTAGTGCAGTCCCTACGCAGTGTAGCGGACCAGACTACGAATAAAGCTTTTCGAATTATCATTAGTCAGATAATTACTGATGTGGAAGCGGGCACCGCTTTTAGTGCGGCGCTGTCGAAGTATCCGACTGTCTTTAATAGAGTTTTTGTAAGTCTTGTGGCGGCAGGAGAAACGTCTGGTACGCTCGACCAGGCATTAGAGAGATTAGCGGACCAGCAAGAAAAGGATGCTGATATCATTTCCAAGGTTCGTGGTGCGATGATTTATCCAGTCATCGTGTTATGCGTGATGTTGGGTGTAATGACATTTATGGTCATTAAGGTATTGCCACAGGTTCAATCTATCTATGCAGGGTTAAAAGGCGTTTCTCTGCCTCTTGTGACAAGAATATTGCTTGCCATATCACATTTCTTAACTCACTACTGGTGGATCGTTATCATTGTACTTGTCATATTAATAGTCGTAGGGTCGCGTTGGGCACGGACATTCGGTGGTAGATCAGTTATTGATAAATTTAAGATGAAGGCTTGGCCGGTCGGTCCGCTCTTTATGAAAATGTATATGGCACGATTTGCGCGCACCGGTACTACCCTAGTCGCAAGTGGCGTGCCACTTATTCAAGTACTCGAAATTACTTCGGATGCCGTAGATAACGTGCACATCACTAAATCACTTCATAGGGCAATAGATAAGGTGAAAGGCGGAAAGTCACTATCCGATTCGCTCACTAATGATCCTAATTTCTTAGAGTTGGTTCCGAATATGCTACGAATAGGTGAACAGTCCGGGGCGTTGGAGACGATGCTCGCTAAAGTGGCTGATTATTATGAAAAAGAAGTTGATAACGAGATTAAAACTATCTCTACCATTATAGAGCCAGTCATGATGGTATTAATGGGCGTCATGGCGCTTACCATTGTGGCAGCTATCTTATTGCCAATCTACGGTCTGGTCAATCAATCAGGCTTCGTAAACGCTGGTTAAAACATATGTTGAGTGCTCGATCAGAGTCCATACGACCAAGAAGTCGCGCCGAAGCGAATATACTTCAAAATGCAGGTTTTACGATAGTTGAAACAATCATAGTCTTAGCGATTGCCGGTTTGATTTTATTGCTAGTGTTTTACGCCGTTCCAACTCTGGAGCGCAATGGTCGAAATAGTCAGCGAAAACAGGATGTCAGTACCATCTTACAAGGAGTTTCACATTACGAATTGGATAATTCCGCTAACTTTCCAACTAACGTCACTACTTTGTTAAAATACGCACCACAAAACTTAGCTTGGTATATACCCAGCGATATACAGCTAAACCCCGGCCAGGTTGCGGCTCCGGCGGTAACTAGTACCGAAGATGTAGAAATATACGATTTTGAGTTTTGTAGCTCAACGACGTTTGGATCAACCACAAACCAAGGTGCTGATTACAGCAATATCGTTGCTTTATATGCAGTAGAAGGGGGCGGTGGAGCAGTATCTGAATGCCAGCAGCTTTAAGAGGTATCTCCTGCGGAAAGTACTTGCATTTTTTACAGCAGCTGTTTATTATCAAACCATAAGCAATAAATCAGTAATACGCAAAGGGGGCATTTGTAATGCTAGCTAAATTAAAAAAATATAAGGATTCGAGATCCAGCGAAGGATTCACAATCATCGAGGTTATGATTGTCCTCGCAATTGCCGGATTGATCCTGTTAATCGTCTTCTTGGCAGTTCCGGCACTCCAGCGAAACGCTCGAAATACACAGCGTAACACAGATGTCGGCTCGCTCATTGGGGCATTTAATGAGTATGTTGATAATCAGAATGGTACTGTTCCCACGGCAAGCTGTACGGGCGCTACGCCATGTGCCTGGTTGACGAATGCGAAAACAGGGTTCTATGGCAATGGTGGTTGGACAGCAACAAGCTTTGTCTACACTTATTCTGCTGCAGCTCAGGCATTAGCTGATCCGAATAATGGCAACAACGTTCTCATGGGTAACTACATGGGTTGTAACGCTGCCGGTACTGCATCAGCAAATGGTACTAGCGCACGAAACGTAGCCATCCTCTACGATGTAGAAGTTGGTGGTGGTGGTCTTCAAGAAGAGTGTAAGACTGTCGATTAAAACAAAAAGTGAGTTCCGTGTAAAAGACCCTGTCGCAGGGTCTTTTACTATGTGTGGCCGTGATGTAAGTGACGGCTTTATTGACCTTGTGGCAGCGGGTATATTTCACCTAAAAAAACGCTAAATACTACAGTTTTGTGATACTATGATGCTCATGGTTATTGCGATACTTATCGTAGTGGGTCTCTGTTTGGGGAGCTTTATTAATGCTTTAGTCTGGAGAATCCACGAGCAATCTACTGAATCAGCAAAAAAGCGTCCGAGTAAACGGTATCTGAAGCAGTTATCAATTATGCATGGTCGCTCGATGTGTTCATATTGTCACCATGAATTGACCGTGAAGGACCTCATACCGGTCATTAGCTGGTTGACACTGAATGGCAAATGTCGGTATTGCAATAAACCGATTTCAGATAGTCCAATTATTGAACTTATCACTGCGCTACTTTTTCTTTTCTCTTATGTCTTTTGGCCTGTCGTCCTCAGTGGTGGATTGCAAACTGTCATTTTCATATTCTGGTTAGCACTGCTGGTTGGCTTTATTGCACTGACAATATATGACTTCCGTTGGTTGTTATTACCGAACCGTATTATCTATCCACTCGCTGTTATTGCTGTAGTACAAGCACTGCTTGTTGCAGTAACTTCTACTGATCCATATTCAGTATTTCTAAATATGATTATTGCCGTTGCTATCGGTGGCGGTATTTTTTATGTATTATTTCAGATTTCAGGAGGCCGTTGGATAGGGGGCGGAGATGTCAAATTGGGTTGGCTATTGGGTTTGGTTGTTGCGACGCCCGAGCGAAGCCTACTTATGCTTTTTATTGCTGCACTAACGGGCAGCATAGTATCAATACCACTCTTAATTAGAGGTAGGCTAAACCGAAAAGACGTTATTCCATTTGGTCCATTTCTAATACTGGCGGCCATAATTGTTCAACTTTTTGGTGTTCATATCCTGACCTGGTATCAAACTGCGTTATTGGTACCCGGATATTAAGCAAACGTAATAACTAAGGTGGGTAAACAGCTACAACGATACATATTTGGTGACCAAGATCAAAGTGCTTGTGCTATACTTGTAGGTAATATGAAAGGTGTCAAGCCACCTCTTGGCTATACAATTATCGAATTAATGATTGTGCTGGCAATATCGGGGCTTATGTTCTTAATCGCAGCAAACTTTATCTCAGGTAAAGAAGAGTCTTCTTCATTTACGGAAGGCACGAATGAATTCGTGACTGATATGCAGTCTGTTATTAATCAGGTAAATGATGGCCAGTATAGTGATATCTCAATTAACTGTGTCTCAGGAGTCGGTGGCACACTAACTTTTCCGTCTGGCGGTAGTCAGGGGACTAATCCAGACTGTGTCTTTCTTGGTAAGTTTCTATACTTTACACAGGGAACAAACGCGGATAATTATATGACATTTTCTTTGGCAGGAAATCGACTTGACAGTGTGTCCGGTGGGCCCGCTACTACATTGGCCGAAATAAATCCGACTCCAATAGTCGGGGCGACTGACTTAACGACGCAAGCTAATATCCCCCAGGCATTAGATGTAAAATCGATGCATGTTACTGTAAGTGGCACCACTTATACGGCATACGGGCTAGGTTTTATACAAAGCGCCGGGACGCTTGATCCAATAACCGGAGATTTAGAGAATGGTGCACAGACGGTTAGTTTGGTTTATTCACCAAACTTGAATGCTGCAAACTTAACTAAAGCCCAAGCAGTTAACGATATAACAGGGAATGTAGCCTTTGCCGATTCAGCAGTAATGTGTTTAACGGATGGTGGTAAAACAGCTGAACTTACCTTTGGGGATAATACCAGTAATGCAAATCAATTAAGCGTTGGATTGGTGGTAACGCCATGTTAAATAGGTTAAAACTTCGTGATGCTCGTGGTGATACGATCGTTGAAGTGCTTATTGTACTGGCAGTCCTAGGCTTGGCTATTGGTGTGTCCTATGCAACGGCGAACAGCAGTTTACAAACCACGCGAGCCGCCCAGGAAGATTCGCAAGCCACTGAGCTCCTACAGTCACAATTAGAGGCGATGCGCTCCTTGGCGAGTACTGACGCAGCCAATATATTTCAGTCCGGATCGGCGTTTTGTATAAATAGCGCATTTACTACAGTTGTTGACACCAGTTTAGTAAGTCCGGCACCAGCGTGCGTACAAGACAATCTGTATACGGTGAATATAAATTATGTGAATAATGCCGTGACTCCTGATACGTTTACTTTAGTAGCTACCTGGCCGGATATTCATGGTTCTGTGCAAGATAGTGAAACGATGGTTTATAGGATGCACCAATGAGTAGCGTAAGATCACACCGACCTCAATCCGGCTTTACCATTGTCGAACTTCTCATTGCGACGGCAGTGTTATCTATTGTGCTTCTCATTGCAACCTTAACGATCACTGGCATCAGTGATCTCTTCTTTAAAGGTTTCAATCAATCGCGTATCCAGAATGATGCGAGAAATATAACCAACGAAGTCGCACAGCATCTCCAGCTAAGTGATGGATACCTAACCGCTACCAATACCTCAGATCCTATTCGGCCAGTAGTAAGTTATTGTATCGACACGACCCGCTACTCAGCGCTCGTTAATTTTCAGATAGGTTCAAATTCAAACCAGAGCTTGCATGTTTTGTGGCGAGACACAGTGCCATCCGGAAGTTGTGCTGCACTTTCAGCTGCAACGATGAATACGCCGACGCCAACTGCTGGTGGTGTTGAATTGATCGCCCCGAGTTCCCGTTTAACAGCTTTTAGTATTAGTGGCACCACGCCATTTACGATTTCTGTCGGGGTTGCATATGGTGATGATGATTTGATACATCTGAGTGGACTTAATACAACCTGCAATAATGGCACTGGAAGCCAATTCTGCGCCACGGCAGCTTTAACAACAGCAGTATCACCTCGCGTTTCGACGGGATCATAGTACAATAATGATTAAAGAGCTTATGTATTCAAAAAAATTACCACAGCAACAAATAAGACGACAAGAAGGTGGATTTGCGTCGATTGTAATTGGACTTATTTTAGTGCTTGTTCTGGGGTTGTTAGTACTCGGTTTCGCGCAACTAAGTCGTAATGAATCTCAGCAGGCGCTTAATGATCAACTTGCCAATCAGGCTGAGTATGCTGCCGAAAGCGGTATAAATGACGCTCTTAGTGATATACAGAATGGCTATATTAACAGTGGTGATGCAAGTCCTACGGTTTGTATGTCGCCTTCAACAACTGGCTTGCCTGCTAATGCCCTAACTGCAAACCCGGTATTAAATGCTGCGGATTTGGTTTCTTACAGCTGTTTACTCGTCAACCTAAATACTCCTGACCTATCTTTTAAACAAGTGCAAGCTGATGATGCTCGAACGATGGTAACATCCACAAATGCTGCACTCAATTCGCTCACTATAAGTTGGGGAAGTGATGACGGTAATAATAATTATGTACCGAACGGACTGTTTCCAGAGTTAATGACTACCAATCAATGGGATACTGTGCATGGTTTCCCTGGGGTATTAGAGTTTAGCATTACGCCACTTAATAACATGGATCGTACTGATTTGGATAATGAAGTATTTACCGTCTATGCATACCCCGGAAAGGCTAACGGTACGGGCTCAATTCCGTATAATCCAGTGGGAGGACAGGGTCAAATAGTATCAGGCTTGTGTACTACTCCTGTGCCTGGCGCGACATACCCCTGCAATGTTACTATAACTGGCTTATCTGCTCAATCAAGTACCCAATACCTGATCCATTTCCTTAATTTTTACGATACTTCTGACGTTGATATAACAGGTACCGATGTGCATAATAATCCAGTGACATTTAGTGGTGGCCAGGCACAGATTGATGTGACGGGTAAAGCCAAAGACGTCTTAAAGCGTCTAGAAGTTCGCGCACCACTGAATCCTAATAGTGACTATCCAAATTACGCGATTGAAGCACAAAACATCTGTAAGCTTATGGAAACGAATCCCAGCAACACAACGTTTATTGATCCATCAGGAAGTCCAGCCACGCCTGGTGATATGTGTGACTTACAGTAGTAATTGACAAAAAGAAGTGCCCGTTTAGAGTTTTAGACCTTACGGTGAAACTTTTCATGAACTGCTCGTAAATGTGGATCAGTCACATGGGTATAGATCTGAGTTGTAGCAATATTACTATGCCCGAGCATTGCTTGGACGCTGCGTAGATCAGCGCCGTTCATTAATAAGTCGGTTGCAAATGAGTGCCGTAATGTGTGTGGACTTACATGTTTCGTAATACCTGCCAAGCGGGCTGCCCTGGCGACAATACGCTGGACGCTTCGAGGCGTAAGTCGATGAAAATTGCCACTTAGATCAATCTTTTTACTTCCGCTATATCGCACAAATAACGGTTTTGATGTGTCGTTACGCTTTGTAAGATACTCCTGTATCCATTTTGCTGCCTCCGAGCTTATAAAGATCGGTCTATCTTTTTGACCTTTACCACGAACCATAAACTCTCGGCGTTTCAGATTTATGTGATCACGATCCAGACCTGTTAACTCACTTACTCGTAGCCCGGAACTGAAAAGTAATTCCAGGATAGCTCGGTCGCGAATGCCGCTGATAGTGTTTACGTCGGGTTGAGCAAAGACTCTTAGTAACTCTTCCTCGGTAAGAAAAGTGACCTGGGTGCGCCTTGTACGAGACAATTCAATTTTATCTGCACTTAATGCCTCTATATCACGTTTTGCACAGAATTTAAGGAAGCTACGTAGCGCAATAAGATGATAATTTTGTGTCGTTTTACCAAGCTCGTCAGATGTATTTGTTCCGAGTCTATTGAGCCATAGTCTCCACTTTCGGATTAGTTCAGGATCAATATCCGATACTTTGATGTCGCCTGCAAAATCTATCAATCTAGTAAGATAATGATCATAATTTTGAATCGTTTTTTGAGATCGATTTTGCTCAATTTCTAAGTATTCTAAAAAATCAGTTTTAGCTTTCTCAAATAGCATAAGCCAATTGTAGCATTCCTGACCGTAGCTCGAAGCCCGATTTGAGTGATCCATCAGGCATTTGTTACAATAGGACAGTAAAAAAGGAAAACTGTACATGGAGCGAACACTTATTATCGCTAAACCAGATGCTGTTCAGCGCGGACTTATTGGCGAAATAATATCCCGCTTGGAGCAAAAAGGTTTAAAACTCATAGGAATTAAAATGGCAAGTTTGGATGAAGCTATGCTAAGAAATCACTATGCCGAACATTTAGAAAAGCCATTTTATGCAGGCTTGGAACAATTTATGAAAAGCTCGCCGGTTATTTTGATGGCTTGGGAAGGGTATGAATGTGTAGAGTCGGTGCGCAATATTGTTGGCGCAACAAATCCTCGCCAAGCTGCGCCAGGTTCAATAAGGGGTGATTTAGCAATTGGAACAGGCAGAAATTTGATTCACGCCTCTGATAGCAAAGATAGCGGTATTAAAGAGGTGGGCAATTTCTTTAATGAAAACGAACTGTTTGCCTATGACAAATCGGAATACATGCATATTTACGAAGCTTCTGAACGGTTGTAGCTACTAGGACTGTTCGTGTTAACTAGGCACGGGCGTAAATATGTGTTCATGCCACTTACCTCAATTCATTATTTACCAATGATATATGAGTAGGTGACGTTCTCTTGTATTCCATATACAATATGATCCAGTGTCCTCGTAGTTCAATGGATAGAATAACTCCGTCCTAAGGAGCAGATCTGCGTTCGAGTCGCGGCGAGGATACCATCTTTCTGAAGTAGATCTATTGTGGGTAGTCTGCTATTTATGGTTGCCGATGATACAATACAGTTATGGCTATAACAGCCTCGAAACCAAAATATTTTGACGATCAGCTTGATAACGAAGAAGTGTTATATGTATTTCGGAAACACCCAGTCGTCATGCGTAAAGGACTTATTTTTGGCTTATTAGGTCCGGTCGTGGGAATTATACCCGCAGCCATTAAGCCAGAACTCGGTTTCGGCCTGTTTTTTGGTGGATTAGCCGCTGGCATTATATTGGGCTTTATTGTATTTTTCCCGAGTTGGATAGGTTGGCATTTTAGTGTTTTTATAGTGACAGACCAACGTTTCATTCAAATTACCCAAAAAGGATTATTCCACCGTGGCGTAGCAGATATTGGTTTAACTCAAATCCAGTCTGTCAATTATGAAGTTTCTGGCTTGCAGGAAACTCTGCTAGGATTTGGTACAATAAAGATGCAGACATATGTGGGTGATTTGGTGATCCATGACGTTCATCATCCTCCAAAGGTCCAAAAGAAGCTCCTAAGTATATTGCGCGATGAGGGAGTTAATACTACGAGCGCATTCCCGGCGAAAATGTCACAATCGCCCATTCAATTAAATGAAGAAGCAATCACTGAAGAAACTTAAACCGAAACTACCCCCAGCTGTTATAAAGCCTTTTAAGCGTCCAAAAGCACCTGAGGATCGGGTAACAGAAGCCTTGAAGGGTGTTCCGAGAATCACTAATGAAACCGTTGCCGAACATCGGGAAGCGGTACTTAGCAGTGCTCGCAAATATATATATCCATTAAAGCACTCAAAACATAGTGTTGTACGTACCTCAATTGTTCTATTGCTGGTAGTAGTGGTCGCTTTTTTGGTGTATTGCGTGACGGCGCTCTATAATTTTCAAGAGACATCGGGATTTATTTATGATGTTACAAAAGTGATACCTTTTCCTGTCGCAAAAGCTGGTAATTCTTGGGTAAGTTATGAATCATATCTGTTTGAGCTTCGCCGGAATATGCATTATTATCAGACCCAACAGGCGGCTGATTTTTCAAATAAGGATGGTAAAGCTCAATTAAAACTTCTTAAAGAGCAAGCTTTATCACAGGTTCTACAAGATGCTTATGTAAAACAATTGGCCCACCAAAATCATGTATCTGTCTCAGATGGATCTGTCAATAATGAAGTAGCTTTGGTACGTAATGAAAATCGTCTTGGAAGTAGTGATCATGATTTTCAGGCGGTATTAAGTGAATTTTGGGGTTGGGGCGAGGGCGATTTTAAACGTGAATTAAAGCAACAGTTATTACAGCAAGCCGTTGTCGCAAAATTGGATACGAGTGTCGACGAACGTGCACAGTCAGTATTCAAACAACTACAATCTGGGGCGAGCTTTGCAACATTGGCGAGCCAGTATTCTGATGATGCGAGCACAAAAGCTAACGGGGGAGCCTACCCAACTGCGATTACTCCAGATGATACTAATCTTGCACCAGCCATTACTGCTACTTTATTTCAACTAAAGCCAGGTCAAATTTCAAACATTATTAATACAGGATATACATTAGAAATACTCAAGGTACTTGATGGAAATAGCGCATCAGTTCATGCGGCTCATATCCAATTTACATTTCAACCTATTAGTGTCTACATCAAACCATTAGAAAACGCATATAAACCTCATACATTCATAAAGAATTAGCAAACGGTGGTAATTATTTTCCAGGTTTCTGATTCGAGAGCCGCTATAACAGTGTCAGTCATCTGATGAAGCTCTTCATAGTATGTGAGCTCGGGCACTGCAACGTAGTTCATCCCATGATTTTTAAGGCATCTACCCGGTCAGTAAAGGATCACAATATGAGTAAAACCATCCACACCTAATAACATCTTCTATTGTTAAGACTACCCCTATATTTTTGGGTGTGCTTGTATATACTTACTCGCTTCAAATAAACCTTCATAGGTACCACCATCAAGATATTTTCCGTGAATTGGATGTATTTGAAATGTTTGATTTCGTTGCAACGCGTCGCTGATCACATAGGTAATATAATGTTCGGCACCGTTTCGGGTCATTTTCATTTCGTCATTTACTGGGTCCCAAATCTTCTTATTAAACAAATATCGGGTTATGTTTACCGTTGGATTATCGGGAATGTGTTCAAGTGGTGGTTTTTCTTCGATGGAGGTTAGTTTACTGGTCGAATCCGACTGTAATATGGCGTATTTGACCGCATCTTCGCGTCTTACGGGGGCACCCATAATAACATGATCAGTTAAGGAGTTCTCCCAGGTTTGTAATGCGAGTTTGAGCTCAGATTGATTGTCGGTGTGGTAGACAAAATCATCCCCACCCATCATTATAAAATTTTCCTCACCCTTCAGGGCATCTTGTGCCAAGTAGAGCGGTACAGTTGTGCCATATATGCTCAGTGGTTGGACAATATATTCAATATCAATGTGCATATCTAATCTGCGTTGATATTCTACTTCAAGTTTATTTTCCTTGTGCAATACTCGAAGTTGCTCAGCTACATCATCACGAAGCGGTCCGAAATAATCGTTTAACTGTATTTTACCGTGCTCGGAAGTTATAAATATAATTCTAGTAATTCCAGCATTCACGCAATCTTCAACCATAAAATCTACTATTGGACGACTGTATGATCCTGCATAAATTGGCAGTAAGCTTTTTTCAATGGTGGTAGTTAAAGGGAAGGCACGTGTGCCAATACCAGCTACCGGTATAACTGCGCTGTTAATTGTCATGATGTAAGTAGTATAGCAACTCTCTATGTAGTTGGTGATTGTGATGCTATAGCAGTCCGGTCTTCAAGGGGTAAATCTGACACATCTAAGATGATATGATCCCCAGCTTTTGCTGTATTTGCAAGAATTTGTTTCGCAACAACGTCTTCTACAGTGCGCTGTAGCATTCGTCTCATTGGACGTGCACCTAATCGAGCATCATATCCTCTTGTGACAATTTGCGATGCTGCAGCTTGCGTAAGTTGAACGGTAATATTTTGCTTGGATAATGTATCATTTATTTCACTCACCATCAGTGCGACAACTTGTAGAAGTTCGTTTTGGTCAAGTGGTCGGAAGAGCACAATTTCATCGAAGCGGTTTAGTAGTTCGGCTTTAAACTGATTGCTATTAATTAAATTATTAATAAAGATGTCCTCAAAAGCCTCTAATTTCTCTCCTCGCTCAACTCGCTCTCGAATTTCTTGAGCACCCGCATTTGAAGTTGCAATTATAATACAGTCCTTGAATGAGACGACACGACCTGCAGTATCTGTTAACTGACCCTCATCTAATAATTGCAGGAGCAAGTTAAGTATGTTTGGGTGAGATTTCTCTATTTCATCTAATAGTACGACACTAAAAGGCTGTTGCCTGACTGCTAATATGAGGCTCATCGACTCAGATGACCCGTCCGACAAAAGTCGACTTATATCTTCAGCCTGTTGATATTCACTCATGTCTAATCTGATCATGTTAGACTCAGAATTAAAGTAAGTGGCTGCTATCGACTTAGCTAACTCAGTCTTACCAACACCTGTGGGTCCGAGAAACAGAAAACTACCTATTGGACGTTTAGGATTTGCTACACCGGCCCTTGCTCGTCGAAGCGCATTTGAAACGACAGTAACAGCTCTTGACTGATTGATCATACGTTGATGAATATTATCTTCTAGGTGCAGTAAAGTATCTGCTTCAATGGATGAAGCGGCGCCCACTTTTACGCCATGTGTTTGCTCGATAGCATCTTGGACTGAAGTTGAGGTTATCATTTGTTGGTTCGCATGACTAAGGGCATGCTCCAGCAAACGAATGGCTTTTCCTGGGTAGGCTTCTTCTTGCTCATAGCGACCGCTTAACCTAATTGCTTCAAGGATGGCTTCGTAAGCAATAAGAACACGGTGTTGGTGCTCCATATTAAGAGTATTATCCTCAAGTATGTGGAGAATGGATGTTTCGTCGGGTTCGGTTATTACTACAGGAGTTAACAGTGTCGCAAAGGCAGAATTATGCGCTTTCAAAGATTGAAAATCATTTGGTGTCATCGCAAAAATAATCTGTATTGCTTTAGCTTGAATAATTGGCAACAAAATTTGTGTTGCATCAAAGGCGCCAGCGCTGTTAGTAAAAAATAGCTGGGCATTATCTAAAAATAATATGATGTGACCAGCGTGAAGAGTTTCCTGCATTAATCGTAGGACGACATTCTCTAATTGGCCTGGCCTTTGAGCGCTCGAAATAATAAATGAAGCATTTAGTTCAACAATTTGTCTATGTTCCAAGTTATGATCATCTTTCTCGGCTAATAACAATTGAGCGAGAGCAGTCACATGACTTGTTTTGCCAATACCCGTTGGACCTATAAGTGCTATTCCTGATGCTCCTTGGGCAAAGGCATTTTTTATGGCAGTGACTCCAGGTGAAGTAACGAGCGAACTAAAGTGACCACCATGACTCTCTATGTATAAACTGATGTTATGACCAAACTGATTCAAAAGTGGTGTAAAACCATTTGCCCAGTCTCGACCAATGCCGCCAAAGTACGGCTTATCGGATCGTTCCCCATCGAGCATTCGCTCCAGCCATTGACTTACTTCGATGAGATCGGATGAACTGAGTTTCATCGACACGAGTAGATTTTGAAATGCAGGTGATGTTTGAAGCAGGGCAGAAGCAACGACACTCGGTTCAATAATTTGAGTTCCAGATGAGTTAGCTATGTTAATGACTGTATCCCAGATAAGGGTCATATCTGACGGTTGGTCAGATAATAAATTATCAATCGTGTCGGGTGATAGGAGAAAATGGTTGGTAAAGAACGTAAATTGCCAGTTCGATTTTAAACTTGACCAAACTACTCTAGGTGATAATTGTACTTTTGGATTTAACCTGGATAGAACAGCACCTGACAATCTATCTTCAAGTCGTGGGCCTGTGGCCGACAAGGCTTTTAAGTCTTGTCGTAACCATGTGAGAAACATTATTAGAATGATTAATATCGCTATTGCAACATAGGCGAGTCGATATTGATGTATAAGATAGGTTGCAATGACTACTGCCACAAGCAAAGCACACGCTATAGTGAGTATTGAATCAATTGAGCTGCCTAGTTTATTCGCAAACCTAGCTTTTCGAGCTCTTATTGATTGTAAATCTAAACTTGGTTGCATCAGATGATACCCTTTATAAGTGAAAAAATAGATGCTGGGGGTAGAAGGGGCCAAACGATAATTTCAATGACCGAAAGGATACCTACGAATAAAACAATAAGAATAGCAGAAATTACTACCAGGATTCTTACGGAAAACCGACTAGTCTACTGACGATATTATCTGTTGCGGCTCGCACATGCTCCTCCATGCCAGCTCCAGGATCTGTTATTATTTTTTTCCATGGCGAAAACAGGGTTCGAAGCAAAATTGGCAGTGAAAAGAGATGGGAAGTACGAACGAGTCGTTTGCGAGCATTTTGAATTTGAAGTACCCAACCCTGCCCATACCACCAGGCAATAAATTCTAACGCTAACATATATGCTACATTGTAGCATCAGATTGAAGCTTTAGCGCTTATCCTTATAGTAGGTTGCGCTAAGTTTGGCTTAGGAAGCCTCGAGTCACTAAAAAAGTATCCTGATCGGCATGTATGTTAATGGGCATTTTATTAAACCAGTCACTATCCAGCGCTTCCTTGTTAGGCATGAGGTCACCTTCGTACATAGTAACCTTAAAGACTAGGCCAATAGGGCAATCTAATCCATTTTTATAATGGCTTGGATATTCAATGTATCCAATTTGGTCGGCGGTGATTACTTTTATGTTCAACTCCCTCTTAGCGATACGATTGACGGCTACAAGCAGTGTTTCGCCAAATAGTACTGTTCCGCCCGGAATATGCCACTGTCCCTTACATGGCTCTATCGCCCTCTTGGTTAAATAAATTGCACTATCTTGATTCTGAAGAATAATCTCTACAGTCAAGCGAGGGACTTTTGAGTAAATATAGTCGAACTCTTCTTTTGTTAATGGATAATCTTTACTTGGCATAAATTAATAATATCAAAATGTTGCTTAGAAAAGTCTATTGCGCAAGGGGATTTGTTAACTATAAAGCGTATTGCCAAAAGAGAACTGAACAGGGGCGTAGTAATTAATCAAACTTAGCAAATCCAGTCAAAAAATTTTTCATGTTTCCTCGATTTGTGTAGTGTTGCAAAGGTCTTGAGCTAACTACGGCATAAGCACCTTGGCGAGACATAGAGTCGGATTTTCGAACTACCCATATAGCTGAGAATGTGTGCCAATGAAACCTAAGATAACGTAGGCATCACCAATCTTTTCGTAGAGGGCACGAATATCACCGGTAATATTTATGCTGTACAACCCTGCATATTCGCCGGTAAGCATGTGCAAGTGAAGTTGCGTGTTATAAGGGTCGCTCAACCATAATCGTTGGCGACTCTTAAACTGTTCTCGGACTTTCGGAGTTAATTTAGAATATTGCATGCGAAATCTTTTGGTGTAATCAAGTTTTACTGGTTGATTCATAGGGGATATCATCTAAGAAGGCTTCAGCCTGTTCAATAGTAAAAGGTCCGTATGTTTCACCATTAGCAATTTCGGCGCGCATCTCATCAATAATCTTAGCCATCTTTGGGGTTATAGGTTCTGCGATCGTGAAATGTACTTCGCCTGTTTGGCCAAGATCCCGTAGAAAGGCATTGACGAGCGTTCCAAGGGGAATCCCAAGCTGTTTCGCTCGCATTTGAGCGAGCTCCTTAACCTGCTTCTTTGTCTTCAGGCTTAAAATCGTTGAGTCGTTAGTCGTATTCATATACCTAAGTATACCTTTTGGTAATATATTTTCAAAAAGATCTTAATAAATTAAAACCTCTCAGCATCGAGAGGTTTTAAACGTAAGCTTAATGGCGGGCTCGACCGGATTTGAACCGGCGATCTCCTCCGTGACAGGGAGGCGTGATAACCACTTCACTACGAGCCCATTTTATAGTTAATAGAGCTTTCCTTGAATAAAGTTTTGTCTGAGATAATTGAAAAAAATTAATAAGAAAATGCCAAATAGTACAAATTGTTAAATTACATTTCTCATAAAATACAGGGGTAATCATACCAGTTGCTAATCTTAAAAGCAAGCAGGGGAGGGTACTGTCCTAAGATATTTTTATAAAATTTTTGCTACAGTCTGCAGGTAGTCTTTAAGAATATATTTGAATTGCTCAACTGAGTTGCAATCAACCCACTCATTGTTACTATGTCTATCACCTCCTATTGGTGATGAGATAACACATGGAACGTTGACGTGATTAAAATAACGAGCGTCGCTAGCTCCATGAGACTTGCTCGGCTTCAGCGTGATACCAGTAGCGTTTCTTGCTGAACTAATAAACAATTGCACGAAGTCGTTAGATAAATCTGTGTAGGCTATAGTTATGTCTTCTATCGAAGTAAGTTCAGCGCTCTTACGCTTACAAATCGACTGCACCTTTTCTTTAATGGCGCTACATTCTGCATCGGTCAAATATCGAATATCTAATCCCGCTATTGCATATTCGGGTACCTGATTAACAGCTTCACCACCCTTAATGTAGCCAATGTTTAGGGTTATGGTATCTGGTCGTTGGCCGTACATAAAAAGTGTTTCAATCTCATGTAAGATAGCAATCATTTGGCTAATGGCATTTTTTCCTTGCCATGGCCTTGAGCCATGACTCGATTTACCCCAAGTTTCAATTTGAAAATGCCAAACACCTTTCGCATAGACTTCAATTTGCCAATTTTCTCCACCATCAGGCATTATGCAGACTTTCGGTATGTGCCCTTTTTCTAACAGATGATATGTACTATGCCCACCACTATTCTCTTCATCCGTGACGATCATTATTCCGAAGTCGTACTGATGTAACTCTTGTTGTAGCTCGTCTACTATTTTCATATATACTGCGAGTGCAAATTTCATATCAAGTACACCTCGACCAAAGTATTTACCATCTTTTTTCTGTAATTTCCAAAGGCGATTATTGGCTGGAATAACATCCAAATGCGAGTACAGCATCACCGTAGGAGACTTTTTATCAGATTGGGTGGTTGCAGCGAGTGCTTTATACCCATTGCAGTCATACTTTTTAACTGTCATATTTCTTTTTTGCAAAAATCTGGCAATAAAATTTAACGCCTTGCCGTTTGTCTCCTTGTCATCGGATACAGTTGGAAATGCAACAAGTTTTCTGAGAAGATTTTCTGTAGATAATTCTTGCATAGTCGTTTTCTTATAATATAAAACGGTCCTGTCTCTTGGTGCGGGTGGGGGGAATCGAACCCCCGTCTCAGCCTTGGGAAGGCTACATAATGGCCATTATACGACACCCGCACATGCTGAATATGTCAATTGAACACAATATATTTATGGAGCCACCTCGGGGATTCGAACCCCGGACCTCCGCTTTACGAAAGCGGCGCTCTAGCCAACTGAGCTAAGGTGGCATGCTATTTAAGTGTTTAAATACTGCAATATTATAACAATTGTATACATTTATTTACTTAATAATAGTCCATAAGAAATTGTTTCCAAATTGGATTAATTTAGTTCATCATTATAGAGTCGCGATGCAATAGTATCGATAGAGGATAAAGCACTTGTACGGTAGTGAGAATAAAATTAATAATGCTACAATGAGTACTTAAATATGGCAATTTCTAAGAAGTATTTCCATGACCACCTTGTGCTTTTGCTTTTAAGTATTAACGCATTTTTAGCAGTTTTAGGCACAATCCTGATTATTATTCGACTAAGTGCGAGTCATAGCGATGCGTATTTTACTCAATACCGATCATCTTTGGGAATCAATGATTTTAAAACGGGTAGTGTAGTTGAGCTATTTGGTTTTTTTGTATTTATATGGTTAGTAATGGTCGCCCACACTATGTTAAGCCTGCGTGCATACAAGATTCATCGACAATTGGCTATAGCAATTTTAAGTCTTGGCATATTGTTACTGGTACTTAGCATCATTATTAGTATTGCCTTACTGGCACTTCGATAGACCACTAGTACAGTTAACGGTAAATATTATGATGCAACTGCAGCTTGTGTAATACATATATACTATGATTGGTTAGTGCTATGACAGATATTGAAATACCATTTGAAAATGAACGAAGAGGGCATTATAGATTTTTCGAAATTTTACCCGGAACCCTAAGTTGGTTACTCTTATTCATGCCTTTAATTCTGAGTTACATTAGCGTGACTCTGGGGGTATTTTTTATCTTATTCTATTTACTTGTCTATTTTGTACGCTCCTTAGCCTACTCATCTAGGGCGATAGCTGGTTTTAGGACCATGAAGCAACACATGCGCTTGGATTGGAATAGTTTGCTTGAGGAACTTGAGATGGGGTCAATATCTGAAAAGAACATATCGAGACCGAAATGGCATTTTGATAATTTACAGCGTGCATATAACCAGCCAAATAAAATCAAACCAAGTGAAATTATTCATGCAGTCATGATAGCGACGGTAAATGAGACCAGGGAAGTACTGGAACCAACAATCCAAGCCGTAATCAATGCTAATTACGATTCTTCAAAAATTATTTTGGTTATAGCTTACGAAGGTAGGGCGGGACAACCGGCAGAAGATCGCGTTTTAGAGCTAGTACATTTGTATAAAAGTAATTTTCGACATGTAATGGCAGTTAAACACCCACCCAATTTGCCAGGTGAGATAATCGGCAAAGGGGGTAATATAACAAATGCTGGTCGCGCTTTACAGAGATATCTCGAACAACAATCAATTGACCCGAAGAAAGTGCTCGTAACGACATTGGATGCCGATAATCGACCGGATAAAAGATACTTTGCAGCACTGGATTATTTATTTTGCATAGTACCTAAACGACTTCGAGCATCGTACCAGCCGTTACCAATGTTTACAAACAATATTTGGGATGCACCAACGTTAATGCGTGTCATTGCAACAGGAAATAATTTATTTTATATCGTTGGCAGTCAGCGACCCCATTTGGCACGCAATTTTTCGGCGCACGCTCAACCTATGCAATCACTCATTGATATGAACTTTTGGAGTACACGTACAATAGTTGAAGATGGACATCATTTTTGGCGATCCTACTTTTGTTACGACGGTGACTATAGAGTATATCCTCTAAGCATACCAATTTATCAAGATGCGGTACTTGCTGATGGCTATTGGCGGACGATGAAAGCACAATTTTATCAACTAAGAAGGTGGACCTATGGGGTGTCGGATGTTGCATATATTGCAGACAAGGGCTTCTATCATAAGAACAAAGCGCCAAAACTTGATGTCTTGGCGAAGTTATTACGAACATTGGAAGGTCATGTGACGTGGGCAACCGGTACGATACTTATCTATTTCGCAGCGTTTATTCCTCCTCTTCTACATCCACAAAGTTTTGCGGCAAATGAATTGCCATTAATAGTGAGTAGAGTGCAGCGAATAGGCATAGCTGGGCTTCTAGTGTCGCTGTATGTTTGTTTAGTTACCTTACCACCCCGGCCAGCTCGATATAAACGACATCGATCCATTTTTATGCTGACCCAGTGGATATTCTTGCCAATAACCAGTATATGTTACGGTTCATTAGCCGCATTTAATTCTCAGACGAGATTAATGTTTAAGTGGTATTTAAGTAAGTTTGATGTTACAGAAAAGGCCACTGTTAATGCCGCGGGTCAAAGACATAGCTCAGAAGCGGATCCAACGAGAGTATAGAGCAGAGTAGCATCCTCTTTATGAGAGGATGTGATGTATTGCTTGATAATGTACACTCGCAGCTTTATCGAATCTATTTAGAGCTACGAGAGAAGCATGTGCAATTATAGTTTTTGTAATCACACCTTTTGTCGCTTCATCTAATAATTTTCGAGTAATAGTGTACGTTAAGCCTACGGCATCTTCTAAAGGATTTCGACGATGCTGCAAACTATTTAAAATACTAATAAATAATTTATCTCTAGAAAATGGCTTCAATTCTCCCGTCTCATTTCTCACTAAATGCGAGGTTCCCATGTTTGCCGCTTCAATAGTAGTGACTACGCTACTACAAGCCGTGCATTTTCTGCGTCGCCAAATTTGATTTAAATGTCTTTGGGCGCGGCTATTCGTAACTATAGTTTTATTGCCACAATATAAACAAACCATGTCTATATATTGTCATGACGCTATTAAAAATACTAGTGCATAACTAAATATTATTAGTGGAAAAAGAGATTTTGGGTGTAGCTGATATTTTGCGACTTACGCAGTAGGCTTACTGGATAGACTTCTTTTAGTACTATGACTTCGATTTCTACGAGTACGATTAGTAGTTAAAGTTTTTTGTGGCAATAATTCTTCGTAGAATAGTTTAAATGCGTCTAAAGCGCTCGCTTTACTAATACCAAAACATCCTGTTTAACCGACGTATGGTAGCAAAGAAAAAGATACTAGTCAATATTACGATATAATAAGCTAGTGCTTAGATGATATGGATAATGTAAAAGATTAATATAACAAAAAACGTGCAGAAAACAATTTTGATAAATGGTGGGCGATAGAGGATTTGAACCTCTCACCTCTTCCACGTCAAGGAAGCGCTCTAGCCAAATGAGCTAATCGCCCAGAATACCTTTGATGATTATAACGGTATATTGATAAATAGAGTAGAGTAAAATATAGATCATATATGAGATGTTGGATATTAAGTTATCCCCATGTGTGAATGTATGAATTACAGCATAAATAGGCTAGCCATATAGTGCTAACCTTGCTATAGTAGATGACTGAGGCGTAGTTTTGTCGAGACTGTTTTAACAGTCAAGTGATTGGGGTTGAATAACATGCGAGATTATTCAACCCCTTTTTAGTGCGAAAATATTTATCTATTTTTTTGTCTGATCTGATACAAGTGTTATAATTTGAATAAGCTAAGAAGTGGATTCACCAACCATAGAGCTTCGTGGGAGTGGCAACGACTTGCGTAAATAGAAGTTGTAAGAGGAAGCGTCGAGGTGGGACCTCCAAGACCAAGATACCTTTGTGGGCGTTTAGGAATTGGACCGAGACACTTGATTAAATACAGTGCGAGAGTATTTAATCAAGTGTCTTTTTAATAGCAACAAATTTAATGAATTTGCGTAATTCACTAGAGATCATTCGACATTCTCGATGTTGTTTGAAGATAATTATTTATAAGGAAGGAGTAATTTTATGTCAGGTAATGATTCACTCAATATCATGAGACACTCCACAGCTCATGTATTAGCCACTGCAATTCAGCATCTCTGGCCGACGGCGAAATTTGGCGTGGGCCCTGTAGTAGAAAATGGGTTTTATTACGATATTGACCTCGGTGAAACAGTCTTATCAGAATCAGATTTTGAAAAAATTGAAACTGAAATGAAAAGATAGTCAAAGCAGACTATAATTTTGAAAAAGTCATTAGACCGATTGAGGATGCTATAAATTGGGCAAAAGAGCACCAACAACCCTATAAACTCGAACTTTTGAATGATTTAAAGCGTTCTGGCACTACTATTGCGAAAGAGCTTAATCCTGAAGAGTTAGGCATAATCGCTGATGGTCCGTCAAAAGTTAAAGAAGTGTCTTTTTATAAAGACGATGATTTTGAAGATTTGTGTCGCGGCCCTCATGTAGCGTCAACTGGACGCATCGGAGCTTTTAAGCTTCAAAAAATAAGTGGAGCATATTGGAGAGGTAATGACAAAAACGCTCAGCTTCAAAGAATATATGGTGTTGCTTTTGAGTCAAGAGAAGAGCTAGATGTATATCTAGATATGCTTGAAAAGGCTAAGGAAAGAGATCACAGGAAGCTTGGACAAGAACTTGATTTATTTACGGTATCACCTTTGGTAGGGTCGGGGTTGCCCTTATTTACGCCGCGTGGAACTATACTGCGTGATGAGTTGAATAAATACTCTCAAGAAATAAGAAAGAGAGATGGATGGCAAAATGTATGGGTGCCTCATATTGCCAAAAAAGAATTATATGAAGTTTCAGGTCATTGGGCTAAGTTTGGTGATGAGTGGTTAAAAGTAGAAAGCCAGGAAACCAGCGACAAGTTAGTAATGAAGCCAATGAACTGTCCTCATCATCAACAAATTTACGCATCAAAACAGAGAAGTTACCGTGATCTGCCAATAAAATATATGGAAACTACTACTGTTTATAGAGATGAAAAGGCAGGTGAGCTTCAAGGCCTTTCAAGAGTGCGATCTATTACTCAAGATGATAGTCACACGTTTTGTCGTCCTGATCAAATTAATGAAATTTTAGCTAATTTAGTGGATATTGTTCAAGAATTCTATACTGTTTTAGATTTGCCATTAAAAGTGAGATTATCATTTCGCGATAATACGGATGGTTATTTAGGTGATGCGAAACTTTGGGCTGAAGCTCAATCAATTATTAAAGAGGTGGTTGAATCTGCGGGATTGTCATATTATATTGCCGAAGGCGAAGCCGCTTTTTACGGGCCAAAGATAGATTTTATAGCAACTGATGCTTTAGGTCGGGAGCTGCAGGTCGCCACACCCCAATTAGATTTTGTACAACCAAAGCGCTTTGGTCTCGTGTATATAGATGAGGCTGGTAAAGAAGTAACTCCGGTTATGATTCACTTTGCGCTTATGGGTTCAATAGAGAGATTCTTGGCAGCATACATAGAACATACTGCCGGCAAGTTTCCAGTATGGCTAGCACCCGAACAAGTTAGACTGATTACAGTGAATCAGGAGCCCAATACTTTAGAGCTTGCAAATGAAATCAGTCAACAAGCTTTCCAATTGGGCTTACGGGTTACGACAGATAATATGAATGAATCAGTTGGCAAGAAAATTAGACACGCTGAGATAATGAAAGTTCCATATACTATTGTACTTGGTGAGAAGGAAATAGCTTCCAAGGAAGTGACACCGCGTATACGGAAAGATATTGCGGTAGGTGGTGATTTACTGACAATTGATATAAACGAATTTTTAAAAACCGTTGCCAATGAGGCAAAATCTAGAGTAATAAAAACGTCTTTATAAGAATTGTTAACAGCATAGTTTAATCAAATAAATAGCATTTAAACTGCCAGCAGTATAAGTCAATATATGCATATTTTATGGAACCGTTAAATTTTAAAAATCGTGTGGAAGCTCTCGTATCGCAAATACCCGAAGGGAGAGTGATGACTTATGGTCAAATAGCGGCTTTGTGCGGCAATGCAAGAGCCTCAAGAATAGTCGGGGGAATTGCGCATTTTGGAGATCCGAATTTACCGTGGCAGCGAGTTGTAAATAAAAGTGGCGGTCTTGCCAGCGGCTTTCCAGGTGGTCGAAGGAGTCACGCAGAAATGCTTCGAGCAGAGGGTGTCGCCGTAAGTGCGGACTTCCAGGTTCCACTAAGGGAGTTGTTATGGTGGCCCAAATAAATCAGGCACCGTTATTAGTTATTTTAGGCGAGACAGCGTCAGGTAAATCAGCATTAGCCCTAATGTTGGCCCAAAAATTAAATGGAGAAATAATATGTGCCGATAGTTGGACGGTGCGTAAATATATGGATATCGGTACTGCTAAACCAACTAAATCGGAACAATTAGTTGTCGCACATCATTTAATCGATTTGGTAAAACCTGATGAGAATTTTACAGCAGTTACATTTAAGCAATTAGCAATGCAAAAGATTCGTGACGTAAGCGATCGAGGAAAGCTACCTATCCTTGTTGGTGGAACTGGGCTCTATATTGATAGCGTAATTTATGATTTTAGTTTTTCACCGATCGGAGAAATCAGCGGTAGGTCCAACTTGGAGAGTTTGAGTATTCCTGATCTTCTCTCCTTAATTGAGGATCGGAGATTATCACTGGAAAATATAGACATACGGAACAAACGCAGACTAATTCGTTTATTACTGACAAACGGGAATAAACCGACCAGAAAGCCATTACGGCAAAATACGTTAATTTTAGGAATTAAATTGAATAGTGATAATTTAAAACAAGCTGTTCAATACAGAGTGGATAAAATGATAGAAGCGGGTATCGAGCAAGAAGTAAAATTATTATCTGAACAATATGGCTGGAAGATTGAGGGGATGAAAGGTGTAGGCTACGCCCAATGGGAAAAGTATTTTTTAGGATCACAAACTATTGAGGAAACGAGATTAAAAATAGTCAAAGCCACCTTAGATTTAGCTAAAAAACAACGAACATGGTTTAAGCGCAACAAAAGTATTCATTGGCTTAAGTATCCGGTCGATCAGGCCGAAGTAGTTGATTTCGTCACAACACTTTTGTACAAATGAATTTTCAATTGAATCACTACTTGCTACAATTAAAAGATGATTGAGCAACTCTTTGGGTCAAAAACTCGTGTTAAGTTACTGCAGCTGTTTTATAGTAATCCAAATCGGTCATTTTATGTCCGCGAAATTACCAGAAAGATTGATGAGCAAATCAATTCAGTACGTAGAGAACTCAGTAATCTCTTAAGTGTAGGGATAATTCTGTCGGACAATACAAATAACAGATTATACTATGAGGTGAACCAAAAATATGAGTATTTTGAACCACTTCAGCAAATTTTTGGAAATGGTGTCAAAAAATCAAGTACACGAAAGGTAAAAGGTAATGAAACTGATGCTCCGACTTCCGCAACAGAATCAGATTTAAAAAACGTGGGGCATATTGACCTGGCGGTCTATACAGGTCAGTTTACTCGTGATAATAGCGCAGGGGTAGATTTTCTTATAGTGGGTGAAGTTAATCAAAACGCTTTGCAAAAATATATAGATCAACTGGAAGCAAAGGAGAATAAAAGCATTCGATATACGGTAATGAGTTTACCGGATTTTCAGTATCGTCAACAAATTAGGGATCGTTTTGCCGTGGCAATTGCTCAGTCAAAGAAGCAAGTGCTAGTGGATTTACATAATTTATTGGAAGATTAATACGGATAAGGAATTAAATGGACTTACAATTCTTCGGTGCAAATTGCTTAAGTATTTCGCAAAAGGGTAAGCGCATTATTGTCGACGATAACCTTGCCGATCTTGGTGGGAAGGGAATTATAAAAGCAGATGATGTAGCGTTATTTACATCTAGTCATGCCAGTATTATTCCTGCGCGCCTTGTCTTTGATTCTCCAGGTGAATATGAAGTTGCTGACATTTCAATTATAGGCATTGCCGCGAGAGCTCATATAGATAATACAGATGAAAAAAGTGGAACTATGTATAAATTAGTGATTTCTGATTTAAACGTATTAATTACGGGGCATATATACCCAGATTTAAGTGATTCTCAATTGGAGACTATTGGATTAGTAGATATTCTGGTTGTGCCAGTAGGTGGTAACGGCTATACGCTTGACCCAATAGGTGCGTTAAAAATTATTAAAGCAATTGAGCCTAAATTAGTAATCCCTACCCACTACGCTGATCCCTCATTAAACTACGAAGTGCCTCAACAAAACCTAAACGAAGCATTGAAAGAGTTAGCAATGGAGCCTAAAGAAACTACCAGCAAGCTAAAGGTTAAAGCTGGTGATTTAAGCGACATTATGCAGTTGGTAATCCTTGAAAAGACTTGAGTTATATTTCCAAGGAGCTTATCTAAGATTTATTTGGAAGTCGTCAACAGGCCTTTTTTCTTTAGTGTACGAATGGCTTGCGTGCTAATTTTCATTTTCACTTTGCGACCATCAACCATTATAGTCTTGGTCTGAAGATTGGGCTTCCATACCTTTTTGGTGTGACGTTGCGAAAAGCTGACATTACTGCCATATTGTTTGCCTTTTCCGGTAAGTTCGCATTTTTGCATAATATTGCCCTTTAAAAATTAAGATTCAAGGTGTTATTTTAGCGGTTTTATGTTATTACGTCAACCTTTGTAGTTGAGATTGCTGTTTCGGGTCAAGCTTGCCCAGCAATTCATACAAGGGTAGTTTACTTACTGGATCTGACAATTGCGGATTTAGATCAATAATGGGCTGGAGTACAAAATCCCTTGCTCTAAAGTGTGGATGTGGCAAAACCAGATTTTCACTGTTCAGGATCTGGTTGTCATAAAAAATTATATCAATATCGATTTCCCGTGGTCCCCATCGAAATCTTTCAATTCTGCCCACTTTTTTTTCGGTGGTTTTCACATACTTCAAAAGTTCAAACGGACTTAAGTGTGTAGTTGCCCGTATAGCGGTATTAATAAAATCAGGTTGATTCGTATACCCTACAGCTTTCGATACGTAAAAAGGTGCAACCTTTATATCGGTAACTTTTTCGGAGAGCCTAGATATCGCTAATAAAATATTTTCTTTCGATCTTCCCATGTTTGAACCTAGTGCTAGATATACGGTTGCCATTTGAATACTGTAGCATAACGAATCCAACTAGCTAGGAATGTGATTAGAAATTATTATGAATAAGCGTCATGTGCAATAATTGCAAATGTTAATAATTTTATTTAATTTATATGACCAAAATAGTTGGGATACTAAATGTTACTCCAGATAGTTTTAGCGATGGTGGAGTTTATCTGGCCGCAAACGATGCAATTGGTCGGTTCCATGAATTATTAAATGAGGGTGCTAGCTTTGTTGATATTGGAGCTGAAAGTACTAGACCAGGTGCAGAAAAAATTAGTCCAAGCAATGAGTGGAATAGGCTTGAGCCAATTCTCGTCAAGTTATCGCCAGAATATGGCCAATATATATCCATAGATACGTATCATGTTGAAACTGCCGAAGCAGCTTTAAAGATGGGCGCCGTGACTATAAATGACGTAAATGGATTGAAGAACGATAAGATGATCGGGGTTATCAAAAAATATAAGGCAAACTATATAATTTGCCACTTAGCTGCGAATGATATCCAGGCTGCGCACTCGGGAGACCTAATTAGTGACATGCGCGTTATTGTGAATGACTTGTTAGATCGATATCAGTATTTAGTTAGGCAGGGTATTGAACCAGATAGAATTATTTTGGACCCTGGTATTGGTTTTGGGAAGACACCACAACTTAACCGAGAATTGTTACATTTTCCGACATTAGTGCCACGACATAAAGTTATGATTGGATATTCTCGGAAACGCTTTTTGGGTGAACGGAGGATGGAAATTGAACCAAACTTACGGGCTGGAAAGATCGCAGACATTTCCGGTGCAGCTTATCTTCGTGTGCACGACGTTAAAGCACATGTGAAAATGCTTAGTCGTATATACTAGATATAATGTTAGAAAATATCACCGGTATATATATTGTCTATGTACTAGTAACCATAGTAATTTCGTTATCGATACATGAAGCTATGCACGCATACGTTGCTTTCGCTCTTGGTGATACTACCGCACAAGATGAGGGTAGGTTAAGCTTAAATCCAATAAAGCATATAGATCCGTTTAGTACTGTTTTATTACCTATAATTACGCTACTTCTATTTCATGTGCCTATCCTTGCGGCCAGACCAGTTCCTTTTGATCCTCGAAGAGTTAAATATGGTGAATTTGGCAGTGCTCTCATAGCAGCAGCAGGACCTCTTACTAATCTATTACTTGCAATCATTGCCTCATTCTTATTGCGTGTAAGTACGAATCAAAATATTACAGATTTCCTAGATGTTTTTACGCTGATTAATGTCGGTTTATTTGTATTTAATTTTATTCCTATTCCACCGCTAGATGGTTCGAGAGTCCTGTATGCCTTTGCGCCAGAAGCACTGCAAAATTTTATGCGTCAAATTGAACCGTATGGCTTATTTTTGATATTTGGGTTAATACTTCTTGGTGTTCTGTCGCCGTTAATAGTTAATTTAAATAATGAAGTGCTTAGGATATTGCTCTGAGGTATAATGAGGCTTGGTTGGGTAGAGTTTACTCCTTGCCGGGCGAATGATTATCTGATATTAATCATTAGGGAGCTCAATATTTTTAAGGGTTGTGGCCTTTATGTGAGAGCACCCACCTGGGATCCCTCAGGTGATCAAACCCGGTGCCCAACTTTTTTGATATTTAGTTTTATTGATGATCGGGGTGTGGCGCAGTTGGTAGCGCGTACGGCTGGGGGCCGTGAGGTCGCAGGTTCAAGTCCTGTCACCCCGACCATGACGGACAGCTTGAAGTTCTTTTAGCTTCGCAAAGGCTTTTGTAAGGTGATAATCCACCACTTTTTGCTCGTCAACAGCAAGGTTCAAAAAGATTATGCGACAAATATGGTCTTTACCGACTTCATTGGCTGCCTTCACCTTAGAACCAGCGTTTTTAGCCAAGTTCAAAAACTGTTCTATACTTAGTACGTCTTTTTCGGGGTCGGTTTGGGCTTCCTTTAGTTCCTTAATTTGTTTCTCAAAATCTTTGCGCTCGGCTTCCAGCTTTTGTAGCTGCTCGTTATTGACCTTCCAAATAGGGCTGTCTTGTTTATAGTCAATTATTTTTAGCCCTATCTCCCTAATTCTGCGCTTGGTCGCTTTTAAGGCACCTTCTTTACTATTAATCTCGGTTTGGATTTTGACCTGCTCATTATTAGCATGATTGGTTAGATGGTCGTAATAATACTGGTAGTCGCTTTCACTCAACTCAATGCCACCTTCTAGCAGCTCGTAAATAAAGTTGAAAACCTCAATAGCCCTAATTGATTTCTTTTTGCGGGTACAACCAACAGTAGTGCAGCGATAATATAGGTAACGGCTACCATGCTGGCTCTTAGAAGCCCCCGCTGCCATGTTATGACCGCAGTAGGCGCACTTGACCAAGCCCCGAAGCGGATAAAAGGTCATACGCCGATTACGAACCAGCGGCGAAACGGTAGCCCTACTAAGTCGTTGTACCTCGTTATAGTCGTCTTCGCTAACTGCTGGTTGGAACTCGTAAACTTCCCGCAGGTCAATAGATTTGTTGACTTGGATTAGTAGCCCAAAGTAAAACGGCTCTTTGAACATTTCACTCAAAATCTGGTAACTCATTATTATTTTTTCTCCGAACCGCTTAGATTTTTTGTCTTTAATAATTCGGGCATAGCCATTATCGTTCATGTACTTGGCAATCTCACGCAGCCCAATACCACGCTTCCTCATTTGCCACGCTTCCACGACAAGGTCAAAGTTTTTACCATCAGGAACGTAAGTACCTTGTTCGGTTCTGATGTAGCCATGTTTTGGAGCGCCAGATGACTTACCTTCTTTGAAGCCTCTCCTATGCCCACGCTTGACGTTATCCGACAGGTTGGCTGAATAATAAGTAGCTAGGGTAAAAGATATGCCTAATAACATCTTCCCGCTGGCATTGTTGGTATAATAGTGGGTTACGAACTTGAGGTCTTTAAGGTGTTTCTCGTCTATCAGGTTGAACAAGTCGCCGCCATCAACCATATTACGGGCAAGGCGGTCAGGGTGCCAAGCCATGACCCCGTCAATCTTACCTGCACGAAGGTCATCAAGCATGTCATAGAACCGCCCACGTTTTTTATTTTTAGGTATCTTCGCCGAACCGTGGTCTTCATAATACGGCTCCACTAAGTTCAAGCCAATTTTAGCGGCCAATTCTTCGCACTCGGCTTGCTGGTCAGGTATTGACCGTTGCTGGCGTTCTTTATCATCTGTGCTTCTGCGAAGGTATAGACCATATTTTAGCGTGGTAATGTCCAGTTGTTCTTCTTGGTCTTCGTCCATGACAACATTTTACACCTTACAGCAGAATACGACCCCCGTTATTATCGGATATGCTGGTTTCATTGAGGCTAGCAGAGGGGGCATTTTCGTTTACCGCTTCCAATGCCTTTACTAACCCGTATCCCGTTAGGCAACTCCCTCTGTTAACACTGCCTGTTTCGCCATAACTTCTAGCTGTCCCATCCGCCTCAGCTGGTAGGCCAGCAAACACCAGATGTAATGCGCAAAAAAGCCCATGACAGAACGCGGTAGTGTTGTGTCCATGCCGAGTCGGAACTTAATGACCGAGAAAGTGGTCTCGACACGCTGCCTAGCTTTCAGCAAGAAGTACTGCCATCTGGTCATTAGTTTCTTCATAATCTTCTTCACTCCGGTGAGCAGAACCAAATGCAAATCAGCCGCCGCCGCTTGCCAATTACTCCCGAGATAGCCAGCGTCTGCTACAACCATGCCCGTTAACTCTTTCCAGACTAAAGCTAGCCCCTTACGGTCGTCGACCGTAGCCGTGGTAATCCGCCAGGCTAGAATTTGTCCATGGACGTCACAAACCAAGTGAAGTTTGAATCCGTAGTACCATCCCATGGTACCTTTGCTCTTGGCTGCCAGGCCTTTGGCTACTTTGTGGGTGAACTCCCGCTTAATCCTGCAAACCGGTAGTGCGGTAGCATCTGCAAATTGGAGGGTAACACCTTGCTTGCAATACTTCCGTATTGTCTCAAGGAACACCAGAGCGTATCCGGCCAGTTTGTGCATGCTGACCATGAAGTTTCGGTAGGTGGGCAAGTTGCCCACCGTAACCCCATGGTGGTGAGACTTGAGATAGCGATAGTAGTCCTTCCAACTCTTGTGTCCAACAAAAAACTTGAAGAGGATGAGTGTTACGAGCATAACCAATGGCAATTTTGTCTTCTTGGTTGGGGGATGCGCCTGATTTGGGCTTGGCAATGACGGTGGTAACTTCCGGAGCAGGGCTTGGTGGAAGTCGTAGACAACGTCGTACAAGCCTACCAAGATCGTGGTACTATCCTCATTGGTGAGTGAAGAAAACTGCATTAAGAACTCCTTTTTGTTTTTGGTGTTAGTGAAAAGCATCTTCACCATACCAAAAAGAGCCACTAGCGTGGCTCTTTTTCTGTCGACAAAGTGCTGGCTTATCTGTTCTGGCCTAACGGGATTCAGGTTACTAGCTGGGACAACATTAAACCAACCTCGGCTTCGTCAATAGAGGGTAATGGGTTTGTAACTGGTGTGTCAGGTAACTGCTGCACACAACGGCAGGGAAGCTGTGTAGCAGTTTGCTTAGACGAAAAAAATAGAGCTGCCTAGCCTAAACGGTAGCAATAAGCCCCGCTAGTCCTAATCTCTATTTCTCCTAATACCCTAACGAACATTGATAAGTTTTTGTAATCCTACCAAATGGTTACCACTAGCTTAATACAACTCATTTTGGCAGTCAAGCCTTTTGAGTGCTAACTTGTTTTTCGGGTTCCTGTAAGGCTTCAATGGTGCTGGATAAAAAACCTAGAAACTTATTTTGGTCGCCACTAAAATACCGGTCTGCTATATTCGTATTTTCTCGCTGTATATGTAGCGGTGGGGTGGCGCTGAACTCGGCTCGTAGCTTGCGCTCTAACCACCATTGAGCTGCTTTTAAGTCGCCTTTTTCAATGGCTTGAATAACAACCTGTTTTGCTCGTTCGGTAGCCCACGACTGTGCCAGGGTCATTTTGTCTAAAAAATCAGTATCGTTGGCTAGGTGATTGTAATAGGTGCTTCGGCTCACACCAGATACATAACATGCCATCTCCACGCTAAAACCATCACGTAACGCCTGTTCCAGTTTTTGGACAGTGGCTTTGGTGATAACTGTGGGTCGGCCAGTCATATTACCCATTGTGAATGTCCCGAGGCTTGATGAATAGCTTTGTTGCCACGTAATCTGCCAAAGAGTACTATTGATATAATTATGACTTCTGAAACAATGCCTGAAGGTGAGACCCTTAACCTTGCCGAACTAGCACCGCCGAATATCACTGCTGCCGTCTTTGACATGGACGATTTAATGATTAACAGCCACCCTCTACACATGAAAGTATTTGAGGCAGTCCTGCAAGGTTATGACGTTGATATTCATGACCCTAGTAATCCTTGGACGGCTCAAGACGAGGCCTCTATGTTTGGCCTTAAAATATCTGACGCTTTTAAGCTGTTTATTAGCAGGTATGGCTTAGAGGCGAAGGCTGACCCTGAAACTATGCGTCAGCAATTTGATGATAGAATGCTGCCAGTTTTTGAGGGTGAGCCAATTGAGCCAATGCCAGGGCTTACACGTTTACTGGCTACATTGAGCGAACATAATCTAAGGCTGGCCTTGGCTTCATCAGCGAAAAGGCAAAAAATAGACGTTATCCTTACAAAGCTGGGTTTAGAAGATGTTTTTGAAGTGGTTGTGTCGGGTGAAGATGAAATAAAACATGGTAAACCAGCACCTGATATTTTTCTAGAAGCAGCCAGAAAGTTAGGCAAGGAGCCATCTGAATGCATTGTCTTTGAAGACGCTAAGAACGGTATTGAAGCTGCTAGAGCAGCGGGAATGTTTGCAGTAGGCGTACATAATAAGTTCGCTGAACAAAGGCTAGATGTAAGACAGGATTTATCAGAGGCTAACCTACAATCGGGCTCACTTGAGCAATTGACTTATCATTAAGCTCGTAGCCCTAGAGTTCAAACCCTAGCTGGTCAATATAAATTAGAAGTTGTAACTCTTGCCCGACACGGTGTTTGCTGGGTCGGCGGAAGCAGTTGCAGCCAAAATTGGTTCAGTTTCTTTTTCGTAAATGACCGTATCCCAACCCTGTTTAAGGGAGTGTAGTAAACTGGTAAAATCGGGTTCGGGGCAATTCGCCTTCGCCCGACCATAACAAAGATCAGTATTCAATCTGTCCCTTATAATAGTTTAGTTAATAAATTGCGTGGTAATATAAAGTAAATGTGGCAAGAAACCAAACATGGATTGTATCGTCAATTTAATTTTGACAATTTTAAAGAAGCTTGGAGTTTCATGTCTAAGGTGGCCGAAATTGCCGAAGCGCAACAGCATCATCCTCGTTGGGAAAATGAATGGAGCGTAGTCCAGATTTGGCTCATCACACATGATCAGGAGAATAAGATTACTGAAAAAGATCAAACCATGTCTAAATTAATTGATGACCTTGTTGAAAATCAAGATTTACCCCAGATGCCGGACAAGAGTATTCACGTAGAAGATGTAAAGATCTTCGCAGATGGTGGATCAAGAGGCAATCCAGGTCCAAGCGCCAGCGGGTTTGTGGTATTGGATATGGAAGACAACATATTAGTCGACACGGGAGTTTATTTAGGTATAACCACAAATAATCAAGCCGAGTATACAGCCTTAAAGTTGGCTCTAGAAGAATGTAAAAAAATTGGCGCTAAGAAAATACAAGTTTATATGGACAGTTTGCTAGTTGTGAATCAAATGAAGGGCATATTTAAAATTAGAAATCGTGACCTATGGCCTATTCATCAATCTATCAAAGACCTTGTGAGGGATTTTTCCGAGATATCATTTACTCATGTACCCAGGGAGTTTAACAAACTTGCTGATGCTGCCGTCAATCGTGCGTTAGATGAACATTTAAAAGCAGAACGAGCATAAAAATCTCAAACCCATGCATTAGAATTATAAATTTTATTGTATAATATAATTTGGCTAGATTATTGGCTGGTCGCGTGCATTAAGCACGAGGAAAGTCCGGGCAGCTATGGGAAATGACAGTCGCTAACGGCGACCAAGCGTAAGCTTAGGGAAAGTGCCACAGAAACAAAACAGCCCCCAATACGCGTTATGGGTATTCAAGAGTAATTTTGATGTCGTACAGCGTATCAGGGCTACGGTGAAAAGGGCGAGGTAAGAACTCGCAGTTTGTATCGGTGACGATATAAAATGGTAAACCCTGTCAGCTGCAAGGAGGTGTAACCGACTGAGTTTACTCAAAGCGTCCCGCTTTTGGTTGCATCGCAAAAACCGCTTGAATCTATTGAGCAATCATAGATCTAGATAGATGATCAGCGACGGGTTTGCACGAAGCTTTGCAGTTTATGGCTACATGCCAATTGAAAAGTTTCGCGCAAACCCCACACTAAACCCGGCTTATAGATAATCTAGCCAAACTTATCTGTATGTATAAGTTACGCTTTAGATGTAACTTTCACTATCTCTGTAAATGCTTTAGGTTCATTTACTGCTAGTTCGGCTAGTATTTTGCGATCTAATTTAATATTGCTGGTTTTTAGAGAAGAAATTAGTTTGCTATACGTTGTTCCATTCAACCGAGCTGCCGCATTTATGCGTGTGTTCCAAAGTTCACGAAATGTTCGTTTTCGATTTTTTCGGTCACGTGTCGCAAATTGCAGTGATTTTGTAAGTGCTTGTCTGCCTCGCTTGATACTTACCCTGTTGGGGTGGGTCATACCTTTTGTTGACTTACGTATTTTTGCATGTCGTTTATGACTAGTAACACCTCTTTTGACTCTCATAGATACTCCTATAAATGAATATTAAATACCCAAATTTTGCTTTATGGACTTTGCAATTCGGCCTGAGCGGGTGCTCAAACCTGAAAGTGAACGTTTGCGTGCGCCACTTTTTTTGCCTAAAAAGTGATTCATATTTGGGTGTCCAACTCTGACTTTCCCGTTTTTTGAGACTCTAACACGATCTTTTGTACCGCTATGTGTCTTAAGCTTTGGCATTGTTACTACTCCTCGAATTGCTTCTTATGACGAAACTTAATTGTTTTCCTGCTAATTGTGGTTGTTGATCGACAACTATTGTATCACCGAATTCTGAGATTACTTTTTCTGCTAATTTAAAACCAATCTCTCGATGGGCTTGCTCTCTACCTCTGTAAAATAAGGTAATTTTAACCTTATGGCCGTTTTCAAGAAATTTGATGATCTTATTCATCTTAATTGCCAAATCGTGCTCTCCAATTTTCAAACCGAACCGCATCTGTTTCATTTCTAGAGTTTTTGAAGTTTTGCGGTTTTTTTGTAATTGCTTCGTGCGCTGATAGTTATATTTACCCCAGTTGATAATTTTCGTTACGGGTGGATCAGCTTCAGGGGATATCTCTACTAAGTCAAGCTCTCTTTCTTGCGCAATCTGTAAGGCTTCCTGCTTAGTTAGGATACCAAGTTGTTTGCCGTCCTCATCAATTACTCTAACTTTCATGGCCCGAATATCATTATTCAGGCGAGTATATTTGGCGATAAGTGCTACTCCTTACTTGTTGATTTCAACTCATGGCATTTTAACAGATGTGGTATCAGAGGTCAATTGATTTCCAAATAGTACTATATGGCTACTGCAATCTGGGGCTTTAGTTATTGATAAAAAGTTGAGCTACAGTTGGTTTTGTAGGAATGAATATTGGGCCCTATGGCCTATTCGGATTTATTATAGAACTTTGCCTAGCGTCATTTAAGTAATTATGTAAACTAAATAGTCATTCCAACGAGTAGGGGAATATTCTAAATTGAAACACGTCCTCGTACATAATAAAACGCCTTGTCCCGGGAAAGACAAGGCGTTTTATTAATATTTATAGTTTTTGTTTGCTTTTGATTTTAAAGTTTTAGTCTCATGTTTTTCATGGAACAACGGCTTGCGAGAAGCCGTTGTTGCAATGTCGTTTTTGTTTTTGAGCACTTTATTTGTTCAAGTGCTACGCATATCTTATAAAATAGGCATAAAGCCGTCAATAACAATTATGCTTATGTGAATCTAAACCTGTGTATAACTTTTGAATCGGAAGGATATTGCTAAGTTAATTTAATTGAATGAATAACTATATCGTTCAAAAATATGCCAGTTTTTATACGACTATTGTGGATAGATTTGGTTAGACTATTAAACATTAAGAATGAGTCAATATATTATCGCTACGATACTGACCAGTTCGTTCTCATCAATCAATGGATGCTATTTTCAAGTGTATTAAGCGTTAGGGAAGCCGCAAAATTCTCTCTAACAATGCGACAGTCGTGAACTAAGAAGCGACACCCGTATACTTTCGTTTAGGACTATCTAAATGAAGGAAGGAGTGTCGCTATGCGTACACTAACACAATACCAAGTAGCCTGGAATATGTATCAGGCAGGTTCTACTACGGAACAAATAACTACTGTGGTAGGGAAACACAGAGCTACTGTTTATAGGTGGTTAGCCCGGATTAAACGTATAGGTATCATGGAGTTCAATCACCGTAAGCTCACCTGCAAGATGAGAAGGCCAAAGGCGAGAACACCAGAGTACGTTGTTCAGAAGATTGTCGACATCCGCAACGAGTTTGGCTGGTGCGGCCAGAAGATTAAAAAAGAGCTCGCTATGAACCACGGTATTACCCTTGGGCTATCCACTATCTATCGTTGGCTGCATCGGTGCTTCAGCAAAGCTGCCGTGGGTGTCAGACGCTACCATAAGTACCGGACCCTGGTTACGGCTAATGGTCCTAGGCAGGTAGTCGAACACGACACCGTGGATCTAGGTGAGCTGTATGCCTATACGGCTATCGATATATTCACCAAGGAACCGAGTATCTTCATTGGGACTAACCTGGAAATGGCGACTGGAGCCCAGGCTTTGGCGTACCACAGCCAGTTCTACGGCTTCGTGGAGCTACAGCAGTCGGACAATGGCCATGAATTTCAGACTGACTTTCGGGAAGCGGTACTGGCCACCGGCAGTATGCACCGCTATAGCCGACCGTACAAGAAGAATGAGCAAAGTCACATTGAAAACTTTAACAAAGCGCTCCGAAACGAAACAATTAGAAGCTGTCAGACTCCAAGCTAAACTTTTTACCCAGCACTATATCCACGAGCGGTGGCATATGGGTTTACCCGACATGATGACCCCAGCCCAAGCAGTTATACAGAAACGATCCGGCTACTGCTACACTGGAGGCAACGAAAGTTTACGCTAAGTCGCAGTTGGTCTGAAATTTTGCGGGGGATGTTAACCCAAATTTAAAAACGTAGCATCCCAAAATTAAAACCGGAGTGATTTTGGTGTTGGTATCTGCTGGTAGCCAAGTACTTGGTTCTGTCTAAGGAAACGGATCTCTGTAAACTGAGTATCTGGAATAATATGCAGGCTAACAGCCGTGCCATCAGGCAGATGCCCGGGGACGCTTAAGCTAAGTCCGTCAAAAGAGATTTTGCCATAGCCGTTGACTTTACGTTCTGACCTTAAGCAAAAGATATCCTTGGTTGAGGTAACCGGTGGTCTAGCTTGAATAACATCAAGCGGCCTAAAACAGCTTCTGTCTTCCTGGATGGCTCTCTCAAATCGCTTAGCCGGTATCTCGCCAGTTGTTGAATGAACTTGCCGGTTGTTGTAGCGGTCTACCTCCTGAGACAGGATTAAACGGATACCATCAATGGTTTTAACATGATCCCTGGCTGCTCTTCTGACAATCCTGTCTTGCAGCCAGTGGTAGGGTCTTTCAATTTTACCTTTAGCTTCCGGGCTCAAGGCATAGGTTACTTTCATGCCGGCTGCTTCAACCGATTGTTTCCACTGTGGGGCTATGTCGTCAGTGCCAAGTATATGCTGGTAGTTAGCAGCACTTGGACCTTTGTCCCTGTTAACTACATATCTGAAGATAGCGTGGTTATCTGAGTAGTACTGGATACCAATACCGTAACTTAAGACTACCGACTCCAGAGCTAGGATGTGCGCCCAAGCTGATTCACGCTCAAACATCTCGGCATAAAGCAGTTTGCGGCTATGATCGTCAATGGTTGTAATGAGTGACCATTTCTGGGGTTTGCCGTCACCACGGAAGACATACGGCGACCATTGATGGGAAGAGGCATCATGCTGAAGCAGCATGCCAACCGAATCAGTTAGAACTTCTCTGGTGTGAGCCTTACGTTTAGGCTTCTCAATGTAGTAGTTCCATCTCTTGGCATAGTTAACGACCGTTTGGGCTGATAGTTTATGTCCGGTACTGGCTTCTACGTTATCTCGGATATATGCGTAGTTAAAGAACATTACCGGATTAGCTGAACTTTTAATGAGGCCGTGTTCGATCTCTAGTTCCTTACGAATCTGTTTGACTACTACTGACGGTAGGCTACGGGTTGCCCGTATCCTATGGTAGGCTACACTAAACTTTTTTGGCTTGTCTCTGAATCTAGCCAGCAGCAGGTAAAACTGACTGTCTTTAATCCCCAGTGACTGCTGAACCTCAGCTTTTGTCTTTATGCCGTCCTCATACCACTTTAGTAATTGTTTTACCTCATCGTCGCTAAATGTCTTGTGAACCTGGCTCATATCCCCTCCTTATTACAAGCTAAGGATACAGATACCAACTCCAATTTTAAATTTGTCTTAACTCCACTCCGATTTTGATTTTGTGTTCTCGATAACTACCTCAAGAAGGTACTCCGATTTTAAATTTGGGCTAACAGAAATTTTGCGGGGGATTGACATTTTTAAGATGACGTGCTAGATTAATAACGTAAGTCACAAAAACAAAAATGTTTAAACTATAAACAAAGTAAAAAGCCCTCGTGGGGGCGACTTACAACGGAGAACATCCGTCATCGCTCTACATGGCTCTAAAAGCCGTTAGAGCGGTCAGTCATAGCTGTGGGCGGTAAGCGCTACAATAGTTTATTTTAATGAGCGGATTTATCGCCCCAGCATCAAATAATTATCAATTGTGTGACGCTGGCAGAAAACTTTTCTGGCAGCGTTTTAATAAAAAGATAAATAATTACGATTGCCATGATTCGTGTCATAAAACATCTACATTTTTGGGTCTTAATAGTTCTGCTTACTGCAGATATTCTTTTCTTTAGTGTCACTAACCCTCAAAAAGGGTCATCTATTATGCTGATGATGGCATTTTTGCTACTGGCAGTCACCTTAATGTATATTTGCAAAGGTATCATGCAGTTACTGAGTCTGTACGGCTTTTCGTTTAGTAAGAACAACAAGCGTTTACCAATATATGTAAGCGGAGTCGCAATTGGTTTGATGGCACTACAATCAATTGGCGAACTTTCCATCAAAGATACGTTAATATTTATCCCACTTACGATCATTCTTTACATTTATTTAACATTTGGTCGGATGAAAATAGAAACGTAATTTACTGGATAATAACCCGTATCCCGTTAGGCAACTCCCTCTGTTAACACTGCCTGTTTCGCCATAACTTCTAGCTGTCCCATCCGCCTCAGCTGGTAGGCCAGCAAACACCAGATGTAATGCGCAAAAAAGCCCATGACAGAACGCGGTAGTGTTGTGTCCATGCCGAGTCGGAACTTAATGACCGAGAAAGTGGTCTCGACACGCTGCCTAGCTTTCAGCAAGAAGTACTGCCATCTGGTCATTAGTTTCTTCATAATCTTCTTCACTCCGGTGAGCAGAACCAAATGCAAATCAGCCGCCGCCGCTTGCCAATTACTCCCGAGATAGCCAGCGTCTGCTACAACCATGCCCGTTAACTCTTTCCAGACTAAAGCTAGCCCCTTACGGTCGTCGACCGTAGCCGTGGTAATCCGCCAGGCTAGAATTTGTCCATGGACGTCACAAACCAAGTGAAGTTTGAATCCGTAGTACCATCCCATGGTACCTTTGCTCTTGGCTGCCAGGCCTTTGGCTACTTTGTGGGTGAACTCCCGCTTAATCCTGCAAACCGGTAGTGCGGTAGCATCTGCAAATTGGAGGGTAACACCTTGCTTGCAATACTTCCGTATTGTCTCAAGGAACACCAGAGCGTATCCGGCCAGTTTGTGCATGCTGACCATGAAGTTTCGGTAGGTGGGCAAGTTGCCCACCGTAACCCCATGGTGGTGAGACTTGAGATAGCGATAGTAGTCCTTCCAACTCTTGTGTCCAACAAAAAACTTGAAGAGGATGAGTGTTACGAGCATAACCAATGGCAATTTTGTCTTCTTGGTTGGGGGATGCGCCTGATTTGGGCTTGGCAATGACGGTGGTAACTTCCGGAGCAGGGCTTGGTGGAAGTCGTAGACAACGTCGTACAAGCCTACCAAGATCGTGGTACTATCCTCATTGGTGAGTGAAGAAAACTGCATTAAGAACTCCTTTTTGTTTTTGGTGTTAGTGAAAAGCATCTTCACCATACCAAAAAGAGCCACTAGCGTGGCTCTTTTTCTGTCGACAAAGTGCTGGCTTATCTGTTCTGGCCTAACGGGATTCAGGTTAATAGTAAGAAGTCCTCATGGCGTCGGGTTATCCATAAGTGCATTGCATCGTGTAAGAGTATAGGAATGGGATACGCGTATAATATTAAGTATGGATGCTCAATCAAATATGAGTAACGGCGGTACATCGCCACAAAGCACTGAGCAAGGTACAGGTCAAGTTAAATCACCTGCAGTTCCTTTACCCATTCCCCCAATAAACTTACCTCAAAATTTGACTGCGGCGCAGCTGACTGGCCAATCTGTGGCTGCAGCACCTACACCGCAAACATATCAAGTGCCAACAAGTCAGACAATAGCTCCAGATGTTGCCGAAGATACTGACTTAATCGAAAAAGAGTGGGTAGATAAGGCAAAACAAATCGTAGAGCGCACGAGAGATGATCCGTATGAACAAAGTAAGGAATTGACTTTGTTTAAAGCTGATTATATGAAAAAAAGATATAACAGAACGATTAAAATAGACGAGTAATAAAAATGACGGTGTTTTTAATTATAGGTATCATTATTCTCATAGTCGTTCTTATTGCGGCGCCTATAGTTTTTTTACAGGCACAACGAATTTTACGCGTACAGAAGAATTATGAAAGGGGACTAAAGATTGTCCCCATCTTAATTCATCTACCTCCTCCAAGTGACGATACGGAAGTAAACGGACGTGATGTCAGGGATGTAACTGAGGAGACAATCAGCAAAGCTCAAGTCATATATAATATTATCGCCAGTACAATACAAAAAGGTTTCAAAAGTAACTTCTACGGTCAACGCCACTTTGCGTTTGAAATTATAGGCAGTGACGGATTTGTATATTTCTACGCCGCAGTCCCCATAGCTTTATTAGAAGTTGTGAAGCAAGCAATTGTTAGCGCCTACCCAACGGCCAGGTTAGAAGAAGTAGCCGAGCACAATATCTTCAATCAGGTTGGTAAAATGTCTGGAACGGTTGGCGGCGAGCTAGTACTCAAAGAATCTTTCGCATACCCGATTTCCAGTTATCAAGAGGCAAAACGAGATAGTATGCAATCACTTCTTAATGCCTTATCTACATTGGGCAAGGAAGATGGTGCTGCTATTCAATTATTGATGAGACCAGCATTTTCCGGTTGGCGTAAAGTTGCAACTGATATAGCTAGCAATAAAAGAAAAGGAAAAGAACACGGCTTTAATTTTAGTGGTCTATTGAAAAATATTGCAATAGCATTCGTAAAGCCACCTCATAGTGGTGAAGATCATTCTGACAAGAAAGAATTATCCAATTTGGATCAGAATATAGTCGATTCTATAGATGACAAAACTCGATATCCTGGCTACGAGGTCTCAATTCGGATCGTTGTATCCTCAAATATCAGTCAACAAGCACAGGCAATTTTAGGAAATATTGTTGCTAGTTTTTCGTTATATGATGCACCGGGCAGGAATGGATTTAAGTTTGTTCCAGCAAAAGACACGAGTGAACTTGTGGCTTCTTATCTAATGCGTTTTTTCCCGCAAGAACAAAATAAAACTATTTTGAATGCAGTTGAATTGGCAACCATTTTCATTTTCCTGATCAACGAAATATTCCGACGTCTCAACTCACACGTCAGGATTCCAAACAGGTAGATGGTCCTAGAAACATTCCTGATGAAGGATTACTACTGGGATATAACATCTTTAGGGGTATAAAAAAGCCGATTCGATTATCGCTATCCGACCGACAACGTCATATGTATGTAGTTGGCCAAACCGGTACCGGAAAATCTACGTTTTTAGAGAATCTAGCTTTACAAGATATGCTTTCGGGCAACGGATTCGCTTTTGTGGATCCACACGGTGATGTGGTCGATAAATTGTTATCAATGGTACCAAAAGAGAGGACCGAGGATCTTATCTATTTTTCTCCTGCGGAGATGGATTATCCAATGGGTTTAAATTTATTCGAATTCAATACACCAGACCAGAAGGATTTTTTGATACAAGAAGCACTTAACATGCTCTATAAACTCTATGACCCTCAACACCAGGGTATCATGGGACCTCGCTATGAACATTTGTTTAGAAACGCTGCGCTAACTATTATGGCTGATCCAGAAGGAGGCACTTTTGTTGATATACCAAAACTGTTTCGAGATTCGAAGTACGTTCAGCAGAAATTACAATTTGTAAAAGATCAAAATGTGATTGAATTTTGGCAAAAAGAAATGCCAGCAAGCCAGCGCTCAAATGATTTCGGCGAAGTAGTGAGCTGGTTTGTAAGTAAATTTGGAGCGTTCTTAAGCAATGAAATGATGAGAAATATCATTGGTCAAACAAAAAGTGCTTTTGACCTGAGGGATATTATGGATAATAAAAAGATCTTGTTGGTCAACCTCAGCAAAGGTAGGACAGGCGAATTAAATTCAAAATTACTTGGTATGGTGTTTGTGATGAAATTTCAAGCAGCTGCCATGAGTAGATCAACAATACCTGAAAATGATAGAGTTGACTTTTCTTTATATGTTGACGAGTTTCAGAACTTCTCAACTGATAGTTTTGCAACAATCATGTCGGAGGCCCGTAAATACCACTTGAATTTAATAGTCGCAAACCAGTTTACTACTCAGTTGACCCCGGAAATTAGAGATGCGGTGTTTGGTAACATGGGTACCATAGTTTCATTCCGAGTAGGTCAAAATGACGTCGAAAGTTTGGGTAAATACTTCCAACCCATTTTTGACGTAGATGATCTTCTCAGAGTTCCGAACTACAATACTATTGTCAGGACCTTAATCGGCGGAGTACCAACTCAACCTTTTAGTATGGCTACACTTCCTGGTTTGGGTACCCCCAATCCAAGGCTTGCTGACGCTTTGAAGCAGCTTTCAGCCGCTAAATATGGCAGACCTAAGTCGATAGTCGAACAGAATATTAACGCCCGAATGTTAACAAAAGAAACGCCTAAACCCGCGTATTCAACACCCTCAAGTGGCATACCAGCAAGATCGCCGTTTGCAACGAGTAATAGTAGTACTGCGCCTCAATGGCCAACAACGTCATCCGCGCCGGCCCTAAGCGCTCCAGCTCCACAAGCTTATCCAGGTAGTTCTAGTTTCGGAGCATCAGCTGCTGCGCCGTTACCAAAAAAGAATGCCTCTTTTCTGGACGATTGGTTGAATAAACGTCGTAATGGATTGCCAACACCTAGTATGAGCACAATAAACAGTAGACCCGCCGCACCACCAGTAGCACCAATTAGCCAGCCTAATTCACGCGGCTCGTTAAAAGGGTCAGCAATCACGGCGTCACAACCACAGCCATCTTCTACTACACCCGCTACACTAGATATTAGCCAAAATATCTCAAGCGGCGAAATTGAGCAAAAAGAGGTTGATAAAATTGCGGCTGAGCTCGAACACCAGCTTGAGCTTGGTAAACCAAAACCAGCTAAAGCAGTGGACGAAGTCCCTAAAATCGTACCAAAACCAAAAACAGAGCATACAATCCACCTACAAGCGGTGCAAGATGCCGGCGATGACGATACTATTTATATAGATCGTGAAGGAGTTTTTCATCAATCAAGCCAACCAACAGAACCCGTTACTGAAAGCAAATAATAAGTATTAGTCGCATGCGTTCAAACACTAGTAAAAATAGCTGTAAGATGTTGTTTAAGAAGTAAAAATAGCTTATACTAGTTATTAGTGGGAGAATAAGATTAATCTTATTTCAATAACATATATTTGCTTTAATACGCATTGAATTTATCACGTAAGAGTAAGGTGTATTGCTTGTGGCCGAGGGTAAGACAAAGAAATCAGACTATTCTTCAGAACAAATAACAGTTCTTGAGGGCTTGGAACCAGTTAGAAAAAGACCTGGTATGTATATAGGTGGTACGGGTATAGAAGGGCTACATCACCTAGTTTGGGAGTTAGTAGATAACGGCATAGATGAAGCATTAGCAGGATATGCAAATGAGGTTTCAGTGAGATTACTGGCTGATGGCGGGGTAACTGTTACAGATAATGGCCGGGGCATTCCTACTGACATACATCCGAAAACTGGGAAAAGTACCGTCGAAACAGTTCTAACAGTATTACATGCGGGAGGCAAATTTGGAGGTGGTGGTTATAAGGTCTCAGGAGGGTTGCACGGTGTTGGAAGCAGCGTCGTTAATGGATTGTCTAAAAAACTCATAGTAACTGTGTATCGGGATGGTAATGAATATCAACAAGAGTATGCATTCGGAAAACCTCTTTCTGATCTTAAAATTATTGGGAAAAGTAAAAAATCTGGTACTCGAATCACCTTTTATCCTGATGATACAATTTTCGAAAGTACTAAATTCAATTTTGATACCATTTTGGATAGACTTCGTCACGCAGCTTACTTAACAAAAGGTGTACGAACGAATCTTTACGATGAAGCTACGGGTAATCGATATGGTTTTTACTTTGAAGGTGGTATTCAGAGTTATGTAAAACACTTAAATGTAGGTCGTGAAGCAATTGATGAAGATATCTTTTATGTCGATAAGCTCGTTCAAGATGTACAAGTTGAAATATCGCTTCAATATACAGACGCTTATAACGAAACAATTAAAGCTTTTGCGAATAATGTACTTAAATCCTGATGGTGGCACACACTTAACTGGTTTTCGCTCTGCACTAACTCGAGTGATAAACGATTATGCACGCAAAACTAGTCTACTAAAAGAAAAAGAAGAGAACTTAAGCGGTGAAGATACCCGAGAAGGTTTGACTGCCATCATTCTCGTTAAACTACCCGATCCTCAGTTTGAAGGACAGACAAAAAATAAATTAGGAAATCCGGAAATTAGGGGTTATGTAGAGCAGGTATGGGGGAGTATTTAAATTACTATCTAGAAGAGCACCCAGGTGTGGCTCGAAAGATCGTTGGTAAGGCCTTATTAGCCGCCAGAGCTCGAAAAGCTGCGAGAGCTGCCCGTGATAACATTTTACGCAAAGGTATACTGGATGGAGCTAGTATGCCGGGAAAGTTGGCCGATTGCTCTAATAAAGATCCAAAAGAATCAGAGCTTTACTTGGTAGAAGGAGATTCTGCCGGCGGATCAGCTAAGTCAGGTCGAGACAGTAAAAGCCAGGCTATTCTGCCACTGCGCGGCAAAGTATTAAATGTTGAACGCGCCAGACTGGATAAAATGTTAGCAAATAATGAGATTGTAAGCTTAATTAAGGCTCTTGGCGTAGGAATTGAAGAATCATTTGATATAAAGGGACTTAGATACGACCGAATTATTATTATGACCGATGCCGACGTCGATGGAAGTCATATTTCTACGTTATTGATGACCTTCTTCTTCCGATACATGAGAGAGGTTGTGGATGGTGGGCATGTGTATTTAGCTAAACCGCCATTATTTGAGTTGGTTAAGCCCGGAAGAAAATCTAGTGTTTTTATATATGACGAAGAGCCAGTTAGAGAGCGTAATCGATCAGGCTATCGAGAAGCGTCAAAAAGATGGCTCGAAGATAAATACACAAGATGAACGCTATAGGCAAGCTGGCTTTATCGAGCAGAAACGGTATAAAGGTCTAGGTGAGATGGATGCCGATCAGCTGTTTGAAACTACCATGAATCCTGAAAAGCGTGTACTTGTTCAAGTCAAAATTGAAGATGCAGAAAAAGCCGACGCGATATTCAATAAATTAATGGGTACAGAAGTAGAGTTACGCAAGAGTTTTATTCAGGCTAATGCCAAATTTGTTAAGGACTTGGACATATGAAATTAAGTGAGCACTACTGTTATACGAATTTGAGTATTCATAGAACTGTAAGGTATATCTGATGGCTGACGAATTAGACGATAATGAAAACGTAGAGGAAGTTCCTGAAACTGATGCAATTAATAGCACTCCAAATGAAAGTTTAAGTACGAAATCTAAGACGAGTAATAGCAATAGCTTAGAAGTGTATACGGAGATTGCGAATCCCGGTCACTCAAGAAGTGTTCAATTAAGAACTGTCGAAAACGTCATGGAAGATAGTTATCTACGTTATTCCATGAGTGTAATTATCGATAGAGCCTTGCCTGACGTCAGAGATGGTCTAAAACCAGTTCATCGACGAATTCTGTATAGCATGAATGAAGATGGGCTTCGAAGCAGCGCTCGTCATCGTAAAAGTGCCAATGTAATTGGTGCTGTGATGGGTGATATCACCCGCATGGTGACTCTTCAATTTACGATGCGATGGTACGAATGGCTCAGCCTTGGGCGATGCGATATATGCTTATAAACGGTCAAGGTAACTTCGGTTCGATGGACGGGGACCCCCCAGCCGCCTATCGATATACAGAGGCTAAAATGGCTCGATTAGCTGATGAATTGTTAGCAGACATCGACAAGGAAACGGTGGACTTTAGAGATAACTATGATGGTCAGACTACAAGAACCAGTCGTATTACCAGCAAAGTTACCTAATTTACTGCTAAACGGCCAACTGGGTATTGCGGTTGGTATGGCCACTAATATACCTCCACATAATCTTAGCGAACTTGTAGATGCCGAAATTCACCTCATTGATCATCCTGATGCTACGCTCGATGACTTACTTCAATATATAAAGGGTCCAGATTTTCCGACGGTGGGGTTATTTATGGTAAGGAGTCTATTAGAACTGCTTATGCGACTGGACGCGGTGGTGTAGTGACTCGAGGTGTTGCTGAAATTGTAGAAACAAAGAATGGACGACACCAAATAATAATCTACTGAAATTCCATATGCTTTGAATAAGGAAAGTCTCGTTGCTAAAGATAGCTGACTTAGTCAGGGATAAAAAGTTGACTGGTATAAGTGATCTAAGAGATGAAACTGCTAGAGGCGAAGTTACGAATTGTAATAGATCTTAAAAGAGATGCGTATCCAAAGAAGCTATTGAATCAGCTATATAAATTGACTCCACTACAAACCGCGTTTCCACTTCAACATGATGGCTCTAGTAGATGGAATCCAACCTCGCGTACTCGGACTACAGGATATTCTCCAAGAGCATATTAAGCATCGTCAGTTGTGGTTCGTCGTCGAACTGAATTTGAGCTTACGAAAAGCTCAAGAGACGAGCACATATACTTGAAGGTCTTAAAGATAGCACTTGATCACATTGATGAAGTAATTGCAGTACATTCGTGCTTCAGCAAACCACCGATGAAGCTCAAGAGAATCTTGATGAGAAGTTTAAGCTTAGTGAGATTCAAGCCAAGGCTATTTTGGCTATGCAGCTTACGAACGCTGGCTGGTCTGGAGCGCAAAAAGATTGAAGATGAACTGCAGAGTTAATTAAATTGATTGCCGAACTCGAAGCGATTCTAGCGGACGAGAAGAAAATACTTAAAATTATCAAAGATGAACTGTCAGACACTGAAAAAACAGTATGGTGATGAACGAAGAACAAAGGTTATTGCCGAGTGAACTCGGCAAGCTGAGTGATGAAGATCTAATTGCCGATGAACAGGTAGCGGTAACTTTAACCGCCGCAAACTATATTAAGCGAAGTCCCACTGGCTGAATATAAGAGACAGGGCAGGGGCGGTAAAGGAAGGCGAGGAATGGCCACTCGCGAAGAAGACGTCATTGAGCATGTGGTAAATGCCTCTACTCATGATTTCTTATTGTTCTTTACCAATAAAGGTCGAGTGTTCAGATTAAAGACATATGAAGTTCCGGCAGTTGGTCTTAACGCGAAAGGCGTTGCCATTGTCAATCTTCTTCAACTGCAGCCCGAAGAGACTGTCAGTAGTGTCATTAATATTAGTAAAACTGATCAATGCCGCAAATCTAATTATGTGTACAGTTCGTGGAGTCGTTAAGAAAACGCCCTTCGAACAGTATCAAAATGTACGAACGAGTGGACTGATTGCTATAAAACTGGATGAAGGAGATGAATTAAAGTGGATACGGATGACGAGTGGCGATAATGAAGTTATTATTTCGACCAGTCTAGGGCCAGGCAATTCGATTCCATGAGAAGGATGCCCGTCCAATGGGACGAGTGAGTCGGGGGGTTCGTGGTATACGATTGCGTTCCGATGATCATGTTATTGGTATGGATATTGTTGAAGAAGGTTCCAGTATCTTTGTGATCAGTAAATATGGCTATGGCAAACGTACCAAAGTCGCTCAGTTTACTCCTCATGCAAGGGGTGGTGTAGGCATTCGATCGGCAGTTGTTAACACAAAAACAGGTGATTTAGTTGGTGTAAAAACGTTAGGTGAAAATGATCACAAGAAGTCATTATTATTAGTCAGCAAGGGCAAACAATCCGACTAGGATTAAAAGATATTCCAGCACTGGGAAGAGCAACGCAAGGTGTACGAATCATGCGACTGAACGAGGGTGACGAAGTAGTATCACTCGCACTTGTAGATAAGGTCGATGAAATAGAAGAAGAGTGAAGAGCAAGTCGATTGAGCAGTTAAATAGATGCATGTAATTACTACACCTAATGCAACTTTACCTCTTGACGAAGTTATAAAGAGTAGAGTATTATTGTATGAATAGCTTGACGGAGGCTCTCTATGAGTGTCTCAAAATGGTTAAAGTTCGTTAAAAATTGAATAGTGCAAATCAACGTCAGTTCATTTTTTGAATTGTTTTAAATAGTCAGTTTGATTGAAAATCAAATCATCGACTGAAGTTAAGGCAAATTCTTTTTTTGGAGAGTTTGATCCTGGCTCAGGATGAACGCTGGCGGCGTGCCTAATACATGCAAGTCGAGCGGTAAGGCCACTTCGGTGGTACACGAGCGGCGGACGGCTGAGTAACACGTAGGAACGTACCCCAAAGTGAGGGATAAGCACCAGAAATGGTGTCTAATACCGCATGTGCTCTTCGGAGTAAAGCTTCGGCGCTTTGGGAACGGCCTGCGCATGATTAGCTTGTTGGTGAGGTAATGGCTTACCAAGGCGACGATCATTAGCTGGTCTGAGAGGATGATCAGCCAGACTGGGACTGAGAACGGCCCAGACTCCTACGGGAGGCAGCAGTAGGGAATTTTCCACAATGGGCGAAAGCCTGATGGAGCAACGCCGCGTGCAGGATGAAGGCCTTCGGGTTGTAAACTGCTTTTATATGTGACGATTATGACGGTAGCATATGAATAAGGATCGGCTAACTCCGTGCCAGCAGCCGCGGTCATACGGAGGATCCAAGCGTTATCCGGAATTACTGGGCGTAAAGAGTTGCGTAGGTGGCAGAGTAAGCAGATAGTGAAAGCGTTCGGCTCAACCGATATATACATTATCTGAACTGCTCAGCTAGAGGACGAGAGAGGTTATTGGAATTCCTAGTGTAGGAGTGAAATCCGTAGATATTAGGAGGAACACCGATGGCGTAGGCAGATAACTGGCTCGTTCCTGACACTAAGGCACGAAAGCGTGGGGAGCAAACGGGATTAGATACCCCGGTAGTCCACGCCGTAAACGATGGATGCTAGCTGTTATCGGTATCGACCCCGGTAGTAGCGAAGCTAACGCGTTAAGCATCCCGCCTGTGGAGTACGGTCGCAAGACTAAAACATAAAGGAATTGACGGGGACCCGCACAAGCGGTGGAGCGTGTTGTTTAATTCGATGGTAAGCGAAGAACCTTACCCAGGCTTGACATCCTTGGAATTTCTCCGAAAGGAGAGAGTGCTTTATTGAGCCAAGTGACAGGTGCTGCATGGCCGTCGTCAGCTCGTGTCGTGAGATGTTTGGTTAAGTCCATCAACGAGCGCAACCCTTGTAGTTAGTTGAATTTTTCTAAGCTAGACTGCCCTGGTAACAGGGAGGAAGGAGGGGATGATGTCAGGTCAGTATTGCCCTTACGTCTGGGGCTACAAACACGCTACAATGGCCGGTACAAAGGGCAGCCAAGTCGCGAGACGGAGCAAATCCCATCAAAGCCGGTCTCAGTTCGGATAGCAGGCTGAAACTCGCCTGCTTGAAGTCGGAATCGCTAGTAACGGTAGGTCAGCTATACTACCGTGAATACGTTCCCGGGTCTTGTACACACCGCCCGTCAAACCATGAAAGTCGCCAATACCTGACGTGCTAGCTTGCCTAGCCCTAAGGTAGGGGAGATGATTGGGGTTAAGTCGTAACAAGGTATCCGTACGGGAACGTGCGGATGGATTACCTCCTTTCTAGGGAGATAACTAGCAGTCATTATGAGCAATCACTATACGAGCTAGGTCGATCTTGGTAAATTGTTAATCAGTACTGACAATTCACTCATCTATTAATCAATGATTAATAGGCAAGATATCAGTTCTGTAACACGAATGATTGACGTTGAAATGCACTATTCAGTCTTTAACAAGTTTTAAATAAAGCCCTCAGAAATGAGGGCTTTATTTATTGGTATTCAATATTTAAGTGAAGTCAAAAACATTGGTGGGCGATGGGGGACTTGAACCTCCGACCTCGTCATTATCAGTGACGCGCTCTAACCAGCTGAGCTAATCGCCCATTTGAGGCTATGATGAAGATAATCATGGTGGAGACACAGGGATTCGAACCCTGGACCCCCTGCTTGCAAAGCAGGTACTCTAGCCAGCTGAGCTATGTCCCCAAAATGGAGCCCCCTACCAAGCGCTTATAATTCAACATGTAATCTGGCAGGTGGGCATTATTAAATCTTCTGCTTTCAGTCTAAGTGTTTACTTATACCGAAACACCGTCATATTCTATCTAAAAATGCTATAAATAACAATTATCGAAAAAAGTAGCACGCAGATTTAAATTGAAATGTCGTCAACGTCTATTATTTTACTTTCAGAGGCGCTTTGAGCGGCTTTCTGTCGCCTTGAGTACATCCGGTCACCAAAGACGTATAAAGTAAAGAGTATGACGGCTATTATTGGAAAGAGAAGATCTCGATGCACGGAAGTTAGCTTAGGAGTTGGTGAAGTGGTGGTACTGATTTGTGCGGCTAATCGACTTCCGTTTGTAGTTTGACCATTACCACTGCTGTTTCCGTTAGAGTAGGTAGTAATTGATCCGTTAGACGTGTTTGAGGAGCCGTTCTTAGGAGCAAATCTAAATACTTGTACTTGGGCAGGAACTTTAGAATTCGAACCTGCATTTACTGAATTTGAAGAACCGGGTCCAGTATTACTAATTGAATCACCAGGTGACTGTTCAATACCAAAGTTACCGTGCCATGTACCTAGTACATTTATGAATAGAATCCCAAACCAACCTGATAAGGATAGGTTGCTATTTTCGACGTTCAACAAGTTAACAGCGGTATCGGCATTGCCAGACGTTGCATTACCACCTTGCGTATTACTATCAACCGAAGCATCACCACTCTTAGCCGATCCGGTAATATTGTTGTTAATCTGCTGATCATTCGAATTATTTACGGTAGTATTATTGTTTGCTCCGTTTTGCGTATTCGACGTTATACCACCTCCAAGTTCAGCTGCCGTAGCGCCAGCAGGGGCATTTACTATCATGCCTACCCATGTACCTAATACGTTCACAAAAACTAGTAGGTCATTGCTACCTAAAATATTACTTCCAGTCAAATTAAAGGCAGTAAGGTTAGTGGAAGCATTACCAGTGGTAGCGTTTCCGCCACTCGTGTTATTTGTTACTGATGCTTGACCAGAAGCAGCAGATAAGTTGACGTTGTTGTTTATTCCTTCGTTATTAGTGTTTGTGACATTGGTTGTATTAGTTGTATTGTTTCCATCTACAGAGTTGTTAGAGTTTGGACCAGTCTCATTAATGTTTACTTGTGGCACATTACTTGCAACTAATTGATTAATTAGATTTTGAGGAACAAGTATATCACCGTTGAGGTCACCATTTATATTAATAACTCCAACAAATGATTTACCGCTGGTAATTTCAGAATCTATTAAGTTAACAACGTCTGCAATAGCTGTAGCGCTCCCGGAAGTTGCATTACCACCAGTAGTGTTGTTGGCAACAGTAGCGTTTCCACTGTTGGCTGCCAGGTTAATGTTATTGTTAATTGCCGAGTTCGTCTGGTTGTTAACGGTAAGGTTATTTGTCGTACCATCACCTTCAGTGCTCGTAGCTGGTTGCACGTCATTTAATGTAGATGGATCTAGTAGAAGGTTTCCATTAACATCACCATTAATGTTTGCTACAAAAGTCACAGTATTGTTACCTAAGGCATTGCTCGAAGACTGTAGCATGTTTACTACATTTTCTAGATCTTGAGCATTACCCGATGCGGCACTGCCGCCAGTAGTATTTCCAATAACAAGAGCGTCGCCGGTCGTCGCGTCCTGATTTAATAGGTTATTTACTGTTGCAGTGTTCTGATTATTAGTTGTGTCGTTATTTGTAGATGTGCCACCCAATGAATTGTTAGAGTTTGGACCTGTATCACTTATTAGTTGATTGCCTGTACCTGGGTTGGTACCAATAGTGTTGTTGGAGTTAGGGCCGGTGTTGCTTATACTGTCAGAGCCAGCAGATTGGGGAGTTGGAGCAACGGGCCCACCGACTATATCTGCTCCGGTAGGTGGCTGGCTAATAGATTCTGAAACAGCTACATAAGAGCTTGTCGGGGCATCATATGTCCAAATTGAGTAATCGTACATACCTGTTGTTGGGTCATAGGTATATACGACAGGATTTATAGGCGTCACTAGACCTGTGCTGGGGTCATACGTATAGTACTGGTTTTGCCAAAGGCCAGTAGTACAGTTATATGTATATGTTTTTGCGTCTGCGCCTTGAGGACTGTGAATGCCGGTTTGTGTATTTGCTGGCGGGGTACAAGTTTGTGAACTTGAGTTATCTGCATATGAAACAACTGGCAATAAACTACTACATATAAGCATAAATGCCGTGCTTACTATTAAACTGTGCTTTGCTAGTGATTTTATATGCATAAACTATCAATAGCCTCCTGTATTTGAAATCTTTTAATTAACTAATATTGCGTTTCGGATAAGGGGAAGAGCAGCTATCTGCTCTTCCCACTTATTCGTTATAGCCGGTTAACCGGAAGTTTTAACTAATCTAATTAGTTAGTTACTTCAAGATCAACACTGCTAGAGTTGGTGTTTGAAGCGTTACCGCTTGTAGCATCTCCACCAGTTGTGTTGTGGCTGACTGATGCGTCACCAGTACTAGCTGTTTGACAGTTAGTGTTGTTAACATTTAGATCGTTCGTGTTTTTAACTTGAACGTCTGTAGTCTGGCTAGAGCTGATGGTGTTGCTAGAGTCAGGACCAGTGTCACTGATGTCTCCTAAACCAGCAGGATCGTTGCTAGTACCACTCATGCTTCCATCTGCACCACTGTTGTCGACAGATGCAGATGCACTAAAGTCATTGCTGTTGTTAGCATCACCTGACGTAGCGTCACCACCGGTGGTGTTGTCGTCAGTTTTTGCGTTGCCAGTGTATGAACTCTGGTGGTTGCCGTTACTTACACCCAAGTCATTGTTGTTCTCAACATTGACTCTGTAGCTTGAGGTAGCTTTCTCACTGTTGTGAGAGCTAGGCCCCGTCGTGTTGATGTCTGCAGCTGCTAATCCAGCAAAACCAGCGGTTAGGCCAGCGGCTAGTACGGCAGTTGCAGTGGCACGAATTAGTTGTTTTTTCATACTTACCTCCTTTTAGAGTTGATAATTTATAAATTAGCATTACATGACCTTTACGTTTTACGCACAGTTCCAGTTACGATCTGACCAACATATGACTCTTATGAAGTAACGAACATAAAAGTGATTGGATTTAAACTTTTACTGAAAATGTGCCAAACGCATCGATCACAAATGCTTCGGGTTTTAATCGCCCGACTTAAAAAATCTAGAGATATTTCTTAAGTCGATCGACTAACGATTTTTGTTTTAATCGCCCTCCTGATTTAGAGTGATTGAAGAACTATGAACATACACATCTGCATTTGAATTAGTAAAACCATCACTAGAGCCATTGGCATGGTTGGATGATATAGTCAGCGACGTATTTTGATCCGGTGATGTAGTAGACGAGTGTACTGCGCTTCCGTTGGCAGGTATCGCAACAGGCTGACCGTTAATGCTCATTTGTGTGGATGACGAAGTTTGACCATCAGCTCCATTCGCGTTGGTTACATTGACATTCGCCGAGATACTATTATTTGACGTACCCGAAGCGGCAGCATTCGTAGTTGATTGATTATTTTGCTGTGTAGAAGCAGCCGGTAGTGTAGAGCTGGGAGTACTGTTATTTTGTGTATTGCCTGAAGATGGCGTTTGTAAACTTGTTTGTAATTCTGAATTTAGAGGTCTCGAATTTGTTGCATTATTTTTGAGGTATATGCCTAAAAATGCTATAAGCCCTATACATATAAAGCCACTTATCAGTAGAGCAGGATTGATAGCAAAAATCTGTTTCGCATGAACTGAGGTGTTCCCATTTAGAGCATATGAATCGGCGTTTACACCGAATAACCGTTTACGCCGAATATTTTTGCTAATATGTAATAGGCTCATAATCCCTCTTAGTTATATTCTTTCTTTTGTACCCCCCCTCTAACAGCTATTTACCGAACTGTTTGTGCGATGTCATAATAAGCGTCAAATATAGAGTCTACTGTGGGATTTTTAACACACAACATGATTTTGTGGAAAACAAAATGTATGATTTAATCATTTAACTTTGGTAGCAATACCATAAAAAGCGCTGTAGAAAATACATGTATTAATAAATTTGTAAATTTGTACAACTAAATTTAAAAATGCACTTTAATGTACTGAGTATTGGTATACGTCTAATTTGTGCTCGAAAAGTTAAAATTTTGATAATTGACTAATGCACAAGAAAATTTATACATAAAATAAGGTTGGTGCAGTAATAGTCTGGTTGAGTAAATAACAACAATGGTTGTCATTTACTTCTTAAAATATCACACTATACTATATTAATTAATAGTGTGTACACAATATTTTTATAAGAATTTTTCTCTAGGTCATTTATTCTTAAGCATAAAAAGCAACGCATAACCTTAGCAAAAATACTACCGATAGCTTACAGGGGATGAGCTTGCTATAATTTTAAGCATTATGCGTAATATTCAACTACGCGATCTGAAACTAGTATCTGCGGGATTAGTTATTACGCTGCTTCTGATTAGTTTAAGTCCCGCCAGCGCATCATCTGCAAATATTTCACATTCGTACTACTCTGAAAATAATATTCAAAATGGGAGTTTAGTAAGCCTAAATTCTCTCCATTCAAATTATGTAGAACCTGCTAACAGCGGCAATGGCCAACAACTATTAGGCGTTGCAGTCGCCAGTAATGATTCTCTTTTAGCTGTTGACCCAACACAGGGCGAGATTCAAGTAGCTACAAGTGGTACGGCGAACACTCTTGTAAGTAGTATCAACGGGTCGATTACGGTTGGTGAGCAAGTGTCTGTGTCACCCTTGGACGGCTTAGGTATGAAAGCATCCCCAGGAGAGTATGTAATTGGTTTGGCGCAAACTCAATTTAATGGGAGCACACTGGGAGTAATTACGGAGAAGATTCAAGATAAATCTGGCAAATCAACACAAATTCAAGTTGGATATGTTCGACTCGGAATAGCGATTGGGGCAGGAGCAACATCCGGTACCGAGAATAAATTAAGTGGACTGCAAACTATAACCGAAAATCTAACTGGCCATGTCGTTTCAACCGCACGCATAGTGGTTAGTCTAATAATCGCTGTTGTGACTTTTGTTGCACTTGTGACTTTGATATATGCGTCGATTTATAGCGGAATATTATCAATTGGCAGAAATCCTTTAGCTAAGTCCGCAGTATTCAGAAGTATGGGTTCGGTATTTGGTATGGTCGTACTAATTGCCGCAGTCGCAAGCGTGACGATAATATTTTTATTAAAATGATCTAATTTCTTATAATCTTAATTCTAGTAAGTTTGACACTAATTTGAGCAATATATTTGTTTTTTAGGACAGCTGCCAGCTGTTATTGGTTATTCTCAGCAGACTCCAATTTTAAAAGAAGGATGTGGATAACCAGTGCATTTGTATTAAAAATGTATTCACTTCTCTTGTCCTCTGTTGATAAAACGCATAGAATACAATTACGGATAATAATGCCCTAACAGCGGTAGATTAATAAAAATACTAACCTAACTAAAAAAATGATGGATCTGGGGAATAACGGCCTTAATCGAGATATTCAGAATCCTGATGATTCTAGTCTTGAATCTGATATGACGATTTCATCTTCGTCAAGTCAACCGACATACCCTAAATCAAGTTCTTCACCGAATTCACTCTTTCGCTACAACAAGACAGCGTTTCTTGCGACATCTTCCGCGCTGGCAATTATTGTCTTGATTGGGCTTACTACCTTTGTTCTATCTTCGTTTAATCGTCACTCGTCAACACCTCCAATAAATGCCTCCGAGCCGACTTCTAAATACAACAATGAAAGTGTTCCGTTGCAAGGTTTGAAAGTTTCCAATCAGCTTGAGATCGGTGAAGCAGACCATCTTGCTGTTAATGGGCAGCTTCAAGTCAATGATACTTTGATATTATCACCTACAAATGTACCAACTTCACCAGTACCAGGGGAGATATATTATAGTCAGGCAACAAATCAACCATATTACTTTAATGGCACTCAATTTATAAGCTTGCTACCTACTGCAGTTCCGCAACACGTGACCTCTTTGGGTGGTGCAGCCGGTGCGCTTACATTGGGCAATGGCTTACAAGTTAATGGCAGCCAATTAGCTATCTCGAGTTCACTATTACAGTCAGTTGCAAACGCGGGTTTGGGCGGTGGCGTAAGTAGTCTGCAAGGACTCACCGGCAAGCTAGTTCTCACAGCAGGTGGAGGTATAGCTGTGAGCGGGACTAGTATCACCAACACTGGAGTGTTGTCGCTGAGCGGCACGAATAATCAAGTTAGCGTATCTTCAACAACAGGTAATGTGACGTTATCTTTACCACAAGATATTGATCCAAACGCAAATGTTCAATTCAATAATTTGATACTCAGTGGAAACATTACTTTACCGGCAAATGGAGTAATTAATACTGATGCGTTAGGTACAATTAACAACGGTGATAACTTGGCTATTACCGGGAGTAATAATATTACTTTTAGTAATTCCAATGGTGCGAATACCTTTGTTTTTCCTACAAGTGGAGGTCCGGGACAAGTGATTTGTACAACGGCCATTTCATGTGCGGCGGGAGGTGGTCAAGCGGTATTGCTTGAACCTACAGGCATTCAATCGGTGACGGCTAATAAAACATCAATTTTCGTCAACAAGGCCGGAGGGACTGGTAATTTGATTGATCTCCAAGACAACGGAAACGATGAATTTGTTGTTAATAATACAGGAACGACAACTATTTCCAACTTAGTTGTAGGTACGACTCTAGCCGTTCAGGGTGCTGGCGGTATAACGGTTGGAGTAGCCGGCACAGTTACTGGTAACTTAAGCTTAGCTAACAACGCGAGCAACCGATTGGTTGATCTACAGGGCTTAGCTCCGTCTGGTGCTGGTAACGCGACCATTCAATTCCCATCAATAGCCGGTGGCAGTAGTGATACGGTCTGTCTTGTAACTCTGGCTAACTGTAGTGGATCCAATGGTGGTAGCGGCAACACCAACTACATAGAGAACCAGACTACTCCACAAACCAATGCCAACTTTGACATTGCTGGCGTTGGAAGCTCCGTGACAGCAGTCATAGAAGGAGCCAGCGGTGGTGGTGACATTACTGACTTTAAGAACAGTGGCGGTTCAACAGTTGCCAGCATTAGTAGTACTGGAGGACTCACTTCCGTAGGCGTGAATAGTGGTACTGGTCTCATCCAGGGTACCGGCGGTGCTTCTATCTCCGGTGGCCTGAACAACAATGCTGGTGGCATTACTAATGCTGGAGCTATTAGCGGAGCAACAACTGTTACCAGTAGCAGTAACATCAATACGACAGCTGGTGCCTTTGAGCTAAACGGCGTCAGCATCAATACTGCCGGTACCTTAACTGATCTTGCTTACTTAGACCAAGCAAACACCTTTACTGCTGCTGGTACTGCCTTAACAGTTAATAACAACGCTTCCATTGGTGGCACCTTGGCGGTAAAGGGCAACGGAGGGCTGACACTTGGTGTGGGCAGTACAACGAACGGTAACTTGAACCTTGCCAATAGCACCAATAACCAACTAGTCGACGTTCAGGGCTTAGCTCCGTCTGGTGCTGGTAACGCGACCATTCAATTCCCATCAATAGCCGGTGGCAGTAGTGATACGGTCTGTCTTGTAACTCTGGCTAACTGTAGTGGATCCAATGGTGGTAGCGGCAACACCAACTACATAGAGAACCAGACTACTCCACAAACCAATGCCAACTTTGACATTGCTGGCGTTGGAAGCTCCGTGACAGCAGTCATAGAAGGAGCCAGCGGTGGTGGTGACATTACTGACTTTAAGAACAGTGGCGGTTCAACAGTTGCCAGCATTAGTAGTACTGGAGGACTCACTTCCGTAGGCGTGAATAGTGGTACTGGTCTCATCCAGGGTACCGGCGGTGCTTCTATCTCCGGTGGCCTGAACAACAATGCTGGTGGCATTACTAATGCTGGAGCTATTAGCGGAGCAACAACTGTTACCAGTAGCAGTAACATCAATACGACAGCTGGTGCCTTTGAGCTAAACGGCGTCAGCATCAATACTGCCGGTACCTTAACTGATCTTGCTTACTTAGACCAAGCAAACACCTTTACTGCTGCTGGTACTGCCTTAACAGTTAATAACAACGCTTCCATTGGTGGCACCTTGGCGGTAAAGGGCAACGGAGGGCTGACACTTGGTGTGGGCAGTACAACGAACGGTAACTTGAACCTTGCCAATAGCACCAATAACCAACTAGTCGACGTTCAGGGCTTAGCTCCGTCTGGTGCTGGTAACGCGACCATTCAATTCCCATCAATAGCCGGTGGCAGTAGTGATACGGTCTGTCTTGTAACTCTGGCTAACTGTAGTGGATCCAATGGTGGTAGCGGCAACACCAACTACATAGAGAACCAGACTACTCCACAAACCAATGCCAACTTTGACATTGCTGGCGTTGGAAGCTCCGTGACAGCAGTCATAGAAGGAGCCAGCGGTGGTGGTGACATTACTGACTTTAAGAACAGTGGCGGTTCAACAGTTGCCAGCATTAGTAGTACTGGAGGACTCACTTCCGTAGGCGTGAATAGTGGTACTGGTCTCATCCAGGGTACCGGCGGTGCTTCTATCTCCGGTGGCCTGAACAACAATGCTGGTGGCATTACTAATGCTGGAGCTATTAGCGGAGCAACAACTGTTACCAGTAGCAGTAACATCAATACGACAGCTGGTGCCTTTGAGCTAAACGGCGTCAGCATCAATACTGCCGGTACCTTAACTGATCTTGCTTACTTAGACCAAGCAAACACCTTTACTGCTGCTGGTACTGCCTTAACAGTTAATAACAACGCTTCCATTGGTGGCACCTTGGCGGTAAAGGGCAACGGAGGGCTGACACTTGGTGTGGGCAGTACAACGAACGGTAACTTGAACCTTGCCAATAGCACCAATAACCAACTAGTCGACGTTCAGGGCTTAGCTCCGTCTGGTGCTGGTAACGCGACCATTCAATTCCCATCAATAGCCGGTGGCAGTAGTGATACGGTCTGTCTTGTAACTCTGGCTAACTGTAGTGGATCCAATGGTGGTAGCGGCAACACCAACTACATAGAGAACCAGACTACTCCACAAACCAATGCCAACTTTGACATTGCTGGCGTTGGAAGCTCCGTGACAGCAGTCATAGAAGGAGCCAGCGGTGGTGGTGACATTACTGACTTTAAGAACAGTGGCGGTTCAACAGTTGCCAGCATTAGTAGTACTGGAGGACTCACTTCCGTAGGCGTGAATAGTGGTACTGGTCTCATCCAGGGTACCGGCGGTGCTTCTATCTCCGGTGGCCTGAACAACAATGCTGGTGGCATTACTAATGCTGGAGCTATTAGCGGAGCAACAACTGTTACCAGTAGCAGTAACATCAATACGACAGCTGGTGCCTTTGAGCTAAACGGCGTCAGCATCAATACTGCCGGTACCTTAACTGATCTTGCTTACTTAGACCAAGCAAACACCTTTACTGCTGCTGGTACTGCCTTAACAGTTAATAACAACGCTTCCATTGGTGGCACCTTGGCGGTAAAGGGCAACGGAGGGCTGACACTTGGTGTGGGCAGTACAACGAACGGTAACTTGAACCTTGCCAATAGCACCAATAACCAACTAGTCGACGTTCAGGGCTTAGCTCCGTCTGGTGCTGGTAACGCGACCATTCAATTCCCATCAATAGCCGGTGGCAGTAGTGATACGGTCTGTCTTGTAACTCTGGCTAACTGTAGTGGATCCAATGGTGGTAGCGGCAACACCAACTACATAGAGAACCAGACTACTCCACAAACCAATGCCAACTTTGACATTGCTGGCGTTGGAAGCTCCGTGACAGCAGTCATAGAAGGAGCCAGCGGTGGTGGTGACATTACTGACTTTAAGAACAGTGGCGGTTCAACAGTTGCCAGCATTAGTAGTACTGGAGGACTCACTTCCGTAGGCGTGAATAGTGGTACTGGTCTCATCCAGGGTACCGGCGGTGCTTCTATCTCCGGTGGCCTGAACAACAATGCTGGTGGCATTACTAATGCTGGAGCTATTAGCGGAGCAACAACTGTTACCAGTAGCAGTAACATCAATACGACAGCTGGTGCCTTTGAGCTAAACGGCGTCAGCATCAATACTGCCGGTACCTTAACTGATCTTGCTTACTTAGACCAAGCAAACACCTTTACTGCTGCTGGTACTGCCTTAACAGTTAATAACAACGCTTCCATTGGTGGCACCTTGGCGGTAAAGGGCAACGGAGGGCTGACACTTGGTGTGGGCAGTACAACGAACGGTAACTTGAACCTTGCCAATAGCACCAATAACCAACTAGTCGACGTTCAGGGCTTAGCTCCGTCTGGTGCTGGTAACGCGACCATTCAATTCCCATCAATAGCCGGTGGCAGTAGTGATACGGTCTGTCTTGTAACTCTGGCTAACTGTAGTGGATCCAATGGTGGTAGCGGCAACACCAACTACATAGAGAACCAGACTACTCCACAAACCAATGCCAACTTTGACATTGCTGGCGTTGGAAGCTCCGTGACAGCAGTCATAGAAGGAGCCAGCGGTGGTGGTGACATTACTGACTTTAAGAACAGTGGCGGTTCAACAGTTGCCAGCATTAGTAGTACTGGAGGACTCACTTCCGTAGGCGTGAATAGTGGTACTGGTCTCATCCAGGGTACCGGCGGTGCTTCTATCTCCGGTGGCCTGAACAACAATGCTGGTGGCATTACTAATGCTGGAGCTATTAGCGGAGCAACAACTGTTACCAGTAGCAGTAACATCAATACGACAGCTGGTGCCTTTGAGCTAAACGGCGTCAGCATCAATACTGCCGGTACCTTAACTGATCTTGCTTACTTAGACCAAGCAAACACCTTTACTGCTGCTGGTACTGCCTTAACAGTTAATAACAACGCTTCCATTGGTGGCACCTTGGCGGTAAAGGGCAACGGAGGGCTGACACTTGGTGTGGGCAGTACAACGAACGGTAACTTGAACCTTGCCAATAGCACCAATAACCAACTAGTCGACGTTCAGGGCTTAGCTCCGTCTGGTGCTGGTAACGCGACCATTCAATTCCCATCAATAGCCGGTGGCAGTAGTGATACGGTCTGTCTAAAGACTCTTAATAACTGCTTTGGTAGTGGCGGAAGTGGTTCTTATATACAAAATGGAACAACTACCCAGTCAGCTAATTTCAACGTACAGGCAGCAACCAGTGGGTCGGTTGCAGCAACAATTCAGGCGAATGCTGCCGGAACAGGCGATATTCTAGATCTAGAGAATGGCTCCAATGCAAAAGTAGCTACTGTGGGCAGTACGGGCTCAACGTTGTTTGAAAATTCATCCAATTCATCCACCGCTTTCCAGGTGCAGAACGATGGAGGAGTAAATCTCTTTGAGATTGATACATCAGGAGATAATGTCAATCTAGGAGCCACGGGTACGAATACACTTGCTTCAACTGTCAATATAGGGACATCCGCTAACGCTGCTCAGACCGTAAATATCGGATCCGGTGCAAGTACTAGCACTACTAATATCCAGGCTGGGACTGGTGATCTGACGCTTCTTACTGGTTCAGCTACTGGCGACAGCGGTTCTATTATTATTCAAAGCGGTGATTCTTCCAGTGGCACGTCCGGCAACGTGTCAATTGATACCGGTGCGAGCGCTATCAGTAGTGGAGCAAACATTGAAGACGATACTTTTGAGAGCGGTCTCGATGGCTGGGGCAATGCTTTTAATACTAGCGTGGCACAGTCTACGGCCCAGGCCCACAGTGGCACTCATAGCCTGGCCATTACCAGCACGTCGTCAGCTGGTTGGGCTGTTGCAGGACCATATCCTGGTGCGAGTGTCACAGCCGGTCAATTGTACAATTTCACGGTCTGGGTTCGAGGCACGGTAGCCGAGAATATTAGGATGGTTGCAGCTTGGATCGGTAGTGCAAGCGCTAATGTGACAATAGGCACTGTGACCGATAGCACCACTGGCTGGACAGAAATTTCCGGATCAGCTACCGCACCAGCTGGCGATACCAATGTACAATTAGCAATTAACGGTCAAGATGCTGGCGGCGTCACCACATATGTTGACGATATTACGGTCAGTGGTGGCACCTCGACACCAGCAATTTTAATAGGCGCGACCAATGCTGCAGCTGTCTTAATAGGTAACAGCAACGAAGCAGGAGTAACAACCCTTCAAGGTGGTTCTGGGGGTGTGGCAATCACCGCATCGACCGGCGATGCCATTTCGGTAGGCAATGCGAACAACAACATAATTACTATCGGCAATAGTACTTCCACAGAGCCGTATACCCAGGAGGCAGAAGGTATTACTGATACGATTACGGGCAGTGCTACCGCGCCAAGCGATATCATACAGACTACAACTGATTCAACGACTGCTTTTCAAATACAAAACGCAAGTGCTGTTAGCCTGTTCAATGTTGATACTTCAAATAACATTGTCGATGTCGGTGCTACCGGTGTTGTGGGTTCATCGACTACCGTAAATGTAGGCACATCATCAAATGCTGCCCAGACAGTTAATATCGGCTCAACGGATGGCGCCAGTCAAACGACGATACAAGGCGGTACAGTTGGTATTGCTATCCAGACAGGTTCAAATGCTTCAGGTAACAGCGGCTCTATTATTATTCAGAGTGGTGGCGCAAGCGGTACATCCGGTAATATTTCCATCGACAACGGTGCCGGTATGTTCAACAGTGGCTCATTTGCCCTGGATGATACATTTGAGAACAGTCCCTGTTCGGCGGTTGCTACCAACTTTGGCAACTGGGGCGGCACTAGTTCAATCGTTGGATCAAATGCCCAGGCCCAAAGCGGCTTGTGTTCTATGGCCGTGACTGAAAGTGGTACTGACGGTGGTTACTGGGGTATCCAATCAAACAACTTTAGCATTACTGCTGGTGATCAATACACCTTCACTGTTTGGGTACGAGCTGGCAGTCTCGCACAAACTATGAACGGAGAAGTGAGTTGGGGTGGGGTGCCCAGCAGCGTAACCTTATCAACGGTTACCGATACTACCTCTGGCTGGACAGAAATGACTGGTTCAGGCGTAGCACCAAGCGGTGGCTTTGGATACGCCTACTTTTTATTAGCTAATGGCGGTGGAGGTAACGGTAGTTCCACCACCTACTTCGATAATATTACGGCTACGGCCAATGCTAGTGCACCGGCAATCGATATTGGTACTTCCAATGCCCAGACTATTTCCATTGGCAATGCCAACCAGCAAGGTATCACTACTCTTCAAGGTGGAAGCAGTACCTCTGCCGTTAATGTTTTTGCGGCTGCCAGCGGTACCGTGAACATTGCTAACAGTCCAGTTGTCAATACGCTCGACCTGGGTGCCGTATCGAACGATCTTGCAGACACAGTCAATATCAACAGCTATAGCGGTGGGAGCGCCACAAAGACTACCAACGTTGGCAGTGGCGGCGGGGCATCTGCTACCACAATCCAGGGTGGTACGGGTGATGTGTCTATCAATACGGGATCAGGATCTAGCGCTACCGGTTCAGTATCTATACTGACAGGTAATTCTTCAACTACTTCTGCAGGGAGTATCAATATCGATACCGGTACTAGCGTAGTTAGCGGGAGCCAAATAGAAGATAAGACGTTTGAGTCCGGAGTCGATAATATGGGTGGTTGGTTTGGAGTATCATCAGTTGCTCAATCGGCCGCCGAAGCTCACAGCGGTACCCACAGTTTAGCGGTCACGGAGAACAGTGCTGACTGGGCTACTATGGACATGTATCCGGGCGGAGTGACAGTTATTCCCGGTCACGAATATGCTTTCACCGCTTGGGTGAGAGCTAATACGGTACCAGAGGATATTGACGCGAGCGTGGAATGGGGAGGTGGTGCCGGTGGCGGTGTAAGCTGGAATTCTGGCATAATGGATAGCAATTCCACTTGGACAGAGATCACTGGCGAGTTAGTTGCGCCAGCTTACGCACCAGGCTCTAGTACCGAATATGCATCTCTGGCATTTAATGACACAGGCGGTGGCAGCGGCGTCAGTGGGCAGATCCAATACTTTGATGATATTACCATAACCGATTTAGGCACCGTCTCAACCCCGGCGATTAACATTGGAACATCTAATGCCCAGACACTCTCGATTGGCAATGAAAGCGAGGGTGGCTTTACAAATCTATATGGGGGTACAAATGGTATCCAGCTTCAAGCCGCAAACGACGGTATAATTGCTATCGGTACTGTTAATCAAAATGATATTCAAATTGGAGCGATTGGTTCTACTAGTCAAAGCGATAATATCCAAGTTGCTACGAGTAATGCTGCTATCCAGACGGTTAATATAGGCGGTGATGGCGATAGCGGTGGATCAAGCACTGGCACTACGATTGGCTTTCAGGCAGGTCAAACCAATATTAACCTGACAAATTCTGGTGCCGATTTACAAACGTTTACTAACTCCTCTTCTGCTTTTGAAGTTCAGAATGCTGATGGTGTGGCGGACTTGATAGCAGATACTACAGCGACTACTAATTATATTACCGATGCTGACTTCGCAGTAGGTAGTGGCAGCTCGCTAACGGATTGGACTGAATTGGGCGCTCCAAGTACGTATACTCAGAACAATACTGCTTCTAATACTTATGAAGGGAATACATCACTTGAAATGATTACTAATGGGGCGGGTAATAATGGAGTAACTACTTCTTCATTTACGTCAGCTCCACCAACTGCTGCAACAGGTGGAACGGGCACCGATCACTACTATACCGCTTCCTTCTACGTTGAGCAGACAACTGGAGCTTTTAATGCCGCCAACCAATTTCAGGTCCAAGCAACGCAAGGTGCAAACACACCAACTTGTATTGGCAATGGTGAAGCGCCATTCGGTGCCGGTGGCTTTGTACAGATCTCTTGTATTCTGACTTTCGCTGGTTCTGGGACAATAAGCGCACTGCAGATTGTATATACAGGTGCCGGTATTGCGACATTCTACATCGACGATGTCCAATTACAGGTCGGAAGCACGGTGACACCTTTCCAACTTGGTAATTTACAGCTTCGAGGTATAGTCACGAATCCAGTTGCTCTCCAAAATGTCTCAAATTCGAATACCGCATTTCAAATACAAAATTCAGGTGGCAGCAACGTATTGGATGTAAATACTGATAACAGTAGTGTTACTTTGACTGCTGACAGCGCGACTGCACCTGTGCTTTCGCTTGATAATTCAGATGGAACCGCTGGTATTGAGTTCCGGACCGGTGGAAGCGGCAGTTTCAACACATTTATAGGTTATACAGCGGGGATGAACAATACACTCAATGTTGGTTCTACGCAAGGCTATCAAAATACCGGGATAGGGAATGGTGTCCTATCGGCAAATACCACGGGATCATATAACACTGGCTTAGGAGTATGGGCATTACATGCAAATCTAGCGGGCTCATACGATACGGCTATTGGGAATGGCAGTGAATCCAATCTTAATAGTTCGTCTGCCAATACTGACACTGCCTTAGGTAACGACAGTCTGAACTATGATAACACCGGTGCGAGTGACACTGCCGTTGGCAGCTATTCACTCTACTACAATAATGGTAGTGACAATACTGCGATTGGGGGCTGGGCTTTGACTCCGCCGAATATAGGAGATGGCACTACTGGCGCAGATGACACAGCTTTAGGCTATTATGCGGGCGCCTCGGATACCAATGGCTTCTACACATCTGGTGCGCTTCAGAACGCCACGGCCATTGGCTATCAGGCCCAGGTTCAAGCCAGTAACAGCATAGTGCTTGGAGATTCTGGTTCAAATGCTGTGAATGTAGGTATCGGTACAACCATTCCACTGAATACCTTTAGCGTGAGCCCAGTCTACTACTCAACTGGCACCGCATATGACGCTGCTGGTACTAGCGCTGTCACCGGAATAGGTACTACCTGGACTTCGGCAATGATAGGTATGCAATTCATATTTTCTGATGGTGAGAATGGCATTATTACAGCAGTTGGCAGTACCACGAGCCTCACTTTGAATGCATCGGTAGCAGCTATTACTTTGGCCAACGCTGAGAATTATCGCATACAGAACCCTGGCTTTGAAGTCACTTCAGCCGGCAACGCCTATGTTCAGAATACATCCACGAATGCCTTCCAAGTCCAGAATTCTGCAGGCGCAGCGCTATTCACTGCCGACACTACTAATAGCGCCATTGTCCTGGGACAGGATACTACTCCTACTAACCTGACTGTTCGTGGGGGTGTCGCATCGGGATCAAATGTCGGTGGCGGCAACATTACCTTCCAAGCCTCCAATGGCACTGGCGCAGCTGGTTCGGGGTCATTTATCTTCCAGACGGCAGCTCCTAGTGGTAGTATTGCACTTGATAACACAGCATACACAGGTGGCAGTAACAATATTACGTTGAGCTTTACCACGGGCAGCGGCGGAAACCGCTTGCTGATGGTACAGGCCGAGACCAATGCTAGCCGGTCCTTTAGCGGTATAACCTATAACGGCGTGGCGATGACACAGATTGCGACGAAAAATTCTTTGACTAATGACGACGCCATTGGAGCTCATGTCGAACTCTGGTACCTGGTGAATCCTGCGAGTGGTACGCATAACATCGTCGCTACTATGGTTGGTTCAGGCGCAGGGTCATTGGCTGCGGCCAGCTTTACTAATGTTAATCAGTCAACACCTCTTGGCACGGCAGCTACGGCAAATGGCACTGCTACCGGTACGCAACTTAGTAGTGTGTCTGTGTCCACGACAGCCGGTCAACTAGTTATGGATGCGATCGGTAGTGATGTAGCGAGCGGTGGTGTTGGTGTCGTGAGTCCACCTTATACTGGCCAGTCGCAATTGTGGTACGCTGCCAACACCCCAAGTCTCTATGGTACTGGTGGCTCTACGTCACCCGGCACTGGATCGACCGTTAATATGAAATGGTATGATACAAACTCTGACTGGGCTGATATCGCGGTACCTATAAATCCAATTACCAACTCTGCTTCTGATACTCTCAGTGATAGTTTGGTAGTGGCCAACAGTGGAAATATTGGAATTGATAATACTAGTCCACAGTACAGTTTGGATGTAAATGGAAGTGCCAGAGTCGAAAGCGTTTCTAACTCATCCTCTGCTTTCCAAGTCCAAAACGCGACTGGCGTTAACGAATTAGCGGTTGACACTTCCGGCAATAACGTGACCCTTGGGACCGTAGGTAGTCTTGCCGGAAAACTGACCATAGCAAGTAGTAATGCTGGTGGTTCATTCAGTATTGGTGCATCTGCATCGCAAGCTAATACTACGGCGCTTACTTTACCAACAGATACTAACGCCACAGACACCGTCTGTCTCCAAACCCTATCTAACTGTAGCTACTATCAAAGCTCTACGAATAACTACCTAGTACAAGTACCAAGCAGTAATTCAGCTGGTGTTCAGGGTGCAGATGTCATCTCACCAACGGCACCTAGTATTGTGGGACTCACTGTCAATGGGACGACCAATGCAACTAATGCGGTCGCTGCTCAGTTCAACCAAGCCGGCAACGCTGATGATGTCCAAGTCGTTACGACCAGCTCTGGCACTCAAACCAATGGTCTACTAGTAGAACGTAACAATGGCGTCACCGGTGCCACAACCAGCCTTCTCCATATCACCAACGCAGCTGGAACAGTCACCAACGCTCTGACTATTAGTGGTACCTACACCACACTCATCAATGCACCAACCTTCAATGTCAGTAACGCTGGTGTGGTGACCCTGCAAGGTAATCAAGCTCCAGACATCACCACAAACAATGTCTCCAGTGGCACCGCCACCAGTATTGCCATCCAACCTGGTAGTACTTCTACTAATAGTGGTACATCAGCAAACCTTACCTTACAAGGTGGTAACGAGACAGGAACTACTTCTACTGGTGGGAATGTAATAATAAATGGCGGTAGCGGTACTACTACCAATGGTGCAGTGAGTATTGGGACAGCTACAACTGCTAGTGTCACAATAGGCAATACCAGTCCTACGACAGTTACCCTTCAAGGCCAAGGAATCACTGACACTCTCACCGGCAGTGCAACTGCACCAAGTGATGTAGTGAAGACATCCACTAACTCTACGTCTGCTTTCCAGGTACAGAATGCCTCAGCAAAAGATCTTTTAGCTGTCGATACATCCGGTAACAATGTCTACCTAGGGGCAACCGGTTCTACTGCACTATCTTCAACTGTAGATATTGGAAATTCATCGTCAAGCGGTAACGCCCAAACGGTTAACATTGGTTCTACGGCGAGCTCAAGCACAACAAACATAAATGCCGGAACTGGTAATCTCAGTTTAACTACCGGAAATGGTACCACGTCTTCTGGATCAATCTCTCTAGAGACAGGTAATGCAAGTTCAGGCGTACCTGGTAATGTGAATATCGATACGGGTACAGGCGTTATAACCGGTTCGACTGTACTTGATGATACTTTCGAAGGGACCGGTTCGGGTTCAGGTGATGATTTAGCAAATTGCGATTATGGCTGTAGTAGCGTTGCACCATCAAATACATTTGCTCATACTGGCAGCTATAGTCTGGCTGTTACTGAGAATAACCAATACTGGGCAATAGTTCAAAATTACTTGGATATGAGTGTTGCTCCGGGACATCAGTACTATATATCAGCCTGGTTCAGAGGAACCAATGCCGAAACAATCGAAGGACAAATATTCTGGGATACAGGTGCGACTACCAACCTGAATACAATTACTGATACTACTACTGGTTGGACGGAAATGACTGGAACCGTGGTGGCTCCAGCTGGTGTCACGGCTGCGGACTTAGCTTTTGCCAGTGCTTCAGGTCCACTTACGGGTACCTATACTACATACTTGGATGATGTGTTTGTGCAGGATGTTTCATCAATTACATCTCCTGCAGTAAATATTGGCGCAACTAATGCTGAGGCTGTAACTGTAGGCAATTCACAGCAAGCTGGTTTGACATCGCTCATTGGTGGTGCCGGCGGTATCAGTATACAAGCAGCAACAAATGCAACCATCAATGTGGGTACGAACAATGATAATAATATCAACATTGGTAGCTCTGGCGGCCAGATACTTATGCAGGGAACTGGTCAGCAAGCTGTCCAGGTACAAGATTCATCAAATGTAACAGTATTTGATGTCGACACGACCAATGACAGCGTGGGAATTGGCACCGCAACACCAACAGATAATAGATTGGATGTAGTTGGATCAACGGACGACAATACAGCCTACGCTATAAATGCGACCAATAGTTTAGGCGGTAACTTAATTCAAGCTCGTAACGATGGTGCGATTAATATAGATGGCGGTAATGGTGGTAATACGATGGGCTATACCTTAGTCGGTGGTTCTGCCGGTAACGGTGAGGACGGTATATTAATAGCTAATCAATTTATTGCACCATCCACCGGAAATATTACATCAGTGTCGGGTTATGTCGGAGCAGGTGGCGGAGTTCAAAGTTCACCAAATAACCAATACCAGTTTGCTGTCTACACAGATAGTAGTGGACAACCTAATACGTACCTCGGTTCAACATCTGTCGGCACCTTAAATTCCAGTGCAGCGTGGGATACTCTTAATCTGACCTCTCCGCTTTCTCTAACGGCAGGCACCCCTTACTGGTTGGTCTACTGGTCAAATGCTACTGGCACTGGAACGAATGCTTATAACGACTTATCTTTCGATGGAAGTGGAGGATCGGCTTGGTACGTAGCTGATAGCTTTGGCAGTGGATCTAGTAATGGTTTACCAACTTCGTTCCCAGGCGGGGGTTCCAGCGATAACGTTAATCATAGTATATATGCGACATATGGACCTAGTGGGTTAGCGCTCTCAAGCGCTGGTGATACTTCAGTATTTGGTACTGCTTCGTTCCAAGACCAAAATAACTCTTCCACGGCGTTCCAAATTCAAAATAGTAGTGGCACCGATGCATTAATCGCAAGCACGAATAATGTTACAACAGGCTGGAATAGTGCGAACGCTACTCTTGATGTCGCCAAAGATTCTGGAACTGGACGATCAATAAATGCTGCTGGTTCTATTAGTACCTCAGGTGCTGATTACGCTGAGTACTTTGATCAAGCAACACCTGGACAATTACAGCCTGGACAATTGGTATGTCTGAACGTCTCTCAAGATGCTGAGCCGTGTGTACAGGGCACACAAGATACGCTCGTCGGAGCCGTATCAACGAATGCCGGTTACGTTGGTAATGATATCTATAATCCAGCTGACCCAAATAATACGGTTATGGTTGGCTTAATAGGTCAAATTGAGGTCAATGTATCAACCGTAAATGGACCTATTGCGGCAGGAGACATGCTTGCCATGTCACCGACCAGTGGAGTTGCTGAGAAGGCAACCAGTCCAGGAATGGTGATTGGAACAGCACTACAGCCGTACACGGGCAGTGGTACTGGCATGATAAACGTCTACGTACACGTATCCTACTTTGCTCCAACAGATGAAAGTTATGTTCAAAATGGCGCATCAGCCACACTCGCAAACTTAGGTGTAACTGATGATACGACATTGAGCGATTTAAATGTGTCAGGTCAAACTACTCTGACAGACCTAACCGTTCAAACAGTAACGGTGAATTCCGATTTGACTGTTGAGGGTCTGACAACCGTTCACGATATTCAGATACAGGGTCATATTATAACGAGCGGTACGACACCAGTAGCGACAACGCTACCAGCGGCTGGCTCAAGCAATGCGTCGGTTCAAATAACTGGTAATGATACTTCAGGAACTATCACCATAACTACAGGCGATCCTAGCTCAGGATCTGTAACTGGTCCAACGATTGGGGATCTCGTACAGCTACAATTTAATAAACAGTATACCGGTACTCCGAGAGTTGTGCTGTCACCTGATAATGGCGCGAGTGCCGGGCTTCAGGCTTACTCATCAAGCGTAGGTGAAACATCATTCAATGTTTCAGCCAATACACAACCTGCGGCGAACGCCACCTACGTATTTACGTACTTTGTTGTTCAGTAGTACTTCAACACAATTTCTTTACAAAAATATATTTTTTATCTGCAAAAGTGTAGTAAGTATAACACCAAAACATACTTGACCGCCCCTGTTATTTTTGATAATATTATCAGGCTGCTTGAGTTTAAGTAGAGGCATTCGCCTAAGCTAAGTGAGCTTCAATCGTAAACTCAAGCCAAGATAGTTCCAAATTTACCGGGGATGCGTCTGCACCTTCGGCGATAAGGGCTTCAGAGTTTCGCAATTTAAAAATTTGGCAAAGTAAAGAGATTAGCAATTCTCAAGTTTACTTAATAAGTAGACTTGATATTTAAGACAAACGGCTGTTGGAAATTTCGTACGTGCCTTTAGAGGTACTACTGATATTCACCAATAACCAGTCAATTGCACAACTATAAGATAGATTTATCTATCTTATATATCGTAAAAAGTTACTCAAGCGCGCACAAAGAATGCCTTGACGTAAGATACCGATGAAGGACGTGATGAGCTGCGATAAGCTCCGGGGAGCAGCTACATATGCTTTGATCCGGAGATGTCCGAATGGGGAAACCTCAGCTAGAGTTATGTCTAGTGGCGCCTGGTCTGAATATATAGGACTGGAGAGCGGTAAGCAGGGGAACTGAAACATCTTAGTACCCTGAGGAAGAGAAAATAACCAATGATTCCGTTAGTAGTGGCGAGCGAATGCGGAACAGCCCAAACCTTTATGACTTTCATCTGTTAATTCAGGTGAATAAGTTGGTAGACGAATGTTATTAAGGGGTTGTGACATACAAATATACCTGTGCGGAGTGTCTGATATTCATCAGCATTTCCGTATAGGAAGCAGGTGCTACCACCAGCCTGCATAAGGTAAGAAATTTGCGAGGCGAGCAGAACAGTCTGGAAAGACTGCGCCATAGACAGTGATAGCCTGGTACGCCAAGCGTCGCAAACCTTATCATTTGTATTGTCGAGTAGGTCGGGACACGTGAAACCCTGACTGAATCTGGGGGGTCCACCCTCCAAGGCTAAATATATCTTACGATCGATAGTGAACAAGTACCGTGAGGGAAAGGTTAAAAGAACCCCGGAAGGGGAGTGAAATAGATCCTGAAATTGTGTGCGTACAAGGAGTCGGAGCCGGCTTGTCCGGTGACGGCGTGCTTTTTGTAGAACGATCCAGCGAGTTATTTACTAGTGCAAGCTTAAGACATTTGTCGGAGGCGTAGTGAAAGCGAGCCTGAATAGGGCGACCATAGTAGTAGTGAATAGACCCGAAACCGGGTGACCTAACCATGGGCAGGCTGAAGCGTGGGTAAAACCACGTGGAGGGCCGAACCGTAGCGAATTGCAAAACGCCCGGATGACCTGTGGTTAGAGGTGAAATGCCAATCGAACTCGGAGATAGCTGGTTCTCCTCGAAATAGCTTTAGGGCTAGCGTTGTACGGTAGCAATAGTGGGGTAGAGCTCTGTTTCGGACTGGGGGTCGTAAGACTACCCACCCTTGACAAACTACGAATACCTATCAGTGGAACTACAGCAGTTAGAACGGCGGGGCTAAGCTCGTCGCTCGAAAGGGAAACAGCCCAGACCTCCATCTAAGGTCCCTAAATTTACGCTAAGTGGGAAACGAGGTGAGATTTCTTAAACAACGAGGATGTTGGCTTAGAAGCAGCCATTCATTTAAAGAGTGCGTAACAGCTCACTCGTCAAGAGATCTTGCGCGGAAAATGTAACGGGGCTCAAGCGTAGTACCGAAGATGAGGATGCGTACATTTATGTATGCGTGGTAGAGGAGCGTTCCTATCTGCGTTGAAGTCAGATCGCGAGGTCTGGTGGAGCGTTAGCAAGTGAGAATGCTGGAATGAGTAACCATAAGGCAGGTGAGAATCCTGCCCACCGAAAGAGCAAGGTTTCCTGGGCCACGGTAATCGTCCCAGGGTTAGTCGGTCCTAAGCCGAGGCGCGTAGCGTAGGCGATGGACAACGGGTTAATATTCCCGTACTAGTGTGAGTTTTGTTTAATGTGCGCGGCATATTAGCAGGAGCGGATTCATGGTTATATCCGTCTAAGTACGAGAAATGCGTACGAATGAAACGGACCTTATGGCTGAATTCTTGTCAAAGTGCTGACTAGAAAAGCAATTAAACGTGTGAGTTATACTATCCGTACCGCAAACCGACACAGGTGCTCAGGTCGAGAAGACCAAGGTGTACGAGTGATTCTTCGTCAAGGAACTCGGCAAACAAGCGGCCGTAACTTCGGAATAAGGCCTGCCCCCTCACTGTGTTAATCACAAGTGAGTGATGCCAGTTTTCTTTTCAGGAAACAACAAACAGTAGTTCGTATAAGTTTATAACTTCTTATATGAGCCTGTATAAACGAGAAATATTCGAGAGAAGAAAGCTGAGCCTCATAGAGCTATATCGTGATTGATATAGTGAGGGGGCCGCAGCTAAGGAACCCATGCAACTGTTTACCAAAAACATAGGTCTGTGCTAACACGAAAGTGGATGTATAGGGGCTGACGCCTGCCCGGTGCTGGAAGGTTAAGGGGAGAGTTTACGCTTGAACTGAAGCCCCAGTGAACGGCGGCGGTAACTATAACCGTCCTAAGGTGGAATGCTGCTTTAGTGGAGTGAAAGTCTCCCTTCTAGTTACCCTCAGCCATTGAGGTTTGAAGAAGAAAATTTGACTATATGCTGGAATATCTGAGTATCCGAATGTACTTTCTATTTGAAAGTGATAATCAGCTCGGTGCAGACAATCAGCAGGGAAGATCTCACTAGTGAGAAACCCTCAGAGACTACACGTCAGAATCCCAAGATTGGGATAAGATATAGTCCGAACTTTATGGCGACATAAAGAGCAGTAAAGACGTACTGTGAAATAACAAGCTATTCATTAATTTGATAATGAGCGAAATTCCTTGTCAGGTAAGTTCTGACCTGCACGAATGGCGTAATGATATGGGTACTGTCTCGACGAAGAGCTCGGTGAAAGTGCATTGACGGTAAAGATGCCGTCTGTCCGCAGCAGGACGAAAAGACCCCGTGCAGCTTTACTACAGCTTGGCATTGAGCTGGGTTGTAACATGTGTAGGATAGGTGGGAGACTTTGAAGCTTAGGCGCTAGCCTAGGTGGAGTCAACAGTGAAATACCACCCTTGTTACGATCTTGTTCTTACAGGGCCCTCAATTTGCAGATCAATTTTATATTGGTCTTCAAATTCCGGGTTCTGGACCGTGTCTGGTGGGTAGTTTAACTGGGGCGGTTGCCTCCTAAAGAGTATCGGAGGCGTTCAAAGGTTAGCTAACTTCGGATGGAAATCGAAGTGATAGTGTATACGCATAAGCTAGCTTGACTGTGAGGGCGACAACCCGAGCAGGTACGAAAGTAGGAGTAAGTTTTCCGCTGTCCGTACATTTTGTACAAGAATGTGGTATCGGCAGCGCTTTCGGATAAAAGTTACGCCGGGGATAACAGGCTTATAGCGCCCAATAGTTCACATAGACGGCGCTGTTTGGCACCTCGATGTCGGCTCATCTCATCCTGGAGGGGGAGCACCTTCCAAGGGTCCGGCTGTTCGCCGGTTAAAGAGGTACGTGAGCTGGGTTCAGAACGTAAATAATATTGCGTTCTACTTCTGTAAAGAAGTAAAGTGTTTGTGTACATCGCACGTTAAACACTAATTCTGACTAAAATCGGTGAAATCCGACTTTCAAATCGAACTTTGAAAAGGGCAATACCGAGGGAAGATTGTTAAATTAACTTAGAAGTCAAAGTAAACTTATAGCTTAAGAAACTTTGACAAAGGGAAGTATTATACGAATTAATGCTTAAATCACCTTCTATTTTTCAGTTTAACTTTCCCCGTAGAGACTGGATTCCACTAGCTATGGATGAAGATAAGGCAGATATATTTCAAGCCTTATAATACGTCAGCCCCTTATTGCAACGTAGCAAGAGGGTGAAGATATAGTCCGTGCCATCAGTAATGATGGATGAAGTTTCGATCATGAACAAATCGAAAATACACGCGTGAGACAGTTCGGTTTATATCCGCTGTGGACGATAGGAAATTTGAGAGGATTTGATCCTAGTACGAGAGGACCGGATTGAACGCACCTCTGGTGTATCAGTTGTTCTACCAAGGGCATTGCTGAGTAGCTATCGTGCGGACCAGATAAGCGCTGAAAGCATATTAAGCGCGAAACTGACCTCAAGATTAGATTTCCCTATGACCTCCCTGAAAGACGATCAGGTTGATAGGCGCAAGGTGGAAGCATGGTAACATGTGTAGCCGAAGCGTACTAATAGAGCCATTGACTTTTTACGATCTCTGATTCAGTACTCCTAGAGTATTAGAATCAGAGATTGCAATTGACTGGTTGTTAGTGAATATCAAATTCAATATAGCAGTTTGTCTAAATGCAACGCTTTTTACTTCACCGTAGATTATTTATTATGGACATCAATTAGGTTTAATAGTTCTATTTAAACTAAATTGGTGCCCATAGCGCGAGGGAGACACCTGTTCCCATGCCGAACACAGAAGTTAAGCCTCGTAGCGGTTACAATACTTGGGGTCCACCCCTGGGAAAATAGCACGGTGCCAAATTATACTAAAAGCTTCCGAAAGGAAGCTTTTAGTCTTTTAAGGGATAAAAAATTTGCTGGAATCGACGAATTCTGTGCTACTACTTTAAGCTTATTATCCACACCATAAAACTGCTTGTGTTAACTGTCCTTAAGGGGTAAAATAGCCCTAAGAAAGAAATAAGGGAGGGTTAACTAAGCATGTCTCAGATAGTAGATGTCCAATGGCCATCGGATGAAGATAAAGACAATGAGAAACACGAAGATGATAATCAAGTGACTAGCGATGAATCTCATGTTCAAGACTCAAGTGGCGATAACAGTGGTAATGAAAGTAATAATAACGCTGATGAAGTAAATTCGTCGGACAATAAAGATGAGGAACAAAATATGTCTGCAGGTGATAGTGAAAACCAAGGTGAGCAAAAATCTGAATCAACATCAAGTGGTAGTTCTGTTGTAGGAGAATCTACAAAAAATGATGTAAAAAAGCAAGGTAAATTTAGCTTTCCTAAAAACTCCTCTAAATTACCAAAATCCAACCGAATGAGCACTTACGTTATAGAAGCTGTTCTAGTTCTAGTTGTAGTTGGTTTGGGTCTTTGGTGCTGGAATTTATACAACGATAGAAAGAATTTGCAGTCAGAAGTTTCTAGTTTGAATCAAAATCCTCAGTCACAAGCCCAAAAGCAAACCCAAATAGTTGTTAATCAGGTGAGTAAATTAATGCAGCTTCCTTCAAACGAAACTCCTACGATAGTAGAAGTGAGTAATGCTGCTCAAGCCAAAAAACAATCCGCATTCTTTCAAAACGCCCAAAATGGTGATAAAGCTTTACTCTACATAAAGGCTGGAGAAGCAGTATTGTATAGGCCAAGTACCAATAAAATTGTTGCAGTTGCTCCTATTACTTATAACAGTGCTTCAGCTAGCACTACTACAAGTAACTCCAGTAAATAGGTTCGTTAATGTCCAGTCGTTGAGGTTTACGAAGTCAAATATGTTGTAGCTCTTGCAACTGCTAGATTTTTTACAGACCTTTTTCAGCTTCGTGGTTTAACATAAGAAGATTCAAGAATTACCAAGGATAATAGATTTAATATATTCTTGAACACAAGGAGGGTAACCATATGGCAGGTACCGTAAAAGGCGGTCGCTTAGCGGCAAAAAAAAATAAGCAAAAACATGGTGCAGACTTTTATGCACGTATTGGAAAACTAGGTGGCAAAAAAGGCAAAACTGGTGGATTTGCGGCTGGCGAAAGTGGTCGTAAACGAGCAAGTTACTATGGTGCTATAGGGGGTGCTATTTCTAGAAGGAAATAGTATTCCCAGTTCAATTTAATACTTCTCTACGAAATTACTATGAGTATCTGGTGTAAAAGTATACAAGCTAGTTGACACATAAACAATAGCGTGATATCATAAATATAATTTCGAGAGAATAGAGGGTTTTCAAACCTTATTGGTTGAGAGCCCTTTTTTATTACTTTCTCGAGAGACTATTAATAAAGGAGTATTAAATGGCTGGAACAAAAGCAGGCGGACGTGCAGCTGCCGCAACCAACAAAGCCAAATACGGCGCAGATTTCTACGCTAAAATTGGTTCTAAAGGTGGCAAATTAGGCCGAACTGGCGGTTTCTTCGCTAATCGCGATTTAGCTCGTCAAGCTGGTGCAAAAGGTGGACGAATCTCTCGTCGTACCAAAAAAGTTGCCTAGAGATAGGCTACTTAGTCAGTACTAGTATTAAATCTCCGTCTCTTAAGACGGAGATTTTAATTTAAATACCGGACTTTGCTGTGTTATGTTTTTAGTACTTCGATACGCTCGGCAAAATCTATTTGTGCTTACTCTCCATAGAGTATGGCAATTAAAGCAATGGTAATGAGAGTGGTCATCCTGCTGTAAGCACTTGGTTAAACAATTTGGGCAAATACTACGTTTATAAAGCCAATCACGGTACGTATCAAGACAATCTTGGATATGATCTTCATCTATAGAAATATTTAAGGTCTGAGCTATTAATATGGCCTTTTCCCAAGCAGCAACTTCTAACCGTATTAGCTCAAAATCTGCTTTATAGCTTTCATGCTCTAATAATGCATGACCTGTTTCATGTAACAAAGACCAGATTGCTTGCAGTCCACTTGCGGATCGATTGTAAAAGATTTCTGAGGTTTCGGGAGACCAACAAAACTGGTTTCCGGCTACGAACCGTAATTGGGGGTATGAAAGCTGTAATTTAGCTAATAATTTTCGCATGACCGTACACTTGTTTAGTTAGATCGTAACACCCATAAATTACTGCGAGCTCTGGACGAAGCGCTCCTCTAAGAGTAGGAATTTTTATTAACGGGAGTTTATAGTTTTTCAAATCCTTTTTTAGAAGCCTTCCATATCGCTCGAAGTATGTTCCCACACTCCCTCCGATTATGATTATTTCTGGTTCTGTAACAGCAATCAAGTCAATAATTCCAACAGCGAAATCGCGGGCGATAATTTCCCATGTGGTTTCATCTGTAATTTCATATGCTTTTTTACCAAATCTTTCGACGATTGCATGTCCTGAAGCAAAATTTTCCCAAGGCACGAGCTTACCTTTATGAGATACTAGCATACTATGACCACCGCCATCACCAAAGTTAGTGTCTATTATTTGGTGATTAATTACAGAAAACCCAATTCCGGTGCTAATAGTAATATAGAGTACCTTATTGAACTCGTCCTTAACCATCATTGCCTCTGACAAACCAGCTAATTTAGCATCATTCTCAACTGCCATTGGGCACTGGCAGATCTGTTCCATGTCGTGTTGTACTGATACGTTATGCCAGGGCAAGTTACCAAAGCTTATTGCTCTCTCATGATCGCGATCAAATACGGTTGAAGGTATGCCTATGCCACCGGAGTGAAACTCTGTAATTTTAAAAGTTCCGATTGTATTTTTAATAGCGTGCTGAAACTCATCATAGCTTGTCGGGGTAGGGAATTTGCTTTGTTCTTCAATAACACCGTTTTTATCTAATACGGCGACAAGTGTTTTTGTGCCGCCTACGTCAATACCCACATACATGAGATACAGTATAGCAATAAAATATTTCTTCGATAACAACTTGGCAAGAATATAAGGGCTAAACTAATGACCGAATTATCTTCCCACCATACATCTTGCACACTTTCACTAAACTAGAAAGGAGTGAAAGTGAGATACAGGAGAATGACAGAGAAACAACTCTTAGTCTACGGGGCTAGGATTAGATTAGGGTGGTTTCGGAAAGCTGAAGAATTAGGGAGCGTGACTGCAGCTTGTGAGTTCTACGGTATACCTAGAAGAACGTATTACTACTGGTACGCCCGGTATATTGAGAGCAGTAAACAGTTAACAAGTTTGTATGACTTGCCCAGAACACCAAAGTCACATACTGCTGATGTTGACGAAGATACCGTCAGTCTCATCGTGCAGCTCCGTTTAGGGCTTGGCTATGGCGAGGATGCACTTACGCATATATTGCAAAGAGATTACGGCGTAAACATCTCACATCATGGCGTCGGTAATGTCCTGAAGCGTGCTGGACTCCTAACGCCGAGAAAGCGACACGCTCGTCAACATCGCCGACTTAACGATTATCCCTACCAACCAGGAGAAGTCGGCCAAATGGACGTCAAACACTGGAAGCGGGCAGCCTACCAGTACGACCTCATTGACTGTGCCACCAGGATTAAGTACAAACGACTGTACCCGGGACATGATCCGACCTATACTGTCGACTTTCTAGAGCACGCCACTCGTTTCTTTGCCCCGGCTTTCGCGTTTCAGTGCATACAAACTGACAATGGTTTGGAGTTTGTCTATGATCACTTGCCGCAAACCAAACCAGAGACGCGAACTGTCGTACAACGTTGGCTTGATGTCCATGGTATTCGTCATGGTCGGATACCGGCTTACTCGCCGTATTTGAATGGCAGGATTGAACGCTCACATGGCGTTGACAAAGACCGCTACAAACGATTGACAACATATAGCTATGACAAATCCGAGCTACAAGCATTTCTGGTCGACGACTGCCTGGACTACAACTTCTACCGGCCGCACAGTATGTTGGGCATGATGACTCCCGTCGAATACTTACAAAGTATACCGGGGTACGAACATGCTAATCTAGATACAAGTGTGCTTGTTGTTTAGTGGGTGGACCACTAATGACCGAATATTATTGACGACTGTTCATTTAGATTTTCGAGGATAAGAAAGCTGCTTTACTAAAAGAGGTAGATTGGATACAATATAAGTAATCTTGCATACAATTTAATAGGAGGTGCTTACGGGACATCTCCAGAATTGTTCGCTAGAAATACATTTATAAGGAGGCATGGGGAACATGTCAAAAGATACGTTAACTATGGATGAGCTGCTTGCCAGCAGCGATATTACCGGTTTAAGCACCGGCGATGTCGTTGAGGGTATTGTCACTGTCATAAAAAAGAATGAAGTCTGGATTGATCTAGGTGCACGAGGCGTCGGGGTAGTGATGCGTCGAGAAATCGGACATGGCCAACAGTTAGAGATTGGTCAAAGCGTCACAGTCAGTGTTGTTGATCCAGAAATGGAAGAGGGTCACGCCTTACTCAGCATGAAACGAGCTGTTAAAGATCGTGGCTGGGATGAATTGCAGAGAATATTTGACGCCAATGAAATCGTTGAAGTTGTTGCCTATGATGCCAACAGAGGTGGTTTATTGGTCGAACTTGAAGGAATCAGAGGCTTTTTGCCTGTAAGTCAGTTGGCTGCCGGTCACTATCCTAGAGTGTCGGGCGCTGACAAGGACGAAATCTTACAAAAACTCAACGCATTAACTAATAAGCCTTTACGAGTACGCGTACTTGATGTAAGTCGTAGGGACAATAAGTTAATATTTTCTGAGAAAGAAGCAGTCAAAGACGATATGCAGGTCCGTTTCAATGAACTAAAGGTTGGAGATGTCGTAGAAGGTGTCGTCACTGGTGTGATTGATTTCGGAGCTTTCGTGAACGTTGATGGTATTGAAGGGTTAATTCACATTTCAGAAATCTCCTGGGAGCGCGTGGATAATCCTCGTAATTACGTTAAAGTTGGCGAGACTCTTAAAGCGAAGATAATTGCAATCGATAGAGATCGTTTAAGTCTCAGCCTGAAACAAATGAGTGAAGATCCTTGGCTCGAGCAAGTCAAAGATTTCAAGGTTGACGAGGTTGTCGAAGGTAAAGTAACACGGATAACCCCATTTGGCGCCTTTGTACAATTAAGCCCGAGCGTTGAAGCGCTTGTCCATGTTTCGGAGATGAGTGATGATGAGACGGTTGACCCGGAAAAGTTATTTCAGTTGAACGAAAAGAAGCAATTCAAGGTTCTCGACATAGATACCGAGAACCGAAAAATTGCATTGAGTCTTAAAGACGCGAAAGTAAAATCTAAGGCTAAAGCTAAAAAGTAATGTCGTGAATGTAGTATAGAGCCTTATATAAGGCAGAAAGGAGTCGACGATAATGACAGACAATACGACCGCAACAGCAATCGAAATCGAAGATATGATAACCGTCGGCACCCTAGCCGAAAAGGCATCTATACCAGTCTCTCGTCTTATCAGCGAGCTGATGAAAAACGGCATCATGGCTACCGTAAATGAGCGAATAGATTTTGATACAGCTCAAATTATTGTTGAAGAGCTTGGTTTACCATTATCGCTTGTAAAAAAGGTAGTAAGCAGCGACGAGCCAATTGTAAGGGCAAAACCTGCGAGTGGTACCAATGCGCAGCCCAGACCTCCAGTTGTGGCAGTGATGGGTCATGTTGATCATGGGAAAACGAGCCTCTTAGATGCGATACGTGGTGCTAATGTCGTGAAAGGTGAAGCTGGCGGAATCACTCAGCACATATCTGCGTATCAGATCGATCATAATGGTCGGGTCATAACTTTTTTGGACACTCCTGGCCATGAAGCTTTTGCGGCTATTAGAGAACATGGAGCAATGCTCACTGATATTGTAATTATTGTTGTAGCTGCCGATGACGGAATAAAACCGCAGACTATAGAGGCAATTAAATTTGCGCGTAAAGCCGGTGTCAAAATGATTGTGGCAGTCAATAAAATCGATAAAGAATCAGCAGATATCAACCGAATTAAACAGCAGCTATCTGAGCAGGATCTTCTCATTGAAGAATGGGGAGGCGATACAATTTTGCTACCGGTTTCGGCAAAGACCAAGCAGGGTATTCCCGAACTACTTGATATGATCCTACTTGTCACAGATGTTGAAGATTTAAAAGCTGATACTGATGGTACGGCAAGTGGATTGATAATTGAGGCTCATCTGGAGCAAGGCCGAGGCCCTGTTGCGCAAGCTCTCGTCGAGACTGGAACCTTGAAACTTGGTGATTTTATCGTAGCTGGTGGTAGTTATGCCAAAATCCGTATTCTTGAGACTACTGAAGGTACCGCCATTAAGGCTGCAACCCCTTCAACTCCAGTTACAATCACTGGGTTTAAGTCTTTGCCTGAATTTGGCGATGACTTCAATGTAGTCTCGAATGAAAAGGCTGCACGTTCCCAGATTGCTCAGTTGATTCAGCGTAATCAAAGTGCTGGAGGTCGGCTAGACATCGGAAGTAATGAACTTATCAAGATGATAAATCGCAATAATCGTCTACAAGAATTAAATGTGATTATCAAAGCTGATGTGCAGGGATCGCTAACTTCAGTTGTTGATAGTTTGAAATCACTTGATACCGACGAAGTTTCTGTGAGAGTAGTAGGCTCTGGTGTTGGCCCAATAAGTGAAAATGATCTTCATCTAGCTCATACTAGTAGTGCGATAGTCTATGGTTTTAATGTAACGATGTCCGCGAGTAGCAGACAACAAGCCAGTCGAGACAAAGTCTCAGTCAAGCTCTATAAAGTAATTTACGAACTCATAGATGACGTTAAAAATGAATTAAGCAATTTATTAAGTCCAGAAATCATAGAAACAGTTATAGGTAGTCTGCAGGTAAAAGGTATCTTTAAAACTACTAAATCATCCGTAATCTGTGGTGGAGAGGTCATAAAGGGCAAAATGGTTGTCCCCTCACAGGCTCGCATATTTAGGGGAGAAGAAAAATTGGGTGAGGTAGAAGTAACCAATTTAAAACGTGGACCAATAGAAGCGAAAGAAGTCTTTGAAGGTGAAATGTGTGGAATAAGCTTTAATACTTCCAAACGAATCGAATTACAAATTGACGATCAAATCAACTTCTTTAGCAGTGAAATTGTCCAACGACGTCTATAAAGTAGACAATTTTAGTGATTGAGATAAGTCATCATATGGACTACTATGTGATGGTATAATTAGTATATATTTTAAGGACACTTTGAATGATAAAGATCGATAACAGTTTACTGCAAGAGCTTGGTTTAGATTCGTTACCCGACACTGAAAAAGACAGTCTGTTAAAACACATTTATGAAACATTAGAAATGCGCGTAGGTATGCGCTTAGCTGACCAAATGAGCAATGAACAATTGGATGAGTTTGAGCAGTATTTTGAAGCTAAAGATGATGCTGGAGCTTTTAAGTGGCTGGAGACAAATTTTCCTAACTATAAAGATGTTGTCCAAGATGAATTCGATAAGCTAAAACTCGAGGTACATCAATCCGCACCACAAATACTGTCTGCGGGCCAACCACAACAACCTTATCCTAATAATCCTCATACTATGCCACCAAGTGGTCAGCAACAACCTCCACCTCTACCTCCGGCTGACGGTCCAGTTGGTTATTAAGAATTCCTTCGATAACCTCTTAAAAAGGCTTCAATATCCATCTCTTTACCGCCTGCTGGAATTAGTCTATCAATCATAAAGTAGTCCTTGGAAGTTTCTGTGCCTAGAGTGTTAGGCTCCGTGCGAATTCCTGCTTTTGACTTCCCATGTAAATCATTGAAGTTGAAGCCATCAAGATTAAATTTTTTTGATTCTTGGGGTTCAGTATGTGCTTTTGTAATAGTAACACCTACGTCATTTATTGTGGTTTTGCTTTTTGGCCAGCCCGCGTAAGCTCTTACTTCCCGCTCTAACTGAACTGCAGGTTTCTGCCAATCAAGGATACTAGATTCCTTCGTTATCAGCTTGTCATATGTTGCCTCAGTATCATTTTGATTTGATGGTTGAGCAGTGTTTTTTAAGATATTTGGCAAAGTTTCTATAAGCATTTCGGAACCAATTTTCAGCAATAAATTAGCTAGATTTTGCTTTGACTCATCGCCATTCACTGCCGACTCTTTTTGATGAAATATTTTACCGCTATCCATCTTGGCGGATAACTGCATTAGCGAAACACCGGTTTTGGTTTCGCCATTTAGAATGACACTTTCAATGGGCGTCGGACCTCTATGTCGTGGGAGTAATGAAGGGTGAATATTAATGATACCGAATGGAAAAAGATCAATTATCTCTTGGGGGATAATCTTACCAAACGCCGCCAATATCCCAATATCAGCGTTTGATGTCGTGATGATCTCTTTCACGGCTTGTCTATCGGTATAATGGATTACCTCGATATTATGATTGTGTGCAATCTGAATAATTTCGACTTCCCGCGGTTTTCTGGAAGTTTGACTATCTTTTTGAGCAATTATGACACTAACGATGTTGTATCCAGCATCGAGTAGGGATCGTAATGCATATACTGGAGAAGTAACCCCGGTAGCTAATCTTTCATTCCCAAAGAATATAATTTCGTTCGACATCTTCTTTATAGTTTAACGGTTGAAGTTTGCCATCATCGTCAAGACGATAAAATGCTTTCGGATTTCCCTTGATATGGTCAATGTAGACAATACCATTAGTATGGTCTATTTCATGCTGAAATATTCTCGCTAAAAACCCCTCCGCTGTTACACGGAAAACCTTACCATTTAGATCTAATGCCTTTACTTTCACCTTCTTAGATCTGACTACTTTTCCATAGATATTAGGGACACTTAGGCAACCCTCTAAGTCTTCAACGAGCTCTTCTGAGGCCTTGGTGATTTCTGGATTAATAAACGTGGTAAAAGTGTGATCAGATTTATCATCATAATTGTTTCTGACGATTATAATTCGATAGAGTTTATCAATTTGCACTGCTGCCAGAGCTACGCCAACTTCGTGGTCTCGGCTTTCATCCCAGTTAATTGTCGCCAACTCCATATCCTGTACAATTTGTCGGATAGTTGGAGTGATAAGTCCTACTCGCTCTGATTTTTGCCTCAAGTGCGGATTAGGGAGAGAAATGATATCGTCTTTGGTCATTGCAACAAAGTATATCGTAGACCGATCCTACTTCAAAAGCGAATTTTGTCGTTATAACAGATCGAGAGGATCAATGTCATATGACCATCCGCTAGGGATCAATTTTATAAGCTTCAGGAGTTCATTACGATGCAACGATTTTACGACTAGCTGCCACTGATATTTCTTTTGAAAACGCTCGTAAAAGCTTGGCGACGGTCCCTCAACGAGCACCTTTAAACCGTTGTGCAGAAGCGCTTCTTTCAAAGCTTCTGCAGCTTTGGCTGCTGCAGCTGAAGTTGATCGACGAACAGATAACTTCATGATGTAGCAAAAAGGTGGGAACAGATACTGCTCGCGAGTTGCCAGCTCGGTCTTATAAAAACTTTGGTAGTCATTGGCGATAGCTGCTTTGATGATGGGATGCTTCGGATGGTAGGTTTGAATAATAGCCTGTCCGTCAATATGACCACGGCCAATCCTTCCAAGAATTTGACTCAAAAGTTGATAGGTTCTTTCTTGCGAAGAGAAGTCTGGTAAGTAAAGGCTAGTATCGGCTAGCAATACTCCTAATGTTCGCAAGTTGGGCAAGTCGAGGCCTTTTGCTAATAATTGTGTTCCGATTATAATGTCAAATTTGCCAGAATATATCGCTTCGTATTGTTGTTCAAAACGTTCCATCTTAGTATTATCTGTATCAAATCGAGCGACTCTAGCATAGGGAAATAATCTGTTAACTTCTTCGACTATGGCTTTTGTGCCGGCGGTTTTGTATAAAACATTTGGGAACGAGCAAACGGGACATTGATTGATAATCCCAGTGTGATAATTACAACTGTGGCATCGTAAAGTGTGGCTATCTCCGTGGTATGTAAGCGGCAAATCGCAATGCGGACATATCGCTTGCCAGCCACAATTTTCGCACATAACAAGTCGAGCAGTACCTCGCCGATTCAAATAGAGCAGACTTTGCTGTTTATTTTGTAAAGCTGTTTCTACTGCTGCTAGAAGGGGGTTACTTATTTGGTGTGACTTCGTATATAAATCCTTATCTTTTCGATCAACTACGAGTATATCTTTCCTGGTTTGCCGATTTGTTTTTGCTAACTGATCAAGTGTAATAATAGGCCGATGCTTTTGTTCGGCTAGATAGTAGTCGGCGAGTGATGGCGTAGCAGAACCATAAATCACTGTAGCTCGGGAAATGCCAGCAAGGTATGAAGCGACTCGGCCAGTCTGATAATGTGGCGACTGCTCTTGTTTATAAGCGGTTTCGTGTGACTCATCTAAGACTATTAAGCCAAGGTTTCGAATCGGGCTAAAAAGTGCCGAGCGAGGTCCAATGATAACCATTGGGTTTTTAGATTTGAGAATTTGCAGCCAAATGAGGAGTCTTTTTTTCGCAGTTTGTTGTGAATGAATAGTAAGGACACTATCACTAAAAACCGCTTTAAAATGTTTTTCGAGTTGTGATGTCAGGCTAATTTCAGGAGTTAACATCAGGGCGGAACGATTGTTTTCCATTGTTTCAATAGCTTTTTCTATATATATTCTTGTTTTACCACTACCGGTCACGCCTCTCAGTAAATAACCTCCAGAATCGTTAATTTCTTCGACTGCTGCCGATTGATCGTTAGTAAGGGTCGGCAATGAGGTGCGATCGATACTAGTAGCATCTACTCCAGTTGTTTCAAGTATGGCCTTATCGGAAATTGTCGGCGGTAAAAATAGCTGGGTTAACACTCCAATTGGCGCTGGATAATAGGACTGTAGCCACAGGCTCAAATTAAGCAGAGTATTCGGTATTTCTGGCAGATCGAGATTTCTAATAATATTTTTTGTTTTAAATCGTGGCCTACTGGTAAGCCCCACGACAAAACCAAGTACTTGCTCATTCTGCAGTTCAACTTCTACTATGGCTCCGCTTTTCAAACGCTGATCACTAGAGTAAGTAAGTGCTTCTGAACCGTGATACCGATTACTCCGAACCCAAACAAGGTAATAAAACATACTAAATAGTATAGAGTAGATTTTTACAATTATCGTATCTGTCGTCTCTAACTTAGAAACGAGTTTAGGGAAGAAGGTATCAACAAAATGTGTTGCTAAATAATTTTTAGATAGTTATACTAATATTTAACGTTGTTTGGTTAACAATAGAGGGCATATGTTAGACGTTTTCATAACTTCAAGGGTACGGCGTAAAATCATAGTTATATATGCCAAGTATCCTGATTTTAAGACCCACGTTCGGGGTCTCGCTAAGCTGATCAAAGAAGATGCGGGCAATATTCAACGCGAACTTAAGCGACTAGAAAAAGTTGGCTTTTTGATTAGTGAACGCCAGGGAAATACTAAAGTTTATTCAACGAACAAGCAATTTCCAATCTTTCGCGAACTCCAAAGCATAGTGTTAAAGTCACAACGTACAACCCAACAAAAGAGGGTTACGGGTTAAGAAATCCGAGTAGCTCCATCTGGGTGATCTCACAAAGAACTTAATGTAGTTTTACTCAAACTAGCAAAGAGTACATAACAGGTGTGTTAACCCAAATTTAAAAACGTAGCATCCCAAAATTAAAACCGGAGTGATTTTGGTGTTGGTATCTGCTGGTAGCCAAGTACTTGGTTCTGTCTAAGGAAACGGATCTCTGTAAACTGAGTATCTGGAATAATATGCAGGCTAACAGCCGTGCCATCAGGCAGATGCCCGGGGACGCTTAAGCTAAGTCCGTCAAAAGAGATTTTGCCATAGCCGTTGACTTTACGTTCTGACCTTAAGCAAAAGATATCCTTGGTTGAGGTAACCGGTGGTCTAGCTTGAATAACATCAAGCGGCCTAAAACAGCTTCTGTCTTCCTGGATGGCTCTCTCAAATCGCTTAGCCGGTATCTCGCCAGTTGTTGAATGAACTTGCCGGTTGTTGTAGCGGTCTACCTCCTGAGACAGGATTAAACGGATACCATCAATGGTTTTAACATGATCCCTGGCTGCTCTTCTGACAATCCTGTCTTGCAGCCAGTGGTAGGGTCTTTCAATTTTACCTTTAGCTTCCGGGCTCAAGGCATAGGTTACTTTCATGCCGGCTGCTTCAACCGATTGTTTCCACTGTGGGGCTATGTCGTCAGTGCCAAGTATATGCTGGTAGTTAGCAGCACTTGGACCTTTGTCCCTGTTAACTACATATCTGAAGATAGCGTGGTTATCTGAGTAGTACTGGATACCAATACCGTAACTTAAGACTACCGACTCCAGAGCTAGGATGTGCGCCCAAGCTGATTCACGCTCAAACATCTCGGCATAAAGCAGTTTGCGGCTATGATCGTCAATGGTTGTAATGAGTGACCATTTCTGGGGTTTGCCGTCACCACGGAAGACATACGGCGACCATTGATGGGAAGAGGCATCATGCTGAAGCAGCATGCCAACCGAATCAGTTAGAACTTCTCTGGTGTGAGCCTTACGTTTAGGCTTCTCAATGTAGTAGTTCCATCTCTTGGCATAGTTAACGACCGTTTGGGCTGATAGTTTATGTCCGGTACTGGCTTCTACGTTATCTCGGATATATGCGTAGTTAAAGAACATTACCGGATTAGCTGAACTTTTAATGAGGCCGTGTTCGATCTCTAGTTCCTTACGAATCTGTTTGACTACTACTGACGGTAGGCTACGGGTTGCCCGTATCCTATGGTAGGCTACACTAAACTTTTTTGGCTTGTCTCTGAATCTAGCCAGCAGCAGGTAAAACTGACTGTCTTTAATCCCCAGTGACTGCTGAACCTCAGCTTTTGTCTTTATGCCGTCCTCATACCACTTTAGTAATTGTTTTACCTCATCGTCGCTAAATGTCTTGTGAACCTGGCTCATATCCCCTCCTTATTACAAGCTAAGGATACAGATACCAACTCCAATTTTAAATTTGTCTTAACTCCACTCCGATTTTGATTTTGTGTTCTCGATAACTACCTCAAGAAGGTACTCCGATTTTAAATTTGGGCTAACAAGTACATAACAGGTGTTGCAAAATTTAGTCCTATCAGATAAAATACATCGCTGATGATACAAGTTACAAGAAAAGACCCTAAAGAGTCTGCAGAAAATTTATTGCGTCGTTTTAACCGAAAAGTACAACAATCTGGTTCATTAGCGATAGTGAAGCAAAATCTGTTTTTTGAAAAACCAACCAGTAAAACTGAACGTCGCCGGAAAGCTATTATTCGTCAAGAACGCAAAGCGATTAAGTTAAAGCGAATCAAACTGGGGTTGCGCTAAACAAATAATGATTGAACAGAGAATTGAGCAAGATCTCAAAACAGCTCTGCTTTCTAGAGATAGTTTACGCGTCTCTACCCTACGAACGGTAAAAAGCTCACTACTTTATCTAAAAGTAGAGTTGGGCAAACGGGATGTTGGTTTAACCGACGACGAAGTGATATCGATACTCAGTAAGGAAGCCAAAAAGCGTCAAGAGAGTGCTGATTTATATCTCCAGGGAGGTAATCAGACATACGCTGATAAAGAATTGGCTGAGAAGGCTATGATTGAAGAATATTTGCCCGCGCAGTTAACAGAAAATGAAGTAGAAGCTATCGTGAATGATGTGATGAAAACATTTGATAGTTCCGATAAAAGTGCCATGGGCAAAATAATTGGAGAAGTAAAGAAACGAACTACAGGTGCCGCTGATGGGGCACTTATTGCAAGAATTGTGAAAGAAAAAATTAACTAACAAGTCGCGGAGGCTATCGTGATCATTCTGATGGGAGTTGCTGGAGCGGGTAAAAGTATGCAGGGCCGGATGTTGGCAGATGAACATGGCTACGCCTGGATATCGACTGGTGAAATGTTCAGGGTTCTCGTGACCGGGCAGCGGCGACAAGAAATGCTTGAGGGGAAGCTGCTTAGTGATAAGGAAGTCATCGAGCTAGTCGACAAGACCCTCGATATGATTGACTTAAGTCAAGAATTTGTCCTTGATGGATTTCCGCGCACGCTTGTCCAAGCTAAATGGTTATTAGATCAGACACACAATGGAAAAGTGGCAATCACATCAGTTTTTAATCTCAAGGCTACTCGTGAGGTCGTGAAGAATAGACTCATAAAGCGTGGTCGTCAGGATGATACTGAAGCGGCTATTGAAAAACGTTTTACAGAGTATGAATCAACAACGCTTCCAATACTGGATTACTTTAAGCAAGAGGGTGTTGTCAATCATGATATTGATGCCGACCAGGATCCAAATGCCGTTCACGAGCAGATTGCCGGCAAGCTTAATCTGTAATATGTAGCTTACTATTTAAAAGATCAAGACTAATTAATGACTGAAAGTATGCAAACGAAAGTTAAGACGCCTATCGAACAAAACGCCATGAGAGAAGGTGGCAAAATTTTAGCTACCGTACTGCAAAATTTGAAAACAAACGTTACTCCAGGTATGACGACAAAGCAAATTGCTGATATGGCCGTTAAAGATCTAAAATCTTATTCGGGTGCCACACCAACGATATTAGGCTACCAAGGCTTCCCTGAAGCCATATGTATTTCCCTTAATAACGAGGTTGTGCATGGAATACCAAAATCTAAAAGGGTAGTTCAAGATGGCGACATTGTAAGTTTGGATTTTTGTGTCACCTATAAGGATATGATTACAGATGCTGCGATCTCACTTATTGCCGGAGAACCAAAAGACGAGAAGCACATTAGATTACTACAGGACACCGAAAAAGCTCTCGCAGTTGGCATCGCATCAGTTCATGATAGCGTTCGGACAGGAGATATTGGGGCCTCAATCCAGCAATTCTTAAATACCTATCATTATGGGATTGTTCGAGATTTGGTAGGTCATGGTGTTGGAAAAGAGATGCATGAGGATCCAAATATCCCGAATTACGGACGTTCTAATACAGGGCCATGGTTGAATAGCGGCATGACTATAGCAATTGAGCCGATGGTAACGCTTGGGACTGATCAAGTTTTTATTGCCGACGACGGCTGGACCATCTTAACTGCCGACAATAGTTGGTCAGCCCATTTTGAACACACCATACTTATTACGCCTGATGGTGCTGAAATATTAACAAAACTTTGAGTAGTGGTTACATAGTCATTTTGTACAGCAATTTATATAAAAATATATCGCCTCGAACGGCAATAGGCACACCTTGCTTGCTACAAATGAAGCGATAGCGTTATACTACTGTCAAGATGAACGGTTCTAATCAAGAACATTTTATCGGCCTGGATATTGGCACGAGTGCAGTGCGCTGTGTTGTGGGCATGTTTGATCCGAACGGCAGTAATGCCCCATCAATTATCGGACATGGTCATGCTCAAAATCAGGGTATGCGTAGAGGTGCCGTAGTTCATGTTGATGATGTCGCAGAATCCATTGTGCAAGCAGTCACAGAAGCTGAACGGATATCTGGTAAACCAGTCAAGCAGGCGACTGTTAATGTCAATGGTTCGCATGTCAGCGGTTTAAATTCAGAAGGTGTGATCGCGATTTCGACTGCCAACCGAGAAATCACTACAGAAGATCGGTTACGCGTTGAGGAAGCAGCTACGATTGTTTCGCTACCGCCCAATAGAGAAATTGTTCAATTTTTTGCGAAAAATTACAGTTTGGACGGGCAGCACAATATTAAAGACCCAGTTGGGATGCATGGTGTCCGTTTAGAGGTTGATGCTCATATCGTCACGGCTTCGTCACCCAATCTTCGAAATTTAGATATGGCACTCGAAAAAGCTGAAGTTATTCCGAATCATCACACGGTATCTGGTTTGGCGGCCGCTGAAGCGGTCTTGACGCGTCAGCAAAGGGAAGCGGGGACGGCGGTAATAGATATTGGCGCGGGAACAACCAACCTAATAGTTCTGGAGGACGGTGAAGTACAGCATATAGCCGTTATTCCTATAGGTGGCCAGCACATTACCAATGATTTAGCTATCGGTTTAAAAACTGATCTGGATATCGCTGAGGAGGTGAAAGTCCTTCATTCTAGTCTTAAGCAGGACGTTAAAAAAACCACAGTTCTAGTAAAAATGGGCGATAAAACGCACAGTTTTAACTTTGATGACATATCAATGATTGTGGAGGCGCGTGTTGAGGAACTTTTAGAATTTGTCGATAAAGAACTCCAGAAAATAAAAAGGTCTCGTAAATTACCAGGGGGCATTGTTCTAACTGGTGGTGGATCAAAGTTACCTGGACTAGAAGACTTTACTCGTGAAAAGATGCAGTTGCCGGCTAGGATCGGAAAATTAAAGAATGTGAGTGGACTCGTCGATACTGTAGAGGATCAAGCCTACGTAACTGTTGTTGGGCTCATGTTGCTGGACATGCTGTTATTGCCTTCACTACCGTCTATGCATGGAAAATCTATGCAAGCAAAAACTTTTTTGGACAGCGTTTTTAATAAATTTCGTCGCTGAACACTAAAATCTAAGCTGGATAAAAATTTAGGGTTTGCGCGCACATTTATGGCTGTATAAATGTACATCCTAAAAATCGTCTTTTTTGGCTGTGCAAATTTGTTGAACTGCAGGTATACCTGGGGTATACTACTAGCTATCAGAGAGGTTATAGAGAGAGGGGAATATGCCAGAAGTCGTTGAGCCAGCAATCGAAACATTTGCCCAAATAAGAGTAATTGGTGTCGGTGGGGCCGGCGGAGCGGCCATAAATCGTATGGTCGAAGCTGGCGTTGAGAACGTCGATTTTATTGCAATTAATACCGACGCACAAGCGTTACATCACTCCAAAGCAGCAAAAAAAATTCACATTGGTAAAGATGCAACTAGAGGTTTAGGTTCTGGCTCAGATCCGGCAGTAGGTCAAGCGGCTGCCGAAGAATCGAGAGAGGAGATCCGAAAAGCCATGGAGGGCGCCGATATGGTCTTTGTGACTATTGGTGCGGGCGGTGGTACGGGTAGTGGGGCCGGACATATCGTGGCAGAGATTGGTAAAGAGCTTGGTTTACTAGTTGTTGGTTTTGCCACGAAACCATTTGCTTTTGAAGGCGAAAAACGCCGAAAAAACGCCGAGATCGCCATTGATAAGCTACGAAATGCCGTCGATACCCTAATTGTGATACCAAATGATAGGCTGTTACAAACTATTGAGCGAGATACTCCACTCACGGAAGCCTTTAAAGTGGCTGATGATGTGCTGCGTCAAGGCGTACAGGGTATATCAGATTTGATTACCGTTCATGGCTTAATAAACCTCGACTTCGCTGATGTGAAGGCGGTTATGAGCAATTCAGGCTCAGCACTTATGGGCATCGGAAGGGCGAACGGAGAAAATAGATCAGTTCAGGCAGCTCAGCAGGCAATCGAATCACCATTACTTGAAGTTTCAATAGATGGTGCCCGGGGAATTCTGTTTAATGTAATCGGTGGTAATGATTTATCAATGCATGAGATAAATGCTGCAGCAGAAACCATTACCACGGCTGCTGACCCGGAAGCCAATATTATTTTCGGAGCGACCATTAATCCAGATTTAGAAGGCGAGGTAATAATCACCGTGGTCGCGACTGGCTTTGATGATTCTTATTATGCAAAACGCGGTGTAGATAAGACGACATCACCCATTATGAGTGCGTTATCGAGTAGTAGTCCAGTCGGTGCTAAGCAAGACGATAAGGCGCTTTCAGATTTGGACATGAATTTAGATGAAGATACTGAGCCAGCGACAGATTTTAGCAAGGAACATTCTATGCCGAATATTTGGACAATCGACGATGATCATGATGAAAAAGAGGTGGATGAAAAGCTACAGAATAAAGAAGCCGATAAGGATAAAATCGAGCATGATGTGACGTCGAGTGCTTTGGAGGATGACCTTGAAAAACCGTCATTTCTACGACGTCTCGGTCGCAGACATAAAGACGACAGCACTAAATCAGAAGGCTCAAAAGAGTAAATTAGTACTCAATTTACCAAGAGTATAGATCTTTAGCAACGCCAATTTTTGTAAGAAATACCACAATTTCCGTCATAAATATTACAGCGTTAAAATACTTGCAAAGCACTACAGCTAGGGCTATATTGGAAACACACTGCACTATATATGGAAATTATCATCTATAGGCACGAGTACCTTAACGAATTTAACTATCCTTGATGCTTATAATTCGGTCCTATTATCATAGGTTTATGTACAACTTTTGCGAACAAATATATCTTTACTAATGGTTCGATCCAGTTATTGGCATACAAGCAAGGATTAAGGAGGCAGCATGAAATGCAACCAATGCCAAAGCGATGATATAAAAGTCATTGAATCGCGTGATGTAGTAGATGGTCAAGCTATTCGCCGCCGCCGTATGTGTAATCAATGTGGTCAACGCTTTACTACGTATGAGCGAATCGAACGACCGCAGCTCATCGTCATAAAAAATGATGGGAAGCGAGAGTTATTTAATCGTTCAAAGTTGTTAAATGGACTTTATCGAGCTTGTGAGAAAACACCAGTTACAAGCCTCCAACTAGATGGCGTTGTAAATACGATTGAGCAGGAATTATATGCATGCGGTGAACAGGAGGTTAGTTCGGCAAAGATTGGGGAATTGGTCATGGACCAGCTCGCCAGGCTGAACGAAGTAGCGTATGTGAGATTTGCTAGTGTCTATCGACGCTTTAAAGATATAGCGAGCTTTGAGAAAGAGCTATCGCTTGTCAGGCAAGGAAAACACATACCGGCGGAGGTTAAATCGTAATAGAGCTACTACCAAATGGGGTAGCTACTATTACCTTGACAGCTCTCTTTGATATCGAATATAATTTCGGTGTCTAAGAGAGCTCAGTGAATCATTACCTAGTGAGAGAAGGTAATCAGATTCTTCAAGAACTCTAAACAAACATTTAAATAAAATATAAACCAATTGAGGTGACCGTAGCATAGCAACTAGTAGTTACGGTAAAGAAAGAGGGTACAACTATGGGACAAACAACCAGCCAGGGGATGGGACGGCTTTTTACCCCTAAAAAAAGTAGAGCATATGACCAGCTGAAGTGGGTCAAGCGTGATTCACTTATCAAGAATCCGATGAATGATACTCCAGTCTTTGAGCAGAAAGGAGTTGAGTTTCCTGATGGTTGGTCGTTGAATGCCATTAATATTGTTGCCCAGAAATACTTTACTGGTACCCCTGGTACCGAAGAGCGGGAATCATCACTCAAAGAACTTATCGATCGAGTTGTCGACACGATCACTCGCCAAGGACTTCAGGAAGGCTATTTTGAGACCGAAACTGAAGCAGAGGACTTTCGCGAAGAACTCAAGTATGTATTAGCGACGCAGCGAGCTGCTTTTAACAGTCCAGTCTGGTTCAACATAGGTGCTATGTCGCGTGCCCAACAGGCGAGCGCTTGTTTTATTCTTGGCATAGAAGACACCATGCCGGCAATATTGAACTGGTACGTAGAAGAAGGCATGATTTTTAAAGGTGGTTCAGGATCTGGCATTAATATTAGCCCAATTAGATCATCAGTAGAGCCACTTGGTAAGAGCGCTGGAACCGCAAGTGGTCCATTAAGTTTTATGCGTGGGGCTGATGCATCTGCCGGTGCTATTAAAAGTGGCGGTAAGACTCGTCGAGCTGCCAAGATGGTAATATTAAACGTTGATCATCCTGATGTAGAACAATTTATTTGGAGCAAAGCTATAGAGGAGCGCAAGGCGCGCGACCTTCAGACTCTCGGCTGGGATATGAGCTTAGATGGCAAAGACTCCTTCAGTGTGCAGTATCAAAACGCGAACATATCGGTCCGAGTCAGTGATGAATTTATGGAGGCTGTCGAAAACGATGATAAGTGGAACCTGAAAGCAGTATCCACGGGTAAAAGTGTGAAAACACTTAAGGCAAGAGATCTCCTCAGGCAATTTGCCGAAGCGGCCTGGGAGTGTGCTGACCCCGGTATGCAGTTTGATACTACCGTTAATAAGTGGCATACAACGCCCATCGCGGGACGTATTAATGGCAGTAATCCCTGCAGCGAATACATGCACTTAGATAATTCGGCGTGTAATCTGGCAAGCATTAACTTATTAAAATATCTGAAAGATGACTTTAGCTTTGCGATTGAAGAGTTCAAACATACAGTAGAACTCATTTTCACCGCTCAAGAAATTCTTGTAGGTTATAGCTCTTATCCTACTGAAGGAATTACAAAAAATGCCAAGGCTTATCGCGAACTAGGAATAGGCTATGCTAACCTCGGTGCACTACTTATGGCTCGAGGCTTACCATATGATTCGGATGAGGGACGAGCAATCGCTGCGGCAATTACCGCCCTAATGACTGGCCATAGCTATGCCGTCAGTGCACGCTTGGCCCGACGTGTCGGACCATTTGCGGGCTTTGCAAAGGACCGTGACGGTATGCTTAAAGTTCTGAAAATGCATCGTGCCGAGGTTTCTAAAATTGATGCCAGCTTGGTAAGTGAAGAGTTATTAAGCGCGGCGGCCAGTGCTTGGGATGAGGCAGTTGAACTCGGTGAGCTCTACGGGGTCCGTAATTCTCAAGCGAGCGTCTTGGCTCCTACCGGAACGATAGGTCTAATGATGGATTGCGATACGACTGGCATAGAGCCCGATCTAGGACTTGTGAAAGTCAAAAAGTTAGTCGGTGGCGGAACGATGAATATAGTTAACCAGACGGTTCCTAGGGCTTTGAAAGCATTAGGCTACAGCAAAGCCCAAATAGCCGACATAGTGGCATATATCGATACGGAGAAAACTATTCTCGGAGCGCCGGGACTTCAAAAAGGGCATGAAGCGGTATTTGCTTGTTCAATGGGTGACAATGCGATTCATTATCTCGGACACGTAAAAATGATGGCGGCAGTCCAACCTTTCTTAAGCGGAGCAATAAGTAAAACGGTCAACATGCCAGAAGAAGTGTCGGTTGAGGAAATCGAGCAACTGCATATTGATGCTTGGAAGATGGGCCTTAAAGCTATCGCGATATATCGTGATAACTGTAAAGTGGCTCAACCTTTGAGTATGGCAAAGAAGGAAACTAAAGAGAAAATAGAGCCAGAAGTTGTCGCTGAGTCCATCAATGATAAATACATCGTGAAGGGTACAGTTCGTAAAGAATTGCCTAAGGTTAGAAATTCAAAAACCTATTCATTCAGAGTATCGGATAGCCATGGCTATATTACGGTTGGCGAATACGACGATGGTAATCCGGGTGAGATATTTATGCGTATTGCCAAACAAGGTTCAACTCTAGCTGGATTCATGGACGCCTTTGCCATTAGCGTCAGTCATGGCTTGCAATTTGGTGTACCGCTTAAGGATTACGTAAAGTCGTTTACCAGTATGAGCTTTGCACCAAGTGGGATAACTGATGATAAGGATATTCGAACTGCTTCCAGTCTAGTAGATTACATCTTTAGACGACTTGCCTTAAGCTATCTAAGTTTCGATGATCGATTAGAGTTAGGCTTAGCATCCATTGATGATATGCCAGCTACTCAGACCACTCTATTGGATACACCGCTAGTCACTGAGTCAGTCTCTGTAAGCGACGAGGCTGATCTATTAAAAGACGAGTATAGTGATCAAAAAGTTGCTATGAGTGAAGTGAATAGTGTCAGCGAGACTAAAACTACCGTAATAAATGATTCTACCGCGCCACTTTGCTATAACTGTGGTAACCAAACTCAGCGAGCCGGTAGCTGCTATGTCTGCACTAGTTGTGGCTCAACCACGGGTTGTAGCTAGAAAACGACCGAAGGAATTAAGTCGGATGTATCATAAATGATCTAAAAAATCATTGCCGGCGGAGTGGCTAGCTTCACGTACTCACTATGGTACACTTAACACATCATGAAAGTGCTTGTGATTTATCGACCTGATTCAGAACATGGACGAATTACAGAGGATTTTGTTACCACTTTTAAGAGTAAATATGATACTCGAGAGATAGAAGTATTGAACGTTGATAGCCGCGAGGGAAGTGCTATGGCCAGTCTATATGACGTCATGACATACCCGGCCATACTAGTTCTGCAAACCGACGGCAATCTCCAGAAAAGTTGGGAAGGGAATACTCTTCCTTTGGTTGATGAGGTGATTGCTTACGCAAGAGGCTAGCGCTCCTTTACTGCCAACTTAATTTCCCTTATAATGGCTTATAGAAACCGTATTTGAGCGGCTATCAACCGCGATCCTATAGAATTAGGAACGGAGTGGGAAGAAAAGTGCCTACTAAGTAGAACCCACCGATTCTAGCAGCGACATCGCTAGTAAACCAAGTGCTTTTGAGAACACCTCAAAGGAAACCGGATGGTACCTCCTGAACGCTCACAGTAGTTTGGGATCCGGTAACTAATAATGAGGTGATTTTTTAATTTACGAGGAAATACAGCATGAAATTCTCCAAAAACAGTCGCAGAAAACCAATCGAATACGAGAAAGATTTGATTGGTTATTGGAAGAAAAACAAGATATTCGAAAAATCGGTCGAGTCACGTCCAAAAGACAATGCCTATGTATTTTACGACGGCCCTCCATTTATTACAGGGGTTCCGCATCATGGCACCTTACTTTCGAGTATTGTTAAAGACGCTATACCGCGATACTGGACCATGAAAGGCAAGCGCGTAGAGCGGGTATGGGGTTGGGATTGCCACGGCTTACCAGCTGAGATATTCACCGAAAAAAAGCTCGGTATACATGATAAGCGCGATATAGGCACCAAAGTTACTTTAGAAGAATATATTAACACTTGTCGAGCGAATATGGTCCAAACCGGGAGTGAATGGGAGGATACAATCGATCGCGTCGGTAGATGGGTTGATTTTAAGGGGGCCTACCGCACTATGGATAAGCCCTATATGGAATCCATTTGGTGGGCGTTTAAGAAACTTTATGAGGCAGGTAAAATTTATGAGGGTGAAAAAGTTCTCCTTTACTGCACGAGGGACGCGACGCCAATAAGCAAAGCGGAAGTTGCAATGGACAATTCCTATAAAGTCGTCACCGATCCTTCTGTCTATGTGAAACTGAAACTAAAAAATTCAGATGCTTCATTATTGGCGTGGACTACGACTCCATGGACATTACCTGCTAATACTGCAGCAGCGGTAAATAAGGATATAGAATATGCCGAAGTTGAAGTCAATAACGAGAACTTTATTATTGCCAATGAACTTGTTGCTAAGGTGCTGACAGATGAAAAACATCAAACCATCCCATATACAATTAAGCGTACTTTTAAGGGCAGTGAGTTAGTGGGCTTAGAATACGAGCCACTTTTCGAATATCAAGGGGAAAACGCCGATAAGGTGTGGGCAGCGGATTACGTCACCCTAGAGGAGGGAACGGGTATCGTGCATCTTGCACCTGCCTATGGTGAGGAAGATTTTGCCCTGGCAAAAGAAAAAGGCTTCCCTATTGTTTCAAACATTGATGACAGTGGTTTTTATGCTGAGGGTGAGTGGAAAGGGAAACAGGTTTGGGAGACCAATAAGGAAATCGCGAAAACCCTATACGAACGAGGAATTGTCTGGAAGATAGAATACATAACCCATAGCTATCCCCATTGTCATAGGTGTGGTACAAGGCTGATGTATCGTGCACATCCTAGCTGGTTTATGGACATCAATACACAACGTGAAGCGATGCTAGAGCAAAACGCAGATATATATTGGTTTCCGGAGCACATCAAAAACGGAAGATTTGCTAAGACTGTTCAAAGTGCCCCCGATTGGAATTTAAGCCGAGACAGATTTTGGGCAACGGCGATACCTGTGTGGAAAGGAATAGATAGACATGGAGATGAACATATTAAGGTAGTTGGCAGTTATGCTGAATTGAAACAGCTCTCCGGTGTAGAGTTGGAAGATTATCATCGCCCATGGATTGATGATGTACGATTTACGATCGATGGTGTCGAGTATCGGCGGATTGATAAGGTTTTTGACTCGTGGTTTGAGAGCGGCTCGATGCCGTTTGCGCAGTTCCATTATCCGTTTGAAAACGTAGAAAAATTTGAACAAAATTTCCCAGGCGATTTTATTGCCGAATATGTCGGTCAAGTTCGAGCATGGTTCTATTATCTGCATGCTGTTTCTACTGGACTATTTGCAAAGAATGCATTTAAAAACGTGATTGTCACCGGAACACTTGCAGGCAATGACGGACGGAAGATGAGTAAGAGCTATGGTAATTATACTGATCCTAACGATCTCATGGATAAGTTTAGTGCTGATTCGTTACGCTTTCTTCTCCTAAGTTCACCTGTATTAAACGCAGAAGACTTCTCATTACAAGATAAAGATGTAAGCGATGTTGCTAGAAAACTAAACATGGTTTGGAACATGTACGACTTCTTTACCTTGTATGCTTCAGTGGATAATTGGCAAACTAAAAATAATAACGGCGAACTACCTCTAGATCCAAGTAATGACGTAACAAATCCACTTGATCAATGGATCATCAGCCGAATTCATCAAATCATACATGACGTTGAAAAACATATGGACGCCTATGATGTACCAAATGCCTTGAAAGTAATTTTGCCGTTTGTAGATGACGCCAGTAACTGGTATGTCCGTAGAAGCCGAAAAAGATTTTGGAAGAGTGATAATGACGAAGATAAGAATAATGCCTACCGAACGCTTTACTATATTCTTGTGGAGCTTTCTCAAGTCCTCGCTCCATTTACGCCGTTTCTGGCAGAAGAGTTATATAGAAAATTAACTGCAGGATTGTCTGTACACTTATTGGATTGGCCAAAGACAGGTCATGTGAATGAGATTGTTCTATCTGAAATGTCTGCAACTAAAGAAGCAATTACGCTTGGTCTATCCATACGAGCTGATAACGGTATAAAAGTGAGACAACCTCTTGCTTCGGCAACGGTATGGAATGCTTTCAAGATCGGGGAAGCATCTGAAAAGTATAAGGATTATATTGAAATAATCCGCGAGGAGCTTAATGTTAAGGAAGTGTTTTTGAAAAATGGCACCGTCAGTAGTAAAACTGGAGCGAACCAAATTGTAAGAGTGGAACTTGATCTCGTAATCACGCCAATACTTATGCGCGAAGGGTTAATGAGAGAGGTAATCAGGCACGTTCAACAGATAAGAAAACAAGCAGGATTAGAAGTTGATGACCGCATTGAATTATCGGTTGTATCTGATGACAATGAGCTGGTAGCGATGTTACAAGATCATTATTTCTCAGATGTAATTGCTCACGAAACACTAGCAGAAAAATTAAATAACACAGAAGTAAATGGTTACTCGGCAGAAATAAAGATTGGTGAAATAGAAGCACTCGTGAAATTAAAAAAGATGGCCGTCAGTAATCAATAGAATATAAATTTTATTGTCGAATTTCAATAACAAAAAATTATAATTATACCGTTTATGATATTAATCTAAGTTATATGTTCATATGTTGATCAATATTATTAAATCAAATATGTATTTGTCAACTCTCAACACTTTACACAGAAGTGTATATCTGGTAGACTTACTCGGTAATTTTGAGAAACTAAGATCTTGAAGGAAAACCTTGGTCATGATGAAAGCAGTTATAGAAACCGGAAGTAAACAGTACCTTGTCACTGAAGGTCAGAGTATTCTAGTCGAGCTACTGAAAGATACCGGTAAGACTGTAGATTTTCAACCACTTTTAGTAGTCGATGGCGAGAACGTAATGATTGGCCAACCATATCTTGAAAAGCACTAGTAACTGCCGAAGTTATAAACTCAGATATTCAGTCTGACAAGGTCACGGCAATTCGCTACAAAGCAAAGAAACGAGTTCACAAAGTGCGTGGGCATCGTCAACATCAAACCGAGCTCAAAATAGTTAAAATTAAAGTTTAGCTCCAAAAACTACCAAGATTAATTTGGCGGTAAATCGCATACTTGATAAATCGTATTTTTAGTGTTCAGAGAATAGTACGATTATTAATCAATTTGGTTGAAAAACTTCTTCGTAAGCTACCTCTCTAAGATTGATTGTGGATAAGTTTCCAAGGTTTTTTAAATAGTTATAATTCGTACAACGATTTCTTAATCTGATAGTGTTGTGTTTAATATCTGTTTTGCTAAAGACTAAGAGAAAATGACTAAAACATAACCTTTATTACAACGAATAGTGACGTTAAAAAGTCCAAAATCGACCCTATTTTTGCGCATAAATTTTATTCAAAAAAGCCTTGATCACCTCTGTTGGGTAGCAGATACTTGTTCTATAGGGTTGGCACCAATGTGAGGGACTAACCCTAACCAACAAACATTGGTTAAAACCAAATAAAAAGTCAAAGGGGTTTCCTGGAGGGAACTTTGGGAAACCCACAAAACTAAAATTGGTTAAAAACCAATACAAACATTTCAAAATTTAATGCTCAAACAAAAGTCGCAATCGCGAAATCCGTTTCGTAGCACCCTCAGCAGGCAATTGCAAAGGGTGTTTTTTGCTGTCATACGACTCGCATTGTCGACCTCTGTAGTTTTTTATACGCGCGTACGCGCATATACGCGTATGCGTGCAGGACGGCACACCGGAATTTTCAGCAAAGCTGGAATTTTGTCTGTATTTGGAACAGCGATAGTGGTAAGCCTGGTACTTACTCTGACACACCCGGTTGCTGCAAGCCCCAGCGCATATCTGAATTTTCAAGCCAGATTGGAAACTTCCAGTGGTGCGATTGTCAATGACGGTAATTACAACGTTGAATTTAAGTTATACAGTGCCTCATCTGGCGGTACTGCACTCTGGACGGAAGATTACCTGAATAGCGCATCTCAGGGGGCGAGGGTAGTCAACGGATATTTGACGGTAAACCTTGGATCAATCACTGCATTTCCGACTACGATACCGTGGGATCAGCAACTTTGGTTGACTATGAACATTGGTGGAACATCATCAGGCTCGCCAACATGGGACGGCGAAATGAGTCCGCGTCTGCAATTGACCTCAGTGCCATATGCCTTCCAGGCCGAAAATGCCAGCCAACTTCAAACCAGTAATGGCGGAAATATTGCCACCTTAAGTTGGACGACTCCTACGGCGAATGACAGTATCGCTTTGCCGGATGCAAGTGGTACAGTTTGTCTTGACAGCAGTTCTTCTTGTGGCTTTGCTTCCGCTAGCGGAAGTAGTGCGTATATCCAAAACGGCACATCACTACAATCGAGCGCTAATTTTAATATCCAAAGTGCCAGTACTTCGGCAAGTACTGCTGTGATAGAAGCCTTGGGAAGCCAAACGGGCGACTTACTTCAGTTTTTGGCGAGTAATGGCACTACTACTCTGAGCGGAATTAATTCCAGTGGACAGTTTTTCAATCAAAGTGGTTCTTACACTGGTACTTTGGTTCAGAACACTCTTGGCCAAAGCACGACGTATCATTTGCTCGATCCAGGTTTATCCTCGGTAGATATCTGTCTTAGTACCGGTAACTGTGCTGGGTCTGGTGGAGGAATAACTGGATCAGGCACGGCTGACTATGTCGCGCGGTTTAACACCGGTACGACAATAAATTCTTCAACACTGCTGTACGACAACAATAGCTTTGTTGGTGTTAATACTACTACGGGTAACGGCGAACTAGCGGTTGTGAGTAGTGGTGCGACTCAACCTGGACTCTTTGTCCAGGCTGCAGCCAGTGCGACTACTCCGACATTGCTTGTTAAAGGCGGGGCGACGCCAGGATCCGGTGGCGACTTGCTTGATCTTGAAAATAATTCAAATGGTTTGTTGGTCTCCATTGATTCCAGCGGAGATATTTCTACCCAAGGAAGTCTAAGCGTTACTGGATCTACGGCACTTAGTAGCACACTTGGTGTGACTGGTGTTGCTACCTTTGATAATAGCGCTACAGTTCAGGGTAGCGGGGGATTGACGCTAGGCGTATCGGGATCTACTACTGGTAATTTGGTCTTTGCAGTCGCAGGCACGACATATACAACAACGCTTCAATCGGCAATAGACTCTCAGAATCAGACGGTAGTGATCCCCAATTCAGGAAATACAAGCGATACTGTTTGTTTGGAATTATTAGCAAACTGTACCGGCACAGGTGGTGGCATCGCCGGATCTGGCCTTGAGTACTATCTTACTAAATTCGACACTGTGGGCGGCAACCACATTGGAAATAGCTCGTTGTACGATAACGGGTCGTTTGTTGGACTGAACACCACGAATAACAACGGTTTGCTAAGTATTCAAGGTTCTAGTACAAGTCAGAGTAGTTTGTTTATACAGTCAACTGCAAATGGAGCAAAACCTGTAACAGTTTTTCAGGAAGGTGCCACGCCGACGGCTGGGGCAGATATAGTCGACCTCCAAGACTCAACTGGTGCTAATTTAGCTAGATTCGACAACGCGGGTGACTTTGAAAGCACTGGCTACGTCGACAACGGAGTTGGTGGCATTGGCCAATACGCGAACTTGCTTGAATACTCTGAGCAGTTGGATAACGCTGTTTGGACAACTTCTAATCTGACCGTAACTGCTAACGATGCTGCCTCAAATCCAGCACCTGATGGCAATATCAGTGCCGACAAGTTAGTATCAAGTGCTGCCAATGCTACGATTCAGCAGCCATATTCGACTACTACAACTGGTACCTACACCTTTAGCATGTGGGTTAAGACTAACAGCGGTACACAGCCGGTACAGTTAAGAATTGACTCCACTGGTGGTTCACCGGGTACTGGTACTGCAGCGAGCTTTACCGCCACTACGACTTGGCAACGCTTTAGTGTCAGCCAGGCCTTTACTGGTTCTCTGACGGCTGTAAAACCAACTCTAATTGTGACAAATAACTCAGCTACGGTTGTTGGCTGGGGAGCTCAACTGGTATATGCAAATAACCCAGAGGTCTACGTGCGTACTACCTCAAGTGTTGTAGCTGCAAGTGATGGAGTTGTGAGTAACGGACAAGAGTTCATATCCAGTGCATCAGCAACCAGCACGCCGTTAGTTATCCAAGGTGCTCCATCACAGAGCGGAAATTTGCTGGAAACTGAAGGCTCAAATGGCGTAGTGCTAGCCAAGATTGACGCGAGCGGTAACTTATCTGCAGTACAAGGTACTTTCTCGGGTCTGTTAACAACGAATTCAGGC